>JAJZRO010000002.1:4256-248305 GCA_021802645.1 Deltaproteobacteria bacterium | reverse complement strand
TTCGTGGCTACAAACCAACTGATCTGGGGGCCGGCATGAAGAAGAAAATCATCCTGGCGATCACCGGCGCCACTGGCTCGCTCTACGCCCTGGAGTTCCTGAAACTCATGGCCGCCACCGATGCCGAGGTGCACGCGATCATCTCCGAGGCCGGAGAGCAGGTGCTGCGGCTGGAGCTGGACCTCGGCCCGGCGGAGTTGGCCCCCTATGTGGCCCAGTGGCATGATGTGAAAAATTTTGCCGCGCCCATGTCCAGCGGCTCCAGCCGCTTCGACGCCATGGCGGTGCTGCCCTGCACCATGGGAACGCTGGCGGCCATTGCCAACGGCATCACCCGCAACCTCATTCACCGCGCCGCCGACGTCACCCTGAAGGAGCGGCGGCCGCTGATCTTGGCGGTCCGGGAGACGCCGCTCAACCGCGTCCATCTTGCCAACATGCTCAAGGCGGATGAAGCCGGGGCCATCATCTGCCCCCCCATGCCGGCCTTTTATCATCATCCCGAGAGCCTCACCGCCATGGCCCGCGCCTTTGCCGGCCGGGTGGCGTCGCTGCTCGGTTTCGACCTGCCCGACCTGCCGCGCTGGAACGGCTAAGCGCTTGCCACGAAATCCACGAAAGACACGAAAGATTCTTAGTGGATTTCGTGTCTTTCGTGGCGAAAACGTCCGAAGGGGTCTGCTGTGCTGAAAAAGATTGCCATCCTGCTCGAGATGATCAAATTCGAGCACACCGTCTTTGCCATGCCCTTTGCCTTTATCGGCGCCTTTTTGGCCAAGCGGGGGGTGCCGGACGCCATCACCTTCCTCTGGGTGGTGCTGGCCATGGTGGGGGCGCGGACCGCGGCCATGGGCTTCAACCGCATTGTGGACCGCCGCTTCGACGCCGCCAACCCCCGCACCGCCGATCGGGCCTTGCCGGCCGGCAGCGTCAAGCTGGTCGAGGCCTGGCTCATGGTGATGCTCGCCGCCGCCTTGTTCTTCTTCGCCTGCAGCCAGTTGAATCGCCTGACCCTGCTGCTTTCGCCCTTTGCCTTGGGACTCACCTTTTTCTACTCCCTCACCAAGCGCTTTACCTGGCTCTGCCATGTGGTGCTCGGCGTGGCCCTGGCCTTTTCGCCGCTGGGCGGCTGGGTGGCGGTGAAGGGAACGCTCGTCGACTACCCCTTTGCGCTGTCCCTGGGGGTGCTCTTCTGGGTGGCGGGGTTCGATACGGTCTATGCCTGCCTCGATGCCGACTTCGACCGTGAGGCCGGCCTCTTTTCCCTCCCTTCCCGTTTTGGCCGGGAGCGCGCCTTCCGCCTCGCGGTCGCCTTTCATGCGGTGGCCTTTGCGCTCTTCGTGGCCACCGGCATCTTGACCGGACTTCGTTGGCCCTACTATGTGGGGATTGTTCTTACCGCCGGGGCGCTCTTTTACCAGCACCTGGTGGTCAATCCCCGCGACCTCTCCCGCATCCAGCTTTCCTTCTTTACCCTCAACGGCCTCATCAGTCTGACCCTCTTCGCCGCCACCTGGCTGTCGCTGGTTTTCTGATTGGGGCCGGGGATGGAGATCGACGCTGCCGGGCTGATCTATTTTTCCCCGACCCATACCACGCGGCGGATCCTGGCGGCCATTGCCGAAGGGCTGGGGGCTGCCGGCGAATGCCAGGTCGATTTGACACCGCCGGCGGCCGAGGGGCAATCGTTTTCGGCAGGCGTCTGGGATATTGCCCTTATCGGCGCCCCGGTCTATGCCGGCCGGTTGCCTGCGATGATGGTGTCGCGTTTTCGACGCCTTGAAGGGCAGGGGACACCAGCGGTCATTGTCGTGGTCTACGGCAACCGGGCGTATGACGACGCGCTCCTCGAATTGCGGGATCTGGCCGTTGCGGTAGGCTTTCAGCCTATTGCGGCGGGAGCGTTCATCGGTGAGCATTCTTATTCCGCAGTAGGCGCGCCCATTGCCGTGGGGCGGCCGGATGCCATGGATCTGGCCAAGGCGCGGGCGTTTGGGGGTGCGGTCCGTAAGAAGGTCACCGTGCTGCCGTCCGCTGCGGGGCTTGCACCCCTTTCGGTGCCAGGCAATTTCCCCTACAAGGAACACCCGCAGCTGCCGGCAACCGCGCCGGTTGTGGACCAGACCCGTTGCACGGCATGCGGTCAATGCGTGGCCCTCTGCCCGACCGGGGCCATACCGCAGGATGATCCAGCGGTTGCCGAAAAAGGCCGGTGCATCCGGTGTTGCGCCTGTATCAAGGGTTGTCCGGCCGGGGCGCGCACCATGGACGATCCGCGGATCCGGCAGGTTACGGAATATCTGCGGCAGACCTGCGGCGACCGCAAGGAGCCGGAAACGTATCTGTAAACCGGACGCGGCGAGTTACCGGGAGTCTCTGCCGCCCCCCCTGGCAATCAGTACATCACCGAAAAGGCGCCGGTCAGGAGCGAGAGCGGATCGATAAGGATCACCGCCTCCGGGTCGTTCATAGTCTCCCAGTTGAGGGAGTTTGCCGGAACGGTCGTCGCAATCCAGGCGAGGCTGAAATGGAGGTGGGTCCGGATGGGGGATTTTTTCTGACTGGTGTCGGCCAGGGTGCCGAGGATGTCGCCGGCCTTGAGCGCTTGTCCTTCACGGTGTTCCGGCAACGGCTCGATGTGGCCATAGACGCTGTAGAGTAGCCGGGGGCCGCGCTGGAACTGGTCGTGGCGGAGGAAACAGGAAAAGCCGAGGAAATCCTTCTGTAGCTTGGCGATGATGCCGTCATAGGCCGCCGGGATGCGGGTTTGCGGGGTGAGCCACTCCAGTTGGCCCCCCTTGGTGAGAAAAGCGGCGACATCGAGCCCTTCGTGCGGGATGGGGCGGGCGGAGGAGGCATCCCACCATTTCTCTTCGGTGCGGAAGAGCATGCCGGGGTTGAAGACCCACTGATGAAAGCGGCGCTTGTTGAGATCGTTTTCCGCAACCAGCCGGAGAAAAAGGTCGGTGGAGGGGAGCAGCATCGTCGATCAGCCGCCGCTGTTCTTGTACCAGAAGGCCGCGACCAGGCCGTAAATGATGTTGAGGGCTACCACCATCACCGGCATCAGGATGCCGAGGTGCAGGCCCATCAGCCCCTGGCCCATCGCCGGCAGCACCTTGAAGAGCATCATGGCGGAGGGAAAAAGGCTCATGAGGGTACCGCGTAATGCGACCTTCTTCTTGAGAATCGGCAACAGGAGCAGCAACGCCCAGATGCCGCCCCAGACCAGGCGCGGATAGAGCCAACTGCCGACGAACTCCACCCGCATGGAGATCCCTGCCATGGCGAGAAGGCCGAAGTGGGAAAGCAGCCAGACATTGACGCTGTCGATCAGCGCGCCCACGACGCCGCCGGTAAAGGCCCCGCTCAGTTTGCGAACCATGGCTCCTCCTTGTCCGTTTGCCTCATGCTAGTGCAGGCAGCCATGGTTGGCAAGGAAACTTTCCCGCCGTTGCTCACGATTTGGGAAGGGAGAACGTTCCCCTGATGAGGTCGTTCATGTCCTGCCGCGGCGAGACGCTGGGGCAGAGGAGTTCGTGGACCTCGGCACGGAATTGCCCCAGGTCGCGCGGCGTGTGGGTACCGCGGACGATTTCGAGCGCCGGATAGGCGGTGGCAATCATCTTGTGGTACTGGGCGAGAAAGGGGCAGAGGGCGGTCATGCAATACGAGAGGTGCAGGGCATCGAGGCGGTAGTCGGCCACCGCGCGCACCCGGCGGAGGATTTTTTCCGGGGCCGCCAGGGTGGGGCAGCCGGCGCAACTGATGATACCGATCAGCTCTAGCTCCTGGTCCGGGGGGTAGCGGTCGAAAAGCCCTCTTCGCTTGCGCAGATCGCCAAGGCAGACCACCGAAGCACAGTTCATTTCCTGCGTACAGTTGGCGCAGGTGAGAATGGCGATGCGGGCCATGGGTTCCTCCTCGTTACAAGGGGATGAAGCCACTTGGGTGACGATTTGGGGCGAATAAGGCGCTTTTGGTCTTTTATAACCAGGCGATGCGGCGTTTTGACAAGAGTTTTTTGGCGACGAGCCTGAGAATGATTGACCCTCCACGGGGTTGTTTCTTATAGTAGGCGGGAGATCAAGGGAATGTGGGCGACCGGTCGGAAAGATCCCGCCGGGGCACCTCTCTTTTAGAACAGCCACCACCAGACCATGCCGAAAGAATATCCCATCCTGCTGGCTATTCACAATCTGCCCTTCCTGGGGGAGCGCTTTCTGCCTGGCCGGTGGGAGACCTTCATCCACGACCTCCGCCTGTTGTTGCGTTCCGGTGGGATCGAGTCGCCGGACAGCCGGCCGGAACTCTTGCTTTTCAACTACGACCAGCCCCATACCGCGATCACCGTTTTTTTCGAGAGTTTCGAGCGACTCAGGAGGGAATACCAGTGGGAACGGTCCAAGGGCGCACTGCCGCTCCAGCTCATTCTCCATCTGGAGAAAAAGGGGGAGGTGCCGCCGCCGTTTCGAGTGGCCTCGGGCCGCATCTGGGAAGGGGTGTCGCACGAAACGATTCACGTCTCGCGGGCGCTCAAGCTCCAGTGGGAGCGGCTGGTGCCGGAGAAAAAGCTGCCGCCTTACCAGTTCGGTACCGAGGAGTCCGGCCTTTTTCCGCTGCGGTTTGCGGACCAGAGCGGACTCAAACGCGAAAAACTGTTCCCTCACCGCTCGCTTCTCGTCAAGAGCGGCCAGCGCGAATGTTTTTATTGCGGCATGGCCACCCACAAGCCGGTTGATTGCCCTAGCCGCCTGCTGGCCACCGAAGACCGCGCGGTTCAGGATGTGGGGTATCTTTCGTTTGCCGAGCTGGCCGGCCATTTTCATGCCGCGGTGACCAATGCCAAAAGACTGGGGGAACTCCTGGCCGCGGGGGTGAACAGTGCCGAGCTGCGGGGGAACAAACCGCTCCAGGTCTTTGTCGCCTATTTTGATCTCTATCTGGTGTACCAGCCGCGCTATCTCCGGCGCATCGCCTTTTCCGTCCATCCGGTTTGGGATGGTACCGGCCAGAGCGAGCGGATCAAGGTGGACAGCCGCAATCTGCAGCTCGGCCTGGATTGCCTCCGGGTCGGGCAGCACCGCAAGGCGTTTGAACTGCTGATGACCGAAAATCAGCAGATGGGCGGGAAACAGTTCTACGCCACCATCGGGTTGGCCTTCGTCGCCTTGGAGCGTGACCGGCTCGACGAAATGGGACAGCATCTCCAGATTGCTGCCGGCATGGCCAGTTGCGAGAAAGAAAAGATCTATGTGAGCCTGCTGCTTTCGCGTTTTCTTGATCTGGTGGGGCAACCGTGGAAGGCCGAGCACGCCATCCAGTCCACGCTCAATCTTTACGTGGATTGTCACGAGGCGCTCTACCGCAAGGTGCAGCTCCTGGTGCGGGACGGGCAGGGGGCCAAGACACTGAAACTCATTGCCAAACTGGTCGAGGCGGACCGTCTCTATTTTATGGCCGCGCTGATGGACCCGGTGCTGTTGCCAATAGAAGGTCTGGTGGAGGACATCCTCGTTGCCCACGTGCGGCATGCCAGTGAACTGGCCACCGAAGCCCTCACCAAGGCCAATGCCGACTGCGAGGCCCTGAAGAAATGGTTTGACGGCGACGATCAGGATTTCCAGGAAAATCTGCATGTGCTCGATCAGCTCGAGGAGCAGTATGCCCGGAAGTCCTATTACGACTTTCTTGACGTGGCAACGCAGGCCAACGAATTAAGCCATGCGGCGCCGCGTCTCAAGGAGGCGAAGTTGGAAGACCTGAACCAGCGGGTCGACGAGGCGGTGCTGCAGTGGGATCAGGCCAACGAGCTGTGGAAGGAGTATCCCTACAAGCCGCTGTTTCGTGATGTTCAGGCGCTGTTGCGTCGGGGCAAACGCCGTCTGGTGGAGGCGCGTTCCGTGGCCAGCGAGAGCCTCGCCAGCGCCAACCATAGGCTGGAAGAAGGGGCTACCGATCTGGCGGCGCTGCACCCGGCGGTGGAAAGGATGCAAAAGGTGCGGCTCGCGCTCGATACCCTGCGGGTCTTCGGCAAGCAGCTCGTGGCCCTCGAAATCGTGCTCTGTGCTTTGCTCATCCTGCTCTATCCCATCCTGGCCCTGCTGCTGGCCGACCAACTCGGCGAGGGGCTGGTGGCGACGATCAGGAGTCCCGCCTTTCACCGTACCGTCCTTTTCGTGACCACCGTCATCGTTGCTCCGGTCATCGCCTTTGCCCTGACCGTGCGTGCCATCGGCGACTGAGGGCCTGGGCTCACATCGCGGCGAGCACCTTCTTGACCGCGGCAAAATCCATTTCTCCCAATCCTGCGGCCATGCCCTGCTGGTAGAGGGCATACACGGCGTTGCCCAGGGGCGTCTTCGTATGGTGTTGTTCCGCGGTTTCCAGCACAAAGCCGAGGTCTTTGAACATGTGCTTCAACGGAAACTGCGCCGGAAATTGGTTGTTGCGAAGCATCTCGGCCTTCAGGTTGTAAAGCCCGCAGCCCAAGGGGCTCGAGAGAATGGTGTTGATGATGATGTCGGCACCGAGCCCGCATCGCTCGCCGAACTGGACTGCCTCGCTCAAGCCGGCCATCATGGCGCCGAGGAGCAGGTTTACCGTCATCTTCATCGCCGAGCCGTTACCGGCGATCCCGCAGTAGACCACCTTTTTCCCCATCCCGAGAAAAACGGACTCCAGTTGGTTGACCGCTTCCTCGGGACCGGAAGCAAGGATGACCAGCGTGCCCTCTTCGGCAGGCTTTTTGGAGCCGGAGACCGGGGCGTCGATCAGGGTAATGCCCTGTTGCGCCAGGTCACCGGCCAGTGTCCTACTATAGGCCGGGGGCACCGTGCTCATGTTGACGATGACACCGCCAGAAGGCAAGCCGGCAAGCAGGCCATCCGGGCCACGCAGGGTGTCGTTGATCGCCTCGGGGCCGGTCAGCATGAGGAAAACCACCTGGGCCCACTCTCCGACTTCCTTTGGGGTCATGGCTACCTTGGCGCCGAGGTCGGCCAATAGTTTGGTCTTGTCGGCGGAGCGATTGTAGACCATCACCGCATAGCCTTTGGTTACGAGATTGGCGGCCATGGGCTGGCCCATGATCCCCATGCCGATAAAGCCGATTTTTTCAGTCATGTTTTTTCCTCGCTCGGTACTTTTTCAGCATCCGCAGATAGATCAGGCCGTTGAGCAGCAGGCAACCGGTCCCCAGCAGGAGCCCGTCGGCGTAACGGAGGTCGGCCGGATAGATCAGCGGGATGAGATAGCGTTCGATGAACCCGCCCGCATACGGTGTTTCCCCGGCCAAGAGACGAAAATAGTTTTCCAGCGGGGTGAGAGGGCAGCCCCAGCTGTAGAATTCGATCAGGACACCCCATGCCGCCGCGGGCAGGTGCAGCCAGATGAGGCGGGGGTAGCGGATGACCAGCAGCCCGCCGAGGACCACAAAAAGAATAAAGGAGAAGTGCAGCAGGGCCACGGCATCGGCGAGAAGACGGTAGAACATAAGCGGCTGACCGGGTCAGGAGGCGGGTTAGACCAGGACGCTGACCACGGTGCCGCGCCCCTGTATCTGGCTGGCCTGCCGCACCTGTTCTTGTTCGGCGCGGGCGGCACGGACCTGCTCGCTGGCCTGCCGCTCCCGTGACAGGGCCTCCTGCAAGCGACGGTCGGCCTCCTCCACGTCATTTTGGGCGTCGTGTACCTGTTGGGAGGAATCCTGCTCGCGCGCCTTTGCCTGCCGGAGCTGCTGGTCGTCTTGCTGGTTGGAACTGCTGGCGGCTCGCCTTCGTTGGTTCACGAAGGCGTGGGTCAACGGCGGAGCGGAGGTGGCGTCGAGACTAAGAGCCATGGATTTCTCCTTCAGCGCATCGGGTTGACGAAGGATGGAACACCAGCCGTCATGGAATGCCTGACGTATCTATCGTAGCAAAAAACGCCCGCCAAAACCAGGGGAACTTCGTGCTGGCCCGGCCGCTCAACAAAAGCCGCGAGTCCCGGCCTTGGCCATTGCTTCCTTTATCCGCTGCCGCGGTTCTGCTACACTGACAGAGACCACCACCATGTTGTTCGACTTTTTGGGGCCACCGCCGAGGCCGCCTGTCCGGAACCGGGGGCGATATCCTTTGGCGATTCGGCAGAGGAGGAAGGCATGCCAGGCACCAACACCATTGCGGAGTTCGTTGCACAGGAGCTCGGTCGCGGCAGGACGCCCAATCGCCTCCTGACGGAGCAGAGTCCCTACCTGCTCCAGCACGCCTTCAATCCGGTGGCATGGTATCCGTGGGGCGAAGAGGCCTTTGCCCGGGCGCGGGCGGAGGACAAACCGATCTTTCTTTCCATCGGCTATTCCACCTGCCACTGGTGCCATGTCATGGCGCAGGAATCCTTTGGTGATCCGGCTATCGCCTCCGTGCTCAACGAGCATTTCATTGCCATCAAGGTGGACCGCGAGGAACGGCCGGATGTCGATCAGCTTTACATGGCCGCAACCCAGGCGTTGGGCGGAGGCGGCGGCTGGCCGATGTCGGTCTTCCTCACCCCGGAGCTCAGACCCTTTTACAGCGGCACCTATTTCCCGCCCGAACCGCGCCACAACCTGCCGAGTTTCCGGCAGGTGCTCGATGCCATCCAGGCTTTGTGGCGCGACAAGCGGGACAAGGTACTGGCTTCGGCCGCGGCGGTCACCAACCACTTGCAGACACAGGCGTCGACTGCTGCCGATCCGACGCAGCTCGACGAACGTCTCCTGACCCAGGGATATCAACTGTTGGCCAGCGAGTACGACCCGGCCTTTGGGGGATTCGGCCGCCAGCCCAAATTCCCCCGGCCGGTGGTTTTCTCCTTTCTGCTGCGTCATTATGACCGCACCGGGGAGGAAAAGGCCCGCGACATGGTCCTCGTCACCCTGCGGCGGATGGCGGCCGGCGGCATGTACGATCACGTGGGCGGCGGCTTTCATCGTTATGCCGTCGATCGGGCGTGGCGGGTGCCGCATTTCGAGAAGATGCTCTACGACCAGGGGCAGTTGGCGGTGGCCTATCTGGAAGCGTACCAGCTTACCCGTGAGCCCTTCTATGCCAACGTGGCCGCCGATGTCCTTGATTACGTGCTGCGCGAACTGAGCAATCCGGAGGGCGCTTTCTACTCCGCCGAAGATGCCGACAGCCCGGATCCGACCGACCCGGAACGCCACGGCGAAGGATTGTTCTATCTGTGGACCGAGGCGGAAATTCTCCACCGGCTCGGGCCGGGGGCTGGGGCGGTCTTTTGCTATCACTACGGCGTCGAGCCGAACGGCAACGCAGCCAACGACCCACACGGCGAGTTTGCCGGCCGCAACATCCTCTTTGTCGCCCGCACCCTGGAGGAGACCGCCCGCCAGTTCGATCAGACCCCGGCCGAGGTGGGGGAGTTGTTGGAGCAGGCTCGGGCCACGCTTTTTCGCGCCCGCCGCCAGCGGTCCCGGCCCCATCTCGACGACAAGATCATCACCGCCTGGAATGGGCACGTCATCAGCGCTTTGGCCCGTGGGTACCAAGTGCTGGGCAGGGAGAAGTACCGCCACGCCGCCGTCCGGGCCGGTCGATTTCTCCTCGACCGTCTGGTGGATCAGGACAGCGGCACCCTCTTGCGTCGCTATCGGGAGGGCAAGGCCGGGTTGACGGGGCAGCTTGATGATTACGTTTTTCTGGTTCAGGCCCTGTTCGACCTCTATGAGGCCGATTTTGACGTGACCTGGCTCGATGCGGCGGTATCGCTCACCGAAAAACAGATCGCCCTGTTCTCCGACCCCCAGACCGGCGGCTTTTTTGAGACCAGCGCGGCGGAGAAGAATCTCCTCGTCCGCATGAAATCGGACTACGACGGGGCCGAGCCCACCGGCAACTCCATTGCCGCCTTGAATCTCTTGCACTTGGCGCGGATCACCGGCAAGGAGGCGTGGTTGACCATGGCCGAAAGGACCATTGCCGCCTTTGGCCATCGCCTGAAGGAATATCCGCCGGCCCTGCCGCAGATGTTGGTGGCCTATGACCTTTGGCGCCAGCCCCCGCGGCAACTCGTCATCATTGGGGAACGGGACGAGGCGGAAACGCAGCAATTCCTGGAGGTGGTGCGTCGCCGTTTTCTGCCCGGCCTCATGGTGCTGCTTGCCGACAGCACGCAGGGGGGGCAGGGGTGGCTCGGCCAGCGGCTTCCTTCGGTGGCCGCAACGCAACGGCTCGCCGGCCGGCCCACCGCCTATCTCTGCCAGGGATACGCCTGCAACCAGCCGACCTCCGACCCGATGGTGCTGGAAAAACAACTCGACAGCCAGCCACTGTCGCCCCCATAATGGGATACCAAAGGGGAGGGCGTGTATGGCAGCGGCAACAGCGGCGGGTGGCAAGGCAAAGCAGGCACAACGGGCCAAGGCGGTTTCGGCCGAGGGGCTGACGGCGATCTTTTCCCCGGCCTCGGTGGCGGTGGTCGGTGCCTCCAACCGGCCGGACAGTGTCGGCCGCGCGGTCTTCAAGAATATCCTGGCGAGCGATTATTCCGGCATCATCTACCCGGTAAACCCCAAGGCCAAGTCGATTTGCGGCGTACGCGCCTATCCGACCATGGGGAACATCCCGGATCAGGTCGATCTCGCGGTGCTCATCGTGCCGGCCGCCCAGACGCCGGCCGTGGCCCGCGAGGCGGCGGCCAAGGGAGTGAAGGCCCTGATCGTCATTTCCGCCGGCTTTCGCGAGACCGGACCGGCCGGTGCGGCCATCGAGCAGGAACTGGTGGCGGTTTGCCTGGAGCACGGCATGCGGTTGGTGGGGCCGAACTGCCTCGGCATCATCAATACCGACCCGCTGACCGGCCTCAATGCGAGTTTCGCCCGCCAGAAGGCCAAGCCCGGCAACATCGCTTTTATCAGTCAGTCCGGCGCACTCTGCACCGCGGTGCTCGATTTCGCGGCCAAGAAGAACATCGGCTTTTCCAAATTCATCTCGGTGGGCAACAAGGCAGACATTGGCGAACTGGCGCTCATCCGTTACCTCCACGACGACCCGCAGACCAAGGTGATCATGCTCTACGTCGAAGAGCTGCGCCACGGGGCTGAGTTCATCGAGGTAGTGCGCGAGATCACCGGCGGTGAAAATCCCACCCCGATTCTGGCGATCAAGGCCGGCCGCACCGCCGAAGGGGCGGCGGCGGTCAGCTCGCACACCGGCTCGCTGGCTGGTTCCGAGGCGGTGTACAACGCCCTCTTCGAGCAATCCGGCGTCTTTCGCGCCCAGTCCATCGAGGAGCTCTTCGACTACGCCGTGGCCTTTGCCAACCAACCGTTGCCGCGTTCCAACCGCATGGCGATCATTACCAATGCGGGCGGTCCGGGGATCATTGCCACCGACGTCACCATCCATTCGGGCCTTAAATTGGCCGCTCTCGGAGAGGCCACCACCGAGGTGCTGCGCAGCCACCTGCCGGCCTCGGCCAATATCCACAACCCGGTGGATGTAATCGGCGACGCGCGTTCGGACCGCTATCAGGCGGCCCTCGAAGCGGTATTGCATGACGAGAACGTGGACGGCGTCATCTTCATCCTCACCCCGCAGTCCATGACCGAGATCGAGGAGACCGCGGCCATCATCCCCGAGTTGGCGCGCAAGAGCGGCAAGCCGGTGGTGGCCTCCTTCATGGGACTGATGGATGTCTCCAAGGGCATCGAGGTCCTGGAGCAGCATCGCATTCCCCATTACCACTTCCCCGAGGCCGCCGCCCGGGCCATGAGCGCCCTCTACCAGTATTCCTGTTGGCTGCACCGCCAGCACCTCGAGGAGATTGCGCTGCCGGTGGACCGGACCGCGGCCGCCAAGGTGATTCGGCGAGCCCTCAAAAACGGCAGCCAGTATCTGGGGGAGGTGGAGGGCAACGAGATCCTTGCCGCCTACGGTTTTTCGGTCTTGCCCTCCCGGCTGGCCGTGAGTGCCGATGAGGCGGCGGCGGCCGTGGCGGAATTCGGCCCCTGTGCGATGAAGATCGTCTCCCCGCAGATCGTCCATAAATCCGATGTCGGCGGAGTACGGGTCGGCGTTGCCACCCCGGCGGAGGCCCAGAGGGCTTACGCAGAGATCATCGCCGCCGCCCGCCGTCACCTGCCGGAAGCCGAGGTGCATGGGGTGTTTGTCCAGCGGATGGCCGCGCGCGGGGTGGAGGTGATCCTCGGCATCAAGCGTTATCCTGCCTTCGGGCCGCTGCTCATGTTCGGCCTGGGTGGGATCTTTGTCGAGATTTTCAAGGATGTGAGTTTTCGACTGGCGCCCATTCGGCACAACGGCGCCCGCCACATGGTGCGTTCCATCAAGGCGTATCCCATGCTCGATGGCGCGCGTGGGGCCGCGGTGGCGGATCAGGAGGAGCTGGAACGCTGTCTGTTGCGGCTCTCCCGGCTGGCCACCGACCATCCGGAAATCGCGGAACTCGATATCAATCCGCTCATGGTGCACGAGCAGGGCAAAGGGTGTTCCGTGGCCGATTGCCGCATTCTCCTGCGCCCGTCGGATGGCCCCGCGGAATAGATCGCTCGGAATTTCGGCAAAAAAAAGCCCCGCCGAGGCGGGGCTTTTGGGTGTCGAAGGGGAATAACTGCTGTTATTACAGCGGCGTAACCTTATCAGCTGCGGGTCCCTTCGGACCTTCCACGATCTCGAAACGAACCCGGGCGCCCTCTTCAAGGGTCTTGTACCCGTCGGTCTGGATCGCGGAGTAATGGACGAACACGTCCTTGCCGTTGTCCTGAGCGATGAAACCAAAGCCCTTGGAAGCGTTAAACCACTTTACTGTACCTTCTGCCATTGCGAACTACTCCTTCTGTACTCGGCCCCGCAGGGGCCACTTTCTTATTGGCTTGGCCGACACTGTGCCAACCAGCCTTGCAGCGCCATTTGACCAGCCCCTGAAACAAGAAAACCGCACAAGTGGAACATGATGTGCGGTTCGGTTGTGTATCCGGAGCTGTCAACAGCTTCTGCACTTCATATGATTGAATACCCTATTTTCATGGCAGGGGCAAGTTTTTTTTGCACCTTCGGCAGAAAGGCGTCGTTTGGGTCGGGATAACTGCAGGTAATTATTCCTCCACCAACCGGAGCATGGCGTCGATTGTGGCGAGCCCGCCGTGCCAGAAGGCCGGATCGTCGAGGTCGACCCCAAAGGGCTTGAGCAACTCATAGGGCGAGGCACTGCCGCCCGCCTTGAGCAGTTCCAGATATTTCGGCACAAAGGCCGTCCCCTCCTGCTGGTAGAGGTTGTAAAGCGCCAGCACCAGCAGTTCGCCAAAAGCATAGGAGTACACATAGCCCGGCGAGTTGAGGAAGTGGGGGATATAGGACCACCACACCGCGTAGTTGTCGGAGAGGGTGACCGAGTCGGCGAACATCGCGCGTTGGGTGGTCAACCAGTGGCCAGAGAGCTCTTCGCTGGAAAGCTCGCCCTGGTCGCGGCGGGTGGTGTGGGCCAAATGCTCGAAGCGATTCATGGCCACCTGCCGGAAGACGGTGGCAAAGATCGACTCGAGTTTCTGACAGATGAAAGCCCGTTTTTCTCCCGCATTGTCGATGAGTGCCAGCTGGGAATTGAAGAGGAGCAGTTCGGCAAAGACCGAGGCGGTCTCGGCCAGCACCAGGGTGGTGGAACTGTTGTAATAGCCGTTGGCCGCGGCCAGATGCTGGTGGACGCCGTGGCCCAGTTCGTGGGCCACGGTGGAGATGTCCCGCAGGTTGCCCACATAGTTGACCATCACGTAGGGGTGCACCTCGGGCACGCAGGGGTGGGCAAAGGCGCCGCCCCGCTTGCCTTCCTGCACCGGCGCGTCGATCCACTGTTTGTCGAAGAACATCCCGGCGATCTCGGCCATCTGCGGCGAAAATTCGTGGAAGGCCTTGAGCACCAACCGCGTGCATTCTTGCCACGGAATCGAGGCGGTGGGCAGATGGGGCAGGGGGGCGTAGCGGTCGTAATCCGTCAGTTCGTCAAGGCCCAGCAGGTTGCGCTTCAGGCGGTAGTACCGCTGAACGATATCATAGCGGCTGGTGACTGCATCGACCAATACCTCCACGGTTTGGTCATGGAGTTCGTTGTAGAGGTTCATGGAACTCACCCAGGCAGGATACTTCCGTAGCCGGTCATCGATCATCTTGTCGGCCAAGAGGGTGTTGAAGATGTGGGTGAGGATGTGGAGCTGATTCTGAAGGCCGTTGGTCAGATCGCTCGCCGCCGCCTGCCGCACCGGGCGTTCCGGATGATAGAGGTCGTTCAGCACCTCCTCCTCGGTGCGGCCAGATTTGCCGAACTTGAGATGGCCCATGACCTTTTCAAAGAGGGTGGTCCAGGCCGTGCGCCCCACGGGGGATTTTTCGATGAGCAGCGTCTCCTCCGCCTGGCTCAGGAGGTGGCTGGCATAGCGCCGGACATTGTGGAGATAGTGGCGGTAATGGTCGAGCATTGGGTTGGCGAGCAGGCTCTCGGCCGCCTCTTCGCTCGCCGCGCTCCACTCCAATTCGAAGAAGATGGTCTCCCGGCTGATGCGGCTGCCCGCCTCCTTGATCTTCTGGAGGAAGGCGCCGGCCTCGGGATTCTTGGTCTGGGTGGTGAAGTTGAGGAAGGCAAAGGTGCCAAGCTTGGCGACTCGGATTTCCAGTTGTTCCAGGCGCGTCACCAGGGCAAGAAGTTGTTCGGCGCTCAAGGCGGCGACCGTGCCGGCGTAGTCGCTGCGGACGGCCTTGGCCTCGCGCTCGCAGGCAGCGATATCGGCCTCCACCTGCGGATCGGTCACCCCGGTGTAGAGATCGGTCAGGTTCCAGTGGACCGTTGTGGTGGCCAGTTGTTCGTTCAAAGCTTCAGTCATGGTCGGGCTCCTGCGAAAAATGGTATTTGACGCCGCCGTGCGCATCAGATAGAGTGTTGCCCAAGGTTATAGCAGCATACAGGTGTTCCAGCAACCGGATGTCGCGACCCTGCGTGTTTTTGCCAGAAACAGCCCTTGCATTCCTCTATGGCCACGCCCGTTGCGGCGCCCGACCGGTATCGGCCGGGAATACCCGGTAATGTGCCCAAACTTTTGGTCCTGAGCCCCTTCCCGTATCTATGACGAAAGCAACTCCCGAATCCGCCGCGGTTTACGACGAGAGCAAGATCAAGACGCTGAGCTCCATCGAACACATCCGGCTGCGGCCCGGTATGTATATTGGTCGGCTCGGCAACGGTTCCCACCCTGACGACGGCATCTACGTGCTGCTCAAGGAGGTGATCGACAACGCGGTGGACGAGTTCATCATGGGCTCGGGCAAGCAGGTGGAGATCGCCATCGGCGAGGAGGGCTCGGTCACCGTGCGTGACTACGGCCGGGGCATCCCCTTGGGCAAACTGGTGGAGTGCGTCTCGGTGATCAACACCGGCGCCAAGTACAACACCGACGTTTTCCAGTTTTCGGTGGGACTCAATGGCGTGGGCACCAAGGCGGTGAATGCCCTTTCCGAACATTTTACCGTCACCTCCTTCCGTGACGGCAGATTCGCCAGGGCCACTTTCGTCGCCGGTGGGCTGACCGGCGAGGAGGAGGGCAAGACCAAGGAAAAGAACGGTACTCTGGTCCACTTTCGGCCTGATCCCACGGTCTTTGAGGAATATACCTTCAATCTTGATTTTGTCCGCAAGCGGTTGTGGCGCTATGCCTATCTCAACGCCGGCCTGACCCTCCAGCTTGACGACGAAACCTTTTATTCCGAAAACGGCCTGCTGGACCTGCTCGACAACGAAACCCGCAGCACCAAGCTCTATGAGGCGATTCACGCCAAGGACAAGCTGGTGGAGTTCGCCTTCTCCCACACCGACGGCTATGGCGAATCCTACTTCTCCTTCGTGAACGGCACCTACACCAACGAGGGCGGCACCCACCTCTCCGCCTTCCGCGAAGGCATTTTGAAGGGGATCAACGAGTTTTCCGGCAAGAAGTTCGAAGGCGAGGACGCGCGCGAGGGCGTGGTGGGCGCCATTGCCGTCAAGGTCAAGGAGCCGATCTTCGAGTCCCAGACCAAGAACAAGCTCGGCAATACCGAGATCCGCGCCGAGATCGTCAACGCGGTGCGTGATGCGGTGAGCGAGTATCTCTACAAGCACACCGACATCGCTGAAATCGTCATCGACAAGATCCAGCAGAGTGCGCGCATCCGCAAGGAATTGCAGCACGTGCGCAAGGAGGCCAAGGCCAAGGCCAAGAAGGTGGCGCTCAAGGTGCCGCAGCTGAAAGACTGCAAATACCATCCCGCCCCTGGTCGCCCCTCGCCGGCGGGTCGCGAGAGCATGATTTTCCTCACCGAGGGGCAATCCGCCTCCGGCTCCATTGTCAGTGCCCGCGACCCCATGACCCAGGCGGTTTTTTCCCTTAAGGGCAAGCCGCTCAATGTCTTTGGCCAGCCCATGGCGCTGCTTTACAAAAATGACGAGATGTACAACATGATGCGGGCCCTCGACATTGAGGACTCGGTGGGCAACCTCCGTTTCGACCGCATCATCATCGCCACCGACGCCGACGTGGACGGCCTGCACATCCGGAACCTCTTGCTCACCTTCTTCCTCCACTACTTTGAGTCCATCGTCAAACGCGGCCATATCTACCTCCTTGAAACCCCGATCTTCCGGGTACGCACCAAGGAGGAGACGATCTACTGCTATTCTGAAAAGGAAAAGACCGCGGCGGAGCGGAAGCTCGGTGGCAGCGGCAAGAACAAACGGCAGGTGGAGATCACCCGTTTCAAGGGGTTGGGCGAGATCTCGCCCAAGGAATTCAAGCAGTTCATTGGCCCGGACATGCGCCTCAGGCAGGTGAACATCGACATCCTGAGCGAGGTGCCGCAGGTGCTCGAGTTCTACATGGGCAAGAACACCCCGGACCGCCGCGACTACATCATGGAGCATCTGGTCTGAACCATGGAAACCACCCAGTACGGCGAACTGCACCGGCTCTTTGACGAGAATTTCCTCGACTATACCTCGTACGTCATCCGCGAGCGCGCCATTCCCGACGTGGCCGATGGGTTGAAGCCCGTGCAGCGCCGCATCATGCAGACCCTCTTCAACATGGATGACGGCCGTTTCCACAAGGTGGCCAACGTGGTGGGCGAGACCATGAAGCTCCATCCCCATGGCGACGCCTCGATCTTCGCCGCCCTGGTGAACCTCGCCAACAAGGGTTTTCTCATCGACCGCCAGGGCAACTTCGGCAACATCTACACCGGGGACTCGGCCTCGGCCGCCCGCTATATCGAGTGCCGGCTCACTCCCCTGGCACGGGAGACCATGTTCAATCCCGACCTCACCGAGTTCGTGGAGTCGTATGATGGCCGGGCCAGGGAGCCGGTGACCCTGCCGGCCAAACTGCCGCTGCTCCTGATGCAGGGCGCCGAGGGCATTGCCGTGGGCATGGCCACCAAGATCATGCCCCACAATTTTGGCGAACTCTTGAAGGCGCAGAAAAACATCCTGCGCAACAAACCCTTTGCGGTGTTCCCGGATTTCCAGCAGGCCGGGCTGCTCGATGTGAGCGACTACCAGGACGGCAACGGCCGCATCCGCTGCCGGGCGCGGATCGAGGAAAAAGACGACAAGACCATCGTCATCCGCGACATTCCGTACGGCACCACCACCCAGAGCCTGAGCGAGTCCATCGAAAAGGCGGCGCGGGGGGGGAAGCTGAAGATCGTCTCCATCAACGACTATACCGCCGAGGAGGTGGAGATCGAGATCAAGGTGCCTCGCAACGTCCACGCCGGCGACACCATCAAGGCGCTCTACGCCTTTACCGACTGTGAGGTGCCGATCAGCCCGAATCTCACGGTGATCCGCGACAACAACCCGGTAATTCTCACCGTGAGCGAGGTGCTGCAACAAAATACCGACAAGCTGGTGCAAGACCTCGAACAGGAACTCTCCATTGAGCTGGGCCGGCTCAAGGAGAAGCTCCATGCCCATCTCTTGGAGCAGATCTTCATCGAGGAGCGGCTCTACAAGGAGATCGAGGAGTGCAAGACCTTTGAGTTGGTGATTGTCACCATCGAAAAGGCGCTTCAACCCTTCCGCAAGCAGCTCGTCCGCGATGTGACCCGGGAGGATATCGACCGGTTGCTCGAAATCCGCATCAAGCGCATCTCCCGTTACGACATCGACAAGAAGCGCAAGGAGGTCAAGGCGGTGCGCGAGGCGATCAAGGCGGTGGAGACCGACCTCACCGACATGACCGGTTTCACCATCCGCTATCTTGATGACCTGCTCAACCGCTACAGCCACCTCTATCCGCGTCGGACCGAACTCGCCACCTTCGACGAGGTGCAGGTCCGGCAGGTGGCGCTCTCAAACCTCACCATGGGCTACGACCGCGAGTCCGGCTTCCTGGGTCACACGGTGAAGGCTCCGCCGGAACAGAGCTTTGCCTGCTCCGAGTACGACAAGCTGCTGCTTATCTACAAGAACGGCAGCTACAAGGTGATCAACGTGCCGGACAAGGTCTTTGTTGGCCACGAACTCGTCTGGGTCGGCAAGGTGGGGGAAAAGACGGTTTTCAACGTGATCTACCGCGAGGGCGGGCAGGGGGTCTGCTACGTGAAGCGCTTTGAGACCCCCAAGTTCATCCTGGAGAAGGAATACCGCCTCTTCCCGGAACACAAACGTTCGGAGATACTCTTTCTCAAAACCGGCCCCGGGCTTACGGTGCGAGTGCACTACGCCCCTTCTAAGCGGGCGCGCAGCAATAAGGAAGACGTGCGTTTCGACGAGTTTCTGGTCAAGGGGGCGAGCGCCATCGGCAAGCGGCTGGCGTTGCGGCCGGTGCGGAAACTCGAAGAGGTTGCCGCCGCGGCCGCGCCGTCGCCGGAATCGGTGGTCCAGCCCACGCTCTTTGCCGCCCCCGCCACCAAGCCATCAGTGGCGGGGGGCAAGGGGGCGCCTGCCGACGACGAGTGATCCCTACTCGAGTTCGTACGCCTTGAGGATCATCACATCCTGCGCCGGCACATCCTGGTGGAAGCCCACCGAGGTGGTGGGTACGCTGACGATCTGGTCCACCACCTCCATTCCCTCGGTCACCGTCCCAAAGACCGCATAGCCGAACATGCTGGGGCTCTCGCCCCGGTGGTCCAGGTTCGGATTATCCTGCACATTGATGAAAAACTGGCTGGTGGCGCTGTCGATGACCCCGGTGCGGGCCATGGAGAGCGTGCCGCGCAGATTCCGAAGACCATTGGCCGCCTCGTTTTTGATGGGCGGCCGGTTGGGCCGCTGCCGCATCCCCGGCTCCATGCCGCCGCCCTGCACCACAAAGCCGGGGATGACCCGGTGGAAGATGAGGCCGTCGTAGAAGCCATCGCGGACATATTGGCGGAAGTTGTCGGTGGTGATCGGCGCCTCGGTGTCAAAGAGTTCGACGGTGAAGTTGCCCAAGGTGGTTTCAAAGCGAATGGCCATGGTGGTGCTCCTTGCTAACCTGTTGGAATGGTTATTTTTCGTTGTTCTCCAAGGGAAACGGAATCGCCCGACATCAAACCCGATCCCTCCTGGAATCGCAAGTGGGGAGTGGGGAAACCGGGGAAGCCTACTATTTATGGTGTCCTAAGTTTATTTGAATACTATATCTAGTGTTTTTTTGTAAAAAAAAGTGTTTTTTTGTGGAGGATGGGTTGCTTTTTTGGGGTAATATTGTATTGTGTGGTGCCGCGTTGCACGGGGGAGAGGTAAGGGGGAAAACTTGTCATTTCAAGAAGTTGCAACCCAAGCCGCGAGGTTTTTTTATGAAAAACGTGACCGCGCACGAGAGGCTGGAGCATTTCCTCTCACACCACCGGCACCAGGCCAGTAACCAACATTCAGCCCAATTCGGCGGCCTGACCGTGGATTCGGACATGGTTCGGTTTGTGGTCGGAGCAACATTGGCCATTGTTCTACTGGTGCTTGCCGTCCTGCGTCCGCCCATGGACCTTCTTTTTGGCCGTTTTCAATTTTCCGATGCCCTTCAGGTCATCCGGGTCAGAGACAGCGAAAAGCTGGTGGAAAAGCTCCAGGCCCTGTCCCTTTGGGACGTTACCCCGCGGACCGAGGTGCCGCCGGTGGTTTTCACCCAATTCCCCGACGATTTCGACCGGATCGATTCCGATCTCAAGAAGCGCGTTTTTCTCCACACGCTGTTGCCGGTGGCCATGGTGGCCAACGCCGAGGTGGAGCAGGAGCGGACCATGCTCCTCGCTCTCCTCGACAAACTGGGCGATTGCGACCCCGATCAGTTGTTCAAGGGGAGCATGGATGCCCGGACGTGCGGGTTGAGCCAAAACGAGCTTTATTTTCTTCAACAGCTGGGTGATAAATACCGCACCGCCAGGATGGACGAACTGCTGCGACGGGTCAACGTGGTGCCGGTGAGCCTGATGCTGGCCCAAGGGGCGTTGGAGTCTTCCTGGGGCGGATCGCGCTTTGCCTCGGAGGGCAATAATCTCTTCGGGGTTTGGACCTGGGGCACCAGCGGTATGCTGCCACAGCGGCGCGAGCCTGGGGAACGGCACCTGGTGGCCATGTACGACACCATTCTCGATTCAGCCCGTTCCTATCTGTTGATGATTAACCGCCAGGCGGCCTACCGCGACTTCCGCACTCTGCGCGAGCGGACGATGGACCCGTTGCAGTTGGCCAGCGGTCTCCAGCGTTATTCGGAGAAGCGGGATGTATACGTCACCGACCTCCAGTCCTTTATCCAGCAGAATCGCCTGCAACAGTATGACGGCTGTGTGCTTTCGGCCGGGCTTGTTACCCGCGAGGCCAAGCCGCTCAAATTGGCCGGCTTGATCAACTAGATGTTTCGGTCGCGCCGCCGCCACTCGCTTGCATGGATTGTGGCTGCGCTCCTGATGTTGCTTGTTCCGGCCGCCGGCTCGGGGGCCGGAACACAACCCGCAACAGTCGGCAGCGCGACCGTCCTCATCTATCACCACTTCGGCGATTCGCGTTATCCCACCACCAATGTGGAGTTATCGGCGTTCCGCCAGCAACTCGCCTATCTGGCCGAGCAGCACTACCACGTCATCCCGCTGGCCGAACTGATCACGCTCCTGCGCGAAAAGAAGCCGCTGCCGGAAAAAACCGTGGTCATCACCATCGACGACGGTTACCGCACGGTTTATACCAATGCCTGGCCGCTCCTCAGGCAGTATGGCTTTCCCTTTACCGTCTTTCTCTACACCGAGGGACTGGAGCGCGGCTATTCCAACTACATGACCTGGGCCCAGGTCAAGGAAATGCAGGCCGCCGGCGTCGATTTTCAGGATCATAGCTACTTCCACCATCGTTTGGCCAATCGACCCGCCGGCATGGATGAGGCCGCATGGCGAGGCTCTATCCGCGACGATCTTGCCCGCAGTCGCACCATACTCTCGGCCCGGCTCGGCCACCTCCCCCGTTTCTTCGCCATTCCCTATGGCCAGTACAACACCCTGGTGATCGACGAGGCGAGGAAAGCGGGCTATGAGGCGATCCTTACCCAGGATGGCGGCGCGGTGGGACCTGATACGGACCTGTTCCTCGTGCCCCGCGAGCCGATCCTCGGCCGCGAATGGGCCACCATGCCCCATTTCAAGGAGGTGCTTGAGCGGGTCGATCTGCCCCTGGCCGACCTTCAGCCGGGTATCGCGCCGCTGGTCAACCGCCACCCTGCCCGCATCGGGGCGCGGATTGTCTATCCCGAACGGTACGATCCGGAGAGCTTCGGTATCTACGTGAGCGAACGGGGGTGGGCCAAGGGGCATCTGCACGATGGGGTGGTGGCCATCGCCAACCCGCAACCCCTTACCCGGCCCATGAACCGGGTGATGATCAGCGCCAGGGAAAAGGCAAGCGGCAGGACCGCGGTGCGCTTCTGGATGCTGATCGCGCCGTAATCCCGCCCCAGAGAAAAGCGCTGCGAGAGGGGATAAGTCCCGGCGCCGCGGGATGTGCAGCCCGCCTCGTCTTTCCCGTGGAAGGCTCTTGGTCAGCCCCCTTTTTTGGCCCAGATGGGAAGGTCGGGGGCGAGGCGGACAAAACGCGGGTCGCGGTCGATGTCGTCGCTGTTCTTGTGGTTGGCGATGAGCAGCCCCCCGGGTTTCAGCCGATCCTCGATCATTGCCTCGAAGCGGCGCTGCGGTTCGCGATCGGAAAAGGGTCGGAAGTAGTAGAGCACGTCGAAGTCGCCGTAGCGGTCATAGTGCCAGATATCATGCTGCCCCACCTTCTCCTCGCCAAAGAGCCGCTGGGCGATGGAGCAGGGGTAGGGGTCCTTCTCAATCCCGTACACCTCAAAGCCCAGCTGTTCGGCAAAGAGCAGGACATTGCCGATGCCGCAGCCGATGTCCAGCAGGGTGGGACGCTGGTTCTCATCGGCCTCATCCGGCAGCCCGAGATACCTCTTGGCAAAGCAGAGCTGGGCATAGACCTGCCGGGTGTCCATGGCCACAAAGGGGTATTCACGGGCCAGGTCGTTTCGGGTGGCCCGGTTCGATTCGCGGGTAAAGAGCCCTACAAAGCGGTTGATGATATTGAAAAAGAGGTCGCAATCCGGCGCCTCGTCGGCAATCGTGCGTGCTTGTTCGCTTTCCATAAGGGATCACACCTGATGCTGTTTGGCGTTCCGGCGGATTACGCTCGATCTGCCACATTCTTGAGTTCGTCGAGGCGGGAGAGGGCGGCAACCGCTGCCTGGGCGAGAAAGGCTGCGCCGACTGGCAGCACGCCCTCGTCGAAATCGAAACGGGGGCTATGGGCCGATTCCTGCTCGTGCCCTTCTTTGCGGGCCCCGAAACGGACGAAGCAGCCGGGCACCTGTTGCAGGTAGAAGGAGAAATCCTCGCCGCCCAGGCTCGGTCTGGGCTGGGGAATCACCCCGGCCTCACCCACCACCGCGATGGCGGCATCGCGGGCAATGCGGCTGGCGGCCTCGTCATTCACCACCGGCGGGTAGCCGTCGCTGATGGTCACCGAGGTGGTGACCTGATAGAGTCCTTCCAGCCCTGCCGCCATTCGGCGGAGGCCGTTGAAGAGGGTAGTCCGCGTGGTCGGGTCCACGCTGCGGATCGTGCCGGTCAATTCGGTTTCTTCGGCAATGGCATTGGCCGCGCTGCCGCCCTGGATGGTGCCGATGGTCAGTACTGCCGGGGCGACCGGGTCGGTCTCGCGGGAGATCAGGGTCTGGAGTTGCAGCACCAAGGCGCTGGCGGCCACGATACTATCATGGCAGTCGTGGGGCTTGGCTGCATGTCCTCCCTTGCCGGTGATGGCAAGGCGGAACTCGTCGGTGTAGGCACAGATGATCCCCGGTTGCACCGCGATCTGTCCCACCGGATAGAGCCGTTCGATATGGCCGCCGAAGATAACGGCCGCTCCCTCCAGCGCCCCTTCGGTTATCATGCCCTGCGCGCCGCCATCTGCTTCCTCGGCGGGCTGGAAAATGAGAGCGACACGGCCTGGCAACGGGCAATCCTTGAGCAGGCGCGCCGCGCCCAGCAGCATGGCCACATGGCCGTCGTGGCCGCAGGCATGCATGACCCCAGGATGTTCCGAGGCAAAGGGCAGCCCGGTCTGCTCGTGAATGGGCAGGGCATCGATGTCCGCCCGCAGGGCCACGGTGGGCTCGGGTTCCTCCTGCCCCAGCCAGGCCACTACTCCAGTGCCCATCAGCCGTTTCACCCGTGTGATCCCGAGTTCCGCAAGCTTTTCTTCGATAAACGCCGCGGTGGCATGCTCGTGATAGCCGAGTTCCGGCTGGCGGTGGAGATGGCGCCGGATGGCGGTCATCCATTCGGTACACTCGCGGTCTGGTCGCAGTGATTTGATCATGTCCTGAGATGTACCAGGAAAACCGCGGCCCATCAAATCAAATCATGAGGTGGTGGCGGGGCCTTGACCGCGGCCACAGTCCATGATAGATACTCTGCCGAATTTTTCCCCAACCCGGTGTGCTGGTGGAGTGTCATGGCCGATTGCGCGAAACATTTTGCGGTTATCGAGGAGACCTTGGGCGAGGCGCTCGCCTTGCATCAATCGGGGCAACTGGCCGCTGCCGAGAAACGCTACCGCGAGATACTTGCCGTCTGTGGCGATCAGGCGGAGGTGCTCTATTATCTGGGGTTGCTCTGTCAGGCCGACGGCCGCCTCGATGAGGCGTTGCGCCACCTGGAAGCGGCCAGGCAACGAGATCCGCAGCAGGCGGACGCGCATCTGGCCGTGGGCGCCCTCCACCAACGGCTGGGGGCATACGTCGAGGCAGTCGATGCCTGTCGGGAGGCGGTCAACCTGGCCCCGGAACACGGCCCGGCCTGGTACAATCTCGGCGCGGCCTCTTTCGCGGCGGGGCAGCTGCACGAGGCCATCGCCGCCTACGAACGGGCAGTGGCGTGCACCCCGGACGACGTGGATTCCTTCTACAACCTGGCCATTGCCTACGACAGGGCCGGGCAACCGGATGACGCGATCCGCGCCTATGACCGGGCCATGGAACTCGCCCCCACTGATCCCGACATTCCCTATAATCTGGCCCTGCTCTACAAACGAGCCCACTCCTTTGCGTTGGCACAGCGTTATCTGGAACAAACGATCGCAATCGCTGCCGATTACGCCCCGGCTTACACCCATCTCGCTGCCATCTATGGCCGGCTGGAGCGGTCGGACGAGGCGATCCGTTGCTATGAGCGGTTGCTGGAGCTGGGGCACGATGAAGAGGCGGCCCGCCATATGCTGGCCGCCTTGCGTGGCGAGCGATTGGAAGTGGTCGCGGCTGGCTATGTCCGCAAGCTGTTCGACGGCTATGCCGGTTCCTTTGAGCAGGAGTTGGTTGCAAAGCTAGGCTATACGGCGCCGAGGCGACTGCGGCAACTGGTGGGATCTTTGCTGCCAGTCGGCAACCGTTTGGACCGGGTACTGGATCTTGGCTGCGGCACCGGCCTGGCGGGCGAGGTGTTTCGTGATCTGGCGACCACCCTCATCGGGGTGGATCTTTCTCCCAGGATGGTTGCGCTGGCCGAGCAAAAGAGGATTTACGACGCCCTGAAGGTTGGTGAGATCGTCGAATTTTGCTGCCAGCAGACGGAGCGTTGCGACTGCATCGTGGCGGCGGATGTTCTTGTCTATCTTGGCGAGATCGCCCCTTTCTTTGCCGCGGTAGCAAAGATACTTGTCCCCGGCGGTCTTTTTGCCTTCTCTACCGAACGATGCGAAGAGGGATTTGTGCTTCGTCCCACCGGTCGCCATGCCCACGCCACGGATTATGTCGCAGAAGTGGCTGCTGCCTGCGGGTTGCGTGTGGTGCTGCAGGAAGAGACCCGGCTGCGCCGGGAAAAGGAGGCATGGCTGATCGGCGATCTCTTTGTGCTGGCCGCCGGCGTGTAGCTACTTGCCGAACGGGCAGATGGGGTAGTGGCACTGGGCGCAATTCCGGCACAGGCCGCCGTGGCCCATGGCCGCAATGGTCTCACGGGTGATCTGCTGGCCAGCCAAGACCCGCGGCAGGACCAGGTCGAACACGGTGATCTTGTGGAACATACCGCAGGCCGGCAATCCCAGCACCGGGACCGTGCCGATGGTGGCGCTGAGGAACATGGCGCCGGGCAGGACCGGGGTGCCGTAGACGATATCGGTGGCGCCTGCCCTGGCGATGCCGAGGCGGGTGACATCGTCCGGGTCCACCGACATGCCGCCGCTGGTGACGATGAGGTCCGCCCCTTCCGCCAGACACTCGCGGATGGCAGCAGCGATTTTCTCCACGTCGTCCGGGGCAAAACGGACTGCCGCCACCTCGGAGCCGATGGCGTCGAGTTTCTTGCGGAGCACCGGTTCGAAGGCGTCCTTGATCCGGCCGTGGAAGACCTCGTTGCCGGTGATTACCAGCCCCGCCCTGGCGCTACGGAGCGGCAGCACCGACAGCACGCCGCCGGCCGCCTTCGCGATCCCCACCGCCTTTTCCACCACCTGTCGCTTGCTCATCAGTGGGATGAGACGGGTACCGGCCACCAATTCACCCTGGTTCACCAGGGTGTTGGTGTGCAGGGTGGCACACATCACCTCGCCCAGCAGATTGAAGGCCTGAAGTACTTCGGTGTTGACCTGGAACAGGCCGGCATGCGCGGCATGGAGGTTGACCTTCCCCTCCACCACATCGGTTGGAAAGGTGATCCCCGTCCCGGCCAGGGCCTCGGCCATGACCAAGGCGGCCTCGTTTTCGTGGATGTCGTCCGCCGTCAGTTCCAGAACATAGATGTGTTCCTTGCCGAGCCTTTTCAGATGGTCCACATCCTCGGAGCGGATGATGTGCCCCTTCTTGAAGGCGCGTCCCTTGAACTCGCCCTGGCGAATCTCGGTTACGTCGTGCGGCAGAATCATCCCTACCGCTTGCTCTACGGGAACGGTTTTGGCCATGGTTTATCCGTTTGAGGGTTCGTAGTAGCGGCCAAAGGCGCAGGGGCGGCAGAGGATGCGTCCATTCTGCTCAACGTCGCGGCAGTCCTGCACCCAATCACCGCACACCTCGCAGCGGACCCGTTTCATCGGCCGACCTGGCATATCCTGTTGCGGCACCTTGACTGTCACCGCCTGGAGGCGGAAGAGTTCCGCCTCAGGCATGACGCGGTAGGCCTCCAACTGCTGGCGATAGCGGTCCCCGATTTCGGGGCAGTAGTTTTTAGCCGTCTCGCGGGCCTCTTCCAAGGCGGTGATTCGGACGGCCTTACCGGTCTTGAGGTTGACGAAGGTGGCGGCCATGATGCCATAGTCGAGCCACTTGAGGGAGCGTTTTCCCAAGGTGCAGCCGGTGACGGTCTGGATGGCGTCGGTGGCGCAGCGGTCGATTTCGACCAAGACGTAGAAGTCCTTGCGTTCTTTGCCGCGTGGGTCGGTGATGCCGATCTCCCGCAGGCCGATCATGGCCAGGCGGACGCCGATCACCTGGCCAGCGCAGATATGACCGTGGATGGCGGTGGATTTTTCGAGGAGTTCGTCGAAGGATTCCATGGGAATTCCGTACCAAAGGGGGAAAGATGTGAGGCAGCGTAGCCGAAAAGTGCAGGAAATGCAAGGCAGGAAGGGAGGATGTAATGCCTCCCCTTGCGGGGAGGCATTACACACGGCATTCACCCATTCCGGCTAGGTGAGGCGAATGCCTTTGGAGGGGGCTTGTGGGTCCTTCTTGGGGGAAAGAAGGACCGAAAAAAAGAACTACGTTTGGGCTGCTTGGTTGTACAGCAAGAGCTGTGCCAGTTGGTAGGCGTAATCGTAACTTAATGATATAATGGAAAAAAATAAAAGATGGAGGGAAGCGGGAGTAGAAGGCAAGTAATCCGATGGGTCATGATTGTCCCACCGGATTGCGCATTACGATGTAACTAGTGAAAATTTATCAAAAATATCGATTGGGTCACGCTTGACCCACGGTGGGGCTAATTGATCCCATACAGCCGCATCTTACGGAACAAGGTCTTGCGGGAGATGCCGAGCAACGAGGCGGCCCGGCTGCGGTGCCAGTGGGTTTGGTTCAGCACCTCGACAATCTGTTCCTTTTCAAAGGAGGCCATGGCATGTTGGAGGCGTCCCTCCGTTTCCTGGTACGCTGTCGGCGCCTCGTGGGCAGCGGTGATCGGCGCCGGGAGCGGGGTGCTGTGAGGCCCTTCCGGCGTGAAGTCAAGTCGACCAAGGGTCAGATAGCGGTGCAGGACGTTTTGCAGCTCACGGACGTTGCCAGGCCAGTGGTGGGCCGCGAGTCTGCGCATAAGGTCGTCGCCCAATTCCGGCGGACGCTGGCCCATGGAGAGGTTGCGCACAAAATGGCTAGTCAGCAGGCCGAGATCGTCTTTGCGGTGCCTGAGAGGCGGCAGGTGAACAGGAATGACATGGATGCGGTAGTAGAAATCCTTGCGGATTTTGCCTTCCCGGACCAGTTCCTCCATGTCGCGGCTGGTGGCACCGACGATGCGCAGGTTGGGCAGGTGAGTTTCACGGCCGCCCACCGGGCAGAAGCCGTTGCCTTCCAATACGCGCAGGAGCTTGACTTGCATGCCGAGGCTGATGTCGCCGATCTCGTCGAGGAAGAGCGTGCCGCCGTCAGCGCGATCGAGATACCCTTCGCGGTCAGCGGCGGCGCCGGTGAAGGCGCCCTTCGTGTAGCCGAAGAATTCGCTTTCGATCAGGGTTTCAGGGATGGCGCTGCAGTTGACCGCCACAAAATTATGGTGGGCACGGCTGCTGAGCTCGTGGATCGTCTTGGCGACCAGTTCCTTGCCGGTCCCGGATTCTCCATAGATAATGACGTTGGCGTTGCTGCCTGCGGCCTTGGCGATGGTGGTATAGACCTCCTGCATGGGTTGGCTCTTGCCGATGAGGTGGCCCAGTTGGAAGTTGTTGGCGAGCACGGCCACCTGTTTGAGCTGGTTGGCCTGGAGGGCTGGGTGGGCACCGTATTTGGGGTCCCACGAAAGCAGTTGGCCGGAGAGATCGTGGAGGGTTTCCACGGCGCCGACGATGTTGCCTCGCTCGTCCCTGATGGGGGCGGCCATGAAATAGAGGCTGAGCGGCCGGCCGCACATGGTAAAGAAATCATAGGCTTCCCAGGCATTGGGGATGATCTTGGATTGCCCGGGATTTTTCTCCTTGTACAGCTCAAGGAATTGTTTGACGTCGTTTTTAAGGATCAGATCGGCCACCAGGGGGCGCTTGCGGGTGTAGAAGGGCTCCCAGTGACGATCGGTGCCGATCATCTCGGTCGCCTTGAGCCCGGTCATCAGCTCGCACGCCTTGTTCCAGTAGGTGATCCGATTGTTGCTGCCCACGGCGAATTGGGGCAGCGGCGAACAGTCAAGCACCTCGAACATGGTTCCACTCCTGCGGCAATAGGGGAGTCAACGCCAACAACTTATAATTTTTATAATTATATCTATGACAGCATTTTTTTGCAAATGTTCCCCGGTGTCAGGAAGGGAACACGCTTCCTGGCACGGCTGCCTGCCGGGTACGTTGAGTGAGAGGAGGAGGAACGTGTTTGTCGTGGTTCAAGGGTAACAACAGGTTGGTTTTGCTGACATAGGGGCCGAGAGTTCCGCCTGGTCGGTGGCGGTTGGGACCGCAGACCGGGCTTCGCCGGTGATGACGCTGGCCAGATGGAGAACGTAATCCTTCATCTGTTCGGCCTGGGCATTGAGTTCCTCTGCGGCCGCGGCTGCTTCCTCGGCGCTTGCCGCGTTTTGCTGGACCACGATATCCATTTCCGTAATCGCCTTGTTGACCTGGCCGATGCCCTGAGCCTGCTCCCTGGAGGCGCCGGCGATCTCGCTGATGAGCGCCTTGATCCGAAGGGATTGATCGCTCACCTCGCCAAAGGCCGATTGGGTGATTTCGACCAGGCCGGCACCCTCTTTTACCTTGAAAATCGTCCCCTCGATGAGCGCGGCTGTTTCTTTTGCCGCCTCGGTGGAGCGGAGTGCCAGACGGCGCACCTCTTCCGCCACCACGGCGAAGCCGGCGCCGGCCTCACCAGCCCGGGCTGCTTCCACCGCCGCGTTCAGGGCCAGCAGGTTGGTCTGGAACGCAATTTCGTCAATGGTCTTGATGATTCTGGAGGTCTCCTCGCTCGCTTTGGTGATCTCGGATATGGAGGAGGTGAGGCTCTCCATGGCGCGGGAGGCAGAGGAGATGGTCTTGGCCGCCGTTTGCACCAAGGTATCCGCGTCGCCGGAGTTGACCGCGTTTTTCTGGGTCATGGCCGACATCTGTTCCATGGCCGCAGCGGTCTCTTCCAGGGCAGAGGCCTGTTCCGAGGCGCCTTCAGCCAGCGATTGTCCGGCGGAGGCAACCTCGCCAGAGGCGGCGGCAACTTGGGCGGAGCCGCCGGCCAGGCCGGCGATGATCGATTGGACCGGCCCAGTGACCGAGCGGGTGATAAGATAGAGGACCAGTGCGGTAACAAGGGCACTCACGACGAGGAGCACCAGACTGGCATAACCAATCTGCCGGATGGGGGCGTAAATTTCGTCGTCGTTGGCGGTGGACGCCACCAGCCAACCCTGGCCGGGAACCTCGGCAAAGCCGACGATCTTGTCCACTTCCTTGAAGCGGTAGTGGATGATGCCGTTCTTCTGGGCCAGTATCTCACGACCGAAGTCGTATTGGCTCAGATCGAGTTGCATGAGGGTGGCCTTGTCCGGATGGGCGAGCATCAAACCTTTGGCGTTGATCAGGTAGACATAGCCGGTCTGGCCGACACGAGCTGGACTAATGAATTTTTTAGCACAATAGTCGAGATCCGTGACCCCCAACAACACGCCAACCACCCGGCCGTCTTCCTTGATGGGGGCGGAGATCACAAAGGCCGGCCGCCCCGAGCCCTTGCTCAAGACCACATCCGAAACCGCCACCTCTCCCCGAAGTGAGCGCCGAAAGTAGTCTCGATCCGCTAGATTCATGGTACCGATATGCTCTTTCTGCGAACAGGCGACGATGTCGCCTTGTGGATTGGCCACGGCGAGGAACTCGTAAAAGGGATTCCGCGTGTTGATCCGGGCGAGCTGATCGCTTGCCTGATATCTGGCGCTGTCGCTCGCCGAGGCATTCAAGGCGGTGCAATAAGAAACATCCTCGCTGAAGCTTGCGATATTGAGCCGTCGCTCCGAGACCCACGCCGCGATCTGGCCGGCGATGGCACGGGAGACATAGGTGGTATGTTCCTTGATCTGCGTCTCCAGGGCCATCCTTGCCTTGAGATAGGAGAGCAATGAGATGAGGATCAGCGAGGCAACTACCACGGCGGTGGTGGGGATGAGAAACCGGTTCCTGAGATTCAGGTGCATAAGCTCTCCCTAGTTTTTTGAAAGCATGGTACGAGACACTTGGTTCATTGCTCGGTGGCTGGTTGGGTTGGAAGAAATGCAAAACCCACACCATGCTGTTTATGGATAACTAGCGGAAATGACGACAAGAAAAGGAGAGCAATAGAGATGTTAGAGAGGGGTCCACCACATTGCGGGGGCAATAGTGCCCCAATTCGGCGCCGGCCTGCGGAATAACCTGCCGATATGGATGAAAAAATGGCTGCGGGAGTCTGTCTCGAGTCGGGGCAATCGTGCCCCGCTCCTTACTCTTCTTTTATCGCCTTCAGGGGTTCCATGCGGGCGAGACGGATGGTCGGCACGGCGGCGCCAATGAGGCAGACGACGACACCGGCCAGCAGGGCGACCAGACTCAAGAGGATGGTGGTGAGGTTGAAGGCGGCAATGGCGCCCAGTTTTTTGAGGAGGTTGAAGTCGCTGGCCAGGTAGTGGAGGAGATAGTGGCCGAGCGCAACGCCGATGAGGCCGCCTATGGTGCTGATGATCGTCGCCTCAATCAGGAAAATCTTCATGATATGGCTTTGCTTGGCGCCGATGGCCCGGAGAATGCCTACCTCACGTCGCCGTTCGTTGGTCATGGCGGTGAAGGTGGACCAGGCCAGCAGAATGGCCAAAGCGGTGGAGATCAGGATGGTGATGGAAAAGATCTTGATAATGTCCTTTAAGGTGGCGCGGACATCGGTGCCGATATTTCCCTGGGTCATGATCCCGATGGTGGGATTGATGCGCTGTATCTTCCGAACCACCGCATCGATATCAGTACCTTCCTTGACTTTCAGAAAGATGATGGAAATTTTTCCGGGCTGGTATTGGCCCGCCGCCTGGGCGGTTATGAGGTTCAGATCCTCCATGCGGACAAAGATGCCGTGATCGAGTCCGGTGCCGGTTCTTTTGAGGTGGGCAGCTACCTTGACCTTGTGTCCGAAGAGGGTGGGGGTATCGATGAGGCCGAGGTATTCGTTGACATAGCTGCCCACGTAGACCTGGCCCTCTTTAAGGGGGGGCGGATTGTCCAACCATGGTTTGATGACGAAATCGGTATGTTGGTCAAAGGCCACCACCTGACCGTTGACGATGCTGCAGCAGCCGGAATCCAGAGTGTTGAGATATATCTGATAGGTGGCTGCCTTGACCTCGGGCAGGTGGGCTACCGAGTCAAAGACATCCTTATCCATATAGAAGGTCTTGTCTTTGCTCTCGAGGATGAATTCTTCGGCGTTGTCAATGGCCTCGACTGGTACAAGAACGATATCCGCCCCCAGCTTTTTGGTGGCGGTTTCGAGGGTTGCCTTGACCGCATTGTTGAAGAGCAGGGAAAAGACCAGCAGGGAAACCAGCAAGGAAACCGCCAATACCAGAACGGAATTGCGGAACAGTTTGCGAAAAACGCCCTTGCAGGCAATCGTCGTGATGGAATAGACGCCTTTGTTTGCCATACCCACACCCTTCTACAAGCACATCACATGCTTTTATAGACAACACATTTGTCCCGGGTCGCTTACTCTACCGGTGGGCTTTATGGAGAAAGACGCCGCCGCGATAGCTCGACACGTGGAACCCATACAGGGAATCGAAAGAAGATAAAGCCGGAGAAAGGCGAACCTGTCTCCGGCTTTATTGTACCTGACATTGTGCACCGCCCCGGGCAGAAAGAAAATCACCCCGCAAACGGCGGTATATCCCAACTCCTGTTACTTCTTCCAGTTGGCATCGATACCGCAAAGCACCGCGTGCTGCTCAACGCCCATCTCGTTATGGCAGGCGAGGCAGGTCGAGGTGGCGGTGCCGATGAACTTCTTGGCAGCGACATCATAAAGCTTCAACTGGCCGTCCATCATGTAGTCGTCGGGGCCCAGCTCCTTGGCAGGAGCTTCCTCGGTCTTGCAGTTCGCATTGTCGCGCTTGATATTGGGGTAGTTGCCATGAACCAGGGTCTTGGTCCGGGAGGTGGCAACAACGTACTTGCTGTCCGGGGTGAAGATCGCGTCGTGGTTCTCCTCAAGCGGCAGCATCATCTGGTTGTCCAGCACCTTGAGGGTCTTGGCGTCGATCAGCAGCATGCGGTCGCCGCCGGAGTTGGCGATGAGCTTGCCGTCCGGCGAGAAGTACTGACGGAAGCTGTAGGTCTTGCCCTTGGCGCCGGGAGCGATGCCCTTGGCCAAAACCTTGACCTTGCCTTTGACCAGGTCGTTGAGGTCCAGCATAACGAGGTGCATCTTGCCGATCGGGGTGCCCTGGTTCTTATCGGCCTCGTTGATGGTCATGAAGAATTTCTTCATGTCCGGGGAGTTGGTGCCGTGGTAGAAGACATACGGCTTCTTGATGTCGGCATCGGTGCCTTCCAGGAAAACGGACCGCACCCTCTTCAGGTCGGACTTGCGGAAGACGTCGACATAGCCTTTGTTGGACATGCTGACGGGCAGATAGTACTTAGCGGTCTGACCGGAGGCGCAGTACATGTGGTTGGTGATGGCAACGCCGGCCGGGGTGTCCACGCTGACGTCCTCAATGACCTTGCCGGTCTTCAGGTCGGTCTTGCCGACATGGGTCTTGCCGGTTGCCTTATCGAGATGATAGGTGGACCAGAAGAGCAGGTTGCGGTCCTTGTTGTCGATCCGGGCGTCATGGGTCGGGTGGGAGTCCACGTCGCCGATGTCGATTTTGTCCAGGCTATTCAGATGAATAGGGTTGGGATTTGAGGGGTCGATGGTACACTCGGCCTTGGCAAAGTGCCCGCCCATGGCGGCCACGTAGAAAGTGGCCTCGTAGTTTTTCGCCTGAGTGCTCGCGGCGGCGGCTGCCAGCCCAACGGTCAGGGCCCCGGCCACTATGGTTTTGTACCAAGCCTTTTTCGAAATACGCATGTGTTTTCCTCCTTCGCACGTTTGTCACGAAACAACGCATCTGCCAACTATTGGCAATGACTGATTTTTCTCTTTGCCGTAAACGCCTTCAAGGCAAAAGGCGTCCTTCGCATAAAGCGGCAACACTGTCGGCTCACAGGGTTCCCTCATCAGTCTTCATCTCAAAGATCGGTACTGCCTCCTCATGCCACAGCGTGGCATGAGTTTTTAACGCCCTATTTCTTATGCTCATGCAATTTCATTGAGCGTGCTCAGAATAATGGGTTTTGCATATTTTGCAAGTGCAATGTTGAATTAATTTAATTTACCGCTTATGTTTCCAAGAAATGTTTTTGGATATCCTCACCACCCTTTTTGGGGCGTGGCCTTTAGGTAACATAAGCCCGAGGCTGGGGATGTGATTCTAACTTCGGCAGTTAAGAGGTACGAATATGGCTGCAATCATTGGATGTCGGAATCTCTCTAAGCAATATCTTGTGAACGATAAGCCCGTTATTGCTCTGGACAAGGTAGACCTCACCGTGGACAAGGGCGATTTTGTCGTGATTCTCGGCCACTCCGGCTCGGGGAAAACAACGTTGTTGAGCCTGATCGGTGGCCTGACCACACCGGATACCGGGGAGGTTTCAGTGGAGGGGGTGGAGAACTGGCACCAGAGCGATGAGGCCCTTTCCACCATGCGCAACCAGAAAATCGGCTTTATTTTTCAGTTTGCCAGCCTGATTCCCACCCTGACCGTGCTGGAAAATATCCTGCTGCCGCTCAGTTTCGGCAACAAGGTGACCGCGGATCGAACCGATGCCCTCGCGATCCTTGAGACCGTCGGTTTGGCCGACAAGGCCACCGCCTTTCCGGCCCAGCTTTCCGGTGGACAGCAGCGTCGGGTTGCCATTGCCAGGGCCTTCATCAATCGGCCCGATGTGATTCTTGCCGATGAACCTACCGGTGACCTCGACGAGGCAACGGAACGGGAAATTTTGCAGATTTTCCGCAAATACAACGAACAAGGAACCACCTTTGTGGTGGTGACCCACAACAATGAACTTGCCGCCACCCAGGTCAACCCCCGGGTCTTTACCATGCGGCAGGGCGTGTTGCAGGAGGCGGCATAACCAGTATGCCCATGGCCCGTCGCTTCATGCATCTCTTTGCGGTTTTGCTGCTGCTGGTGGTGGTTGCTGGCTGCGGCGGAGGCAAGACGGAAAAGCCCCTGCGGGTCGGTGACCCGGCGCCATCCTTTACGGCGGTGGATCTCGCGGGCAACCCCGTGTCCCTCGCAGCGTTGCGAGGTAAGCCCGTCATCCTGCGCTTCTGGTCCACGGACTGCAAATTCTGCCGGGCCGATACCCCCATCTTCAATGCCTATTTCGACAAATACAAAAAGCTGGGGCTACAGGTCATTTATATCAGCCGCAACCCCGATGAGAAAACGGTGCGCGACTTTGTTGCCGACCTCGATATCCATTTTCCGGTGGTGATCGATACCAAGGGCGAATTGGCGTCCCTCTACCATGTGAGGGTCGATCCCCAGACCATCGTCATCAACCCTGAGCAGAAGATCGTGGCCGCCATCCTCGGCGGCGTGAGCGAGGCAGAACTCCAGCGGCTGCTGGGGGCCTATCTGTAAGGAGCGGGCGATGAAAAAAATCCTGTTGATGCTTCTGTTGCTGGTTGTCGGTCCGTCCCTGGCCTTGGCGGAACCGGCAAACACCCTTGGCCCCAAGGAACGTTGCCCGGTCTGCGGCATGTTCGTGGCGAAATATCCGAATTGGGTCACCCAGGCCCGTCTGACCGACGGCACGATTCTTCACTTTGACGGGATGAAGGATCTGCTGGCCTACTCCTTCCAACCGACCCGTTATGGCGGCAAGACGGGCAACATCCGCGAGATGTGGGCCAAGGATTATTATACCTTGGCGTGGCTCGATGCGCGGAGCGCCTATTTTGTGGTGGGCAGCGACGTGTATGGCCCCATGGGATTGGAATTGATCCCGTTTGTCAGCGAAAAGGCAGCGCAGGCGTTTGCCAAGGACCATCACGGCAAACAGGTGTTGCCCTTTGCCGCGATCACCGAGAACCTGGTCGAGTCCCTGCGGACCGGCCAGCAGATGCGGCACTGAACGATGCGGCCCGCGAGTTGGTTGCTTCTGGTGGTGGCCCTGTCGCTGGCCTTTGACGCGACTCTGCTTGCGGTTGGCCAGGAGCGGCGAATCGCCCAGCAGCGGGAGCTGCCACTCCTCCATACCGTGACCGCCGCTTTGGGGCTCAGCGACCTCTGCGTCGCCACCGAGGCCCGCTATACCCGCCACCCCGCAGTGAGCGATCCCGTGGCACCCTTTATGGACCATCCCGGTGCCATGGAACACTTCCCCACGGGCTCCTTTTGGGCGCCCCCTCCGTTCCGCCGATGAACAGCGCTCTCGAAAAGCACCTCAATATCCTCGATTACGCACTCTCCGCACTCTGGCGCCATCGCCTCAAAAATGGCGGCATTGTCGTTGTCTTTGCCGCGGTCATCTTTCTGGTCGCCTCATTCCAGCTGGTAACGACGGCTCTCACCGAGACCGCGGGCAAGGTCTTGGCCGTCACCCCGGAGATTACCATCCAGCGGATGTCGGCCGGTCGCCAGGAGGCGATACCGCTTGCCTATGCCGAGAAGCTGCATGACATCTTCGGCATCCGGGCGGTCGTGCCGCGGGTGTGGGGCTACTATTTCGATGAGGTGCGGGGGGCGAACTACACGGTGCTCGGCGTGTCGGCCGACATGCCCCAGGCCGACGAACTGAGTCGGGCGGTGGTTGGCGGCGTGATGGGGTCCGGCGGGCAGGGCAAGGTAGTGGTGGGTCGCGCCGTGAGCCAGGCCCTTCAGCTACAGCCCGGTCAGCTTTTTTCCCTCTTCCGACCGAATCTGTCGCTCAAGGCCATGACCGTGGCTGGCATCTTCCGGCCGGAGACCGATCTTCTCACTGCCGATCTCATTGCCATGCCGCTGGTCGAGGCGCGTGATCTTTTTCTCATTCCTGCCAGCAAGGCCACCGATCTCTGCGTCTACATCTCCAATCCGGCAGAGATTGGCACCATCGCCGAGAAAATTTCGAAGTTGCTCCCCGATACCCGGGTGCTTACCCGGCCCCAGATCCAGAAGACCTACCAAGTGGTTTTCGGCTGGCGCAGCGGCTTTGCCTCGGTGTGTCTGCTGGCGGCTCTGGCTGCCTTTGCCATTCTCGCCTGGGACAAGGCCTCGGGGCTCTCGCCGGAAGAGCGTCGCGAAATCGCGATTTTGAAAATTCTCGGCTGGGAGACTGCGGACGTGTTGGCCATGCGTTTCTGGGAAGGGGGATTGGTGGCAGGCCTCGCCTTTCTCCTCGGCTGCACCTTGGCCTATCTCCATGTGGTTTTTTTCGGGGCCTCGCTCTTCCGGCCGGTCCTGGTGGGCTGGTCCGTGCTCCACCCGGCCCTGTCCCTGGCTCCGCACGTGACGCTGAAGGAGGTGCTGCTGCTGCTGGCCTTCACGGTGGTGCCGTATCTGGCGGTCACCGTGGTGCCGGCCTGGCGTGCGGCCAGCGTGCCGGCCGAATCGGCCTTGAGTGGCTAATGTCATGTTGATCGAACTCGATTCCGTCAGCAAGATTTACAACCAGGGGCAGCCCAACGAGGTGCGGGCCTTATCGGAGGTCTCGCTCGCCATCCCGCCGCAGACCATGGTTTGTCTCAAGGGGCCGAGCGGCTCGGGCAAGAGCACGCTGCTTTCCATCATCGGCTGCATCTTCGCGCCCACCAGCGGTCGGGCCACCATCGCCGGCAAGGCGCTGGCCCGGCTGCCGGACCGCTTCCTCACCGTGCATCGTCGCGCCACCATCGGCTTCATCTTCCAGCGCTTCAACATCCTGCCGGCGCTCTCGGTGGTCGACAACATCACCCTGCCGCTGCTGCCGTTGGGCATCTCCCCCAAGGTACGACGGGAGCGCGCCGTCATCCTGATGGACCAGCTCGCCATCCGTCACCGCGAGCATTTCCCGGCCGGCCAGGTCTCGGGCGGCGAACTGCAACGGGTGGCCATCGCGCGGGCGCTCGTCAACGATCCGCCCATCATCCTGGCGGACGAACCCACCGCCCACCTCGATTCCCGGCTGAGCAGCGAATTCATGCAGATCATGGCCGACCTGAAACACGCCGGCAAGACCATTGTCATCACCTCGCACGACCCGCTGGTGACCGAGCATCCGGCCATCGACCGGGTGGTCGGGGTCAAGGACGGCCGGATCGATGTTCCTTAACGCCTGGAGCCTGGCGCTCACCCTGACCAGCATTGCGGGGATCGTCCTGGGGGGGATTGCCTGCCGGACCGCGATCCGCGTGCTGCGCCACTGGAACCCGGCGAGCGACAGCGAACTCCAGATCCGGCTGGAAGGGGAGATATGGCTCTCCTCCACCCTGGTGGCCTACGGTCTCGGTTTTCAGATTGTTTCGCTGATTCTCTTTGTGTTGGCGGCCGACGAGTTCTGCAAGGTGATCGTCGGTGCCATGTGCGCCACCGGCTCCCTGCTTGCCAACAGCTACGGTATGCCGGCCCTTCTGGTCAAACTGGTCGGAGTCTTTTTCTACGGCTTCTGGATCGTCCTCCACCAGCTCGATATCCGTTCCGAGTCGTATCCCCTGGTGCGGACCAAGTACCTCTATCTGCTTCTGCTCTATCCGTTGATGGCCGCGGATGTCACGCTCCAGACTCTCTACATCGCCGGACTCAAGCCGGACATCATCACCTCCTGCTGTGCGGTGGTCTTTGCCGCCGCCACCGGCGGGGGGACGAACCTGCTGACCCTGGGTTCGGAGAACCTTCAGTTGCTCCTCTATTACCTGACCATGGTGCTGCTCCTCGGCCTCGGGGGATTGCTCCTCTGGCGCTGGAACCGGTGGCTGCAGGCGCTCTATGCGGTGGGCTGGTTTTGGTTTTTCGGGCTGGCGCTGGTGGTGATCACCAATGTGATCTCCTCCTACATCTACGCCATGCCCTATCACCACTGTCCCTTCTGCCTTCTGAAGCCGGAATACCACTACATCGGCTTTGCCATTTACGGCACGCTGATCGGCGGCGCATTCTTGGGGAGTTCGGCGGGATTGGTGGAGCCGTGCAAGCGGCGGGCGGGACTTGCAGAGGTGGTGGCAAGTTACCAGAAGCGGGCGGTGCAGATCTCGTTGATTCTGCTGCTGCTTTTTGCCGCCCTGACCAGCTATCATTACCTTCTCTACATGGCCTCGGGCGGCGAGGTCTGACCCGCTGCGCACGTGCGCAGCGCGCCGGTCCGTCAGTTTATTGTATCCGTCACAATATGGCGCTTTTGCGGTTCGGTTTGGTGCAGTCGCCGGTGGCCGCCTCCCGCGCCTTTTTCATTGCCTGGACATAGACCTCGCACCCTTCACACTGACTGAGTTCCTTGGCGCAGGCGCTGCTGGCCCGCTCCCAGCAGGGGATGGACCGATCGATGTAGGCTGAGCAGGCCTCGCGCTTTTCGGGTGGGCATTTGGTGATCTCCCAGCAGGGCGTGAGTTCGAGGAGCATCCTGATGCCGGGGATGCTGATGCCCCGGTCGTGGATCAGGGTGCGGAGGCAGCGGATCCATTCGATGTCGTTGTTGGAGTAATACCGCTTGTTGCCTTGGCGGGCGGGTTTGATCAGTCCCTCTTCTTCGTAAATGCGGAGGGTGCGCGGGTGGACGTCGAGCAGTTTGGCGGCAACACTGATGGGGTAAATCGGGGCGCTGTGGTCGACTGTCATCATCCTCTCCTGGGAATCCTGGTCATTCGCCAAAAAACTTCGCACAGGGCGGCTCCTACGAAAAATTTCACCAGAAGCCAGGGACAATTGTCAACAAAAAGCTCTCAGCCGGTCCTCCCACCCGACGCACTCAAGGTCGTGCGTCAGATGGGAGGGGTCCCCTCTTGTTATTTTTTGCCCCGCAGGAGCTTCAATATTTCCGGTGCCTCCTCATCTTCTGCCAGGATGACATGGCAGGTATCGCAGTCCATGGAAATGGTGCCGCCTGCCTTGGTGGTGTGGTTATCGTCATGGCAGCGGAAGCAACCGGAGTCGTTCTTATGGCCGAGGAAGTTGGGGTAGGTGTCCCAGCCGATCTTCATGCTGGGGAAAACGTTCTCCTCGTACGCCTGTTGCACGCCACTGATGGCCTGTTCGATCATCAGGATGTTGTTCTTATAAAGTGCCGGGTATTTTTCCTGATACCAGGCGCGTAACTGGGTGGCGATGGCATTTTTGGCCTCGGCGGTGGAGGTGTACTCCTTGGTCACCACTGCCAAGGCCTGTTGCTTGATAAAGGGCAGGGCGGTGGAAATCTTACCGCTCAAGAGTTTTTGGTCGAGCGCCTCGTCCGCCGAGAGGTAGACGTGGGTTGGCCGGTTATGGCAGTCCACGCAATCCATCACCCGCACCCCTCCTTCATTGCCGGCCGGTGGCGCTGGTTCCGCCCCCTTGTTCGTTGTAAAGACGATCTTGGTGCCGTCGAGTTTCTCCAGCACCACCTCGCTGATCTGCTGCCGCGCCCGGTCGGTATGGGTGTAGGTGATCTTGTTTTCCGGCGCCACATGCCAATGGATGCCTTGGGCCTGCTGGCCACGATAACCGCCATGGCCCACCTTCATGAGCAGCACGGTCTGGACATGGGTATTTTTCTCGTCCGGCAGGTACTTGTCTTTCACATAGAGTTTATCGCCATGGAAGAGTTCGGGACGGTGGCACTCCTCGCAGGTTTCCCGCGCCGGGCGCAGGCCGTGCACCGGCGTTTCGATGGGCCGGCTGTAGGTGTTGAATGCCACGGCAAAGAGCTGACGTATGCCTGAGATCTTTGACTTGGCAAACCATTGGGCCCCAGGGCCGATATGGCATTCCACGCATTTCACCCGCGAGTGGGGTGAGTTTTGGTAGGCGGTGTATTCCGGCGTCATCACCGTGTGGCAGAACTGGCCGCAGAAGGCGACGGATTCAGTGTAGTGATAGCCGGTATAGGAGATGAGCAGCACGATGAAGATGTTGAGCAGCGTCAACCCGGTGGACAGCATGATGAGCTTGCGCACCCGAACGAATTTGTCCGGCGCCGTGAACTGTTCCTTGAGATATTCGAAGGTAAATATCCCTACCTCTTCCTTGCCCTTAAAGAAGAAGAGGCCGAGGAAGACGAGCAAAAGGGCGAGAAGAAAGGTCGGCCCGAGCACCATGTAGATGATGAAGCCGAAATAGGGATTTGCCACCACGCCCTGCATGTCGAGCACGGCAGAGACCAGCAGCACCGGGAAGATCACGGTGGCCATAATTGCACCGACCAGTGAGACCCTGCTGCGGGCGATACCGCCAACAAATGCCTTGATGATGTCCGTGAATCGCGTCAAAGTTCCTTCCTCCCCTTCTCTATGGTGGGTTGCCAACCAGTACCGCGGCCCCTGACACTCTGTGGTATATCATAGCTGACTTGAAGGAAAAAACAATGTAATTTAAATAAGTTAACCTGTATTTTGGGTTGGTAGCATTGCAACCAAAACGGTTGTCTGCATTATAGCACATTGTGGTTTCCGGTTGACGAAGGTGACAGGGAAAGAGGATAGGGAAGGGGTCAGCCGGTTGCGGCCCTCACCGGCTTTTCGGTGCAGTGGGCTGAGGCTGGGCAGATATTGCAGGCATGAAGCAATGACTCCCCGGATTCGGTGCCGGCGCCATCGGCATCCGCCTTCTTGTCGCGGGATTTCTTGAGGGAACATTCGAAGATGATCTCCATCTCCTCCCGATCGAGGGTCTCGGTCTGGAGCAGGATTTCGGCCAGGTGTCGCAGAAAGTCGCGTTCACGCGACAGAATCGCGTAAGCCTCTCGGTAGCAATCCTCCACCAGCTTTTTGACCTCCTGGTCGATGTGGCGGTCGATATTCTCGCTGTGGGAGGTGGGAGTAAGGGCGTTGCCGAGGAACATGCTGTCGTTCTTGGCATAGGCCAATGGGCCGATCACCTCGTTCATCCCCCACTGGCAGATCATGCGGGTGGCGATCTCGGTGGCCCGGATCAGGTCGTCCTCGGCGCCGGTGGTCTGCTGGTTGAGCCCCACCTCCTCAGCCGCCCTGCCGCCCAACAGGATGGTGACGCGGCTGCGCAGATAGGTTTTCGAGTAGGCATGGCGGTCGTTCAGGGGCAGTTGCTGGGTGTGACCCATGGCCTTGCCGCGGGGGATGATGGTGATTTTGTGCAGGGGATCGCTCTCCGGCATGAACCGGGCGACAATGGCATGCCCAGCCTCATGGTAGGCCATGGTACGCCGGTCATTCTCGCTGATCACCAACCCTTTGCGCTCCACGCCCATGAGGATACGATCCTTGGCCCGCTCGAAGTCGTCCATCTCGATGACGGTTTTATTGGCCCGGGCCGCGATCAGCGCCGCTTCGTTCACCAGGTTGGCGAGTTCGGCGCCGGTAAAGCCAGGGCTGTTGCGGGCGATTTCGTAGAGATCGAGGGAGGGGGCGACGGTGACGCGTTTGCTGTGAACCTCCAGGATTTTGAGCCGTCCCTTGACGTCTGGCGGCAGAATGGTGATCTGCCGGTCGAAGCGGCCAGGTCGCAGCAGGGCGGGGTCGAGGATGTCGGGCCGGTTGGTGGCGGCCAGTACGATAATGGTGTCGTCGCGGCCGAAACCGTCCATCTCGACCAGCAGCGCGTTGAGCGTCTGTCCCCGCTCGTCTTGGCCGCCAACGGTCCCGGCGCCGGCCCGATGAGCCCCCACGGCGTCGATCTCATCGATGAAAACGATGCAGGGGGTGTGTTTTTTTGCCTCGCGGAAGAGGTCGCGCACCCTTGAGGCGCCGACGCCGACGAACATCTCGACAAAGTCGGAGCCGCTGAAGCTGTAAAAGGGCACCCCGGCCTCGCCGGCAATCGCCTTGGCGAGCAGGGTTTTACCGGTGCCCGGCGGCCCTTGCAGCAGGACCCCTTTGGGAATGCTTGCGCCCAGGCGGCTGAATCGTTGCGGATCTTTAAGAAATTCGATGATCTCGACCAGTTCTTCTTTGGCCTCGGGGATGCCGGCCACATCCTCGAAGGTGACATGTTTTGCGCCCGGTGCCGGCAGAATGGCCCGATCCTTGGCGAACTCGGAGTTCTCATCCTGGGGAGGGCGTTGGCGTTGGTTGAGGACGAGCCAGATGAGGAGCACGAGAATGATGGGGAAGGTGATGGTGGCAAAATTCCAGAAGGGCGACGCCTTGTCGGGATCGGCAGTGATCGCCACCTTCTTCGCCAGGAGGCGCGGCATCAGTGAGGCGACATCGGGGGAAAAGGTGGTGAATTTGCGGCCGTAAACGTCGGAACCGCTGATGCTGCCGCCCTGCAGGTGCACCTCGGCAACCTCGTTGTTGTCGAGGCTGGTAAGGAAGTCGTTGTATTTGAGCGGCGGAAGTCTTTGTTCGAGGGTGTAGAAGAAGTAGCCGGTCGCGCCGAAGATGGCCAGGGTGGCAAGAATGATGCTGTACTGGATGATTCGTCCCATGCGTCTCTCCGGCGTCGGCGCGGTGAAGTGATTGGTTGGGATCGTTTTCATTTTCATCTTACCGGAAGGGCTCTCGCTCTGCCAAGAAAAGAAAAAAGCCCGGGTCGCTGGCCGGGCTTCTGATCAATTGAGGGTGGAGGGCGAAAAACGAGACGTTGTACTTTCTCTTTTGTCAGCCGCCGCCGAGAGCGGAAAACCATCCACGGACAAAATCCACTACCCCACCACTGCGGATGAGGCCGCCAATAAGGCAGACAAAACCACCTATCCCCACCACCGCTCCGGTAATGATCAACACTCCCAATCCTGTTCGCGAGATCTCGTCGTTCAGATCCACCGACTGACGAGGTTCGGGCTGAATGGTTCCGCTCCTTTGGCGTGCCTTCGCGATGGCAATGGCAATAGCGTTCTTCATGAGCTGCGTCCGTTGTGTCGTTGGCGCGATGGTCAAACACCGGTCACGGCGGAAATCCATGCCCTTGCCAGGGCGATAGGGCCACCGCTGGCGACGATGCCACCCACGAAGCAGGCGACCGCCCATAGTCCAACGAGGGCAGAGGCAACGCCCAAGGCGGTAAGGGCTCCCTTGGACGCATTGATCTCTGTCGTGGCCTGTTCGTTCACACGGGTACGTGTCAATACGGTATTCGTCATGGTCGGCCTCCTCTTGTTCGTTCGCCTGTGCCTCGGCCACACCATGTGGCCTCGTAATTTTATTATAAGCATGGATGGGTTTATTGCAATAAATTAATGAATAATTTTAAATAGTTATATGACAGCCGAAGATGTTAGCATCACGGGCAAAAAAGGTGTCGGCATTCGGGGAAATCAGGGATGCGACGATCTTGACAATAGATGTTGACAGCTAGCGGAATTGACGAGGGAAAAGGGCGGAGGAGCGGCCCGGGCGGCCGTTAAAAGACGACCACCCGGGGATGCGTGGGGGAGAGGGGCGTTGGCTGGATCAATGGCCACTATGCGGCATGTGCATCATGCCACCCATGAGAGATTTGAGCGTGTCCATGGTGATGTTGGCGTAAGGCTCGACCGTCCCGCCTTCTTGCTGCTGGAATTTCTGGGCAGCCTCCTGAGTGGTGAACGGGATGATCTCCTTGCCCATGGGACCCATCGCATTGCTGCCCACCACGTAAAAGGCCTTGGTACCATCCGTCCAGGCGCCGGTATTAAAGTCCTTCACCCAAATCATGGCCACGTCCGCCAGGGTATGACGAGTATCGTACTTGGTCATGTTGAGAAGAAAACGGAAGAGGCATTTGCCGCCGTCAAAGGCGGCCATGCTTTTGTCTTTAAAAATGACCTGTTGTTGCCACTGCGGGTAGTGAGCAGGGTACATACCGCAGGTAGCGCATCCCCTGTCGGCCGGAATGGCCTGGGCCGGGTAGGCGGAGGGTGCCGATGTTTCCGCGTGGGCGGTCGCGGTGATGAGACACAGCAGGGCGGCGATGGCAAACGCGATTAAGGGGCGCAGATGGCTGGTGGACGGCTGCATGGTTTGTTCCTCCTAACGTGATGGGATTTGCTTGCGGGATGCTCTCTTTTATTAGTGCACTATGTCGCCAAAAGACAATGGGAAGGGCATGATGCCGAATGAGGAAAAAGGATTCTCAAGGGTTAGCGGGCCAAACTTACTTCGCCGGTGGATATTTTTGGAGTTTACGCTGAAGAGACCGCCGGTGAATGCCCAATTTCTGGGCGGCGGCCGAGATGTTGCCACCGCAGTCGTGAAGTACCCGGTTGATGTGTTCCCACTCCACCCGTGCCAGAGAGGGGGCCTCGAAGGCATCCTCGTCGGGCACCATCCCCAACGACTGGTCGCGGGCAAAGGCATTGAGAATGTCATCCACATCTGCTGGCTTGGGAAGGTAATACAGCGCCCCGAGCCGGACCGCCTCGGCGGCGGTGGCAATACTGCCATAACCGGTGAGCACCACGATTCGCATGGAAGGGCACTCGGCGTTGGCGGCGGCAATGAGTTCCAGTCCCGATTTCCCAGGCATTTTCAGATCCACCACCGCCATGGCCGGCTGTTTTTCGCGAATAGCGGTTATGCCCTCCTCGTAATCCGCGGCAGTGAACACGGTGAAGCCGCGCTTGGTAAAGGCTTTGGCCAGGCGTTCGCGAAAAAAATCCTCGTCATCGACTAAGAGGATGGTCTGTTCCATGAAAACCTCCCCAACGCGTTGCCGGTTCACGCCGTGGGCGACTGGATTTGGTGCAGGGCAAAGGCCAATCGCACCGTGGTGCCAACCCCCGGCCGAGAAGTGATGGCCAAGCCGCCGCCAAAGCGTTCCGCTGCCGATCTTGCCAGGTAGAGACCGAGACCCAGGCCGCGCCCCGCTTCCTTGGTGGTGAAGAAAGGCTCGCTCGCCCTGGCCATGGTTGCTGCATCCATGCCGCTGCCATGGTCGCTCACCTCGAATATCAGGTGTGGTCCCTCAATTCGGCAGACAAGGGCGACCTGTGCATCGGGAGGCGAGGCGTCAAGACCGTTTTTCAACAGACCGCGGATGATCCGACTCAGCGTACGGAATGGCATTCGAATCATCAACTGGCCGGTCTGATTCGTCACGGTGATCAGGATCCTGGCCTTGGCCGGTAGAGAACGCAGGCATTCGTCAACCAATCGCTGGACCGTGAACTCCTCCAGGGCCTCGCCCAGATGCTCTCCGGCATCGGCCGCCATGTGATACAAAATTTCGCGGCATCGGTCAACCTGGCTGCGAATCAGGGTGGCATCCGCCAGCAACTCTTCGTCGTCCCCACGTTCTTGCAATGCATGGTGCATCTCACCGGCGGCTACCGCAATGGTCGCCAGCGGCGTCGAAAACTCATGGGCCGCTCCGGCGGCGAGGGTGGCCAGCGAGGCGAGTTTTTCATTACGAAGCTTCTGTTCGCGGAGATCGGTCAGTGTTTTCTGCTGTTCCTCCAAGGCCGTCCGAATTCTGCCGACAAAAAAGACGATGAAAAAGGCACTGACCCCAAAGGCGACCAGCATACCGTGCAGGTGGATAGCCATGGGATCGCGCAGAAGATCGACGCTTGTCGGCGGTACGAGATGACAGCGGGCAAAGAGATCCTCCAGGGTGGGCATGCCGAGGTCATGGGCCGGCATCTCATAGTGCGGCAGAAAGAAGAGAGTAGCGTAAGCCACTACCGTGAGTCCGGCAATGGCCCATGACCAGAGAGGGCGCATGAGGATGGCGGCCAGGGTGATATGCACGAGATAAAGCAAGGTAAAGGGGTTCATTGGACCGCCAGTGTAATAGAGCAGGGCGGTCAGGAGGATGGTGTCGAGCAGCAGAACCAGGGTGAAGGTGTATTCGGCCACCATGGCCCCGCGATTGAGTCGATAGCGAAAGAAGAGATTGCTGATGATCTCAAAGCCGATGATGGCCGACAGGATAAGCAGAGGAATGCCAATGGCAAAGAGCAAAGAAACCACGCCGATTAAAAGCAGCTGGCAACAGACTGCCCCCCAGCGCAGGCGCAACAACCAGCGGAAGGCGATGTGCGGTGGCCCCGGAGAGGTGGGCGTGAACCCAATGGAATTATTCATGATCTTTGGATGGCAAAGCAAGGGGAGGTTTCGTGAGCCGACACGTTATTCACGGGAATGCGACAATTTGCCTCATTGCAGGGCTGATTTTCTGTGGTACAAGTTTCTTGTGTTTTCCTTCCTCGGCGTTCCACCGGATGGAAGAAGGTTTTCCGCAGGGCGGCTCCCCTTGAAAACCGGACACCTTGTGGTGGGCGTCTGCCACTAAGTGGCTGGGCCATCGCCGTTGGTGGTTGCATGGTACGTAAGGTACCACTTCTTCCATCTGGCGGCATGGCCTTTTTTTTGTGCGAAAGGGATCCTCACCGGATGCCCCCGACTTCGCCTGGACTGTTTGCCCAAGAGACAACCTCCCGCTCTCCTCTTCAGTCCTTGCCATAGCCGTCCTCCCGGCATGTTTGTGCTCCTCCAGCCAGTCATCCTGATCTTTCGGCCTCGGGGGTGCGATTGTGCCTTCGCACGGGCCAAGTCTTGTGTGAATGAGTGCGACAATTTGCCGCATTTGCAGGATGGGATGACTGTGGTATGAAAATTCTCGTGTTTTCCTTCCTCGGCGTTCTGCCGGATGGATTGCGGTTTTCCGCGGGCGGCTCCCCATGAAAACCAGATGCCATCCATCACGGTAGACACGTCTGCCACGAAGTGGCTGGGCCATCGCCGGTGAATGGTACTTTTTAAACAAAATAAAGTACCACTTCTTTTTGGCGGCATGGCCTTTTTTGTATGAAACGGTTGGTCCGTTTTGACGCGGAAACCAGAACCGAAGAGCGAGGGATGATGACGACTGATCTGGCGGAAGCGACCGACGGTGAAAAATTGACAGCCGGCATGGCTGATATCTATCGTTTTCTTGCCCAATCCATGGAGTATCCGGATGCGGCATGGTTGACGCCTGACTATTGGACATTCCTCCACACCATGCTGACGGATCTGGGTTGGCAGGAGGAAATATCCACCTTGTCATCGCTCTTGGCATCCCCCGATACTGTCTCGGATCATCTCGCATCCCTCCAGATCGAATACACGAGGCTTTTTATCAATGCGGTGCCGCATGTGATCGCTCCACCGTATGGTTCGGTCTATCTGAGCCCCGATGGCACTGTATATGGCCAAAATTCCGTAAGAACCCTGACATTTTATCGCGAGCATGGGTTTGATCTTGCTTCCGAGACGGAAATCCCCGATTACCTGGGATGCGAGCTGGAGTTTCTGGCCACCCTTATGGATCGGGATCAGCCTGAGGAGGAAAAGCGGTTTCTTGAGGCCCTTTTCCGTCCCTGGTTTGAGATATTTAGAGACCGGGTTCTCCTGGAGAGCCAGCAGCCTTACTATGCGATTTTGGTGCGACTTATCGATTTCTTTACGTCGTAACATGGCCCGTGTTTTCAGGTGCATTCGGGGCATTGGGTGCATCCTAATCTAACTTGTCGGAGGAAGGAGATTTTTATGGGTATGAACAGAAGAGATTTTTTGAAATGCTCCACGGCCACGTGTGCGGCCCTCGCCGCCTTGGAGATGAAGGGGGGCAATTTTTTGCGCCCGTCGAAAGCGATTGCCGCCGATCTCCCCGGCAGCCTCGGGGCGAAAGAGGTTACCTCTGTCTGTGAGATGTGCTTCTGGCGTTGCCCCATCGTGGGCAAGGTCAAGGACGGCAAGGTCGTAAAGATTGAAGGGAACCCGAAAAGCCCTGTCAACGGCCCAAGGGTTTGCGCACGCGGCAACTCGGGTGTGCAGCTCGTCTATGATCCGGATCGGGTGAAGTACCCCATGAAGAGGATGGGCGCCCGTGGAGAAGGGAAGTGGGCCAAAATTTCCTGGGATGAGGCGCTGGACGAGATCGCCCACAACATCCAAGCGGTCAAGAAGAAATATGGTCCCCATGCGCTCGCCTATTTTGATCATGGCGCCTCCGCGGAAAACATGCGGGGGATCTTTGAAGCGATGGGTACGGAGAATTACACCAGCGAGCCGGCCTTCTTCCAGTGCGTTGGCCCGGCGGCCCTTGCCTACCTGAACACGGTCGGCTACATCACCACCGGAACGCGGCAATATAACGACATGGGGCACGCCAAGGCCATGTTGCTCGTCGGCTCCCATATCGGTGAAAATATTCATGTCTCCCATGTCCGGGAATACATCCAGGGCCTGTCCAGCGGCGCCAAGCTGGTGGTTGTTGACCCCCGCTTCTCGGCACCGGCCAACAAGGCGGACATCTATCTGCCCATCCGTCCGGGCACCGACAACGCACTCCTGCTTGCCTGGATCAACTATGTGATCCAGCATAAGCTTTACAACAAGGAGTTCGTCGCGAATCATTGCCAGGGCTTTGATGAGCTCAAGGCGGCGACCAAGGATTATTCCATGGACTGGGCGGCGCGGATCTGCGACCTGAAGGTCGGGGACATGAAGGCCGCGATTGAGGTACTGGCCAAGGCGAGCCCCCATGTCAATATCCATCCTGGCCGCCATTCGACCTGGTACGGCAAGGGCGACGTCGGTCGTCATCAGTCGCTGGCGATCCTGACCGCCCTTTTTGGTGCCGTGGCGGTACCGGGTGGTATTTATTTGCCCACCCCGGTCAAACCCAGCAAGGCAGAATGTGCTGAGGCCAAAGCAGCAGAGGTCGAATCACCTGCCGCCTCCCTTAAGGAAGGAAAATACCCCTTTTCGTCACCGTTCGGCTCCGTTACCGCCGATGTCATCCAGGCAATGATTACCGGCAAACCTTATCCGGTGAAACTCTTGGGGGTGAACGGCGTCAACATTATCCAGACGATCCCCAACCCCTACGACACCATGAAGGCCATCAACAACCTGGACTTCATCTTCTGCGAAGAGATGATGGCGGGTGAGACCGCCGTGTGGTCTGACATCGTTCTCCCTGGCGCCGTCTACCTGGAGCGCTACGACGATGTCCACACCTACGATGGCCTGACCCCCTATCTCACGGTCCGGCAGCCGGTGGTTCCGGCGCTGTACGAGGCAAAATCCCCCTACTGGATCGCCAAAAACCTGGCCAAGCGTCTCGACATCAAGGGGTATACCTGCGAGAAGGAGGAGGATTTCATCAACGAGATGTTGAAAGGAGCGGGACTCACCCTCGAAACCCTTCGGGAGAAGGGGGGTATCGTTACCTATCCCGGCAACCCCTATCGGGATCCTAAAAAGCTCGAGATCAAGACGGATTCCGGCAAGGTCAATTTGTCGATCAAGGAATTCGCCGACGCAAAGCTTGACGCCATGCCCAAGTTCGAACCGACGCCGGCGCCGCCCAAGGGCTATACGCGCTTGATCTATGGCCGTTCCCCCATCCACACCTTCTCCCGGACGATGAACAATGCCTGGCTGCATAACGAGGAACCGGAGAATCGCCTCTGGCTCAACACCGAGATCGCCAAGCGGCTGGGCATCGCCGACGGCGAGGCGGTCGTCCTCGAGAATCAGGACGGCAAGCGTTCGCTGCCCATCAAGGTTCTGGTGACTCCGGGTATACGTCCCGATGCCGTGTACATGGCCCATGGTTTTGGCAGCCGGTCGCCGCTCCTTTCGCGTGCTTACCAGAAGGGTGCAGCCGACGGGTTCATGATGACCAACCTCGTCGCAGATCCCTTTATTGGCGCCACCAGCAAGCGCACCAACTTTGTCCGGATTATCAAGGACAACAAGGTGCTAGACATCCCGGAACTGCGCCCCGTTCCCAAGGAAATTCCCTATTTCGAGATCAAAAGAGCGTAAAGGAGATTCGATATGAGCCAGTATGTTATGGTGATTGATTTGAACCGGTGTGTCGGCTGTCATGCCTGCGCCATAGCCTGCCGGGCAGAATGGCAGGTCCCTACCGGTCAGGATTCGTCTAAACGGGATCAGCGGCGGAACTGGGTGAAAAGGCTTGGCCCGGCCGAAACACGTCATGGCCTTTCCTATACCTTCTATCCGGGTTTGTGCAACCATTGTGACCGGCCCGCCTGCGTTGCGGTGTGCCCGGCTGACAAGGTGGAAAAGACCTTTACGGATGCCAAGACCGGCAAGACGAAGAAGATGACCGTGGCCGCCACCTGGAAAGACCCCTTCAACGGGACGGTGCAGATCGATAAGGAGCGTTGTCTCGGTTGCGGTGCGTGCGCCGATGCCTGCCCCTATGGCGCCCGGTATGTGAATGAAACGGGCGAGGCACCCAAGGCGGACAAGTGTACCTTCTGCGTCGAGAGATTGGCGCAGGGTTTGCAGCCGGCCTGTGTGCAGACCTGTATCGCTGATGCCCGTATCTTCGGCGATATCAACGATCCCCATTCGGCGGTTGCCAAGTATGTGAAGAAGGGAGCCATCCGGCTGGAATCCTCCGCCGTGAAGATCGGGCCCAATGTCCGTTACTTTGGCAAGAAAAAGGATCTCGAACTGCTGAACGCCACCTCTACGCCGAAGACGATGCCGCAGGCCAATCTGCGCCGCATCATGATGGCGCAGGCGATCAAGTCCACCACGCAGCAGGCCAAGAACCTGGGACTGCTTGGTCTGGCCGGCGCCCTGGTGGTGAAAGGGCTCCAGAGTGAGGAAGACGACAGCAAGGAATAAATTCCCTGCTGGGTTGTTGTTTTGTAACAGGAAAGCCCGTCTCCGGAAGAGGAGGCGGGCTTTCCTGTTTAGGGAGAAGAAGACGAAAGCTCAATCGCCCGGGGGGCCGTGGTGGTGGCCTCCGAGGAAGTGGACAAATTCGGTAAATTTTTTGTGTTCAAAATGGCCCACCATCTCCTCCTTCATGAACAAAAGTGCCTTGAAAGGAGTGCGGGCATTGGCATAGGAGCGCTCGGTGGTCAGGGCGTCGTAGACGTCGGCGATAGTGGCGATCTTTACGCAGTCGCAGATTTGGTCTTCCTTGAGACCATAAGGATACCCGCGGCCGTCGGCTCTCTCGTGGTGCTGGAGGATTACCTCCAGAGAGCGTTGGGAGAGTTGGGTCTGCATCAGGTTGTGGCCCAGTTGCGGATGCCCTTTCATGACTTCAAATTCCGTGTCGGTGAGCTTGCCTGGCTTATTGAGGATACGGTCATCGATCTCGCTTTTGCCAATATCATGCAGCAGACAACCCAGGGCGCCTTCTCGGAGATCGCGCTCGGTGCCATGGCCGATCATCAACCAAAGGCCGATAAAAAAGACCGAGACGTTGACGCAGTGGGAAAAGGTATAGTAGTCGCGGGAGCCGAGTTTGAGGATCGAGGGAATCGCATCGTAGCGGCTGCTGGCAAAGCGGATGATGTTGTCGGAGATGTTGCGTGCCCGTTGAAGGTTCTCGCCGCTCCGCGGGTCGTCAAAAACATCGACCATAATGTCCTTGGCGCAGGTGTAGATAATCTCTGATTTTTTTTGCAGGGAAACGGACGGATCATTGATCATGGCGGTGATGGAGCCCTCCATGAAGAGCCGGAACCGCTTGTAATCCTTCTTGCCCACAAAAAGCTGCCCCAACTGCTTCTGCCGCAGTATCTCCTTGAGGTTGGCGATGTTGGAATCTTCACCGACCAGCAGAAGCGGCGTATTGTCGCTTGGGCGAACCGTATAGATGTTGAAATCGAGAACCTGATCGTCGGCGACCAGGTACTCCGTGTTGATGCGGACCAGATTTTTGAGACGCATGATCTCCTCGGACTTCTTATTGCCGGAAAAACAAACGAGCCTCATTTGTGTTAGGGTATTGAAAAAATCGTGCCATTGGGGCGGCACTCGGTAAATTTTGCTCAAACAACAGGATAGCGATTTGCGAATGCCTGGCAACTCCATGAAGATTTATTGATACTACTATAGGATAGGCGCGTGGAGCATCCGGGCGGCATGAGAAATCTGGCGGCATGAGAAATTGAGAAATTAAGGAAATCAACGTTTCTGCCCGATCAAGAATTCTTGTCGGATATTGGGGCATCGGTTGGTGTGGCGTGTGAGAAACGGCGGGATATGGTATGAAGAGGCGAACAACCCATGATGCCGCGCCATTCCGAGACCATATCCTTTCAGCTGGATCGTGCTTTTCTTGCCACCGTGGCCGAGGCGCCAGGGGTTTATCTGATGCGGGATGCCCGCGGCACCGTGCTCTACGTCGGCAAGGCAATCAACCTCAGGAAGCGACTCGCCTCCTATGGTCGCTATGCTGGCGGCGATCACTCCAAGACCGCCATGCTGCTTGCCCGTATCCGGGCCATTGAAACCATCATCACCCGTACCGAAAAGGAGGCCTTGATTCTGGAGGCCTCGCTCATCAAGCAACATCGCCCCAAATACAATGTCATTCTGCGCGACGATAAAAACTATCCCCTCATCAAGGTGACCGTGCAGGAGGAGTGGCCGCGGGTGGTGATGACCCGACGCCGGCAACGGGACGGTGCCCGCTATTTCGGCCCTTTCGCCTCGGCCGGAGCCATGTGGGACACCCTGCGGCTCTTGAACGAACTCTTTCCCCTGCGTCGTTGCAAGGCCGCCTCGTTCACCCGCCAGTCGCGCGCCTGCCTCAACTTCCAACTCGGTCGCTGTCTGGCGCCATGTGTCGACCGCATCAGCCATCGCGACTATCTCGCCATGGTCGAGGGCGTCCTCCTTATTCTGGAGGGCAAGAAAGAAGAGTTGCTGGCGGTTCTGACCAACCGGATGGAGCAGGCCGCCAAGGGGCTGCGTTTCGAGGAGGCCGCCTTCTTTCGGGATCGCATCGCCTCGGTGCGGCAGACCTTGGAAAAACAGGTGGTATTGGCCGCTCACCGGCGCGATCAGGATGTTTTCGGTCTGGTCCGCCAGGGAAACGGCGTGGCAATAACGGTGCTCTTCATCCGCCAGGGAGTGTTGAGTGGCCAGCAGGGCTATTTTCTCACCGATCCGGTGGGTGATGACGCCTCCCTTTTGGGCGAACTCCTGCCCCGTTTTTATGAACCAGGCCGTTTGGTACCCGGCGAGATTCTTCTCCCCTTCGCCCTCGACGAAATGGGTACCATCGCCGAATGGCTCAGCGAGCGGGAAGATAAACGGGTGACGATCACGGCGCCGCAGCGGGGCGATAAGGTGCGGCTCATCGAGATGGCCTTGGCCAATGCCCGTCAGCTCTTTGCCGACCGGGAACGGAAGGCCCATTCCTGGGAGGCGTTGGCAACATCGCTGCAACAGACGCTGCACCTGGGGCGGCCACCGCACACCATCGAGTGCCTCGATATCTCCAATCTGGGCGGCGCCCAGGCCGTGGGTTCGTTGGTCCGTTTCGAGCAGGGCGAGGAAAGGCGTTCCGGCTACCGCCATTACCGCATCCGCACCAAGGAGACCCCGGACGACTATGCCATGATGGCCGAGGTGCTGGCGCGGCGTCTGCAGCGAGGCAAAGAGGAGGGCGGGCTGCCGGACCTGCTGCTGCTCGACGGCGGCAAGGGGCAGCTCAACATCGCCGTGCAGGCGGTGGCGGCGGCCGGGCTGATGACCGAGACACCCGACCTGGCGGCCATTGCCAAGGAGCATGAGACGGAGGGGGAAAAGCTCTTCCGGCCCGGCCGCAAGAACCCCATCCTGCTGCCGCGCCACTCACCAGTTTTGCTTTACCTTATGCGTATCCGTGACGAGGCGCATCGGTACGGCATCACGTTCCACAAGCAACTGCGCGGCAAGGCAACATTCATCTCCGCACTGGACAACATTCCCGGCATCGGACCAGCCAAGAAAAAAGCCTTGCTCAGTCACTTCGGCAGCGTGCGGACGCTGGCTGCCGCCGAACCTGGAGAAATTGCCGCGGTACCAGGTATCGGCCCGTCCTTGGCCGAGGCTATCCATCGTGCCCTCCAGCCGGCCGCGCCTGTCTGATCGCCGGGCTCGCGGCCGCGGATTAGCTGTTGCGTTTTGGTCGGCAAAAAATTATGTTGCTATGGTTTTGCCGACTGAATAGGTTATTAGTTTTGTCTCATTATTGGCATCTGCCGCCATCTTCACGAGGATAATACGATGTGGGAGTACACCGATAAGGTTCGGGATCATTTCATGAACCCCCGCAACGTCGGCGAGGTGGAAAACCCCGACGGCGTGGGCGAGGTGGGTTCACTCGCCTGCGGCGATGCGTTGAAGCTCACCTTCAAGCTTGATACCGAAGGCCGCATCAGCGACGCCAAATTCAAGACCTTTGGTTGCGCCAGTGCCATCGCCTCCTCTTCGGCCTTGACCGAGATGATCAAAGGGCTCACCCTGGACGAGGCGGCCAAGGTCACCAACGAGGACATCGCCGAATATCTGGGCGGGCTGCCCAAGGAGAAGATGCATTGCTCCGTCATGGGCCGCGAGGCCTTGGAGGCGGCCATTGCCCATCATAAGGGCGTGCCGCTTCCCATGGCGCAGGGTGAGGTGGTCTGCGAGTGCTTCGGGGTCACCGACCTTGAGGTGCGCCGCGCCATCCAGGAGTCGAACCTCAAGAGTGTCGAGGAGATCACCAACTTCACCAAGGCTGGGGGCGGTTGCGGCAAGTGCCACGAACGGCTGGAGGCGATCCTGCGCGAGGTGCATCAGGACCTGCAGAAGGTCATTCCGGACCAGCGGCCGACGGCGCGACTGACCAACATCCAGAAGATCAAGCTGATCGAAGAGGTGCTGGAACGGGAGATCCGGCCGGCACTCAGGAAGGACGGCGGCGATATCGAACTGGTCGACGTGGACGGCGACTTCGTCGTGGTCTCCCTGCGCGGCGCCTGCGGTTCGTGCAAGAAGTCGCAGACCACGCTCAAGGAGTACGTGGAGAAAAAACTGCGCGAGCAGGTGCTCGAAAGCCTGATCGTCGAGGAGGCCAAGTCATGAGCACCCCCGTGGTCTACATGGACAACAACGCCACCACCAAGGTGGCGCCCGAGGTGCTGGCGGAGATGCTGCCCTATTTCTCCGAACTGTATGGCAACCCGTCCAGCATGCACACCTTTGGTGGTCAGGTGGGCCGCAAGCTCGCCGCGGCACGGGAGCAGATCGCCACCCTTGTCGGCGCCTCGTCGGATGAGTTGCTCTTCACCAGTTGCGGCACCGAAAGCGACTCCACCGCCATCTTTGCCGCCCTGCAATCCTTCCCGGAAAAGCGCCATATCGTCACCACCCGGGTGGAACACCCGGCGGTGAAGAACCTCTGCGAGAGCCTCGACAAGCTTACCGGCCACAAGCACCGGATCACCCAACTGCCGGTGGACCGCGAGGGCCGGCTCGACCTCAAACAGTACGAAGAAAGCCTGGCCGAGGACACCGCCATTGTCAGCGTCATGTGGGCCAACAACGAGACCGGCGTCCTCTTCCCGGTGGAGGAGATGGCCCGTATCGCGAAAAGCCGCGGCATCCTCTTCCACACCGACGCGGTGCAGGCCGTGGGCAAGGTGCCCATCGACCTCTCCCAATCCGCCATCGACTTTCTTTCGCTCTCCGGCCACAAGCTCCATGCCCCCAAGGGCATCGGCGTGCTCTATGTGCGGCGCGGCACCCCCTTTGTGCCGTTTCTTATCGGTGGCCACCAGGAGAAGGGCCGCCGGGGCGGCACCGAGAACGTCGCCTCCATCATCGGGCTCGGTAAGGCCTGTGAACTGGCGGCCGACCGCATGAGCGAGGAAAACACCCGGGTCAAGACCCTGCGCGACAAACTGGAGGACGGCCTGCTCGCCGCGATTCCCCACGCCATGCTCAACGGTCACAAGACCGAGCGGCTTCCCAACACCGCCAACGTGAGCTTTGAATACGTGGAAGGGGAGGCGATCCTGCTCCATCTCGATCAGTTCGGCATCTGCGCCTCTTCGGGTTCGGCCTGCACCTCGGGGTCGCTGGAGCCTTCCCATGTGCTGCGGGCCATGGGCGTGCCTTTCACTGCGGCCCACGGCTCGGTGCGGTTGAGCTTGAGCGTTTACAACACCGAGGCCGAGGTGGATTACGTGCTCGAAAAGCTGCCGCCGATCATCGAGAAGCTGCGGGCGATGTCGCCCTTCTGGCAAAGTGCGCACCAGGGCAGTATCGGCGGCGCTTCCTGCAAGTGTCAATGTTCCTGAGGAAAGGTGCGGCATGAGGGTCATCCCTGCGTCGTTTGAAATACTGGAGTCCCTCGACCGGCAGTCGATGGCGACCCGCATCGAGTTGTGCGGCCGGCTCTGCTACAAGAGCGAAGACAAAATCGTGGCCGGCTCCACCGAGCCCTTCATCAAACGCATTGTCCAGCACGGCCACAATTCGGTGATGGAGATGGCCGCCCTCACTCTGCGCATTGCCTACGATGCCGAATCCATGGCCACCCAGTTCTTCGGCGTCCAGCCGAAGTTTCTCCAGATCGACCGGCTCGACAAGAAGGAACTGCTCGTTACCGGCACCGTGCGCGCCTTCCGGGAGCTGGCGCGGGACCACGGCAATGTGAAGATCATCAAGGCCATCTCCGCCCTCCTGGGCGAACGCTATCCGCTCTTCTACTTCGATCTCACCCCCAAGCGCGGCTGGATTCCCCAGGATGGGGTCAAGGTGGAGAAGCTTACGCTCGCCGAGGTGGATGGCCTCTCCGCCGACCTCCGGGCCAAGCACCGCTTTGTGGCGGTGCGCTTTGTCACCAACCGGGCAGTGACCCACGAAATCGTGCGTCATCGGCCCTGTTCCTTCCTGCAGGAGAGCCAGCGCTACTGCCGCTACTCCGAGGAGAAGTTCGGCAACGAGGTGACCTTCATCAAGCCGCTCTTCTTTCAGGAAGGCAGTGAGGAATACCGGCTGTGGGAAAAGGCCATGGCCGAGACCGAGGCGATCTATCTGAAGCTCCTGGAGACTTCCTCGCCCCAGGCAGCCCGCACGGTGCTGCCCAACTCCTGCAAGACCGAGATCATCGTCTACGCGAATCTCCTGGAATGGCTCCATATCTTCCGCCTCCGCACCACCCCGGCTGCCGAACCCTCCATGCGCGAGGTGATGAATCCGCTGCTCCTGGCGATGAAGCAGAAGTTCGCCACCATCTTTGACGGCGTCGAACCAGAGTCGAAATAACGGGCCCTGTGCCTTTCGTTTTTGCAGTACACCTTTGAATCAGAGTTTGGGCTAATTCAACAACAGAAACAGGAGGGAGAGTTATGGTGTTAGATCCGACCAAACACGCGGATTGGGAGATCGCGGAAGAGGCCGAGAGCCGCATGAAGACGGTGTACGAGCTGGGCGATATCCTTGGCTTGCAGAAGGAGGAGCTGTTGCCCTACGGCCATTATTACGGCAAGCTCGACTACCGCAAGATCATGAACCGGCTGGGCAACAAGCCGGACGGCAAGTACATCGACGTCACCGCCATCACCCCGACTCCGCTCGGCGAGGGCAAGTCCACCTGCTGCATGGGGTTGGTGCAGGGGTTGGGCAAGCGCCAGAAGAGCGTAGTCGGCGCCATCCGCCAGCCCTCCGGCGGCCCGACCATGAACGTCAAGGGCTCCGCCGCCGGCGGGGGCTTGGCCCAGTGCATCCCGCTTACCCCGTTCTCCCTGGGCCTCACCGGCGACATCAACGCCATCATGAACGCCCACAACCTGGCCATGGTGGCGCTCACCAGCCGGATGCAACATGAGTCCAACTACACCGACGAGCAGCTCGCCAAACGCGGCCTGAAGCGGCTCGACATCCACCCCAAGAAGGTGGAGATGGGCTGGATCATCGACTACTGCGCCCAGGCCCTCCGCAACATCACCATCGGCTTGGGCGGCAAGATGGACGGCTACACCATGCAGTCCAAGTTCGCCATTGCCGTCTCCTCCGAGGTCATGGCCATTCTCGCCATTGCCAACGATCTGGCCGACATGCGGCGCCGGATGGGCAAGATCGTCGTCGGCTACGACAAGAACGACAAGCCGATCACCACCGAGGATCTCGACGTGGCCGGCGCCATGACCGCCTGGATGGTCGAGGCGCTCAATCCCAACCTCATGCAGACGCTGGAAGGACAGCCGGTTATCGTCCACGCCGGTCCGTTTGCCAACATCGCCATCGGACAAAGCTCGGTCATCGCCGACCGGGTGGCGCTCAAGGTCGCCGACTACAACGTCACCGAATCCGGTTTCGGCGCCGACATCGGCTTCGAGAAGTTCTGGAACCTCAAGTGCCGCTTCTCCGGCAACAAGCCCAACTGCGCGGTGGTGGTCGCCACCATCCGGGCCCTCAAGTGCCACGGCGGCGCGCCGATCCCGGTCCCCGGCAAGCCGATGCCCGAGGAGTACAAGGGCGAGAACGTCGGCTGGGTGGAAGAGGGGTGCAAGAACCTCATCCACCACATCGAGACGGTCAAGAAGGCCGGCATCAATCCGGTGGTCTGCATCAACGCCTTCTACACCGACACCGACAACGAGATCAAGGCGGTGCGTCGTCTGTGCGAGTCGGCCGGCGCCCGCGTGGCCCTGTCGCGCCATTGGGAGAAGGGCGGCGAGGGCGCGCTGGAGTTCGCCGACGCGGTCATCGACGCCTGCGAGGAGCCGAACGACTTCAAGTTCCTCTATGACCTGGAGACCCCGCTCAGCAAGCGGATCGAGCTCATCGCCAAGGAAGTCTACGGTGCCGACGGGGTCAGCTACACCGCCGAGGCGCAGGAGAAGCTGAAGCGGATGGAGAACGACCCGGATCTCAAGGAGATGGGAACCTGCATGGTCAAGACCCACCTGTCGCTCTCTCACGAGCCGGCCAAGAAGGGCGTGCCGAAGGGCTGGACCCTGCCGATCCGCGACATCCTCACCTACAAGGGCGCGGGTTTCGTGGTGCCGGTGGCCGGCACCATCAGCCTGATGCCGGGCACCGCCTCCGATCCGGCCTATCGCCGCATCGACGTCGACGTCAACACCGGCAAGGTGAAGGGCGTCTTCTAACGTAATGATTCTGTTCTGTCGCAGGGGGCATGGGAACCGCGGTTTTTTCCCATGCCCCCTTGTTCTTGTTCGTTGACCCGGCTGACCGCCAGGTGGCGCCTTTTCTCAAGGAGTTCATCGTGATAAGTGGCTTGCCTTGGGCGGGAACTCTCTGCTACAGTAAATATTCATGCAGATCAACTCCGACATCTTGGGATAACGCGATACGCTCATGGCGGCCCCTGAACAGAAATCGACCCTCCGCGCCTCGGTCAAGGACCAGTCGGGCGCTGGCAAGGTAAAGATCGGCGAACTGCTGCGTAAGGCAGGCCAGATCAGCGGCAACCAGCTGGAAGAAGCGCTGGGGATTCAGAAAAAGTCTGGCGGTCGGCTTAGCACCATTCTGCTCAGGCTCGGTCACATCGACGACTCCACTGTGCTCAATTGCCTGAGCCGTCAGCACAATTACCAGCCGGTCTTCATCTCCCGCGAGCCACCGAAACCGGATGCGCTCCAAAAAATGCCTTTCGAGACAGCCAAGCGCTATCTCGCCTTTCCGCTGCGCGTCATCGGCAAGAATTTACAAATTACCATGGCCGAACCCACCGACACCGGGGCGGTGGAGGCCTTGCAGTCCGAAGTCAAGATGCCGCTTACCGTGTGTGTTTCCGCGGAAAAGGAGATCATCGAGGCCTACAGGACCTACTACAAGATCGGCGACGAGGAGTACAACACCCTCATGTCTCATGAGGGCGGGGGCAAGGAGGAAGACGAGGGTCCGGTCACCCAGATCGACGACTTCGGCTCGCTGGCCTCCGAGGCGGCCGAGGGCATGGAGCTGCAAAGCTTCGAGGAGGCGGCCGGCGCCGACCAATACTCCGCCTCCGATGCGCCGATCATCAAACTGGTGAACGGCATCCTCATCAAGGCGGTGCAGGACGGGGTGAGCGACATCCACATCGAACCCTACGAGAAGAACCTCCAGGTGCGCTACCGCCTGGACGGCTCCCTCTACAAGTCGATGAACCTGCCGCTCTCCATCAAGAACGCGCTCAACTCGCGGATCAAGATCATGGCGCAGCTCGACATCACCGAGCGTCGCGTGCCGCAGGACGGTCGCATCCGCATCAAGCTGGGCCGCACCAAGGCGGTGGACTTCCGCGTCTCTTCGCTGCCGACCCTGTTCGGCGAGTCCATTGTTCTCCGTATTCTCGATAAGTCGAGCCTCAATGTCGATCTCACCAAACTCGGCTTCGAGGCGCGCACCTTCGAGACCTTGAAACGCTGTATTTATCGGCCCCAAGGGCTGTTGCTGGTTACCGGCCCCACTGGCAGCGGCAAGACCGTCACCCTCTATTCGGTGTTGAACGCCCTGAACAGCGAGGACACCAAGATCCTCACCGCCGAGGATCCGGTCGAGTTCAACTTCAAGGGCATCAACCAGGTCAATGTCAGAAACGAAGTAGGCATGACCTTTGCCGCGGCCTTGAAGGCCTTTCTCCGTCAGGACCCGGACATCATCATGGTCGGCGAGATCCGCGACATGGAGACCGCCGAGATCGCGATCAAGGCGGCAATGACCGGCCACCTTGTGTTCAGTACCCTCCACACCAACGACTGTCCGGCCACCATCGGCCGCCTCATCGATATCGGCGTGCCCTCGTACATGGTGGCCTCGGCCATCACCATGGTTCTCTCCCAGCGCCTCGCCCGCCGCCTCTGCCCAAAATGCAAGGAACCGGTGGATATGGCCTCCCTCGACAAGGGTGAGCTGCTCAGACTCGGCTTCAAGGAAGAGGAACTTGCCACCCTTCAGATTTATGGCCCCAAAGGATGTCCCGCCTGCAACGGTGGCGGCTACAAGGGGCGGGTCGGCCTCTTCGAGCTCATGGAGATCACCGAGGAAGTGGGCAAGGCGATCAACGCTCAGGTGCCGGAGGACCAACTGCGCAAGATCGCGGTGCAGAACGGCATGATCACCCTGCGTGAGGCGGGCCTGCAAAAGATCCGCGAGGGGGTGACCAGCATTGAGGAGGTATTACGGCGGACGGTGGTGACCGAGGAAAGTCTGCCTGCCTACCTGGTGCACCCGGATATCGAGGAGTACCAGGACGGCGATCTTGTCATCCGCCAGGGTAATAACGACAAGGATTTCTTCAAGCTGGTCAACGGCGCGGTGATGGTGGCAAAGGACGGCAAGAAGATCGCCGAGATCACCGAACCCGGCGAGTACTTCGGCGAGATGAGCGCCATTTCGGGGGAGCCCCGCAGCGCCTCCATCGTCGCCCGAGGACGTTGCAAGGTGAAGCGTTTCCCGGGGGACAAGCTCATGGAGGTCATCGAAAAATACCCCGAGGTGGGCAAACATCTGTTCAAGACCGTGGTAAATCGCCTGGGACAAGCCAACAGTATCATCGTCAAGCTCGCCAACGACCGTGCCCGCCAGGCCGGCGGCTAAGCGGCGTTCGTCGTCCCGCTGTAGTCCTTCTTTCGTGGAATTTTATCCTTTCCTAAATTTCGCAACAAATTGTCTTGAAAAACGAATTGAAATTCGTTAATCATTCTGATTCCGGCTCTTGGATACGCTCACGTTGCGGGATTTACGGCCTTATCACACCCTCCATTTCGGGCTAAACGCTGTTACGATGTGGTAAGCGGGTGGTCTCACGCGCCCAAAACCCGGAAGCAGGGGCAGGCAACAACCAACTGCCCGGTCAGTTTAACATCATAAAATCATTTAGATTTTTTATAGAGCCAGTGTGCAAGGAGAAGGGTAATGAGTGCCAAGATCATCAGCGGAACCGAAGTGGCGAAGACCATTCGCGAGGAACTGGCGGCGGAGATCGCCGAACTGAAGGCCAAGCACAATGTGGTGCCCGGTCTTGTCACCATCCTGGTGGGCGAGAATCCGGCCTCCCAGTCGTATGTGGCCGCCAAGAACAAAACCGCGCATGCGCTGGGCATCCACTCCGAGCAGGTGACCTTGCCCGCCGACACCAGCGAGGCGGATCTGCTCAAGATCGTCGAGAAGTACAACAAGGACCCCAAGATCAATGGCATCCTCGTCCAGCTGCCGCTGCCCAAGCACATCAATGAGACCAAGGTGCTCTACACCATCGATCCGGAAAAGGATGTGGACGGCTTCCACCCGGTTAACGTCGGCAAGATGGTGCTTGGTGAGCAGTGCTATCTGCCTTGCACCCCGCACGGCATCCTCGAGCTGCTGAAGCGTAGCGGCGTCAAGACCAGCGGCGCCGAGGTGGTGGTGATCGGCCGCAGCAACATCGTGGGCAAGCCCATTGCCAACCTGATGCTCCAGAAACGCGACGCCGGCGATGCCACCGTCACCCTCTGCCATACCCGCACCAAGGATCTGGCCGCCCACTGTAAGCGGGCTGACATCATCATCGCCGCGGTCGGCGTGCCGAAGATGGTTACCGCCGACATGGTGAAGGATGGGGCGGTCATCATCGACGTCGGCGTCAATCGCATCGGCATGAGTGAGTCCGGCAAGGCGATCCTGGCCGGCGACGTGGATTACGACGCGGTCAAGGAAAAGGCCTCCTTCATCACCCCGGTGCCCGGTGGTGTCGGTCCGATGACCATCACCATGCTGATGAAGAACACCGTGCAGGCCGCCAAGCAGGCCGCCGGGCTGATCTAACCCAAAAGAATTTCGACCATACACCCGAGCTATTGAGGGACGACATGGCTATCACCAGAAACGGATGCGAGGGCTGCACAGAGATCACCTGTGTGTCCACGAAGCAGGTTCTCTCCAACGATGTTGCCAAAAACGTCAAGACCGCCTACGACCGCGTGCAGTCCCGCGGCATGTCCGCCTGCCTCTTCGGCTCCGGCGGCACCTGCTGCCGGAACTGCAACATGGGGCCGTGCCAGATCATCGACGGCGTGGACGATATGCTCGGGGTCTGCGGCGCCAATGCCGATACCGTGGCGGCCCGTAACTTCGCCCGCGTGGTGGCTGCCGGTTCGGCGGCCCATACCGACCATGCCCGCGAAATGGTGCGCGGTTTCATCGACACCGCCAAGGGCGAAGGCCCGCACTGCATCAAGGACGTGGAGAAGCTCAAAGCGTTGGCCGCCGTCTTCGGCATCGCCACCGAGGGCCGCGAGGTGAACGAGATCGCGTTGGAACTGGGCGAAAAGGCCTTGGCCGAGTTCGGCAAGCAGGACAGCGAGCCGCTCGCCATGACGAAAAGGGCGCCGGAGAAGCGCCAGGCCATCTGGAAGAAGCTCGGTATCGCCCCGCGCGGCGTGGATCGCGAGGTGGTGGAGATGATGCACCGCACCCACATGGGGGTGGACCAGGAGTACGAGAACATCATGCTCCAGGCCTCCCGCTGTGCGCTCTCCGACGGCTGGGGCTCCTCGATGCTTTCCACCGAACTCACCGACATCATGTTCGGCACCCCGGTGCCGCGCCGCGCCATCGTCGATCTCGGCGTGCTCAAGGCCGATCAGGTGAACATCACGGTCCACGGCCATGAGCCGCTCCTGGCCGAGGCGCTCTGCATCGCCGCCCAGGAACCGGACATGATCGAGCTGGCCAAGAAGCAGGGCGCCAAGGGGATCAATCTGGCCGGTGTCTGCTGCACCGGCAACGAAATCCTCATGCGGCGGGGCATTCCGGTGGCAGCCGGCTTTGTTCAACAGGAGATCGCCCTGGCCACCGGCGCGGTGGAGGCGATGGTGGTGGATGTCCAGTGCATCATGCCGTCGGTCACCGAGGTGGCCAAGAACTTCCACACCGACATCATCACCACCAACTACCGGGCCAAGATGTCGGGGGCGGTGCACATCCAGTTCGACGAGCACGCGGCCCTGGAGTCGGCCAAGCAGATTCTCTCCCATGCCATCAAGAACTTCAAGAAGCGCCGCGACTTCTTCATCCCGCAAGAGAAGAAACTCGACGTGGTGGTGGGTTTCTCCCACGAGACCATCAACTATATGCTCGGCGGCCGTTTCCGCGCCAGCTACCGGCCCTTGAACGACAACATCATCAATGGCCGCATCCGCGGCGTGGGCGCCATTGTCGGCTGCGACAACTTCAAGCTCTCCGACGATGCCCACGAGGTCATTGCCCGCGAGCTCATCAAGAACAATGTGCTGGTGTTGGCCACCGGCTGCGCCGCCACCTCGCTGGGGCGTGCCGGCCTCATGACCCCCGAGGCGGCCAAATACTGCGGCGACACCCTGGCCGAGATCTGCGAAACCGTGGGTATGCCGCCGGTGCTCCACATGGGCTCCTGCGTCGACAACAGCCGCATCCTCATCGCCGCCACCCAGATGGTGAAGCAGGGCGGCCTGGGCGACGACATCAGCGACCTGCCGGCCATCGGCACCGCGCCGCTGTGGATGAGCGAGAAGGCGGTGGCCATCGGTCAGTACTTCGTGGCCAGCGGCGCCCAGGTCGTCTTCCAGAGCCTGCCGACCTTCGGGGCCAAGAAGTTCAACAAGTACCTGCTGGAAGGACTGATGGGTCAGGTGGGCGCCCACTGGAACGTGGCCTCGGAACCGCTTGAGATCGCCAAGCTGATGATCGCGGCGATCGAGGCCAAGCGTGATGCCCTCGGCATCAACAAGAAGAAGGAACGCGTCCTCTTCGACATGGCGATGCGCCGCGACCTGACTGCCGGCGTCCCCGGCGTTGGCTGCCACGGCCCTGGCGGTGCGTAATGGCGTAACTCGAACGACACTCTCTGCGAAGGAAGATTGGACGATATGGAAACAGCGATGAAATCCGGGAGCCGTTTGGAAAGGGTGCTCAAATCAGGCACCTTTGCGGTCACCGGCGAACTGGGGCCACCTAAAAGCGGCAACGCGGATGTGGTGCGGGAAAAGGCCCGACTGCTGAAGGGGCACGTCGACGCGGTCAACATCACCGATTGTCAGACCGCCATTGTCCGCATGTCCAGCATCGGCGCCGGCCTCCTCGCCCTCTCCGAGGGGGTGGAGCCGGTCATCCAGATGACCTGCCGCGATCGCAACCGCATCGGCATGCAGAGCGACCTGCTGGGCGCCACCGCCATGGGGCTCAAGAACCTGCTCTGCCTCACCGGCGACCACCAGAAATTCGGCAACCACGCCGGCGCCAAGGGCGTCTTCGACATGGACGCCATCCAGTTGCTCGGTATGGTGCGCGACATGCGGGATGGCAGGAAATTCCAGTGCGGCGAGGCGATCAAAAGCCACGAGCCCCGCCTCTTCCTGGGCGCAGCGGCCAACCCCTTTGCCGGTCCCAACGAACAGTATCGTGCCGCCCGTTTGGCCAAGAAGGTGATGAACGGCGCGGACTTCGTGCAGACCCAGATCATTTACAATGTCGAGCGCTTTGCCAAGTTCATGGCGGCGGTGCGCGACCTGGGGCTGCACGAGAAGGTCTATATCCTCGCCGGTGTCACCCCGCCGCGTTCTCTGGGCATGGCCCGCTACATGAAGAGTTCGGTGCCGGGCCTCGACGTGACCGACGAGGTGATCAAGCGGATGCAGGGGGCCAAGGACAAGGAAGACGAGGGCATCAACATCTGCGTGGACATCATCAACCAGGTTCGCGAGATCGAAGGCGTCGCCGGTGTCCACATCATGGCCATCGAGTGGGAAAGCGCGGTGGCCGAGATCGTGAAAAGGGCCGGACTTGCCGAGCGGCCGCAGTTTGCCGAGGAGCCGGGGGCGATTCGGGTCGCTGCCGCCGGCCCGATCATGGTGTCCGAGAGCGCCGCTGAAACGGAAAACAGAGAAAAGGTTCTCGCTGCAGCCTTTGCCGAAGCGGAGAAGATTGTTGCCGCTGCAAAGGCGTCGGCTGCGGAAATGCTGGCCAAGGCCCAGGGTGGTGATGCTGCCGCCGTGAAGGCTCTGGCGGCTGAGGCGATAAGTGCAATCGAAGCAGGAGAAGACGAGATGAACGAAAGAGAACGTCAACAGGCTTTGGAGTCGGTCCGCGCGGGCCTTGCTGCGCTGCAAAAGGCCTTTGGTCTGACCGACGAGCAGTTCGCTGCGGTGTCGCAGTTTGCCGGGGCAGAGGCAATCCTGAAGCGCGAGCCGGCCGCTGCCGTTGCTCCTGCTGTAACCCCGGCCGCGACTCCGGCGCCGAAGCCTGCCGCGCCGGCGGCTCCGGCAGCCCCTGCGGTGGACGAGGCCAAGAAGGCCGCGGAAGCCAAGGCGGCGGAAGAGGCCAAGAAGGCTGCCGAGGTCAAGGCCGCCGAAGAAGCCAAAAAGGCGGCGGCAGCCAAAGCCGCTGCCGAGGCCAAGGCCGCCGAAGAGGCGAAGAAGGCCGCGGAGGCCAAAAAAGCGGCGGCCGCTGCGCCCACGCCGGCTCCGGCTGCCCCCAAGGCACCCGCTGCGGCGCCGGCCGGTATTGCGGTGGCCGATCTCGCTGTCGAGAAGAGCCCGCTGGCCACCCGCGCCAGCAAGGTACCGGCTGCCTCTTATACCCAGCCCTACACCGGCGCCATCCGCGAGGTGTCTTTGGGTAACGGCAGCCAGGCGGTCCAGGTGGGCGGTACCGCCACCCTGCCATTCCACCTTTTCGAAGGCGCCATGCCCAAGAAGCCGCTCATCGCCATGGACGTGCTCGACGTGAAACCCGAGGAGTGGCCCTCCTCTCTCGCCCGCCACTTCGACGGCGTGCTCGACAACCCGGTGGCCTGGGCCCAGAAATGCGTTGCCGACTATCAGGCCGAGGCCATCTGTATCTCGCTCGTTTCCACCGACCCCAACGGCATGAACCGCCCGGCCTCCGAGGCCGCTAAGATCGCCGCCGAGGTGGTCAAGGCCGTCGAGGTGCCGATCATCGTCTGGGGCTGCGGCAACGGCGAGAAGGACACCGAGACCCTGCGCGAGCTGACCGCCATCATCGGCGACAAGAAGATCTGCCTCGCCCCGCTTGAGGACAAGAACTACCGTTCCCTGGGTGCTACCGCCATGGCCTTCCAGCACGCGATGGTGGCCTCGTCGCCCATCGACGTCAACCTGGCCAAGCAGCTCAACATCCTGCTCGAAAATCTCGGCGTGCCGCTCAACTCGGTGCTGGTTGACCCCTCCATCGGCGCCCTCGGCTACGGCATCGAGTACAGCTACTCGGTCATGGAGCGCATCCGTCTGGCGGCGCTCACCCAGAAGGACGAGAAGCTCCAGGTGCCCTTTATCTGCAACCTCGGCCGCGAGGTATGGAAGGCCAAGGAGTGTCGCCTGCCCTCCGATGCAATGCTCGGCGATCAGGAGACCCGCGGCATCCTCATGGAGGCCATCACCGCCAGCTGCATGCTGATGGCCGGTGGCGAGGTGCTGATCATGCGGCATCCGAAGGCGATCGCCATGACCAAGTCGCTCGTCAACGGCCTGATGGGATAAGTTGGATCAGAAACCACTCGGATAACGAGTAGAGAGGAGAAGTGATATGTCAAAAATCATCTGTTCCGCCGCCATTCGAGGCGCCCACAAGATCGTTGACATGGCCGAGGCGAAGTACGAGGAGGCCGTCAAGAAATACGGGGCCGAACAGGAGGTGCATTTCCCGAACACCGCCTATTTCCTGCCCATCATCTACTCCATGCTCGGCGCCAAGGTGGAACGCCTGGGCGACATGAAGGATATCTTCGCCGAGTGCCGCAAGCTGCTGCCCGACTATGTCAGCGACAACGTCTGGCTGCCGTATCTGGCCCCGGCCCTCGATGCGGGCATGGCCACCTTCTTTGCCGAGGAGATGTTCGAGGCGATCCGTTACCTCGACGCCCCGGACTTCTATACCAAGACCGAAGACCCGCTGGAGAACAACATCTGGCTGGGCGCGGCAGACGACGTAATCTTCCGCAAGCGCGGCGTCGAGTTCGTTGACGGTACCGCTCCCGGCTTTGCCGCCATCATGGGCGCGCCGCCGACCAAAGAGCTGGCCAGCAAGATCGCGCTGGAACTCCAGGAGAAGAACCTCTACATCTTCATGCACGACCAGACCAATGGCGTGCACATGGCCAACCAGCTCAAGGAGAGCGGGGTGCAGATCGGCTGGGGCACCCGGCTGGTGCCCTTTGCGCCCAACTACACCTCGGCGGTCTTTGCCATCGGCTTTGCCTGCCGCGTCGCCATGGCCTTCGGCGGCATCAAGCCGGGTGACTTCAAGGGCAACCTGATCTACAACAAGGACCGCACCTTCGCCTTTGTCATGGCCTTCGGCCCGGTCTCCGACGAGTGGTATGCCAACGCTGCCGGCGCCATCAACTGGGGCTTCCCGACCATCTCCGACTACGACATCCCGCAGGTGCTGCCCACCGGCATCTGCACCTACGAGCATGTGGTGAGCAACGTACCCCACGAGGAGATCGTCCAGAAGGCCATCGAGGTGCGCGGACTCAAGGTTTCCGTCTCCAAGATCGACATCCCGATGTCCTTCGGCCCGGCCTTCGAGGGCGAGCGCATCCGCAAGGACGACCTCTTCATGGAGTGCGGCGGCGGCCGGACCATGGGGGTCGAGGTCCTCGTCTCCAAGGACATGAGCGAGGTGGAGGACGGCAAGGTCACCATCGAGGGGCCGGATATCAAGGACATCCAGCAGGGGCAGAACCTGCCGCTCGGCATCCTCGTTGAGGTCGCGGGCCGCGAGATGCAGTCCGACTTCGAGCCGATCCTCGAGCGCCAGTTCCACCACCTGATCAACTACATCCAGGGCATCATGCACATGGGCCAGCGGAACATCATGTGGGTCCGCATCGGCAAGGCTGCGGTGGAAAAGGGGCTTTCCTTCACCCACCTCGGCAAGGTACTCCATGGCAAGCTGCACCAGGAATTCGGCGCCATCGTCGACAAGATTCAGGTCAAGATCTACACCGACAAGGCCAAGGTCGAAGAGGTCATGGAGCTGGCCAAGCGGGTCTACGCCGAGCGCGACGAGCGGTTGGGCAGCATGACCGACGAGACCGAGGAGATCTTCTACTCCTGCACCCTGTGCCAGTCCTTCGCGCCGAGCCACGTCTGCGTCATCACCCCGGAGCGCATCGGCATGTGCGGTGCCTACAACTGGCTGGACGGCAAGGCCTCCTACCAGATCAACCCCACCGGCCCCAACCAGCCGATCCAGAAGGGCGAATGCCTCGATCCGTCCCTCGGCATCTTCCAGGGCATCAACGAGTTCGTGGGGCAGGCCTCCCGCGGCGCGGTGACCGAGCTCGCCTGCTACTCGCTGATGAACAGCCCGATGACCGCCTGCGGCTGCTTCGAGGCCATCGCCGCCATGCTGCCGCAGTGTAACGGCATTATGGTGGTCAACCGCGACTATCTCGGCATGACGCCGTCCGGCATGAAGTTCACCACCCTGGCCGGCATGGCCGGCGGCGGTGCGCAGACCCCGGGCTTCATGGGGGTTTCCAAGCACTTCATGACCAGCCCCAAGCTCTTCCTGGCCGAAGGGGGACTCAAGCGCATCGTCTGGCTGCCCAAGATGATGAAGGAAGAGATCAAGGACAAGCTGATCGAGCGCTGCAAGGCGATCGGCATGCCCGAACTCTACGACATGATCGCCACCGAGGAGAACGGCACCACTGAGGAAGAGATCCTGGCGTTCCTCAAGAAGGTCGGCCATCCGGCGCTGACCATGGAAGCGGCTGTCTGATAGAACAGGACGAATGAGAAAGGATTCGTTTTATAAATTTTGAGTTGGTTGACCGAGGAGGAACGCACAAATGGCCCTGACAGGTATACAAATCCTCAAGATGCTCCCCAAGAAGAACTGCGGGGAATGCGGTATCCCGACGTGTCTCGCCTTTGCCATGAAGGTGGCAGCCGGCCAGACCGAGATCGGTGAATGCCCCTACGTGAGCGATGAGGTGAAGGAGCAGATCGGTGAGGCCTCGGCGCCGCCGATCCGCACGGTGAAGTTCGGTTCCGCCGAACACCCCTTTACCGTGGGTGGCGAGACCTGTCTCTTCCGCCATGAGAAGCGCTTCGAGAACCCCACGGGGTTTGCCGTGCTGGTCACCACCGACATGGGCGACGCCGATGTCGATGGCCGCCTCTCCCGCTTCACTTCGCTTCGCTACGAGCGGGTCGGCGTCATGCTCAAGGCCGACCTGGTGGCAGTGAAGGACACCAAGGGCGACGCTGCGGCCTATACGGCGCTGGTCCAGAAAGTGCTCAGCGGCGCGGCCGATGCCGGCATCATCCTGATGAGCGACAATGTCGAGACGCTGGCGGCCGCGGCCAAGGCCTGCGGCGACCGCAAGCCGCTCATTTACGGCGCCACCCTGGCCAATGCCGATGCCTTTGCCAATGCAGCCAAGGAACTGGGCTGCCCGGTGGGCGTCAAGGGCGCCAATGTGGACGACACCGTGGCGATCAGCGAGAAGCTGATGGCGGCCGGCCTCAAGGATCTGATCGTCGATACCGGCGCCCGCACCGTGCGGGCCGCCATGGAAGACAACGTCATCGCCCGTCGCGCCGCGATCAAGACCAAGTACAAGCCGCTCGGTTTCCCGACCATCGCCTTCCCCTGCGAGATGACCGATGATGCGATGATGGAGGCGATGATCGCCTCGGTGCTCATCGCCAAATACGCCGGTATCGTGGTGTTGTCCGACCTGGAGGGCGACATGCTCTTCCCGTTGCTGCTCGAGCGACTCAACATCTTCACCGATCCGCAGCGGCCGATGGTGGTGCAGCAGGACATCTACCCGATCAACGGCCCCAACGAGAATTCGCCGGTACTCATCACCTGCAACTTCTCGCTCACCTACTTCATCGTTTCCGGCGAGATCGAAGGCAGCAAGGTGCCGAGCTGGCTGCTGATCAAGGACACCGAGGGGTTGTCGGTCCTCACCGCGTGGGCGGCCGGCAAGTTCGGCGCCGACATGATCGCCCAGTTCATGAAGAAGGCGGAGATCGAGTCCAAGGTCAAGCACCGTGAACTCATTATCCCCGGTTACCTGGCCTCGATGAAGGGCGAGCTGGAGGAGGAACTGGCCGGTTGGACCATCACCATCGGCCCCCGCGAGGCTGGTCATCTCCCGGCCTTCCTCAAGGAGTGGAAGCCGGCCGCCTGAACCTCGCGGTTGGACTGACACCTACGAAAACGATGGCAGGGCAGGGCGCCGGAGGGGCGTCCGTGTTACCCTGCCTTCATTTCCGGCCTGTTCCGGCCAGCGATTGGCCGCGACAGTGAGGCAAACGGTAGAAGAAATCATGGCAGAGACGATGACGCTCACCATCAACGGCAGCACCATCACCGCCGCCCCGGACGACACCATCCTTTCGGCAGCGCGCAAGGCCGGTTTCTCTATTCCGACCCTGTGCGAAGTAAATGGGAAGGGGGCCGAGGCTCCGTGCGGCCTCTGCGTCGTGGAGGTGGCAGGGAGGGAGCAGCCGGTGCGGGCCTGCGCCACGCCGGCAACCAGCGGCATGGAGGTCGTTACCGACAGCCCTGCGCTCAAGAAGCTGCGCCAGGAGCGACTGGCCGCCTTGGCCGAGACCCATTTCGGCGACTGCAAGGCCCCGTGCAACCTGACTTGCCCCGGCCAGATCAACGTCCAGGGCTATATCGCCCATGTGGCCAAGGGTCAGTATGAAGAAGCGGTGCGGCTCATCATGGAGCGCAACCCCTTTCCCTTCTCCGTAGGCCGGGTCTGCCCGCGTTTCTGCGAAACCCGCTGCCGTCGCATCCTGGTGGACGAGCCGGTGTCGATCAACCACCTGAAGCGCTTTGTCGCCGACTGGTGTATGACCAACAAGGTCGATCTGAAGATCCCGCGCGCGGCGGCGACCGGCAAGAAGGTGGCCATCATCGGCGGCGGTCCTTCGGGCCTTACCGGCGCTTATTATCTCGCCAGGAGCGGCCACGATGTGACGGTCTTCGAAGCGGCGCCCAAGCTGGGCGGCATGCTGCGCTACGGACTGCCGCGCTACAAGATTCCCGACAAGGTCCTTGACTACGAGATCAATACCATCCTGCGCATGGGCATCTCCGTCCGCCTGAGCCAGCGGTGGGGCAGGGACTTCACCCTGCAATCCTTGAAAGACACCGGCTTTGAGGCGATTCTCATCACTGTCGGCGCCGGCGTGGACGAACCGCTCGACATCCCCGGCTGCGGCCTTTCCCAGGTGATTCCCGCCACCAAGCTGCTGCGGGACATCAACGAAGGCCATCCCGGCCATTACGGCAAACGGGCGGTGGTCTTTGGCGGCAACAACGTGGCCATGGAGGCGGCTCGTTCCCTGCTGCGCTCCGGGGCGGACGAGGTGACCGTCATCTATCCCCGCGCCCAGACCGAGATGGCGGCCAACCAGCGCAACATCCGGCAGGCCGAAGGCGAGGGCGTGCAGTTTCTGCTCATGGCCCAGCCGGTGCAGATCAGCGAGGCAGCCGACGGTCTGGAGGTCGAACTGATCCGCACCAAGCTCGGCGAGCCGGATGACAAGGGCGTCCGTTCTCCGGTGGCGATCCCCGGTTCCACCATCCGCATTCATGTCGACACCGTCATCGCGGCCACCGGCCAGATGGCCTGTGCGGACAAGTTTAGCGGCGGCGAACTCGAAGCGACCCTGGAGCTGACGCCGAAGAACAACATCAAGGCCAACCCGCGCACCTCGCTCACCAACCACAAGGGCATCTATGCCTCGGGCGACGCCGCCAGCGGCCCCCGCTCGGTGATTCAGGCGGTGGTCAGCGCCCGCCGCGCCGCCGAAAATATCCACGCCCAGCTCACCGGCGAAGCGCGGGATACGAACGAAAGTCGCTTCAATTTCACCCGCGGCAAGGGCTTCGACGATGTCGATCTCCGCAACTTCGAAGGCATCAGTGTCAAGCTGCGCGAGAAGATGCCGACCCGGCCGCCGCAGATCGCCATCCAGGACTTCGGCGAGGTCAAGCTCGGTTTCTCCGAGCAGATGGCGGTGACCGAGGCCAAACGCTGTCTTTCCTGCGGCTGCACGGCCTTTGACCGCTGCGACCTGAAAAGACTGGCCATCGACCACGGCATCGACCCGAACAAGACCGGCATGGGCACCAGGCCGGTCTACGCCAAGGATTACCGCCATCCGGCCATCGTGGTCGATCTCAACAAGTGCATCTATTGCCAGCGCTGCAAGAACTCCTGCGAATACGACGCGTTGGAGCTCATTGGCGGCAACTTCGACGAAAAGGACCGGCCGCGTTCGATCTCGCTCACGTTCAACGACAAGTGCATCTCCTGCGGCAAGTGCGTGGACCACTGCTCCACCGGGGCGCTGAACAAGAAGGACCAGATCGTGCCGGTGACCGGCGAGGAGATCCGCGAGGTCCGCACCACCTGCCCGTACTGCGGCGCCGGCTGCCAGTTGCTGTTGCGGGTCAAGGGCAACACCATCCTCGAAGTGACGGCGGAATCGGAGCTGGCCCCCAACTACGGGGCGCTCTGCGTCAAGGGCCGCTTCGGCTTCCACTTCGTTCAGCACCGCGATCGACTGACCAAGCCGCTCATTCGGCGCGGCGGGCAACTGGTCGAGACCTCCTGGGAGGAGGCGCTCAACTACACCGCCAAGCGCTTCTTCGATATCAAGGCGATGTACGGCCCCGACGCCATTGCGGGTTTCTCCTGCGCCCGGGCCACCAACGAAGAAAACTATCTGATGCAAAAATTCATGCGCACAGCGATCGGCACCAACAACATCGATCACTGTGCGCGACTCTGACACGCTCCCACGGTGGCCAGTCTGGCCATCACCTTCGGCAGCGGCGCGATGACCAACTCCATCGCGGACATGAGTCAAACGGAACTCTTTTTGATGATCGGCTCGAACCCGGACACCAGCCACCCGACCATCGGCCTCAGGGTCCACCAAGCCCTGGATCGCGGGGCCAAGCTCATCGTGGTCGATCCGCGCAAGACCAAGCTCGCGGCGCGGGCCGATCTCTGGCTCCGCATCCAGCCGGGCACCGACGTGGCCTTCCTGAACGGGCTCATGCACATCATCCTCAAGGAAGACCTCTGGGACAAGAAGTTCGTTACGGAGCGCACCGAGGATTTCGACGAGGTGCAGCGGGTGGTGGAAAAATACACCCCTGAGTATGTCAGCGGGATTACCGGGCTCACCGAGGATGAACTCCGCCAGTGCGCCCGCATGTACGCGGCCCCAGGGCGCCATGCCATTTTCCACGGCATGGGCATCACCCATTACTCCACCGGCACCGACCGGGTGAAGTCCATTGCCAACCTCGCCATGCTCTGCGGCAAGGTCGGGGTGGAGGGCGGCGGCTGCAACCCGCTGCGCGGCCAGAACAACGTGCAGGGCGCCTGCGACATGGGGGCGCTCTTCAATACCCTGCCGGGCTATGGCGGCTTGAACAACGAAGAGCTCTTCGACAAGTACGAGAAACTCTGGAAGGTGAAACTCCCCCGCCGGCCGGGCAAGCCGGCCACCGAGGTGTGGGAGAACATCCTCAAGGGCGAGATCCGCGGCCTCTACGTCTTCGGCGAGGACCCGGCCCTGGCCGACACCAACATCGCCCACGTCCAGAGCGCCCTCGAGGAGGTGGACTTCCTGGTGGTGCAGGATATCTTCCTGACCGATACCGCCAAGATGGCGGATGTGGTGTTGCCGGCCGCCTGCTTTGCCGAGAAGGACGGCACCTTCGCCTCCACCGAGCGGCGGGTGCAGCGGGTGCGCAAGGCGGTGGAACCGCCGGGCGAGGCCAAGCCGGACTGGCAGATCTTCTGCGAACTCTCGAAGAAGATGGGCTACGAGATGGAATACGCCTCCGCCGAGGATATCTTCGAGGAGGTGCGCAAGCTGCTGCCCCAGTATGCCGGCATCACCTACCAGCGGCTCGACGAAGTGGGGCTCCAGTGGCCGGTGCCCACCGAGGAGCATCCCGGCACCCCGGTGCTCCATACCAAGACCTTCACCCGGGGCCGCGGCCTCTTTGTGGTGGAGGAGTACATCCCGCCGCGGGAACCGGCGGACGAGGAGTACCCGATGCTCTTCACCACCGGTCGCGAGTATGCGCGCTACAACTTCAGCTCCATGACCGGCAAGACCCCGGAGATCGACGCCATCGCCCCCGAGTGCCTGGCCGAGATTAACCCGGCCGACGCCGCCCGCCTGGGCATCAAGGAAGGGAGCCGGGTCCGCATCACCTCGCGCCGCGGTTCGGTGGAGATGCGGGCCACCATTACCGACCGCAGCCAGGAAGGCACGGTCTTCACCACCTACAATTATGTGGAGACGCCGGTCAATTTCCTCACCCTGGACGCCCTGGATCGCTTGTCCCGCACCCCGGAATACAAGCTCTGCGCGGTGAAGGTTGCGGTGGTGGCGAGTTAACGTAGTTTCTTAATTGTCAGCCCTGGCCCTGCGCCAGCAGGGAAGGGCCGACCAACTTTTGAGAGTGGAGTTACTGTATGGGACAGGCAAAGGAGACGAAATCAGGGGCGGTCATGGTGGTCGGCGGCGGTGTCGCCGGCGTCCAGGCGGCGCTTGATTTGACCGAGCTTGGCTACTATGTCTATCTGGTCGAGAAGTCGGCGGCTATCGGCGGCGCCATGGCGCAGCTCGATAAGACCTTTCCGACCAACGACTGCTCGCTCTGAATACTCGCGCCAAAATTGGTGGAGGCCGGTCGGTCTCCCAACATCGAGATTCTGAGCAACGCCGATCTGCTGGAGCTTTCCGGCAAGCCGGGCAACTTTACCGCCAAACTGCAGATCAGGCCGCGGTATATCGACGCCGAGAAGTGCACGGCCTGCGGCCTCTGCACCCAGTACTGCCCGCGCCACCTGGTGGACCAGTACAACGAGGGGCTGGCCGTGACCCGGCCGATCCACATCGACTATCCGCAGGCGGTGCCGGCCTCCTATTTCATCGATCCGAAGGGATGCCTGCACCTGCAGCACGGCACCTGCCAGATCTGCGTGCCGGTCTGCCGCTCCAAGGCCATCGATTTCTCGCAGAAGCCCGAGGCGAAGGAGCTGAAGATCGGCGCCGTGATCGTGGCCCCTGGCTTTGGCCGGATCAGCACCGACACCCTGGCCAAGTACAGCTACGGCAAGCACGCCGACGTGCTGACCAGCCTGGAGTTCGAGCGGCTGCTCTGCGCCTCCGGTCCCTTCGAGGGCGAGGTCAAGTGCCTCACCGACCACCGCCATCCGAAGCGGATCGCCTTCATCCAGTGCGTGGGTTCCCGCGATCTGGGCTGCGACAACGGCTACTGCTCGTCGGTCTGCTGCATGTACGCGATCAAGGAGGCCCTGGTCGCCAAGGAGCATGACCCGGAGGTGGAGATCACCATCTACTACATGGACATGCGGACCCAGGGCAAGGACTTCGATCTGGCCCGGCTTAAGGCCGAGGCCAAGGGCATCAAGTTCGTCCGCGCCCGGGTGGCAGATGTCATGCCGTGGAACAAGCAGCTCAAGCTGACCTATTCGCTCCTCGACGGCACCCACCATTTCGAGGGCTTCGACATGGTGGTTCTCTCGGTGGGCCTCGACGCCCCGGCCGATGCCAAGAATCTGGCCAATATCGCCGGCTTCGAGTTGAACCACTACGACTTCTGCCAGACCGAGACCTTTGCCCCGCTCCTGACCACCAAGCCCGGCGTCTTCGTGGCCGGCGCCTTCCAGGGTCCGAAGGACATCCCGGAGAGCGTCACCCAGTCGAGCGCCGCCGCCGGCATCGCCTCGGCGCTCATCAAGAAGGACCGCAACAAGGGCTACGTGGTTAAGTCCTACCCTAAGGAGCGGGAACTGACCAAGGACGAGGAGGTGCGCATCGGCGTCTTTGTCTGCCACTGCGGCATCAACATCGGCAGCGTGGTGGACGTGCCCCTGGTGGAGCAATACACCGAAGGCATGGAAGGGGTGGTCTACCACGCCCAGAGCCTCTACTCCTGCTCGCAGGACGCCCAGGAGGTCATCAAGCAGAAGATCAAGGAGCACAACCTGAACCGTGTCGTGGTGGCGGCCTGCTCGCCGCGTACCCACGAGCCGCTCTTCCAGGAAACCTTGAAGGATGCCGGCCTCAATCGTTGTCTCTTCGAGATGGTCAACATCCGCGACCAGTGTTCCTGGGTCCATGCCACCGAGCCCGCCGCCGCCACCGCCAAGTCCAAGGACCTGGTGCGGATGGGCATTGCCAAGGCCCGCCACATCAAGCCGTTGCCCGAACAGACCGTGCCGGTCATCAGCAAGGCGCTGGTGCTGGGCGGCGGCATCGCCGGCATGACCGCGGCCCTGAACCTGGCGGAGCAGGGCTTCCATACCACCATCGTCGAGAAAGGCGAGACCCTGGGCGGCCACCTCCAGCACCTGAGCTACACCCTGCGCGGCGACAACGTGGCGCAGCAGCTCAAGGAGGTGAGCGACCAGGTGAAGAAGCACAAGCTCATCGAGGTGATGACCAATACCGAAGTCGCCGAGGTGAGCGGCTTTGTCGGCAACTTCTCCTCGCGGCTCGTCACCAGGAAGGGCAAGTCCGCCAAGGAATCCACCCTCGACCACGGGGTGATCATCATTGCCACCGGCGGCCGCGAACACCGGCCGGAGAAGGTGCTCGGCAACGAGATCAAGTACTCGAACAAGATCGTCACCCAGGCGGAGCTCGAAAAGCGCCTGGCCGGCAAGGCCAAGGATCGGGCGCCGGAATCCACCGTGATGATTCAGTGCGCCGGCTCCCGCGGCGACGACCTTGCCTACTGCAGCAAGGTCTGCTGCAACCATGCGGTGAAGAACGCGCTGAAGATCAAGGAACTCGATTCGGCCGCCCAAGTGGTGGTGCTCTACCGCGACATGCGCACCTACGGCTACGCCGAGGATGCCTACCGCGAGGCGCGGGAAAAGGGCGTGGTCTTTATCCCCTACAGCATGGAAAACAAGCCGAAGATTGCCGGCAGCGGCAAGTCCCTCAAGGTGACCTTCTACGACCCGATCCTGCGGGAGGAGGTGACCATGACCCCCGAGTTGCTGACGCTCTCCGTCGGCATCGTGCCCGAGGGCACCGAGGAGCTGAGCAAGCTGCTCAAGGTGCCGGTCAACCAGGACAAGTTCTACCTCGAGGCCCACGTCAAGCTGCGGCCGGTGGAACTGCCGGTCTCCGGCGTCTATGTCTGCGGTTTGGCCCATTCGCCGAAACCGGTGGACGAGATCGTGGTGCAGGCCCAGGCCGCGGCGGCCAAGGCGGCCATGCCGCTGGTCAAGGGCCACGTCTCGGTGGAGCCCACCGTCTCCAGCGTGGACAAGGAACTGTGCATCGGCTGCGGCCTGTGCGAATCGCTCTGCCCCTACCAGGCCATCCGGGTCACCAAGGACGAGAGCGGCAAGCGCAAGGCCGAGACCATCACTGCCTCGTGCAAGGGCTGCGGCATCTGCGCCTCCCACTGTCCGGTATTCGCCATCTCCATGGGCGGCTTTACCGATGAGCAGATCACCGCGCAGATCAAGGCCTTTGGCGAGACAGGCAACAAGGAGTAACCATGAGCGACGCGACCTTCAATCCCAGGATTCTGGGATTTCTCTGCAACTGGTGCTGCTACGCGGCGGCCGATAGCGCCGGAGTTTCGCGCTACCAGTATCCGCCGAACCTGCGCACCATCCGGATCATGTGCACCGGCCGGCTCGATCCGGCCTTTGTCCTGCGCGGCTTTGCCGAAGGGGCGGCCGGCATCTTCACCGGTGGCTGACAACTCGGCGAATGCCATTACCAGGTTGGTAATTACGACGCCATGGGCGTAAATGCCCTGATCAAGAAAGTATTGAGCGAAGTCGGCATCAAACCGGAGCGGTTCGGCCTGCAGTGGGCCTCGGCCGCCGAGGCGCCGCGTTTCGTCAAACTCATCACCGAGTTCACCAAGGAGATCCAGGCGCTGGGTCCCGTGGGCCAGGCCGAGGGGTTGAGCCCGGAAGAGGCCAAGGCCCGCATCGCCAAGGCCCTGGCCCTGGTGAGCGACCGCAAGCTCCGCATGGGGCTCGGCAACGCCACCAAGGCGATCCGCAAGGACGCCCTCTTTACCCAGGAGCAGATCACCGCGGTGATTGAGGAAAAACTCGGCAAGACCATCACCGCCGGCTTGAGCGAATCCAACGCCGCCTGACCTCGGCACTTCTCCCTTCCGTACCCCTTGGCGGGATCGGGCCTCAGGCCCGGTCCCGCTTTTTTTGTGCGCGGCCGGCGGAGAAGGCGGCTTTTCCCCTGGCCTTCTCTTTTAGCTTGACCATCGCCCCAGAATGACTTTTTATAGCGCAGGATTATGGTCGGTGCTCCTCCGGGCTTGTGGGGCACCGAAACATGGGGCAAAAAGGGCGCAGCGCCTTGTCGGCGGCGTTCGTTGTTCATTTTCAGGGAGGAGGTAGGGGCGTGCGGATACCAGGAGTCAGCAAGAAACATATCTTCTACGAGTTGCTTGAAAAACAGGCCCATTCCGCGGTGTTGGCGGCCAAGGAATTCCAGGCGCTGATCCACGATTTCACCAACCGGGCCCAGTATGCGGCCAAGATCAAGGAAATCGAAAGCGAGGCCGATCACACCACCCACCACCTGGCCAACCTGATCGATACCACCTTTGTTACCCCGCTCGACAAGGAGGATCTCCACGCCCTCTCCAGCGAGCTGGACGACGTCACCGACCGCATCGAGGCCTGCACCGGCCGCATGGCGCTCTACCAGTTCACCCAGATGCGGCCGGACATGGAACTGCTGGTGATGCTCCTGGCGCGGATCACCGAGGCCACTCTGGAGGCGGTCAAGACCTTGCGCACCCGGCCAAGTCGCGAGAGTATCCAGGACCTCTTCATCCGCATCCACCAGATCGAAAACGAACACGACAACGCCTTCCGCAAGGCGCTGGCCAACCTGCTCAACGATCCCGAGGCCGATCCCATCAAGGTGATCAAGTGGAAGGAGATCTACGACCGCATCGAGGCGGCGGTGGACAAATGCGAGGATGTCGCCCACATCATCGAGAGCGTGGTTGTGAAGTATGCTTAGCCTCTCGCTGCTGCTCGTCCTGATCGTGGTCTGCGCCCTGGCCTTCGACTACATCAACGGCTTCCACGACACTGCCAACGCCATTGCCACGGTGGTCTCCACCCGGGTCCTTTCGCCGCGCAGCGCCATCATCATGGCCGCGGTGCTCAATTTCGCCGGTGCCCTCTTTTCCACCCATGTGGCGATCACGGTGGCCAGCGGCCTGGTCGACACGACCCATTTCCAGCTCGCCGACCTCCGCCACCCGGCCCTCTTCGTTGCCCGGCTGCAGAAGCCGGCCGAGCCGGTTTCCCGTTATCTGGTGGAGCACTTCTCGCCCGCCACCCGGCAACAGCTCGGCCAGTACCTGGCTGGCGGCGCGCCCTCCCCGGAATTGCGGGGCGCCCTGGTGGCGGAGTTGAACCAGATCCTTACCCGCCGGGACCTCTACTCGCCGGAACGCTTCGCCGGCATCGCCCTGCGGCCCAAGACCGTGGCCAAGGCGGAAAGCGCCGCCACCCTCAAGCCGGATGAGCTGGCCAGCCTCAACCGAGTGTTGCTGGAAAAGGCCTATCCTCAGGAACTCGATTCCAACCAGCAGGTCTTCCAGGTGGTGATCCTGGCCGCCATCCTCGGCGCCATCGTCTGGAACCTGATCACCTGGAAGTTCGGCATCCCCAGCAGCTCCTCCCATGCCCTGATCGGCGGCCTGTGCGGGGCGGCCCTCATCCACGGCGGGCTGCCTTCCGTGCTCTGGGGCGGCATCGTGCAGAAGGTGCTGGTGCCGCTGGTGGGCTCACCGGCCATGGGCTTTGTCATCGGCTTTCTCCTGATGGGCGCTATCTTCAAAACCCTGGCCCACGTCCATCCCGGCCGGGTGAGCGCCACCTTCCGCCACTTGCAGATCGGCTCCGCCGCGGCCATGGCCTTTACCCACGGCCTCAACGATGCCCAGAAGAGCATGGGCATCATCACCATGGCCCTCCTCAGCGCCCGGCTGATTTCCGAGCCGGTGGTGCCCACCTGGGTCGTCTTCTCCTGCGCCGTGGCCATGGCCCTCGGCACCTCGGTGGGCGGCTGGCGCATCATCAAGACCATGGGGCACAAGATCATCCGGCTGGAACCGGTCCACGGCTTTGCCGCCGAGACCTCCTCGGCCATCGTCCTCTTCGTGACCAGCCACTTCGGCATGCCGGTAAGCACCACCCATGTCATCTCCGGCAGCATCTTCGGGGTGGGGACCAGCAAGCGCCTCAGCGCAGTGCGCTGGGGGGTGGCCCAGAGCATGGTTGTCGCTTGGGTGCTGACCCTGCCGGCCGCCGGCCTCGTGGCCGCCTTTTTCTACGAACTGCTCCTGCACCTGGGGATTTGACCGGAGCCAGGCAAAACACACGCTGTGCGGTGACGGGGTCGGGCTTCATGCCCGGCCCCGTTTTTTTGTGCTTCCTGCGGAGAATAGGTATTATGATGTCCCCCAAATTGCCATGGGAGGTGAACGGAGCGTGGTAGGAGGGGAGAACGTGCCAGTTCAGAAAATATCCTGTCAAGTTTTTTGTGCTTTAACTTGCAAAATTAATAGGATAGGGTAGAGATGGGAAATTGGCAGATAGGATGCACCTACCGTATAGGCAGGGGTGCCCCCCATCCGGGGGATGATATGCAGGTCTGTATAATCACTTATTATGTTCTATAAAGAGTAAGGATGCAAATGACAGAGTTTAATTTAAATTATCCCCAGAATGATGGTCGGCAAAAGCAGCTAACGATAAGGTCCGGGGAAGTACTTTTTATGGTCGGGCCAAATGGGACAGGCAAGTCGACACTTATGCATGCCTTTACGACACAAAATACTGGAAAAGTGCGTAGGATAACTGCTCATAGACAAATATGGTTAAGCTCAGACTCTGTCGATTTGACCCCCGCCTCACGGCAGCAAATGGAAACAAACATTACCACCGTAGATCGTCAGGAACAATCTAGGTGGAAAGACGATTACGCTCATCAAAGGTCACAGGCAAACATATTTGATCTTATAGATTCTGAAAATGTTGACGCAAGGAAGATTGCTGAAGCCGCTAGAGCGGGAAACATGGCTGATGTCGAGACATTGGCAAGAGAGCAATCCCCGATATCAAAGATGAATGACATCCTCCAAATTTCCAACCTTCACTTTCGGGTCGATGTGGATCAAGGCAGCAGACTGATTGCCATTCGTGAGGGGTGCCAACCATATAGCATTGCGCAACTTTCTGATGGCGAAAGAAATGCACTGCTGATTATTGCGAACGTACTCACAGCACCAAAAAATACGTTAGTCCTACTTGATGAACCTGAAAGGCATCTTCATCGTTCAATTGTTTCTCCCCTTATTAGTACGTTGCTTGCCTATCGAGAGGACTGCGCATTTGTGGTTTCAACGCACGATATCACATTGCCTCACGACCAAGAAAAATGCGGAGCACTTTTACTTAGACAGTATTCACATCAGCCAAGACATTGGTCTGCTGACCATGTTGAAAATATTGAAGAGATGGATGAGGACATAGCTTTAGCGGTTCTTGGATCAAGAAGGACTTTATTGTTTGTAGAGGGAAGAAGTTCCAGCTTAGATCTTCAGCTTTATCAAATTCTTTACCCCACTAAAAGTATAAAACCACTTGGTAGTTGCGTTGATGTAGAGAGGGTCGTTTCAGGTATTAGAGCATCTGAGCATAATCATTGGATATCTGCGTTCGGAATTATAGATAGGGATAATCGAACAGATGAAGAGTGTGAGAGATTGCAAGAAGGCGGAATAATTCCGCTAGAGCAGTATTCTGTAGAATCTCTTTACTATCACCCTTCGGTCATACGTGCCTTGTTAACTCGTGTAGCTACAGTAAATGAAATTGATATTGAGGCTACGATGGCTGAAATCATAGATTCCGTAGCACAAGCCGCAAATCAACATAAAGATCGGATGGCTGCCAGAATGGTCGAAAGAAAAGTAAAGGATCATGCATATAGAGAATGTCCAGACTGGAGGAGGATACTGGCAGGTGATGTGGAAGTAGCGTTTTCTTCGGCACCAATTCTTAGTGAAGAGTTGGGGTTACTATCTGATTTAATTGATAGAAAGGACATAGGAAAACTTATTTCCCGCTACCCTCTTAGGGAGACCCCAGCTCTTGAATTAATAGCCAGAAAGGCTTTGTTTCCATCAAGAGAGAAATATGAGCAAGCAGTAAGAAAAATGCTAATTGACTCTAACGAGACACTGCAAATGATGAAAGACATTATTCAACCAGCTACAAGGCTACTGAGCTGAACATAACAAACGCGTCAATAAGGACGCTCGCAAGCTCGCGCCTATTACGCGAGCGTTAGCCATTTAGGAGCGCACTTGTCGAAAACAAGAAAAACATACTTGGGAATCGCCATCATCTTTGTGGCTTCTCTCGCATTTTTCTATTGGCATCCTGGTGGTGAATTCATTCAACTGCTCGCCGGTATCCCGCTCGTCGGCTCGGTTGTTGCAGCCTTACTTCAAATCCTGCGAGATCAAGCCGCCCACGAAAGAGCCTTGTTAATTCTTGCAGCGCAAAACCAATTTTCGCTTGGTGCAAGCTCGCATATGGCAAATGTTGCTTTCGATAAGCACGTTCAGTTCAGCGAAGAATATGCGCAAGAAGTACATAAAACACTAACCACACTCTTCCATGAAGGCCCTACGGAAGAAGTTCTCGGGCACACCAGTGCTCTCTATATGCTCCAGCAGAAATATGCTGTATGGCTCACCGCGAAAATTGAGACCGAACTAGAAACCTTTGAGGCTGCTCTCAGGCGTATTGGTGCAATAGCGGGTTACGTTTATGGCACGTCTAGCGCTGAAGACAGGCAGCAAAAGCTGGAGGCCATGTACCGTACGTTCGCAGAAGTAATGGGGTTTGAAGAATGGCAAGGTGAGCGTCTTACTGACCAGCTAGCTGTATCAATGATGATCCGCCGTCTTCGCTCAATCTTAGGAACCGAAGAACTGACTGAAATGCGAACGGCCATTGTTTCAAAGGCTATTACAGAGCTGCGTAACAATGGCTAACAAATAATTTTAGCGGACCGCCAAAAAGCGCCGCTTTTGGCGGTCCGCTGAATTCAAACGTTGGGTGTCGAAGTCATGCCTTTGAAGAGAGGAGATTTTTGTGTCAATTTTGGAACGCCTTAAGCAGAACTGGTTTATTTCGGTGCTAATGGTGTGCGCCGCGGTTGCAGGCGTGACCTGGAAAGTTGCGCAAGAAGTCCTAGTGTCTCCGCGTGATTTTCAGATTGCTCAACTTAAGGATGAAGTCCAACGTGCTAAAACAGCCTTGGGTTCAAGAAGCTCATCGATACCCGTGGAAGAGGCTTCTGGGCTAGAAAAGCTGTCCGTATTTGAGGGCCAGTCAGCGACCACATCGGATGGACGCGTCACGATCCGCATGGATCATGTGGGCGAAACTACCGTATCGTTTTCAGCGGTGATTGATGCTAATAAACCGACTAGCGTCAAAGACCAGCGCGTCGGAGACCGCGCAGCGCTGGATGCCGGCGATCGTTTCTTTTACGTCGACGTCAATCGAACCCGAGGAAATATCGCCGATCTCTCAGTTTCACAGAAACGAAAGCAATAACGATGTCGCAGCGCCGCCCAACCCATCATTCCACCGGACCTGCACAAAGAGCCGCGCAGGCCGGTGAATTCAAACGTTCTGATTGCCAGTCTGCAAATAAGCAGTACAAAGGGGATGATATGGAAAACAAAAAAAGGACCTACTCCTTGTGGGGTTTGCTGACCGTGGCGGCCCTGGTTGTCTGCGTTGCCCAAGTCGGATCAGCTCGGGCCGAGGAAATAGCGCGGCCGTCGAACCAGGGCGACCCTGGGGCGGCAGCCACCATGGCCGGCCATGCCAAGGCCGGCGCCAAAATCTTTGCCACCAACTGCCTGCCCTGCCACGGCGCCCAAGGCAAGGGCGGGATTCCCAACCCCGGCTCGTCGGACGGCACCGTGCCGCCGCTCAATCCCATCGACAAGACCATGGTGAGCAAGGACGCCAAGGTCTTTGCCTACAACATCGACCTCTTCATCCAGAACGGTTCCACGCCGGAGGGTCCCGACCCGGCCATCAAGATGCCGGCCTGGGGTGCCACCAAGCTACTCAGCCAGCAGCAGATCGCCGACGTCATCGCCTATGTCATCCGTCTGAATCACGCCAAGTAGACGGCTTCAGACCGGCCACCGGCGCGGGGATGGCCCTGGCTGCGACGCCGGCAGGGGAGGGGAGCGGAACTCCGTTGCCGCCTTTCATATCGTCTTGCCGACAGCCTTGGTATGATGTATTGTCATACCAGGAGGTGGCCTTATGGCAACGGCAAAAATTGCTATCACCCTTGAAGAGGATGTCCTGCGCCGGCTCGATCTGCTGGTCAAATCGCACACCTTTCCCAACCGCAGCAAGGCGATCCAGGAGGCATTGAAAGAAAAGCTCAACAAGGTCGAAGTGAACCGGCTGGAAGTGGAGTGCGCCAAGCTCGATCCGGATTTTGAACAGGCCCTGGCCGACGAAGGGTTGTCCGCGGAGGGGGGAGAATGGCCGGAATATTGAGGGGCGAGATCTATTGGGCCAACCTGAATCCCACGGTCGGCCATGAACAGGCCGGCCTGCGGCCGGTGCTTATTTTGAGCCGCGACGTCTTCAACAAGCACTCCGGCACGGTGATTGCCGTGGCCATCACCAGCCAGCCGCAAAAGGCCGGCTTCCCTCTCACCCTGGAACTCGCTTCCGCCAAGCTCCCCAAGAAATCCTGGGTTAAAATCAGCCAGATTAGAACCCTGTCCGTCAAGCGGCTGGGCGAGAAGATCGGCAAGGTCTCTGCCAGGGAACTGGCGCTGGTGGTCGAGGGGCTGAACGAACTCGTGGCGGGCTGACCAGCCCTCACCCTTTCCGCGTCACGCGCAACCCAACGAACTACTTGATCACCGGCGGCAGGGTGGCCTTGAGGTGGTGGATCACCTTTTCCAGGAACTTCTTCTGGTCCGGCCGCTCCACGTTGAAGGCAAAGGCGTAGTAGGCGGTGTTGCGTTCTTGGAGTTTCAGGTTCCACTCTACCCGCACCACCTGGGCCTGGATGGTCTTGGAGAGATCCTCCGCCTCGCCGATGAAGAACTGGATGCGCAGGTCCACCTTGTCGTAGACCGCGAGATTGCGGCTGAACTGCATCTTGGCCAAGAGGCCGCTCATGCTCAGGTTGATTGCCGTGCCGGCGAGCGCGCCGATGGCCTTGTCCACGAGCGTGATCTTGCTGCGCACCGCGGTGACCTGCTGGCGGGGCAGGCCGCGCCGCTCCTCGTTCAGGAGCAGGCGGCGGTATTTGACCACGAAGTCGTGGGGCGTGAAGGGCTTGACCAGGAAGTCGGAGATGCCGAGGTGCACCGCCTTCAGGACCGCCTCGTCGTCGCTGCTGTTCATGATCATCAGCACCGGCAGCTTGGCAAAGGCCTCGGACTCCCGCAGCTTCACCAGCAGCTCCAGGCCGCTCATCTTGGGCAGGCGGCGGTTGGTGATGATGGCGTCCACCTTGCGGTGCTCGATGATCTGCCAGGCCTCAACGCCGTTGGCCGCCTCCAGCACCGCCTCGCAGCCCAGGCGATTGGTCAGCAGATTGGCCAGCAGGGTCCGCGCCTTGGCGGAATTGTCCGCCAGCAGGATGGTGGTGGGCGTGGGGGCAGCCGGGCTGGCTACCGGAGCGGGTTTGGCAATCATAATGCCAGCACTATACCCGAATCCTTGAGCCGTTGCACGGCCAACGAAAACCCCGCGCCGGTCAGAAGAGTTTGCCGTCCCGGCTATGGCGCACAATGAGCTGCCGGATCATCTCGATAATTCCCCTGGTAAGCAGATACAAGCCCTCTGGGGCGGCGTTGGCCGTTGCCGAGCGGTCGAAGAGGAGCTGCAACCTGGATTCGAAGTGCTCCTCCGGCCGCCAGTAGCAGACCAGCAAGGGAACCCGGGGTAACGGATAAAGCACCACGGCATGATCGGCAGCAACGGAGCCGGTTGCCGTTTTCGCGCCCAGCAGCATCAGGATCTCGATGACCAGTTCGGCATGGGCGTCAACGAGCTGCCGGAGCGCCTCCTCGCAACGGTGGGCAAAGAAGCGCTGCCAGTCGAGGGTGCCCTGCAATTCGGCAAAGGCAACCCAGTGGCCCTCGGCTTCCCTGCCTTGGCAAGAGACGATGTAGTGCAGCAGCGGGGCGAGCACCCAGTGATTCACATGGCACTGCGACAACAACCGACCTTGCGGATCGACCAGAAAATCTTTGCCCAGGCAGGGGATTGCCAGCTTGCCCTCCATGAGGGCAGCGCCCAGCCGGGGAGCGGCCGCGGCAAAATCAATGGTTGCCAGTTGGTGCCGCAGTTGGTCGATAACCTCCTGCTGATCGCTGGCCGCTGGTTTGCGTTGTTCGATCCCCCCGCTGATCTGCGCTGCCTGGGCCGCATCGAGAAAGAGGCATTCTCCGGCCTTTTTCCGCCCCTGAATCACGGCCACGGCAAAGGCCATGCAGGATGGCTCCTGACACTGGCCGCAGTTCGTTTTTTGTAGCAGGGCGTAAATCTCAAGCGGGGTTTTCGCGTTGGCCATCGCTGCTCCTTCCGGTGTGTTGTTCGCTCAGGGAATCAGGGCATCTGGAGGGAGAAAACCATACGCCACCGGATAAGAAATCGCCCGAATGGGGGAGGCGGCGATTTTTTTTAGGGAGGGTCGTCAGAGATAATGGTGCGTGTGCGCCCAGACCGCCGCCTGGGTGCGGTCGTTGACGCCGAGCTTGTCAAAGAGATGGCCTACGTGAGTCTTCACGGTATGGGGGCTGATGGCTAGCGCCACGGCAATCTCCGGGTTGGAGGCGCCTTTCGCCAACAGCCGCAACACCTCTTCTTCCCGCGCGGTGAGCAGGGCGACCGCCGGGTGCTCTCTGGTCGGCTGGGCCTGACGGTTCAGTTCATCCGCGTCAGCGGCCAGTTCCATCTCCAGGGTCGAAACGAGGTTGCCGTTTTGGTCATAGACCGGGTAGACGGCGTGATGGGCAATGGGCTGGCGGAAACCGGGGCAGCGATCCGGATAGCTCCTGCCCCTGCTCAAGGCCGCGGCAAAGGCCAGACAGCTCGGCTGACCGCAGGCCGTGCAGTTGGTGCCCGGCAGCAGCCGGTAGATATCGTACACCGGCAGCATGGTCGTCTTACGGTGATTGCGCCCCAAGGAATGCCGGCGGGTATAAAGATCGTTGAGGGTGGCGGTGAGGCGGTGGATGAAGCGCAGCACCTGATCGCGCTCTAAAAAGGGGGCCGCCACCACCTCCTGGGCGTAGATGGTGCAGAGGATGCCGTCGAGCAGAAATTGCACCCGCTCCGGCCGGTCGTACAGCTGGGCGTTGGCCAGGTTGCCCTTGATGAGCGGGAAGAGGGGACGCAGGTCGGCATCGTAGTCGAAGCGGGCGCCCAGTTTGGGGCCGAGGCAGTTCAGTACCCCTCCGCGTTCGATCACCAGGTTTTTGGCGTCCTGCACCAGCATGCTTTTTCCTCCTTGCCTTTGGTTACTCCTCGTCGTCCAGCCCCTGCACGGCCAATTGGCCGCAGGCCGCGGAGATGTCGCTGCCGCGGCTGGTGCGAATGAGGGTGGTGATGCCGGCGTCGCGCAGCATCTTCTGGAAGGCGAGCACCCGCTCCTCCGGCGGCCGCTCGAAGGGGAAGACCTCGTTCTCGTTGTAGGGCAGCAGGTTGACCTTGCAACGGATGCCGTGCAGCCGCTTGATGAGTTTTTTCGCCTGGGCCGGGTTGTCGTTGAGATCCTTGATCAGGATATACTCCATCATGATCCGCCGCCGGGGCGGCAGCGGGAACTCCCGGCAGGCATCCAGCAGCTGGTCCAGCGGGTAGGTGCGGTTGACCGGCATGAGCTGGTCGCGGATGGCGTCGTCCGCGGCGTGGAGCGAGATGGCGAGGTTGACCGGCACCGCCTCGCCCAGGGCCCGCATCTTCGGCACGATGCCGCAGGTGGAGATGGTGATGCGGCGGCCGGAGAAGTCGTGGCCCCGCTGCTCCATGAGGATGCGCAGCGCGGTGATCAGATTGTCGAAGTTCAAGAGCGGCTCGCCCATGCCCATGAAGACGAGGTTGTTGACCCGCGCTGGCTTGCCATGTGCCGCGAGCCAGTCGGAGGCGGCATTGACCTGCCCCACGATCTCGCTGGGCGTAAGATTCCGTTTGAACCCCATGGTGCCGGTGAGGCAGAAGCCGCAGCCCATGGCGCAGCCCACCTGGGAGGAGACGCAGAGGGTGTGGCGCTCCTCTTCCGGAATGAGCACGCTTTCGATGAGCTCGCCATCGTCAAGCCGCAGGCCGAACTTGACGGTGCCGTCGGCAGAGCGTTCCTCCTTGGCGACTTCGAGCCGGCTGATCATCGCCACCGCGGCCAACTGCTGCCGCACCTCCTTGGCAATGTCGGTCATCTGATCGAAAGAACGAATGCCGGGGCGGTAGAGCCAGGCAAAGATCTGGCCGGCGCGGAAGGGCTTGAGCCCCTGGTGAATCACAAATTCGGTCAGTTCCGGCAGGGTCAGATTTTTTAAATCCACTTTGCTCATGCGCTACAGGGCTCGCAGATGTTCGGGTTTGAGGGCGCGCTCGCCGGCCAGGGCCTGGTCGATGGTGGCGAGCACCGCGGCCTTGTCGCGGGGCAGGCGGGCATTGATCGGCAGGTAATTGGAGGCATGGTTGGTCATGAGCAGCGCCCGGTCAAGGTGGAGGTTTTCCACCATCACCTTGAGTTCGCGCAGCAGCCCGGCCTGGTCGGGCAGGCAAAAGCGGCCGGCTTCGGCCTCGGCGAAAAGCGGGGTGCCGGGCAGCAGCATGAGGGTCAATATGCCGATCTGGTTGGGCGCCATGGCAGAGAGTACTTGGCCGGTGGCCTCGGCATGGGCAAGCGACTCCGCCTCGCCGGCGATGCCCAAGAGGGCGGTGACCGAGAGAAACAACCCGGCCTCGCGCACCCGTTGCCCGGCCGCGATCATCTGCGCGCTGTCCGCACCCTTGTGGATGGCAACCAGAGTCGGATCGTGGCCGCTCTCCAGCCCCATGTAGACCCGGTCGAGCCCCAGTTCCTGCAAGGCCTGCAACTCCGCCACGCTCTTGCTGCGGATCGCCTTGGCGTTGCCATAGAGGCTTACCCGGTTGACCCAGGGCAACTGCGCGCGGATGGCGGCGAGCAGGGCGACCAGCCGGTGCTGCGGCAGGATGAGCACATCGCCGTCCGCCAGAAAGAGCCGATTTTGACGGCGGCAGTAGCGGCTGGCAAAGGCGAGGTCCGCGGCAATGGTCGCCTCGTCCTTGAGGCGGAAGCGCTCCGCCTTGTAGGTGCCGCAGAAGGTGCAGCGGTTGTGGGAGCACCCCACCGTCACCTGGAGGATGATGCTGTCCGCCTCGCTGGGCGGCCGGATGATGTGCTCGCCTTCGTAGTGCATCGCGTTGCTCGGCCTCGAAAACGCGAAAAGGGATTGGCTCGCACCAATCCCTTTTGCGGCAGACTTTGGAGTCTGTGATTACCCGTTCTTTTGGGCGAACTCGGCCATGAAGGCCACCAGCTTCTCCACCCCTGCCTTGGGGAAGGCGTTGTAGATCGAGGCGCGGACGCCGCCCACCGAGCGGTGGCCCTTGAGGCCGTCGAGGCCGATGGCCGTGGCCTCCTTGATGAACTGGGCCTCCAGTTCCGGGGTGGGCAGGTTGAAGGTGACGTTCATCAGCGAACGCGAATCCGGCTGGGCATGGCCCTTGTAGAAGGAGGTGGCGTCAATGGCATGGTAGAGGATCGCCGCCTTGTCCTGGTTCATCTTCTCCATCACGGCAAGGCCGCCGAGTTTCTGCAACCACTTGAGCACCAGGTTCACCACGTAGATGGCGAAGCAGGGCGGGGTGTTGAACATGGAGCCGTTGTCCGCGTGGGTCTTGTAGCGGAACATGGTGGGTACGTTCTCCGGCACCCGGTCGAGCAGGTCCTCGCGGACAATGACCACGGTGACCCCGGCGGGTCCCATGTTCTTCTGGGCGCCGGCAAAGACGAGGCCAAAGGGCGTGATGTCGAAGGGATGGGAAAGGATGTCGGAGGACATGTCGCAGACCAACATCTTCTCGCTCTGCGGGTAGGTATGGAACTGGGTGCCGTAGATGGTGTTGTTGGAGACGAAGTAGAGATACTCCGCCGCCGGGTCCACCTGGTAGTCGCCCTGCTTGGGCACATGGTTGTAGTTGGAAGGCTCGCTGGTGTAGGCAACATGGACGTTGCCGAAGAGCTTGGCCTCCTTGATCGCCTTCTTGGCCCAGACCCCGGTGTTGAGGTAGCTTCCGGTCTTGCCCGGATTCATGAGGTTCATCGGCACCATGGCGAACTGGGTGGAGGCGCCGCCCTGGAGAAAGAGCACCTTGTAGTTGGCCGGAATGCCGACGAGGTCGCGGAGGAGCTGCTCGGTCTCGTCGGTGATGGCGATGAAATCCTTGGAGCGGTGGCTCATCTCGATGAGGCCCATGCCCTTATTATTGTAGTTGACGATGTCCTTGGCGGCCTGGGTCAGCACCTCCTGGGGCAGGGTGGCGGGTCCGGGGCTGAAGTTGTAGATGCGGTCCGGCATAATTGCTTCTCCTTTCGTGCGGATATGGTATGCTGTGGGCACGTTCCCTGGCCGCCAGCGGGGAATAACGGGAACGAAACGGTTCAAAAGAACGCTACTTTACCGAACCGCGCCCATTTCAACAACAGTTTTTCTCCAGGACCCCCCGTGGCGCCCGAGCTGAGCGAGCACTCGCCCCATCCTTCCACCGACCACCTCCCGGCGATCTGCCTCATCGGCCCGACCGCCATCGGCAAGACCGGGCTTTCCCTGGCCCTGGCCGCCGAACTCGATGCCGAGATCGTCAGCGTCGATTCCATGCAGGTCTACCGCTACCTGGACATCGGCACGGCCAAGGCCACCAAGGCCGAGCGGCAGCAGGTGGTGCACCACCTCATCGACCTCGTCGACCCGGACGAAGAATACCACGTGGCCCGCTTCATCGCCGATGCGGCTGCGGCCATTGCCGGTATCCGGCGCCGGGGCAGGCTGCCGCTTTTGGTGGGCGGCACCGGCCTTTACCTGAAGGGACTGCTCGAAGGGTTGTTTCGGATGCCGCCGATTCCCCCGGAGATCCGCCAGGAACTCCGGCAGCGGCTGGAAAGGGAAGGGGAGGGGGCGCTCCATGCGGAACTGGCCCGGCTCGACCCGGACTCCGCCCGCCGCATCCCGCCCGGCGACCGCCAGCGGTTGCTCCGCGCCCTGGAAATCATGACGGCCACCGGCATCCCCTGGTCGCGCCACCTGGCCGAGCGGGACCAGGCGCCGCTCCTTGATAACGTTCTTCTTCTTGGTCTGGCTTGCGACCGCGAGCAGCTCTATCAGCGGATCAACGCCCGGGTCGATCAGATGGTGGCAGCGGGGTTGCGGGAGGAGGTGGAGAGAGTGCTGGCCATGGGCTATGCCCCGTCACTCAAGTCCTTGCAATCCATCGGCTACCGGCATATGATCGAATATCTGCACGGCAACTGGGGTTGGGCAGAGGCGCTGGAACTGCTGGCCCGCGACACGCGGCGCTACGCCAAGCGGCAGCTCACCTGGTTTCGCCACCTGGCCGGCGTCCGGTGGTTTGCCCCGAATGAGACCGCCGCCATCCGCGAGACCGTAACGGATTATCTGACGTAAGGAGTGCCGGTTGCGAGGAGAAGCGCGATGAACCTGCCGAACTGTATCACCCTGATCCGGGTGCTGCTGGTGCCGCTCTTTGCCATCTTCGTGTTGGATGGCGACTATGAATTCGCCTTTCTTGTCTTCGCAATCGCCGGGGTCAGTGACGGCCTCGACGGTTTTCTGGCCCGGATCCTCAACCAGAAGACGCGCTTCGGCGCCTTGTTGGACCCCATTGCCGACAAGGCCCTGCTGATCACCGCCTTTATCATGCTGGCGGTGGTGCGCCTCATCCCCTCGTGGCTCACCGTGCTGGTCATCAGCCGCGATGTCATCATCGTGGTGGGCATCGGCATCCTGATGTTCAACCGGCACGAGGTCGCCATCCGGCCCTCCTATCTCAGCAAGGCCACCACCCTGATGCAGCTTGCCACCGTGGCCTTTGCCCTCGGTCACCAGCATCTGCCGCCAACGCTGCTGCCGCTGGGGCGACCTTTGCTGATCGTCACCGCCAGCCTGACCCTCCTTTCCGGCGCTCATTACATTGGCGTGGGTTTTCATCTCCTTGGAGAGGGAAACGGGGCAGAGGGGCAGCCCCGGCGGTAGGGAGCGTGATGTCGTTTCTCTTGAAAATACGTAATGACAACAAGTTAAACTGCATACATTAAGCAAGATGTCAGTGCCACAGCCGCCATTATCTTGGCCCATCAGGTCCCGCGACCACGCCGCCTGCGCCTGCCTGGCCAGGGAGGCCAAGGTGCCGGAGGCGGTGGCCGCGTTGTTGCTCAATCGCGAGATCGCCACCGCCGAGGCGGCCCGCGCCTTTCTCTCGCCAACCCTCGCCGATCTTCCTTCCCCAAGCCTCATGCAGGATATGGAAACCGCCGTGACCCTCCTGGCCGCAGCGATCCGCGAAGGGCAGCCAATGGTGATTTACGGTGACTATGACGTGGACGGCCTGACCGGCAGCGCCCTGCTGCTTCTTTTTCTCCGCCGGGCCGGGGCAAGGGTGCAGGCCTTTCAGCCCGATCGTCTTACCGATGGCTACGGCCTGCACCGCCATTGCTTGCACCAGCTTCGGGCAACCCTGCCGCCGGAAGAAACGCCGCTGCTTATCACGGTGGATTGTGGCATCACCAGCCACGAAGCGGTAGCCACCGCCAAGGAACTCGGTTTTACCGTCATCATCACCGACCACCATCAGCCTGAAGGCGAATTGCCGGCGGCGGACGCCATCCTCAACCCCCATCGCGCCGACTGTTCCTTTCCCTTCAAGGAGTTGGCCGGGGTGGGGGTGGCCTTTTACCTCGTGATGGGGCTTCGCAGCCGGCTTGCGGCCGAGGGGTTCTGGGCGACTCCGCCGCCCAATCTCAAGGAGTATCTCGATCTGGTGGCCCTGGGCACGGTGGCCGACATGGTGGCGTTGACCGAAGTGAACCGGGTGCTGACCAAGGCCGGCCTCGCGGTGCTGAGCCAACGCAAGCGGGTCGGCCTGGCTTGCCTCTGCGACCAGGCGGGGCTTGGCGGCACCATCCACGCCGACGACATCGCCTACCAGCTGGCACCGAGGCTCAATGCCGCCAGCCGGCTGGGGAGCGCCGCCAATGCCTTCAACCTGCTGATCACCGATGATCCCGTGGAGGGAGGCGCCCTGGCCGCGACCCTTGAACAGGCCAACCAAAAACGGCGGCAACTGGGCACCGCGGTCTATGAGGCGGTGCGTCCCCTGGCGGAAGAGGCGGTGGGTCAGGGCAAAGGGGTGCTGATCTTTGCCGACCCGGACTGGCACCCTGGAGTGTTAGGCATCGTGGCCTCGCGGCTCAGCCGGGAATACCAGCGGCCAGCCCTGGTCTTTGCGGTCCGCCAGGGGGTGGCCAAGGGCTCGGGACGCTCGGTGGGAGGCATCGATCTCCTGGGCATGCTCGCCTGCGGGGCCAGCTATCTGACGGAATATGGTGGCCACCCCATGGCCCTTGGCCTCTCTTTGGCGGCCGAGAATCTGCCCGAATTCATCGCCACCATGGAAGGGGTGGCGGCCATGGTGCGACCGGAGGCTCTGGCCATGCCGCTTGCGGTGGAACTGCTTCCCGACGGCCAGGAGCTTGGCGAGCTCATTACCTGGTATCCGCACCTCGAACCCTTTGGCGTCGGCAACCCGGAACCGGTCTTGGGCGGTCGCGGGGTACCGCAACAATTCAGAATCGTGGGAGGACGACATGGCAAGTTCCGCTGGCCAATGGCCGACCGCACGCATGAGGCCATTGTGTTCAATCTGTGGGAGAAAGGCCAATCCGAACCGCCGGCCAATTGCCCCATGGATTTTGCCTTTTCGCTCCGCCGCAACACCTTCCAGGGCAGGGAAAGCTGGCAGCTCCACGGCCATGCTGTTAATTTTCTAAATGGCTGATTTTTTGTTATTTTATTTAATTACACATAATATACATTATGCGACATTGCAGTAGCGCGCAAAGTTCGCTCTGTTTCTCAACGGCTCAAATATCCCCTTGAAACAGGAGCATTTTTTTTTCATTTCTGGTACAAAGAATCCGGCACTTTCGTGGTTATTTTTGGTAAACAATAACGATAAAACAGAAAGATAATTTGCATAACGGAGATTCGGAATGAACCGCGACATCTATCAGGAGCCCCTGGTCAGCCGCTACACCAGCCCGGCCATGCAGGCCCTGTTCTCGGAACGCACCAAATTCGAAACCTGGCGCCGCTGCTGGATCGCCCTGGCCGAGGCCCAACACGAATTGGGCCTCACGGACATCATCACCCGGCCCATGCTTGAGGAACTCAAAAGCCACGCCACGGACATCAACTTCGAGGTGGCCAGCCAGAAGGAAAAGGAAATCCGCCACGACGTCATGGCCCATGTCTTTGCCTATGGCCAGCAGTGCCCTACCGCCGAACCCATCATCCATCTCGGCGCCACCTCCCAGTACGTGGGGTGTCACACCGACCTTTTGCTCCAGAAGCAGGCCCTGGCCCTGGTCAAAAAGGGGCTGGTCAACGTGATTCAGAACCTCGCCCGCTTCTGCCGCGAGCACAAGCAGCTCGCCACCCTGGGCTACACCCACTACCAGCCGGCCCAACCAACCACGGTAGGCAAGCGTCATACCTTGTACATCCAGGACCTGCTCATGGATCTCGACTATATCGAGATGGTCGAGGGGCAGATCAAGGCGCGGGGCGCCAAGGGCACCGTGGGCACCCAGGCCACCTTTCTCGAACTCTTCAAGGGCGATCACAAAAAGGTACGCCAACTCGACGAGTTGGTCGCCAAAAAACTCGGCTTTGACCAGGTCTTTGCCGTGACCGGCCAGACCTACACCCGCAAGCTCGACACCAAGATCGCCGAAACCCTGGCCGGCATCGGCGCCTCGGCCCACAAGTTCGCCGTGGACCTGCGGCTCCTTTCCAACCTCAAGGTCCAGGAAGAGCCTTTCGAGAAAAACCAGGTAGGCAGTTCGGCCATGGCCTACAAGCGCAACCCCATGCGCTCGGAACGCATGACCGGCCTGGCCCGCAAGCTCATGGGCTTGCCGGCGGATTTCTACGCCACCTACGCCAACCAGTGGTTCGAGCGCACCCTGGATGACTCCGCCATCCGGCGCATGGATATCCCCCAGGCCTTTCTGCTCACCGACGCCATATTAAAGTTGTTTATGAATATTACCTCTGGAATGGTTGTTTATCCGAAACAAATTGAACGCCTTCTCCGTCAGGAACTCCCCTTCATGGCCACGGAAAAGATCCTCATGGCCGCGGTGGAAAAAGGCAAGAGCCGACAGGAGATGCACGAGGTGATCAAGGTGCACTCGGTGGCGGCCGGCAAGGTGGTGAAGGAGGAAGGCGGCGACAACGATCTGCTCACCCGCCTCGCCGCTGACGATCGGGTCCCCTTCTCCCGCGCCGAATTGGAGGCCCTGGTCGGCAATCCCAACGAGTTCACCGGCCGGGCCGCCGAACAGACCGACGAATTCCTCGACGAGGTGGTGTTGCCGCGCCTTGCCCGGTATCAGGAACTGCTCGGCAACGTGGACGCCACCCTTGCCGTCTGACTCTTTATGGTATAGTGATGCGGCTACAGACCATCGAGGCCAGGATCAGCGCGGAGCGCATCCACTTCCTCAAGTTCATCCTCGAGGCCTATGACGGGCTTGCGGTGCTCTCCACCCTGGATGAAAAGGCAGGATTGGTCAGGCTCCGGTTCGCCGCCGAGGTCCGCCTGGAGGTGGAGGCGTTGCTTGCCGATCTCGCCCCGCAGATCGGCTTGCTGTCGGCAACCACAAACACCATGACCGCACGGTACCCCCAATGAACAACCTTTTGCCGCGGTTCGCGCTGCCCCTCCTGGCCCTGCTGTTCGGCGCCACCGTCGCCGAGGCCGAACCCCTTACCCTGGGCCAGTGCCTGAGCGAGGTGCTGGCGAAAAACCCGAAAATGGCGGTGGCCCACGCCGGCCACGAGGAAAAACGCGCCACCCTGCGGGCGGCCCAAAAGGATCTCCTCCCCTCGCTTTCCGCCGATTACTCCTACCAGCGGGAATCGTCCGGCGCTGCCATCATGAGCCGGGTGCCGGAGAATTATTACAACTACGGCGTCACCGTCTCGCAGCCCCTGTTCCGGGGCGGGGCGCTGGTAAACACCATGCGGATCAGCGAGCTCGATCTGGAACGCGCCGAGAGTACCACCGTGCAGACGCGCAACGACCTCGTCCTCGCCACCGAGAAGGCGTATTTTTCCTTGCTCAAACAGCAAAAACTCGCAGAGGAGAGCCGCCAGGCCGTGGTGCGTCTTGAAAAGCACCTGGCCGACGCCAAGAATTACTACGAAGCCGGCCTCATCCCCAAAAACGACCTCCTGACCAGCGAACTGGAACTGGCGCAGGGCCGCCAGGATCTGGTCCGCGCCCAAAATCAGGCCAAGCTGGCGGCCACCTCGCTGAACATCCTGATGCGCCAGCCCGCGGATCAAGAGGTGCAGGTGGCCGACGCCTTCGCCTACACCCCGAAGCCGGTGGAGTGGACCGCGTTACTCGCTCAGGCCAGGACGCAACGGCCGGAATTGCGTCAGGCCGACATCGATACCCAGCGGGCGGCGAAAGAGGTGAACCTGGCCCAGGCCGAGTACTTCCCCTCCATTACCCTCTCCGCCACCTATGAGAAACAGGGCGACAATCCCGGCGCCGACTCCAACCCCTACGGCACCACGGAGATCAAGAGCGCCCAGGCGGTCGCCACCTGGAAGTTCTGGGCCTGGGGCCAGAGCCGCGATCGGGTCGCGGCGGCGGAACGGCGGCAGATCAAGGCCAGGGAGACGGCAGCCTTGGTCCAGGACGACGTGGTCCTCCAACTGCGCGAGGCGTACCTCAACCTGGAAGAGACCCGGCAGAACATCGGCGTCACCGAAAAGGCCATTACCCAGGCCGACGAAAATTATCGCATCAATGAATCCCGCTATCAGGCCCAGGTGGCCACGTCCACCGATTTGCTGGATGCCCAGACCCTGCTGGTCAAGGCCAAGACCAACTACTGGAACGCGGTGTACGATTACAACATCGCCAGTGCCACGGTGGACTGGGCCAGCGGCGCCACGGAGGTGAGCGATGCGCGCTTCGCGCAATAGCAGCCGGCTGCTCCATATCGAGACCTTCGGTTGCCAGATGAACGAACGGGACTCGGAGATCATGGCCCAGCTCATGGCGGCAGAGGGATACCTCACGACCGCGGCGCCGGAAGAGGCCGATCTCATCGTGGTCAATACCTGCAGTATCCGGGGCAAGGCGGAACAGAAGGCCATGAGCCTCCTGGGCCGCTACCGCAAACTCAAGAAAAAGAATCCGCGGCTGGTGGTAGCGGTGGCCGGCTGCGTGGCCCAACAGGAGGGCGTGGCGCTGCTCGAACGCATGGGTCATCTCGATCTGGTGGTGGGCCCGCAGGAGATCTACCAGTTGCCGGAACTGGTGGCCGCGGTCCGGAATGGTGCCGGTCAGCATTGCGCCACCGGCCAATCGCCGGCCTTTGTCATCCCGCCCTTCCTGCCGGAACTAGGCAACGGGCCGGCCCATAAACGCTTTGTCACCATCATGCAGGGGTGCAACAACTTCTGCACCTACTGCGTGGTGCCCTACACCCGCGGCCGCGAGATCAGCCGCGAGCCAGGGGATATCCTGGCCGAGGTCGATCACCTGGCCCGGCTCGGGGTGCGGGAGGTGACGCTGCTGGGGCAGAATGTCAATTCGTACGGTCAGGACCGACCAGGGCTCCCCTCTTTCGCCGAATTGCTCCATGAGGTTGCCGCCATTCCAGGGATCGAGCGGCTACGCTTCACCACCTCGCATCCCAAGGATCTCTCCGAGGAGCTTATGCAGTGCTTTGCCAGCATCGATGCCCTCTGCCCCCACTTCCACCTGCCGGTGCAGTCGGGTTCGGATGCGGTGCTTAAGCGCATGAACCGCAAGTACACGCGGGCAGAGTATCTCGACAAGGTCGCCAGGCTGCGGGCGATCCGGCCCGACATCGCCATCACCACCGACATCATCGTCGGCTTTCCCGGCGAGAGCGAGGCGGATTTTGCGGCCACCATGGAGCTGCTTGAAATCGTCCGCTACCACGGGGCCTTCTCCTTCAAGTATTCGGACCGCCCCCATGCCGCCTCGGCACAGTTCGGCGACAAGGTGCCGGAGGCAATCAAGGGCGAGCGGCTGAGCCGGCTGCAGGCCCGGCAGGAGGAAATCACCTTTGCGCGCAAGCAGGAACTGGTCGGTACCGTGACCGAGGTGATGATCGAGGGCGGCAGCAAAAACGGCGACCAATGGAGCGGCCGGACCGCGGCCAATGTCATCGTCAACTTCACCGCCGTCGAGACGTTCACCCCGGGGCAGCTCGTCATGGTCCAGCTCGACGAGGCGTGCCAGAACTCCTTCCGCGGCACCATCATCCAACACGAGGAGCAACCCGCATGATCGACCTCCACACCCATTGCCTTTTCAGCGACGGCGAACTCATTCCGGCCGAGCACCTGCGCCGGGTGGAAATCCTGGGCTACCGCGCGGTGGCGATCACCGACCACGCCGACTCCTCGACCCTCGACTTTGTCATTCCCCGCTTGGTGCAGGCCGCGGCGGACCTCAACCGCTACAGCAAGACCACCCTGCTGCCTGGCATCGAACTGACCCATGTGCCGCCGGAGCTGTTCGCCGAACTCACCGCCAAGGCGCGAAAACTCGGGGCGCTGATCGTGGTGGGCCACGGCGAGACCGTGGTGGAGCCGGTCAAGCCCGGCACCAACCGGGCGGCCATCGAGGCCGGGGTCGATATCCTCGCCCATCCGGGTTTTCTCAGCAAGGAGGATGCGGCACTGGCCGCCCAAAAAGGGGTGCTGCTCGAGCTCTCGGGTCGGCGGGGCCATTCGCTGACCAATGGCCACGTGGCGGCGGTGGCCCGGGCAGCCGGCGCCCGCTTGGCGGTGAACGCCGATGCCCATGGGCCGGGGGATTTTCTGACCAAGGAAATGGCGGAAAAGGTCGGCCGCGGCGCCGGGTTGTCGGCCGCGGAATATACCCAACTGCGGGCCAATATGGACGAGCTGGTCCAGCGCCGACTCGGCTAGCAGCCGTTTATTTATTGGAAGGTAATCTGCGGCAGAATCTTGGCGAGTTTCTTGGGGCCGATGCCGCGCACGGCAAGCAGATCGTCACCGTTACGGAACCGGCCGTGTTCCTTGCGCCACTCGATGAGCCGGTCGGCCAAGACCGGCCCGATGCCATCCAGGGCGATGAGCGCCTCGCGATCGGCGTGGTTGATGGGAATGGGCTGAAAGGCGACCAGGGCTTGGGCCGCGGAATTTCCTCCCGGCCCGGTCTGTTCCTCGGCGCGTCCCGACGGACTCCCCTCCCCTGCCCCTGACTGATGGTTGGCAGCAGGGAACGGCTGCAGCAAGGGCGGGAGATAAGAGCGTACCGCCGCCCCCAGCCAGATCACCAGGCTGAGGCCCAGCAGCACCAGGGTGCGCGGATCGCGCTCAGTGGGCGCCGCCGCGGCCGTGGCGTTGCTCATCCTTCATGAGCTTGTAGGTGATGCTGTCCACCAGCGCCTGCCAGCTCGCCTCGATGATATCGTACGATACCCCCACCGTGCCCCAGCGGCCGGCGGCGTCGCCCGACTCGATCAACACCCGGACCCTGGCGCCGGTGCCGTGTTCGCTGGCCAGCACCCGGACCTTGTAGTCCAGCAGTTCCACTTCGCCAAGCTGGGGATAGAACCGCTTCAAGGCCTTGCGCAGGGCGTTGTCCAGGGCGTTGACCGGGCCATTGCCCAACGCCGCGGTATGCACGGGTTCGCCGCCCACTTCCAGCCGGATGGTCGCCTCTTCGTACACCTGGCCGTCCGGGTCCTTCTGGCTGATGACCCGGAACCCCTTGAGTTCGAAGTAGTGCTTCTGGGTGCCCAGCGCCCGGCGCATGAGCAGCTCGAAGGAGGCTTCGGCCCCCTCGTACTGGAAGCCCTGGTTTTCCAGCTCCTTCAATTCCTTGAGGATGGCGTTGACCATCGGGTCCTTGCTGTCAAGGTCGAGGCCGAACTTCTTCGCCTTGTGCAGGATGTTGCTCTTGCCGGCCTGGTCGGAGATGAGGATACGCCGGATGTTGCCGACCTTCTCCGGCTCGATGTGCTCGTAGGTGAGCGGATTCTTCTGCACGGCGCTGACGTGGATGCCGGCCTTGTGGGCAAAGGCGGCCTGGCCCACATAGGGCTGATACTTGTTGTGCGGCAGGTTGCCGAGTTCGGTGACAAAGCGCGAGGCCTCGGTGAGCATGGCGAGATTGGCCGCGGCATGGAACTCCCGCCCCAGCTTGAGGGCCAGCGCCGGCATGATCGAACTGAGATTGGCATTGCCGCACCGCTCGCCGATGCCGTTGATGGTGCCCTGCACATGGTTCGCCCCCCAGGTGACGGCCATCAGGGAGTTGGCCACCGCGGTTTCCGAGTCGTTATGGGCGTGGATGCCCAGGGCCACGTTCTTGCCCTGGGCGGCGAAGTGTTTTTTCACCTCGTCCATGATGGCTGGAATCTCGGTGGGCAGGGTGCCGCCGTTGGTGTCGCAGAGCACCAGGCAGTCCGCCCCGCCGGCCACCGCCCGGCCGAGGGTAGCCAGGGCATACTCCTGGTTGGCCTTGAAGCCGTCGAAGAAGTGCTCGGCATCGTAGAAGAGATGGGAAACGTGCGGCCGCAGGAAGGCCAGCGAATCCTCGATGATCGTGAGGTTGTCCTCGAGACCGATCCCTAGGGCGTCCCGCACATGGACGTCCCAGGTCTTGCCGAAGATGGTGATCGCCCCCGTCTTGGCCGCCACCAGAGCCTGCAGGTTCGGGTCCTGGTCGGCTGGATTCTTGAAGTTGCGGGTGCTGCCAAAGGCGGCGACCGTGGCGTGCTTCAGGTTGTAATTCCGGATCTCCTGAAAGTACTCGGTCGAGGCCGGATTGGCACCGGGCCAGCCGCCTTCGATGAAGTCGATGCCCAGCTCGTCGAGTTTGAGCGTAATGCGGACCTTGTCATCCACCGACAGGTTGAAGTTCTCAGCCTGGGTCCCATCACGGAGCGTGGTGTCGTAGATGACGAGTTGGTCGGCCATACGCAATGGTTACTTCTTTTTGGTTTTGACGGCCGGTTTGGTGGCCTTGGCCGCGCCCTTGGTCTTGCACGCCGCACAGGCCTTGGTTCCCTTCTTCGGCGCCTTGTCGAGTCCAAAGGCATCGTGCAGGGTGCGGACCGCCAGCTCGGTATATTTCTCCTCAATGACGCAGGAGACCTTGATCTCCGAGGTGCTGATCATCATGATGTTGATCCCTTCGTCGGAAAGCACCTTGAACATGGTGGTGGCAATGCCCGCATGGTTGCGCATGCCCACCCCGACGATGGAAACCTTGGCGATGGACTCGGAACCGGTCACCCTCTCGGCGCCAATGGCCTTGGCGGTCTTCTCGATGATCGCCATGGCCTTCTTGTAGTCCGGCCGCGGCACGGTGAAGGTCATGTCGGTGAGGTTGCCGTCGCGGGTATTCTGGATGATCATGTCCACGACGATGCCCTCGTTGGAAATCGGCGTGAAGATGCGGGAGGCGATGCCCGGCTTGTCCGGCACCTTGCTGATGGTGATCCTCGCCTCGTTCTTGCTATAGGTGACACCGGATACCGGATTCGATTCCATGGCCTTATCCTCCTCAACAACCCAGGTTCCTTCAGTAGTGGTAAAGGTGGACCGGACTTGCACCGGCACCTTGTAGCGTTTGGCGAAGCTCACCGAGCGGATGTCGAGCACCTTGGCCCCGAGGCTCGCCAGCTCCAACATCTCGTCGTAGGAGATGCGGTCGATCTTGCGGGCGGTGGCGCAGACATTGGGGTCGGTGGTGTAGACCCCCTCCACGTCGGTGAAGATGTCGCACTGATCGGCCTTGAGCGCCGCGGCCAGGGCCACCGCCGTCGTATCGGAACCGCCGCGGCCGAGGGTGGAGAGGTTGCCGTTGTCGGTCACCCCCTGGAAACCGGCCACCACCACCACCTTGCCAGCCTTGAGATGGCGGCGGATCAGCTCGGTGTCGATGGAAGTAATGCGGGCCTTGGTGTGCATGGTGTCGGTATGGATCTTCACCTGGTCGCCCAGGAGCGAGACGGCGTCAAAGCCGCGCTCCTTCACCGCCATGGCAAAGAGGGCGACCGTTACCTGCTCGCCGGTGGCGAGCAGCACATCCATCTCCCGCGGATCGGGCATGGATTGCATCTCATTGGCCAGGGCAACAAAGCGGTTGGTCTCGCCGGCCATGGCCGACAGCACCACCACCATCTGGTGGCCCTGTTTGCGGGATAAGAGCACCCGATCCGCCACCGCCTTGATCTTGTCGGGGTTGGCGACCGAGGTGCCGCCGAATTTCTGGACGATCAATGCCATCTTGTTTTCTTCTGCTCCATCGATTGATGGTGGTTCCGGAACACAACCGATGCACCGGCAATAAAAATACCGGTTGCCAAACCGCGGGAACCGGGAGACCACGAGTGCTCAGGCGGCCGCTACCGCCGACTGACTCAGTATGTAACAAGAAATCGTCCGCCGGACTACATTTTTTTTCCGAAGGACCGATAGGGAAAATACCGCCGACTCACAGGCGCTGGCGTCAGGCGCAGAAGGTCGGACACCGCCGGTAAAATTGCCTTGCTGGCGAAAAGTTGCTTGTCATCGCCTGGTTGTTTTGCTAGAAAGGAGCAACCGCGTTTGATAGAGGGCAAACGTGGCGCGCATTTCAAGAACACAAGGGGATATAATGACCGGAAACGCACTACTCCGGACCGTCAAAACCATATGGTCGACCCTGAGGGTTTTCTATAGCTGTCGGTTCCGCCCTTTTCTCAGCACCGCCCATTTTTCCTGCTCCTGTTGCCGGAAGACGCTCAAGTTTTTCATCAACACCTCGCATTTTCCCACGGTGGTCATTGCCGTCTGCGTCGTGGCCACCATCTTTGCCAACGCCCCCTCCCCCACCACGCCGAATGGCGCCAGTGGCTGGTCAAAATTCTGGCGTGGTGCCGCCGCCCCGGTGGCTACCAGCCAAGTGTGCCCCCAAACGCAACGGATTACCGGCAGCCTTTTACCGGGCGACACCTTGAGCACCTCCTTCCAGCGGTGCCAGATTCCCGAGAACGTCGGCAACCAGGTGATCGAGGCATTGCGCGGTGCCATCGACTTTCGCGGCCTGCGCCCCCACGACCGCTATGACGTGCAACTCGATGCACAGGGTGAATTGCAGCAGTGCACCTTTGAATCCGGTCCGCTCAATGTCCACCGGGTGATCCGCCAGCAGGACGGCAGCTTTTATGCGGAACGCCTCAGCGTCCCGCTGGAGCGGCGTACGGTCAAGGTGAGCGGCGAAGTCACCGAGTCGCTCTATGCTGCCTTTGCCCCCTCCAAAGAGGAGCCGCGGCTGATTTACGCCTTTGCCGACATCTTCGCCTCCCGCATTGACTTCAACACCGAGGTGCAGATCGGCGACCGCTTCAGCATGGTCGTTGAAAAGTACTACAAGGGCGGAGAATTCGTCGGCTACGGCAAGATTCTCATGGCCGAATATGACCGGAAGGACGCAACACCCATCGTTGGATTCTACTACACGCCGGGAAGCGGCGAGAACGGCTCCTATTTCGATCTCAACGGCGAGGAATTGGGAACCTCCTTCATCCGTTCACCCGTGCCCATGGCGCGCGTGAGTTCCACCTTCAGTCTCAGCCGTCTCCACCCGGTGCTCGGCATCTTCCGGCCCCATCTCGGGGTGGACCTGGCCGCCCCGACCGGCACCCCGATCATGGCCGCCGCCGACGGCAAGGTGGTGAGTCTGGGCTGGAATGGCGGTTATGGCAAGCAGCTCATCATCGACCACGGAAACGGCTATCGTACCCTTTACGGTCATTTGTCCCGTTTCCGGGCGGGCCTTACCGAGGGCAGCCGCGTTCAGCAAAAAGAGATCATTGGCTACGTGGGCGCTACCGGTCTTGCCACCGGACCACACCTCGACTACCGCATGGAATACCATCACGACTTCGTCAACCCTTTTGCCCAGAAATTCCGGCCGCGTTCCGTGCTCCAGGGGCAGGATCTGGCCCGTTTCCGGCAGCAGGAGGAGATGGTGGCGCGGCTCTCCAACACACTTGACGACCCCGGGCGGGTATTGGTCAACAACGTCACCGTTGCCCCGGAGAGCAAGTTCACCTTCCTCTAATCGTTGGTCGCCCATGCGCCAGCCGCCTTTCCACATCGTGCTGGTGGAGCCGGAGATTCCGCCCAACACCGGCAGCATCGCGCGGCTCTGCGGCGCCACCGACACCGTGCTCCATCTGGTCAGACCGCTCGGCTTCAGCACCGACGACAAACAGCTCAAGCGCGCCGGTCTCGATTACTGGGAACATGTGCAGATCGTCTACTGGGACAACCTGGAAACGTTTCTCGCGGCCCAGGACGAGCGCCGGCTTCATTTCCTGAGCAAGAAGGTGAGTCGTCGGTACACCGAGGTGCGCTACCAGCCGGGAGATTATCTGGTCTTCGGCAAGGAAACCAAGGGATTGCCGCCAGAGATTCTCCGGCTCTATGCGGACCGTTGCGCCAGCATCCCGATGACCAACCCCAACATCCGCAGCATCAATCTCGCCATGGCCGCGGCAGTGGTTCTCTACGAGGCGATCCGCCAGAACAGCTAGCCGTTCCCCGAGCAGGCGTCAACGCGGTCGGCTGCGCTGCACGGCCCTTCGCCGTACCGTGAGTGCTGTCTTGCCGCTGCTCACTACTCGTCTTTGCGTTCCTGGGAAATGGCGCTCCTGTCGATCATCGCGAGGGCAAGCTGGGCGGTGCGGCGCGAGGCACCGGGTTTGCCCAGCGCCTGCCGCACCTGGTGCAGTTTTCCGATCATCGCCCGGCGGTACTCGTCGTCATCCAGCAATCGTCCCACCGCCTGGCTGATCTTCTCCGGCGTGGCCTCAGCCTGCAACAATTCCTCCACCACCCTTTCGTTGGCCACCAGATTGACCAAGGAGGCATACGCCACCTTGATCAGTCGCCGGCCCAGCCCATAGGTCAATTTGGAGACGCGGTAGGAAACCACCATCGGGACGCCGAGGATGGCCAGCTCCAGGGTGACGGTGCCGGAAGCCGCCATGGCCACCTGGCAGGCGGCCATGAGATCGTAGCGTCCCTCCGCCACGACCCGCACGTCGAGAGTGGTGGCGGCCAGGCCGCACCGATCGAGATCGGGCCGGCTCACGGTGGGCGCCATGGGAAGCAGGAAGGTGAGATTCGGCTGGTTGGCCGCCAGTTGTTCGGCGGCGGCAAGGAAGATCGGCAGCATGACGGCGAGTTCCCGTTGGCGACTGCCGGGCAACAGACCGATCAGCGTATTGCCCGGCGGAATCCCATGGCGGGCACAAAATTTCTCGCGCGAGAGGCTGGCGCAAACCGAATCCAGCAACGGATGGCCGACAAAATCCACCGCCATGCCGTAGCGGGCGTAAAAATTTTGTTCAAAGGGCAGGATCACGGCCATGCGGTCGACCAAGCGGCGGATGGTCCGGACCCGGCCGCTGCGCCAGGCCCAGACCTGGGGGCTGATGTAGTAGAGGATCGGGATGTTGAGTTTCTTCGCCTTGCGGGCCAGATGCAGGTTGAAATCCGGGTAGTCGATGAGCACCACCAGATCCGGCCGCTCGGTGCGGAGATGGTGGGTGAGAGCGGCCATGGCCGCCCGGATCTCGCCAAAATGGCTCACCACCTCGACGAGACCCACCACCGCGAGCTTGGCCGCATCGGCCAGCATGGTCGCTCCCTGGGCCGCCAGGGCCGGACCGCCCATGGCGGCGATGGTCACCCCCGGGGCCAGTTCCTGCAACGCCCTGGCCAGATGGGCGCCATGCAGATCACCCGAGGCCTCGCCGGCAACGATGAGGATATGGGGCGCTGACCGGCCCATACTTTAGGGGTTCCGCAGCAGATGGGAGTAGCGCTCGGCATTCTCGCGAATCTGGTCCATGATCTGCTGCGCCACTGCCAGGGCATTTCTGCCTTGCTGACCGGAAACCCTCGGCACGGCGCGTGTGCGGACGTTGGCGACAAAGTCCCGCAGCTCCGCCTCCAGGGCGTCCTGCTCCACGAAGCAGGCGTTGATGATCTCCTCCTTGGGCAGCCCTGCCTCGGTAAGCTCGTTCTGGAGGCGGATGACCATGATCTCCTTTTTGGCATAGTCGACCGAGAGGTAGGAGCGGGGCTGGAAGATGCGGAGCCGCCGGATGTTTTCCTTCGAGATGCGGCTCACCGTGATGTTGGCGGTGCAGCCGTTCTCGAAGATCAGACGGGCGTTGGCGATGTCGGTAAGGGGAGTGACCACCGGCACGCCCACCGTGTGGATGGTGGCGAGTGGGGCGTTGACCACGGAGAGGACGATGTCGATGTCGTGGATCATCAGGTCGAGCACCACGTCCACATCGGTGCCCCGCGGCTTGAAGCTGTGGATGCGGTGCGATTCGATGAACAGCGGTTGGGTGAGGTACTGCTCCATGGCGAGGATGGCCGGATTGTACCGTTCCAGGTGGCCGACCTGCAGCACCCGCCCATCGGCCGCAGCCAGGGCGATCAATTCGTCCGCCTCGGCGAGGGTGGTGGTCATCGGCTTTTCCAGCATCATATCGACGCCGCTGGCCAGGCACTCCATGCCCACCTTGTGATGGAGGCTGGTCGGCACCACCACGCTGACCGCCTCAACCGCCTTGAGGAGTTCCCGGTAGTCGGCGAAGGCCTTGGTGCCGCACTTTTGCGCCACGGCCGCCGCCTGTTCCGGATTGGTGTCCGCCACGCCGACCAGTTCCGCCTCCGCCATGGCGGCGTATTTTTCCGCATGGAACTTGCCGAGATAGCCGACCCCGATGACCCCAACCTTGATCTTCCGCATAGTGTGGTTATGCCATGATAGTCATAGAACTGTTCCAGCCTCACGGGCGACACGCCTGCCCTGGCCACCGAACCGCGTCTGCGCCGTTTCATACCATGCCGCCGGGTGACAATCAACTTGTTATCCCGCCGTGGTGTGATATGATTGGTGATCTTGTTATAATGGAAACCATCACGAAGAAACCACACCTTTCACACCGTCGACACCCTTGATGCACCGGTCATGAAAACCTGGCTCAAAATCGTCGCGCTCATTCTCCTCCTCGGCGCGCTGGCCGGCTATTTCCTGGTTCCGCGGCTGATCAGGGTCGATCGTATTCAGGCGCAGCTCACCACCCAGTTGAGCGAAAAACTCGGCCAGCCGGTGCAGATTGAGTCGGTCCGCTGGCACTGGTTTCCGCTACCCTACGTGGGCCTTTACAATACCCGCCTTCATTACGAGGCCGCGGACCTGGTCCTGCCGGAGGCCCGGCTCTATCCCGACTGGTTCTCTCTCTTCGGTTCCAAAGCGACGGTGAGCAAGATCGTCCTGAAAAGGCCGGAGATCACCCTGCGGATCCGTGGCGATTTTTCGGAGTCTCTGCCGGAGATCACCCTCCCCAGATTGAAAATCGCCATTGATGGCGGCATCCTCCATGTGCAGAGCCTGGCCCCCCTCTTCGGGGTGGTGACCAAGACCTTTGACCTTACCGCTATTGCCGCCTCGGCGAGACTCTCCCCCGACCATATCGCCTTGCAACTCAACGCCAAGGCCACCTTCAGCAAATCCCTGAGCCTGAAAGGCGACTACGCCTTAAAGGAACATAAATATGCCCTGGAAACCAGATGGGAAGGATTGCACCTCCATCAGGCAATCACCTCCACCGCCCACGGCACCCTGATCCCGCTCGACTCCGCGGCCAACTTCCAGGCCAAGGTCAGCGGCACCGGCACCGCAACGGTCAGCGCCGATCTGGAGGGTGAACTGCCCTGTTTTCTGTACAAGCCCAAAAACGAGAAGGTGCTCTTTGACTGCGGCCTGGTCAACCTGCACCTGGACAAGATCGGCAACGAGATCGCCATCGCCGTGAAGGAGCTGGCGATGGATACGCCCGGCCTCCATCTGAGCGGCACGATCAAGCGAACGATGGCGACCGAGGGCGCGGAGCCGATTTGGCGGCTCGACCTCGTTGGCAAGGATCTCGATGTCGGCAAGATCCGCAAGACCCTCCTTACCCTGTACGGCGACAATCCCATTGTCCGCGACCTCTTCAATGTGGTGCGGGGAGGAACGGTCAAAACAGCCACCTATACCTTCAATGGGCGGGCGGCGGACTTCGAATACCTCAAATATCAGGTCATCACCGCCGAGGCGGCGGATGCCATCATCCATATCCCGGCCGCCAAACTCACCCTGGAGGGGGTCAACGGATGGATGCGCATCGAGGGCGGCACCCTGTTTGTCACCGATGCCAATGGCCGGCTGGGCAAGAGCAAGGGAAAAAACTGCTCCCTGAAGTTCAACCTTCTCGACGAGATCAAAAATCCACCCTTCAGCCTTGATGTGGACATCGATGCCGACGCCACCGATCTCGTGCGCACCTTGTACGGCCTCATTCCTTACGAGGACTTTCGCCGGGAGCTCTCGCAGCTGAGCAATGTGGAAGGCACCGGTTCCGGCCATCTCCGGATCGGCCCCACTCTCCAGAACTTCGGGGTGGGGGTCAACGTCACCGCCATGGATGTCAAGGGCCGCTATGGCCGCCTCGCCTCCCCTTTTCATATCCGAAAGGGCACCATGCAGATCGAGCCCCACCGGGTCTCCTGGGCCGGCATAGTCGGCAATCTCGGCAACCACCAAATCCGCGGCCTGACCGGCTCGATGGATTGGGAGCATGAGCCGCTGCTGCACATCGACAACATCAACGCCACCCTCGACGGCAAGACCCTCCTGTCGGACCTCAGTCATTACAAGGCGGTGGCCGATTATCTTGCCCCGATCCTTACCTCGCTGGCCGGCACCATCCAGGTGACCCAAGGCACCTTCGAGGGGCCGCCGCTCGACTACGAGAAATGGCATTACACCGCGCTGGCCACCCTGAAAAACCTCTCATGGACGAGTCCGTTACTGGACGGCGCCCCGGTCACCGGCCATTCCGGCGAACTCTCCCTCAACGACAAGGTCATCAAGCTCAGCCATAACGCGGCCCGTTTCCAGAAGAGCAATCTCAATGTGGATGGAACCTTCCAACACCAGTTGCTCGCCAACTGGCAGGGTACGGTCGATCTCAGCGGCAACCTGGCCGAAGAGCTCGGTCCGTGGCTGCGCAACCAGGGTTGGCTACCCTACGTGGCGCAGCCACGGTTGCCTGCCAAAATCACCGACATGCATCTCGACTGGAACGACAAGAACCTTACTGCCACCGGCACCCTCGTCGCCGGAGGGGCCGGACTCAAAAAACCACCCCAACTCACCTTCAATGTCAGAAGCTCGGAGCAGAACCCCCTGGCGTTGGCCATCGAGGTGGTGGGACAGGCACAGCATGGCCGTCTTCAGTTTGACCTGCTCGACCAGGACCCGGAGACCTTCCGCCTTGGCTGGCAGGGCGAATTGACCGCTCAAACGCTCAAGCGCCTGATCGCCAACGACACCCTCTTTACCGGGGCGATCAAGGGCAACTGCACCATCACCGTGCCGACCGAACCGGCCCCCCCCAGCGTGGTCGGCCAATTGAGCGTCACCGGCTGTCGGCTGCCGTTGGATGAAACCGCCGCCAAGTATCTCGACATCAGGGAACTCAAACTGGCGGGTGGTCGGGGCATGGCCATGATCCAACGGCTGGTCCTCGGCCTGACCGAGCAGGAACAACTGACCCTCGCCGGCGAGGTGCACGCGGTGCCTGGCGGCCTGACCCTGGCTCTCAACCTGACCTCGCCGCAGCTCACCAAAAAGACCGCCGAGGATTTCCTGGAGCAACTCAAAAAACTCCGCAGCAAGGTGGGCGCTCCGGAAAAGGCCGACAAAAAAACGGTCGGCCGCGCCATTACCGGCACCGTCCGCTTCGATCTCGACAAATTCATCTCCGGCCCCAACAAGGAGGAGGCGGCGGAGGACGAGGGACCGTTGATCTGGAGTCCGATCAAGGGGGTGCTCACCCTGAAGCCACACGGCCGCATGAGCGCGGAGATCGAAACCGCCAAACTCTGCTGCCTGGATATCAAGGGCACCTGGGTTTCCGATCCGGTGCTGGGCGTCAGCCACTTTTCCCTTGCCACCACCTGCCCCACCCCGCCCAAGTTCGAAGAGGTGCTCCCCTGTGTCGGCATCAAACAGAATGTGGTCCAGGGGGAGTTCCTCCTGAACGCCGATCTCTTCGGCGTTCCCTCTTTCTGGCATCACGGTCGGGCCACCATCACTTCCGGCAAGGGCCGTATTCTGCGGATGAAGCTGTTGTCCAAGGTCTTCAGCGTGGTCAACCTGACCGACCTTTTCACCTCGGATGGCTTTCCCAATTTTGCGGAAAAGGGCTTTGCCTATTCGGAACTGCTCATCGAGAGCCACATCAAGGAAAACGAGCTGATCATCGACAAGGCAATGGTACGGGGTGAGGGATTGAACCTCTTTGCCCGCGGCAAGCTGAATCTCGGGACCCACCAGGCCGATATCACCCTGCTCATCGCGCCCTTCAAGACCATCGACACCATTGTCGGCCATGTGCCCCTGGTCGGCCGGGTGATCGGCGGCAGGGAAGCGGCGATCATCACCATCCCGGTGGGGATCAAGGGCGACATCCGCGATCCCGACGTCACCGTCCTGGCGCCGGACGCCGTGGGCGAGGGGCTGCTCAATCTGGTCAAGAACACCCTGCTGCTGCCCTTCCGCATCTTGAGCCCTATCCTTCCCGGGCCGGGGGCTGCCCCCCCAAAATAACCTCGGCGGCGCGAACAATTTGCCCCATTCCCCTCCCCTTCTTAGTTGTGGTAAATTTAAAAAAAAGACCCAACACGATGGAGGGAGGCGATGCAGATCGGCCTGGTGGGACTTGGCAGGATGGGAATGAACATGGCCCGGCGCCTCCTGCGGGAGGGGCATCAGGTGGTGGCCTACAACCGGACGCCGACCAAGACGGAAGAGGTTATGCAGGAAGGGGCTACCGGTGCCTTCTCCCTCGGCGAACTGACCGGCAAACTGACCCCGCCCCGGGTCATCTGGCTCATGCTGCCCGCCGGCCAGACGGTGGACGACCACCTCAACGAACTGGCCGACCTGCTGACGCCGGGGGACATCCTCATCGACGGCGGCAACAGCCACTACAAGGATGACCGCCGCCGCTTCGAATCCCTGGCGGCACGGGACCTCCACTATGTCGATGCTGGGGTGAGCGGCGGCATCTGGGGCCTCACCGTCGGCTACTGCCTGATGCTCGGCGCCGAGCCGGAAATCTTCCGCCATCTGGAACCGCTCTTCATCGCCCTGGCGCCCCCCAACGGCTACCTCCACTGCGGTCCGACCGGGGCCGGCCATTTCGTCAAGATGGTGCACAACGGCATCGAGTACGGCATGATGCAGGCCTATGGCGAGGGATTCGCCCTGCTCGACGCCTCGCCCTATGGCAAGGGGCTCGACTACTCCCAGGTCGCCCGCCTGTGGAACCAGGGAAGCGTCATCCGTTCGTGGCTCCTGGAGCTGCTCGAAACCGCCTTTGCCGTGGACCCCGGCCTGGAGAAGCTTCAGGGCTATGTGGATGATTCCGGCGAAGGGCGCTGGACGGTGCAGGAGGCCGTCGATTTCGGGGTGGCAACGCCGGCGATCGCCCTCGCCCTCTTCCAACGTTTCCAATCCCGCGACGCCAACAGCTTTGCCAACCGGGTTCTGGCCGCCCTGCGCCGCGAGTTCGGCGGTCATCCCACCCGGAACGCCGAACCGACCAAACCGTGACGGAGCGGCGGATGGCGACACACAATAACCCGGCAACGTCTCGCCAAGAAGAAGAGGTGGCTGTTCAGGCCAAGGCCCAGGCTGTTGCCGGCGCCTGCCAACTCCCCTCCGGCGCTGATCTTGCCCCCTGCACCATCGTCATTTTCGGGGCCTCCGGCGATCTGGCCACCCGCAAGCTGATACCGGCCCTCTACAACCTGTTCGCCAACCACGGCCTGCCGACCTCGTTCAATATCGTGGGCTGCGGCCGGACCAACCTTTCGCACGATGCTTTCCGTGACAATTTGCAGGCGGCGCTGCATCGTGAGGGTGGAATCGACCTGAGCCACTGGCCGGAATTTGCCGCCCACCTTTATTTTATCCCCCTCCACTACGACGTTCTTACCGACTACCAGGAATTGCACCGCTTTCTGACCAAGCTGGACAGCGCCACCAAGACCGGCGCCAACCGCCTCTTTTACCTGGCGGTGCCGCCCACCCTCTATCCCACCATTGCCGAGTTGCTTGGCCAGTCCGGCTTATCCCGGGAGCAGGAGCAAGAAAAAAGGTGGGCGCGCATCGTGGTCGAAAAGCCCTTCGGTCGTGATGCGGCGTCGGCCGACGCCCTTGAGCGTACGCTGCACAGCAACTTCGAAGAGCACCAGATCTTCCGCATCGACCACTACCTGGCCAAGGAGACGGTCCAGAACATCCTGATGCTGCGTTTTGCCAATGCCATCTTCGAGCCGCTCTGGAATCGCGGCTACATCGACTACGTGGGGATCGTCGCGGCAGAGAAACTGGGAGTGGAGCACCGGGCCGGCTATTACGAACAGGCCGGCGTTATCCGGGACATGTTCCAGAATCATATGCTGCAGCTGCTGGCCCTTACCGCCCTGGAGCCGCCCTCCCATTTCGAGGCAGAGCGCGTCCAGGACGAGAAGGCCAAGGTCTTTCGCTCCCTCAAGCCGTTCGACGTGGAACGCTGGTCGGAAAACCTCGTTCTCGGCCAGTATGCGCCAGGCAGCATCGACGGCGGCGCCGCGCCCGGATATCGTGAGGAACCTGGCGTCGGGCCGCATTCGTCCACCCCCACCTTTGCGGTGATGCGGACCTTCATCGACAACTGGCGCTGGCGCGGGGTGCCGTTCTATCTGGCCTCGGGCAAACGTCTGGCTCGCAAGGAAACCCGCATCGTGATCCAGTTCAAGCAGGTACCCCATTCCATGTTCCGGAACGTGTTCGAAGAGGACATCGTCGCCAACCGGCTCATCCTGGGGATATACCCCGAGGAGGAGATATCCCTCACCTTCCAGACCAAGACCCCAGGGGCCAAGGATTGCCTGCGGCCGGTCACCATGGAGTTCAAGTATTACCAGGGGTATCGGGGGCCTACCCTGGCGGCCTACGAGAAGGTGCTGCTCGATTGCATCCAGGGCGATCATCTCCTCTTCTGGCGGCAGGACGGGGTGGCGTTGACCTGGTCGTTTCTCTCCTCCATTCTCGAGGTGTGCGAGGTGTGCAGCATGACCAACCAGCGGCTGCACCCCTACCCGGCCGGCAGCCTCGGTCCTGCCGCGGCCCAACCCTGGATGCGCCTCCTGATGGATGAGCGTTGACCATGGAAATCCGCCGTTTTGCCGATCTCACCGAGGCGAGCCGGGAACTGGCGGACTATCTCGCGGCCGTGGCCGGGGAGGAGGTGGGGCGCCGTGGAGAATGCACCCTCGTGCTGGCCGGCGGCTCCACCCCGCAAGCCCTGTACCGTGAGCTGGCCTCGCCGGCCATGGCGGGCAGGCTGCCCTGGTCGCGGATGCACCTTTTTTGGGGGGACGAGCGCATGGTGCCGCAGGATGATCCGGCCAGCAACCTTGGCATGGCCAGGGCCACCCTGCTGGATCACATCCCGTTGCCGGCCACCCATATCCATGCCATCGTTCCCGATGGCGCCTCACCGGAAAGAGCGGCAGTGGCCTACGAGAAGGAACTCCGCCGTTTCTTCACCCCCAGCCGGCTGAGCCCGCAGGGTTTCCCCCGCTTCGACTGCGTCCTGCTCGGCATGGGGGAAGACGGCCACATCGCCTCGTTGTTTCCCGTCTCGCCGCTTCTGGCCGAACGGCAGCGCTGGGCCGCGGCATGCGGGCCAGGCGGTTCGCCGCCGGTGCCGCGCGTCACCCTGACCTTGCCGGTGTTGAACAACGCGAAACGGCTCGTTTTTCTGATCAGTGGCCCGCGGAAGGCGGCCATCCTCGATGAGATCGTGACGGCGCCGGACCCGGCCCTGCTCCCTTATCCCGCGGCCTTGCTGCAACAACCGGCGACCCTCATCTGGTTCGTTGCCCCCTGAAAGAGGAGCCTTCATGAAGCGTTACAAGGCCATTCTGGACAATCTTTACGACGGCATCTATTTCGTCGACACCCGTCGGCAGATCACCTACTGGAACCGGGCGGCCGAGGAACTCACCGGATACGGCGCCGCCGAGGTCGTTGGGAGACGCTGTTCCGACCAGCTGTTGCGCCATGTGGACGCGCAGGGTACCCTGCTCTGCGAAGGGAGCTGTCCGCTGGCCGCCTGCCTGCAGGACGGCCAGAACCGGGAGGCCGAGGTGTATCTCCACCACAAAGACGGCCATCGGGTGCCGGTGCGCATCCGCATCAGCCCCATCCGCGATGTGGAGGGTGAGATTGTCGGCGCGGCGGAACTCTTCAGCGACAACAGCGCCGCCTCGGTCATCACCAACCGCATGGCGGAACTGGAGCAACTTGCCCTGCTCGACTCCCTCACCCGCCTCGCCAACCGCCGTTTTATGGCAAACTCCATCGAAAATCGCCTCCGGGAGCTGGACCGTTACGGCTGGCCCACGGGTATCCTCTTCATGGATGTGGACAATTTCAAAGAAGTCAACGACACCTATGGCCACGATGCCGGCGATGCGGTGCTGCGGCAGATCGCCATCACCTTGCTGACCAACTCGCGGGGCTTCGATCTGTTCGGTCGTTGGGGCGGCGAGGAGTTTGTCGGCGAGATCCGCAGCGTGGACCAGCAGCAGCTGGTCGGCGTGGCGGAAAAGTTGCGCATGCTCATCAGCCACGCCGACATTCCCGTTGGCGCAGGCGCCCTGATCAGGGTGACCGTCTCCATCGGAGCCACGCTGCTGCGGCCGGACGATACGGTGGAGGATGCGATACGACGGGCGGATCAGCTCATGTATCAGAGCAAAAAGGCTGGCAAGAACCGGGTCTCGACCGATCCGCGCCCTTAAGAGAGGGGAAATAAGTGGTCAGGTGCCAGCGTGGCTGCCCAGCAACCAACGCCACCAGGAACCCTCGCGCGCCCTTTTCTCCACAAACAAGGCGTTCAGTTGCAGAAGTTGTTCATCCTCAATGGGCAGCAGAAACTCCATGCCGATCTGGAAAGGCTGAGCAGGCAGCGACAGGAGATGGTCGAACCAGACCGGCCGTACCGGAATGCAAAGTGGGGGGCTGCTCCCATGCGGTAGCGGGATCTCCAGGTAGATGGTCTGTCGTTGGTTGTCGGCAAAGGTGTAAAAAAGGTGGTGGTCGCCGATACGGATATGGGGAACGGAGAGGCGGACCCCATGGAGGGAAAGGTCATCGAGGGAGCCGGCGAGCGGATCGACAAGGTTACTGCCGCTGGCGTTTTCACGCAGCAGCAACGTCACTGGCAGATTGCTTTTGTACCGCGGAGAACGACGATTCTCTTTCCCCATGCGCCCCCGACGCCCCTCCAAATTGGATGCCGATCTTCCCAATGCGCCCCCCAGCGCAATATATCTCCCTGGTTCCTGAAGGAAATTATCACCCTAACGATTTGATGTCAAAATAAAAAAATGAAAAGTGGTTCAAGCACTTTTCATTTCTTGTTCCGGCCCTTGACTTCAGCCAGGATCTCTTTGACTGACTGGCCGTTCGGGCCGGCCGCCTGCGGATTGATCGCCACCAGCTCCTCCCAGCTTTTGATGGCTCCCGCCTTGTCCTTCAGGTCGTAGAGCAACACCACCCCCTTGTTAAAGCGGGCGGCCTCGTGTTTCGGGTTCAGGGCAATGGCCTTGTCGAAGGAGGCGATCGCCTTTTGCGGCTCATCGTTGTTGCGGTACATAACCCCCAAGTCGGTGAGGACGTCGGCGTTGTTGGGGTTGATCGCCAACGAATGGGTATAGGCGTTGATCGCCTTTTGCGGCTGATCCGAATCGAAATAAAGATGGCCGAGCTGGGTCCATGCCTCACCGTTGTTCGGGTTGGCCGCCACCTCGCGTTCCAGATTGAGCATGGCCGTCGTCTGTTCCGGTGTCAACCGGACCTGTTCGCCCTCTTGCGGCGCTGAGGCGCTGCGGGTCATGGCGGTCGGCGACTTGAAAACGCTGAAGACGATTCCGCCCAGGAAGCCGATGATGAGGCAGACGCTGGCCACGAGATAGAGGGTTTCCTTTTTGACCGTAGTGTTGGCCGGCTGTTTGGCTTCGCCCGTCATGATTCTCTCCTTGTGGTGGCTTTATTGTTGCGCTTTCCGGTGGGTAGCATATTGGTTTTCCGCGTCGCTGGCAATCGTTGTTTTATGACGGGCGGTCCTTCTGCCGCTGCCGCTTACCCTTGACAAGAGGAAGGGCATCACTCATATTCACAACAACGGTACCTCTCACCATAACAGACAAGGAGGAGAAGGATATGTTCAAAAATACCGTATGTGCACTGGTCGTCGCTGCCCTGCTCACTGCCTGCGCCACCATGGACACCAACAAGGCAGCGATCGGCGGCGTCGGCGGCGCCGCGGCCGGCGCCGTGCTCGGCCAGGCGATCGGCAGGGACACCAAGGCCACCTTGCTGGGGGCAGCCATCGGCGGCGTGCTTGGCTATATCGTCGGCAACGAGATGGATAAGTATGACCATCAGCAGCTCACCGCGGCGTACGACCGGAGCCCTTCCTACAAGACCACCACCTGGGTGAATCCCGATACCGGCAAGAGCTATTCCGTCACCCCTGAACCTGCCTATCAGGACAACGCCGACCGGGTATGCCGCAAGGCAGAGATCGTGGCGGTCATCGACGGCAGGAAGCAGAAAACCTTGGCCACTGCCTGCCGCAACGACCAGGGCCAGTGGGTGTTGCAGCAGCAGTAAGCTGACCGGATGGATCGCCAAGCCCTGGAGGGGGCTATTATCCGATTTCTGGCGGAGGATCTCGCTGGTGGCGATGTCACCAGCGAGGCCATCTTCACCCCCGAACAAACCGGCAGAGCGATCTTCATCGCCAGGCAGAAATGCGTGGTGGCTGGCGTCGAAACCGTGGCGCCCCTCGTCTTCCAGGCCCGTAATCCCGCGGTTTGCTGCCAACCGGTCGCGGACGGCACCAGCGTCAAGGCCGGCGACATCCTGCTCACGGTCAGCGGCCCCATCCTCGCTTTGCTGGCGGCCGAGCGGGTGGCTCTGAATCTCTGCCAACGCCTGAGCGGCATCGCGACGTTGACCCGCCGCTTCGTCGATCAGGTCAAGGGGCTGCCGGTGCGGATTCTCGACACCCGCAAAACCACGCCGGGCCTGCGCATGCTGGAAAAGTACGCGGTCACCGTCGGCGGCGGCCACAACCATCGTTTCTCCCTGCACGACCTGATTCTCATCAAGGACAACCATATCGCCGCTGCCGGCTCCATCGGCATTGCGGTGCAGAAGGCGCGTGATTACGCCCCCAAAGGACTCAAGGTTGAGGTGGAATGCGAAACCCTGGCCCAGGTGCGGCAGGCCCTGGCTGCCAAGGCCGACATCATCATGCTCGACAACATGCGTCTCGCCACCATGCGCAGAGCCGTGGCCCTGGTGAATAATGCCGCCATCACCGAGGCTTCGGGCGGGGTGACACTCAAAAACATCCGCCGTATCGCGGAAACCGGGGTCGATTGCATCTCCATCGGCGCCCTCACCCACTCGGCGCCAGCCATCGACATCAGCATGGAATTCCTCCCGCACTGACTTTCCCCGCTATTTAACTTTTTCTCCCGTCTGCCGATACGTCTGGTAACACCACCATCCGTCGGGAGGGAACCATGCGGATCAGTGAAGCCACGGTGGCGCTTACCAGCACCCATCTGCACGAACAACAACGGCTCCAGGAGGAGACACTCCACTTCTGGCAAGGCAACGAACGGCCGGACTTCGAAGGCACCGGCCGCAACCCCACATCGCCCACGCCACCGGCCGTGGTGGTCACCCTGTCCCCCGAGGCCCGCGCCCGCGCCAAGGAGGAGTTGGTGGCCTCCGGCAAGGCTGAAGCCGAGACCCCGGCCCCACCTGACGAGGCCGCAGAAGATCCGAAACTCCGTACCATCCGTCTTATTCTGGAGGCGCTCACCGGCAGAAAAATCCGGGTGACGCGGTTTACCCTTGCCACCCCCGACACGCCGGCTATTCCGGCCAAGCCGACCACCGAAGGTTCCGCACCGTCACGGCAGGGCTGGGGGCTCGAATACGATTACCATCAACTCGACCAGGAAAAGGAAAGCCTCCAGTTTGCCGCCAGCGGCGAGATCAAAACCGCGGACGGCAACACCGTGCAGTTCAATCTCGAATTTACCATGTCCCGCGAGGTGAGACAGGAGACCTCCCTGTCGGTTCGGGCCGGCGATGCCCGGAAGGTGGATCCGTTGGTGGTCAACTTCGATAGGTCCACCGTGCAACTTGCCGGTCAGCGAATGGCCTTTGACCTCAATGGGGACGGCAAGGCCGAGGCAATGCCCTCCCTTGCCAGTGGAAGCGGCTTTCTCGCCCTGGACCGCAACAACAATGGCACGATCGATTCCGGCACCGAACTCTTTGGCCCCCAGACCGGCAACGGCTTCAGCGAACTGGCCAAACTGGACAGCGACGGCAACGGCTGGCTCGACGAAAACGACCCGATGTTCGAACAGCTGCGAATATGGGGGAAGGATGGGGCCGGCAACGATGTCCTCTATTCTCTCAAGGACAAGGAGATTGGCGCCCTGCTCCTCGACCACGCCGCCACGCCGTTTTCGCTCACCGACGGCGCCAACAACGTGGAAGGCCAACTGCGCGACACCTCGATCTATCTTACCGAGTCCGGCAGGGCCGGCACCATTCAGGAACTGGACGTGGCAGTATAAGAGTTATTGTTGTATCGCCACGGACAAAGACTGATACGTTGCCACGATAAAAAGCCCCATTGAAAAACAATCAGCGATAAATTCCGGCCAATAAATCTCTGATAATTTATCGGATATTTTGTAACGTCTTGTTTTTTTGAAATTTTCTTTAACTTCGCCAAGATACGCATACCACATTGTTGTTTTATGAATAAGCGCGATCAAAACTTGCAGGGCCACACCGATGAGAAATAGCGTTATCACGAAGCGGCCACACCCGGATTTTTCTAATGCAGTAGAAATGGTAAGTTGAGAAACGAATAATACCGGCGCTCCAATGCCATACGTTACGAACCAACCTCTTAATTTTGCTGTTATATTTGAATATGGCTCGTAAAACCCCCTGTCGTTTCCGCCGCAATCCTTCTTGTCCATTGTCGCCTCTCACGTAGAGATTGCCGTCCCCCTTGCTTCGCTGTCGCCCTTCAACAATTAAATTAACCGGCCCACTGTTATCCTGTCAATCTGTTGTGGCCTGTTTCTCGCCTTCCGTTTGGAGAAAAACTCTCCTCTGCCGCCATCGTCATTGACTCCCTCGCGGTGAATCAGGTATCAGGAGTGACACCAACACCAAACCACGGGGGACTCCATGGCCGCTCTTGAATCGCTGATCGCTACCCTTTCCGGCTGGGTGTGGGGACCACCCATGCTGGTGCTGCTGGTGGGTACCGGCCTCTATCTTACCATCATCCTCAAGGGCATGCAGTTCCGTGCCCTGCCCCATGCCCTCAAGCTGATCTGGCAGAAGGAGCACGCCGGCGACGGCGACATCAGCCATTTTGCCGCCCTGATGACGGCGCTGGCCGCCACGGTGGGCATCGGTAACATCGTCGGCGTGGCCACCGCCATCACCCTGGGCGGACCGGGGGCGGTCTTCTGGATGTGGATGACCGGCCTGGTCGGCATGGCCACCAAGTACGCCGAGGCGGTGCTGGCGGTGAAATACCGCGAAAAGGGCGAGCACGGCATGCGTGGCGGCCCCATGTACTACCTGGCCAAGGGCGCCAACCTCCCCACCCTGGGCTGGCTTTTCGCCCTCTTTACCGCGCTGGCCACCTTCGGGATCGGCAACATGGCCCAGGCCAACGCGGTGGCCACCATCTTCCAGGCCACCTTTCAAATCGAGCCCTGGCTCACCGGCACGGTGCTGATGCTCTTGACCGGCCTCGTTATCCTCGGCGGCATCAAGTCCATCGCCCGTTTCACCTCGTTCTTGGTGCCCTTTATGATCGTGGGGTACATCATTACCGCGTTGACTGCGCTGGCGGTCAATGCGGCCGAGATTCCCCAGGCCTTGGCCCTGATCCTCGGCCACGCCTTCACTCCGGCCGCGGCCAGCGGTGGTTTTGCCGGCGCGGCGGTCGCCGCGGCCATGCGCTTCGGCATCGCCCGCGGCGTCTTCTCCAACGAGTCGGGCCTGGGCTCCTCGCCCATTGCCGCGGCAGCGGCCCGCACCCACGATCCGGTGAAGCAGGCCCTGGTTAGCATGACCCAGACCTTTATCGATACCCTGGTGGTCTGTTCCATGACCGCATTGATCATCCTGACCAGTACTGCCTGGCAGCATGGTATCGCCCCGGGCCAGCTCACCAGCGTCAGTTGCGGCGAGAGCCTGGGCCATACCGGCGTGGTGCTGGTGGCAATCGCCACCGCCCTCTTCGCCTACTCGACCCTCATCGGCTGGAACTACTATGGCGAGAAGGCGATCGAATATCTGCTCGGCCCCCGCGCCATCAGGCCCTATCGGGTGGTCTTCGTGAGCATGGTGGTCGTGGGCGCGATGATGAAACTGGAATTCGTCTGGAACTTCTCGGACCTCGCGAACGGCCTGATGGCCATTCCCAACATCATCGGTCTGCTCCTGCTGGCGCAGGTGGTCAAGGCGGAGACGATGCGCTACTTCGAATGGTAGGAAGGGACGAAGGCGGCCGGCAGTCCGGCCGCCTTTTTGTTGCCCGGTTGTTTAGTGGTATTCCACCGGCAGGCCCGCCTGCTTCCAGGCCGCGATTCCCCCTTCAAGACTATATATCTCCGGGTATCCCTTGCGGCTGAAATACTGGCCCACCATGTAACTGCGGCCGCCGATCGCGCAGATCAGCAGCAACGGCCGGTCATTGGGCAGGGTAAGGCGGCCCTGGGCGATCTCCCGAAAGGGCATCAGTTGCGAGCCGGCAATGGACCCCTCGTGGAGTTCCTGCGGTTCGCGCAGGTCGATGATGGCGAGACCGGAACGCTGGGCAATGAGCGTCTTGGCCTCCAGCGGCGTCAGCGTGCGAAAAATCGGGCCGCTCTGACTGGCCCGGTTATCCGAACAGGCGACGGCGAGTGCCAGCACCGCCACCATTCCCAACAAAGCGAGCAAATGTTTCATGACACATCCCCAAGGATCGTTCGTGGACCTTCTCCCTTGTTCCAGGCGGGATAGGGAGAGTTAGGGGCACACTCTACCCCCTGTCGTAAGATGTTGCAAGTGGCGGCCACCGGTCAGGCCACCCGCAATGCTGCATGCCGCCGATTTAGAACGGCGGGGCGATGGTGACCAGGATGCGCATGTCGGTGACGGCCCTCACCCCGTGCGGTTCGCTGATGTCACTCACCAGGATGTCGCCGCTGGCGGCGGGGATGGCCGTATCGGTCGACAGAAATTCGCCACTGCCTTCCACCACCTGGATGGTGAGCTGACCCTCGGTGGGATGCGAATGGACCGGAAAGAGCTGGCCGGCCTTGAGGTTGAAGTTCAGCACCCGGAAATAAGGCGAATCGTGCAGCAGAAAACGTTTAAAGCTCTTTTCGTCAAAGACGCTGGTTTCGGCAAGGGCGATTTTTTTCATGGCAGCCACCTCCGTGGGGTTTACCAAGAGTATAGCACCCGGAGCCTGCCATTGCCTTGACGTAGGTCAACCTTTGCCGGATGGGTTTGGGGGAGCGGTTCAGGCGTCGTCGCGGTTGCCCCACCCCACCTCCAGCCGTCGTTGGGGATTGGTGGCGATGAGGGTGAAGCTCAGCCCCACGAAGAGGAGGACAAAAAGCCCGTTGACCAGAAAGGAGGCCCCGTATGACCAGCGGTGATTCACTATCCCGGTGAGAACCGCCGCGCCAAAGGTGGCCAGGGTGCGGACGGCATAGAGCACTCCGGAATTGCCGCCCAGCCGGCGGGCGGGGAAAAAGAGCGCGGTGAGCACTGAAAATTCCAGCAAGGCCACCGCATCACCCAGGGTATGGAGCATCCGGATGACGAGCAGGCTCCAGAAATCAAAGGCCAAGGCGGTCAGTGCCTGAAAAAAGGCCGACAGGCCGAGCCCGGCAAGGAAGAAGAGAAAGACGGTGCTGCGCTTGTCGTGCAGATGGCCGACAAAAGGCACCACCGCCGCCATCCACAACCCCACCACCGCGAAATAGAGGCCGATGCGTTCCGGCGTGAAATGGAGGGTCTCCCGCATCAGCAGGGAAATTGAAGTCTGCTCCACCCCGAAATGGGTTCCCAGCATGAAAATACAGGCCATGAGCATGAGCGGCTTGAACTGGCGCAGATCCTCGCCGTAGTCGCGGAAGGCGAAGACCCGTACCGAATGGTCCTCGATCCCGAGGACGACACCGAAGATCAGCAAGGCGCCGAGGCTGGCCGCCGGAAAGAGCAGCCCCGACCTGAGTAAAAAACCGCCGGCCAGGGGGCCAAGGCCGAAACCGAGGTAGGTGCTGAGGTGATAGAGCGCCACCCTCCTGCCGCGCCGTTCCTGGCCGAACTGCTTGAGGTAGAGCGATTCGCTCACCACGATCAGCGCCGCCGCGCCCAGGCCGCCGAGCAGGACCACCGGCAGCAGGGAGCCGAGCGTTGTGGCGCGGGGCAGCAGAAAAAAATAGAGGGCAAAAGAAAGGGCGCCGGTGAGGAGCGTCCGCCTGGGCGAAAAGAAGTCGGAAAAGAGCCCCATGGGCAGCATGAGCAGCATGGAGGAAAGGGCGAACAGCCCGATGACCAGACCGACGGCCACATCGTCGAAACCCTGCTGCTTGAGTAACACCGGCAGATGGGCCAGCACCATCCAGTGGACGAAATAGATCAGAAAACGGATCAGGATGGAAAGCGAGATCTGGCGGTCCATGTTGGTGGGCCTTTGGCGGTGAACGGCAGGAGAAACGGCAGCGGACTACTTTCTGAACAGGGCTTCGAGTTTGGCCCTGGCGTCGTTGGCCGGTGCCGCGCCTTGCCCGGTTGCCGGCTGAAAGTACTCGCAGCGGTTGGCTTTTTCCTTGTCCCCTACCCGTTCGGCCCCTGATTCCCGGCACTCATTGTAGGCCCCGCGATCATGGAAGCGGCAGTGGACGCAGCTGTGCAGATCGGCGCCGCAATGGGGGCACTCCTCGCGGAAGGCGACCCGGCCGCTGCTGGAGACCTCCTTCCGACAGGCATGACACTGCATCGGCTCCCCCAGTTCAGCGCCGGCTGGCGTAGTAGGCAAGGATGGCGTCCACCAGGGCGGGGATGGTGAAGGTCTTCGGCTGGATGTGAATGGCCATGCCGTTTTGCGACGCGGTCTTGGCGGTAATGGGCCCGATGGTCGCGATCTTGACGCCGTCGAGCAGGCGCTGCTGTTCCGCCTCGTCGGCGCAATGGAGCATCTCCAGGAAATTGATCACCGTGGAGGAACTGGTGAAGGTAATAAGGTCGATGGCCTTTTCCTCCAGCGCCTGCCGCACCTCGGCATAGTCCGCCGGCTGCACGTTGCGATAGACCGGCACGGTGACGACCTCGGCCCCGGCGGTGGCCAACGTTTCGGGGAGCACCTCGCGGGCCTTGGCTGCCCGGGGCAGCAGCACCTTCTTGCCGCTCATCCCCTCTTTCTCCAACGCCGCTGCCAAGCCCTCGGCGGTGAACTCCTCGGGCAGCAAATCGGCACGGAGGCCGTGGCCCTGCAGAAACTCGGCGGTGGTGGTGCCCACCACGCCGATCTTGGGGCCCTTGAGGTCGCGGGCATCCATGCCGATTTCCGTCAGGCGCTGGAAGAAAAACTTGATGGCGTTGATGCTGGTGAAGAGCAGCCAGTCGTAGTCGGCCAGCCGGTGCAACTCCTTGTCGAGCGCCGCCCAGGAATCCGGCGGCACCAGGGCGATGGTCGAACCCTCCAGGCAGTTGGCGCCGAGGTCCTCCAGCCGATGCACCAGCTCGCTCGCCTGCTCGCGGGTGCGGGTGACCAGGATGCGCTTGCCGAAGAGCGGCCGCTTCTCGTACCAGTTGATCTTGTCGCGCAGCGAGACCACCTCGCCCACCACGATGAGGGCCGGCGGCTTGATCCTGGCGGCCTGCACCTTGTCGGCAATGGTGGCCAGCGTTCCTTCCACCGATTGCTGTTCCGGGGTCGAGGCCCAGCGCACCACCACCACCGGGGTCTCGGGGCTGCGGCCATGGGCCATGAGTTTTTCGGTGATGATCGGTAGGTTCTTGATCCCCATGTAGAAGACCAGGGTGCCGATGCCGGTGGCGATCTTGTCCCAGGCGATGGTGCTCGCCGCCTTGGTCGGATCCTCGTGGCCGGTGACAAAGGCGACCGAGGTGGTGTGCTGCCGATGGGTGATGGGCACGCCGGCGTAGGTGGCCGCCGCCGTGGCCGAGGTGACGCCCGGCACCACCTCGTAGGCAATGCCATGTTCGACCAGCATCTCGATTTCCTCGCCGCCGCGGCCGAAGATGAAGGGGTCGCCGCCTTTCAGACGCACCACCAGCTTGCCCTGCCTGGCGAAATCGACCAGCATCTGGTTGATCTCGTCCTGGGTGTGGGCGTGATGCACCCCGCCCATCTTGCCGACATAGACCAACTGCGCCGCTTGGGGCACGTGCTTGAGGAGTTTCTTGCTGGCCAGGTAGTCGTACACCACGACCTCGGCCCGCTGCAAGAGCTTCAACCCCTTGACTGTGATGAGTTCCGGATCGCCCGGACCGGCGCCGATCAGATAGACCTTGCCGGCACGGCAGGGCGTGGGGGGAGTATGCGTCGGAGGGGGGGGATGCATTGTCTTTTTCATATAGGCGCCCATCCCAAACAAGAGACCCGGCGCAGGGTCGTCCACGCCGGGAGTTGTGGGGCGATCAGTGAATCTTGGAGCCGTACACCGTTTCGAGAATCTCGCGGCCACCCATGGCCAGCAGTTCTTCCGCCAAGTTGTGGCCGATGGCAGCGGCGTCTTCGGGTTGGCCGGTCATGACCTTCTTGATGATCCGGCTGCCGTCCACCGAGGCAATGAGGCCGGTCATGGTGAGCTCCTTGCCGTTCAAGATGGCAAAGCCGGCCAGCGGCACCTGGCAGCCGCCCTCCAGCCGGTGGAGATAGCTGCGTTCGGCCTGCACGCAGACTTCGGTGGCATGGTCGATGAGAAAGGAAAGGCCGGCGAGCAGGTCGCTGTCCGCCCGCCGAAGTTCGATGCCCACCGCGCCCTGGGCCACGGCAGGCAGCATCTCGTCGGCGGTGAAATAGCGGGTGGCGCGCTCGCTCAATTTCAGGCGGTTCAAGCCGGCGGCGGCGAGGATGATGGCGTCGTATTGCCCCTCGTCAAGCTTGCGCAGCCGGGTGTCGAGGTTGCCGCGCAGGTCCTCGATGACGAGGTCCTGCCGCAGGGCGGCGATCTGGGCCTTGCGCCGCAGGCTGCTGGTGCCGACCCTGGCGCCGGCCGGCATCTCGGCAAGGTTCGCGTATTTTTTGGAGATGAAGGCATCGTGCGGATTTTCCCGCTTGGTGACGATGCCGATGTGGAGTTCCGGCGGCAGCTCGGCCGGCACGTCCTTCATGCTGTGCACCGCGATGTCCACCTCGCGGGAGAGGAGGGCCTCCTCGATTTCTTTGACGAACAACCCCTTGCCACCCACCATGGCCAGCGGCACGTCGAGGATCTTGTCGCCCTTGGTGACGATCTTCACCAGTTCGACGGTGGTACCGGGATGTTCGGCCTCGATGAGGCCTTTGATCCAGGTCGATTGCGCCAGGGCGAGCAGGCTGCCGCGGGTGCCGATCTTGATGCGTTTCTGCATGGAAATTCCTTACCGCCCCAAGCCAAGGGTTTTTCTGAATGACGACGCCGAACCGTCCGGCGTTCCGCTTTTTTTCTAATGACAGGTGCCGCAGCTGCCGCCTCGACAGCCGGCGCATTTGCCACCGCCGCTGCCGGCCGCACTGCCGGTACGAGCGGAAAAGGTGGACATCTGCTTGGCCAGGTCCGTGCTTTGGCATCTGGGGCAGGCGGGTTTCTCGCTGCCCCGGACCAGGAGCTCGAATTCGGCGCCGCAGGCGCGGCAGACAAAATCAAAGAGAGGCATGGCCCCGACTCCGCTCTTTATCCTCTTTTCTACGGATTTTCAAGACAATACTCCGCCCGCCCCCGTCGCGACTCAGCCTTTGGCCAGGCGATCGACGAGCGCTGCGGCCAGCAGCGGGATCATCAGCTCGTGATGTCCCGTGATGTTGAACCCCTTGCCGCCGCTCATGGTCGGCCGGTTGACCACGTTGGTCATGGGCCGGTAGTGGCGGATGAAGTCGAAGTTGGCAGTGACGAAGTGCTCCACCTTATGGCCTAGGTTGCGAACCACGGTGATTGCCTTCAAAAAGACTTCGGGCAGCAGCACCGCCGAGCCGAGGTTGAGGTAGGCGCCGCCTTCGAGGTCGGCGACCATGGCGCAGAAGAGTTTGAAATCTTCGTGGCTGGTCTGGCCGATGGCCGCGCCACTGGCCGAGGGGTGGATGTGGATGATGTCGGTGCCGATGGCCACATGCACGGTGAGCGGCACCCCAAGCCGACGGGCGGTGGCGAGCAGGCTCACGCTGTTGTGGGGAAATTCTTTCGCCAGCAGATAGTCGCCCATGGCCGCGCCGAGCCCCAGCCCCTTGGCCGCGCCCTGGTTGATGGCGGCATTGATCTCCTCGCCGGTCTCCTTGGCGGCGCCAAAGGCCCCAGCGCCGAGCACCTGCTCCACCTCTTCGGAGGTGCGGCCCACCATGGCGACCTCGGTGTCGTGGACAATGCCGGCGCCGTTTAAGGCCAGGCCGGTGATGATGCCGCGCTCCATGAGGTCGATCAGGATCGGGTTCAGCCCTACCTTGATGACATGGGCGCCCATGCCCACCACGATGGGCCGGCCGGCCCGATGGATGGCAACCAGGCGATCCACCAGCTCCGGGAAATCGACCCCGAGGAACTGCTGCGGCAGGGCGGCGAGATAGTCGCCGATGGTGGCGCCCGGCGCCAAAGGCTTGGCGAAATTGGCCACCGTCACCTTGCTGTGGCGGCCGTGCAGGGAATAGGTGTTGAGGCCGGAAAAATCGAGCGGGATGTATTTCTTCATGGCCTCCCCTTAGCAGGCTGTTGAAAAACTTGTTTTTCGGCAGCTTGTGTGCGCCCCATGGATGGGGCGCCAAATCCGACGAAGTTTTAACTTGTTGGATTTGCGAGAACTCGCGGAATTCACTTCTGCGAGTTCGTGGTTGAAAAAGGTCATGGATGACTTTTTCAACATCCTGTTAGACGGCGCCCTGGCCGAAGAGCACCTCGTCCACCAGCTGGCAGAGCAGGTGTTCGACCCAGAGGTGGGTCTCCTGGATGGCCGGGGTGCGTTTGCTCGGTACGTTCAGGGTCAGTTCCGCCACTTTGAGCAGCTTGCCGCCGCTGCCACCGGTCAAGGCCGCAGTGCGCAGCCCCATCTCCCTGGCCTCCTCGACGGCCTTGAGCACGTTGGGCGAGTTGCCGCTGGTGGAGATGCCGAGGGCCACGTCGCCGGGCTGGCCCAGGGCCTGGATCTGTTTCAGAAAAATATCGTCAAAGGAAAAATCGTTGCCGATGCTGGTGAGGATCGAGCTGTCGGTGGTGAGCGCGATGGCGGGCAGGGGGCGGCGGTTGATGAGGAAACGGTTGACGAACTCCGCCGCCATGTGCTGGGCATCGGCGGCGCTGCCGCCGTTGCCGAAGATGAGGATCTTTTTGCCGCCCTTGATCGCCTCCACCATCCAGCCGACCAGGGTTTTGATCGCCGCCCGTTCGCGGCTGGCGAAGGACTCCTTGGCCGCCAGGGATTCCTTGAGGCTCTCGTCGATGATCCGCTCCATGTCCAATGCCATCGTTTCCTCCTGTCGAATAGGCAGGAACCTTAGTCAGAACAGGAGGTTTTGTCAACGGCAAGGGCGCGGGCGCTGCAAAAACAGGCGGCCGGCCGTCGCCTGTTCCCCATGGCTCCCAGCGCCTTCAGTCGATCTTGCTGAAGGCCTTGCGGTTGGCGCCGCAGACCACGCATTTTTCCGGCGGCTCACTGCCTGCGTGGGTGTGGCCGCATACCTCGCAGACGTAGTAATCCGTGGTTGGCATCTGCTCGAGTTGTTCCAGCGCCTTTTCATAGAGCGCGGCATGGGTTTTTTCCACGGTGTTGGCAAAGGTAAAGGACATCTCCGCCGCCTTGTGGCCCTCCGCCTTGGCCGCCTCAATCATGGCCGGGTACATCTTTTCGAACTCGTGGGTCTCGCCGGCAATGGCGGTCTTGAGGTTCTCCCGGGTGTCGCCGATGGCCTTCAAGGCCCGCAGATGGGCATGGGCGTGGACCGTCTCGGCATGGGCCGCGGCCCGGAAGAGCTTGGCCACCTGGAGGTAGCCGTCCTTTTCCGCCCGCCTGGCAAAGGCGAGATACTTGCGGTTGGCCTGGGATTCGCCGGCAAACGCCTCCCACAGATTCTGTTCGGTGGTGCTCATGATGCGCCTCCTGGTAGGTTTTGGGCCATGATACCATTGCGCCGACGATTTTCGCTTTGAATTTCGGGCGAAGGGGGGTAAATAAATGGGGATTTTCAAGGCCCCCGGAGCAGAAAGAATACCGTCAGCACAAAAAGGTTGCCATCATGAAGCAGAAACGCATCGAGCTCCCCCCCGACCAGCGGGTCACCCAATGGTACAACGTGATGACCGACATCCCCAACGGTGTCCAGCCGCCGCTCGACCCGGAAACCAAGCAGCCGGTGGCGCCGGAAAAGATGGCGCGCATCTTCCCCATGGGGCTCTTGGAGCAGGAGATGAGCGACAAGCGGTGGATCGACATCCCGGAGGAGGTGCTCGACATCTGGCAGATCTGGCGGCCCTCGCCGCTCATCCGCGCCAACTTCCTCGAAGAGGCCATCGGCACCAAGGCGAAGATCTACTACAAGTACGAAGGCGTCTCTCCCTCGGGCAGCCACAAGACCAACTCCGCCGTGGCCCAGGCTTACTACAACAAACGTGAAGGGGTAAAAAGGCTCGCCACCGAGACCGGCGCCGGCCAGTGGGGCAGCGCCCTCTCCTTTGCCACCCACAAGTTCGGCCTGGAGTGCAAGGTCTACATGGTGCGGGTCTCCTTCGATCAGAAGCCCTACCGCAAGGTGATGATGAACACCTACGGCGCCCAGATCGTGGCCAGTCCCAGCCCGGACACCCCGACCGGCCGTGCCATCCTGGAGCGGGACCCGAACACCCCCGGCTCGCTCGGCATTGCCATCAGCGAGGCCCTGGAGGATACCGTTTCCCGCAATGACACCAAGTACGCCCTGGGTTCGGTCCTGAACCACGTCTGCCACCACCAGACGGTCATCGGCCTTGAGGCCAAGAAACAGCTCGCCATGGTCGGCGACTATCCGGACGTGATCATCGGCTGCTGCGGCGGCGGCTCCAACTTCGCGGGGCTCGCCTCGCCCTTCGTGCCCGACAAGCTCGACGGCAAGAAGATCCGCCTCATCGGCGTCGAGCCCGCCTCCTGCCCGAGCCTGACCAAGGGCATCTACGCCTACGACTTCGGCGATGTCTCCCAGCGTACCCCGCTGCTCTATATGTATACCCTGGGCCACGACTTCATCCCGCCGGGCATCCATGCCGGCGGCTTGCGCTACCACGGCATGGCGCCCATCATCAGCGCCTTGCAGCGCGAGAACCTGATGGAGGCCATGGCCTTGAATCAGCTCGAATGCTTCGAGGCCGGCGTGCTCTTTGCCCAGACCGAGGGCATCATCCCGGCGCCGGAATCCTGCCACGCGGTGCGGGCGGCGATCATCGAGGCGACCCGGGACAAGAACGAGCCCAAGACCATCCTCTTCAACCTCTCCGGCCACGGCCTGCTCGATCTCTCGAGCTACGAGAAGTATTTTGCCGGCGAGCTGAGCAACTACGAGTACCCGGCCGAGGCGATTGCCGAGGCCACCAGGCATCTGCCCAAGATCTGACCCGCTCGGCACTCCCGGGACAACCATACTGTCTCGGGAGTGCCGAATCTTTTACCGGCCTGCTTCCCCCTACCCGCCCGTCCGCCACTCTTGGCCCCGGTCCTCTGGGCAGCCTGTCATTCTTCAACGCCCCCAATGTGCTCGTGGGTCGGAAATGTGATATAAGGTACTATCCTGCATCTCATCCCAAACCTTTAAGGAGGTTGCGTATGGGACTCACAGCAACGATTGGCGTGGCGGTAAAAAAGGATGCACCGGCGGTTTCGCTGGACGACACGTTACGGACAGCCATTCAGAAGATGACCTCGACAGGATGCTCCGCTTTGGTGGTCAAGAGCGGCGTGGATCTGGTCGGGGTGGTCAGCGAAATGGATCTGTTGGACAGTATCGTGCGCCATGACGACCTCGACGCCACCCGGGTGACCCGCTTCATGACCCCGTGTGAGATCATCTCCAGCAAGGCCGCGGTATCGCCGTGCGTCCAGCTGGACGAGAACGAAAAGGTGCAGGATGCCCTCGCCACCATGCACAAGGCCGGTACCCACCATCTCCTGGTCGCCGGCGCCGGCAGCAAGCCCATTGGCATGATCTCGGTGGCCGATCTGCTCAAGCTCGCCATCTCGTAACGAACACCGATGTTCCGGCGGCGACCACTCCTGCGTCATCCGCACGCCTTGGCGTTTCTGCTCGCAATATTGCTGGGCATCAGCGCGCCGACAGAGGTGGTCGCCGCCCCGACTCCTTCGCCAGGCATTCCCATTAGCCACGGCGGCTATCTCCTTGAGCAGAATGGCCGCCTACTGGCCGCTTACCAGCCCGACACCCCCTTCGTGCCGGCCAGCATCTGGAAACTTGCCACCGCCCTCCACGCCCTGACCCTCCTCGGTCCGGACTTCCGCTTCGAAACCCGCTGCTATTACGGCCCGGACCAGACCCTCTACGTGCAGGGAGGCGGCGACCCCATGCTGGTTTCCGAGGAGGTGGCCCTCATCGCCAGCCGGCTGCGGGCCACCGGGGTACGAGAGGTGGCGGCCATCGTCCTCGACGACAGCGCGTTTCACCTCCCCGGCCCAGCCGACGGCGCCGGCGACTCCCTCAATCCGTACGATGTGGCGAACAGCGCCCTGGCGGTGAACTTCAACACCATCGACCTGACCAGGGACAACCGCGGCGGCGTCCAGTCCGCCGAGGCCCAGACCCCTACCCTGCCGCTTATGCTCCGCCTCGGCGAGACGCTGCCTCCGGGCACACACCGGATCAACATCTCGCAAAATCAGGAACAGATCTGGCAGTATACCGGCGAACTCCTCGGCGAAGAACTCCGCGGGCAGGGGATCACCGTCCATGGCCCGATCCGGCCGGGCCGGGTGCCGAGCCAGCTGGCGCCCATCTGCCGCCACCTCTCCACCAAAGGCCTGCCCGAAATCATTGGCGCCATGCTGCGCTATTCGAACAACTTCATCGCCAACCAACTCTTCCTTACCTGCGGGGCCAAGCGCTTCGGCTACCCCGCCACCTGGGACAAGGGCCGGGAGGCGCTGACCCAATTCCTCGAGGGACGGCTCCAGCTGGAGCCGCTGAGCTTCAATGTGGAGGAAGGCTCCGGGCTGTCACGCCGGAATCGGATCACGCCGCGGGCCATGCTGACGGTGCTGCACGCCTTCCGGCCATACAGCGACCTGCTGGTCCATAAGGAGGGTGTGCTGGTAAAGTCGGGGACCCTGAACGGCGTTTACTGTTACGCCGGCTATTTCCCCGGCCCCCAGGGGCTCGATCCCTTTGTGCTCATGCTCAACCAGCCCGACAACCGCCGCGACCGGCTGCTGCGGTATCTGGAATCTCTGCACCGGGGACGTTAGGCAAGACGCCTTAGCAGGACCATGGTCTCCAGGTGGTGGGTCTGGGGAAACATGTCGACAAGGCGCATCCGGTCGATGGCATATCCCTGCTGCACGAGCAGGCCAAGATCGCGGGTGAGGGTGGCGGGGTCGCAGGAGATATAGACAAGCCGGCTGGCCCCCAAGGTAGCCAGATGTGGGATCACCTCCCTGCACCCGGCCCGGGGCGGGTCGAGCAGCACCACGTCGAACTTTTCGCCCGCCGTTACCAGTTTTTGCGCCCCCTCTTCGGCTCCGCATTTCTCGAACCGGCAGTTGGCCAGCCCATTCAGTTCGGCATTGCGCCGGGCGCTGCGGATGGCCGCCCCCTGGAGATCCATGCCCACCACCGACCGTGCCCGCAGCGCCAGCGGCAGCGAAAAATTACCCATGCCGCAAAAAAGGTCGAGCACCCTCTCACTGCCGGCAAGGTCGAGCCACGCCAGCAGGGTGGCGATCATCGCTTCGTTCTGCTCCGGGTTGACCTGGCTGAAGCCCCCGGGCTCTACGGTGAGATGGAGATCGCGGCCGGCAAGGGTGGCCGGCAGGGTGAAGCGAATGGCAAAAGAAGAGGGTTCCGTGGCGTCGTCCGCCCCGGATTTCCTGGTGATGGCCGGGCCAAGTGCCTTCCCCGGCACGCTGAAGAGGATGCCCTTGAGCTTGTCGGACGTGGCACAGAGGGCGGTGGCGTACTGGCGATCCGCCGCCCGCACCGGTCGTGTGGTGTGGATGAGCAGCACCACCCGGTCCTCGGCGGGGCTCAAGATGCATTCCACGGCCGTTGCGTGGTCGCAGAGCCGTCGGGCCGCTTCCTCGTGCCGTAGAATGGCCATCATCTCGTTGAGGGCGGGCGCGGCCAGCGGGCAATGCGCAACCGCCACCACCTCGTGGGAGTGGGGGCGGTGGAAACCGAGCCGACCGTCTGGCGCCACCTGGAGGCGAATCCGCTGGCGGTAACCGGATTCATGCGGCGCACCCGCCACGGTAAAAGAAAATTCTTCTCCCGCGCCGCTGATGCCCGACCGCAGCAGGAGTTCGCGCAGGATCGCCTCCTTGAGCGCGAGCTGCGCCGGATAATCCGCGTGCTGGAGATCGCAGCCGCCGCAGAGGCCGAAATGCGGACAAAGGGGGACACGACGTTCGGCCGCCGGCGTAACCACCTCGACCAACTCGGCCTGGACAAACTGTTTTTTCCGTGACCGCGGGCGGAGCACCACCCTCTCGCCGGGTAACGTCAACGGCACCATGGCCACGACGCCGTCCGCCAGACGGGCCAGCCCGACGCCGCCGGCGATGATCTTCTCAATGGTGGCCTGGATAGTCTTCCTGGTCATGGACATTCGCAACTGCTCACGCTTTCGTGTTAAGGCGGCAACCCGCCGACCTGCCGGAACCCCTTGCGTTCGCGCCTGACGCACGGTAAGTTTACGGCAAAAGGGGAAAGGCCGCCGTCAGCCGCAGCATACCGCAGCCGCCGCGCTTCCTCAAGCCCTTCCCCGCTCCAACCCCAGGCAGACAAGAGGGTTCGATGCGCATCCTTGTGGTGGAGGACGACTCCAAAATCGCCTCGCTCATCAGCATGGGCCTTCGGCAGGCCGGATTTACGATCGACCACGCGACGGACGGCGAACAGGGACTCCAGCTGGCCCTGCAGGCGGGCTATGACGCCGCCATCCTCGACATCATGCTCCCGAAACGCGATGGCCTGACCCTGCTCGACGAACTACGCCGTCGCGGCGTGAACATGCCGGTCCTCATCCTGAGCGCCAAACACACGGTGGAGGACCGGGTGCGCGGGCTGCAAGCCGGCGGCGACGACTATCTCACCAAGCCTTTCGCCTTCAACGAGCTGCTGGCGAGGGTGCAGGCCCTGCTCCGGCGAAGCAACGCGGGAGCGACGGAACAGACCCTGCTCCAAATCGGCGACCTCAGCCTGAACCGGCTGAAACGCGAAGTGCGACGGGGGGCGGAAAAGATCGAACTGCAACCCCGGGAATTCGCCCTGCTCGACTACCTGATGCGCCATGCGGGACGGGCCGTCTCCAAGACCATGATCCTGGAACACATCTGGGACTATAATTTCGACCCCCAGACCAACGTGGTGGATGTCCTGGTCTGCCGGCTGCGCAACAAAATCGATCGCGATTTTTCCCACAAACTGATCCACACCATCCGCGGGGTCGGCTATGTCCTTAAAGGCGATTAGCCGCCTGATCCGCACCGCCGGATTTCGCCTGGCCCTCTGGTATTCGGCCATTTTCATCGTCAGCTCCTTCGCGTTGTTCCTGTTCGCCTATCTTCTGCTCGGCTCCTCCCTTGCGGCAAAGGATCAGGAGATGATTGAAACGAAGCTGAAGGAATACACCCTCCAGGCCCACCACGGCGACATCGCCGCCTTACTGCACGTGGCCGAATTGGAGCAGGATAGTAACGGGGATATCGGTTTTTTTGTCCGCGTCGCCCGGTCCGACAACAGTACGCTCTTCGTGACCCTGCCCCACCGCTGGCGGGCTGTCTCCCCCGCCGAGATAGAGATGCGGGCCAGGAGTCTGCCGCCGGGTGTTTGGCAGCAGTGGCCCAGGGGCGCCGGCCATGGTGAGCTTCTGGTTACCTGCCAGATCCTGGACCATGGCTTTGTGCTCCAGGTCGGCAAGGGATCGGAGGAACGGGAAAAATATCTGGAGCGGTTCCGCCGGATCTTTACGGCAAGCACCCTGCCCATGCTCCTGCTCGGCTTTGCCGGTGGCTTTCTGCTCGCCTTCCGCGCTTTACGCCCGGTCCGCGACCTCATCCAGACCGTGCGCCGCGGGGTGGACACCGGCAAACTCGATGCCCGCGCCCCCCGCAGCCACACCGGTGACGAACTCGACGAACTGGCGCTGCTCTTCAACACCCTGCTCGAAAAGATCGAACAGCTCATCGCCGGCATGCGGGCCGCGCTCGATAACGTCGCCCACGATCTGCGCACCCCGCTGACCAGGCTCCGCGGGGTGGTGGAGACAACACTCCAGGACAACGCCGCCAATGTTGAGACCTTACGGGAATCACTCATGGATTGCGCCGAGGAATCAGAGCGTCTCGTCACCCTGGTCAACACCCTCATGGACATCTCCGAGGCGGAAACCGGGGTCCTTCGACTCCGGCCGGAGCAGATCGATCTTAAGGCCTTGGTGGATCAGGTGACGGAACTCTATCAGTATGTGGCGGAAGAAAAAGGGCTCACCATCACCACGAAAATGGCAGGCTCCCTCACGGTCCAGGCCGACGCGGGGAGGTTGCGGCAGGTGATGGCCAACCTGTTGGACAACGCCATCAAGTACACGCCGGCCGGGGGCCGCATCGACATCACGGCGGTTCGGCAGGGGGAGGAAATAACCGTCGCCATCGCCGATACCGGAGTAGGTATTTCCTCCCACGACCTGCCCCATATCTTCGACCGCCTCTACCGAGCCGATGCCAGCCGCTCCCAGCGCGGCCTCGGCCTGGGCCTCAGCCTGGTCAAGGCGGTGGTGCAGGCGCACTACGGCACCATCACCGTTGCCAGCCAGCCAGGCCAGGGGGCCATCTTTACCGTCCACCTCCCGGCCAAGCCATCTGTCGCCTCCTGACCGTCCTTTTCCTCTCCTGCTGCCACGGTACGACCTTGTGGTATCTTTTCTTTCCTTTTTGTAATCTTTCGGCAATCTTCCGGCAATGATCCGGCAGGTATCTTCGGCCGACATACCCTGCGTCCGCCATGGCTGCGGGGCCACGCTCCCTGGACGAGGAACCTATGCCGAAGACGCTCCTGGCCAATGCCGACAAGATGCAGACCCTGCCGCTGACAAACCGCTTTGTCCTCGCCTATCCGCAGCGTTTCCGGCTGGTCCATCTCACGTTGCTGCTTTATGCCGGCCTGGCCTTCCTTACCCGGCTCGCGCTGCTGGTGCGCATCTGGCCGCAGATCGGCCATGGCCCGTATACCCTTGGCGCCATCTTCGGCCTCGGCCTTTTTTACGATCTGGTCAGCGGACTCTACGTGGTCATCCCGTTGGTCCTCTATCTGCTGCTTGTCCCCTGCCGCTTGGTCCAGAGTCGCTGGCACCGCGCCGTGCTCTATCCCTTCTTCTTTGCCTTCATCTATGCCCTGGGTTTCCTGGCGGTGGCGGAATGGCTTTTCTGGGACGAGTTCGGCGTCCGCTTCAACTTCATCGCCGTCGACTACCTCGTCTATACCCATGAAGTGGTCGGCAACATCACCGAATCCTATCCCATCCCCCGGCTGCTGACCGCCATCGGCATCGCCAGCGTCGTCGTCTTTCTGCTGATCCGGTCCTCCTTGGATCAGATCGGCACCAGGGAGCAGCAGGCGGTGCGCGACAACGCCCGCTCAGCCAACCGGTTCATCGCCGCCCTCGCGTTTCTCACCTTGCCGCTGCTCGCCTTTTTCACCGTCTCCAGCCCCACTGGCGCTGCCGCCAACACCAACCGTTATGAAACCGAACTCGCCGAAAACGGCCTCTACCAACTCTTTGCCGCCTTCCGTGGCAACGCCCTCGATTATCGCACCTTCTATCTGAACATCAACGACCAGCAGGCCCTGGCCGGCCTGCATCCTCTCCTGACCCAAGGCAACAGCCGCTTCCTCGGCCAGCAGCCCCAGGATCTCACCCGGCTGGTCACCGCCACCGGCCCGGAACAGCGTCCCAACGTGGTGCTCATCATGGTGGAGAGCCTGAGCGCCGAATACCTCGGCACCTTCGGCAACCAGGAGGGGCTTACCCCCAATCTGGACCGGCTCGCCAGCCAGGGGCTGCTCTTCAAGAACTTCTACGCCACCGGCACCCGCACCGTGCGCGGCATGGAAGCGGTGACCCTCTCCGAACCACCCACGCCCGGCCAGGCCATCGTCCGCCGGCCGGACAACGACCATCTCTTCTCCATGGGCTTTCTCTTCCGGCAACACGGCTACGACACCAAATTCCTTTACGGCGGCTATGGCTACTTCGACAACATGAACGCCTTTTTCGGCGGCAACGGCTTTAAGACCATCGATCGCAGCGACCTCGCCTCCGACGAGATCACCTTTGCCAACATCTGGGGGGTCTGCGACGAGGACCTCTTCCGCCGCGCGACCAAGGAGTTCGACGCCTCCCATGTCCAGGGCAAGCCTTTTCTCGGCTATCTGATGACCACCTCCAACCATCGCCCCTTCACCTATCCGGACGGCAAGGTGGATATCCCCTCCCACACCGGCCGGTTCGGCGGGGTCAAATACACCGATTACGCCATCAACCGCTTCATCGAGGGGGCCCGGCAGCACCCCTGGTTCAAGAACACCATCTTCATCATCGTGGCCGACCACTGTGCCGGCAGCGCCGGCAGCCAGGAATTGCCGGTGCACCGCTACCACATCCCGCTGATCTTCTATGCGCCGGGGCTCATCACTCCGGGGGTCAACACCAAGCTCGCCAGCCAGATCGATGTGGTGCCCACCCTGCTGGGGCTCCTGCACTGGCGTTACGAGACCAAGCTGTTCGGCCAGGACATCCTGCGGCCGGACTTTACCCCGCGGGCCTTCATCAGTACCTACGAGCGACTGGGCTACCTCAGAAACGGCTACCTCACCGTTTTGAACGAACGGCGGTCGATGAACCAGTATCGGATCAAGGAAGAGACCATGCAGGACAGCGTGCTGGAAAAAGTGCCTGAGCAACCGGAGTTGGTCCGGGAGGCGGTCTGCTACTACCAGGGCGCCAGTCTGGCCAACACCAGGCGGCTGAATCGCTGGGACCATTAGCAAGGCCGTTTGCCATCAATGCAAAACGCCGGTCCCCCCTGCGGAAGACCGGCGTTTCTTTTTTTTGTTGCCGCAACCAGATTCGGCGGATCAGTAATTCTTGTCGGCGTAGGCGAGCCAGCCGCCAGCCTCCACCAGCTTGCGGTCGAACGCATTGAGGGTGAAGCGGCAGGTCACGGTCGTGTTGCCCTTGGCGGTGAGTTCGCTCTTGGCCAAGTCCACCGTGATCTCGACGTCGTCGCCGAGGCCGAAGAGGGTGTTGATCTCCTCCTTGGGCAGCTCAATGGCCAGCATGCCGCAGTTGTACATGTTCTGCCGGAAGATGCGGGCGAAACTCTCGGCGATGACTACGTTGATGTCGTTCATCTCGAAGACCCAGACCGCATGCTCCCGTGAGGAACCGCAGCCGAAGTTGGCGCGGGTGACGATAACGCCCTTGCCGGCTACGTCCTTGCGGGGGTCGAAGCCACCCAGCTTCAAATCCTCCAGCACGTAAGGCTGCAACGCCATCTTGGTGTTTTCGGTCAGGTACTTGGCCGGGATGATCTCGTCGGTGTTGATGTCGCTCCGGTCCAGAAACAGGGCCTTGCCGCTGAAGTTCTTCATGCTCGTTTCCCCTTACAGATACTTGCGCGGATCGGTGATGTGGCCGGCCACCGCCGCCGCCGCGGCGGAAAGCGGGCTCATCAGGTGGACGATGCCGCCCTTGCCCATGCGACCGTTGAAGTTGCGGTTGGTGGTGGAGGCACAGATCTCGCCCTCGGCCAACACGCCGTTCGACATGCCGAGGCAGGCGCCGCAGGTGGGGTTGGTCACGCAAAACCCCGCCGCCATGAAAATAGAGATGATTCCCTCCGCCAGGGCCTGGTTGTATACCTGAGGGGTGGCCGGGGCGAGGATGCCGCGCACCGTGTCGGCGATGGTGCGGTCCTTCAATACCTTGGCGGCCTCGCGTAGATCCTCGATGCGGCCATTGGTGCAGGAACCGATATAGACCTGATCCACCGGCCGCCCTTCCATCTCGGTGATATCCTTGACCTCGTCCGGCTTGAAGCCGTAGGTGACCTGCGGGACAAGACCGGAAACATCGTAGGTCAGCTCCTTCCAATAGACCGCATCCGGGTCGGAATGCCACTTTTTGAAATCGATGGTGGCCACCTCGACGGAGGCGTATTCGTCCTTGATAAAGGGCCAGAGGTATTCGGCCGTGACCCGGTCCGGCAGACAGATGCCGCAGGTGGCGCCGGCCTCGATGGCCATGTTGCACAGGGTCATCCGCGATTCCATGCTCATGGCCTCGACCACCGGACCGACGAACTCCATGATGGCGTCGGTGGCACCGTTCACCGTGATCTGGCGGATGATATAGAGGATCACATCCTTGGCATACACCCCTTGGGGCAGGCTGCCGGTGATGGTGACCTTCATGGTCTTGGGCAGCCGGAAGGAGCAGACCCCCTTCAGGATGCCGACCTCGAGATCGGTGGTGCCGATACCGGCGGCAAAGGCGCCAAAGGCGCCGTGGGTACAGGTGTGGGAGTCGCCCATGATCACGGTGTAGCCGGGGCGGATGAAGCCCTTTTCCGGGAACAGGGCATGGCACACGCCGTTGCGGCCGACATCGAAAAAGTCGTGAATCTTCTGGCGCCGCGCCCAGTCGCGCAGAATCTTGGCCTGGGTGGCGGTCTTCGAATCCTTCGACGGGGTGACGTGGTCGATCACCACCTTGATCTTGTCCGGATCAAAGACCCGGTCCATGCCGCGCGCCTCGAGGTCGGTCACCGCGATCGGAGTGGTGATCTCGTGGCACATGACCACGTCGAGATCGAGGATCACGTTGTCCGGGGTCGGGTTGTCGCGACGGTGGGCGTCAAAGATCTTTTCGGTAATTGTCTTCCCCATGCTCTACACCTCCGGAGCGGGCACCTGTTCGGGGTCCCGCTTGTATCTTGATGCAACTGACCAGGCCGCTCAGCCTCGACAACATGACAAATTTTACTATGTACCATACGCAGCGCAACGGATGCATCTGAAAAACGCGCCGGCATCGCAAAGGGTTTCCCTTCTCCGTCAGGGCGGTAAATCCGGCTCTGGACATACTCGCAAAAGATAACTGCAACCGGCAATATCCGATTGACCATTTGCGCCACCCCATATACCATGAAAAAAATCAACCGGACACAAACACCTTTCCTGTCGCATGGCACCAGCGAAAAAGCACCGCAAACCCTCGCTTACCCCCGAGGCCGCCAGAACACGGACCGCCACCAGCCTTCTGTTGACCATCGTCAAAGAGGAATACGGCCGCGTCCCTGCCCGACTCAGTCGCCTGCTCCGCGATGTCGTCGCTCTCTATGACGGCCGCTGGCCCGCCTACGAGGCGTGCGAGGTTTCCTACCACAACTGCGGTCACGCCCTCGATGCCGCCGTCACCCTTACCCGTATGGCTGCGGGCTGGAACCGTTCGGGCGATCAACCGAAATTTCCCGAAGACCTGTTTCTGTGCGGCATTGCCGCAGGGCTGTTCCACGATGCCGGCTACATCAAGGACAAGGGCGACCACGATGGCCGGGGCGGCAAATACACCTTTACCCACGTCCAGCGGGGCATGGAGATGGCGGGCCGCTATCTGACGGAATCCCGCTGGCCGGCCCGGGCCCGGGAATTGGTGCCGGCCATGATTTCGCTCACCGATTACCGTCACGAACCCGAGGCGACGGCCCTCTTCCATGACCCGCTCGAACTGGCCCTGGCCAAGATGGTTCCCACCGCCGACCTCGTCGCCCAGATGGCGGATAACAAATACCTGCCCCGGCTCACCGACCTCTACGTCGAGTTCAGAGAGGTTTATGAGCGCGAAGGCGCCGAACAAATCCGGCAACTCGGCGCCCCGGTCTACAAGTCCGCCCAGGAACTCAAGGAAGGGGTGCTTCACTTCTATGAAGAATTCGTGGCGCCGCGGCTTGAGCGCTATGGCCGCATGGACCGCTATCTTGCCGTTTTCTTCGGCAACGGCCATAACCCGTACCACGAAAACATCGCTGCCAACCTTTCGTCACATCTCCTGGACCTCCGCGGCCAGTGGCGCCGCCTCGGCGAGGTGCTGCGGGAACTGGGGCTCGCCTCCCGCGAACAGATCAACGCCGCCCTCGCCGTCCAGCAGCAGCGGGCACAAGCCAAGGAGCCCAACGAAACCCTGACGACCGCCATCAGAAAAACCCTTTTGCCCTGGATCAACCACCAGACCAGCGGCCGCTGCCTGGGCGAAATCCTGATGGACATGAACGCCATCAGCTCCTCGGCCCTGGCTACGGGCCTTCTGCACCAGATGGTGCCCGACTCCCTGCTCGAGAAGATGGACCGACGGGAAATCGCCACCCTGCTCCGCATCTCCGTGCTGCTGCAAAACACCCGTAAAGGGCCGTGGATCCTCCGGCAGGCGCTGGAGATGGCCAACCACCTCCTTGGCTGCGAAGCGAGTTCCATCCTGCTGGCCGAGCCAAATAAGGAGGAGATGCTCATCGCGCTTCCCACCGGCCCCCGGAGCAAGATGCTGCAGGGCCAGGCCATCACCCTCGACATGGGGCTGGCCAGCTGGGTTTACCGCAACGGCCGGCCGGCCCTCACCACCAACGTCCTTACCGATGCCCGCTTCGACAAGGCGCTCGACCGCCGCTTCGACTTCGAAACACGGTCGCTGCTCGCCGTCCCGTTGCGCATCAATGGGCTCTGCATTGGGGTGATCGAGGGGGTGAACAAAAAGGATGACAATTTCACCGAACATGATATGCATATCCTGACCATGCTGGCCAACATGATTTCTTCGGCCCTCATGAGCATCATCCAAGAGCATCTGACCCGCTGACCCCCGGAGACACGTATGTTCTTCGCTTCCCGCCCCGGCCTCAGGCTGGCCTGTTTTTTCATATTCTTCGTCCTGTTCGCCCAGCCGCCGCTGTCCCATGCCGCCCATGGCATCAGCATCGACGGCAAACTCAAGTACCCGGCCGGCTTCACCCGCTTCGACTACACCTCCCCGCAGGCGACCAAGGGCGGGCATCTGGTGCTCCACGACCTCGGCAGCTTCGACAAGATGAACCCCTTTACCCTCAAGGGCACCGCGCCGGCGGGGCTGGAGGAGCTGGTCTTCGAGACTCTGACCGTGCCGAGTCTCGACGAGCCTTTTGCCGCCTACGGTCTGCTCGCCAAGGATATCGAGGTGGCCAAAGACCGGCTCTCCGTCACCTTCACCCTCAACGAACAGGCCCGTTTCTCGGACGGCAGCCCGGTCACCGCCGCCGACGTCAAATTCTCCCTCGATACCCTCAAGAGCAGCAAGGCCCACCCCTTTTACCAGGCCTATCTCCAGGACATCACCAGCGCCGAGATCCTCGATCCCCTGCGGGTCCGCATGCACTTCGCCCGGCCCAACCGGGAACTGCACATGATCGCCGGCCAGTTGCCGATTTTCTCCAGCAAGTTTTACCGGACCACGCCCTTCGATGCCGCCAGCCTCACCCCGCCCGTCGCCTCCGGCCCTTACGTGGTGAAGGAGGTAGTCCCCGGCAAGACCATCACCTACCAGCGCAACCCCAACTACTGGGGACGGAACCTCAACGTCCGGCGCGGCATGTTCAACTTCGACACCATCACCTACAAATATTACAAGGACCAAGTGGTGGCGCTCGAGGCCTTCAAGGCCGGGGAATTCGATTTCATGGCGGTCAACATCGCCAAGCAATGGGCCCGTGACCTCAAGGGGCCTCGTTTTGAGCGCGGCGAACTCAAAAAAGAAAACCTGCCCCACCACAATGACGCCGGCATGCAGGGTTTCGTCATGAACCTGCGCCGCCCCCTCTTCCAAGACCCGGCGGTGCGCAAGGCGCTCGACCTGGCCTTCGACTTCGAATGGGCCAACAAGGCCCTGTTTTACGGGGAATACACCCGCTGCTCCTCCTACTTCAGCAACTCGGAGCTGGCGGCCCGCGGGGTACCCGAGGGGCTGGAATTGAAACTGCTGACCCCCTTTAAAGACCAACTGCCGCCGGAGGTCTTCACCACCCCGCCCACCCCCTTTTCCACCAATCCGCCGGGGAGTCTGCGCGCCAATCTGCTGGCAGCCAAAAAACTGCTGGAGGGCGCCGGCTGGAAGGTGAAAAACGGCGTGCTCACCAACAAGGCGGGGCGCCCCTTCACCTTCGAGATCCTGCTGGTTTCGGCCTCCTCCGCCTTCGACCGGGTGATGGAACCCTATGTGCAGAATCTCGCCAAACTGGGGATCATCGCCACCTACCGCACCATCGACCCCGCCCTCTATGTCCGCCGCCTCAACGCCTTCGACTTCGATATGACCGTCAACGTCTTTGGCCAATCCCAGTCGCCGGGCAACGAACAACGCGACTACTGGTCTTCCACCACCGCCGACCGGGAGGGCTCCCGCAACCTGATCGGCCTCAAGAATCCGGTGGTCGATCAGCTGGTGGACCGCCTCATCTACGCCCCCACCCAGGAGGAACTCACTGCCGCAGCCCGCGCCCTGGACCGGGTGCTGTGGTATGGCTACTACGTGGTCCCCAACTGGTATCTCGACCACCATCGCATTGCCTACCGCACCATCTTCGCCCGCCCCGCCACTCTGCCCCTCTATTATTCGCCGATGCAGGAGCTGATGACCTGGTGGCTGCGGCCAACGGCGAAGCCATGACAACCGCCGCGACAATTCCGGTTTTTGCCCGCGTTTGCGGTTGACAAATCGCGGGCCGGCACGGTAATGGTAACAAACGGCTGACAACGGCCTCTTGTCCGGCGTTTTTACCCCGCGGCCCGTGGTCACCGGCAGCCAAGAGAGGCAATCGCCTCCCGCTGGGGGCAGTAGTCGTATTGCTCATGGGCAACCCGCTTCACATCCTCGTGGTGGAAGACAACCCGGTAAACCAGAAGCTGCTGGGCCTCATGCTCAAGCAATTCGGGTACACCTGCGTGATCGCGGCCGACGGTAAAATCGGCGTCGCGGAATACCGGAAGGGCTCTTTTGACGCGGTGCTCATGGACATCCAGATGCCGGTGATGGACGGCTTCGAGGCCACCGCCGCCATCCGCGCCCACGAGAGGAGCAACGGCGGCCATATCCCGATCATCGCCGTCACCGCCCACGTGATGCCGGGCTACCGTGAAAAATGCCTGGAGAACGGGATGGACAACTACCTCGCCAAGCCCTTCAAGATGCAGGAACTCAAGGAAATCATCACCGAAACGATGCAGCAGCGCAACGCCGCCTCGTAACTTACGCCCATGGTCGCCTATATCCTCCGCCGCCTCCTGCTGATGATCCCCACTCTGATCGGGGTCATGCTCGTTACCTTCACCGTCACCCAGTTCGTACCCGGTGGTCCGGTGGAGCGTATGCTCGCCGAGATGAAGGGGCAGACCGCCGGCATGGGCGGCGAGGTGCGGGCGGCACGGACCAGCGACCTCTACCAGGGGGCCAAGGGCCTCGACGAGGAACGCATCGCTCAACTCAAGAAGCTCTATGGCTTCGACCAGCCGCCGGTCACCCGCTTCATCACCATGATGAAAAACTACTTCTGCTTCAACTTCGGGGAGTCCTACTACCATCATCGCAGCGTCGCCGCGCTGGTGGTCTCCAAGCTGCCGGTTTCGATGTCGCTGGGGCTGTGGTCCTTCCTCATCGTCTACGGCGCCTGCATCCCCCTCGGCATCGCCAAGGCGGTGCGGGACGGTTCCCGCTTCGACGTCTTCACCAGCACCGTCATCCTGATCGGCTACGCCATCCCCGGCTTCGTGCTGGCGATCCTGCTCATCGTGCTCTTCGGCGGCGGCAGCTTCTGGAGCCTTTTCCCCTTGCGGGGACTGGTCTCGGACAACTGGCACGATCTGGGCCTGATCCACAAGGTGCTCGACTACCTCTGGCACATGGTGTTGCCCATCGTCTCCAGCGCGATGGGGAGTCTCGCCGTGATGACGCTGCTGACCAAAAACAGCTTCCTCGAAGAAATCCGCAAGCAGTACGTCATCACCGCCCGCGCCAAAGGGCTTTCCGAAAACAAGGTGCTCTACCGCCACATCTTCCGCAACGCCATCATCCCGATCATCACCGGCTTTCCCGGCTCGTTCATCACCGCCTTCTTTACCGGCAGTCTGCTCATCGAGACCATCTTCTCACTGGACGGCATGGGGTTACTCGCCTACGAATCGATCATGAACCGCGACTATCCCGTGGTCTTGGGCACCCTCTATTTTTTCACCATCATTGGCCTCATCTCACGGCTGCTTACCGACCTGAGCTACGTGGCCGTGGACCCGCGCATCACCTTCGAAGGCATCGAGTCACGCTGACGTCCCCATGAGTACGCCCCCGAAACAAACCCCGAACCAGCGCCGCTGGCAGCGTTTCAAGGCAAACCGCCGTGGCTACGTGAGCCTCATCCTCTTTGCCCTGCTCTTTGTCGCCAGCCTTTTTGCCGAGGTGCTCTCCAACGACAAGCCCTTTGTGGTCTATTACCATCAGCACTACTACTTCCCGCTCTTCACCGCCTACCCGGAAACCACCTTCGGCGGCGACTTCGACACCGAGACGGACTACCAGGACCCGACCGTTCGCCAGCGCCTCGCCAGCAACGGCAACTGGGCGCTCTTTCCGCCCAACCCGCACAGCTACGCCTCGATCAACCTCAATATCAACGGCCCGGTGCCGTCGCCACCCAGCAGGGTCAACCTGCTCGGTACCGACGACCGCGGCCGGGACGTTTTGGCCCGCCTGCTCTACGGCTTCCGGCTCTCGGTGCTCTTCGGCCTCGGCCTCACCCTGGTGGGGACAGTGATCGGCATTATCGCCGGCGCCGTCCAGGGCTACCTCGCCGGCCGCACTGACCTCTTCCTCCAGCGCTTCATCGAGATCTGGAGCGCCATGCCGGAACTCTACCTGCTCATCATCTTCGCCTCCATCTTCAAGCCGAGCGTGCTGCTGCTGCTGATTCTGCTTTCGCTCTTCGGCTGGATGGGCCTTTCCGACTATGTGCGGGCCGAGTTTCTCAAAGGCCGCAACCTCGATTACGTCAAGGCGGCCAAGGCTCTGGGGGTCAGCAACGTCACCATCATGTTCCGCCATCTGCTGCCGAACGGCATGACCCCGGTGATCACTTTTCTGCCCTTCCGTATGAGCGGCGCGATCCTCGCCTTGACCAGCCTCGATTTCCTGGGCTTAGGCGTACCGCCGCCCACCCCGAGCCTCGGCGAACTGCTGGCGCAGGGCAAGGCCAACATCGAGGCGTGGTGGCTCTCGCTCGGCACCTTCACCGTGCTGGTCGGCACCCTCATCCTGCTCATCTTCATCGGCGAGGCCCTGCGCGAGGCCTTTGATCCGCGCAAGATCTAACCATGAAAGAACTGCTCACCGTCGATAATCTTTCTCTCGGCTTCAAGGGCGCCAGCGGGCTTACGCCGGTGCTCAATCAGGTTTCGTTCACCGTCCACCAGGGCGAAACCGTGGCTCTGGTCGGCGAATCGGGCTCCGGCAAATCGGTCACCGCCCTTTCCATCCTCCAGCTGCTGGAACGGGAGAGCATCGACACCAGCGGCCGCATCCTCTTCGAGGAGTACGGCGACCTGTTGACTCTGCCCGAGGCCAAAATGCGGGAGGTGCGCGGCAACCGCATCGCCATGGTCTTCCAGGAGCCGATGACCTCGCTCAATCCGGTGTACACCATCGGCGACCAGCTCATCGAGCCGATCATGCTCCACCAGAAGCTGCCCAGGGAGTCGGCCCGGGAATACGCCGTCGATCTCATGCGCCGCAGCGGTATCCAGGACCCGAAACACCGTCTCGACGCCTTCCCGCATCAGCTTTCCGGCGGCCAGCGCCAGCGGGTGATGATCGCCATGGCCCTGGCCTGCAAGCCCTCGCTGCTCATCGCCGACGAGCCCACCACTGCGCTCGATGTCACCATCCAGGCGCAGATCCTCGCGCTGATCAAGGAAATCCAGCGGGAGATGGGTATGGCGGTGCTGCTCATTACCCACGACCTCAACATGGTGCGGAAGGTGGCGGACCGGGTGGCGATCATGAACCAGGGCACCATCGTCGAGGAGGGGCCGACCGAGACCATCTTCACGGAACCGCACCACCCCTACACCATCCACCTGATGAACAGCGTGCCGCATGGCGAACCGACCGCCAAGGAGCCCACTGCCCCGCTCATCGAGATCAAGAACCTGCGCTGCCATTTCCAGCTCAAGGCCGGCTTCTTCCGCCGCACCGTGGGCACCGTGCGGGCGGTGGACAACGTGACGCTCTCCATCCGCGAAGGCACCACCTTCGGCGTGGTGGGCGAATCCGGCTCCGGCAAAACCACGCTGGGCCTCGCCATCCTGCGGTTGACCGGGAGCCAGGGGGGCATCCACTATCAGGATTACGACCTCGCCGCCCTGACCACCAAGGAATTGCGGCCTCTGCGGCGCGAGTTGCAGGTGGTCTTCCAGGACCCGTATTCGTCGCTCTCGCCCCGGATGACCATCGAACAGATCGTGGGTGAAGGATTGGCGGTGCATAAGATTGGCAAGGATCGCCATGAACGGCGGGCGCTGGTGGAACAGGCCCTGGATGAGGTGGGGCTGACGCCCGAGATGGCGGACCGCTACCCCCACGAGTTCTCGGGCGGTCAGCGCCAACGCATCGCCATTGCCCGGGCGGTGGTGCTGCAACCGCGCTTCCTGGTGCTGGACGAACCGACCAGCGCCCTGGACATGACTATCCAGGCGCAGATCATCGAGCTCTTAAAGCGCCTGCAGGAGCGCCACCAGATGACCTATCTCTTCATCTCCCACGACCTGCGTACCGTCCGCGCCCTGGCCGACGACGTGGCGGTGATGCAGAACGGCCGCATCGTCGAGTCCGGCCCGGCCTCCCAGATCTTTGCCCGGCCGCGCCACCCCTACACCAAGACCCTCTTCAGCGCCGCCTTCGACTACGGGGCGTAACCCCAATCCTCACTCACGCGCTAACTTCGCCGCTTCGCTGCTGCCGGCTCAACGCGCTGCGCGGCTCCTCGCCGTACCGAACTGTACTGCCTCGCCAGTCCGGCAACACCTTCCTTCCAGACCACGAATTGCGTCACGCTTTTTGCGGGCTCAGGGGAACCAGCGGAGATACTGGGGGAGCACGGCGGGCCAAGAGTATGGCGTGGTAAGTTCCTGCGCCTCTTCCCCCGACATCCGGCCGTCTGTGAGACTGCGCCGGAGACATTCTGCGAACTCCTCGTCCTGATAACGGAATCGGGCGGGAAAGAGCTCCTGGTAAGACAATCGATCGGGCACCAGGGGGCGACAACCCGCCCGCACCGCCTCCAGCACCGCGATGCCGTAGAACTCATGTCGGGCGGTGGAGACGACCACCGCGGCCTGCCGCAGCAACCGACAATATTCTTCCCGTGATGGTGCATAGCCGAAATGGATGATCCGCGAGGCCAGCCTTGAGGCAGCCTCGGCAAAGATCGGCGGCTGAGCGCGGAAGGATTGACCGAGGACGATGAGGCGAAACGCCACGCCTTGATCTGCCAAGGCAAAGAGGGTGCGGAAGAAAAACTCCGGGTCCTTGTCGTGCTCCCAGCGGTGGTTCCAGAGCACCACCGGCGGGCCATCGTCCAGCTCTGGAATCGGGCAATCGTCAAGCCCTTGAAAATCCAATCCCGGATAGAGCACCACCGCCTTGGCGCGGATGGCCTCCTCCCAACCGGGCAGGGCCATGTCCGGCATCCTGGCCAGCAGTCCCTTGGCGCCGTCCAGGAAGGATTCCAGGTTGTAGCGGGAGTTGAAACCAACCTTGTCCGCGCTCAGGGCCGTGGTCACGTTGGTGAGGGCGAAGTGCACGTCCCGCTCCGCCTCCACCTGCACCGGATAGGCGAACTGGTTTTCGTGGAAATAGACCAGCAGCGGCAGTCCAGCGAGATGCAGGGGCAGCAGGCCACGGAAGGTTGCCACATCGATGAACGAGGAACAGAAGATGGCGTCGTACCCTGTCGCTTGCCGCTCGCGCAGCAGGGTGGCAAAATAGGGGGCCGCCAGCCGCATCCGCCATTTCCAGTGTTGGGCCGGCAGGGTGAGCAACTCGCGGTCATGGGGCAGCTCTCGGAGCAACCCGTCGAGAAAGGCCTTGTGCGAGCCGCCGTAGTAGGGTTCCACCACCAGGAGTTTCATCACGGCCTGCGGCGTCGGCGCTTAGGTGCTGGCGGTCTCGATGCTGCCGGGACAACGGAAGCGGAAGGTGGTGCCCTCTTCCGGGCTGGAGGTGAAGCTGACCCGCCCTTTCAGATAGCGCTCGCCCAGCAGCTTCATGCTGTAGGTGCCCAGCCCCCGGCCCGTCCCCTTGGTGGAGAAGGAGCGCTGGAAAATCTGGAGTCGGACCTTCTCCGGCATGCACCCTTGGTTGTGGACCCAGATTTCCAGATCGTCTCCGGCCTGGTCGCAGCCGAGGCGAATCACTGCCCCGTGGGGGGAGGCTTCGATGGCATTCTTGGTCATATTGACGAGGATGCGGTGCAACAGCCGCGGATCGGTGACAAACTCCGTGTCCACCGCCTCGGCCCCAACCTCCACCCGGCAGTGGTGATCGCCGCTGTTGTTGTAAAAGGCAGCCACCTCGTCGAGCAGGGCGCGACTGGCACACGACCGGAGGTCGAGGCGCAGCTCGCTGCTTTCCGCCGCGGCCAGGACGCGCTGCGCCTCGACCTCCTCGGCCAACCGATGCGCCGAGCGGTGCAGCACCTCATGGAACTGCTTCTTCTTTTCCAGGGCCAGCTCGCGTTCGCAGAGGATGCGGCTCACCCCCACCATGCCGTTGGCGATATTGGCCACGTCGTGAAAGAAGATGCGTTCCAGGGCCCGTCGCCTTTTCTCATGGGAAATATCGGTGAGAAAAAAGAGGTAGAGGCGGTCGTCAACACCGGGAAAGGGCGCGGTCTGTACTTGGAAATCAAAGGCCCTGCCGCTGCCCTCCTGATTGATCCGGCATTCCTGGGCGGCACCGTTTGCCGGCAGATGCGCAAGGGACGGCGGGGCGGCCTTGGCGGCGCCGCAGGTGGAGCAGAAGTCGGTGGTGCCGCAGCCGCGCGCACTGTGCACCGCATGTTCACAGGCCAGGGCATCTCCCGGCTTTTTCCCCAGCACCTCGGCAAGGCTTGGTGCGCCAAGGAAACCCAAAAAGGCGTGATTGGCAAAGACGATCTGCCGGGCCTGGTTGAGCACCAGGACAAAGCCGGGGAAACCATCCAGGACGTCCAATAGCTGACGATTGGTGCTGATCGCCTTGCACTGGTTCTCGATCTCACCCTGCGAGCAATGTGCAACTTGGGGTATGTCGGAAGGACAAAGGCTTTCGGTCATGTATGGAAAGACAGCGTTCAATTGGTCGGGGCCGGCCTAGGGAGACGGCTTCAATTCCTGATTCAGAGGCATCATACTTTATTCCGGGCAAAGTGAGCCTGTTTTTTTGCGGGGCGAACAGACGCTTCCACCATTTCCAGTGCTGGGTCGGTCGCTCGACGCATGGGCGGATTCCGCACCAACGTGTCAACAAGGCTTCATGCGAACCGCTGTTACAGCGGTTCGCGGTCAGGAATTCGATGCGTACTGATTAGTTGCCGGTGTTCATGCATTTTTGGGAAAAAATATCCCCAGCACCTTGCCATTCCGCCGGGAGTTTGTTTTTATGGGCAGGTTATGTTGTATTCAAAGTCAAGGGAAATCCCCTCGCCAGGCCAAACAACCTCCCCCGGTCGTCTCGTGGTGCCTATAAAAAGCGGAAGCAACCGCCCTCGCAGCATGAGAACAATTCCTCTGCGCCCTTGCTCTCCCCTGGGCATCGCGGCCATGCTTTTCCTTCTTGCGGTGCTCCTCCTTCCCGCCGCCGCCAAGGCCGTTCCTCCTCCTGCCAACCGCTACGACGTGCTCTATATCTGGGACAACGATCTGAACAATCTTCAGGACTACAGGGAGGAGCTGGAGGCACAACTCGGCCCCGAAGTCGGCAAAAAATTGCGCTTTATCCAGCGTGGCGACCAATACGGCATCATTTACGATTGCAACACCACCGCGCTCTCCTCGGCAAAAATAGCTATTCGCCACAGCGTCCTCCTTGACAAGGTCGGACTGGGGGACGCCAGGGCCATCAAGGACGAGAACTACCACAAACTCTATAACGTCTCTTACGGCCATGGCCCGAATCTTGCCGTCCTGGTCGACGAGTATCAAACAATCTACCGCTACCTCGGCTCCGAAATCGGCAAGGATCTCTTTATCGAAAAGGGCGATGACGGAAATTTCACCCTGATTTACCGAAGACAGATGGACAGGCAGTCTACCATGGCCTTGGCTCGGCGCCACGCCGAACTGCTGGCCGCCATCCATCTTTCGGCCTCCATCACCCGCGAGGAAAACAACGAGGTGGTTTTCGGCGAATCAAGCCTGCTTGACTACGAGGAAAAGGCTGCGGAGGTTGCTCCCGAACCGGCCATAACGGCCCCCGTGCCTGCCGCGGCCGACACGAAAAGCATCGACGAAAAGGTGGCCAGCTGCGACGGCGACCTGGAAAAACGGCTGGAAGGGTATCTCGCCGAGCTGCGGCACACAGGGCAGGTTGCCAGGGACGAAAAAACCGGCTGGCTAGTCGTTGATTTGACCAAGGGCGAGACCCTTGTCACCATCAATGCCGACAGACCCTACCAGGCGGCGAGCATGATCAAACCTTTCATCGCCCTCGCCTATTTTCAGCGACTCAAGGAGGGCAAAGTAGTTTACGGCCCCAAGAGCCACAGAAAAATGGAGGCGATGATTCAGCACAGCAGCAATAGTGCTGCCAACTGGATATTAAGGCAAGTCGGCGGTCCCGGAGCGGCGCAGAAAATTCTCCGCAGACATTACAGCCACCTGCTTAGAGAAACCAGCATTGTCGAGTACATCCCGAGCGGCGGGAGAACCTACCGGAACAAGGCCTCGGCCAAGGACTACGGCCGATTCCTCGTCGCACTCTGGCGCAATCAACTCCCCCAGAGCAAGGAACTTCGCCGCCTGATGGCGTTGCCCGGCCCCGACCGACTCTACCGCGGCACGCCGATCCCCCGGGGAACCCTGATCTACAACAAGACCGGCACCACCGCGAAACTCTGCGGGGATATGGGTATTCTGTCCCCCCGCGCCCAAGATGGCCACCGTTATCCCTATGTGGTCGTCGGGATCATTGAAAAACAGAGAAAGACCCGCAACTATGGGCACTGGCAAATGGCCCGCGGCAACGTGATTCGGCATATCTCCGCAATGATCTACCAGGTGATGAAAGCCAACTACGACCTGCTCTGACAGATTTTCGCGGTAAAGTTCCAAGGGAAAAGGAACCGCGAAAAACGCCGATTGGCAAAGACGATCTATTGATCGCCCTGCTCTGCTTTTCGATCTCAGCCTAAGAGCAGCGTGGTTGCTGGGATATGTCGGAAGGACAAAGGTGGTCGGTCATAGTTGTTTCGCTTTTCTTTTGGGCAACTATTTGTTTCCCTTCCAACAAATGTGCAACGCCCCTTTCCCTTTCATGTCTACCTCGAAATAGTCTATCCCTTGATAATAGTGGTCGCTGCTGTATTGACAACCGTTTGTTGTATGCGATGGTCCCAAGCGCGCCGACACCGTATGCAGTATGTGCGCCGCCAGAAATCCGAATCGGCGCTTGGTATCCCAAAATGACATGAGCGCCCTTGCTGTTGGACCACATTGTTTATACCATTCCTTCCTTACGTCATCCCCTGGGTCAATTTGTATATAGCCATCGTCAAGGAGACCGATACGCTGGCCGGCGATGATTATACGGGGAAGTACAGCACAAAGACCAGATTGGATAGATGGCTCACCGTGACCATTGAACCAATCATTAACGGCACTCGACAGCTTCTCGAATGACAAACAGGTATTGTAGGCAAAAACATAACTGGCCGGTATAAATTCATACGACAATTTTCGGGTTGCTTCGTCAGCGTTGATACCCTGTTCCTTAACTAATTGTTCAATTCGATCGCTCCATTTGCTTTCTTTATATATAGATGCGGAAAGGGCAAGAATTGAGCGGGTATTCTCAAGGGCTTTACGCAAATGATCCTGCGTAAGGGAGGATTTCACTTCAATTGTTCCGAGGACGCCTTCGATCGGGTACAACCCAACTCCAGATTCGATTTCAAAAACAGGAAAACGCGAGTCGTATAAAATGATATCCACTTGCTTGGAGCTATTTCCTACGGCATCGATGATCTTTCCCGAGCCAATGTGGAGCAGAGGCGGCAAGATGGATCGAAGAACTCTTTTAACTAAAAATTCTCGGGCCGAACCGATCATCGTGCCGTGTTCAAATAAACCAGCCTGTTGGGCTTCTGCTTCCAGATTTGTCTCAAGTCGATCAAACCATATCTGTACGCGTTTTGAATGGGGGGACATGTTGCTCATTCGTCACAAAAAAGGGGTAAGGTGTTGACGGCATAAGGCAAGATTCCGGGAGGAATATGCCTATTATTCACGCGTAATTTTTGATCGTCGAGCCTTGGGCTTGGGTTTAATTGCTTTGACGCATTGCAGGTATGCTTTATCGCGAAACTCTTCTATACTTCTCGTCTGCATTTCTTCGGTACTGTATCGTGGACTCTCATAAGCGGCGATGATGAGACCTTCCCCAAGCCCATTGCTGCCCTCCGGTTCAGGTATCTCCATCATTTTTGCCATTGAAACCCCATCCTGTCGAGCCTTCATAATTGTTTCAGCTATGCTAGCGACAGAATTGCACATCGCACGCCAGTCATCCTCTGCGTGGGCGGGCATCGCGATGAAGAATATGCACATGATTGTAGCGAGGTATATTCTCATTGTATTCTCCATATTCCGGGGGTCGGAAATTTCGGGGACAACATTACTTATCCTAGCAAAAGTCCGGCAACGTGAGAGACATTACCGCATCAGATAAAAACCGCCGGTGAAACTCCGAAGCGGACGGCCAGAGCCTTGGCCTGGCGAGCGTTGATCTCGCGTTTGCCGGACAGTATCTCGCTCACCACCGACTGTCCGCCAATCTCCTCGGAGAGGTCGGTCTGCTTGAGCCCGTGCTGCTCCATGAGAAAGCGTAGCACCGCCCGCGGTTCCGCCTCTAGAACGGGATGGCGTTCTGCCTCGTAATCCTCGATCAGTTGGCCGACCAGGTCCAGAAAGTCGGCCAGTTCATGGTGCTCGTCGTCGCCAACGACATCGACGAGGCTGTGCATCAAGGCGGTCAACTCTTCAAGCTGCGCCTCGGTGCGGATCGGCGTCAGCGGGACCGGCAGCGCCTTCTGAAAGGAACGCCACGCCGGCGCAATTGCGGCCGGATCAATGGAAATTCCTGCGGTCGTCATATTCTGTTGCTCCTCTTCTGCTTGCACCAGCGGTCATATTCGGCATGGGTGAACACGTGCCGGATATAGACCTTTTGCCGGTTGTAGTGGATCACGGCGATGAGTCGGAAGTTGTTCCCGCCTATATCGAAAATCGTGTACGGGTCAGCGTAGTCTGCCGCCCGGAACGTCTCCCGCACCTCGCTGAAATTGGCGAAGTGTGATCTGCTGACCACCTTGTACCATGCTTCCAGCGGCGCTTTGGCGGTGGGGTGACTCTTCCAGAAATCCTCCAGCGCCTTTTTCGCGATCACGTGCATGGTCAATTCCACTATATCGCAATTTGCGATATTTGTAACTCATTTTTTAGCAGCTTCAAAAAAGAGGTCCCCCCTCTCCTCTTCTCTCACTTCCAACTCCGGATCAGCGTGAGCAGCGTCCGCACGCCGATGCCGCTGGGGCCTTTGGGTACGTAGGACTTCTCGGTGAAGCTCCAGGCAGTGCCGGCAATATCGAGGTGCGCCCAGGGGGTCTTGCCGACAAACTCCTGCAGGAAGGCAGCGCCGAGGATGGTGCCACCATCGCGCTTGTCCACGTTCTTCAAGTCCGCCACCGTGGACTTGAGCTGCTTGCGGTATTCCGGGCCAAGCGGCAGCCGCCAGAGCGGTTCGCCGGCTGCCTCGCCGGCGGCCACTACCTTGTCGCAGAGCGTGTCGTCGTTGGCGAGCAAGCCGGTGCGGTGGTGGCCGAGGCCGATAATCACCGCGCCGGTGAGGGTGGCAATATCGATCACTGCCGCGGGCTTGTACTTCTCGATGCCGTAAGCCAGGGCATCGGCCAGGATGAGCCGCCCCTCGGCGTCGGTATTCACCACCTCCACGTTCTTGCCGCCGTAGTGGGTAATCACGTCACCGGGCTTCAAGGCCGCCGGGCCGGGCAGATTCTCGCTGGAGGGAATCAGCGCGACCACGTTGAGCTTGGTCGGCCGCTCCCGGCCCACGGCCTGCATGGTCGCCAGCACCGCGGCACCGCCGCACATGTCGTACTTCATCTCCTCCATGCCGGCGCTGGGCTTGAGCGAGATGCCACCGGAGTCGAAGGTGAGCCCCTTGCCCACCAGAAGCAGGGTCGGCGCCTTGGGGGAGACGCGGTATTCGACGATGGTGAGGGTCGGCGGCTGAGCCGAGCCCTGGCTCACCCCCAGGATGCCGCCCATGCCCAGCTTCTGCATCTCGGCTTTGCCCAGCACCGACACCTTGAGCCCCACGCCGTGGGCAAGCCTCTTCGCCTCCCTAGCAAAATGGGTGGGGGTCCAGTGATTGCCCGGCTCATTGGCCATGTTGCGGGCCAGACACGCGGCCTCGGCCGCGTTCATCCCGCGGGCCAGGGCGGCCTGCGTCTCCTTGGTGGGAGAGGCCGCCAGCACCACGCTTTTGAGTTGCGAGCCATTTTCCTCCGGGTCGGCCGCGGTCTGGTACTTCTGAAAACGGTAGCTGCCGAGGATGAGCCCCTCGGTAAGAAGCTCCAGCAATTCCGGAATGGCAAGCCCGGTTTTTTCCGGCAGCCGCACCACCGTCTCCTTGGCCTTGGTCTTGCCGACCTGGGCCACCGCCACGCCGGCGGCCTTGCGAATCGCCTCCGCCGTGGGCTTCTCCTTGCCAAGACCCACCACCAGCACTCGCTGGTCGATTTTCTTGCCGCCCCCAGCCGCCGGGTAGAAGAGCACACTCTGTCCTTCCTTGGCCGTAAAATCGCCGCTCGCGGCGGCCCTGGCGAGCAACTCGTTCACGGTCGGCTCTGAACAGGAAGGTTTCCCCTTGGCTGGCTGCCGCACAAAATAGACCGCTATCTCATTAGCCGTTGGCGCGGCCTTGATGTTCACCTTTAGCATACGTTCTCCTTGCTCTCTCCTTGAATAATTGCGCGTGACTCTCGTGCGGCAAGTCGGCAGGGGAACGCGCCACCCACTCCTTGCGGCTCCTGCCTTGGTATACCTGTTCAGCGGTGCGATTGCAATTTCCATCCTGCATGCGACGCGCCGGCATGGCGCTGAACAAAACGAATTTGCGCTGGTTTCGTTGTCGCAAACGCGGTAGTTTTATAAAAAACAGATCTGTTCCCGACCACCCCCGAGATCAGGAGGCCCTGTGCTGACCTACCTCATCATTGCCGTCGGCTGCGCCCTGGTAGTCTCCGCGGCCTGCAGCCTCTTTGAGGCCGCGCTCTATTCGGTGCCATTGAGCCACGTCGAGGTGCTGGCCCAGGCCAACAAACTCTCCGGCCGGCTGCTCAAACGACTCAAACACGAGATCCACAAGCCCATCGCCGCCGTCCTCACCCTGAACACCATCGCCGGTACCGCCGGGGCCGCCATCTCCGGCGCCCTGGCCGCCTCGGTTTTCGGCGAGGCGAACCTGATCTGGTTCTCCGCCGCCTTCACCATCGCCATCCTCTTCTTTTCCGAGATCCTGCCCAAGACCATTGGCGTTGCCCACAGCAAGGCGCTCGCCGCCTGGATCGCCCTGCCGATCCAGGCCATGGTCACCATCCTTTCGCCAGTCCTCTGGCTCATCCACGTGGCGACCCGCCTGATCGGCGCCAAGGACCAGGAGCTGCTGGTCTCGGCCGAGGAGGTGCAGGCCATTGCCCGCCTGAGCCGTAAGTCCGGCGAAATCGACACCGAGGAGGAGCGGGTCATCACCAATGTGCTGGAACTGCGCCACAAGGAGGTGCGCCAGGCCATGACCCCCCGCACCGTGACCTTCTGCCTCAGCGCCCACCTGACCGTGGCCGAATCCACCGAGTTCGAGAAGAAATGGAACTTCCACAGCCGGGTACCGGTCTACGACAAAAATCCGGATGACATCGTCGGCATCGTTTTGCGCAAGGACGTGCTGCTCTCTGCCGCGGCGGACAAGGAGGAAACCACCTTGGGTCAGCTTATGCAGCCGGTCCACTTCGTGCCGGAATCCGCCCGCCTCACCCCGGTGCTGCTCGCTTTTCTCGAAAGGCACAGCCACCTCTTCGTGGTAGTGGACGAATACGGCAGCTTTACCGGGGTGATCAGCCTGGAGGATGTGATCGAGGAGCTGGTGGGGCGGGAGATCGTCGACGAGAGCGACCGGGCCAAGGACATGCGGGAGCTGGCCCGGGAGAAACGCGGAACCCTGCTCCAGCAGGTGGTCGATCTAGAAGATGACCATGAGATAGGACACCAGCAGGGCACCGATCAGTAAATTGATGCCGAGGAAATTCTTGAACGGCACCAACCCTTCGAAGTCGCGCAGGCAGAACTGCCAGAGGATATAGCAGCCGGCCAGCGCGCCATTGAGCAGGAAGAAGGCGGAGAGCACCTGTACCGGAAAGCTCGGAATGGTGAAGGCCAGCCGTTCGAGCAGGCCGATCCCTACCTGCCGCCCCACCGTGGGCAGGAAATCGCCCACCCCCCGGGCAAAATAGCCCATGCGATAGACCAATTCGCCGGAAAAGGCCATGGGGATAAGAATCGGCACCAGCGGCGCGAAACGGCCCATGGTCCGATCCTCGCGGGTGATGCCGAAGAGCCGCGAGCCCGAGCGGATGAGGGCGAGGATGAAGGCAAAGCCCACTACCAGCAGGAAGCTGAAAAGCAAGGCGTCGTTGAGGCCGAAGACCTGCTGGAGATGCAAGTAGGCCGGGTGCACCCGCAGGAAGCGGGCGAGCTGCGAACCGATCAGGAACGGCACGATATAGGTGCAGGTGATGTAGCGCCCTTTGTTGCGGATCAGCTCCGAATAGGGGTTCCGCAGCAATAGCCGGGGCGAGTCGCGGTCGCAGAACGGCAGGCAGTGGCCGCAGATCAGGCAGTGCAGGTTGTTCTGCACGTTAAAGGCGCCGAGATAGACCGGGCAGCCGCGCCGGCCGGCGCCGCCCTTCTTGCAGGCAAAGGATTCGCAGCTCCGGCAGCGTTCAAGATCGGGCCGGAATTCCGTGATGGACAAGGTGGCCGCTGCGCCGCTGATCCGGCCCAACGGGCAGAGGTGACGGCACCACGCCTGCCCCGGGTAAAGGATCGACAAGAGCGCGGCGCCCAAGACGATGGAAAGCACGAAGAGCGAGGTCCCGACCGGCGAGCGGTCGAGGCCGGCCACGACCTCGGTCCAGATGATGACGGCCAGCAGGAAGACCGAGGCGTAGACCCCGTATTTCTGGAGCAGGCGAGGCACTTCCCAGTTGAGGGTGAACCCCTTGCGCTGCAGAAAGACGCCCAACCCCGGAAAGGGGCAGATGCCGCACCACATACGCCCCACGAAGAACCAACTCAGCACGATGGTGGGCCAGATCACCCCCCAGCTCAGGAACACCGCGACGTTGCGGCGGGGGTCGGAAGGCCCGAAGAGGCCGGAGATCACCACCAGGACGAACAGCACGTCACCGGCGGTGCGCATATAGGCATAATGATGACGGGCGGCAAGGAAGCGGCGGATGCTCGGAAAGAGCTGGAAGAGATCGAGCCGGTTCTCTTCCTCTGCGGAGATGAGACTCCGGAGCGCCTTGGTCCACCACATCATCGGCGCCTTCCCCCAGCCGGCCCTGCCGCCACGCTCAGCCAACCTCCTCAAGTACCGTCCGTAGCGGTATCTCGCGGTCTTCGCGAAGCACGGTCAGCGTCACCGTATCGCCCACCCGGTACTGCTCCAGTTCGTTCCGCAGATCGTCGAAGGTGTGAACCCGGCGGCCGTTGACCGCCACGATGATGTCGCCCAGCACCACCTCGCCCAAGGCCCGGTGGGTACCGCGCAGGCCGCTCTTGGCCGCGGCGCTGCCCGGTTCGATGTTGATGACCAATACCCCGTCGATGCCGAGCCGCTGGGCCAGCCGGTCGTTGGCTACCGAAATGGCGAGGCCCGGCTGGATCACCCGGCCGTGCTGGATGATCTCGGGCACCACCCGGTTGACCACATCCACCGGCACGGCAAAGCCGATACCGGCGCTGCCGCCCGAGGGGCTGTAGATGGCGGTGTTCACCCCGATCAACCGGCCGGCGCTGTCAAGCAACGGGCCGCCGGAGTTGCCGGGATTGATGGCGGCGTCGGTTTGGATGACGCCCTGAATGGTGCGGCCGGTCACCGCCTGGATCTCGCGGCCCAAGGCCGAGACGATACCGGAAGTCATGGTCTGGTCGAGGCCGAAGGGGTTGCCGATGGCAAAGACCTTCTGCCCCACCAGCAGGTTATGCGACTCGCCCACCGGCAGGGCACGCAGCTTTTCCGCCGGGGCAGAGATGCGCAGCACGGCGAGGTCCTTGTCCGGCGCCACGCCGACGATACTCCCCTTCCACACCGACTGGTCGGCCAGAGTCACCTCCAGCCGGTTGGCCCCTTCAATGACGTGATAATTGGTGACGATGCGCCCCTCCCGGTCCCAGATGAAACCGGAGCCGGTACCCTTGGGGATTTCGTAGACGTTGAGGTTGAAGAGATTGCGCTGCAACTCGATGGTGGTGATATAGACCACCGCCGGGGAACTGTTGCGAAAGATCTCGACCGCGGCCTTTTCATCGGCGGCCAGGTCGCCCCGCGCCACGACGGCCCGCGGTCCGGCATCGGGCGGCGGCGCCGGCTTGCGGAGCGGCGATTTGAACAGGAACCACCAACCCACCAGAATCAACGCCACCACCACCAGCAAGGAGACGCGTTTGTTTTTCGTCGGCATTGGCGACTCTCCCGGTAAGGCCATTATTCACTCTCTCCCGAATGGAGAGGCGCGCTCCTTGATAAAACGTCGCCGCCTCCCCTCCTCCCCGCGCAGATCATTCCCCCCTAAAGACCCAGGGGCTTCTTTCTTATAGCCCGAGAGGCCGGACATCGTCAACCACCGCCGTCCCGGTCGATCGCGAAACAGCCCTGCTACTTGAGCCAGCGGGTGAGGACCTCGACGATCTTGCGCGCCTGATCGGGGCTGGAGATGTTGAATTTCGACTGCTGCATGTACTCACCGTTCACCTTGCGGTAGCGGCGGATGGAATACTGGTCCGGTCCGTAGGCCTCCTTCTTCGCGTCCCATTGCTGGTAGCGGAAAACCAGGGTGGCCCAGGCCCCCTTGGAGAGAATCTCCTTGTCAAGCTCCTTGACGAGTTGGACGCCGTCCTCCTCGTAGTTGATCGTGATATCTTCCACCTTTGCCGCCATGGCATCTGCCTCCCGAACGCTTTGTCTGCTGTTTGGCTGGTCTTGTACGCCCAACCGTTAGAAAACCGCCACCTGATCCTGATACCGGCACCGGATGGCGTCGAATTCCTCCTGGAGCCGCAAAAAAACCGCTACCACCGCCGGGCAGAAATGCTTGCCCGCTTCGGCCTCGATGCGAGCCACCGCCTCGGCGTGGGGGGCGCCGGATTTGTACGGCCGTGCGGTGGTGATCACGTCATAGACGTCGGCCACCGCAAAAATTCGGGCGGCCAGCGGAATCGCCTCGCCCCGCAATCCCGTCGGATAGCCGCTGCCGTCATATTTTTCGTGATGATAGAGTGCGATTTCCCACGCCATCTTCAGATATCCCCGCTCAAGCTTATGGGCGCCGATGATCTGCTTGATCGCCTCCGCCCCGATCACCGTATGCAGCTTCACGGCTTCAAACTCTTCTTCCGTCAGACGCCCTTCCTTGAGCAGGATCGCATCGCGGATACCGGTCTTGCCGATATCGTGCAGGGGTCCGACCCGATAGATCAGTTGGGCAAAATCCCCCTCCGGGTGCAGGTCTCTGGCCAGCAGCGCCGCGTACTCCCGGGTCCGTTCCAGATGATAGCCGGTGCCGGAATCGCGCATGGCGGCAAGTTTGGCCAGCGCGAAGACGGTGTTGTCGTGGATCTCGAAATAGGATTGGGCGACAATGGCGATGGTCTTGTGGTGCAGCCGGTCGATGACGCTCAAACAGTCACAGACGTTCTTGCCTTCCTTCTCCTTGGCACGGGTAAGGATCTCCATGTAACTGTCTTCAAAGAGATGAAACGCCTCAATGAAGTGCTCATAGGAGATATCGTTGTAGCTGATCTGCCGGGCAATCTCCCGATTCCCCTCATAGTACGCCTCTAGATCGCCATGGCCCAGATGGGTGACAAAATCGTGCAGCAGCTTTTCAAAGCCATACTGGAAGTACCCCAACTCGACGTTGTCCCGGAAAATCCCCCCCTGGTGCATGATGGTGATCCAGTTCTGGAGGATGGCATCCTGATGCTCCCGGAACAGCAGCGCGATCTTGCGGATTATTTCCCTTTCCTGCGGAGTCATCGCATCATTCCCGAGCTGAAGAGAAATGCCTTGGCACAACGAGAAAAGGGGTTAGGCGAATCACCTAACCCCTTGGTCTGTTCTGGTAGCGGGGGCAGGATTTGAACCTGCGGCCTTCGGGTTATGAGCCCGACGAGCTACCGGACTGCTCCACCCCGCGTCACGAGTGGCATACTGTACCCGATTCCCAAGAAATGTCAAGCCTTCACCCGGCGTTTTCTCGTTTTCCCGCGAGACCTTGCAGCCGCGCGATCAGGTCGGCCGGCAGCCTGACCAGCTTCCCGGCCCGGTCCACCGCGGCGTGGGTGGTATAACCGAGGATCAGGACTTTGCCATCCTCCCGGTTGATGCGGTAGGTGAAGCGGCAGGAAAGGGGTTTTACCTCGGCAAGCGAGGTCTCCACCACCAGCAGGTCGTCGTAGCGGGCCGAGGCCTTGTAGCGCACGTGGCATTCCACCACCGGCAGGATGAAGCCCTGCGCCTCCAAATCACGGTAGGAGGCGACCAACTCCCGCATGTATTCGGTGCGGCCCGCCTCGAAGTAGCGCAGGTAGTTGGCGTAATAGACCACCCCGCCGGAGTCGGTATCGCCGTAGAGCACCCGGCAGGCGTAGCGGTGGATCGGCTCGTGCAGTTCGAGATCGCTCCCGGCCATCTTAGCGCTCCAGCAGTAGATTCATAAAATCGCGGCCAGTGGCGAGCAGCGGCGCCGCCGCGGCGTTCTTCTCGCCATAGGGAGCGCCGCTGGCAATGGTGCGGGAGTCGTAGACAAAGAGGGGCACTGGCGGCTCGGAGTGGGTGCGGATGGCAAGCGGGGTGAAGTGATCCATGGTCACCGCGAGCCGGAAAGAAATGCCGCGCGCCGTAAGGCCGTCGCTGATGGGCTTGACGATCTTCTGGTCGAAATCCTCGATGGCCTGGAGTTTCAACTGGAGTTCGCCTTGGTGCGCGGCCTCGTCCGGTGCCTCGACGTGGACAAAGACCAGGTCATGGCGGTCGAGCGCCTCGATGGCGGCAGCGGCCTTGCCGCTGTAGTTGGTGTCGAGATAGCCGGTGGCGCCGGGTACCCGGATGATCTCCATGCCGGCGCAGACCCCGATGCCGCGCAGCAAATCCACTGCGGAAATCAGGGCGCCGGTGATGCCGTACTGCTCCTTGAGCGTCACCATGGAGGGTGATTTGCCCTCGCCCCAGAGCCAGATGCCGTTGGCCGGGTTCTTGCCGGCGGCCCGCCGCTTCACGTTCACCGGGTGGTCGGCCAGGAGCCTGCTCGCCTGCTCCATGAGCGTCATCAAGGCCGGATAGGGCTGGTAGCGCTGCCAGTATGCGGTGACCTCCTGGCCGGTGTGATCGTGGGGCGGGACCGTTACCAGGCCTTCGCAGTGGCCGCGGAAGACCAGGAGATGGCGGTAGCTGACGCCAGCGTGGAGATGGCAAAGATCGTTGCCCAACTCCTGCTGGAGGAAGGCGATCAGCTCGCCCGCCTCTTCCGTGGTGATATGGCCGGCGCTGTAATCGACCATCCGCACCGCTTCGCCCTGGCGCTCCAGGGTCACCAGGTTACAGCGAAAGGCCGTAGCTCCTTCGGGCAGGCTAACCCCCATGCTGGCCGCCTCCAGGGGCGCCCGGCCGGAATAGCACTCCTCCGGCCGGTACCCGAGCAAGGAGAGGTTCGCCACATCGCTGCCTGGCGGATACCCCGGCGGCACCGTCCGCAGCCGATAGAGCTGACCCTGGCTGGCAAGCGCATCCATGGCCGGGGTCTTGGCGGCCTCGAGGGGAGTCTTGCCGTCGAGCGCCGCGATGGGCTCGTCGCCCATGCCGTCGCCGACCAGGATCACATATTTCAGGCCATTAGCCTTCATCGTCCATAATCCGAATCTTGACCGTCTTGGCGGCGCAGACCTCGAGGGCGTCGATCTCGGCCAGGGCCTTGCGCACCGCCGACTCCTCGGCCTCGTAAGTGCGGATGACAATCGGCACCGTGCCCTTCTTCTCCCGGCTCTTCTGGATCACCGACTCGATGCTGATGCCGTGGTTGCCCAGGATGCCGGAGATCTTCGACAGCACACCGGGCTTGTCCTGGGCGGTGATGCGGAAATAATAGGGGCCGCGGATGTGTTCCATGGGGGTGATCGCCACCGCCTGGAACTTCTCCGGCAGCCAGGAGAGGGCCGGCACCCGGTTCACGGCACTGTTGACGATGTTTCGGGCGATATCGACGATGTCCGCCACCACCGCGCTGCCGGTGGGCATCTTGCCGGCACCGAGGCCGTAGAGCAAGACGTCGCCGACCATGTCGCCGACGAACTGGATGCCGTTGAAGGCGCCGCCGATGTTGGCCAGCATGTGCTTCTCCGGGAGCATGGTGGCATGGACCCGCGCCTCGACGCTGTCGCCGTGGTTCTTGCTGATGGCCAAGAGCTTGATGCGGTAGCCGAACTCCCGGGCGAACTCGATGTCGATGGGGTCGATCTGCGAGATGCCCTCGATGGAGACGTCGCTCAGCTTCACATGGGAGCCGTAGGCCATGGTCATCAGGATCACCAGCTTGTGGGCGGTGTCGATGCCCTCCACGTCGTAGGTCGGGTCGGCCTCGGCAAAGCCCTTGGCCTGGGCATCTTGCAGCACCTCGGCAAAGGCCATGCCGTGATCGGTCATGTTGTTCAGGATGTAGTTGGCGGTGCCGTTCATGATGCCGAGGATGGCGTCGATGCGGTTGGCGACCAATCCTTCCTTGAGGGCCTTGATTACCGGGATGCCGCCGCCGACGCTGGCCTCGAAGCCGACCTCGACGTTCTGCCGCGCCGCGGCCTCGAAGATCTCGCGGCCATGCTGGGAGATGAGGGCCTTGTTGGCAGTGACCACGTGCTTGCCGTGGTCGATGGCCCTCAAGATAAAGGACTTGGCCGGCTCGATGCCGCCGATGAGTTCGACCACGATGTCGATGTCGGCGGCGGTGAGCACCTGGTCGGCATCTTTGGTCAGCTCCACCCCGGCGAAATGAGACGGCAGGGACTCCGTGCGAATGTCCGCCACCCGCACCAGCCGGATCACCGCGCCGGTCTTGGCGCTCAACCGCTGCGCCTGCAAATGGAGCACCTCGGCGGTACCGCTGCCCACCGTGCCGAACCCGATCAGACCAACCCGAATCTCTCGCATACCATTGCCTCACACCTCGGGGTTTTCATTCAAGAAAAGTACCCACCATTACCCTCTTTCCCTTGGCTTGTCAAAGCATAATGCGGCATGAAGGGGTTGGTCCGGGCGGCAAATTACCCCTTGTCAGGCAGCGGGAAAGATGTAGAGTGCCATTGACTTTATGGAGAAAAGTATATACAAAGAATTCGATTTGTCACCCGGACAGCGGACATGGCCGACCGACCTTTCGGCAAAGAACCGATGGCCCGGCTCCGCTTCTGCCGCCTGCCGTGTTACTATCCTACTGAACTGTTCACTACTCTCTGCAAGGAAGATACCCCGTGGAACATCTTAATGTCTTCGCCTTGTTCTGGCACGCCGACCTGGTGGTCAAATGCGTCATGCTCCTCTTGCTCGGCTTTTCGGTCTACTGCTGGTTCATCGTCTTTCAGAAATTCAGCCTCTTCCGCAAGGCCCGCCACGAGACGGAAGAGTTCGTTGCCGCCTTCTGGGAATGCCGCGATCTGGCGGATGCCCACAAGGCCGCCAAAAAAGCCACGGTCTGCCCGGAAGCCGCGATCTTCCTCACCGGCTATCATGAGTTGCAGAAACTCAGCAAATCCCATACCTCGATGGGCCACGAAACGCTGGAACGGCGCCTGGCCGGCATGGAACCCCTGAAGCGGGCGGTGCAAAAGACCGAGATCCTTGAAAGCAGCCGACTCGGCCTCTCGCTGCCGGTTCTCGCCACCACCGGCAGCACCGCGCCCTTTGTCGGCCTCTTCGGTACCGTCTGGGGCATCATGACCTCCTTCCGCGAGATCGGCCTGCGCGGCTCGGCCTCCTTGGCGGTGGTGGCGCCCGGCGTTTCCGAGGCACTGATCGTCACCGCCCTGGGTCTGGTGGTCGCCATCCCGGCCGTAGTCTTCTACAACTACTACTCGAACCTGCTCGCCGGGATCGAGAGCCGCATGCACAGCTTTTCCACCGATTTTCTCAACCTGATCGAGCGTGATTTCATCTCCCGCCGCAACAGCTGACAAGGAACGCCCCCATGGCCTTTTCGCAGAACAACGGCAAACGCGGCCTGGTCTCCGACATCAACGTCACCCCGTTGGTGGACGTCATGCTGGTGTTGCTCATCATCTTCATGCTCACCGCGCCGATGATGACCCAGGGGGTGGACGTCAATCTGCCGCAGACCACCGCCCGCCCGCTCCAACAGGATGAGGCGCCGATCATCGTCACCGTGACCAAGAAAGGCGAGATCTTCGTGGACCGCACCCGGGGCGACCAGGCCAAGTTGCGGGATCAGCTCGTCGATCTCGCCCAACGGAATACCAACCGCACCATCCTGCTCAAGGCGGACAAGGATGTTCCCTACGGCCTGGTGGTGGCGGTCATGGCCGACATCAAAGGCGCCGGCTTCGATAAACTCGGCATGGTCACCGAACCCCGCACCGAACGGCCGTAATGCGTCCTCTGACCAGTCCCAGCACCAGTCAGGAGCCCTCACCGCTCCAGCCCCTTCTGCAGGAACAACCCTGGGGGGCTTCCTTCGCGCTGGCCGTTGGCGTGCACGTGCTCGTCTTCCTGCTGGTCTTTTTCTCGCCCTATCTCTTCAATCAGCGCCGCAAGATTCCTGAAGTCTACACGGTCAACCTCTACACCGTGCGGGATGTGGGGGCCGCGCGACTGACCGCGCCGTCGCCGACCAAGGTGACGGCCGCCCCGCCCGAGGTGAAGAAGGTGGAAGAAAAGGCGCCGCCCAAGCCGGTCAAGGTGCCGCCCGTCCCACCGACGCCAGTTCCCGCAGCCGCCGCACCGCCCCCCAAGGCCATCTCCACCCAGCCGCTGCCGGTGAAGTCGAAAGCCGATCTCGAACGGCTGAAAAAGCTCAAGGAATCCCTCAACTCGGAGGAGCACGCCAAGGAGGCGGAAAAGGTCGCCCAGCAGCGGACCACAGAGGCGGTAGAGGCCCTCAGGCGTTCGCTCCAGGCCCAGTCGACCCCCGCCAAGCCCAGTAGCGCTCCTCCCCAGGCCGCCGTCGGGGCTGCCCAGAAAGGCAGCGCCACGGGCGCGGCCACCGGGCCAAGCGGCAGCGTCATGGTGGACGAATTGCTCCGCCGTTACCTGCTGGCGGTCAACACCCAGGTGCAACAGCACTGGAAACTGCCGGAATCGCAGACCTGGAAAAACAATCTGGAAGCGATCATCGTCATCCGGGTCCGCCGTGACGGCACCCTGATCGACACCTTCTTCGAACACCGTTCGGAAAGCCTCACCTTCAACCAGTATGTCGAACGTGCGGTCAAGGATGCCGCACCGTTGCCGCCCTTCCCGGCGGCCCTTGACCAAAAGGATATGGAAATCGGCCTGCGTTTCCGGCCCGGCCGCGTCTTTTAAGGAAGACCTCAACCCATGCCGCCCACCACTGCCATGAAACCATCCCGCACCGCTCTTTCCCGCCGCTTGCCTCGCTTCATCTTGGCCTGCTTTTGCCTCCTGTGCCTCCTGTGCCTTGCCACGGTCAGCCAGGCCCGGGTCTACCTGGACATCACCTCGCCGGAACTCCGCAAAGTTTCGGTGGCGGTGCCCTATTTCGTCGAAAAAACCAAGCCGAGCGAAACCATGGCCAGCGGTCGGCAGATGGCCGGCCTCATGGCCCGGGGCCTCACCTTCCACGGCTTCATCAACGTCATCAACCCCTCCCTCTATGGCGGCCGGTCGGATGCCGACTGGGCCGGCCTCGGCGCCGATTTCGCGGTGATCGGCCAATTCGATACCGATTTCACCGGGGTCAGCATCGAGCTCAAACTCATCGACGTCCACCAGGGGCAGATGATCTTCGGTCGCCGTTACCGTGGCCCCTGGGCCAAACACGACCAGATCGTGCTCAAGTTCTGCGACGACATCATCGAGCAGCTCACCGGCGAGCGTGGGGTGAGCCTTACCCGCATCGCCTTCATCTCCAACCGCAGCGGCCACAAGGAGGTCTATCTCGGCGACGCGCTGGGCACCAACATCATCCAGGTCACCCGCCACGGCTATCTTACGGTTTCGCCCCGCTTCTCGCCGGATGGCAATTTTCTCGCCTACACCTCATACCATCACGGCAACCCCGACCTCTATGTCACCGATCTGCGCATCCTCAAGACCACCCGCCCCATCTCCCGGCGGCGGGGGTTGAACATGGCGCCGGCCTGGGCGCCAGACGGCCGAAGCATGGCGGTGACCTTGAGCAAGGACGGCAATCCGGACCTCTATCTCATGGACAACCGGGGCGAGATCCTGGAGCGGCTCACCCACGGCGAGGGGGTGAACGTCTCCCCCTCCTGGTCGCCGGACGGCAAGAAACTCGCCTTTGTCTCCGACCGCGTGGGCAACCACCCGCAACTCTTTATCATGGACATGCAGACCAAGGCGGTGCAGCGGCTGACCATGAGCGGCAGCGAAAACACCACGCCGGCGTGGTCACCCAAGGGCGATTGGATCGCCTACACCGCCCGCAACGGCAGCACCCACAACATCTTCCTGATCAAACCCACCGGCGGCACGCCGATCCAGCTCACCCAGTTCTGGGGCGACTACGAGTCCCCATCCTGGTCGCCGGACGGCCGCCAACTCGTCTTCTCACGGAAACGCCAGGGTCGCTCGCAACTCTGCGTGATGTTCAAAAATGGCAGCGGCCTGCGGGTGCTTTACGAAGGAGAGCCAGGCAGCCAGACCAGCCCCCAATGGTCACCGCGGATGGATGTCCAATAACAGGAGGCCACAATGAAGAAAAAGTTTCTCGCCCACGCCCTGCTTATCGGGCTCTCTCCCCTGCTGGTCCACTGCGCGGTCCAGGATGAGGAGGTCAACGGCATCAATCTCAGGATGCGCACCATGGATGCGCGGATCATCGAGTTGGAACACGCTCTGAAAAACCAGGACGAGCTGTCCAACACCCTGGACCAGATGAACAACCGCATCGTCCGTCTGGAAAGCCGGCTCGACGAACGGACGCAGAGCAACAGACGGACCCAGGAAGCGAATAAGGAACGCGATACCGCGACCTCTGGCCGGCTCGACGCCCTGGATGGCCAGATCAAGGACATCAACAGCCGCTTGACCCAGCTCAACGACCAGCTCACCCAGAACACCAAGGACATGCAGGCTCTGACCACCGCCCGGGCCGAATCCGCGGCCAAGGCCGCCGAGGCGGCCCGCGAGAAGGCGGAAAAAGCGGAGAAGGTGGCGAATGAGGCCCCGGAGGCCACGCCGGGAAAGGGCAAGAAGAACGGCAAAGTAGAAAAGACCAAGGCCGGCAGCAAAAAGGAGAATGACGCCAAGGCCGACAAGGAAGACGCCTCCCCCAAGGCGGACAAGGCCGAGAAGGCGACGGGCAGCGGCAAGGAGATCTACGAGAAAGGGGTGAGCCTCTTCAAGGCCAAAAAGTACAAAGTGGCCTACAACACCTTCTCCGACTATCTGAACAAGCATCCCAAGGGCGATATGGCGGCCAATGCCCGCTTCTGGCTGGGGGATTGCCTCTATCAGCAAAAGGAATACGAACTGGCCATCCTCGAATACCAGAAGGTGATCGCCCATTTTGGCGACTCGCCCAAGGCCCCGGCAGCGCTGCTCAAACAGGCCATGGCCTTCGAGGCGTTGAAGGAACGGGACACCGCCAAGATCGTCTACCAGAAGGTGCTGGATGATTATCCCAAGAGCGACCAGGCGGCCACCGCGGAGAAAAAACTGAAGGCGCTCAAAAAGTAAAAGCGCCCGCCTGTTCCGGGGAAACAAAAAACAGGGGGGAAGGACCAGCTTGGTCCTTCCCCCCTGTTGCGTTGGTGCGTTGGGCAGGCAGAAAAGGGTTACGCCTTGATGCCGAGTTCCTTCTCCTTGGCCGCCACTGCCAGCCGGGTCTTGACCGCGGTGTCGGGAATCAGACTCATGGAGTCGATGCCGCACTCGACCAGGAAGGTGGCGAAGTCCGGGAAGTCGGACGGGCCCTGGCCGCAGATGCCGATCTTGCGCTTGCGGCGCTTGGCGGTGGCGATGACCATCTTGATCATCTCCTTCACCGCGGCGTGGCGCTCGTCGGCGATGCCGGTGAGCAACCCCGAGTCGCGGTCCAGACCGTAGGTGAGCTGGGTCAGGTCGTTGGAGCCGATGGAGAAGCCGTCGAAGATGTCGGAGAAGGCATCGGCCATGATGACGTTCGAGGGAATCTCGCACATCACATAGAGCTCCAGGCCGTTCTCGCCCTGAACCAGGCCGCACTCCTTCATGACCTCGATGACCCTCTTGCCCTCCTCCGGGGTGCGGCAGAAGGGCACCATCAGCTTGATGTTGGTGAGGCCCATCTCGTTGCGGGCCTTGAGTAGGCCTTTGCACTCCAGTTCGAAGGCCGGCCGATATTTGGGATCGTAGTAACGGGAGGCGCCGCGCCAGCCGATCATCGGGTTCTCCTCGTCCGGCTCGTAGAAGGTGCCGCCGGTGAGGTTGGCGTACTCGTTCGACTTGAAGTCGGAGAGGCGGACGATGACGTCCTTGGGGTAGAAGCCCGCGGCGATGCGGCCGACGCCCTCGGCCACCTTGTCGATGAAGAACTGCTTCTTGTCGGCATAGGCGCCGGTCTTCTCGTCGATGAGTTTGACCACCGCCTGCTTCTCGGGATCGGCGGATTTCTTCAACTCCTCATAGTTGTAGAGGGCCAGCGGATGGATGCCGATGTGGGAGTTGATGACGAACTCCTCGCGGGCCAGGCCCACGCCGTCATTGGGGATCTGGCACTCGGAGAAGGCCTTCTCCGGAATGGCCAGGTTCATCATGATCTTGGTCTTGGTCTTCGGCAGGTCGGCCAGATCGAGCCGCTCGATCTCGAACTTCAGGAGGCCCTCGTAGACAAAGCCCTTCTCGCCCTCGGCCGAGGAGACGGTGATGTCCTGGCCGCTCTTGACCTTCTCGGAGCCGTCGCCGGTGCCGATGACGCAGGGGATGCCGAGCTCGCGGGAGATAATCGCCGCATGGCAGGTGCGGCCGCCGCGGTTGGTGACGATGGCCGAGGCGATCTTCATGATCGGCTCCCAGTCCGGGTCGGTCATGTCGGTGACCAGCACCTCGCCCTTCTTGAAGCTGTGGATGTCGGCCACATTGGCGATGACGTTGGCCTTGCCCTGGCCGATCTTGGTGCCGACCGCGAGCCCCTCGACGAGCACCTTGCCCTTCTCCTTGAGCTTGTAGGTCTCCATCACCTTCTTGTTGTCCTGGGAATGGACGGTCTCGGGCCGGGCCTGCACGATAAAGAGCTTGCCGGTGCCGACCTTCTTGCCGTCGCCGTCCTTGGCCCACTCGATGTCCATGGCCTTGCCGTAGTGTTCCTCGATGAGGCAGGCCCATTTGGCAAGTTGCAAGATCTCGTCATCGTTGACGACGTAGTGGTTCCGCTCCTCGGCGGTGGTCTTGACGTTCTTCACCGGCTCGTCGGCGCCCTTGTCGGTGTTGTAGACCATCTTGATCTCTTTGCTGCCCACCCGCTTGCTGACCACCGGGCGCTTGCCCTGCTTCATGGTGGGTTTGAAGACGTAGAACTCGTCCGGGTTCACCGCACCCTGCACCACGTTTTCGCCCAGCCCCCAGGCGCCGGTGATGAAGACCGCATCCTTAAAGCCGCTTTCGGTGTCGATGGAGAACATGACGCCCGAGGAGGCGGAGTCGGAGCGCACCATCTTCTGCACCACGATGGAGAGATAGACGTCGAACTGGCCAAAGCCCTTGTCGTGACGATAGGAGATGGCCCGGTCGGTAAAGAGGCTGGCAAAGCACCGCTTGCAGGCGTCGATGAGGGCATCGGGGCCCTGAATATTCAGGTAGGTTTCCTGCTGGCCGGCAAAGGAGGCGTCGGGCAGGTCTTCGGCCGTGGCCGAGGAGCGCACCGCCACGTCGACGTTTTTGCCGTACTCTTTTTCCATCTTCTGGTAGGATTCGAGCACCGCGGTGCGCAGGTCGTCGGGGAACTCGGCGTTACGGATGATCTCGCGCACCTTCTTGCCGCGTTCCTGCAGGTTGCGCAGATCGTGGGTGTTGAGACCCTCCAGGGCTTGATGAATCGCCTTTTCGATCCCGGCGGTCTTGAGCAGGTGGCGGTAGGCATAGGCAGTGATGGCAAAACCATTGGGAACGCTCACCCCCTTCGAGGCCAGCTTCTGGTGCATCTCGCCCAGCGAGGCGTTCTTGCCCCCCACCATCGGCACGTCCTCGATCAAAATGTCATCGAACCAAAGAATGAGAGCCGTGTCATGCTTTCCCATCTTCTTCCTCTCCTGCTCAGGGTTAATTATTTGGAGGACAACCGAAACGTTGTCGCGACCTGATTTCAAAAGCGATTCAAACGGTTGCGCCCACACTCTATAGCCAATCTTGGCCAGGGAAGCAACCGAAACCTGAACCGATTCGGAAAAATGCCACGCGCGATTGGGGAAAAAACTCTCCCCACCCCGTTTGTCCGCGGCACCATTGAAAAAAACATACATTAGAGATGGAGATTCAAACAGATGCTATGGTATGGTTATAGCACAGTTCGCCTCGAAAAACCTGCACCATTTTTACCTCCACTCCAGAGGATCGCCACCCATGCCCCACAAGGACGACGCCACCGCCCTGCGCCAGCGGTTTCTCATCCCTGGCAACCACGACCGGAGTGACTATTTTCCCCTGATCCGCGCCCTGGTGACGCACCGCAACGCCCACCCCCCCGCCGGCTCCATCGTCTATACCGCCTGGCAACAGGAGATCGACGCCACCTATGCCCTGCTCCACGACGAAATCGTCGGCCGGACCGGCCAACCGCGTACCCCGGTCACCTTCGGCACCTCGGGCTGGCGCGGCATGTTGGGCAAGGATTTCTTCGGCCGCTCGGTCCGCCAGGTGACGCTGGCCATCGTCGCCATGTACCAGGAGCTGGCCCGCCACGCTGAACTGGCCGCGGCCCTCGGCGTTGCCTCGCTTGCCGAGGCGCAGGAACGCGGGGCGGTGGTCGGCTTCGACAACCGTTTCGACGGCAAGTACTTTGCTCAACAGGCCACGGCCGTGCTGACCAGCCACGGCTTTCGGGTCCATTACGCCGGCGAGGCGACCACCGGCGTGCTTTCCGCCGCGGTGCTGGTCAAGAAGGCCGCCTTTTCCATCAACCTCACCCCGAGCCACAACCCGCTGGAATATGCGGGGTTCAAGTACAACGCCGCCGACGCCGGCCCGGCCGCCAGCGCGCTTACCAGCCGCATCACCGCCCTGGCCCGAGAAATCATGGCCGAAGATCGCGACCATACCGACCCGGCCGTCCCCGCACTCGTTGCCCCCCTCGATGCCCTGGCCTGCTGGTTCACCCTGTTGCAGCAAGGCGCAGACCGGCATGGGCTGGACTATGCCAGCATCATCGCCCAGTTGCGCCAGCGCCGCGACTACGTGCTGGCCGTGGACTGCGTGCATGGCGCCAGTCGCGTCCACATCCACCGGCTGCTGCATGGCCTGCCGCCGGAACGCCTGATCTTCCTTCGCGACAGTGCCGACCCGACTTTCGGCGGGGTGGCGCCTGAACCCTCCACCGCCAACATGGCGGCCATCACCGCCGCCCTCCAGCGCCGGCCGGAGCCGCTGAAGCTGGGGGTGATTATGGATCCGGACGCCGACCGCATCCGCTTCACCGACGGCACCACCGAGATCGACATGAACATGTTCGGCACCATGGCCTACCACTTCCTCCACGAACACAAAGGCAAAAGGGGATTGGTGGCCAAGACGGTCGCCACCAGCAACTTCGCCAATGCCGTTGCCCACGCCTTGGGCGAAGAGGTCTTCGAGCCGCGGGTGGGCTTCAAGGAGTTCAAGCCGGTGATCGGCAAGGCTCTGGTCTGTTTCGAGGAATCGGACGGCATCACCACCATCGGCCACACCCCGGAGAAGGACGCCTACATCGGCCTCCTTCTCGCGCTCGACATGGTGGTGAGCCGCAACCAGAACCTGGGCGACTACCTGACTCAACTCCAGGCGCAATACGGCTCCTACTATCCCGGCCGCGGCGGCGTGACGGTCAACCAGCAGGGCGACGCGCTGACCGCCACGCTCCGCGGACTTGAGCGTTACCAGGAAGGGGTGCGGCTCCGCGTCGGCGATGCGGAACGGACGATCAGGCAGGTGATCGCCATCGACGGCCGCAAGATGCTCCTCGACGACGGCAGTTGGCTGATGATCCGCCCCTCGGGCACCGAGCCCAAGGTGCGCTTCTACGTCGAGGCCCGCTCGGAATCCGGCAAGGCGATCCTGCTCGCCACCGCTCAGGAGATGCTGCAGGAGATCGGCCTGTTGTAACCCTGTTCCGCCGCCGTTGTCGCCCTCCATCTATCAAAAAATATGGGCATTCCCTTGACAACCACGGTGGATTGGGCGTAATTGGTACTGATGCGAAAGCGGTCAATTCCGGCTGTTGGGCAACACGACCGCACACCAGGCACCACAAGGAACATACCATGCCGCCATCGCCGCAACAGATCGAGGCGCAACTCACGAGCCTGCAACAGGAGCTGACCGCCTGCCTTGTCGACAAGGAAAAGGCCGAGCGGAACTGGTTCTACTACCATAATCTTTTCGACCAGGCGCCCGTCGCCTATCAGTCATTGGACAACAACGGGATATTCCGCGAGGTCAACCGCAGCTGGCTCGACATGCTCGGCTACCGGGAAAAGACCGAGGTAATCGGCAAACCCTTCACCGCCTTTGTCCATCCCAAATGGCTTGACCGGGTCAAGGAGGATTTCCCCAAGCTCAAGCAACAGGGCGCCATCAGCGGCGTGGAGTACAAACTGATCCGCAAGGACGGCATGTTCGTCGATGTCTCGATCAACGGCCGGATCAGCTATGACACCAACGGCGCGGTGAAGCAGACCCACTGCCTGCTCCAGGATGTCACCGACACCAAACGGGCCGAGGACGAACGCAAGAAAATCGAAGAGCAGATGCGCCATGTGCAGAAGCTCGAAAGCCTTGGTGTCTTGGCCGGCGGCATTGCCCACGACTTCAACAACCTGCTCATGGTCATCCTCGGCAACGCCGATCTGGCCCTCTCCGAACTCTCCCCGGTCTCGCCGGCCCGCGAAAACATCCTGGCCATCGAAAAGGCGGCCCGCCGCTCCGCCGAGCTGTGCAAGCAGATGCTCGCCTATGCCGGCAAGGGTCGTTTCGTGGTGCAGGCCGTCAACCTTTCCGAGATCATCGAAGCCATGATCCAAATGCTGGAGGTTTCGGTCTCCAAGAAAAACGTCCTCAAATACCATCTCGCCCCCAATCTTCCCTTGGTGGAGGCGGATATCTCCCAGGTGCGGCAGGTGATCATGAACCTGGTGATCAACGCGGCCGAGGCCATTGGCGAACGGAGCGGCGTCATCTCGATCACCAGCGGCGCCATGGAGTGCGATACCGCGTACCTCGCCAACACCTTCGTCTACGAGCAGCACCTGCCGGAAGGGGTCTATTGCTATATCGAGGTGGCCGACACCGGTTGCGGTATGGATGACGAGATCAAGAGCCGGCTCTTCGATCCCTTCTTCACCACCAAATTCACCGGCCGTGGGTTGGGGATGTCGGCGGTGCTCGGCATTGCCCGCAGCCATCGCGGCGCCATCAAGGTGTATACCGAAAGCGGCCGCGGCTCCACCATCAAAGTGCTCTTTCCGGCCATGCCGGCCAGCGACCGCCAACCCAGGGCCATCCCCAGCTATGCCGATCCCGCCTTTGCCGGCAAGACCTTGCTGCTGGTCGACGACGAAGAAACGGTGCGCACGGTGGGCCGTCAGATGCTCGAACGCATGGGCTTTGTCGTGATCCCGGCCGGAGACGGCCGCGAAGCGCTGGATGTCTTCCGCAAACAGGCGGACATCCTCGATTGCGTCATCATGGACCTGACCATGCCGCACATGGATGGTGAGGAGGCCTTCCGCGAAATGCGCCGCATCAGGAACGACGTCCAGGTGGTGCTCTCCAGCGGCTATCACGAGCAGGAAGTGACCCAGCGCTTTACCGGCAAGGGACTGGCCGGCTTCATCCAGAAGCCGTACACCATGTCGGCGCTCCGTGACGCGCTGCAAGTAATCTTCAAAAAACCATAGGCTGGCTATTCGCCGGCCGTCAACCGCTGTCGCAGGCCGGAACGGCGCACCACCCGCTGCGCCACGGCCTGGCGCAAAATTTCCGGCGCGCCAAAAAGAGCGACCGCCTTTCTCGCCCGGGAGACCGCGGTGTAGAGCAATTCCCGGGTCAACACCGGTGAGACCTCCTCCGGCAACACCACCGCCACCCGCGTGAACTCCGAGCCCTGACTCTTGTGCACGGTCATGGCAAAGGCCGTCTCGTGCGCCGGCAACCTGCCGGGCGGCAGGGCGCGCAGCCGGCCGCTGTCCTGGTCGATGAACCAGGCGCGCAGGGTACCCTCGGCCGGGTCCGGCCAGACCACACCGAGATCGCCGTTGAAGAGCTTGAGCGCATAATTGTTGGCGGTGATCATCAGCGGCCGCCCTTTATACCACTCCCCCTCTGGCCGCAACCAACCCGCTTCGGCCAGCACCCGCACGCAAAGCTCGTTCACCGCCCGTACCCCGACCGGGCCGCGGCGATGGGCGCACAGCACCCGGAAATCATGGAGGCGGGCCAGGGCCTCGTCCGGGCTCGTTGCCGCCAGATAGGAACGATACCCCTCGGTGATCGCCTCGTTCAATGGGCCATTGGCGGCCAGGGGCAGCGTGGCAGGATGCAGCACCGCGTCGGGCGCCTGGCCGTCGAGCAGGGCCAACAGGGCGTCGCTGTCGCCGGCCTTGAGCTGCCGTACCAGCGCCCCGATGCCCTCTTCCGCGGCAAAACGGAAACTCTCCTCCAATTGCACCACCGAACCGGCCAGTCGGCTGGGGGGGACGCCCTCCCCTGAGGCCTCGAGGCCGGCGGCCAGGCAGAGATCGCCCATGAGGGAGCCTGCCTCCACCGAGGCGAGCTGATCCTTGTCGCCCAGCAGCACCAGCCGGGCCTCGGGTGCCACGGCGCCAAAGAGCTTGGCCATCAGAGCGAGATCGACCATGGAGGCCTCGTCCACGATCACCACCTCGGCCGGCAACGGATTGTCCGGCCCATGGCGGAAGGTGGTGGGGGTGCGGTACTGATAGCCCAAGGCGCGGTGGATGGTGGCGGCCTCACGGGGCACGGCGGCGCGGACCGCCTCGTCCACCGGCAGGGCGGCCAGCCGTTCCTGCACCGACTGCGCCAGTCGCGCCGCGGCCTTGCCGGTGGGGGCCAGCAGCAGGATCCGCGCAAAGTCGCGGCCGCTGGCCTTGGCCAGCTCCTGGATCAACGCCAGCAGATAGAGCACGATGGTGGTCTTGCCGGTGCCGGGACCACCGGAGATCACGGCGAGCCGGCGGGTGGCCGCCATGACGATGGCCTGGCGCTGGGCCGCGCTTGCACTCATGCTGGTGCCGGCCAACAACCGGGTGAGCCCCTCGGCCGCCCCCTCGGTCGGCAAATCCGCGCCGGCCCGCAACCGGATCGCTGCTGCCAACTGCGTCTCATACTGCCAGTAGCGGAAGAGATAGAGACGCTGGCCCACCAGCACCAGCGGGCTCGGGTGGGCGCCGTCACCCACCAGGGGGCTTGCCGCCAAATCAGCCAGCACCGCCGTCGGCTCGCTTGGCCAAAAAGGCACCTCCGCCAGCACGGCAACCAGCGCCGGATCGAACTGGTCACAATCGAGGCAGACATGACCGTGGTCAATGGCCCGCCGCGCCAAGGCGGCAGCCAGCAAGGCTACCGGCGTGGCCTGAGGGACCAGGCGTTGCAAGGTCTGGACCAAATACCGATCCACCGCGGCAAGATGCTCGCCATCAATCAAGGCCTCCACCGCGGCAGCCAGGGGATTCTGCATCATTCCCTCCCCGCGAAGAGTTCGGCCAGGGCCGCGAGCCGGGCCGCCGGCGGCCGGTCGTAAAAGACGCCGTTGCCAGGCTTCTCCGGATGCATGCCCTTGAGGAAGAGGTAGAAGACCCCGCCGAAGTGCTCCTCATAGCGGTAGTCGGGGAGCCGCAACCGCAGATAGCGGTCCAGGGCCAGACAGTAGAGGTGATACTGGAGATAATAGTGATGGTCAGCCATGGCACGGCAGAGGGCGGACTGCTCGTAATCCGGATAATGGTCACCAAGGTGGTTGCTCTTGTAGTCGACGAGGTACCAGCGGCCCTGGTGCTCGAAAACGAGATCGACAAAGCCCTTGAGATAACCGGCCAGCGGCACGAAGGCCAGGGCTGCCAACCGGTCGGCATAGTCGGCCATGACGCCGGCCGCCTCGACGGCCATCGCCCGCGACAAATCCTGCTGGCGCACCGCGCCGCTGCCAGCCGAGCGCACCGGAAAGAGGAAGGGCAGCTCGTGCAGCCGCTGCGCCGGCGCAAGGTCGCGCAGGGCAAAGGCCGCCGGCGCCAAAGGCGTGGCCAGCATCTCCTGCATCGCCAGACAGACCGGCTCCTGCCACGGCTCCCCTGCAAAACCAAAGGCGCGGAGCTGCTCGGTCACCAGCGGCAGAAGCTCGGGGGCGGCGGCCTGAAAATCCGCCACCTCCAGCAGCCGGTGGAAAAAGTTGCCCGCCGTGGCGCCTTTGGGAAACGCGGCCAGCAGCACCTCGCCGGCCGGGGCCTCGGCAGCGGGCGCAGAGGCTGCGGCGACCGCATCGTAATCGCGTTCCCCTTCCGGCGTACTTGCCGTGGCGCTGGCGGTAAGGCCCGAGAAGCTGCCAACCCGCCAGCCGCGATCCACCTGCACCATCGGCACTGGGCAGGGGGGCAGCGTGGCGGTGGCGGTGGCCGCGGCCAGAGGTTTCACCTGTTCGCCGGGATCGAGCACCCGCAACCCCCACCCCTCTTCCCTTGCAACCCGCCGGGCCAGCCGGTCAAAAAGCTCGGCGTGGGAAAGACTGTCCAGCTGGCTGTACCACTCGTCCAGCGCCGCCGACGGCGAAGTGGCCCGGTGCAGAAGGTAGGCCAGGGCCGACGAAGAATAGGAAGAGGCGCCGGCCCACGGGATGAGGCAGCAGTGTTTGGCACGGGTGACTGCCACATAGAGGAGCCGCAGGTTCTCGGCAAAAGTCTCCCGCTCCTGTTCCGCCCGCTGGGTCGCATCGGGAAAAACCGCGAGCCGGCCTGCCCACTCGGCGGCCGGGTCATGGTAGGTCAGGAATTTTGGCGGCGGTCGGCGGTCGCTCAGGCCGCGCCACAGATAAGGGCAGTAGACCACGGGATATTGCAAGCCCTTGCTGCGATGGATGGTGACGAGCTGCACCGCCTCGGCATCGCTCTCCAACCGCAGTTCCGCCTCTTCCGCCCCCTCCCTGTCGCGGCATTGTTCGGCCAGCCAGGCACAGAGGGCCAGGGGGCGGCAGTGGGTCTGCTGCTCGCGGGCGTGGAGGAGTTCGCTCAGGTGACGCAGGTTGGTGAGACGCCGCAGGCCGTCGGCGTAACGGACCAGCCGCGCGGTGATCCCGGCCTCCTCGCGGCACTGTCCCATGAACCGCATGAAACCATGATCGCGCCACAGCTGATGCCAGCGGCCGAAACGGTCGAGCCACACCTGCAGTGCCTGCTCATCGCGATCGAGCTGTAACAGCTCGCCAGCCGAGAGGCCGAGATAATCGGTGACCAGGGCGGAACGCAGCCGTAGCGAATCGACCGGTTCCGCCACCGCCCATAGCAGCAGCAGCAGTTCCCGCGCCTCGTGGCTGTCGAAGACACTGGCTCGGCTTTGCAACACCGAGGCCACGCCGTGACGATGGAGGGCCTGCTGCATCGCGTCGGCCTGCCTGTTCTTGTGCACCAGCACCGCGATGTCGGCCGGCCGCACTGCCCGCCCCTCAATGCGGCTGCCGCTGGTCAGCAGCCGGACGATGTCGCGCGCCACCAGTTCCGGCATCAGCTCTTCAAGGGTAGTGGCGGCAATCCGGTTGCCCCGACCGGGCAGATACTCGGCGGGCAGGGCCAGGAACTGGAGCGGCGCCTGCCAGGCGCCCTGCCCCTGCCAGCGTGTCTCGGCGTGGGCGCCGGAGACCGGCGTAAAGACGATGCGCTCATCCAGGAAGGGGCCGAGCGCGCCGCCAAAGAGCCGGTTCACCGCGCTGACCAAGCCGTTGTCGGCCCGCCAGTTGGTGGTCATGGTATGGCAATCGCCGGCATCGGCCGCGGCCTTGAGATAGGCGAAGATGTCGGCCCCGCGAAACGCATAGATCGCCTGCTTGGGGTCGCCGATCAGAAACAGGCCGGTCTGTTCCGCCGCTTGGCCGTAAATCGCCTGAAAGATCCGGTACTGGACCGGATCGGTGTCCTGGAACTCGTCGATGAGCGCCACCGGATAGCTGGCGCGGATGAAGGCGGCCAGAGCCGGGCCGCCCGGACCAGAGAGGGCGCGGTCAAGGCCGTGGAGCAGGTCGTCGAAGGATTGGGCCTGATCGCGGTAGAGCCGGCGCGGCAGTTCCTGCCGCGCGAAGGTCGCGAGCTGCGCCAGGGTTGCGGCCACAAAGCCTTGCCGCAATTTGGCCACCGCCCCCACATACCGCTGCCACTGTTCGAAGAAGGGATGGTGCGGGATATCGCCCTTCTTGATCGCCGGGGCCGTGCATACCTTTTTACGGCCTGCGGCGCCGGTGAAGGCGTCAGGGGTCAACGACTCGGCACCGGCAGGCAGGATGAAGGAGGCAGGCGCAGGGGTGTCGAGATAGGCCGCCAGGCGGTCCAGCAGGCCAGCCGCCAGCTTGACCCGAAACTCCTTGATAAAGCCGGCGGTCTCGCAGCTGGCACGGATGGCGGCACTCTCACGCTGCCACATCTCCTGCGCCTCGCCAAAGGCCGCCAGGGCTTGGCGCAGCAGGTACCCGGGGGCAAGATCCGGTAGGCCGGTGAGCGGAAACTCCCGATGCCGCACCGCCTCCCGCGCCCAGGCGAGCAACTCGGGCTCGGTCATCATCCCATGGAAGAGGGCCACCAGCCGCGGCTCTTCGGCGTGGCTCAGGGTGGCCAAAAAATCATGCACCACCTCCTGCACCAGCGGCTCGACCTGACTCACCAGTTCCAGATCAAAGAGCATGCCGCTTTCAAAGGCGCCCCGTTGCAGCATGCGGTGGCAGAAACCGTGGATGGTGGTGATCGCCGCCTCGTCGATGCTGGCCAGCGCCTTTTGCAGCAGCGCCAGGTCGGTGGTTCGATCAGGGCGGGAGGCCATGAGGTCGCGCAGGAAGTCGTCCTGGCCGGGCTCGCCGCTTGCAAAGACCTGGATCGCCGCCTGCAACCGGCTGCGCACCCGTTCGTGCAGCTCGGCGGTGGCCGCCTCGGTGAAGGTGACCACCAGAATCTGCTCCACCCCCAGCCGCCGCGTGAGCAGCAGGCGAAGATAGAGGGAGGCGATGGAATAGGTCTTGCCGGTGCCGGCGCTGGCCTCGATGAGCTGCACGCCGGCAAGCGGCAGGGTCATGGGCTCAAAGGGCTGGTTCATGGCGACTGCTCCAGATGGTCGAGGAGCGGGCCGAAAACCTGCACCGCCAGGGCGGCAAATTCCGCGGTCAGGACACGGTCGGCGAAGAAGTCGCGGCCAAAGACCTTCTGGATGTAGGGGTCCTCCCCCTCGGCCGGGACGCCGCCGTTGAACGACGATGGGGTGAAGGCGCGCCAGGCCGCGTGACGCGCCGCCTCCTCGCCCTTGCCGGCGGTCACGGCCTCGGCATAGGCATGGGCCGCCACCGGGAAAAAGGGCAACGGCCTCGCCTCGCCTGCGACCCGCCACCCTGCCAGCTGCGCGACCAGCGCGGCCGCCTCCGCCACCGGGCGGTAACGCGCCATTGCCACCTCCTCCTTCTTGCCCCGGCCAATGAGGACGGTCTGCAGGGCACGGTCAGGCGAGAAGGCGCAGGCCGTGAGATGATCGAGCCAGCAGGCGAGATAAAAAAACGGGTTCAATTTGCCCGGCCGAAGCCGCAACAGGCCCCAGTCGTAGACCTCGGGCAAGGTGCCGACCAGACGCAGGTCCGCGGCCAACGGCAGGTCGACCGTCAGGGTGGCGGGGGTGGCACCGCGCTGCTGCCGAACTTGCTCCGCCCGAATCGGCGCCACCTGCCGCCACACGTCGTCGAGCACCGCCGGCCCCGCCCCACCCGCAGGCAACACCCCCTTGGCCTGCAACAGGGCAACCAAAGATGCCAGGGCCGGGTCAAGCGATTGGGCCAGCAGCAGATTGCCGAGTTCATGCCGCTCCAAGGCGCTCATGGTCAGGGGCTCCCGCTCGGGGACGGTTTCTTCCCTGTCGTGCAGCAGCAGCCCGAGACGCTGGCGGCAGAAGAAACGGGCCGGATTGCGGAGCAATTGCCGCAGGTCGGCCAGGGTCACCCTGCCATCGGCAACGGCGGGCGGCGGCAGGTGGTCGGCAAAGGCGGGCAGCGGTATGGCTTGGCCCAGCCCGGCCTGGGCGGCGCCATGATACTCCGGGGCAAAACTGAGCAGCCGCGGTTCCTTGCCCATGAAATAGCGCGGGCTGAAGGGCTGCAACGGATGGGACACCACCAGCCGCGCCGCCACGGCCTTGCGATGCGCCTCGGCTGACTGGCCGGCCTCGCCGTCCGGCAGCAGCCACCCTTCGGCCAGACAGTCCAGCAGTTCGTCCACCACCACCGAGGGCGGCAGTACCGCATTGTCGCGGCTGCTGCGGCCGACGTAGCTCAGATACAACCGCTGCCTGGCCGCCAGCAAGGCCTCCAGAAAGAGATAGCGGTCGTCGTTGCGACGGGACCGATCGCCCCGCCTGGGCTCACGGGCGACGAGATCGAAGCTCACCGCATGATGCAGGCGCGGGAAGGCGCCGTCGTTGAGCCCCAGCAGGCAGATGACCGCAAAGGGGATGGTGCGCATGGGCAGCATGGCGCAGAAGGTGACCCCGCCCTGAAGAAAACCGTGGCTGCCATAATTCTCTTCAAGGCGTGCTTTGAGCAAGCGCCCATAGGCCGGCAGGGTCAGGGTTCGGTTGTTGCCGATCCGGGCGGCGTCAACGGCCAGGGCGGCGGCAGCGTCGAGGAGCTGGCGATGCTGCCACCCCTCCTCGGGTCCGTTGCGGAAAATGGCGCCCAGCAGTGCCGCGACCGCCTCCTGCCACTCCAGGAGGGTCCGGGCGCTGCCGCTTTGGGCAGCCCAGTCGAAGAGGGCTTCGCCATAGGTGAGGAAGCGGCCCAGCAGATCGGCGTCCTGGCCTTCCAGTTGGTCGTAGGCCAGCACCCCCTGCCAGCAGAAACGCTCACCGGCTGGCATGGCGTAACCGAGCAGCAGGCGGTCGAAGCCGAAGCCCCAGGTGTTCTGGCGTGCGGCCGGCTGACCATGGCGGGCGCGGTCGGCCTCGTCGATGCCCCAACGGATGCCGGACTCGTTGGTCCAGCGCTCCAGGGTCGGCAACTCCTCCGCGGCAATGCCGAAGTGTTCCCGCACCGCCACGACGGCGAGGAAATCGAGCAGCTGCGGGGCGGTCAACCGGCCGGGCAACAGGGCAAGCAGCGAGAAAAAGGCCTCGATCAGGGGCGCCTCGCGATTCAGGGTGCGGTCGGCGATGCGGAACGGGATGTAGCGGGGGTCCGCCGGGTCGCGGTCGAAAACCGCCTCGATGAACGGCGCGTAGGTCTCGATGTCCGGCACCATCACCGCGATGTCGCGCGGCTGCACCTCCTGCCTGCCAAGCAGGGCGAGCAGCTGGTCCTGGAGCACCTCCACCTCCCGCAACGGGCTGTGGCAGCAATGGATGACCAGGGAATCGTCTTCCGCAGCGAGCAGAAGTGGCTGACACTCGGCGGCGTCGGCGCGGGGATGACGATGGCACAGGCGGAGGATATCGTTTTGTAGCTGATGCAGCAGGGAGCGCGGCGCCGCATGGGCGACGAAGAGAGTATGGTCGGCCATGGCCGTGGCCACCCGTTCTTCGAGCAAGACCTGAAAATCGCGCCCCAGGGTACCGAGGGAGGCGAGCAGCGGGTGGCCGGTTTCAAGATGGAGGTCCGCCGACGCCGCGCTTTCGCGCAGCAGGCGCGCCACCGCGCCAGACGAGGCGGTCTCGCCCCAGTACTCCTCCGCCGGCGAGAAAAGCAAGAGATGCACCGGCAGCTGGCTGGCCAGTTCCGCCAGCAGGCTCAGGTAAACCGGCGGCAGGGTGGTGATGCCGAAGAGGAAAAGGCGATCGGGCAAGGCCGCGCGGTCCAGAAGGCGGCCAGCCTGCAGTGCCGCGTATGCTTCGTGGTAGAGGGTGGCCGGCGAAACCAGCCGGCTGGCCACCGCCCGCCACAGCACCGGCTGCCAACTCTCCTGCGGTTCGGGCACCTCATTGCCGCCGGCCTCCCACCCCAGCACCAACTCCGGCCGGAAGACCGCATATTGGTCGAAGACCTGAGCGAGGCGTTCGGCCAACTGCAGCCACTTCAGGTCGTCGTGGCCACTGGCAAAATACCGGGCAATCGGGGCAAACTCGGGTTTATCGAGTTGGGGCGGCAACTCCTCCAGAATGGCGAGGGTCAGGCGGTCGCGGTTCCAGTCGGCAGCCAGGGCGGCACGTTCACCCAGGGTGGCGACAAGCAGCCGTTCGATCAACTGGCGCGGATGGGGAAAATCGGGATTGGCCCACACCCCGAAACGGTCGGCCAGCTGCATGGCAAGCCAGGTGGCCATGCCCTTGCTCTGCACCACGATGCACTCGCGGGCGAGTGGCGAGGCGGGCGGTTCGGCGCAGAGTTCGCCGAGGCAGGCGGCGAGGGTTTCGATCCGGTTGCTGCGGTAGAGGTACATGTCAGGACAACCGGCTGCGCTGATACGGGTGGCTCATGCCGCGGGAGTTCCCCAAAGCCGGAAAAGGGTCAAACCCTTTTGCCGGGGAATCGCCGGAAGAGGCCGGCCCGCGGCTCATCCCTGTTTTCTGACCAGACACGCTTGCAGCCGGGTCACCAACTCGCCCAGTTCCGGCTTGGATATCTGGTCGTCGGCGCCCACCGCTTCGCCCTTGTGGCGGGCGCTGTCGTTGATGAGCGAGGAGAAAAGCATGACCGGAATCCGTTCGTACTCCGGGTTTTCCTTGATCTTGAGGCAGAGATGGTGGCCGTCCATGCGCGGCATCTCGATGTCGGTGATCACCGCCAGCACCTTGCGCTCCAGTTCGCCTCGCCGCCGCAGCTCCTCCAGATACTCCCAGGCGGCCTGGCCATCGTGATGGGCAACCACTTGGTAGCCGGCTTTTTCCAGGGTATGGCTGATCTGTTCGCGGATCACCGAGGAGTCGTCGGCGATCACCACCGACTTGGCGGCCTGGGCGGCAGTGGCTTGCTGGCTGATGGCATGGGCCTCGGCATCGATGGCCATGGCCGGATCAATGTCGGCGCAGATCTTCTCGAAGTCCACCATCTGGATGATCTGGTTGTCCACCAGGCAGACGCCGGTGAGGCTGCTGTGGTAGGAAATGAGGTCGGGGGGGGGCAGGATGCGGTCCCAGGAGACGCGGTAGACCTTGTCCACGCCATGGGTGATGAAGCTGAAGAGTTTGCCGTTGATCTCGGTGACCACCACCACCCACTTGGCCTGCGCCTCGGGCGAAAGGTCCGGCTCGTACTGGAACCAGTGGCAGAGGTCGATCAGGGGAATGGTGCGGTTGCGGAGCAAAAAGACGCCCCGCATGGAAGGGTGACTCTCCGGCACCTCGGTGAGGTTGGTCGGCATGGCCACCAGCTCGCGGATCTTGGCGGCGTTGATCCCGTAAGCGGTGCGGTTCACCGCCTTGGTCACCGGATCAAGCCACTGGAGATAGAGGGTGATGATCTCCAGCTCGTTGGTCCCTGATTCCAGCAGAATTCCGGTCTGATAGCCGTGCGCTCGGGCCATGGTGGCTCCCCCTTCGGGTTGGGTGTCGCCGGGCGAACGCCCGACGTTTTTGTATTCTACTTTCTTCCGGCGGCAATTGGCACAGAAAAAGCGCGTGGGGCCGAGACACCTGATGGCCGCGGCCGGACTTCATTGTGGATGAGGCGCGACCGGCTTGTCAAGCAAAGTCCGCGGACGGCGACGGTTGCCGGAACCTGGGCGTTGTGCTACAGTGGGCGAACGAAACGAAAAAACGGTTCCTTTACCGAGGGGTTTTCAGATGCGCGACAGGGTGCAGGCGGCGCTGGAAAAGGTGCGGCCCACATTGCGACAGGACGGCGGCGACGTGGTGCTGGTCGATGTTTCTGCCGATGGCGTGGTCAAGGTGCAGCTCACCGGGGCGTGCAAAGGGTGCCCCATGTCCGATGCCACGGTCAAGAACGGCATCGAGCGTTTCCTCAAGAGCGAGGTGCCGGAAGTGACCGCCGTAGTGGCGGTATGATCGGCGATTATCCGCGCCACTCGTTTATTTGTGATACCCCGTTCCGGCCTTGATGGTGTAGGCGCGATAGAGTTGCTCCACGAGCAGCAGCCGCGCCAGGTCGTGGGTAAAGGTGAGGCGGGAAAGCGACAGCAGCAGGTCGGCCCGCTCGCGGACTGAGGCAGCGAGACCCAGCGGCCCGCCGATGATGAAGGTAACCTGGTTGCTCCCCTGCCCTTCCCAGCGGGTGATCACCTCCGCCAGTTGTTCGGAGGAGTATTCCCGGCCCCCCACATCGAGCGCCACCACGTAACTGCCCTTGGCAATGTGGCGCAGCAGTTCCTCCCCTTCCTTGGCGAGTACCCGCTCACCCTCCCGGTCGTTGCCCTTCTGTTCCTTGAGTGTTTTGATGGAGATTTCGGCGTAGTGACCAAGCCGACCGACAAAGTCGTCGATGCCTGTCGCCAGATAGGCCGCCTTGGGCTTGCCGAAGAAGAGGAACTCGAAGCGCACCCTACTTGCGCGCCTCGATGAGTTTGCGCAGCACCCGGCAGAATTCTTCGTAGCTCACGTCGCGCTTGATGCCAGGGCAGGAGTCGCGGATCGCCGTGAAATTGTTGGGATCGGTGAGAATGCTCGGGTGAAGCGGCCATTCGGTGCAGCGCCAGGGCTTGCCGGGATGGATGGTGCAGCCCTCCTTGTAAAAGATGCAGTGGCCCTCCACGATCCGCATCTGGATCACGCCGTCGGTCTCCCGCAGATAGCGCTGCCGCACCTCGGCCTCCGACAGGCGCAGGTACGCGACCATGCGGGCGAGATCGTCAGGCGTGAGCGAAACCGTGGTTTCGCCGTGGCAACAGTGGCCGCACTGGCGGCAGGCAAAGATCTTGGCAAGTTCCTTCTTCATGGCCGTCCTCCCTGACCGGCAAGCAATGACGCGAAGCGATACCCGAGGGTCCGGTAGATGAGCTTGGCCGCGAGAAAAGCGGCATGCTCGGCGCCGGGCCGCGGAGCGAATTCCACCACATCCATGCCCACCAGCTGTTTTTCGCGCACAATGGCGCGGATCAGGTCGATGGCCATGGTCCAGCCCATGCCGTCCGGCTCCGGGGTGCCGGTGGCCGGCATGATTGCCGGATCGAGACCATCCACGTCCACGGTCAGATAGACCGGGCCCTTGATTTCCGCCACGATCTGCGCGATCCAATCCGCCTCCGCCTTGATGCGATGCATGAAAAAAGGCTGCCAACCGCGCTCCCGCACCAGCAGCCACTCTTCCTGGGAAAAGGAACGGATGCCGACCTGGGTGAAGGGAACAGCCAGATCATCGAGCCGCCGCATGACCGCGGCGTGGCTCAGGAGGGTGTCTTCATAGCTGTCGCGCAGGTCGAGATGGGCGTCGATCTGCACCACATGGAGGTCGGGATGGTGGCGGAGCAGGGCTGCCACCGCGCCGGTGGTGACGCTGTGTTCGCCACCGAGCAGCACCGGGAAGCGGTCGCGGGCCAGGGCCTCGCCCACCGCCTGGCAGATGCGCTCGCTCACCGCCTCCAGCGAACAGCCCGCAAAATCAAGCGGCGCCAGGGTTTCAATCCCAGCCCATATCGTTTCCTGAAGCAGTTCGTCGTCGAAGACCTCCAAGGCCGGCGAGGCCTCGAGGATGGCGCGGGGGCCCTGGTCGGTGCCGGCTCCCCAGCTTACCGTGGCGGCCAGCGGCGCCGAGAGAATCGAGACCCGCGGGGTGACGCCGACCTCGGCCTCCTCGGCAAGAAAAGACGGATACGCATGCATGGCTTCCTTCATGATGGAGCCATTCTATACCCTGTTCCGGGCAGTTGGCCAAGCAAAGAATGGTTGCCGAAGGAGGTAAAAAAATGATTCAGGCGGAACCGACCACGTCGCCGAAGAGGGTGATGTCGATGCCGTGGGCCTGGGCGGCCCGGTGCCATTTGTGTTCGTCCGGGGTGTGGAAGATGATCTGCTCGCAGCCGGGCAGGGCCAGCCAGCCCTCCACCGCCAGCTCCGCCTCCAATTGTCCCGCTCCCCAGCCGGCATAGCCGAGGGCGGGCAGAAAATGGCGCGGGCCGCGGCCGGCGGCCAGATCGTGGAGGATGCGGGGATCGCGGGTCAGACACACGGAAGGGGCGATGGTGAGGCTGGGATCGAGGTGGTAGTCGGCCGAATAGAGGAAAAAGGCATGCTCCTCCTCCACCGGACCACCGAGATAGAGCGGCGGCAGCGTCCGGTTCGGCAGCGCCGCCCCGGCCTCCCGAAAGAGATCGGCCAGGCTGAGGTCCGACAGGGGTTGGTTGACGATGAGCCCCATGGCCCCCTCCGCATTGTGGGCACAGAGATAGACCACGGTTTCCGCAAAGCGCGGGTCCGGCATGTGGGGCGTGGCGAGGAGAAAGTACCCTTGCAGGCTTTCCATGGCGATCACTCTACCACCGCGGGACGGATCGCGCAAGCCACGGCCCGCACCGGCAACGAGGCAGGAAACGGGCGGCCGGAAAAACGCCCACCACCCGCGCGAAGATGTGCTACAATAACCCGACAACGAATCGTCACCCTGCGAGAGATACCATGTCCCTGGAACTGCTGCGCGAAATCGACCGGATCGTCCACTCGGACCACTATGACCCCTTCGGGGTCCTGGGCTTTCACCTTTTGGATCATCAGCCGCCGGCCGCGGTAATCCGCACCTTCCAACCCCACGCTACGGCGGTGTTCCTGATTAGCGACGACGAACGCCGCGAGATGTACCGGACCCGGGAGGAAGGACTCTTCGAGCTCGTCCTTCCCAACCGTACCGAGCCTTTTGCCTACGAATACGAGGCCACCTTCTACGACGGCACCACGCACCGCTTTCGCGACCCCTACTGCTTTCTGCCGCAGCTCTCCGACTATGACCAGTATCTCTTCAACAACGGCACCCACTACCGGCTCTATGAGAAATTGGGCGCCCACGTCACGAAAATCGACGGCATCGACGGCACCATCTTCCGGGTCTGGGCGCCCAGCGCCCGGCGGGTCAGCGTGCTCGGCAACTTCAATTATTGGGACGGCCGCGTCCACCAGATGCGGGTGCTCGGTTCCTCCGGGGTGTGGGAACTCTTCATTCCCGGCGTTGGTCCGGGTGAACCGTACAAGTTCGAGATCCGCTCGCAGGAAGGCGCCATCATCGAGAAGGCCGACCCCTTCCAGTTCTATGCCGAATTGCGGCCCAAAAGCGCCTCGCTGATCTGCGACATCGACACCTACCACTGGCATGACGGCGACTGGCTGGCCAACCGGGGCAACCGGCCGGTGCACGAACAGCCCATGGCGATCTACGAAGTACACCTCGGCTCCTGGCGCCGCGACCCCGGCGATCCTTCGCGCTTCCTCACCTACCGCGAAATCGCCGATACCCTGGTGCCCTACGTCAAGGAGATGGGGTTTACCCACCTCGAACTCATGCCGGTCATGGAACACCCGCTCGACGAGTCCTGGGGTTACCAGGTCACCGGCTACTATGCGGTGACCAGCCGCTACGGCACCCCGCAGGAGTTCATGTCCCTGGTCGATACCTGCCACCAGCACGGCATCGGCGTCATTCTCGACTGGGTGCCCTCCCATTTTCCCACCGACGGTCACGCCCTCTGCCGCTTTGACGGTACCGCCCTTTACGAGCATGAGGACCCGCGCCAGGGCGCGCACCCGGAGTGGGGCACCCTGATCTTCAACTACGGCCGCAAGGAGGTAAGCAACTTCCTCCTCGCCAACGCGCTCTTCTGGCTCGACAAGTACCACATCGACGGCCTGCGGGTCGATGCGGTCGCCTCCATGCTCTACCTCGACTATGCCCGGCGGGAAGGCGAGTGGGTCCCCAACCCATACGGCGGCAAGGAAAACATCGAGGCCATCGACTTCCTCCGCCACCTCAACACCATAGTCTATGGCCAGTATCCAAGCGCCATCATGGTGGCCGAGGAATCGACCAGCTTCTTCGGGGTATCGAAGCCGGCGAACTGGGGAGGCCTGGGCTTCGGCTTCAAGTGGAACATGGGCTGGATGAACGACACCCTGGGCTACTTCAGCAAGGAGCCGCTCTTCCGCAAGTACCACCACAGCGCGCTCACCTTCTCGCTGCTCTATGCCTTCAGCGAGAATTTCATCCTGCCCCTTTCGCACGACGAGGTGGTGCACGGCAAGCGTTCGCTGCTCGAGAAGATGCCGGGCGACCCCTGGCAGAAGTTCGCCAACCTGCGTCTGTTGCTCTTCTTCCTCTGGACCCATCCGGGCAAGAAGCTGCTCTTCATGGGCGGCGAGTTCGGCCAGTTTTCCGAGTGGTACTGCAAGGTGAGCCTCGACTGGCACCTCCTGGAACAGGGTCCCTTCCATCAGGGAGTGCACCGTTTCGTCCGCGCCCTGAACCAGCTCTATCGCCAAACCCCGGCCCTGTGGGAAATCGATTTTTCCCACGAGGGCTTCCGGTGGATGGATTTCAAGGATGTGGACAACAGCGTCATCGCCTTTGCCCGCATCGGCAAAAGACAGGGCGAGATGGTCGTCTGCCTCCTGAACTTCACGCCGCAGGTGCTCCATGACTATCCCCTAGGGGTGCCGGAACCGGGACGCTACGAACAGCTCTTCTGCACCGATGCGACGGAATTCGGCGGCAGCGGGGTGAGCAACCCGGACATCAAAGAGGCGGTGGCCGAACCCTTTGGCGAGGCGCCCTGCCACATCCGGATCTGCGTGCCGCCGTTGGGCGGCGTCATCGTCCGCAAGGTTTAGGTGCCATTAGAGGGGTTCTTTCAGCGGTGTATTTTTTTGAGTCCCGTTTCACGCAGCCGAGCACCAGAGAGCAGGCTGGATAAGCGCGAGGACTGTCTGAGGGCGTCAGCCCGAGTTCCGCAGCGCCCGGTCTGATCGAGGAGCGCAGGGCATCCGCCGCAGGCGGACCAGTGATCGGGGCCCTTTCTTTTGGTTCGTTTTCTTTGGGCACGCAAAGAAAATGAACAAAGAAAACCCTTCAGGAGGAACGCATGGACGATATCAACCCGGTCCAGTCTCCGGGCGACAAGATGAAACGGGCTATCCGCTGGCTCAGCGAAACGGTGCAGCAGCACCCGCACAGATCGCGGCGGCAAATCATCGAGGAGGCGCAGATCCGTTTCGACCTCTCGCCGGCGGAATGCACCTTTCTGGAAAAAAATTTCGACAAGTCGGTCAGCGGCTGAGGCTACTGGCCGAACTTCTTCTTGAGGAACTGGTACGCCTCGTTCAGTTCCTTCATCTTCTCCTCCGCCACCCGTCGGAACTCCTCGCCCAGGTGGTTCACCTTGTCCGGATGGTATTGCATGCTGAGCTTGCGATAGGCCGCTTTGATCTCTTCAAAGGTGGCGCCGGGAGAGAGCCCCAGGATTTCGTAGTAGCGTTCTTCGCGGGCCGCCCCTTCACGGGAACGGGCCATGTACCTGGCGCGAATCGTCTGGTGGTCGTAGGGGGCGATGTCGAGATAGTCGGCAATGCGCTGGAGCACCGCCAGTTCTTCGTCACGCACCCGTTCGTTGGTGAACAGCACCTGATAGACGAGTTCCAGCAGGATCAACCGCGGCTCATAGGCAAACCGGCTCTTGAACTCGGCCAGCAGACCTTCCAGGGGTTCGGTGGCGGTGGTGGCCTCGTTGATGAGGTCCTTCACCCAGTAGAGCTGACTCTGGGTGTAGCGCAAATGGCTCCGGAAAAAATTGGTGATGGTCCCGATTTCCGCCTTGGTGATGGTGCCGTCGAGCTGGGCGATGCGCACCAGGATCCGCACCAGCAGGAAGACGAAGAGGTTGTGGCTCTCGGTCTGGCTCCGCTCATAGAGCTTTGCCTGGCGGCGGGCATAGTAGATGAAAAAGCGGAAGATGGCGATGAGCGCCAGGATGGTGAAGAGACCCGAGGCGAGCAGGAAGCCCATGACATTGAGCAACAGCGGCGCCCCGCCCATGGCGAGCAGAATCAGAGCCCCGATGAGGAGGCAACCGCCACAGCCCGAAGACCCCTGGCGACGATAGACGATCATGCGGCGCCGCCGTTGTTGCCGAACAGGGCCTCGACGAACTGGGCCGGGTCGAAGTCGCGCAGATCCTCCATCTGCTCGCCGATGCCGATGAAGCGGATGGGAATCTTGAACTCCCGGCAAATGTTCACCACGATGCCGCCCTTGGCGGTGCCGTCGAGCTTGGTGAGCGTGAGCCCGGTGATCTCCACCGCCTCGTTGAACTGACGGGCCTGGCTGATGCCGTTCTGGCCAGTGGTGGCGTCGAGCACCAGCATGGTCTCGTGGGGCGCGCCGGGCAACTGCTTGGCCATCACCCGCTTGATCTTCTTCAACTCCTCCATGAGGTTCACCTTGGTATGGAGGCGGCCGGCGGTGTCGATGATGATCACGTCGAACTGGCGCGGCCGGGCATAGTCGAGAGCGTCGTAAATCACCGAGGAGGGGTCGGCGCCCTGCTGCTGGGCCACCACCTCGACTCCGATGCGCTCGCCCCACACCTGCAACTGCTCGATGGCCGCGGCCCGAAAGGTGTCCGCCGCCACCAGCAACACCCGCTGGCCGGCCTGCTTGAACTTGTAGGCGAGCTTGCCGATGGTGGTGGTCTTGCCCACCCCGTTGACCCCCAGCACCATGATGACAAAGGGGCCGGACTCGGGCATGGCCAGGGTCGCCCCCTGCTCGGCTTGCGCCAGGTAGCCCTGGATGAGCTGCTTAAGCACCGCCTTCAGGGCCTGCGGATCGCGCAGCTGATCGCGCTTGATCTGCTCGCGGGTCTTTGTGAGCAGATCAAGCACCGTGGCGGCGCCGAGATCGGCAGTGATGAGGATCTCCTCCAGCTCGTCGAGTAATTCGTCGTCGATCACCTTGCGGCCGAGGAAAAGGGTATCCACCCGGCTGACCAGGGCGTCCCTGGTCTTGCCGAGCCGCTCGCGCAGGCGCTGGAAGAGGGAGCCCTTTTCCGGCGGCGCCGGGGTGCTGGCGGCGGCACTGGCCGTTTCAGGCGCAACGGCGGTGCTTGCCGCCGGGGCCGGAGTCTCGCCACTCAGTTTTTTCTTGAACCAGTTCAGCATGTTCCGTCACACGGTTGGTTGGGCGCCGCCGGCCTTGCGGTTAGGGCGCCAGCGAGCCGAGCAGGTCCATCACCTGCTCAATGATCCAGGTAGGAGTGGAGGCGCCGGCGGTGATGCCGACCTTGGCGAAGCGGCGCAACACCGCGGTATCGAGTTCCGTCGCGGTCTCCACCAGAAAAACCGGCACCCCGAGCCCTTCGGCGATCTCGGCCAGTCGTTTGGTGTTGGCGCTGGTTTTGCCGCCCACCACGATGAGCGCCTCCACCTCGCCGCACATCTCGCGCACCTCTTCCTGCCGGTTGTGGGTGGAATCGCAGATGGTGTTGAAAACCTTGCCGTGGGGAAAGCGGTCGAGAATCCGAGCGGTGATCTGCTCGAACATCATTTCGTCCTGGGTGGTCTGGCTGACGATGATGTAGGGGCCGGCAAGCGTAAGCGCCTCCGCCTCGGCGAGAGTGCTCACCACCTGTCCCGATTCCCCGGCATAGCCCATCAGGCCGACGACTTCGGCATGGTCGCGGTCGCCGACAATGACCGTCGCACGCCCCTCCTTGCGGTAGCGGGCGATGATCGCCTGGACTTTCAATACCCGCGGACAGGTGGCGTCCTCCACCGTGGCGCCGGATGCCTCCAACCGCGCCTTCTGCTCCGGCGGCACCCCGTGCGCCCGGATCACCACGATGCCGGAGGCCTTGTCCGGAATATCCTGCAACACCCGCACCCCCTGGCGTTCCAGTTGCTGCAAGACCTGGGGGTTGTGGATCAACGGGCCAAAGGTGGCAATGGGCCCCTCGCCCTTCTCGACCAGTTCCATGGTCGTTTCCACGGCCCGGCGCACGCCCATGCAGAAGCCGGCATGTTTGGCTAACACGATTTCCATAGAATCACACAGGGACACGATGTTAACAATCAGCCTCTCAAACAGGCTGGACACTTTAAACCGAATGGGCTGCCATTGCAAGCAGGACCGCGCCAGCCGCCCTTGCCGCCTGGCCACGGTTTACTTCCGCGCCGCCTCTGCGTATAATAAATGTTGTGCGAGGGCCTTTCATCACCACCATTCGGCAAAGGAGGAATCCATGTACACCAAGGAACAACTCTGCAAGAAGATCACCGAGGTCTTTCCGGATATCGGCGCCTGCGGCATCAACATATCGGTGGAATACGACACCGCCAACCAGGCATGGGCGGTGGACCTCAAGAAGGGCGACCATGAACTGAAGACCTTCCTCGACGAGCCGGAGGCCGATACCTGCATGGCCGGCAAGCAGTGCGTTTCGCTGGGCCTCCAGATCGCCCAGCTCAGGAAGAACATCGAATCCCTGTGACCGAGATTGGCGGAGACCACGCTGCCTGGTCTCCCTCCCCCTACCATGGACAAACACGAACTCACCCTGGCCACCCGCCCCCTGGTGCACGGCCTGCTGCAACGCCATCCACCGGCCATCTCGGAGCTGACCTTCACCAACCTCTTTGCCTGGCGCCGCACCCGGCCGGTGTGGTTCTCGGTGATCGAGGAGACCCTACTCTTCTGGATCGCGGAGAAAGGAGGCAATGAGCCCACGGTGCTTTTCGGCCCGCCGGTCGGCCCCCTGCCCATCGAGGAGGCGGCAAAGCTCTCCCCGGTCTCCCGCATGGTGCGGATTCCGGCTGCCGAGGCAGAGCGGCTGCAACAGGCCGGCTATGCCGTCGAGGCCGACCGCGACAATGCCGACTACGTCTACCGGACCAGCGACCTGGCCAATCTGGCTGGCCGCAAATACGCCAAGAAACGCAACCATGTGAAGAACTGCCTCGCCCAATACCGCTGCGAGTACGAGCCCTTTTCCGCCGCGATCATCGCCGAATGCCTGGCCATGCAAAGCCAGTGGTGCGAGATGAAGGAGTGCGCGATCAATCTGGAACTGGCCGGCGAGGATGCCGCCATCCGCGAAACCCTGGATCACTTCGAGGAGTTCGGCTGCCTCGGCGGCGCCATCCGGGTGGATGGCAAGATCGCGGCCTATGCGGTGGCCGAGCCGCTCGACCCGGAGACGGCGGTGTGGCACTTTGAAAAGGCGATGCCGGACATCAATGGCCTGGGCCAGCTCGTCACCCATTGGTTCGCCAAGGAGGCCCTCAGCGGCTTTGTGTATGTGAATCGGGAGCAGGACCTCGGCATCCCCGGCCTCCGCCAAGCCAAGGAAAGCTATTACCCCGACCACCTGGTGGAGAAGTACACCGTACGGCTGGCCGGGTAGGCTGGGACTACTTCATCTTCGAGCGCAGAGTGATCCGCTCGCCAGCCACCATGAAGGTGCCGCTGCCGCAGTGGTGGAGGGTGCGCGGCTCTTTCACTGCCGGGTCGATCCACGCCTTGATCACCTCCAGCACAAAAAGACTGTACTCATCCACCATGCTGGAGTCGTAGACCCGGCATTCCAGATTGGCGTAGCATTCGCCGATGAGCGGCGCCTTGACGTGCTTGGCAGGCTTGGGGCTGAGGCCGAACTTCTTGAACTTGTCGATCTTCTTGCCGGAGCAATTGCCGCAGCCCACCACCTGCTTGCCGATCTCCACCGTGGGGATGTTGATGACGCATTCGCCCGAGGCTTGCAGCATATCAAAGGAATGGTTGCGGTTGCTGATCCACAGCCGATGAGCGGCGGCTCGAATTCGAGCATGGTCTGCCACGACATGGCCATGATGTTGGCGCGGCCGTCGTGGAAGGTGGAGACCAGGACCACCGGCCCTGGTTCCAGCAGAGTGTAGACCTTGGAGAGAGGAAAGGATTTCTTTGCCATGGCAGAACCTCCTTTCGCCAGCATATTGATACTGTTAAAGCCGGCCTAACCCCAAGCTACCAGATTTCTCAATGCCAGATGACCAGTTTTGAATAACTTTTCATCGCTAACCTTGAGCTATCTGTTTGAGCGCAGGACTTGAACCCGTCTTAGTATATCCACACTGGGTTATTGCATACGCTGTTTTAATGCGTTTTATAGAAGTTGAGTCTGGCCGCTGGCCATAAACAGTCACAGATGATCTGGGCTCAAGGCGCCTAGGCCAAGAGCCGCCATCAATCAGCACAGGCTGAACAATACTACCACGTAGTTTTGTCCCCTTATAAAAAACACCCACGTCACTAACAGTGACTGCGAAAGAACTCAAATTAGTTACCTCAATACAAAATGTTAAAGAAGGATTTATGGGTCCGACAGGAATCGCGTGCGCTGGCCTAACTCGAAGTTTAAGACGAGATTTTTCTAGACCATGCCATGTGTTGACAATGCCAAGCACTGCGCCCAAGAAGGCGATAGCTAACGTTATTACTTGTAGGCTGGTAATGTCCTGTGGCATATAAATTTGCCCCCTATTCTCTAACATTAGATATCTTTTTTAAGGGTACCTTCTCTAGCTGATGATCTCTTATTTGCCTGGCCTGCTGCTCGAACATCTCTTACCCTTCCAACGCCACGGCCAGGGCCTCCTTGATGTCATGGACGTAGTGGAAGGTGAGCCCTGCCTTCACGTTGTCCGGCAGTTCCACGGTATCCTTCTCGTTGATGCTCGGCAGGATGAGGGTGGTGATCCCGGCCCGCACCGCGGCCAGCACCTTTTCCTTGATGCCGCCCACCGGCAGCACGTCGCCCCGCAGGGTGATCTCGCCGGTCATGGCCAGGTCCTGGCGTACGGTCTTGCCGGTGAGGAGCGAGGTCAGAGCCACCGTCATGGCCACGCCGGCCGACGGGCCGTCCTTGGGAATGGCGCCCTCGGGCACATGGACGTGGAGGTCGTGCTCGGCAAAAATCTCATCGTCGATCTTGAGGTCGGCGGCATGGGAGCGGATGAAGGTGAGCGCCGCATTGGCCGACTCCTTCATCACGTCGCCCAGCTTGCCGGTGAGCATCAGGCCGCCCTTGCCCTTCATCTTGGCCGCCTCGATAAAGAGCAATTCGCCGCCCACCGGGGTCCAGGCGAGGCCGGTGGCCAACCCCGGTCCCCAGGTGCGCGCCTTGGTCTCGGAGAAGAACTGGGCCGGGCCGAGATAGCGGTCCAGGGTTTCGGGCTCGATCTGAAAGAGCCCGGCCTTGCCGCCGACGATCTCGCGGGCCACGCCGCGGCAGACCCCGCCGATGCGGCGTTCCAGGTTGCGCACCCCGGCCTCCCGGGTGTAGGAGCGGATGATGGCGCGGATCGCCTCGTCGCTGAAGGCCACGTCGTCACCGGTGATGGCGTTCGCCTCCATCTGCTTGGGCAGCAGGTGGCGCTTGGCGATCATCAGCTTCTCCTCGTCGGTGTAGCCGGCCAGTTCGATCACCTCCATGCGGTCCCGCAACGGGCCGGGGATGCTGTCCAGCACGTTGGCGGTGGTGATGAACATCACCTTGGAGAGATCGAAGGGAATCTCCAGGTAATGGTCGGAGAAGGAGAAGTTCTGCTCCGGGTCCAGCACCTCCAGGAGCGCCGAGGAGGGGTCGCCGCGGAAATCCATGCCGAGCTTGTCGATCTCGTCCAGCATGAAGAGCGGGTTGGCGGAACCGGCCTTTTTCAGGCTCTGGATGATACGGCCCGGCAAGGCGCCGATGTAGGTGCGGCGGTGGCCGCGGATCTCAGCCTCGTCCCGCACGCCGCCCAACGAGATGCGGACGAAGTTGCGGCCCATGCTGCGGGCAATGGACTGCCCGAGCGAGGTCTTGCCCACACCAGGCGGGCCGACGAAGCAGAGGATGGGACCGTGCATGTCCTTTTTGAGCTTGCGCACCGCCAGGAATTCGATGATCCGCTTCTTGATCTCCTTGAGGCCGTAGTGGTCCTGATCGAGGGTCTGCTGGGCGCGGTCGATGTCCAGGTTGTCCGGCGTGGTCTTGGTCCACGGCAGGTCGAGAAGCCAGTCGAGATAGGTACGGCTTACGGTGTATTCCGGCGACGAGGGCGAGATGCGGGCGAGGCGGTCCACCTCCTTTTCCGCGGTCTTGCGCGCCTCCTCGGTGAGTTCCGCCTTTTCGAGCCGCGCCTTGAGCTCGGTAAGATCGAGGTTGTCGTCCTCCTCGCCCAACTCCTTCCTGATCGCCTTCAACTGCTCGCGCAGGAAGAACTCCTTCTGCTTCTTGTCCATGTCCGCCTTCATGGATTTCTGGATCTCGTGGCTCATCTCCACGGTTTCGAGCTTTTTGTTGAGATCGCGGCCCGTGCGGCGCAGCAGCAGCTTGAGCTCCTCGATCTCCAGCACCTCCTGCTCCTCCTCCATGCTGAGGTTGAGCTGAGAGGTAATGAGATAGGCAATGTAAAAAGGGTTGTCGAGCGAGGCCACGGTCATGGCCAACTCGGCCGGCGCCCCTCCCAGTTCGGACATCTTCTTGAACTGGTTGCGCAGATTCATCACCAGCGCCTCGGTCTCCTGGTCGCTGGCCTCGGTCATGGGGATGATCTCGACCCGGGCCTTGAGATAGGGCTGCTGCTGGGTGAACTCGCGGACGCGGAGCTTCTTCACCGCGCTCATCAGCACCTGATAGGCCCCTTCCTCCGACTTGATCAGCTTGTGGAGGTAGCCTACCACGCCGACCCGGTAGAGGTGCTCGCTCTCCGGCGCCTGGTGCTCTTCGCCCTCTTCTGCCTTCTTGTGGGTCAGCACCGCCACCAGACGGTCCTGGAGGATGGCGTCATCCACCAGTTGCTTGGAGGTCGGGTGACTGATCTGCAACGGAAAGCCCATGCCGGGGAAGAACACAAAACCATGCACCGGCAGCACCGGCAATTCCTCCGGCACCGGCAGCTCCGTCGGGTTCACCTTGCCAGCCGGATTCGTCTTCGGCTCCTGGGTCTCAGCCTGTTTTTCCTGGTCGTTCTCGTGTCCGCTCATACTCGTTCCCGGATATGTTGAGGGGGCCGGTTCAACGGACCGTAATCCGTACCTTCCCCCGACTTTTCAGCTTCGGCAGGGTGATCACCAGAAAGCCGTGCTGGTGGATGGAAGTGGCAGCGGCCACATCCACCGGCATCGGCAGGGTGATGCGCTTTTCAAAGCGGCCGCGTTCGATCTCCAGCCGGTGCACGGCCCGCATGTCGTCGGGCGTCGGCACCTCCCGCTCGCCCGCGATGGTGAGCCGCTGCTCCTCGGCCACCACGCTGATCCGCTCCGGATCGGCGCCGCTCACGTCGATGCAGACGATCAATGCCTCACCGGTTTCATAAATGTCGGTGGCCGCGCTCCAATCGCCGGACGAGAACGCGATCAGGCCCGGGACCGTCATGGTGCGCATGGTCCGGCCGTGATGGCTGCCGATCACCGAACGTTTCTTGAACTGATCCATGCCGTGTTCCTTAGCCCTTGTGCGATCCAGAGCATTTGGTATTGGTCGTTGGCAGATATCCCGTTCCCTGGCAGGTCGGGCATTCCTGTTCCGGCGTGCACTGACAATCCTCCCATTCGTCACCGCGCTGGGTACCGCGCCACTCACTGGCACAGTTACAGACCCCCGGCACCACCTTTTTGCCCAAACACTGGGGACATACCTTCTTTGCCTTCTCCGCCATGGTCATACTCCTTGTCGGTAAGGTTGGCGCGCTGGCACCACGACCTGCACGCTGGAGGTTTCCTGTTCAAACTATGGGGCAACTTGCGGCCGCTGTCAAGGCGGCGAGGAAAATCAGATATCGTCGTGGCGGCAGGCGTGCGCCACCACGACATGCTGGGCGATGTCGCCGTCGATGGCCAGCCGCGAGGCACTGACCGCGACGATGGTCGGCCCGGCGGGCTGATTGTTGATGATTTCAAGGCAGGTGCCGAGGGTAAGGCCCATGTCGGCAAGCCGGGCTTGGAGCGCCCGGTCGCCCAGGAGTTGGACGATCCGCACCCGCTCGCCGTTGGCCGCCATCCTGAGAGGAATGGCCGCATCCCGCAGGGCCATGCAGCCGGCGCACAGGCCATATATCTCCATGCGATGCTGGAGGGGATGGAACTGGAACTGCCGGGCAATGACCTGCTGAAGCCGTTCCAGTTCCTCATTGTGAAACTCCTGAATCTGGCCGCAACGGGTGCAGATGAAATGATCGTGGTGCTGGCCCAGGTGATGATGCTCGTAACGCGCCTCCTGATTCTCGAAGGTCACCTGCTGGGCAAAACCGCACTGGCAAAACATCTCCATCGTCTCACGGACAAAGGCGAGATCGGCCAGGGCAGGCTGCCGCTCCCGCACCAGCGCCACCAGATCGGAGAGGGTCACGTGCTGTTCGATGGAGAGAAAGATGTCGAGGATCGCCAACCGTTCCTCGATGCGGCTGGCGTTGAAGGAGCGCAGCACCTCCTCGAACTGCTCCCGCTCCATATCATGACGATCTTCCCCGGAAAAAGAGACGCGGCAGGTGGCCTGGCCGTGACGCCCACGACCAAAGGGAAAGCGGAAGCCGAAACCTTTCTTCGCCATGGTCACTCCATACCGTGTTTTTCCCGCTCCACCCGCTGCCAACTGCGGCCGCGCAGGAGGGAATGGGGTTTGAATTGCGCCTTGTAGCGCATGGCCGCTACCCTGTCGATCCAGTAGCCGAGGTAGAGATATTCCTTCTCCTCGCGGCGGCACAGCTCCACCAGTTGGAGGATATTGTAAGTACCGAGGCCGCGCCTCGCCAGGGCCGGGTCGAAATAAAAATAGACGGCGTTCAGGCTTGCCAGGGTGATGTCGACGATGCCTACCCCCACCAGCCGACCCTCCAGCCGATAGGTGACCTCCATGGTGTTGGTGACCGCATTGACGAAAAAGCCGCTGTAATAGTCGATGGCCGTACTGTGGCGCCCAGGGTAGCGGGTGCGCAGGAAGGCGTCGCAAAGGGCCAGACGGTCCGGCGTGATCTGGAGCGGGCCGGTAGCAAGGGTCAGGTCGCGGTTTTTGACCAGGGTGCGGCGCTGGCTGCGGTTGGGCACGAACTCCTCGGGGTCGAGCCGGATCGGCACGCAGCCTTGGCACTCCCGGCAGACCATGGTGTACATGGTGTTGCCGTTGCGGCGGAACCCGGCGGCGAGAAAGGCGTCCATGGTATGGTCGGGGATCGGCCCGAAGAGACCCTGGCGATAGATGGCCTTGTGGGGCAGGCCGTAGGGGCACTCGGCCGCGATGTCGAAGAAACAGTCGCCGAGTTGCTGCTCAAGAGTCTGCCATTCCACGCCGTTAGCCCAACCCTCAGGAATAGAGAAAATAGCGCTCCCGCCTGGCGCCAAAATCCGCAAGCTCATCCTGCCAGCCCGCCTCCAGGGCCAGCAGCGCATCACCGGCGGCGAGATTGGGCCGCAGGGTGTTGTCGCCCAGGATGAGGTCGAGCGGCACCTTCTCGTATTCGTACTCGTAGGGCGGCTGTTTCAGGGCAAAGTCGTTCGGGTAGAGGCGCATCATGGCCTGGAGCAGGGCCAGACTGGTGCGGTAGGGCAAAAAGGCGGCCGGGTCGGTGACGTGCAGATGAAAGCCGCGGCAGGGTGTGCCGGCCCATTTGTTGGAGGTGGGCTCGAAGACCAGGGGCCGCAGCACGCAGCCCGGCAGAGGGATGGCCTTGAGAAAGTCGCACACCGCCTGGGTGTTCACGAACGGCGCGCCGCAGAGTTCGAAGGGCAAGGTGGTGCCACGTCCCTCGGAAATATTGGTGCCCTCCCACAGCACCTGGCCGGGATAGACCAGAGCAGTGATCGGGGTGGGCATGTTGGGCGAGGGAAAGACCCAGGGCAGCCCGGTATCGGCAAAGAGCATCTGCCGCTGCCAGCCTTCGGCCTTGATGACCGTAAGCTCGCAGCCGATGCCGAACTCCTGGTTGAGCAGCAAGGCCAGCTCGCCAAAGGTGAGGCCGTGGCGCATGGGAATCGGGTAGAGGCCGACAAAGGAGCGGCAGTCGTCGCGCAGCAGGTTGCCCTCGATCTGCGTCCCGCCGATGGGGTTGGGCCGGTCGAGCACCACCACCTGCTTGCCGAATCGCGCCGCCTCCTCCATGCAGTAGGCCAGGGTGTAGAGGAAGGTGTAGACCCGGGTGCCGACATCGACGATGTCGACCAAGAGCACGTCGAAATGCTCGTACATGGCCGCGGTTGGCCGCCGCACCGCACCGTAGAGGCTGAAGAGCGGCACGCCGGTGACCGGGTCGGTGATGTGATCCGACTCGATCATGTTGTCCTGCTTCTCGGCAAAAAAGCCGTGTTGCGGCGAGAAGAGGCAGGTGAGTTGGCCGGGGAAGGCGGCATTGACCAGATCGCGGCTGTGGGTAAAGTGGCGGTCGGTGGAGGCCTGGTTGCAGAGCAGGGCCAGACGCTTGCCCTTGAGGAAATCCGGGCGGGTGACGCAGAGCTGTTCGATGCCGAGGGTTACCATAGAGGGGCGTTCACCTTGGCCGGCCGGGCGCGGCGGGCGCTTTTTGCTTGCGGTTTCGAGGTTGATGGTTAGAGTGACACATACCAACTGATAATAACCGGAAACCGCGCGTGGTTGCACGCAAATTACGCGGCCAGGCGCTTCCGAGGAGAAGTGACATGAAGATCGCGATCAGCGGCAAGGGCGGGGTGGGCAAGACCACCATCATGGCGCTCTTGGCCCAGCAGTTCCACAACAACGGCAAAAAGGTGCTGGTGATCGACGCCGACCCCAGTCCGCACATGGCCCAGAGCATCGGGGTGGAACGGGTGGAGCGCATCGTGCCGATCTCGGAGATGAAGGAGCTGCTCATCGAGCGCTCTGGCAAGGTCACCGGCTCGCCCTTCTACAACATCAACCCCCAGGTCGATGATCTCTTGGCCCGCTTCATCGTGGAGCAGAACGGCATCAAGCTCATGGTGCTGGGCGCCATCCAGACCGCCGAAGGCGGCTGCGCCTGCCCGGAGAGCAATGTGCTCAAACGGATGCTCACCAAGCTGCTGCTCTCGCCGGACGAGGTGGTGCTCCTCGATATGGAGGCCGGGGTGGAGCACCTCGGGCGCGGCACCATCGCCACCGTGGATCACCTGCTGGTGGTGGTGATCCCCTCGCAGTCCGGCATCCGCACCGCGCTCAAGATCAGGGATCTGGCCAAGGACACCCGCATCCGCAAGATCTCCTTTGTCGGCAACCTGGTGCAGGACGAGGAAGACCGCAAATTCCTCATCGACGGCCTGGGTGAAACGCCCATTGCCTGCTTCCCGGATTCGACGCTGATCCGCAAGACCGAACGAGCCGGCCAGCCCATCACCACCGCCCTGCCCTCGGTGACGGAGATCACCCAGGGGCTGATCGACAAGCTGACTGGTATCTAGCCGACAAAAAAATCAGGCTGCAGCTCCAGATGGACGCGGCGGCCAAGGGCCGTGGCGATGTTGACCAACGCGTCGATGGAAAAACGCGAAATGCGGCCCCGCAGGAGGTCGTTGATTCGTGGCTGGGTCACGCCGCAGCGCTTGGCGGCCTCGGCCTGCTTCCAGCTATTTTCCTTGATAATTCCCGCAATCTGCCGCATCAACTCCACCCTAGTCCGCAGATTGGCGGCCTCTTCGGGGGTGTCGGCAAGGGCATCCCAGACACTTTCGTAACTTTCTGTTTTAGTCATTTCGCCCTCCGGCTCAACTCGGAAAACCGTGCCCTGGCAAGGTCGATATCGCGCTTCGCCGTGGCCTGACTTTTCTTCTGAAAGGCATGCAGCACATACACCACATTCGCAAACCGAGCGGTGTAGATTACCCGATATGCACCCGACGCATCCCGCACTCGAATCTCCTCAACGCCCTTGCCGATCGCAGGCATTGGTTTACAATCGTCCGGTTTCTCTCCCCGCTGCACCTTATCGAGCTGATACCCTGCGTCCTGTCTCGCATCGGCCTGAAACTCCCGCAGACACTTGAGCGAATCCCCGAGAAAGCAAACCGGCTTTTTTATGACTCAATTATACTGATTTGGATATAGAAAGACAAGTTTTTTCCCTCGCCACCTTAGCCGAAGCAGAGCCCGCAGTCCGGGCAGGTGGTAAAGGCGGTGGGAAACTTGTGGCCGCAGGCCGGGCAGGTCGCCTCCCCCACGTCGGCGTTGAACACCGCCTCGCTGTGGCTGGTATCGTGGTGATGAAGCGCGGTGTGCTGGGCATGCACCGCCTGAATCACCCCCACGGCGTCCCTGGCATCCTCCCGCCGCACCAAGAGATAAAAGGTGGTTGGGCAGCACCCCTTGGCGCAGGTCTTTTCGTCGCCCGCCACCAGGCAGGAAATCCGCTCGCGGCGCAGCAAATCCTCCAGGTGGCGGATATCGGTGAGCGGCGCCTTGTGGATGGCGACCAGGTCGTCGTCCGGGCGCAGCTCGTCCACCTGGCGCTCGCGCTGCACCTGTTTTCCTTGTTCCATTTGCATCATCTGGCTGCCCAGCAGGAGTTCCACCCCGCAGGCCGCGCAGCGCTCGATCTCGGCGCGGTATTCCTCCCGGCAGTGCGGGCAGTATTTCAAGTCCGGTTCGTACATGGGTTTACTCCACTCGGTTAGAGAATAAAACGGCTCAGGTCCTCGTCCTGGGCAATGGTGGTCAACTGGCTGCGTACGTAGTCGGCGCTCACCTCGAAACGCTTCTCCGGCTGGTCCGGCGCGGCAAAGGAGAGTTCATCGAGCAGCCGCTCCATCACGGTGTGGAGCCGCCGCGCCCCGATATTCTCGGTCTTGGCGTTCACCTGGGCGGCAATCCGGGCCATCTCGCGGATCGCCTCCTCCTGAAAGACCAGGTCGATCCCTTCGGTGGCCATCAGGGCCTGGTACTGGGTGATGAGAGCATTCCGCGGTTCGGTGAGAATACGGTAGAACTCCGACTCGCCCAGCTCGTCGAGCTCGACCCGAATGGGAAAACGACCCTGGAGTTCCGGGATCAGGTCCGAGGGCTTGCTCACATGGAAGGCGCCGCTGGCGATAAAAAGGATGTGGTCGGTCTTGACCGGGCCGTGCTTGGTGTTCACGGTGGAGCCCTCGACAATGGGCAGCAGATCGCGCTGGACCCCTTCCCGCGAGACCTCGGGGCCGTGGCCGGCACCCTGGCGGGAGGCGATCTTGTCGATCTCGTCGAGGAAGATGATGCCGGACTGCTCGGAGCGGCGGATGGCAAGCCGCACCACGCTCTCCATATCGATCAGCTTCTCGGCCTCGCTCTTCTTCAAGATCTCCAGGGCCTCGGCCACGGTACGCTTTTCCCGCCGCGCCTTCTTGGGGAACATCTTGCCGAACATGTCCTTGAGACCGCCTTCCATCTCGCCAAGCCCCGGACCGCCGAACATCTCCATCATCGGTAGCTGGGCCGCCTGCTCCACCTCCACTTCCACCTCACGGTTTTCGAGCTTGCCCTCACGGAGCATCTGGCGGAACTTCTCGCGGGTGGCGTCGGCCGGCAGCGGCGCGTAGCCCTGGTGACCAACCGGCGGCACCAGCAGATCGAGCAGCCGCTCTTCGGCCAGCTGCGCCGCCCGCGCCACCACCTTTTCCCGCTCCTCGTCGCGCACCATGTTGATGGCCAGTTCCAGCAAGTCGCGGACCATGGACTCGACATCGCGGCCCACATAGCCCACCTCGGTGAACTTGGAGGCCTCCACCTTGATAAAGGGCGACTGGGCCAGGGTGGCAAGGCGCCTGGCGATCTCGGTCTTGCCCACGCCGGTGGGGCCGATCATGATGATGTTCTTGGGCGCGATCTCGTCGCGCAGGGGCAGCGGCACCTGCTGGCGGCGCCAGCGGTTCCTGAGGGCGATGGCCACCGAACGCTTGGCCTCCTGCTGGCCCACGATGTAACGGTCCAGCTCCTCGACAATCTGGCGCGGGGTGAGGGAATTGACGGCTGTGGCAACATCGGGTGCTTCCGGCATGAGCAAAACCTATAACGTCTCCACCACGATGGCGTGGTTGGTGTAGATGCAGATGGAGCCGGCGATCTCCATGGCCGCCCGGCAGATGGCCTCGGCGCCAAGATCGCTGTGCTCGACCAGGGCCTTGGCCGCCGACTGGGCATAGGGGCCGCCGGAGCCGATGGCGAGGATGCCGTCGTCCGGCTCGATCACGTCGCCGGTGCCGGAGAGCAGCAGGGAATGCTCCTGGTCCACCGCCACCAAGAGCGCCTCCAGCCGACGCAGCATCTTGTCGGTGCGCCACTCCTTGGCCAATTCCACCGCGGCGCGCATGAGGTTGCCGTTGTACTGCTCCAGCTTCTGTTCCAGCTTGTCGAAGAGGGTGAAGGCATCGGCGGTGGCGCCGGCAAAGCCGGTAATCACCCGGCCGTGGTACAGGCGCCGCACCTTCTTGGCCGCATGCTTCACCACCGTGTTGCCCATGGTGACCTGGCCGTCGCCGGCCACCGCCACCTCACCCTTGTGGCGCACGGCAATGACGGTGGTCGAACGGATCTGCTTCGTATTCATAACTATCCTGCCTCTTATTCGTTGCCGGCTCGGGGCGCCGCTGCCTGGTTCCTGGCCAGGGGGTGCGCCTTGTCGTACACCTCGGTCAGATGGTCGAGGTTCAAGTGCGTGTATTTTTGCGTGGTGGAGAGGCTCGCGTGGCCAAGCAACTCCTGCACCGTGCGCAGATCCGCCCCCATCTCCAACAGATGGGTGGCGAAGGAATGGCGCAGGGCATGGGGCGTGACCCGCGCCGCGATCCCGGCCCGTTCGGCGTACATGCTCACCAGCCGTTCGATGCTGCGAGTGGTGAGTCGGCTGCCGCGGCCATTCAGAAAGACCGCTTGCGCCTCCGGCGGATTCCCGCGCGCCACCCGTTCGACGGCCAGCCTGGTTCGTTGCGGCCAATACTGCTCCAACGCGGCCAGGGCCGGCTCTCCCACCGGCACCAGCCGTTCCTTGTTGCCCTTGCCGCGGATGCGCACCATGCCCTCGTCCAAGTCCAGGCGATCGAGGTTCAGGGCCGCCAGTTCCGCCACCCGCATGCCGGTGGAGTAGAGCATCTCCAGCATAGCCCGGTCGCGCGCGGCAAAGGGGTCGGCCACCCCCGGCATCTCCATCAGGGTAAAGACCTCGTCCACCGTGAGAAAAACCGGGATAGAGCGACCGATTTTCGGCATCGCCACCCCGGCCACCGGGTCGCGATGCATCAAGCCCTGCCGCATCAAAAAACGAAAAAAGGTGCGCAGGGCCGAAAGTTTGCGCGCCACCGAGCTGGCCTGGTTGCGGCCATGCAGGGCATAGACAAAGGCGCGCACCGCCTTGGCGTCGATGGCCTCCGGCGCCACCTCGCCGCCCAGATGGGCGACGAACTCCTCCAGGTCGCGGCCGTAGCTCGCCACGGTGTGGGGCGAATACCCCTTCTCCACCCGCAGCCATTCGCGAAAGGCGCTGATATGCTCCGCAAGGCTCACCGACATCGGACCCCGAACGCGTCTCCTCCTGACTTCCAGGCAACGACTGCCGCCAAGTGTGCAAAACGTACCACAGGGATTCCCATTTGTCAGCCCCGCCGAAACGGAATCCGCCACCGAGGAAAAGGCATTGCCCCTTGGCATGGCATCATTTATGGTATATGTTTCGCAACGCAACCAAACCGCATCGCTGCACCACGTAGAGATTGGACCGCCATGGCGAAACAAAACTTTGAAGAGGCGCTGGCCCGGCTGGAGGAGATCACCAGGCAACTGGAGGATGGCGAACTCAGCCTGGAGGCCTCGTTGCGCATCTTCGACGAAGGGATCAAACTGGCGGATTTCTGCACCAAGAAGCTCGACGAGGCCCAGAAAAGGGTGGATCTCCTGCTCAAGAAGAACGGCGAACTCGTCCCTACCCCCTTTACCCCGACCGAAGGGACGGGAGAGGCTGAGTGACCCCGGCCATGGACGTCAAGGCCATCCTCGCCGACAAGCGCGCCGTGGTGGAAGAGGCGCTCAAGAGCTACATGCTCAAGGCCGAAGGCCCGCTGGCCGATCACATCGCGGCCATGCAGTACAGCCTCTTTGCCGGGGGCAAACGGGTGCGGCCCATCCTCTGCCTGGCCACGGCCGAGGCCCTGGGCGCCAACCCCAAGCCGCTGCTGCCGCTCGCCTGCGCCCTGGAGTGCATCCACACCTATTCGCTGATCCATGACGACCTGCCGGCCATGGACAACGACGATCTGCGGCGCGGCATGCCCACCAACCACAAGAAATTCGGGGAGGCTGCGGCGATCCTCGCCGGCGACGGCTTGCTGAGCTATGCCTTCGAACTGCTCACCCTGCCGGAACTGGCGGCCACCCTCTCACCGGCCGACCAGGTGCGGCTCATCCATCTGGTGGCCAAGGCCATCGGCCCCCTGGGCATGGTGGGCGGCCAGGCCCTTGATCTGGCCGCCGAGGGCCAGGCGATCTCCTTCGAGGAGTTGCAGCGCATTCACCGCTGCAAGACCGGGGCGCTGATCACCGCCTCGGTTCAAGCCGGCGCCATCGGCGGTCACGCCGACCCGCAACAGTTCGTCGCCCTCACCAGCTACGGCGAGCATGTCGGCCTCGCCTTCCAGATCGTCGACGATCTGCTCAACGTCGTGGGCACGACGGAAGAACTCGGCAAGGCGGCCGGCTCCGACGCCGCCCGCAACAAGGCCACCTACCCTGCCTACTTCGGGGTGGAAAAAACCCGGGCCATGGCCTTGGAGGCGGTGGACGCCGCCCTCGCCAGCCTCACGAACTTCGATCAGCGGGCCGATTTCCTGCGGGAGCTGGCGCGCTACATCTATACCCGGACCACATGACCACTCCCCCTGCCGCCCCGCAAAGCCCGACCCCGCTGCTCGATGCCATCGACTCGCCCGCCGACCTGCGCCGGCTCGCGGTCGAGCAACTGCCACAGCTCGCCGCCGAGATCCGGCAGCGGATCATCGAGGTGGTTGCCACCAACGGCGGTCATCTGGCGCCCTGCCTCGGCGTGGTCGAGCTCACCCTGGCTCTCCATTACGTCTTCAACACCCCGGCCGACAAAATCGTCTGGGATGTCGGCCATCAATGCTATGCCCACAAGCTGATCACCGGCCGGCGCGACCGTTTCCACACCCTGCGCCAATACGAGGGGTTGAGCGGCTTCCCCAAGCGGGAGGAAAGCCCGTACGACACCTTCGACACCGGCCACAGCAGCACCTCGATCTCAGCCAGCCTCGGCATGAGCGTGGCCAAGGACCTCAAGGGCGACCCGACCAAGACCATCGCCGTGATCGGCGACGGCTCCATGACCGGCGGCATGGCCTTCGAGGCCCTGAATCAGGCGGGCGACCTCGATAAGAACCTCATCGTCATCTTGAACGACAACGAGATGTCGATCTCGCCCAACGTCGGCGCGCTTTCGAGTTTCCTGAGCCGCAAGCTGACCAGCAAAACCGCGGTCCGCATGAAAAAAGAGATGGAGCACTTCCTCAAATCCTTCTCCCAGGTGGGCGAAAATATCCTCAACGTGCTCAAGCGCAGCGAGGAGAGCCTCAAGGGCTTCTTCACACCGGGCATGCTCTTTGAGGCGCTCAAATTCGAGTATGTGGGGCCGATTCCCGGCCACCAGTTCGACTCGCTCCTCGAAACCCTGCGTAACGTCCGGGACTTCAGCGATGGCCCGGTGCTGGTCCATGTCCTCACCACCAAGGGCAAGGGCTATGGTCCGGCGGAGAAGAACCCCGGCGACTTTCACGGCTTGGGCCCCTTCGACATCGCCACCGGCAAGACCCGACCCTCTTCCGGCCCGGCGAGCTATACCAAAGTCTTCGGCGACACCCTCATCGAACTCGCCGAGCAGGACCCGCGGATTGCGGCGATTACCGCGGCCATGCCGGCCGGCACCGGACTCACCGGCTTTGCCGGGCGCTTTCCGGATCGCTTCTTCGATGTCGGCATCGCGGAGCAGCATGCCGTCACCTTTGCGGCCGGCCTGGCGGTGGAAGGGATGATCCCGGTGGTGGCGATCTACTCCACCTTCATGCAGCGGGCCCTCGACCAGGTGATCCACGACGTTTGCCTGCAGAACCTGCCGGTGGTCTTTGCCATCGACCGCGGCGGCGTGGTGGGCGACGACGGCCCGACCCACCATGGTGTCTTCGACCTTTCCTTCCTGCGCTGCGTCCCCAACCTGATCCTGATGGCGCCCAAGGATGAAAACGAGCTGCGGCACATGCTCCACACCGCGGTGCACACCCCAGCGCCGGTGGCAGTGCGCTATCCGCGCGGCCAGGGCCAGGGTGTGGCGATGGATGAACCATTCATGCGGCTGGCGATCGGCAAGGGGGAATTGCTGCGCGAAGGTCAGGACCTGCTGCTGTTACCGGTGGGCAATCGGGTCTACCCGGCGCTCGAAGCGGCGGAGGGGCTGGCCAAGCTGGGAGTCGAGGCGGCGGTCATCAATCCCCGCTTCATCCGCCCGCTCGACAACGAACTGATCACCACCTGGGCAACCAAGACCGGCACGGTGATTACCGTGGAGGACAACGTCAAACGCGGCGGTTTTGGCAGTGCAGTGCTGGAACTCCTGGCCCAGCATGACATTGATGCCCGGGTACGCACCCTGGGGTTGCCGGACCGCTTCATGGAGCATGGCCCCCAGGAACTGCTGCGTCACCAAGGCAAAATCGACCCACCGGCCATCATCGACACCGCCCTCGCCCTGCTGGGCAAGGGCGCCTGAAGCGTACCCCATTCTCGACAACTTTGTCGGCTTCGCTGCGTGGCTCCTCGCCGTACGTCCTTGCGGGGTGTTCGCGTTCCACTTCTGTGTTCGAAGTGGAATTACTCCATCATTCCTTCCTCTTTTTCGATGAAGGCAAAGACCTTGTCGAGGGTCTTTTTGGTGGCGGCCGGCACGGTGAGGAAACGGAAGGCGATGCGCACCCGTTTCGGCGTGTGGTCCGGATGGGACTCCGAAACGGTAAGGCGGGTGGTAACGGAAAAGAGGCCGGTGGCCACAAACTCCTCGCTGTCCAAGGGCAGGTTGAGGGTCACCATCGCCGGGGCACTCCAGAGGTAAGCGCCGACTTCTCTCAATTCGCAGAGCATGCCGCCGTCGCTAAAGTTGATCAGTTCGGCGATGGTGCTGCCGGCACCCTGCTCCAGGATGGCGACGGCGCCGGGCAGGCTGTAACGGCGGCCGGAGCGCAGAGTAAAGATACTGCAGACCCGGTTGATCGTCTCCCCCAGTTGGTGGGGGCTGCACGGCACGGTGACCTGCTCCTTGACGCCGTGGGTGCGGAATTCCTCGGCCAGTTTTTTCTGTTTGCTGGACGTAAAGAGGATAAAGGCGGTCCTTTCATGGTCGGCGCCAACGGTGCCGCGCTGGCGGACAAACTCCAGCCACTCGGGGGTAGAGGACTCCCGGGAAAAGAGCACCACATGAAAATTCCGGGCCTGGAGACGGCCCATCGCCTCGACGACATCGTGCGACTCCGTCACCACGGCATCATTCACTTCCGCGAGGATCATGGTTCTGATGATCCGCCGCATGCTGATCGACTGGTCAACAACGAGTATCTGCCGGGCCATGGCCTGCTCCTCTATGCGATGAAGCCGGGTCGCGAAAGGCTTCCTTACCACCACTGCTGCCGGTTGCGGTTTCAGGCCGGCAATGCTATCGTCAATCCGACGGGCGACGCGTGCATCGGTACCATACCGCAATCAGTATAGCATGAGCAACGGATGAAAAATCAAATACAATTTTCCCGCGGCCCGCGCGCCGGCACTCCATGAAAACGCAAGCACCGCGCCGAGCGGCAAGCCCACTGCTGTGGGCATTCACCACCTACTTCACCGAGGGTTTTCCCTACACCATCTTCCGCACCATCTCCTCGGTTTTTTTCCGGGACCGCGGCATGAGCCTGGAGGCCATCGGCCTCACCTCCCTCTTCGGGCTGCCCTGGGTCGTCAAGTTTCTCTGGTCGCCTCAGATCGATCACTTCGGCACCAAGCGACAATGGCTGCTCATCACCCAGGGCGTGCTCGTGACCCTCATTCTGGCCACCGCCCTGGTAACGCCGCTGCCCTGGGCAATTCCCGCCGTGGTCACCCTCTTTTTCATCGGCAGCTGCCTGGCCGCCACCCACGATATCGCCATCGACGGCTATTACATGGAGGCCCTCGACGTGGCCGGCCAGGCCAAATTCCTCGGCTACCGGGTGATGGCCTACCGCATCGCCATGATGACCGGCACCGGCATCATCGTCACCATCGGCACCACGCTCGGCTGGCCCCTGGCCTTTGCCGGCGCCGGCCTCCTGCTGCTGGGCTTTTTTCTCTTCCACCTGCGCTTTCTGCCGCGCTGCGAAACCGAACGCCAACCCCTCTCGGCCCTTCTTCCAGCCCTCCTCAAGCTGAAAACCGTGGGCCTCGCCACCATTATCGCCCTCTCGCTGCTCGGTCTCCGCGCCGCCTTGGAATCCGCCGCTTACGCCGAACTGCGTCAAACGGTTCCCCTCTTCAACCGCCTGAACTTTGCCGCCTGGATCGGCCTGTTGCTCTTTCTCGGCCTCATCCTCGTGCTGCTCTGGCGCCGCCGACTGCATGCTTGGATCATGGCCCGACCCGAATCCTTCTATGCCAGCGCCTTTATCTCCTTTATGGACCGGGAGCGGACCGGCGTCGTCCTCGCCTTCATCGTCCTGGTCCGCACCGGCGAATTCATGCTGAGCAGCATGGCCGCCCCCTTTCTGATCGATCTCGGGCTCAAAGTCCACTACGGCTGGATTTCAGCCGGCATCGGTCTGCCCGCTTCGATTGCCGGGGCCATGGCCGGTGGCGCGCTCATCGCCCGCCATGGGCTCAAAAAGATGATCTGGCCCTTTCTCATCGCCCAGAATGGCACCCTTCTGCTCTACATGGCCATGGCCCACCATCTGCGCGGAGTGCTGGCCATCAACACCGGCAAACCTCTGCCGGCGCCGCTTTCCTCGTCCGGCCTCTTGCTGGTGGCAGGCGTGCACGGTTTTGAGCAGTTTGCCGGCGGCCTTGGCACCGCGGTATTGATGACCTACCTCATGCGCATCTGCCGCCAGGAATTCAAGGCCGCCCATTACGCCATCGGCTCAGGGCTCATGAGCATGAGCGGCCTCTATGCCGGCATCCTGAGCGGTTTCCTCGCCGCCTGGCTCGGCTATGCCAACTTCTTCGGCCTGAGCTTCCTCCTCTCCCTCCCCGGCATGGCCATGGTCTTCCGGCTGCCTCACCTCGACCAACGCTAGGTGGCAGCAGGGCAACAAAAAAGGCATGGTGCCCAATGGCACCATGCCTTTACAACAACCGTTGCGGCAGAAGCGATTACTTCTTCATCCGCTTATCCAGTTCTTTCTGCACCGCATCGCTGACATCGAGCGCGTCGTCCGCGTACAGCAGGCCGGTTCGGGTCCTGAGCCCCTTCATGGAGTATTCAAGGATCAGGGTATAGCCGTTCTTTTTGCCGAACTCCTCGATCACCCCGTGCAATTCCTTGAGGACCGGGTCCATCAACTGCTTCTCTTTCTGCTGCATGGCGACCTTGGCATCTTCATTCTTGATGCCGAACTCGCGCGCCAGCCGCTGGTATTCGCGCTCCTTCTCGCCCCGTACGTCGTCACTCCAAACCGAGCTTTTCTTTTCGATCTCGGCGCGCAACGCCTCCAGGGCGTTCTGATCCTTTTCCAGTTTGACCCGGTATTTCTCGAACTCCGCCTCCAGGGCTTTCTTGGCCTCTTGGGCCGCCTTGGACTTGTCGAGAATGTTCTGAATACTGATGGTTGCAATCTTAATCGGTTTTTCCGCCGCCAAGGCGCCACCTACACCGGAGGCCAATCCCAAAAACAGCAACACCATCATCGCCGCTAAAATACGCACCTTCATACCACCCACTCCTTGTTGTAGTCATGCGCTCCGCAAGATGCCCCGGCACCCACTTTTTCCGTCCGCCCCTTGCCCTCTTGGCAACCATCCGTCAAAAAAAACGGGACGGGATCTCTCCCGTCCCGGCACTTGCCTCAACTCCCGTCGATGACCAGAAATTATTTGATCACGAAATCATCGCGACGGTTCTGCGCCCAGGCCGCCTCGTCATTGCCGGTGGCCAGCGGCTTTTCAGAGCCAAAGCTGATGGTCTCCATACGGGAATCAGCTACGCCCAGCTTGGCCAGCGCCTTCTTGGCGCTGGTCGCGCGCCGCTCACCCAAAGCCATGTTGTACTCGGCGGTACCACGCTCGTCGCAGTTGCCCTCGATGCGGATGTTCACCTTGGCATCGCCCTTCAGGAACTCGGCGTTCTTCTTGACGCGATCCTTCTGATCGGCACGGATGTTCGACTTGTCAAAGTCGAAATACACCGGCACCATCGGGGCGGAGGTGCGACCCTCCAGGAAATTCCCCCCGCCAGCATTATCGGACGCACCCTTGGCTGCCAGCGACTCTTCACCGCTGCCAGCAGTCGATGCCATGCCCTTGTCCGATGAGGCGGTCTGCTTGGCGCAACCAACCGCCATCAACGACATGGAAGCCACGATCGACACAACCGCCAGTACACGAACCATCTCCTTCTTCATTGCCGTATCCCTCCTGAACATACATAAATATGGTTTAGTGAATACATCACATACAACTCAAAGGCCATTTGTAACCCTACATATCACTTTTTACATAAAAGGCTACAGAAATTCAATTTATTTCATCTGGTTTTCCCGAAGACTGAATGCCAGGTGCCATCGGGGATCGCGAAGGATATACCGCCCAGGAATCAATGCCATGACGCGCCGCGGACGTCTGCCGACAAAACCCTTTGACAAGAAAACGGTTCCCGGTAAACTGAAGATGTCCCGTGCCTCTTACGGACACGACTCGCCCATGACGACCCCATCTTCCGAAATCCCGACCCGCGACCTCGTCGCCACCAACCGCTTTGGCACCTTCTTCGGGGTCACGCAACAGGTGCTTGACAGGGTCTTTGATCAACTCTCCGACCCGGCCGGGAACTCCGTGGTCTACATTACCATGGAGATCGGCGCGGATCGCGACGTCTACCACCCGATCAAAAGCTGGCTCGCAGGGCGCGCCCCGGACGCCGAACAGGACGAGGCGACCCGAGGGTTCATGACCGATTTTCTCGCCGGCCCGGAAAAAATCCCGCTTTATGGCGGCGGCCTCGGCATCCTGGCCGGTGACACCCTGAAAAGCTTTGCCGACTGCCGCATTCCGGTGGCGGCGGTGTCTCTCCTTTACCGCCACGGCTATTTTTCGCAACTGGTCGATATGAACATCGGCCAGGTCGCCTGGTCCAAGGAGTGGGCGCCGGAACAAACCCCCGGCCTCTACCTGCTCAAGGACCCGCAAGACCAATCCAGACCGCTTGTCATTGAAGTGCCCCTCTTCGATCGCGCCGGGAGCAAAATTACCGCCCACGCCCACCTCTGGATGAAAATGGAGGTAAGCAGCCAGCTCGACTCCTTCGTACCGGAACTCCTCCTCGACTACGACCTGCCGGCCACCCCAGCCTGGATTCGCGAGGCATCCCACCACCTCTACGACAGCAGTTCCGAGACCACCAAGGCGATCCAGCGGCGGCTGCTCGGCGCCGGCGTGCAACCGGCCATGCAGGCCGTGGGCTTTACCGCCCGCACCCTCCACCTCAATGAACAGCACGGGGTCGTCGTCGTCCTGGCCCTCATCGACGAGCTGCTCCGCCAGCGCCTCGGCAAGCGTTACCAGGAAAAAGCCACCAGTCAGGACATCCTGGCCGCCGCCCGCATGGCGGCGGAACGCGTTGTCTACACCATCCACACCCCGGTCAAAGCCGGCCATGACCGTTTTTCCCGCACCATTTACCAGGAACTCGGCTCCCCTTTCTTCACCCGGCTGCTCGACCTGCTGGCCCACGACGAAGAGAATCCGGCGGTCTACAACTTCACCGCCTTTGCCATGCGCCTGAACCGCGCCACCAACAGCGTCAGCCGGCTGCACAAAGAGGTTACCCGCAAGCAGTTCCCGCAATATGCCGACAAAATCACCGCCGTGACCAACGGCGTCCACCACCTGACCTGGATCAGCGACGCCAAGGCAACGGCATACGACACCGCGCCGGAGCTCTTCGGCTGGCGATATGACCCCAGCGCCTTTGCCAATGCCAAAGCGCTCCTCGTCGATGCCGGATTCCGTACCAGCTTCGCCGAGGCCAGCGCCCAGGACACTGCCCAGCTGATCGGCTACATCAACCGGATGCTGATCCAGCATCGCAACCAGCGGCTGGAGACCTGGATCGATCCGCCCAACTATCTTTCCTACCTGGGCGAGAAGGAGGGCCGGCTCGATCCGACGGCCTTTACCTTCGGCTTTGCCCGGCGCTTTTCCACCTACAAGCGGGCCGACCTCATCTTCGAGGATCTCGACCGCCTCGCCGGATTACTCATCGCCAACCAGTGGCCAGTGAACTTCGTCTTTGCCGGCAAGGCGCACCCGGCCGACGAGCCAGGCAAGGGACTGATCAAGAATATCCTCAACCTGCAGGACGAGCTCTATCACAAGAGCAACGGCCTGGCGCGGCTGGTTTTCGTCCCCGGTTACGACATGGCGATTGCCAAGATGATGGTGGCCGGCTGCCATGCCTGGCTCAACAGCCCGAAGCGCCCCTTGGAAGCCAGCGGCACCAGCGGCATGAAGGCGGCAATGAACGGGGTTCCCAATGTGAGCATCATGGACGGCTGGTGGGTGGAGGGCTACCACGAGGGCCAGACCGGCTGGAAATTCGGCTACGAAGCACCGGTGGCGGAGGAGCAGTTCAGCGAACATCCGTCGGCCCTGCTCTATGCCGAGGATTCTGCCTCCTTCTATGAGGTGCTGCCCGAAATCCTCGGCACCTTCTACGATCCGGCCCGCCGGGAGCGTTACCTCGACAAGTGCATCATGAACCTAGCGCTCAACTGCCCGGTCTTCAACACCCACCGCATGATCGCCGAATATCTCCTGCGCTATCGACTGAACCTCCCCGACCAGCAGGAACGGCAGATGCAAAAATTCCGGCGCCTCTATTGCAGCGATCCGGAGGCATGTTTCTAACCTCTTTCGATTTGCCGCCCTGCTAAGGAAAAACGCCCATGTGGAATTCCAAGGACGTCTACTTCGTCTCCGACAGTACCGGCATTCTGGCCACCAACCTCGGCCATTCCCTGCTCCGCCAGTTTCCGGAGATCAGCTTCCATGAAGAGCGGTTCCCCTTCGTGCTCACCGAGGAGGAGGCACGCAAGGCCCTGGCCTATATCCTCAAGGAGTCGGGCGGCCGGCGGCCCCTCATCTTCAGCACCATCATGAACAATGCGGTGCGTAACATCTTCGACCATCCGGAGGTGGAACTCTTCGATGCCTTCGAGGCCTTCATGGAGCGGCTGGAAGGCTGTCTCGAAGCCAAGGCCCTGCGGGTGCCCGGCTTTTCCCGCCATGTGGACAACATCACCATGGCCAGACGGGTCGAGGCGATCCATTTCAGCCTGGAACACGACGACGGCATCCGGCCGAACGAGATCGACGGCGCGGACGTCATCCTGCTCGGCGTCTCCCGCTCCGGCAAGACCCCGGTCAGCGTCTATCTCGCCACCCAGTTGGGGCTCAAGGCGGCCAACTATCCCCTCACCTCGGAGATACTCAAGCAGTACAAACTGCCCGAGGAGCTGCGCCGCAACGTGAAAAGGACCATCGGGCTCACCACCACGCCGGAGATGCTCCACACCGTGCGCGAACAACGCTACCCCGACAGCACCTACGCCAAGCTCGCCACCTGCATCGAGGAGATCCATCAGGCCGAGCAGATCTTCCGCAACAACCGCATCCCCATCATCTCCACCGCGGGCAAGTCCATCGAAGAGGCCGCCACCCAGGTTACCCAGGAGTTGGGGCTTTCCAAAAAGCCGGCGGCGCTCAACAACGAGGGGTAGGAACTGCGATCGCGGCCGTCAGCCGCTCCCAGGTGAGAGGCTCGGCCGCGGACACCACCAGCGCGCCATTCCCCGGGTGCCAGATTCCATCGCGAATCGTCCCCATCCTGTATGCCTCGCCGAACACCAGCGCCGGCGGCAGACGACCATACCCTGTCATCAACTCGCCAGCGCGCCGCACCGTGTCGATCATCCGCGGCGGCAGAGCCCGGTGATAGGGATAACGCGCCATCTCGCCTTGGTGCTCGGCCAGGGCGTTCACCAGCAGGGCGACCTGTTCCACCGTCGCCCCCACCAGGAGGTTGGCAGCGGGATGCGGCTGCCAGTAGCCGGTTTCCACCACGAGCAGGTCGGCGCCGCCCTCGCGGGAATAGCGGAGGGCGGCAGCCAGGGCCAGGAAGTGGGTGCCGATATGGGTGGGATGGTGGTCGGCGGCATGGGGGAAGAGGAGCAGATTGGGACACATCTCGGCCAGCAATGCGGCCAGGGCCTCGACCTTCGCCTGCCAGCCCGCTGGGTCAAGCCCCCTTGCCAGGGCCGAGACCCCGGCAAAACCCGCCGGTTCCTGGGCCAAGCGCACGCCAAAGCCGACCACCGCGCAGGCGCGGCGGAGTTCCGCCAGCCGTTCCTGCCACCGCGCCGGATTGCTGCCCAGGGTGATGGCGAGGTTGATGATCTCGGCCCCCGCCTCTTGCTGCAACCGCAGGGGCAAAAGGCCGGTGAGCAGTTCGTCGTCCGGATGGGGCGAACAGAGCACCACCCGCGGCGGCGTTCCCGCCGGCACGGCCTCGGCCAAGGGCGGAGGCGCGCTGGCGCTTTCGCCCAGGAAAAGCGCGACATAGCCCTGGACATAGCGCCGCCAGGCGAGGAATTCCGCGGTCTCGGGGTAGGGCACCATCACGCCACCTCGGTCACGGCGAGAGGTTCCGCACAGCCAAGCACCCCATGGGCCGCGCGAATGTGCCCCACCTGCCGCCAATCCCGCTCCAAAAGGCCGGTACCGTACGCATCGATTGCCACTGGATCATACCCGGCCGCCAGCCGGTTGGGCGGCGGGTCGCAGGTCGGCCCCCAGAGGTGGGCCACCCGCATGCCCACGGTGGCGTCGAGCAGGGTGAAGTCCGGGGTGCGGTAGCGATTGAGATCGAAGACCGCCTCCTGCATGCCCCGGTGGAAGGCGGCCTTCTTCCAATGGCCGCCCTGTTGGTAATGGGCCGGCGGCACGGCCCCCATCATGTTCTTCATGGTGAGCGTCACCCCAGCCAGGGAATGGGCCTTCAAGACCGGCAGCGAGATGAGAAAGGCATCGAAAAGCAGTTCAGGCAGATAGAGTTCCGGCCAGCGCCGGCATTCCGGATTCGCCAGCCGGACAAGCGTTGCCTCGTTGAGGTCGAGGAGCGTTACCCCCTTCTGGCTGGCCAGTTCGGTGTAGCCAAGCTCGCGAAAGCAATGAACGGTGTCGTAGGCCTGGGCGCCGCACCCTTCGGCAACGAGGATGGCGCAGTGGGGGGCAACGGCCTCGAGATATTCCACCAGCGCCCACACCAGCCCCACCGGCGTGGTGATCGGCGGCGCCACCGCCTCCACCAGGTTCGGTTTGAGCACCACCCGCCGTTTCCCTCGCAGACGGCGGGTCAGCCCGGCGGCCTTGCAGAGTGCCGCCACATCCTCGGTCCATTCGGTGTGGTGGCGCACCCACACCCTGCCCTCCTGCCGCGTCTTGCCCTTGGCCATGTTGCCACTCTACCGCAAATTCGCCGCCCAAACAACGCATTCAACCCCATGGCATCATGCCATGAAGTATGCTATGGTAGCGAGCTTTGCGACAAGGAAACCAATCATGCTGGCAATCACCAATCTCTCCATCGTCTACGGCGACAAGCAGCTCTTCAAGAACATCTCGGTCCGGGTCCACCCCCACGAGCGGGTGGGGCTGGTGGGGGTGAACGGCGCCGGCAAGACCTCGCTCCTCAAAATCATGGCCGGCGTCACCCTGGCGGACGACAACGTGGTTCACCGCGCCAAGCGGGCCACCGTGGGATATCTCCCCCAGGAGATCAGCGACTTTCCCGCCGGCCGCACCCTCTATGAGGAGGCGGAGACCGCCTTTGCCGATGCCCTGCGCTGCCAGGAGGAGTTGGAGGCGATCAACCAGCAACTGGCCGGCATCGCAGCGGACGACCCAGGGATGGACGAACTGCTCGACCGCCAGGGCGAACTCCAACACCTCCTGGAACAGAGCGATATCTTCCGGATGCGGGCCCAGATCGAGAAGGTGCTCGTGGGCTTGGGCTTTGCCGCCGCCGACTTCACCAAGGATTGCCGCGCCTTTTCGGGCGGCTGGCTCATGCGCCTCATGCTGGCCAAGCTGCTGCTGGCCAAGCCCTCCCTGCTGCTCTTGGACGAGCCTACCAACCACCTGGACATCGAGTCCCTCACCTGGCTGGAGGAGTTTCTCAAGTCCTACCACGGCGCCATGGTGATCATCTCCCACGACCGCGCCTTTCTTGACAACCTCACCACCATCACCTGGGAGCTGAGTCTCGGCAACCTCACGGTCTACAAGGGCAACTACGCCTACTACCTCAAAGAAAAGGCGCTGCGGCTCGAAATCCAGCGGGCGGCCTACGAGAACCAGCAGGCCATGATCCAGCAGACCAAGCGCTTTGTCGAGCGGTTCCGCGCCACCTCCACCAAGGCAAGCCAGGTGCAGAGCCGGGTCAAGCAGCTGGAGAAGATGGAGCTGATCGAACTGGAGGAGACGGAAAAGGAGGTCGCCTTCCGCTTCCCGCCCGCCCCGGCCTCGGGCCGCCAGATGGTGGAAGTGAACCACCTGGCCAAATCCTTCGGCAGCCAGCAGGTCTTCCGCGACCTGGGCTTCTCCATGCAGCGCGGCGACAAACTCGCCGTGGTGGGGGTCAACGGCGCCGGCAAATCGACCCTGGTCAAGATCCTCGCCGGCCTCTACCAGTCGGATAGCGGCAGCGTGCGCTTCGGCCACAACGTCATCCCGGCCTACTTCGGCCAGCACCAGGCCCAGGAACTCGACCAGCGCTACACGGTGCTCGACACCGTTTACCAGGCAACCAGCGACCTCGGCCTCACCCAGGCACGGTCGCTGCTGGGCGCCTTCCTCTTCCGCGGCGAGGCAGTGGACAAGAAGGTGGCCGTGCTCTCAGGCGGTGAAAAGAGCCGGCTGGCCCTGGCCAAGATGATCGCCACCCCGGCCAACCTGCTCATCATGGACGAGCCGACCAACCACCTGGACATCAGCTCCCAGGAGGTGCTGCAGGAGGCAATGCGCCAGTACGACGGCTCGATCATCGTGGTCTCCCACAACCGCGCCTTTGTCAACGCCTTTGTCAACAAGGTGCTGGAGATCAAAAACGGTCGCGCCACCTTATATGAAGACAACATCGACGACTACCTGCGCAAGACCCACGCCGAGCAGAGTACGCCGACCGCGGCAGCGGCCAAACCAGACAGCGGACCGGCCAAGGGCGACACCGGCAAACGGGGCAAGGAGGCACGGCGCGAGCAGGCCAAGCTCCGCCAGCAAAAGAACGAACAGCTCGCGCCCCTCAAGAAACGGCTCGCCACCCTGGAGGCGGAGCTGAATACCCTGGAAGCGCGCAAGAAGGAACTCGAACAGCTGCTGGCCGACCCGGAACTCTACAACCGGCAGGAGGAGTTCGCCGAGCGCAGCAAGGAGTACAGCGACACCGAACGCCGGCTCAACCGCGCCTATGACGAGTGGGCCGCGCTCGAAGGCGAGATCGAGGCGCTGGAAGAGCGCTTCGACGCCGAGTAAGGTCCTCTCTTTTTCCTCGACTCCCCGACGTAACCCCCTTGACCAACCCGGTTTTTGCCGGTATCTTGCCGACTTGTTTCTTGCGGATCAGGCGGGAGTTGCAGAGCATGCCGCTCATTTTCCATCCGCCAAAGAATTGAGGAATCCTGGGAATCAGAAAGCGCCAGACGGCGCCGCGCCTGAAGCGACGGCGCCCTTCCGGCGAAGAGGGGCTACGCATGGCCCAAGCCGCAAATCACGTCGGAGGTCTGCCGCCGGCACTGTAACGCACACCATGATATCCATTCGCGAACAGATCGAGGAACGGGAGGCCGCCAGCCTGGCGCCCTATGCGGCTTTGAGCCGCAACAGCAAGGGCCGCCTGCGGCCCGAAGAGGAATGCACCATTCGGGTCGCCTTCCAGCGCGACCGCGACCGCATCATCCACTGCAAGGCCTTCCGGCGCTTGAAGCACAAGACCCAGGTCTTTCTGGCGCCGACCGGCGACCACTACCGCACCCGGCTCACCCATGTGCTCGAAGTCAGCCAGATCGCGCGCACCATCTCGGTGGCCCTGCGGCTCAATGGCCACCTCACCGAGGCCATCGCCCTGGGCCATGACCTCGGCCATACCCCGTTCGGCCATGCCGGCGAGGCGGTGCTGAACGAACTCTACCCCGAAGGATTCCACCACTACCTCCAGAGCCTGCGGGTGGTGGACCTCCTCGAAAAAAAAGGCAGCGGCCTCAATCTCACCCACGAGGTGCGGGACGGCATCGCCCGCCACTCCAAGGGACGCAAGGAAATCCTGCCCGAGGACCTCTCCGAACTCCCGGCCACCATGGAGGGACGAGTGGTGCGGGTGGCAGACATCATCGCCTATGTGAACCACGATCTCGACGACGCGGTGCGCGCCGGAGTGTTGAGCGAAACGCAGATCCCCGGCCACCTACGCCGCCTCTTCGGCATCGACCACTCCGAACGCATCGGCTCCATGGTCCGCGACCTGGTGATCACAACCCTCGCCAACGGCGGCGAGAAACTCGCCATGAGTCCGGAGGTCCTGGCCGGCATCACCGAACTGCGCGCCTTTCTCTACGAACATGTCTATGAAAACTACCAGGTGCACGCCGATTTCATCAAGGCCAAGAAGGTGATGCGCGAACTCTTCGGCTACTTCATGACCCACGATGACTACTGGGAAGGGGTCATTGATTACGAGGCCGACACCCCGCGCGAGCGCATGGTGTGCGACTTCATCGCCGGCATGACCGATCGCTACGCCCTGGAATTGTACGAGCAGATCTTTCTTCCCAAACCGTGGAGCGTAAAATGACCACCGATACTGCGCCTCAGCGCCGCGACCTGGCCAAAGCCTATGAATTCAAGGAGGTCGAGGCCCGCTGGTACCAGAACTGGCTCGACCACAAGAACTTCCGGGCCACCCTGGATGAGACGAGGCCCAACTTTTCCATCGTCATCCCGCCGCCCAACGTCACCGGCGTGCTCCACGTGGGCCATGCCCTGAACAACACCATGCAGGACATCCTGGTCCGCTACCGCCGGATGCAGGGCTACAACGTCCTCTGGCTGCCCGGCACCGACCATGCCGGCATCGCCACCCAGAACGTGGTGGAGCGCCAGCTCGCCGCCGAAGGGGTGAGCCGCCACGACCTCGGCCGGACCAAGTTCATCGAACGGGTCTGGCAGTGGAAGGAGGAGTCCGGCGGCCAGATCATCAATCAGCTCAAGCGCCTCGGTTGCTCCTGCGACTGGGACCGCGAGCGCTTCACCATGGACGAGGGGCTTTCCCGCGCGGTGCGCAAGGTCTTTGTCCAGCTTTACAACGAAGGCTTGATCTACAAGGGCGACTACATCATCAACTGGTGCCCGCGCTGCCACACCGCGCTGGCCGATCTGGAGGTGGAGCACGAGGAGACCGCCGGCGCCTTGTATCACATCCGCTATCCGCTCGCCTCGGGCGAGGGCTACCTGGTAGTGGCCACCACCCGGCCCGAGACCATGCTGGGCGACACCGCGGTGGCGGTGCACCCTTCGGACGAGCGCTACAACAACCTGCCCGAGAAGGCGGTGATCCTGCCGCTCGTCAACCGGACCATCCCCATCGTCTTCGACGCCCATGTGGAAAAGGAGTTCGGCTCCGGCGCCTTGAAGGTCACCCCGGCCCACGACCTGAACGACTTCGAGATCGGCCGCCGCCACAACCTGCCGTGCCTCAAGGTGATGGACGACAACGGCGTCATGAACTTCGACGCCGGCAAGTACGCGGGCCTCGACCGCTTCGAGTGCCGCAAGCAGATCGTGGCCGACCTGGAGGCCGCGGGGTTGCTCGAAAAGATCGAGCCCTACCAGCACGGCGTGGGCCACTGCTACCGCTGCCAGACCGTGGTGGAGCCTTCGCTCTCGAAACAATGGTTCGTGGCGGTGAAGCCCCTGGCCGAACGGGCCACCGCCGCGGTGCGCAGCGGCCGCATCAACCTCCTACCCGAGATGTGGCACAGCACCTTCTACAACTGGATGGACAACATCCGCGACTGGTGCATCTCCCGCCAGATTTGGTGGGGCCACCAGATTCCGGCCTGGACCTGCGAGGAGTGCGGCGAACTCATCGTCAGCGACACCGCCCCCACCAGTTGCCCCAAGTGCGGCGGCACCAAGCTCCAGCAGGAGACCGACGTGCTCGACACCTGGTTCTCCTCGGCCCTGTGGCCCTTCTCCACCCTGGGCTGGCCGGAGAAGACCAAGGAACTGGCCATGTTCTACCCCACCTCGACGCTCATCACCAGCTTCGACATCCTCTTCTTCTGGGTGGCGCGGATGATGATGATGGGGCTCCACTTCATGGACGAGGTGCCCTTCCGCGACGTCTACCTCCACGCCCTGGTGCGGGACAAAGACGGCAAGAAGATGAGCAAATCGAAGGGCAACGTGCTCGATCCGCTCCTGCTCATGGATCAGTACGGCACCGATGCCCTACGCTTCACCATGGCCGCCTTTGCCGCCCAGGGCCGCGATATCCGCCTCTCGGAGGAGCGCATCGAGGGGTACCGCCACTTCATCAACAAGATCTGGAACGCGGCCCGCTTCGCTCTCATGCACCTCGCCGAGTGCGATGCCGGGATCACCCAAAACATCGCGCCGGCCAAGCTTGCGCTGGCCCACCGCTGGATCCTCTCCCGCGCCAACACCACCGCCCGCGAGGTGCGCGAAAGCCTGGACGACTACCGCTTCAACGATGCCGCCTCGGCGATCTATCAGTTTGTCTGGCGCGAATTCTGCGACTGGTATCTGGAATGGATCAAGCCGGACCTCTACGGCGATGACGCCGCAGCCAAGGGTGAGGCCCAGGCCGTGCTGCTCACGGTGCTCGAAGCGGTGCTCAAGCTGCTCCACCCGATGACCCCCTTTGTCACCGAGGAAATCTGGCACGCCCTGCCCGGGGCGCGCAGCAGCATCATGGTGGAGCCCTTCCCGGCCGAAAATCCCGCCTGGGACAACCCGGCAGCCGAGGAAGAGGCCAGCCTCTTCATGGGCGTGGTCGGCGCCATCCGCACCATCCGCAGCGAGGCGCAGGCCCACCCCTCGGCCGAGATCACCGCCACCGTGGTCTGCCCGGACATGGCCAAGGGTGCGATCCTCGAAAAGCTCGCCGCTGCCATCAAAACGCTCACCCGCACCAAGGAACTGACCATCACCGCCAGCGGCCAGCGGCCCAAGGGCGCGGCGTCGGTCATTTATCAGGACCTCGAAATCATCGTGCCGCTGGCCGGCCTGATCGACGTGGAAAAGGAGCTGGCCAAGCTCGCCAAGGAGCAGGCCAAGGTGGAGGGGGAACTGAAGCGCATCCAGGGCAAGCTCGGCAACGAGAAATTCGTCGCCAATGCGCCCGAGGAGGTGGTGGCCAAGGAGAAGGAAAAGGAGGCGGAACTCACCGCCACCCTGGCCAAACTCAAGGAAAGCGCCGAGCGCCTCAACGAACTGCGGTGAGCCTGCCGCATCGGCAACACCAGATTCACACCCGCATGGATGGTTAGGGCTCCAGGTTTAGATCATTTTTTTGCTTGCCGGGAAAGTATTGGTCAGGATACAAAGGCTATGATCGTATCCGGAAATCCTTGCCACGGAGACTGACCATGCGAAAAAACCTGATGCTGGTATGCCTGACGGTCTTGCTCGTCCTGAGCAGCGGCGTTGCCTCGGCGCAAACACTGCGGATACGCAATGGCTCGCCCAAAAAGGCCAGAACACACAGAAGCACCACAAAATCCGCTGGCGTAACCCATTGTAGCGCCACAAGCTCAGACGGGAAGAAATCCTGTTCGGTTTCCTGCAAAGCCGGGGAAAGCGCCTATTGCGATGGTGATGAAACGACCGCACGCTGCATCTGCAACTAACAACTAAAGTGCCGGCAACAGGGAACACCATCTCAAAGGCAGTAAGCCACCCTTGGTCAGTCGTGATGGAAAAGGCGGAACTTGCGAGGCAACCCGCTCAACCATTGACGAAAAAGTGGGAACTCCAGATGATGAGCCAGGAAAGCCCGGCCAGACAGAGACTTGTGGTGAGCGTTTCCTTGATGGGGTAATTGAAGTCGAAAAGCTTGAGACTGGCGGCGGCGCTGACCAACAGCAAAAAAGGCAACAGACCCAGCGGTCCGAACATGGCCCAGAGGTTCACCCCCGTCTCGAACCAGAAAACCACCGCCGCAAACGAGATGAGGGCCACCAGCAGTTGGGTCAGCCAGAGGCTGCATTTGTCCAGCAGGTACATCATGGCGTAGCCGCCGAGAGCCCGGCACAGGAGGGAAATCACCGGCAGCGCCACGGCGCCGAACCCGCCATACATAAGCACGGTGGTGGAATGGGCCGCCACAAACGCGGCCAAATCGTCGGCCAACGGGGCAAAATCCACCCTGTAGACGAAATGGGCGGCCAACCAAAGCAGCCCTATCAACCCAAGGCTATACATCTTCCCTTATCCCACCGCCTGTCGAGGCATTGGCTCATCAATCCTACAGAAAGCCGATGGCGCGATCAAGTTTGTGCAGGAAGGCAAAACCCTGCCCTCTTTTTTCCAGATTGGCGGCATTGACCACGGCGGCAAAGACCGCGTCGGTCTGCTCCACCTTGGTCACGATGAGGATGATCTCTTTTTGCCCACGAATGAAGTGACCGGCAAAACCAAGCTTCTGCCGCACGCCGGTACCCCGGCCATAATAGATGGTGGCGCCCTCGGCCCCGGCCGCGATGGCGGCATCTACCACCTTGGTGGCTTCGCCGCGCTGCACGATGCAGGTAATCAGATTCGGACTGGCCGCGTCTCCCATACACCCTCCCTCATTTACGGGGCGCCTGGACGCAACCCCGACCGCTATGGTTATCGCAAACAGGCTTAGTATCGTTAATGGCGGCTCCCGCTGTCAAGAAGAAAGCACACCCGACATGCATTAGCGCCGACGCTTGCCGCCGGCCCCCGCTGGCCGGGAACCGGTTTTCCCCCCCGCGAATCGGCGGGATGCCGGCATGGCCGCTTCGAGCCGCGCCCGCTGGGCCGCGCGTTCGTGCGCCCCTTTTGCCACGAAGAGAGGCTGGTTTGTTTCGCGATCAAGGCCGCTCACGTACATGGCCGTGGCAATGGTGCCAGGCGTCGGGGTAAAATCCTGAAACTGGCGGACCGGCAGGTCGAGACGCGCGAGATCGCGGGCCAGTTGCTCCATATGGCGGAGGGTGCAACCGGGATGGGCGGCGATCAGATACGGGTTCACCGCCATCCGTTTGCCACTTTCAGCCGCCAGCTCGCGCACCATTGCCAGAAACCGCTCCAACACCTCGGGACCGGGTTTGTGCATGAGCCGCAACACCTCGGGGTCGGTGTGTTCCGGCGCGATTTTGAGGGCGCCGGGTGTGTGGTGCGCCACCAGGGCCTGCAACAATTTCGGGGTCCGCAGCAGGAGTTCCATGCGTAGGCCGGAAGAGACAAAGAGGTGGCGCACCCCCGGAATGGCTGCGGCCTCGGCCAGCAGATCGCAGAAGAGCTGCTCGTCGATGGCCAGATGGCGGCAGACCTTGGGATAAAGACAATCGTGGCGCCGGCAGGGCGCGGGGCTGACGCACGAGGTCGCGAAGAGATTGGCGGTTGGGCCGCCGAGGTCGCTCACGGTGCCGCCGAAATCCGGAGCCGCGGCCAGGGCGCGCACCTCGGCGAGAATGGCGGTCTTGCTGCGGCTCACCATCGTTGCCCCCTGGTGGCGGGCGATGGCGCAGAAGGAGCAGTTGCCGCAACAGCCGCGGACAATGGTGACCGAGTCACGGATCATCCGGAAGGCCGGGACGTCGCCGCTGGTTGGATGCGGCCGCCTGGTGAAGGGCAAGGCATATAGCCGGTCAAGCTCGCCGGACGACAGCGGCGCGGCCGGAGGATACTGCACCACCCACACCGCCTGCTGCCGTTGCAGTACGATCTGGTCGCTGCCGGAGCGGGCATGGCGGTCGATGGCCAATTCCGCCGCCAGGAACCGCGCCCCATCGGCCACCACCTCGGCGGAGGAGGGCAAGGTCAGCGGCGGCTCGGACCACGGGCGGCTGGCCAGTTCCCGGTCGGTCAGCCGTTCGCAGGTGCCGGCGATGCCGGCCAACCCTTCCCCCGCCGCCAGTCGCCGGGCGATTTCGAGCACGGCCCGTTCGCCCATGCCGTAGACGAGGAGATCGGCCTTGGCGTCGGCCAGCACCGAGGCGCGCAACTTCTGTTGCTGATAATCGTAGTGGGCAAAGCGCCGGAGCGAGGCCTCCAGGCCGCCGAGAATCACCGGCGCTCCGGGAAAGGCGGCCCGGGCCAGGTTGGCATAGACAATGGTGGCGCGATCCGGTCGGCGCCGCGCCTTTTTCTCCGCCGTCTCGCCGAAATAGGGGTTGCCTGCCGGCGAGTAGTCGTCGCGATCGCGGACCTTGGCGTTGCCGGTGTAGTTGGCCACAATGGAATCGAGGTTGCCGGCGGTGATCCCGAAAAAAAGGCGGGGCCGGCCGAAGCGACGAAAATCGTCCGGCCGGTCGTGACGCGGCTGGGCCAGAATCGCCACCCGAAAACCGTGGGCGGTAAGCCAGCGGCCGATCAGGGCCACGCCGAAGGAGGGATGATCGATATACGCATCACCGGTGACCAGCACCACATCCGCCGCCTCCCAGCCCTGTTCCGCCATCTCGGCGGCAGTCGCCGGCAACAACCGCTCCCCGTCAGTCCGCTCCATCCGCACCGCCATTCCATCCTTTCCTTAAAAAGCAGCCACCAACCGCTGGCGCCCGCTCGACTCTTTCTGGTATAGTGAGACGAACAGTGCGATGGGCGCGCCCGCCACTGCCTGCAATGTCCCCGGAACGATCGACAAGCGCAAGGAGATTTCCATGAAGGTCACTATTACCTACTGCACCCAGTGAAATTATCTGCCCCGTGCCTCCAGGCTGGAGGACGCGATCAAAAAGGAATTCAAGGCCGCCGTAGAGCTGATCGCCGGCAGTGGCGGCATCTACGACATCAGCGTGGATGGCAGGTTGCTTTTCTCCAAGCACCAGGAAAAACGCTTCCCGGAACCCGATGAAATAATCGGGCTGCTCAAGGCGCGATAGCAATGGCGCAACCGGCCGGCTCCACCGCCACCCTCGTCCTGCTGGACAGCGCCGCTGCCCCCCAGCAGGAGTGGCAACTCAATGCCGAGGCCACTTACACCATCGGCCGGGAAAAGGGCAACGACATCCTGCTTCCCTTTTCCTGGGTCTCGCGCAAACACGCCATGATCCAGGTGGAAATGAACGGCCGCCACAACCTCATTGATCTCGGCAGCGCCAACGGCACCATGATCAATGGCCGCCGTGTCCTGACCCCCACCCACCTCCACCCCGACGACCGCATCACCATCGGCAAGACGGCGCTGCTCTTTCGCCAGGTCGGCGAGGAAAAATCGGCCAGCGCCACGGTCTATGGCGCACCGGAAGACCGCACCGTGGCCTTTGTCGAGCAGGAGACGGTCACCATCCTCATCTGCGACATCCATGACTATACCACGCTTTCCGAACGCCTGGGCGACCACAAGGTCTCCGCCCTGCTCCAGTCCTGGACCGCCGGGGTGAGCCAGATCGTCACCCGCCACGAAGGCATGGTGGACAAGTTCATCGGCGACGCGGTCATGGCCCTCTGGGCCGGGGCGGGAGGGCCGACCCACGCGATCCACCAGGCGCTCCGCACCGCGCTCGCCATTGCCGCCTTCACCTATGGCCTGAAAAAAAACGTGCCGGAACTCCCCTGGCCACTGCGGATCGGCGCGGCACTCAACACCGGCAAGGCCATGCTCGGCAATATCGGTGTCAACGGCAAACGCGACTTCACCGTGGTCGGTGACGTGGTCAACGTTGCCTTCCGGCTCGAAGCCCAGACCAGCGCCCAAGAGGGACTCGACCTCATCATGGGCGAGGAGGCCGCCGCCCACCTTACCGACTTGCCTCCCTACTTCACCCCCTACCGCTTTACGGTCAAGGGCAAAAGCGAGCCGGTTCCGAGCTACGGTTGCAGCTTCAAAAATCTCGGCGCCTATCTTCAGCACCTGAGCGCTGGCCCAGGCTGATTTCACGGACGTCATGGCGGCAGACCCTGGTCGAATCGGCGTTGTCGTCGCCACCCACGGAAAGTTGGGCGAGGAACTGCTGCGGGTGACGCGTTACATTCTCGGCAAAGAACTCGACACGTTCCGGGCGGTGGCAATTCCCTTCATGGACGAGATGCGACCGGCGCCAACTGGGGAGCGCCCTTTTGCCGACCGCCGGGAGCGCCTCCGCGCCGCGCTGCTTACGGCGGTAATGGCGGTGGATCGTGGCGACGGGGTATTGATTCTCACCGATCTCCTAGGGGGTACCAGCAGCAATGTGGCTCAGGAGGTACTGGTCGGCCGGAAAGGAGTCGTTGTCGCCGGGGTGAACCTGCCCATGCTGCTCAAGGCCGCGAGCCTCGACTGCGTCCCGGTTGCTGCCGCAGCCGAGGAGCTGCTGCAACGCAGCCGCAACGCCATCCAACTCCTGCCGGGAAAAACCGGCTAACTCCGGACGCCGAACAAGGCGGTGCCGACCCGGACCAGGGTGGCGCCCTCTTCGATGGCCACCTCAAAATCACCGGACATGCCCATGGAGAGTTCGACCGGGCCATGAATCCCGAGCAAGCCCTGCCCGCTCAATTCTTCGGACAATTGCCGCAACTGCCGGAAATACGGGCGGGCCGCCTCGGGTTGGTCAAAAAAGGGCGGCATGGTCATCAACCCCCGGACCTGAAGGTGGGGCAGTAGGGCCAGTTCGCGCAACAACGCTGCGGCGTCTTCGGGTAACACCCCTGCCTTCTGCGGCTCGCGGCCAACGTTGACCTGCACCAGCACCGACAACACCCTGCCCAGTTCAGCCGCGTGCTGAGCAAGCATCCGGCCGAGTTTGAGCCGGTCCACAGTTTCCACCATCTGGAAGAGTTCCGCGGCCAGCTTCGCCTTGTTGGACTGGAGATGACCGATGCAGTGCCATGTGAGCGAGGAAGGGAGCTGGCCGATTTTTCCCGCCGCCTCCTGAAGGTAATTCTCGCCAAAAAGGAGTTGGCCGGCCGCCATTGCCTCGGCGATCCGCGCCGCCGGCACGTGTTTCGACACCGCCACCAGGTCCACGCTCTCGGGAGCACGGCCGGCACGCATCGCCGCCGCGGCCATCCGTGCCCGAATCCGCTCAAGGTTTTCAGCGATCGACATGGCCTTTCTCCTTGAGCCGGAACAAACGCTCGGCATTGGCCGTGGTGGCGCGGGCCACCTCATCGAGGGGAATCCCTTTCAATTCCGCCACCTTCTGGGCGGTATGGAGGAGAAGCTGCGGCTCGTTGCGCTTGCCGCGCCGCGGCACCGGGGCGAGAAACGGGCCGTCGGTTTCGAGCAGCAGGCGCTCCAGCGGCACCTGGCGCACCGCCTCCTGCATGGCCTCGGCCTTGGGAAAGGTGACCACCCCGGGGATAGAGATATAAAAACCCAGGGCCAGCACCTCTTCGGCAAAGGCGGCATCGCCGGAGAAACAGTGCATCACCCCGCCCGCCGGCAACGGCATGGCCTCGCGCAGAATGGCCATGGTGTCGGCATGCGCCTCGCGGTCATGGATGACGAGTGGCAAGGCCAGGTCGGCGGCCAACCGCACCTGCCGGGAAAAATGCTCCCGCTGCATGGCGGGCGGCGAATAATCCTTCACATAGTCGAGGCCGATCTCGCCGTACGCGACCACCCGGGGGTGGCGGGCCAGTTCGCGCAGCCGCGCATAATCCGTCGCGGCGAGTTCCTTCACATGGTGGGGATGCACGCCCACGGTGGCGAAGAGGGTCGGGTGGCGCGCTGCCAGCTCGACCGCCGCCCGCGAGGTGGGCAGGTCGATCCCCACCGTGACGATCCGGGCGACCCCGGCCTCACGGGCACGGTCGAGGACCTGCGCCAGATCGGCCTGATAGTCGGGGAAATCGAGATGGCAATGGGTATCGATCAGGGCCGTGCCCGGCGCAAGCGCGGGCAGCGGCGCACTCTGGGCATTCTTGGTCACCGGCGCACCTCCTGGCCCCGTTCTAACAGATTCGCCAGGGTGCGGCAACCGTCATGAAGACGGTAAATAATTTGACAAAGCCGACGAAGAACGGCTATCCTTGGGGCTAAATCAGGAACGGAAGAGATCGACAGCGTTATCGTCCCTATGGATTCACCGATTCTCGCGGCCATCTACCAACGACGCAGCATCCGCACCTTTACCGGCGACCCGGTAGGGCGTGACCTGCTGCACGAAATCATCAAGGCCGGCATCTGGGCGCCCTCCGGCCTCAACAACCAACCCTGGCGCTTCGTGATCGTGACCGACCGGGGCCTTCGTGCCGCCCTGGCCGGGGAGACCAAGTACGGCCACATCGTGCTGGCCGCCCCGGCACTGATCGCCGTCTACCTCGACCGGGACAGCATGTACGACGAGGTCAAGGATCATCAAGCCGCCGGCGCCTGCATCGAGAACATGCTGCTGGCGGCCGAGGCGTTGGACCTGGGCGCGGTCTGGCTCGGTCAGATTCGCAACAACAAAGAGAACGTCCGGCGGCTTCTCGGCCTCCCGGACGGGCTCGATCTGATGGCGGTGATTGCCATCGGTCACCCCGACCGGCGAGACCAGCAGTCGCACCGAGAACCGCTTGACCACTTCATCCTCAAAGAATTGTAACGCCATTTTCGGCGAAAACCAGAGGGAGGTACCCCATGCCGCATCGTCCGCAAGCACCCATCGCATTTCATTCCGCCCTTGTCGCCCTGCTGCTCCTGGCTCTTACCGGTTGCGCCCAACTGGGGCTCGGCAGTTCAACGGGCAAGGATGCCGCCGCGCCCGCCGACACGGCCGCCACCAATCCGCCCTACAATGCATCCGATTTCCGTGATCTGCTCATCCCCGGTGAACTTGCATGGAACCGCGACAAGAGCATGATAATCAGAACCGACTCCTATGCCGGCGGCGTGCTCAATTTCTCCGGCCGGGTGGAGATCGCCTCGCTGTCTGAGTTCTTTGTCCAGAACATGGAACGCAATGGCTGGAAAATGGCCGGCTCCATCAAGTACAAGCAGGTGCTGCTCGCCTTTATCAAACCGGCCAAGACCTGCACCATCACCATCGCGGATGGCAATCTGGGACTCAATACCGAGGTGAACATCTATATCACCGAAGACATCACCAAGCGCGACCAGGCGGCCACGGGCGGCAGCACCAAGCCCAGCGGCTATTGATTGCCGTGACCTCGCTCGCCGACAAAGAGATTCTCCTCGGCGTCTGCGGCGGCATCGCCGCCTACAAGGCCTGCGACTGGACGCGGGCCTTGCGCCGGGAGGGAGCCGCAGTCACCGTGGTGATGACGGAGGCGGCAACCCGCTTTGTGGCGCCGCTCACCTTTGCCGCCCTTTCCGGCCGCAGGGTTTGCACCTCCATGTTCGCGGCCGAGGAGGCCGAGCAGATCCCGCACATCAGCCTGGCCCGCCAGGCGGACGCGGTCCTCATCGCGCCGGCCACCGCCCAGACCATCGCCCGGTTGGCGCACGGCCTGGCCGACGACCTGCTCTCGACCCTGGTGCTGGCGACCACCGCCAAGGTGGTGATCTGCCCGGCGATGAACAGCCAGATGTACCGCCATCCCGCCACCCAGGCCAATCTCGCCAAGCTCCGAGAATACGGCTACACGGTGGTGGAACCGGCCTGCGGCACCATGGCCTGCGGCGAGGAGGGGCCCGGTCGCCTGGTGGAATGGGAAGAGGCGCACCAGGCCTTGCTCGCGGCACTCAGCCGCCAGGACTTGGCCGGCCTTGAGGTACTGGTCACCGCCGGCCCCACCTGGGAGCCGCTTGACCCGGCCCGGCTACTCACCAACCGCGCCACCGGCCGGATGGGTTATGCCGTGGCAGCCGCCGCCAGACAACGCGGCGCGAAGGTGACCCTGATCAGCGGCCCTTCGGAACTTGCCGCTCCCTGGGGCGTGGAGGTAGTGCGCATCACCACCGCCATGGAGATGCATCGGGAGGTGATGGCGCGGGCCAAAAAGATGGCGGTTATCGTCAAGGCCGCGGCGGTGGCCGATTTCCGCCCCAAGATCACAGCCTCTTCCAAGACCAAAAAAGAGAAGGCCGCCCTGACGCTTGCCCTGGCCGCCAATCCGGACATCCTCAAGGAACTGGGCGCCATGAAAAAGAAGGCTCCCCGATTCCCCTTGCTGGTGGGGTTTGCCGCGGAGAGCGAAAATTTATCGGCCGAGGCGCAACGCAAACTGCGGGACAAGAATCTCGACCTCATCGTGGCCAACGACATCACTGCCACTGATGCGGGCTTTGCCGCCACGACCAACCGCGTCATCCTCATTGATCGCAACGGCAACGAACAGGAGCTGCCGCTTCTCAGCAAGGAGGAGACCGCGCATCGCCTCTGGGATGCGGCTCTTGCCCTGCCGCACTGATTTCCGACCATAAAAAAAGGGAGCGGCGTGCTGCCCGCTCCCTTTTGCCCAATTGCGTTGTGGTTGTGCCCTGAGCTATCGCGCCACTGGCCCTACGGCGTCACCAATGCGCACATCGTTGCCGCTTTCCGGCAGGACCAGGGCGGCGGCCGTGGTCGGTGTCACGCGCAATACCGCCAGCACCCCGGAGAGCCGCCGACTGTTCTCTTCCGTGCCAGTGGCCCAGAGTCGGTCACCGGGGGCAAGCCCCTGGTCGGCACCGGCATCCAGATACACAATATTCTCCGGCGCCGCAAAGAGCCGGCCGGCCTCCACCGCCACCACCGTGGCGGCAACGGGTGCGGTATGGTCCTTCAGCGTAAGCGGCGGCAGGGCGGGCGTAAGCGGTCCCAGCAAATCGCCCTCCCGCACCGCATCATACGACTTGATGATTTTGGCCACTTGCCGCTCGCCCTCGAGGGTCACGATCTCGACCGTGCCGATCTCGGCCAGCAGATGCCCTGGACTCCACCGGAAGTAACTGGGGTGTTTGACCTTGCCCAGGTCGCGGTACACGCCGTACCTCGTGCCCACCTTGGCATCGACGGCCTGGACGTAGATGGTGCCGCCAATCGAGTCACTGCGCCAGCCAGCGTGGGTCGTCAGCACCGTGCCGTCGCCCGGCAGATCGGAGGTGACTTGGCCGATGCCACGCGCCTCGCTGATCGTCAGCACCGCTGCCGCCGCTTTTTTCTCGACCGGTCCCTCCCGGAGCACCGTCAGGGCCAATGGCGGCCCGGAACGGTCGACGGCCGGCATGGCCGCCACCGGGGCAGTTTTCTGCGCCGTTACCGATGGTTTCGCCTTGGCCTTGGCCTTGACTTTTTTCTTCGCCTTGCCCGGGAGCCGCACCACCTCTCCCGGCTTGATCAGGTTCGGATTTTTGATCTTGGGATTCCGCTTCCAGACTTTGGGCCAGGCATAGGGATCCTGGAGATAGGTTCCGCTGATCTCCCACAGGGTATCCCCCTTGTGCACCCGGTACGTGGCACTCTCTCCCGCCGCCACCGGAACCGCCCGGCAAAGCAGCCCACAACAAAGCAGAGCCGTCAGGCCCAATGTCTTCTTCCGCATTCCGATCCTCCCTCCTTGATGCCTCTCGAATGCACTTTTCCGGAAAACAGCCTTGGTTATTCTCGCTATTTTCGCTCCCCTTGTCAACTCATGCCGCAGCAGGTGGAATAAAGAAACGGAGGCGCAGGGCATTGGTCACCACCGAGACCGAACTCATGGCCATGGCGCCGCCGGCGATCATGGGGTTCAAGGTCGGGCCGCCGAAGAGATGGAGGAGCCCCGCGGCAACAGGGATGCCGATGATGTTGTAGATAAAGGCCCAGAAAAGATTCTGCTTGATGTTGCGCATGGTGGCGCGGCTCAGGGCGAGAGCGGCCAGCAGGGCGGAGAGGTGGCCCTTCATCAGCACGATGTCGCCCGACTCGATGGCCACGTCGATGCCGGTGCCCATGGCGATACCGACATCGGCCTTGGCCAGCGCCGGGGCGTCGTTGATGCCGTCGCCCACCATGGCGACCCGCAACCCTTGGGACTGCAAGGCGGCGACCTTTGCGGCCTTGTGGTCCGGCAAAACCTGGGCGATGACCTCGCTGATCCCCGCCTGTTTGGCAATGGCCCGGGCCGTGGCCTCGTGGTCGCCGGTGAGCATGAAGACCTTGACCCCCATGCGTTCCAGGGCCTTGACCGTGGCCGGCACCTCCGGTTTCAACCGGTCGGCGATGGCCAGCAGCGCCAGCAAGCCTCCATCGGCCGCGCAGTAGAGGGCGGTCTTACCGCTCGCGGCGAACTCGGCGGCAACGGCATCCGCGCTTGCATCGAGCCCGGTCACCCCGGACTCGACCATGAACTCGCGGTTGCCGATGAGGATCGTCCGGCCGCCCACCGTGGCGCGGATGCCTCGGCCGGTCACCGCCTCGAAGGCCGTGGTTTCCGGCAGCATCAGCCCCTTTTCCTTGGCTGCGTTTACCACCGCCTCGGCCAAGGGATGCTCCGAGCTGTTTTCCGCCGCCGCCACCAGGGGCAAGACCTGCGCTTCGGTCATGTTGGCCGCCACCACCCTGAGGTTCGTCAGCTCCGGCCGGCCATAGGTGAGGGTGCCGGTCTTGTCGAAGACCACCGCCTCCACCTTCTGCGCCATCTCCAGGGCCTCGCCGCTTTTGACCAGCACCCCGAGTTGGGCGCCGCGGCCGGTACCGACCATGATCGAGGTCGGGGTGGCCAGCCCCATGGCGCAGGGACAGGCGATCACCAGCACCGCGATGAAGATGCGCAAGGCCACGGGGAACCCGGCCTGGCCGATGAAATACCAGGCCAGACCGGCTACCACGGCCAGCACGATGACCGTGGGCACGAAGTAGAGGCTGATGCGGTCCGCCAGGTTGGCAATGGGCGCCTTGGAGCCCTGGGCTTCGCGCACCATGCGGATGATGCGGGCAAGCATGGTGTCCTGGCCGACCTTCTCCGCCCGCACCTGCAAAACGCCATTCTTGTTGAGCGTCGCCCCCACCACTCGGTCGCCTTCCTTCTTCGAAACCGGCAACGACTCGCCGGTGAGCATCGATTCGTCCACGCTGGAATGGCCTTTGACCACCAGGCCATCCACCGGCACCCGCTCGCCCGGTTTCACCAGCAGCAGATCGCCGGGCTCGATCTCCTCCACCGGAATGGCCACCTGCTCGCCGTCACGCAGCAGGGTCGCCTGATCCGGCGAGAGTTCCATCAGTTGGCGGATGGCGTCGGAGGTCCGGATCTTGGAACGGCTCTCCAGATATTTGCCCAGGGAGACCAGGGCGATGAGCACCGCAGCGGACTCGAAATAGAGGTCCATGACTCGCGCCATGACGTCGAGCCCCAAGCCGATCTCGATGAGGTTCCAGGTGCTGTAGACAAAGGCGGCGCCGGTGCCGATGGCGATGAGCGAATCCATGTTGGGCGCCCGGCGGAAGAGGGCCGGAAAGCCGACGAGATAAAAATTGCGGCCCGACCACATGACCGGCAATACCAACAAGAACTGGGTGAAGGCAAAGGTAAACGGCGCCTGATGCGGGGCCAGCCAGCCAGGCAGCGGCATGCCGAGCATTTCGCCCATGGAGAGCAGCAAAAGCAGCATGGCAAAACCGAAGGCCGGGATGAGCCGCTGCTTCATGGCCGTAAGGCGCGCCACCGCCTCCTCCTGCTGCCGCTCCATCGCGGAGCGGCCGGTCTGCGCCACCGTGGCCGTAAAGCCGATGCGCGCGATGGCCTCGCGGATGGCCCGTTGGCTCACCTGCTCCGGGTCAAAGACCACGGTGCCCGATTCGGTGGCGAGATTCACCTGCATGGAGCGCACGCCGGGCAGACCGCCCACCACCTTTTCGATGCGCGCCGCGCACGAGGCACAGCTCATGCCACCCAATGCCAGGGTCAGGGTCACCTCGCGGGCCGGCTTGACCAGCTCGAAGCCCATGCCCTTGACGATGGCGGCGATATCGTCAAGGGTGAGGCGATCCGTCTCCCACTCCACCTCCATGGATTCGGCGGCCAGATTGACCGCCACGTGGCGGATGCCGGCGGTGGCGGCAAGTACCTTTTCGATACGGGCCGAGCAGGCGGCGCAGTGCATGCCCCTGATGGCCACGTGTTCCTTCTGGCTGGTTCCCGTCATGCGATACCCCTTTGGTGGCTCCCTGCGCCGTCCGCGTCCGGTGCGATATAAAATGGTTTACGAACCGAACGCACCATGCTATTTTAGCTTTTACTAAAGTTACTTCCTCTCCGCAACTCCAACCACTAGGGAGAAGCATCATGGCAACGGTAAAGATCCAGGGTATGCGCTGCGGCCACTGCGCCGGTTCGGTCACCAAGGCATTGAGCGATATCGATGGCATCACCAACGTGCAGATCGATCTGGCCAAGGGCGAGGCCACCTACACGCCGACCAAGGAAGTCGCCATGGAGACCATCAAAAAGGCCATCGCCGCCATCGGCTTCGAGGTGGTCGACTGAGTTACCGCCCTATGCCGCCATGACGCGGCAGCCAATTCTATAACACCATGATCACCGCCGCGTGCCCTTTAAAGGCCGCATAGAAGGCATTGCGGTCCGCCTCGTCCCGCACGACCACCTCGACATCGAGGCTCTGGTATTTGCCGCTCCGACTGGTGCGGGACGGGGTCACGAGCCGCTCCCGCTCCCCCAGGATTTCCCCGATGGCAACGCGAAGTTGCTCGCCATCCGCGCCGATCACTTTGTAAACCCACGGGCAAGGGTACTCCAACTCCAATCCGCCGCCTGTCGCATCCGCCATTGCCTAACGCTCCCCATCTCCCATTTCCAGCCGCCTTACGCCTCTACGCCCCGATGGCGTTTCCTGTTCAAACTGACCTGATGTGATTCACACCGGGGTCTCCCCGGCCATCAGGAACGGTGACCAAACAGGTGGTTGGTGCACAAAAAAACTCGCTTTTCTGTTCAAATTACCTTAAAGATAATTAATTAATCTAAATTTTCTCCCGCGACAACAACGAGAGGTCGCCATGCGCCGATGCCATCACTCCTTTTTCATAGTCGCCCTTCTCCTTGCCTTTCTTGCCGCACCAGCCTGGGCAACAGCCGCCGACACCCTCTTTTCCACGGGCAAACAACTTTTCGACCAAGGACATTTCGAGGAAGCCTATAAAGAACTTTACAAGGCCTTCCAAGAGGATCCCGCCAACCCAGACATCAATTTCTATCTCGGCCGGGCTGCCTTTGAAACAGACCGTCCCGAAGAGGCGGTCATGGCTTACGAGCGCGTCCTCATGATCGACCCCAATGCCCAGCGGGTGAAGCTGGAACTGGCCCGCGCCTACCTGCGGTTGGGGTCGCGGGAGGTCGCCAAGCAATACTTCAAGGAGGTCCTGGCCACCAATCCGCCGGAGCAGGTATGGAAGAACATCGAAACCTTCCTCGCCGCCATCGAGGCATCGGAACAGAAGCACTTCATTAACGGCACCTTCACCTATGGCCACGCCTGGGACGACAACGCCCGCCTTGCCCCGGTCAGCGACCGCGTGTCGGCCGGGCTGTTCGAATTCCAACTCACCGGTGCCAACGCCACCCCGCAGCACGACCAGATCAACACCGGTACTCTGGTTCTGAATCACATTTACAAGAACGAGAACTATCCGTTCCTCTGGAAGACCTCGGCCACCTCCTACAACGCCCTCTACCAGAGCCTGCACGACCTGGACATCAATTACCTCGGCCTCACCACCGGGCCGCTCTTCCAACAAGACGGGTATAGCTGGGATGTCCAGCTGCTGGGCACCTATATCGATGTCGAACACGACCGCTACCAGAGTTCCTTTGGCGCGGCCTCCTCAGTGACCACCTTCTTCTCCAAGAACCTGCTCGGCTCACTCTCCATCAAGGCCGAAGGAAAAAAGAACTACGTCGATTCCGGGCGCGACGCTCTCAATCTCCTGCTCACCGCGGGCCCGATTCTGGTGGTCGACGAAAATCGCGTAAGCCTCCTCTTTACCAAAGAGAAAGAAAACGCCGACGATGAGGTCAACAGCTACAGCCGGTTCGGCTGGAAACTCCGCTACGACCGCAGCCTGCCCCTGGACTTTGCCGCTTTTGCCGGAGTGGGCTACACCATGACCGACTACGATGCCAAACATCCGTTCTTCGGGGTCTACCGCAGCGACGATGTACAGGAACTGACGGCGGGTCTTTCCCGCCTGCTCTGGCAGGATGCGGCAAAACGCCAGGCCCTCATCGTGCAGTTGAGCCACACCTATACCAACTCGGACTCCAACATCGACCTGTACACCTACCGGAAGAATGTGACCGAACTCAACCTCACCGTCAGCTTCTGAGCCGCAAGGACCAGACCATGAAAAACCCTGCCCTGCTCAAACTCATCCGCCTGTTGCTACTGCTTTGCGTAGCTGCCCCCCTTGCTGCTTTCGCCGCCCCGGCCCCGGTCGCCACTGTGGTGGCGGTCCGCGGCACGGTGACGGCCCAGAGCGCCGCCAGCGCCGAACGCCCGCTGGCCATTAAGAGTCCCGTTTACCAGAGCGATATCCTGAAAACCGGCAGCAACGGCCGGCTGCAGATCATGTTCACCGACAACAGCATCATCAGCCTGGGTGGCGGCAGCGAAATGAAGATCGCCGAATACCGCTGGCAACCCGGTCAGAAGGATGGCGCCCTCAAGACCCGGATCAAGGAGGGCACCTTCCGGGTGATGGGCGGCGCACTGGCCAAGGATGCCCCCCAGAACTTCAAGACCGAAACCCCCACCGCCACCATCGGCATCCGCGGCTCCATGTACGCAGGCGTCACCACCCCCAATACCCTCTCGGTAGTCTTTCAGGGCGGCAAAGGCATCGAGGTGTATAACGAGCGCGGCAAAATAACCATCACCGTACCGGGCTTCGGCAGCCGGGTTGCCCTCAATGCGGCGCCGGAACCACCGCACCGCTTCACGCAGCAGGAACTCAAAAACCTGAACAGCCAACTCAATGGCAACGGCCAGACCTCCGGAACCGGGGGGGGCGCTGCCGGCACGAGCGCTGGCACGAATAATGGTGAGACAGGAAGCTCGACAACCACGGCCCTCCTCCCGGCGCAGCCAACCGTGCCGCCCACGCCGGAATTGCCGCCGGTCAATGAATATCTGACCGCACCAAATTTCACTTTGCCCCCGCCCCCGCCCTCCGATGGCATCTATGCCTTTGACGGCGGAGTCGGCGGCTATTCCACCCTTTACGGGATGACCACCGTTTCGAACACCATCAACAACGCCATGACCTTTGGGGTCAACTGGCACAACGGCCGGATGTTCGGCATCGCCTATGACGATACCACCAGCAATGGCAACCCGGTCTTTTTCTTCGGTACTCTCAGTGGCGCCACGCTCTCGAATCTCACCATCTTTGGGGCCGATCAGTTCAGTTACAACAATGAACCCTCCTTTATCTCCGGCAGCGGTGCAGGTGTCTTTACCGGGACCAACTATGACTTTTTCGCCTTTTCCGCCACCGGCAGCACATACGGCATATCATCCGGGCTCCCGCACGACTCCTGGGTGGTTGCGGGTGGCGGCCAACAGGTGACAGGCGCCATGACCGCGGTTGCTCCCACCGGGACGGAAACCTGGCAGGGCTTCGCAACGGGGCTCAGTACGAACCTTGCCTACCCTTATAGCAATCCCGGCATATTCCAAAGCAGCG
>JAJZRO010000002.1:1880-4156 GCA_021802645.1 Deltaproteobacteria bacterium | reverse complement strand
CTTTCCCATGAATACCCAGCGGGTCAAAGCGTTTTTCGCCCTTTCCCCCTTCAAGGTCGGCTGCCTGGTAACTCTGGCAGCCGTCCTGCTTTTTGCCTCCTTTGGCCAGCGAAAACCAACCCTCCTCGCCGCGCTCGACAACCGCATGACCGATGCCATGTTCCGCTGGCGCGGCGCCATGCCCACCACGGACAAAGTGGTGATCGTCGACCTCGACGAAAAAAGCCTGCGCCAGGTGGGGCAATGGCCGTGGTCACGCGATACCGTGGCCCGGCTGATCCGCCGGATCGGTGCGGCCCGGCCCAAGGCCATCGGACTCGACATCGTCTTTGCCGAGGCGGACCGCACCTCGCCCAAAAATTTTATTGACGCCCTGCAAGACGTTCTGCCGACGCGCCTGCCACCAGCGACCGTGGCCGCCCTCAAGGCCGATTCCCAGCTTGATCACGACACGGCCCTCGGCCAGGCCTTGGCCGCGACCCCATCGGTGCTGGGCTACGTCTTCCAGGTGCAGAACGACGGGCTGAAAAACCGCCTTGATACCCCTTTCCCTTCCTGCACCACCCGACTGGTGCCGGCCACCATCACCTATGCGGATATCCACCTGCCGCGAGCCTACCGGGCGATCACCAACATCCCGGCCATCGCCCAGGCCCAAAGCGAGGGCTTCTTCAATGTCTTTCCCGACGCCTCGGGCACGGTCCGCAAAGTACCGCTCTTCATGGAGATGGACAACATTCCCTACCCCTCGCTCCCCTTGGAGATGGCCCGTCTCGGCCTTGGCGCGCAGGTGCTGACCATCCAGGCCGCCCAGAAAAACAGCAATCAGCCGGGAGAAATCCTGGGCATCCAGGTGGGCGACAGGCTCATCGCCACCGACGAACAGGGGCAGATCACCGTCAATTTCCGGGGACCGGACCATACCTTTCCCTACCTCTCCGCGGTGGATGTCCTGAACGGCCACGGCCTCGACCGGCTGGCGGGGAAATATGTGCTGGTCGGCACCTCGGCCGCCGGGCTTCTCGATCTGCGGGCTACGCCCTTCTCCAACAGCTACCCGGGGGTGGAGGTGCATGCCACCATCATCGACAACATCCTCAGCGGTGATCCCTTCACCTACGACGTCTTCACGGAGATCGGCCTGACCCTGAGCCTGATCCTGCTTGGCGGCCTGCTGCTTGCCGCCTTGCTTGCCTACGGCAGCCCCCTGATTGGCGGGCTTGGCGGCGTGCTCGCCATCAGTGCCACGGTGGCGGGGAACTATCTCTTCTTTTTCAGGCACAACCAACTGATCGGCCTCACCTACCCGCTGCTGGCCATGCTGGCGGTCTTTCTGGTGGTCACCCTCTTCAACTATTTCTTCGAGGGGCAAAAAAAGCGGTTCATCAGCGAGGCGTTCGGCCATTATGTCTCCCCGCAGATCGTCCACCAGCTCACCCAGCACCCGGAAACGCTCTCGCTCCAAGGAGAGCAGAAGACGCTCACCGTCTTGTTCAGCGACATCCGCGGCTTCACCTCGATTTCCGAGAAGATGAACTCCGAAGAACTCGGGAAATTTATGAACGAGTACCTTACTGCCATGAGCACTATCGTCATGGCTACCAAGGGAACGGTGGACAAGTACATGGGCGATGCGATCATGGCCATCTGGGGCGCCCCGCTTACCGACGAGGAACATGCGGCCAATTGCGTCCGGGCCGCCTTCGGCATGATCGCCAAGCTCCGCGACCTGCATCCTCAGTGGCAAGAACGCGGCCTGCCGGCCATCGACATCGGCATCGGCATCAACACCGGCCGCATGAGCGTGGGCAACTTCGGCAGCGACCAGCGCTTCGACTACACGGTGATGGGCGACAACGTCAATCTCGCCTCGCGACTCGAGGGGGCGAACAAGACCTACGGCACCAGCATCATCATCTCGGAGTATACGCTCAATGCCCTGGCCGATCGTTTCTTCTGCCGCTTTGTCGATATGGTGCGGGTGAAGGGCAAGGTGCTGCCGGTCAAGATCTACGAACCGATCTGCGAAGGCCTCCCGGACCAGGCAACCAGAAAGACGGTGGAGGAGTTCGAGCAGGCCATGGTCTACTACCGCATCCAGCGCTTCGACGATGCGGAACAGATCCTGGCCGCCCTCCAGGCCGCGCAGCCGGCAAAAATCTACGAACTCTACCTGCAACGCATCGCCCACTTCCGCGAAACCCCGCCGCCCGAGGATTGGGACGGCGCCTTTACCTTCACCACCAAGTAAAGAGGGCGCGGCTCACTCCTCCCAT
>JAJZRO010000002.1:0-1780 GCA_021802645.1 Deltaproteobacteria bacterium | reverse complement strand
TTGGCCGGGGTCACCTGGTTGGCTTGCGCCAGCCGGGGCGGATCGAGGACGAGCCGAGGATGCCCATCCTCTCCCCCCAGAGCATGGTCATGGACCTGTTGCTGCTCTCGGCCGAGGGCAGCAACAGGCGAAGAAAACGGATCGGACTTGAGCAAAAAAATATCTATCGAGGACGAAGCCCACCTTTGGTAACCGCTATGAAAACTGGACAACACCGGGTTAATAGTTGCGGCCCCGGCCTGGCTCCTCTTCTCCGCCCGGCCCTTGTCCAGGGCCTCGATCGCGATTGGGCCCCGGTTCCTCTTCTTTACCCCGGTTTTTGAATCTTGGGGCCTGCTGTTCACGCTGGACAGCATCTGGCTGCCGCCTCTGTTCTTGGATTGCCGGGCCTCGCCGCGGAGGAGGGGGTTGAGCCGGGGCTGATCTCTGAAAATTTTCGCCACCCCGGTGCATTGGCTGCCGGTATCTGCCGTCCGGAGCGCCCTGCGGAAACGGCCTTGAAGGCTGGATATCCCGCTGCCTTGGCGTTATCCTCCCAGGCCTTTCCCGTCTTTCCCGCTGAGCAGGTGCGGGCGCGCCTTGCTCTAACTGCTGTCGAAAGTGCTCACGTACCGCCTTGTCACGGGGCTGATAACGGTAGTGCTGACTGCGTATCGCGTTCTGTTCCTCCACCTGCCGGGGATACCGCTCTCCCGAATACTGCCGCTGGTAGAGAGGCAGCGGCGCCCGCCTTGGCACAGAGCGGCGTTGCCACCGGTCCCAGCCTCTCCGCTGCTCCTCCCATTCAGGACCCCAGTGCTGGCCCCAGCGGGGCGGCGCATTCGCATACCACTCGCGAAAGTATACCGGCGGCAGCATATAGTAGCGCACGGGGATCCGCAGGATGAACACCGGCACATCATATGGCTCCACAAACCACCAGGGTCCGTTGTACCAGTAACTGGCATACCAGTCATCATCCTCGAAGACCCAATACATGCCATCGTAAAAGAAATAGTTGCCATGCAGCCGTGGTGCGTAGTAGACCGGGTAGCCCGGCACCGGGACAAGTGTCGGGTACAGCGGCACGTTGATCCCAATGCTCACGGGAGGGGCCCAAATGCCGATGCTCACCTCGGCGGCGGCAGAAGTCACCGAGCACAACAGTATCGCCAGCACCATGAATCCGTAGCGTATTCTCTGCATGTTGTCCTCCTGTCCGGTAAGTCGGGCGTAACCGTTGCATGCCAGCGGGAAATGACGCCGCCGAGCCAGTTTCATCCCGAAACGTATAGTTCATTGTACTGAATTGTTCAGGGATACGTAAAGTGCCCCTCGAATATTGTCATAGTTGGAAGAAGATCGATTGGTGGAAGAGTGGGGAAAAAAGACCGTGGCACTTCAGGGTGAGAGATTGGTTGGCGAATTATTCATCCGCTGGCTGGAACCATTCGCCTCCACCCGGGCCGGGGCATGGCCTTGGAACTGCCCTGGGCCAGGAGCACCCGCACCTTGTCGGAGCCGTCCAGTTCCTTCATCCGCTTCTGGCGCAGCTCCTCGGAAATGCCCAGGCCACTCAGGAGCACTGCAGCCTCGGCTTCGGCCTCATAGCCGCCCAACTCGCCGAAGATGGTCTCCAGTTCGCCGGAACGCACACCATCCTCCTCGCTGAAGTCCGCCTTGGCATACAAGGCCTCCCGCTCGGCCATCACCGTGTAGAGCTTCATGTGGCCCATGATCACGGTATCGAAGACCGTGTGTTCGTCAAAGGCGAACTGGTCCTGGTTGAGCATGGCGAGGC
>JAJZRO010000037.1 GCA_021802645.1 Deltaproteobacteria bacterium | reverse complement strand
CCTTTGTACTCGGTTCCCTTGGGAACCACTTTGTAATATGCCGGATCATCCTCATAACGACCCGGCAATCAGTTTTGTCGCCAAAACTGATAAAAAACTCTCTATGCCACTGGGGCAGACCACTTTTTCTAAGTGCCTGTCCATGATCTTGGGGCCGCAAGACTTTCAAAAGAGCCGTTGGCCAATCATGCTCGGCAGGTTCTTCGACAGCTAACGAACGGTTCGCGGAGACAACGTCAGGTGAGCGAGGAGGTGCTGCTAAGAATGCACGTGTATGTGACAGTGACACCCACAATACCCTGTTTATCAGAAAATACAAGCAAATAAATTGCACCCCAAAAACCCCTTGCCGCTCCAGGACCAAAACAGGTAGGGTGCGCGGGCTGCCGGCAGGTCACCCCCTTGCGTGGTATGGCCTGCGGGGCCTGGCCGCCGTGCTCCTCGGCTTTCGCATCGCCAAGGGGGCACAGACCTCCAACTGGGCGAACGACCAACTCACCCCGCAGCAGATCCGCTACGCCGCCACCGACGCCTGGGTGGGCCGCGAACTTTACCTCGCCATGGACCGGCAGACGCCATGAACACCCAGCCCAACAACCCGCTGCACGGCCTCACCCTGGAGATGATCCTTACCCGGCTGGTGGAGCACTATGGCTGGGAAAAATTGGGCGAGAAGATCACCATCAACTGCTTCATCAAGGATCCCTGCCTCAAGTCGAGCCTCACCTTCCTGCGCAGAACCCCGTGGGCCAGGGCAAAGGTGGAAAAACTCTACCTCCGGACCCGCTTCCCCAAGGGATGATGTCGCCACCAGAAGAGAGGCGGCGAGTCCCCTGCCCTCCCGCTTCGCAGTGCTGCTCCGGGCAGCATCCTCAGATACTGCCCCGACCCTCTCAGCCTGCCGCCACCCGCAGGGCAAAGTCCGGGAGATCGGCGGCGGCCAGCGGCCCCGCCTCGGTCTGCGCGCGCAGGGAGGACACCACCTTCTCAAGCCCGCTCTTGGGGAGGATGACGCCGGCGGCCCGCAAGGAGCACTCCACCGCCTTCAACCCGCTCTTGGCCCCGAAATAGAGGCGGCGTTCCCCTCCTACCGAATCCGGGGCAAAGGGCTCGTAACTGGCCGGATCGTCGAGCAGCCCCAGGAGATGGAGGCCTGTTTCACAGGCAAAGATATCCTCGCCGATCACCGGTTGCTGCCGGGCGACCTGCCGACCCGCCACCCTGGCCACCTGGTGACAGAGGGCGCGCAGCCGGACGAGATCGTACTTGCCCATGCCCTGCCGCAAGGCCCGGTAGGCCACCACCTCCTCCAATCGCGCGTTGCCGGCCCGTTCACCTAAGCCCAGCACCGTGGCATCGATCCAGCTCGCCCCGGCCTCCAGGGCGGCGACGGCGTTGGCCGTGGCCATGCCGAAATCGTTGTGGCCATGGAAGCCCACGGCCAGGCCGCTCCGCTCGCGCACCCGCGAGACCAGGCGGCCAACGGTGCCCGGCGAACCGAGGCCCACCGTATCGGCCAGCCGCACCCGACTGGCGCCGGCCTGGGCGGCGCAGGCCACCACAGCATCGAGAAACTCCGGCTCCGCCCGAGTGGCGTCCTCCAGGCCGAGGGAGACAGAGGCAAAGGAATCCCTGGCCTGGTGCACCGAGCGGTCGATGAGAGCCAGTGCCGCCGAACGGCAGCAGCCCAGCTTGCTCTTGAGCAGCCGGTCGGTGACCGGGATGGAGAGGGATAGTACGTCGAGATCGAGGTTTGCGGCCAAGGCAATGTCCTCTGCCCGGCAGCGGGACCAGAGGGCCAGACGCGCCTTGCGGCCGTGCGTCAGCCGGATCGCCTCCACCAGGGCTGCCACCTCCGTTTCGCGGGGGCTGGCAATTCCGAGTTCGATCTCCTCGATGCCGATGGCCACAAGCTCGCCCACCATGGCGACCTTGTCGGCCAAGGAAAAGGAAACCCCCACCGCCTGAAGCCCTTCGCGCAGGGTGCTGTCGATGATTGTCATAACCGGACCTCCTCTTCGCCGTGGGCAGACGGCTCAACCGGTAACCGGCGCCCCGTGGCCGCGCGCATTCTCCCGCCACCGGGAGAGATGGCAGACCTTCTGGCGCCAGCCGCCGGCCTGCCCTTCCCGCCGGGTCACCTCGGTCACCCGGCCGTGGTCGAAGACCACCAGCGTATCGCCGAAGACCTCCACATCGGCCGGGTCGTGGGTAATCACCACCAGCGGCACGCCGAAGCGTTGCCGCAGATCGAGCAGCTCCAGGCGCATCCGCTGGCGGAGTGGGGCGTCGAGGGCGGAGAAGGGTTCGTCCAGCAACAACAGCGAGGGTTTCCTGATCAGGGCCCGCGCCAGGGCCACCCGTTGCCGCTGACCGCCCGACAGCTCGTGGGGGTGGTTTTCCGCCAGGGGAGTGAGTTCGAAGGTCGCCATGATCTCCGCCACCTCCTCGCGAATGGCGGCAGGCACGCCCCACTGCCACGGTTTTTTGAGCGGGTAGGCGATGTTCTCCCGCACGGTGAGATGCGGGAAGAGGGCATAATCCTGAAAGAGATAACCCACCTGCCGATGCCGCGCCGGCAGGTTGATGCCCTGGTGCGGATCGAAGAGCACCCGCTCCGCCACCGCGATCCTGCCGTGCTCCGGGGTCACCAGTCCGGCAATGGCCTGGATGGTCAGACTCTTGCCCGAACCCGAGGCGCCGAAGACGACGGTGCAATCATCCGCCGTGGCAAAGGTGGCGTGGAGATGGAACTCCCGCTCCCGGGAACGCAGGGTCTTGTGGATATCGACATTGAGCTTCATCGTCCGAGCCCCCGCTGGGCCACCAGCTTGTTGGTCATGACCAGGATGATCACGCAGGTGAGCGACATGATCGCCACCAGGGTGTTGGCCAGGGTGTAGTCGCCGGCGGTCACCGCATCGAAGACCGCCATGGAGGCGGTCTGGGTCCGGCCCTCGATGTTGCCGGCCACCATCAGGGTGGCGCCGAAATCGCCCATGGCCCGGGCGAAGGCGAGCATGACGCCGGCGAGCAGCCCCCGCCCGGCCAGCGGCAGGGTGATGCGCCAGAAGACCGCCAGCTCGTGGTCGCCCAGGCTGCGGGCGGCCTGCTCGTATTCCGGCGACACCCCCTCGAAGGCGGCGCGGGCCGACTTGAAGAGCAGCGGAAAGGAGACCACGCTCGCCGCCAGCACCGCGCCCTGCCAGGTGAACATCAGGGAGAGGCCGAGGTGCTGATGGAAGAAGGCGCCGAGCCAGCCGTTCCGCCCCCAGAGGACGATGAGATAATAGCCCAGCACCGTGGGCGGCAGGACCAGCGGCAGGGTAAAGAGCGCATCCAGCAGCTCACGCCCGGGAAAACGATGGCGCGCCACCAGCCAGGCGCAGGCCACGGCAATGGTCAGGGAGAGGGCGGTGGCGGTGGCGGCGACCTTCAAACTCAGCCAGAGTGGGGCAAGATTGGGCATAAGGGACTCCCGGCCGTACTCACGGCTCTCTGAAACCGTATTTGCGGAAGAGCGCCTGCGCCTCCCGGCTGTGCAGGTAACGGATAAAGGCGGCCGCCTCCCTGGGATGGGGGCTGGCTGCCACCACCGCTACCGGATAGACGATGGGGGTCGTGGTCGGCACCTCCGCCACCACCCGCACCCGGCCTTTGGCCGCCACCGCATCGGAATCATAGACAAAGCCTGCCTCCACCTCGCCCCGCTGCACATACTCCAGGGCCTGCTTCACCGAGATGGCCATGACGTACTTGGGGGTCAATGCCTCCCACAGGCCCTGCTGCTGCAACGCCCCCTTGGCGTACCTGCCGGCCGGCACCGACTCCGGCTTGCCGACGGCGATCCTCTGGACGCGGGCGGAGTTAAGGTCGGCGAGGGAGGTGACGCCGCTGCCGCCGCCCGCCGGCGTCACCAGCACCAGGGTGTTGGCCACGAAGTCGGTGCGGCTGCCGGGCTGGAGATAGCCGCCCTGGGCGGCGCGGTCCATGGTCTGCTGGTCGGCGGCGGCAAAGACATCCACCGGCGCCCCTTGGGCGATCTGCTGCAAGAGCGGCCCCGAGGCGGCAAAGTTAAAGTTGACCTTCACCCCTGGATTGGCGGCGGCAAAACGGGGGCCGATCTCCTTGAACGCCTCGGTGAGGGAGGCGGCGGCCGAGACCAGGAGTTCGGTTCCCGCCCAGGCCCGACCCGGCAGGAGCGAGAGGGCCGCGGCAACGGCCAGCAGCAGCGTCCAGCCTTGCAGCCAAATGGTTCTTCTCATGGCTCTTCTCCTTTCACGTCTTCGACACGGTCTTGGTTTCGTCGCACAGTGCGTCTTTCAACTCGGCGGTCATCTCCGCAAGCGACTGCTGGAACGCCGCATGGTACTGCCGGAAGATGGCGATGGCCTTCTCGCCGGCCGGGGTGAGGCTCGCCCCGCCGCCACCCTTGCCGCCCCGCACCGTGGCCACCAGCGGGCAGCCGGCCTG
>JAJZRO010000025.1 GCA_021802645.1 Deltaproteobacteria bacterium | reverse complement strand
CCGATAAAGCCGGCCCCGCCGGTGACGAGCAGTCTAGCCATCGATTCCTTCCCGGTTACAACCCATTGGTGTGCCTGCCCCTATTTCCGCGTCAGGCCTTTGCGGCGCATTGCCGCAAAGAGCAGGTCGGCGGCCGCCCGATGGCCCTCAGGGGTCCAATGGTCGTCGTATTTGAAATACAATTTGTGGCCATCGGGCGTGCGTCTGGCCATGTCCTCGAAATCGACAAAGGTGGCCTTGTCGTGTTCCCGGCAGTATGTGGCCAGGATCCACCGCAGATTCTGGGCATCGTCCTTCCTGACCAGAATGGTCTTGTCCGAGGTGGTGGTAATAAGGAGATGGCCGTTAACCTGCCGCTGCAAACGAGCCAGACAGTAGAGCAGGAAGCGGTTCTCGGCATCATCCGGATGCTCGGTGGTCGCGGGCAGCGGCGGTGGATAATCATAGCCCGCCGGCGACACATCGTGGTGCAGAGAGAGGCGAATCCGCCGGCTCAGGATCGGCCGCACGTAGCGGGCATAAAAGGCGTGCAGGTAGGAGCCGCGGCGGAATTTGTCCCAGCTCCAGTAGCCGGGCTGGTTGCGTTCCCGCATCCGGGCAAAGGCCTCGGCATCCCCTGGTTGCGGATGGTAATCCAGGTCATACACACCGGGTGCCACTGGCGGCGAGATACTCTCAAGGTCGTTGGGACAGAAGACATAGATCACCATCTCCGGGTTGAATCGCTTCCCGTAGAGTTCATAGCACCGCACCACCTCTTTGATGGAATAACCGGAGGTGGCGAGATTAATCACCTGGAAACGCGGATCAATCGCCTGAAGACGCTGTTCCAGCAGGCGGCCGGCCGTCTCGTCCCATGCCACCCCCCAACCGAAGCCGAACGAATCGCCCAGCAGCACGACGTTGCGCCGCGCTGGCGAGAGGTCCCATTCCGGCCCCCGGAAGCCCTGGCTGTTGGTGGACACGGTATAATCCAGCTTGCCGGGATAGTGCAGCCGCACATCTCGCATGTTTTTTTCGAGGGTATAACGCAATTCCGGGTGAAAGGCGCCGTAGATATACTGCACCACCGGCCGCCGGACCTGGTAGACCGCCTCGTCAATGGAGAAAACATGCAAGAGCGGCAACACCAATTCCATCAGACCGAGGGCCAGGATCAGGGAACCGCTGGCCAAGAGGACGTTGACCAGAGCGCGTTTGAACGCGGCGGAACGCGTCGATTTTGGAGAATATTGCCTTGCCACCGTCGTGAACCTCAATATGTTATCGCATAATCAGGTTGGCACCGTGTGTTCCTGCGCCACTCAGTGCCCGCCAAGTTCCTTCAGCATCCGCCGCAGTTGGACCCGCCAGTGGGGAGCCGGGCCGCCGAGCAGCATCCAGGTTGCACTCTTGTCGAGCACGCTGTAGGAGGGCCGCCGGGCCGGCGTGGGATAATCGGCCGTGGTGATGGGGACGATGGGAATCGCCCGCTCAAGCAGCCCCAACCCCAACGCTTCCTCCTGAATCGCCACGGCAAAATCGTACCAACTCGCCACCCCGGCATCGGTCCAGTGGTGGATGCCCGGCATAGTCCGGCCGGCGATCTGCCAGACCGCTCCCGCCAAGCCATGAGCCCAGGTGGGGGTCCCGACCTGATCGGCCACCACCCGCACCTCCTCCCGTTCGGTCAGGAGCCGCAGCATGGTCTTGACGAAATTATGGCGGTGGCTCGAATAGAGCCAGGCCGTGCGGACAACGGCGCAACGCTCCCCCAGCCGCTCGCGCACCGCCACCTCACCGGCCAGCTTGGTCGAGCCGTAAACCCCCAGCGGCTTTGGCAGGTTGGCCGGGCCATAGGGCCTGGAACTCGCGCCGTCGAAGACAAAGTCGGTGGAGAGTTGCACCAGAAAGGCGCCGTGCGCCCTGGTTGCCTCGGCGAGATTCGCCGCGCCTTGGGCGTTCACCAGGCGGGCGCGTTCCGGTTCGCTCTCCGCCTTGTCCACCGCCGTGTAGGCCGCCGCATTGATGATCACCTGGGGTTGTTCCGCGGCCACCATGGCCGAAACCGCCGCAGCATCGGTGATGTCGAGGCCGGCAGCATCCATTGCCACCAAGGTGATGCCTGGGGGCACGCTCCGCTGCAGTTCCCAGCCCAGTTGCCCGGCGGCGCCGGTGAGGAGAATCTTCATGGGTAGCACGGTGCCTGCCGGAAAAAAAATCCTTCGGCATCCTTCGCGGAAAGAAGCGGCGGCGCCCCGTTTACCACAGGCCAGACAATGGCCAGCTCCGGATCGTCCCAGCGGATGCACCGTTCATGCTCGGGCGCGTAAAAATCGGTGCATTTGTACATGAATTCGGCCGCCTCGCTGGTCACGTAAAAGCCGTGGGCAAAGCCGGGCGGCACCCAGAGCATCCGCCTGTTCTCGGCCGAGAGAACCTCCCCCACCCACTGACCAAAGGTCGGCGAGCTCCGACGCAGGTCCACCGTCACATCGAAGACCTCGCCGCTCACCACCCGCACCAACTTGCCCTGGGGCTGTTCGATCTGGTAATGGAGCCCCCGCAGCGTGCCTTGGCACGACTTGCTGTGGTTGTCCTGCACAAAGGTGAGATCAAGGCCGGCGGCCGCAAACTTGCGCGCATGCCACGTCTCCATAAAGAAACCGCGGCTGTCGCCAAAGACCCGCGGTTCGATCACCACCACCTCGGGAATCCGGGTCGGGAGAAAACGCATCAGCCGTGCTCCTCGTCGGCCAGGATGTCCATGAGATACTGACCATAGCCGTTCTTGCTGAGCGGCGCCGCCAAACGGGCCAGCGCCTCGGCGTCAATATATCCCATGCGGTAGGCGATCTCCTCGACACAGGCCACCTTGAGCCCCTGCCGCTCCTCCACCACCCGGATGAAGTTGGCCGCATCGAGGAGCGAATTGTGGGTGCCGGTGTCGAGCCAGGCCGTGCCGCGGCCCAACCGCTCCACCTGGAGTTTCCCCTGGACAAGATAGGCCTTGTTCACGTCGGTGATCTCCAGCTCGCCCCGAGCCGAGGGCTTGAGCCCCCTGGCGATATCCACCACCTGCTGATCATAGAAATAGAGGCCCGTCACCGCGTAGTGGGACTTGGGTTGTGCCGGTTTTTCCTCGATGTCGAGCACCCGGCCCTCGCTGTCGAACTCGACCACGCCGTAGCGCTCCGGGTCCCGCACGTAGTAGCCGAAGACCGTGCCGCCCTCGCTCCGCTTGGCGAGCCGTCGCAAGACCGTGGCCAGGCCGTGGCCGTAAAAGATGTTGTCCCCCAACACCAGGGCCACCGGGTGGCCGGCCAGGAAGGCCTCGCCGATCAGGAAGGCCTGGGCGATCCCCTTGGGCTCCGGCTGCACCGCATAGGAAAGCGAGAGGCCCCACTGACTGCCATCCCCCAGCAGCCGGATAAATTGGGCCTGGTCCTCGGGGGTGGTGATCACCAGCATCTCGCGGATGCCGGCCAGCATCAGGGTCGAGAGGGGATAGTAGATCATCGGCTTGTCGTAGACCGGCATGAGCTGTTTGCTCACCGACCGGGTCAGCGGATAGAGCCGGGTGCCGCTGCCGCCCGCCAGGATGATCCCCTTCATGACGCCACCGCCGTGGTTTTCCCGGCGAGGGAACGCCGTGATCTGCTCTTGAGAAACGCTTGCTTTTCCGCCTGAGCCATTTTATGCTCACTCGTCAGTGGCCCTCGCCAAAAGGGCCGATCCAGTCTCGTTAAAATTTCGTGATTTTAGCGCGTTTTACCATAAATAAAAAGTCTTTTTCCCGCAGCCAGCCTGCGGCGCAGGAACTCCAGCCCTGCCCGCTCCAAGGAGGACATCATGATCAGCCAGGAACTCCTCGATATCCTCGCCTGCCCCAAATGCAAGGGGCCGCTCCACCTCACCCCGACCAAAGACGGCCTGGTCTGCGAAGCCTGCCGTCTGCTCTACGAGATCCGCGACGATATCCCGATCATGCTCATCGACGAGGCCAAAAAGCTCGACGACAAATAGCCGGGGTTCGGGATGCGCCAGTACGCCCACATCACGCCCCACTGCTTCGTCAATGTCCCCTACCCCCGGCTGGTCCAGGACTTCGACCTCATCCGCACCCACCGCCTGCAGCCGGAGATCGGCCTCGAGGGGGAGTGGCTCTATACCACGCCGCGCGAGGAATTCGCCGCCGTGGCGGCAAAACTTCAAGCCGAGGGGCTTGGCTGCACCATCCACGCCCCCTTTTTCGACCTCCTGCCCGGCGCCTTGGACCGCCAGATCCGGGCCGCCAGCCGCGACAAGCTGCACCGCGCCTTCGAGCTGCTGCCCCTGTTCCAACCGCGCTCCATCGTCTGCCACCTGGGTTTCGAGGCGAACAAGCATGGCTACAAAGAGGCGGAATGGTTCGGTCACGCCCGCGACACCTTCCAAGAACTCCTGGCCATGGCCGAGGCCAGCGGCGTGACCCTGATGCTGGAAAATACCTACGAGACCTCGCCCACACAGCTCAAGGACATGCTGACGGCGCTTGATTCGCCCCATGCCCGTTTCTGCTTCGACCTGGGCCACTCGCTCGCCTTTGCCAAAAATTCCTGGCGCGACTGGTTTCCGACCATGGCGCCGTGGCTCGGCCAGCTCCACATCCACGACAACGACGGCAGCCGTGACGCCCACCTGGCTCCGGGCCAGGGGGCGTTCGACTTTGCCGGCTTCTTTGCGTATCTGCACCAGGCAGGGCTCGACCCGATCCTCACCCTGGAGCCGCACACCGAGGCGGCCCTGTGGGAAAGCCTGGCCGCGCTCGACCGCATGGCCTGCTTCCGGCTTGCCGAGCGGGTGATGGCGTCGCCATAACCATGTTGTCTGCTGTCTCGTGAGCAAACACCAAAACCCTCGTCTTTCGCCGTAAACAGGGAAAATTTTATGTCCGAGAATCACGCCACGCCGCCCGCCAACTTCGTCCACCTCCACGTCCACACCCAGTACAGTCTGCTGGACGGTGCCATCCGCATCGGCGACCTGTTGGCCAAGTGCAAGGAGTACGGCATGGCGGCGGTGGCCATCACCGATCACGGCGCCATGTTCGGCGGGCTTGAATTCTACGTCAAGGCGAAGAAGGCCGGCATCAAGCCCATCATCGGCTGCGAGTTCTACATCTCCCCCTCGGACCGCTTCGACAAATCGGCCAAATCCAAGGGCAAGGCCGCCTTCCACCTAGTGCTGCTGGCCATGAACATGGCGGGCTACAAAAACCTCATGAAGCTCGCCTCCATCGCCCAACTGGAGGGATTCCACTACGCGCCGCGCATCGACATGGAGGTGCTGGAGGCACATAGCGAGGGCTTGATCGCGCTCACCGCCTGCCTGCACGGTGCCATCCCCCACCGCATCGCCCAGGGCGACATGGAAGGCGCCCGCGCCGAGGCGAAACGCCTCATGGCCCTCTTCGGCGACCGCCTCTACCTCGAGATGCAGGAGAACAAGATCCCCGAGCAGACGGTGGTCAACAACGGCCTCAAGGAGCTTGCCAGGGAACTGGGCATCCCGCTGGTGGCCACCAACGACTGCCATTACCTCAACCGCGACGAGGCCCAGGCCCACGAACTGCTCCTCTGCATCCAGACCGGCAAGACCATCCACGACACCGGCCGCTTCCGCTTCTCCACCGACGAGCTCTTCTTCAAATCGCCGGCCGAGATGAAGGCGGCCTTCAGCCACTGTCCCGAGGCCATTGCCGAGACGGTTAAAATCGCCGAGCGCTGCCAGCTCGACCTCGCCTTTGGCGAGCACCACTTCCCGATCTTCCCGGTGCCGGAAGGCGAGACCCTGGAGTCCCTCTTCGAACGCGAGGCGCGGCAAGGGTTGGAGGCGCGGCTTGCGACCATGGCCGAGGCCGGCCAGCTCACGCCGGAGACGGAGAAAAACTACCGCGACCGCCTGGAGATGGAGATCGACGTCATCAAGAAAATGGGCTTTCCGGGCTATTTTCTCATCGTGGCCGACTTCATCAACTGGGCCAAAGACCACCAGATCCCGGTGGGCCCAGGCCGTGGCTCGGGTGCCGGCTCTCTCGTCGCCTATTCCATGCGCATCACCGACATCGACCCCATCCCCTACGGCCTCATCTTCGAGCGCTTCCTCAACATCGAGCGCAAGTCCATGCCCGACTTCGACGTGGACTTCTGCCAGGATCGCCGCGGCGAGGTGATCGACTATGTCCGCCAGAAATACGGCGGCGAGGACCACGTGGCCCAGATCGTCACCTACGGCTCGATGAAGGCGCGGGCGGTGATCCGCGACGTGGGCCGCGCTTTAGGCATGACCTTCGGCGAGGTGGACCGCATCGCCAAGCTCATCCCCGAGGAACTGAAGATCACCATCAAGGCGGCGATCGACAAGGAGCCGCGCCTGCAGGAGCTGATGCGGGAAGATGCCAAGGTGAAGGAGCTGCTCACCATCGCCCAGACCCTGGAAGGATTGAACCGCCACACCTCGGTCCATGCCGCGGGCGTGGTCATCTCGCCCGGCCCCATGGTGGAGTATCTGCCGGTCTGCCGCGACACCAAGGGCGGCGATGTGCTCACCCAGTACGACATGGTCCACACCGAGATGACCGGGCTGATCAAGTTCGACTTTCTGGGCTTGAAAACCCTCACCGTCATCGACCGGGCCTTGAAGATCATCGCCGCCGACCGGGGGCAGCACCTCGACATCAGCCGCATCCCGCTCGACGACCAAGCCACCTACGAGCTGCTGGCCAGAGGCGATGCCCTGGGTGTCTTCCAGCTGGAAAGCTCGGGCATGCGCCAGCTGCTGGTGGACATGAAGCCCGAGGCCTTCTCCGACCTCATCGCCCTGGTTGCCCTCTACCGGCCGGGGCCGCTTGAGTCCGGCATGGTGGCGGACTTCGTCAACACCAAACACGGCCGCAAGGAGGCCAGCTACCCGCTGCCGCAGCTCGAGCCGATCCTCAAGGAAACCTACGGGGTCATCGTCTATCAGGAACAGGTGATGAAGATCGCCAACGTGCTGGCGAGCTACTCACTGGGCGACGCCGACAACCTGCGCCGCGCCATGGGCAAGAAGAAGCCCGAGGTCATGGCCCAGGAGAAGGTGAAATTCCTGGATGGGGCCAAGAAGAACAGCATCCCGCTCGATAAGGCGGAGTACATCTTCGACCTCATGGAGAAATTCGCCGGCTACGGCTTCAACAAGAGCCACAGCGCGGCCTACGCCCTCATCGCCTACCAGACCGCCTTCCTCAAGGCCCACTACCCGGCCCAGTTCATGGCCGCGCTGCTCTCCTGCGACGTGGGCAACACCGACAAGGTGGTGCGCTACATCAACGAGTGCAAGGAACACGGCATCGAGGTCCTGCCGCCGGACATCAACGAGTCGCAGAAGGACTTCACCGTAGTGCACGACCGGGTGCGCTTTGGCCTCGCCGCCGTGAAGAACGTGGGCGATGCGGCGCTCGATTCCATCATCGAGGAACGGGAAAAGGACGGCCCCTACCAGTCGCTGGCCGATTTCTGCATGCGGGTCGATTCCCGCAAGGTGAACCGCCGCGTGGTGGAGAGCCTCATCAAGGCGGGTGCCTTCGACTCGCTCGGTGCCAAGCGCTCCCAGCTCTTCGTCATCCTCGATGCGGCACTCGATCAGGCGCAGGTCGCCCAGCGCGACAAGCTCTCCGGCCAGATCTCGCTCTTTGCCATGATGTCCACCGAACAGGTGACCAAATCGGTGACCATCGAGCTGCCCGACGTGCCGGAGTGGGACGAGCGCGAGAAGCTCGCCCTGGAAAAGGAGACCGTGGGCTTCTACATCACCGGCCATCCGCTCGACAACTTCCGCCAGGAGATCATGGCGGTGGCAGATACCGATCTTGCCGGCCTCGCCGAGTGGGGCGACAACCAGCCGGTGCGGGTGGGCGGCCTCATCCGCGAATGCAAGCTGCACAAGAGCAAGAAAGGCGACCCCATGGCCTTCCTCACCCTGGAGGACACCGCCACCGGCGTCGAGGTGGTGGTCTTCCCCACTGCCTATGCTCTGAGCGCCCCGCTCCTGAACTCCACCGATCCCATCGTGGTGCAGGGCACCTTGAAAAAGGAGGAACGGGGGACCAAGATCATTGCCGAGGAGGTGGTGAGCCTGCCGGAGGCGCGGGCCAAGTACACCACCGGTCTCAAGGTGATGCTCCAGGCGGAACGCACCAACCGCAAGCAGCTCGAGGAGCTGAAAAAGGCGATGCGCGAGTTCCACGGCTCCTGCCCGGTTTCGCTCACCATGCGCTTCGCCGGCCGCGGCGAGGTGGAGCTCGACACCCACGCCGACCTCACCGTCCGCCCCTGCCAGGAGCTGACCACGGCGCTGGAACGCTGTCTTGGCTACCCCGGCGTCTTCTACCTCAAGAAACAGACCGAACTGGAACCGAAAGGCGGCCGCCATGGCCGCTGGGCCAAGGGGTCGGCGTGAGATCCTCTTCCCGCGCTGCCGCGTCGAGGGGGCTTGCCTTTTCGACGGATTTTCTTGTATCCTGATGCCATGACGCCCCAACCGCCGCGGTGAAGGCCGCTGGCGACCGGCAGGGCGAGACGTCCGGCAACCATCATTCGCGGCGCGGGGGGCAGTAGAACCATCATCATTGCCCAACAGAGCTGCCCCCAGATTTAACCGTTTCTTAATATTTCTCTAACGTAGTTCAAATACCATCTGGATAGAGTCCCCTCTGTGTCGGGTATGGAACCCTGGCAGTCGGACGGCAAGGGAAAATCCCTGCGGCCGGCTCCAGCCTCCCGACCCTGCCGGCAAGACCTCCGGCAGCAAGGTATGCAAATGGAACAGGAGAGGGAACTGGCCCATCCTGTCCCCCCCAAAACAACCTATGGAGGAGATCGACGTGAAACGCAAGAACCCCCCTTTCAAGAGCTTCCTGGTTGCCCTGGCCGCCGTTGTCGGCCTTGCCGCTCAGGCCCAGGCGGCTTCCACCATCACCGGCGCCGGCGCCACTTTCCCCTATCCCATCTATTCGAAATGGGCCTACACCTACAACCAGAAGACCGGCGTCAAGCTGAACTATCAGTCCATCGGCTCCGGCGGCGGCATCAAGCAGATCAAGGCCAAGACCGTGGACTTCGGCGCCTCGGATGCCCCGCTGAAGCCCGAGGAACTTGACCAGGCCGGCCTGATGCAGTTCCCGATGATCATGGGCGGCGTGGTTCCCGTCGTCCACCTGAGCGGCATCGGCGCCAATAAGTTGAAGCTCTCGGCAGCCACCCTTGCGGATATTTACCTCGGCAAGATCACCAAGTGGAACGACCCGAAGATCGCGGCGGACAATGCGGGACTCCCCCTGCCGAACGCCAACATCACCGTCGTGCATCGCGCCGACGGCTCCGGCACCACCTGGATCTTCACGAACTACCTCGCCAAGGTCAGCAGCGACTGGAAGCAAAAGGTCGGTAACGACACCGCCGTGCAATGGCCGGTCGGGCTGGGCGGCAAGGGCAACGAGGGCGTGGCCGCCTTCGTCGGTAAGATCGAAGGCGCCATCGGCTACGTGGAGTATGCCTATGCCCTGCAGAACAAGCTGGCCTCGGTGCAGCTCAAGAATCGCGAAGGCCACTTCGTAACCCCCACGGCGGAAAACTTCCAGGCGGCGGCAGCCGGCGCCGACTGGGCACATGCCAAGGGCTACTACGTAGTCCTCACCGATCAGCCGGGGGCCTCCTCCTGGCCGATCACCGGCGCCTCTTTCATTCTGCTCCACAAGACCCAGCAGAATGCCGAACAGGCCAAGAATGTCCTGAAATTCTTCAACTGGAGCTACCATAACGGCACCCAGGATGCCCTGGCCCTGGACTATATCCCGATGCCGCCGACGGTGGTGAAGATGGTCGAGGAGACATGGCAGAAGGAACTGCACGACGCTGCCGGCAAGAGCATCTGGCCGTAAGCAAGACCGCGAGACGCCTGCTGTCCTGATCCTGTCGGCGTCACCCGACGGCGGAAAAAGCCTTGGCAGAGGGAACATTCCCTCTGCCAAGGCTGCTTATGGGGTGAGTGAAACAACACGGCAGGGATAGCAAGGAAGGTCCGTTGCGGGTCCCAACAAGATAGGCCGCGGTACCAAGATACCCCTTGGCAAAAAATGTGAAAACTGCTTGAATAGGGCCTATAAATTCGGTATCCACGGGGAACGGCTTCGACGACGAGGCGCTTCCTTTCCAGCGTGGGAGTAGATCGATGCAACGGGCCGGGGTAATCCGGCCCGTTGCATATCCCGCCTTGCCCAATCCCTGCCGCGCCCTTCTGGCGATGGAAAGGGGAAAGCGGTCGGGGGACTTGTGAAAATGAGGATAGCAGAGCGTAACGGTCAATGAAAAACGCCAAAAACAGACCCTGGGGAGATACGCTTTTTCAGGGATTGACCACGGGTTTTGCGGCCGCGCTGGCCGGGTTCTTTATTGCGCTCATCATCGTGCTCTGGTACCAGTCCCGGCCTTCCATCCACCAGTTCGGCTTTTCCTTTCTCACCAGCACGGAATGGAACCCTGTCACCGAGCGCTTCGGCGCCGTGATCCCCATTGCCGGCACCCTGCTGTCGACCCTGCTCGCCCTGCTCTTTGCCGTTCCGCTCAGCATGGGCATCGCCCTCTTCCTGGCGGAACTTGCCCCCCACTGGCTCCGCGCCCCGCTCGGCACCGCCATCGAGCTGCTGGCCGCGATCCCGAGCATCGTCTACGGCATGTGGGGCCTCTTCGTGCTGGCGCCGCTAATGGCGGATCACGTGCAGCCCTGGCTGCAGGCGCATTTCGGCTTCCTGCCCTTCTTTGCCGGCCCCACCATGGGCATCGGCATGCTGACCGCTAGCCTGGTGCTGACCCTGATGATCATCCCCTTCATCTCCGCCGTCACCCGCGACATCTTCCTGATGGTGCCGCAACCCCTGAAGGAGGCGGCTTACGGGCTCGGCTGCACCACCTGGGAGGTGGTGCGCGATGTGATGCTCCCTTACGGCAAGAAGGGCATTGCCGGCGCCATCTTCCTCGGCATGGGCCGCGCTCTGGGAGAGACCATGGCCGTCACCTTCGTGATCGGCAACGCCTACCATCTCTCGTGGTCGCTCTTCGCCCCCGGCAACTCCATCGCCTCGACCCTGGCCAATGAGTTCACCGAGGCGGACGGCACCCTCTATCTCTCGTCGCTCATCGAACTGGGGTTGGTCCTGTTCCTCATCACCTTCATCGTCCTCGGCCTGGCCCAGACCTGGGTCCGGCGCGGGCAAACGAGGGGGAAACAGTAATGCTGCTGGTCCAACGCCGCCAATTCGCCAACGCCGTGGTCCTCTCGCTCTCGGGACTGGCGGCCCTGGCCGGACTATTCATGCTGGCCTGGATTCTCGGGGATGTCGCCCTAAAAGGGGCGGCCGCCATCAACTGGCGCTTCTTCACCGAGCTGCCGGCGCCGCCGGGCATGGCGGGCGGCGGGCTCGCCAACGCCATGGTCGGCACCCTGCTGATGACCATGGCCGCCGCCCTCATCGCGGTGCCGTTCGGGGTCATGTCCGGCACCTATCTGGCGGAATTCGGCCAGACCAACCCGTTGGGCCATGTGGTCCGTTTCCTGGCGGATGTGTTGGTTTCGGCCCCTTCCATCGTGATCGGCGTCTTCGTCTATCTCGTCATGGTCAAGCCGATGGGGCATTTCTCGGGGTGGGCAGGCGCCTGTTCGCTCGCCCTCATCATGCTGCCGGTGATCAGCCGGACCACCGAGGAGATGCTGAAGCTGGTGCCGCCGGAGATGCGGGAAGCGGCCCTGGCCCTGGGCGCGCCCTACTGGAAGATGATGACCGGGATCATCTACCGCGCAGCCGCCACCGGCATCTTGACCGGGGTCATGCTGGCGGTGGCGCGGGTGGCCGGCGAAACCGCCCCCCTGTTGTTCACCGCCCTGAACAGCCCCTACTGGATGGAGGGCATGAACGAACCCATGGCCAATCTCACCGTGGCGCTCTTCAACTACGCCATGAGCCCCTATGACGACTGGCATACCCTGGCGTGGGGGGCGGCGTTGCTCATTACCATGGTGGTGCTGGCGGTGAATGTTTTCACCCGCCTGATTCTGCATGCGAAACGGAGGCTCTGGTGACACCAACAACCAGCGGAGAACACGAATCGGCCACGGCTGCGGCCTTCGGCGCCAAGTACGGCATGGGCGAGGTCAAGCTGTCGATCCGCCAGCTCAACTTTTATTACGGCCACAAGCAGGCCCTGTTCGACAACACCCTCGATATCGCGGCGAATCGGGTTACCGCCTTTATCGGGCCGTCGGGCTGCGGCAAATCGACCCATATCCGCACCTACAACCGCATGTTCGAGCTGTACAAGGGCTTCCGGGCCGAGGGCGAGATCCTGATGGACGGCGTCAACCTCCTCGACCCGAAACAGACGCCGGCCCTGGCCTTGCGCCATCAGGTGGGGATGATCTTCCAGAAACCGACCCCCTTCCCCATGAGCGTCTTCGACAACATCGCCTACGGCCTGAAGCTGCACAACCGTTTCAGCGCCAGCGATACCAGAGATTTGGTGGAGAAGGCCCTGCGGGAGGCGGCCCTGTGGGAAGAGGTGAAGGACAAATTGCACCAGCCGGGCACCGCACTTTCCGGCGGCCAGCAGCAGCGGTTGTGCATTGCCCGGGCGCTGGCGGTGAAACCGAAGGTGCTGCTGATGGACGAGCCCTGTTCCGCCCTGGACCCGATTGCCACCGGCAAGATCGAGGAGCTGATCAACGAACTCAAGAGCACCTTCACCATCGTCATCGTGACCCACAACATGCAGCAGGCCGCCCGGGTCTCCGACTACACCGCCTTCATGTACATGGGCAAACTGGTGGAATTCGGGGCCACCACCACCATCTTCACCAAACCGGCCCGCCGGGAAACCGAGGATTACGTCACCGGCCGGTTCGGTTAAGCCCTGACCCGGCAGGCCGTTATCCCTTGGGGATCAAGGTCGTTTTGCCGGCCAGGATGTACTTGAGCCAGTCAAAGCCGAACGTGAGCAGCGCCTCGTCGTCGGTATTGATGGCGCGCCGGCGCACCTTGTCGAGGGTGAAGCGGGCCAGCAGGTTGTGGTCGTTCACGTACTGGCGGAAGCGGTCCACGTTGTAGCAGACCATGAAGGCCAAGAGCTGCCGCGGCCCGACCGCGCCCTCGCCCTGCCAGGGATTGCCGGCAAAGAGGGTGTCCATCTCGGCCCACAGATCATCCATGGCGTTGTAGTAGACGAGTTGCTGGTCCCGCAACCACTCCCGCACGGTCCACTCCTTGGCCTCGCGATGACCGAGGCAATAGGGGTGATTGGTGAGGAAGTAATACTCCCGCGCCCGCCCCTGACTGGGGGTACGATCCACGGCCCGCTCCAGCGGATACATGCGGCAGGAGGAGGGACGGTCCTCATACACGGTGCACCCCTTCTCCGGATCGAGAAAGGGGCAGGTGTGTTCGGTGTTCTCGGCCATGCGCATGATCACCGAGGGGAAGAAGGGATTCGCCCCCGGCACCACCCCGGCATACCGGTTCAGGAATTCCTCGGAGGTGATGCCGAGCCGCTTTTTGAGCCGCAGGATGTCGTAGGGGTAGAGGAAGAGATCGAGCTTGCGGCAGCACTGGGTAAAGCAGGGCACGCCGGGGTGGCAGGCGAAGCGGAACGGCGCATCGCCTAATGGGGTCATCCCTTCGGGAAACTTCTTTTCCATGGCGCTCTTCTCGGGCATAATGGTCGGACAGCAGGGCCCTGTTCCGGGGCTGCGAGGGGCACACCCTACCATCGCCCGCCGGAAAGTTCAAGCCCCTGCCACGCGAAGGAGAAGGCATGCGACTTCCGTCCCCCCTCGCACTGCTGCTCGTTGCCGCCGGGCTGATCGGCTGTGCCCCCCGCCTCCAGACCGCGGCCTGGGTGGTACGCTACGACCTCGACACCCCGGCCAAGGTCGAAGAGGTCTGTACCGTCGCCAAGCCAGCCAGGTTCGACGCCCTGCTCCTCCAGATGCGCGGCCGGGCCGATGCCTATTACCGGAGTGCGATCGCGCCGCCGGGCGAGTCGCTCGCCAAGGCACCGGCCGATTTTGATCCCCTGGGCGCCGCCCTCGCCGCCTGTGGTCCGATCCCCATCCACGCCTGGCTCAATGTCTACTACCTCTGGAGCGGGGAGCCGCGGCCGACCGACCCCCGTCATCCCGCCAGCCCTGGCCACGATTGGATCATCGGCGACGCCAACGGCCGCAAGGTTTCAGGGTATAGCGAACTGGATCGGGCGATGGGGGGCATTGAGGGACTTTACGCCGACCCCGCCTCCGAGTCGTACCGGCAGCTCATGGCCCAGGTGGTGCGCGAGCTGGTGGAACGCTACCCAATCCAAGGCATCCACCTCGATTTTATCCGCTACCCCGGCGCGGCCTATGGCCAGACCGGACCGCTGGGCCAGCGGTTCGAACGGGAATGGGGCATCGACCCGCGGCTGCTGCCGGTAGAGATACCCCGCGAGGCCATCGACCGCTGGCTTGGCAACGCCATGACGCCGGGCGAGAGCGTCCTCACCACCGCGGCCCTCTTCTGGGCCGACTTGCGGGCCCAGCAGGTGACCGCCATGGTCCGCGCCATCCGCAGCGTCATCAAGGAAGCGGGGCGCCCCGGCGTGACCCTCTCCGCCGCCGTCTTCCCGGACAGCGACGACGCCTATCTGGCCCGCGGCCAGGACTGGCAGAGCTGGGCAAGCGAGGGGCTGGTGGATGCCCTCTACCTCATGACCTATTTCGGCCCGGCCGCCCGGGTGGAAGGCCAACTGCGGGCGATTGCCCAACAGCGGGGAGAAGGGGTGCGCTACTGGGCCGGCCTGGGGGCGTACATCAAAGGCCCGGAGCAGATCGCGGCCGAAGCCAACGCAGCGGAAGCACTGGGCTACGACGGCGTTGCCCTCTTCAGCCTCGGCCATCTGCTGAAAAACCCGGCGGGGGTGGCCCCCTATGCCGCTGCCCTCCACGACCGCGCACCGCTGCCACCAGCGCCAGCCCGCACGCCACCCGCTGCCGCCCCTCTGGAGGCGGCGACCAGCGATGATCTCGCCACCCTGCGCCGCATCGTCATCCGGGCCACTGGTGGTGCCACCCGCCTGCCGCTGCCGCAGTTGGACCGGATCCTCCGGACCAAACTCGACGAGCTGACCGCGGCGCGCGAGCACGGTTTTGCCGCGGCCCTGGCCCGCCTCCGGCAACAGCCGGTCACCCCGCCACCCTGGGTGGGGTTGCACGGCATCTTCCGCTATATCCATCCGCTCGATCCGCCGGAGACCAGACAACGGCAGGAGAGCGAGGCGATCACCCTCCGCGAGCGCCTGCTCCAAGGCGAGGAATTCGAAACCCTGGCCAGAAAATTCTCCCAGGGCGGCAGCCGTGCCCTTGGCGGCCCCTTGGGCCGCCGTTCTCTCGACCTGGATCGCCCGGCGGACGCAGCCTTGGCCCAACTCGCCCCCGGCGCCTTGAGCCCGGTGGTGCCGGTAGAAAACGGCTACTGGCTCTACCGTCTCGACGCCAAGGGGCAAGACGCGCCGGCAGATTGGGATACCCTCCCATGGCCCGCCCGCCGCATCTGCTTTCGCCAGATGCTGGACGCCTTGCTGCGGGAAATCACCCCGCCTCCTGCCCCGACAAAAAATGTGATAGAATAGCGCAAAAGGCAGCGGCAGCGACTCGGAAAGCAGGCTGCCGTCCCAAGGGAGGAACGCCATGTCCTTCACCCCTCGCGGCAACAGCGGCAAGAAACCGGGCACCCCAGCGATAACGCCGCCCAAATCCCGTCCGCAACCCCAGCCGATCCCGACCGGCAACCCCGGAACGCGGAAGAAAGCACCGGGAGCCCCCACCCCGGGCGGCCCGGCACCGACGGGCAACAAGGGCACCTTCAACATCCCGAAAATCAGGTGAAGCGGTCGTGAAGAATGCCGAACTGTGGGAAAGCTACGCCTTTTATACCGGCGAATTGACCAAGTATTCCCGCCAGCTGGCCTTTGCCGGTGCCGCCATCTGCTGGTTTTTCAAGACCCCGACCGTCACCTTTCCGCAACCGGTGTCGCTCTCGTTGCTTCTCCTCGTCTGCTTCTTTGCCTGCGACGTGCTCCAGTATTTCCTCGCCGCGCACCTGCTCCGGTGGTGGACCCGCCGCGAGGAGAAAAAAATGTGGGCAGCAAAAAAGACCATTGAAGGTGACTACAACAAACCGTGGTGGATCGACTCGCCGATCTTTATCTTCTTCAACCTCAAGGCGTTCTTTCTGGTCGCCGCCTTCGCCGCCCTGGGCTTTGAATTCCTCGGCAGGATGACCCAGTGAGTTCCGCCTGCCGCCGAGCCCTAACTGTAGATAAGGACATAGGCGCCGTCGTTGAGATCGATCCGCAGCCGGCCGCCGTGATTCTCGCCATAGACCTCCCAACCCGGCTTTTCCCCAATCTGGCACCTGACGCAGGAGGGCGAGTGTGTCCCCTGCACCGCATCGGCCCAGGCAATGAGTTCCGCCTCCGGATTCCCACCTTCAGCGACGGCCTGGGCCAATCGCCGGGCGGTGACAAAATCAAGCTCCATGCCGTTGACCGTGAGCCGCACCTCGTCCATATCGCCCTCCCCTCTTTTCGCAGACGCCCCGAACAATCCTTGCCAACTTTCGCTGTTCTGGTATCTTTTGCAAGAGATACCCTGCCGGCCGGCAACGTCCCCTCGTCCAGCCGCAAGATGTTTGATAATGCGCAACGCCCGAATCGGCAACCTCAAAAACCCTGGCCCCCGCAACGCCTTGGGCCACATGGCCTGCCTCGCCAATCACCCCGAGGTCAACGGCCTGGAGGCGACAACCAGGGTGTTTCTCGACGGAAGCAAGAGATGGAGGTTGCCTAAACGCAACCCCGCAGTGATCACCAACCCAGGCAACACCGTCATCCTGAGGAAAGGGGGATGGACATGGACATTCCAAGCGCGTACCGCCGGCTGGTGCCGGCCCTGATCGTCACCGCCCTGCTGATGGCACCGCCAACGACCATGGTCCCCTGGGCGATGGCAGCCGAGTCGACCGCCACCCCCGCCGGCGCCAACGTCGTTGCCGGCAAGATCCTCAGCCTTTCCAGGAAGGCCAACTCCCTCACCATCGAGACCGACGACCATAAGACCGAACTGATCCGGTTCGACAACGCCACCAAGGGCCTGGAACACCTGACGCTGAACGAGGAGGCGGTAATTACCCTGGCGGAGCGCGGCGGCGAAAAGGTCGCCAGCGAGATCACGCCAAGGCACGCCATCTTGCCCGCCGGCGTCGGCGAGGCCAGCCTCGACGAAGTCGCCGCACTGATCCGCCAGGGACCGGAGCAGGGCAACTATTTTCTGGTCGATTCCCGGCCGACCGGGCGCTGGGAGGCAGGGCACATCCCCACCGCGGTCTCCATTCCCCTCGACAGGCTCGAGGCAACCGGCGCCACCTTCCTGCCCAGCGATGCCAAGATCAACCATACCCTGCTCATTTTCTACTGCGACGGCCCCACCTGCGGCCTGAGCACCAGGGCAGCGGCCCTCGCCTGCAAACTGGGGTATGGCCACGTCAAGGTGGCCTTGGAGGGTGAACCGGGCTGGGCCGCCTCCGGCCGCCCGCTGGTCGCCGCCGATCGCTACGTCGACTCCGGCAATATCGTGCTGCTTGATCTCCGTTCGCCCGAGGAAGCCAGGCAGGGGCACATCCGGGGCGCGGTCAATATCCCCATGGCGCGGCTGGGCGCCATGAAGGTCACCTTCCCGAGCCAAAAAACCGCCCCCATCGTGCTCTACGGCAACGGCACGGATGCGGAGCAGGCGGCGCATATCATTGCCCGCGAATGGGGCTATAAGACGGTCGCCTTGGTGGATGGCGGCCTGCAAGGCTTCACCGCCCGCGGCAACCAACTGGTCACCGGGCCGGCGGCCACGGAAATCACCTGGTCCCGCCAGCTAGGCGAGGGCGAGGTGGGACTGGCCGAATTCATGCGGGCCGCCGCCGGCGCCACCCCCGACCAGGCGATCCTCGATGTCCGCAGCCAGGAGGAGACGGCCAGCGGCATGTTCCCGAATGCCATCCATATTCCCCTCGATCAGATCGTCAAGCGCAAGGCGGAACTGCCCAAGGACAAGGAACTCCTCCTCTACTGCTCCTCCGGGGCGCGCGCCGAGATGGCCTGGCGCGCCCTCACCCGGCAGGGCATCAAGGCCCGTTTTCTGAAGGCGCACGTGGAGTGCGCACAGGGCAGCTGTCACGCCACCGAGTGAGCGGCCTTGCCGGCTGGCGCCCGGGTGATTTCGGGGTTGCCCAAAGGTCATGGATGACTTTTTTCAACATCCTGCTATAGTAGCTTCCGTATTTACCCGACATTCTCCGCCCCCGTCATTCTGAGGACGCCATGCCGCTTTCCGCGCTCGACAAAAAGGCCCTGGCCAGGGCCGTCAAGAAATTCCATACCGCCAACCTGCTGGTGATCGGCGACATCATCGTCGACCACTTCATCTGGGGTTCCGTTTCCCGCATCTCGCCCGAGGCGCCGGTGCCGGTGGTGAACGTCACCCACGAGAACCTGATGCTGGGCGGCTCGGCCAACGTGCTCCACAACATCTACGCCCAGGGCGCCAAGGCCGCGCTCTGCGGGGTGATCGGCAACGACGCCATGGGCGACCATCTGCTGCGGATGCTGGCCGACCTCGGCTCGCCCACCCGCGGCATCGTCCGCAGCGACAATCGGCCCACCATCCTCAAAACCCGCATCGTGGCCCAGCACCAGCAGGTGGTCCGCTTCGACCGGGAAAAGACCGGCGAACTCTCCACGGCGCGCCTTGCCGAAACAAAGCGTTTTCTCGACGACCATCTGCGCGACTTCGACGCCGTCATCGTCTCGGACTACGACAAGGGCATGATCAGCCCGGCCCTCATGAACCACCTCCGCAAGCTCCTGGCCAAGACGAAGATTCCGCTGGTCGTCGACCCCAAACCGCGGGAGGCCGCACGCTTCAAGGGAGTCACCATCATCACCCCCAACCACCACGAGGCCGAACTGATGGCGGGGATGAAAATCGGCAGCGACAAGGAGCTCAGCGCCGCCATCAAAAAACTCCAGCAAAAACTGGAGTGCCAGGCGGTGCTCATTACCCGCGGCGAGGCGGGCATGGCCCTCTACGAGAAGGGCAAGCCGCTCTACACCATCCCCACCGTGGCAAAAGAGGTCTACGACGTCACCGGCGCCGGCGACACCGTGGCCGCCACCCTGGCCCTCGGCCTGGCGGTGGGCTTAGGTTTTGCCGAGGCCGCCACCCTGGCCAACTTCGCCGCCGGCATCGTGGTGGGCAAAGTCGGCACCGCCACCGCCTCCACCGAGGAACTCCTGAGGGCCATCGCATGAACTACCCCTGCAGCATGACCGCCTTTGGCCGCGGCGAAGCAAGCGGCCCCGGCCGCGTCTGGACCGTGGAACTCCGCTCGGTCAACCACCGCTACCTCGACGTCAAGATCAAGATGCCCCGCAAGTATGCGGCGTTCGAGGAACAGCTCAAGCGGGAGATCGGCGCCTATTACAGCCGCGGCCATGTGGACGTGCTGGTCACCGTAAGCGGCGAGGCGGCCGAATCGCTCAAACTCACCGCCAACCTGGCCCTGGCTCACGAATATCACCAATGCCTCAACGCCATCCGTCACGAACTCCACCTGCCCGACGCGCCGACCCTGTCCATGCTCAAGGACTGCCGCGACGTGATCACCGCAGTGGAGGTATCGGAGGATGTGGAGGCGGCCTGGCCCGAACTGGCCGAGGCGCTCAAGGTGGCGCTGGAGAGCACCCGCCGCATGCGGGAGGCCGAAGGCGAGGCGACCAAGACGGAACTCCTCACCCGCCTGGCCGACTTCGAAAAGGCCGTGGCCTCCATCGAGGCGCAGATCCCGAGTCTGGTGGCCAAGCGCGGCGAGAAGCTCAAGGAACGCCTCGCCACCCTGCTCGCCGGGGTCAACCTCGACCCGCTGCGCCTGGCCCAGGAGGTGGCAGTGATGGCGGACAAGTCCGACGTCACCGAGGAGATCGTCCGTCTCAAAAGCCACATCGAACAGTTCCGCCACTTCCTCGCCGCGCCCGAGCCCACCGGCCGGCGTCTCGATTTCCTGCTGCAGGAGTTCTTCCGCGAGATCAACACCACCGCCTCGAAAATCGGCGAGGTGACCATCTCCCACCAGACGGTGGAGATGAAGAACGAGGTGGAAAAACTGCGCGAGCAGGTGCAGAATCTGGAATAACCGGGCGGCGGGCGTCTTGCCCCTTGTCCCACCACACACGCAGGGAAAGGCATGGATCAGCGGATGATCAACGTCGGTTTCGGCAACGCCGTGCTCGCCAGTCGGGTACTGGCGGTGGTGAACCCGAAATCGTCGCCCATGAAGAAGCTCAAGGAGGAGGCCAAGGAGCAGAAGCGGCTCATCGACGTCACCGAGGGTCGCCGCACCCGCTCCATCATCATCCTCGACAGCAACCATGTGGTGCTCTCCTCGGTGCAGCCGGAGACCATCACCATGCGTTTTGCCGCCGCGCCGGGCAAGGAGAAATTCGACGAGGAACCCGAGCCGCCGCCTGCCCCGGCCAAGAAGGGGGGCAAATGAGCGGTACCCTCCTGGTCATCTCCGCCCCCTCGGGTGCCGGCAAGACCACGCTCTTGAAAAGGATCATGGCCGAGGTGCCGAATCTGGGTTTCTCCGTCTCCCACACCACCCGGCCGCCGCGGCCAGGTGAGCAGAACGGGGTGGATTACCACTTCGTCAGCCGCGAGGAGTTCCTCGCCATGCGCGCGGCCGGTGCCTTTCTCGAATCAGCCGAGGTGCACACCAACCTCTATGGCACCAGCAAGCAGGCAGTGGCCGAGAAAATCGCCAGCGGCGTGGATGTCTTTCTCGACATCGACGTGCAGGGCGCCCGCCAGATCAAGGCGGCCGGCGATCCGGCCGCGGTCTTCCTCTTTGTCGCGCCGCCCTCGTGGCCGGAACTGGAAAAGCGGCTGCGCGGCCGGGGCACCGAGTCGGCCGAGACGGTGCAGGTCCGGCTGGCCAACGCCAGGAAGGAGATGGCCGAGGCGCACTGGTACGACTATCTTGTTGTCAACGATGACCTGGCCGCCGCCACCGAGATGCTTAAGGCCGTGATCCTCGCCGAGCGCTGCCGGGGTCGGCGAAACGCCAGCGGCGCGCCCGTGGCAATCCCCACCCCATGAAAAAACCATCCCGCCCTGCCCGATCGGCCCCGCTCATGATCTGGGGGCTCCATCCGGTGCTGGAACTCCTCCGCCACCAGCCGCAGCAGATCACCGAAATCTTTCTGGTCAAAGACCGTGAGGCGCAGAGCTTCCACCAGCTCACCGGCCTGGCCAACCGCCACGGCATTGCCGTGAAGTCGGTGGAAATCCTGCCGATCCCGGAGGCCGAGAGCGTCACCCACCAGGGGGTGGCCGCCACCATCCGGCCCTTTGCGCCCATGGGCTTCAACAGCCTGCTGGAGCGGCTGGCGGGCAATGCCGCCCCGCTCCTGGTGGTGCTCGATTCAATCCAGGACCCGCACAACCTCGGCGCCATCGTCCGTTCCGCCGCCGCCGCCGGGGCGGATGGCATCCTCCTGCCCAAGGACCGTTCCGCCCCGCTTTCCGGCACGGCGCTCAAGGCCTCGGCCGGCACCATGGCGCTCATTAACCTCTGCCAGGTCACCAACCTGGCGCAAACCTTGAAGGAACTGAAAAAAGAGGGCTACTGGATCTACGGAGCGGCCGGCGAGGCAAGCCAGTCGCTTTATGCAACCAGCTTTTCCGGGCCGCTCTGCATCGTGATCGGCAGCGAAGGCAAGGGACTGCGCCCGCTGGTGGCAGAGCAGTGCGACCACCTCATTGCCATCCCGCTCGCCGCCGGGATCGAATCCCTCAATGCCTCGGTGGCTGCCGGGGTGATCCTCTTCGAGATCGTCCGCCAGCGCCAGATGGCCGCCGCGGCACTCAGCAGAAATTCTCCGTGATGTAGACCTTGCCGTCCGCGGCGATCGCGACGCCGATCCCCTCCCGCCGGAAGGAACCGGTCAGGATGTTGCGCCGGTGGCCCGCGCTTCCCATCCACAGCCGCACCACTTCGGCGGCAATCTGCTCCTCCGTGTTCCACTGGTAGGTGGTCCTGCCCCTGGAGCGCACAAAACCTCGATACAGATTGTTTTGCGCGATGTTCTCCCCGCCCAGGCCGGTGGTCAGTAAGCCCAACGGGATGGCACACCGATACCCCGCCTGCCGGTAGCGGTCGGAAAAGTCGCGGCCCTGCGGGTCGGTGTGGGAGAAAAACCTGGCCGAAGCCATGTTCCGGCTGTGTCCCCGGGCGATGCGCTGGAGGGCGGAGTCCCACGCGAGAGGCCGCAACCCGGCCCGCGCCCTTTCCTGATTGATCAGGATATGGATACGCTGCTCCAGCCGGCCGACGTCCACCCTTGGCTTGGGCGCGGCCGCGGCCAGGCCGGGCAACCCGCAGAGGAGGCCCCAGAGCAGGAGAATCGCCACCAGCTTCGACTTCCGCATGACACGCGCCATAACATCCTCCTTGGTTGGCGTTGAGGAGAACGACTCCGAACCCATGATACCCCAAGGGGTCGTTACGGCGCAAAGGCATTCCCGCCCCAGGTTCAGCGAATCCTGTCCGCCCCCATTCGGACCCATTCCCTTTTGTCGCGCTTTGAGGCACAATGGGAGTAACCAAAACTTGTGGAGCCACCTCCCATGCTCTTCCTCAACCGCCACGTCACCATCCCCGCGAGCGAGATCGAGATTCACTACACCCATGCCCAGGGGCCGGGCGGCCAGCACGTCAACAAGGCTGCCACCGCGGTGCACCTGCGTTTCGACTTCCTTCGTTCGCCTTCGCTACCCGAGGAGTGGAAGGAGCGACTGCTGGCGGCCAGCGATCGGCGGATCAGCGCGGAGGGGGTGATCGTCATCAAGGCGGGCCGCTTCCGCAGCCAGGAGCAGAACCGGGAGGATGCCCTTGCCCGGCTGGCCGACCTCATCCGGGCCGCCACCGCGGTGCGCAAGAAGCGGCGGCCCACCGCCCCGACGAAGAGCTCCCAGCAAAAACGACTCAACAGCAAGACCAGGGCCGGCCAGACCAAGACGTTGCGCCGCGCGGTCCGCCACAACCACGACTGATCAGGAGGAATTTTTCATGCGGCAAGAAGATCGCAGAGGCTTCCGAAGACTGGTCCTTCTTCTGGCCATCGTGCTGCTCTACCCGCCAGCCGCCAGGGCGGCGGAGAAAAATCTCCTCGACCTCTGGGGCGAGATCAAGGCGCCGCCTCCCGTGTCGGTGGCAGCGGTCACGCTCAATCCCAAGACCACTGCGCTCCTCATTCTCGATATCGAGGAATGGACCTGCAACGCCGAGCGCCGCCCCCGTTGCCTGGAATCGGTGCCGCGCATCAAGAGTCTGCTTACAGCGGCGCGGCAGCACGGCATGGCCGTGATCTACAGCACCACCTTCCACGGCAGCGCCAAGACCATCCTGCCCGGCGTGCAGCCGGTGGGGGAATCGCCCGTGGTCCAATCCGGGGTGGACAAATTTTTCCGAACCGACCTGGAACAACTCCTGGCGGCACGCCACATCGACACCGTGGTCATCGTCGGCACCGCAGCGGAAGGCGCGGTGCTCCATACCGCCACCGGCGCGGCCATGCGCGGCCTCAAGGTGATCGTGCCGCTGGATACCATGACCTCCGGCACCCTCTACGCCGAGCAGTACACCGCCTGGCATCTCATGAACGCACCCGGCACCAAGGGCAACGCCACCCTCACCCTCTGCAGGCTGATCAATTTCTAAGGAGGCAGGCTGCCCACTCCGCCAGGGGCGGTCTTTACCCCCTTCGCCGCGTTGCCGGCCGTAACGTCTCTCCCTCGGCGCCAGGGCGCCCTGCCGGAAAAATCGATTGATTAAATCGATCCGGTCTGCCTAACATAAGGGAAATATGTCTTTTTCAGGCGATCGATCCTGCCCAGACACCAACCGGCACAAGGAGAGAAGTCCATGACCAAGAAGCTCGCTTTTTGGATTTTTTTGGTTGGCACCCTCTCGTCAGCCGCCATTTTTTTGTGGCTGACCTGGGACACCCACCGCCAGGTGAATGCCCTGGCCCATGTCGAGAACCTTTCCCCGCAGGTGGTGGCCGGGAAACGGATTTTTGAGAAGTACAACTGCAACGATTGCCACACCATCCTCGGTTTCGGCGGCTATTACGCGCCGGACCTCACCAAGGTGGTGCGCCGCCTCGGCCCGGCCGGGGTCCGCATGCGGGTGAACAGTCCGGAAAAGATTTTTGCCGACTCCTTCCGGAAAATGCCGCGCCAGGGTGTGACCGCCGAGGAGCTGGACCAGTTGGTGGCCTTTCTGACCTGGGTTGGCAACATCGATAATGGCGATTGGCCGCCGCAGGACAGCCGAGTCCGGCTGACGCGGGGTGAGCAGCGGCTGGTGGCCCAGGTCGGCATCTCTGCCGGGGCGGCGGTCTTTCAGGCCGCGGGCTGCATGAACTGCCATTCCCTGAACGGCGTGGGCGGCGCGGTGGGGCCAGCCTTGGACACCATCGGCCGCGAGCTTTCCCCGGCGGAGATCAAACAGTTTGTCCACAATCCGCATGGCATTGATCCCACTTCACCCATGCCGCCGCAGACCCAACTCACCGACACGGAACTCGACGAGGTGGCCAACTTCCTCGCCGGCCTAAAATAAGGAGGAAGCGATCATGGTATACCGCTCACAGAAGATAGCGTACTGGTATTTTGCCGCGGCGTTGCTCCTCTTCGTGCTCCAGGTGGTCATGGGCCTCTGGCTGGCCATCAACTACACCTTCACGGTGCCGCAGGCGGTGGTGGATGTCTTCCCCTTTGCCACGGCCCGCGCCATCCACACCAATCTCCTGGTGCTCTGGATGCTGCTCGGCTTCATGGGCGGCACCTACTACATCGTGCCGGAGGAGACCAAAACGGAAATCTTCTCCGAAAAGCTCGCCTACCTCCAGCTTGGCGCCCTGCTCCTCACCGGCGTGGTGGCGCTAATCGGCTTCCTCTTCGGCTGGACCCAGGGCCGCCCGCTGCTCGAGATCCCGCGGCCCCTCGATTTCGTGGTGGTGGTCGGCGCCCTGATCTTTCTCTTCAATGTCGGCATGACCATGCTGCAAGCCAAAAACTGGACCGCCATCCAGGGCACGCTGCTCGGCGGCCTGGTCTTTCTCGCCCTGCTCTATCTCTTCGGCATCCCCTTTTACAAGAACGAGGTGATCGACTGGTATTACTGGTGGTGGGTGATCCACCTCTGGGTGGAGGGCGCCTGGGAGCTGGTCACCGGCGCCATCCTCGCCTTCGTGCTCATGCGCCTCACCGGCGTGGACCGCCAGGTGGTGGAAAAGTGGCTCTATGTGGAGATCGGCCTCTTCATGTTCACCGGCATCGTCGGCACCGGCCATCATTACTACTGGATCGGCGCGCCGCGCTACTGGCTCTGGTTCGGCGGCATCTTCTCCGCCCTGGAACCGCTGCCCATCGTGCTGATGGTGGTCGATACCTTCCATCACGTCAAGGCCCGCACGAACCGGATCGAAAATCCGCTCACCTGGACCTACGCCATCGGCTGCGCGGTGCTTCACCTGATCGGCGCCGGGGTTTGGGGCTTCCTCCATACCCTGCCGCAGATCAACTACTACACCCACGGCTCGCAGGTCACGGTCTCGCACGGCCATCTCGCCTTTTTCGGCGCCTATGCCCTGCTGAACCTGACCGTCTTCTACTTTGCGATGCCGCAGATCAAGGGGATCAAGGTGTACGATCCCAGGTTGGGGAAATACGGCTTCTGGACCATGACCATCGCCATGTCCCTGATGGGACTGACCTTCGGCGTGGCCGGGGTCATTCAGACTTACATGGAGCGGGTGCTCGGACTCGGTTATATGACCGCGCAGAGCTACATGCGACTCTGGATGGGGGTCACCCTCTTCATGGGGGTCTGCTTCCTGGCCGGCCTGCTTATCACGGTGAAGGACCTCTTCACCCTGCGACCGGCACCGGA
>JAJZRO010000008.1:30556-100296 GCA_021802645.1 Deltaproteobacteria bacterium | reverse complement strand
TGCTCTGAGCGGGGATGGGGCCAAGCTGGGCGAGGTCGATCTTGCCTTGAGATATCCGGTTCTGCGGGAGTTGCCGGCAGAGGCGAGAGCCACCGCATCGGATTGAAAAATCTACTTGATTCACCAGAAAAATCTCTCCATACTGTTTTTTGTGGTGCCATGGGGCAGGGGGAGAGTGGCGCCGGAGGCCCCGTGGGTACGGCTGGCGCGAACCATCGTCAATGAGAGCGGGAGGAAGAGGGGAAATGTCAGGAGAGCGGGTGCAGGGCAAGGTGAAATGGTTCAATAGCCCTAAGGGCTACGGGTTTATCGAGCGCGAGAATGAGTCCGATGTTTTCGTGCATTTCCGTGGCATCCGGGGCGAAGGGTACCGGACGTTGCAGGACGGCCAGCGGGTGGAGTTTTCTCTGGTCCAGACTGCGAAGGGCGTGCAGGCCGAAGACGTGGCGGTTATCGAATAAGGTCGTTTCGTTTGGACTGACGCTGGCCCGACCCAAGGCTTGAGGTGACCCTCAGGCCTTTTTTGTTGGGGTGCCGGCGCCCGGACACATGGGTGAGGAGCTTCAGTGCGGTGATGTTTGCCCCGGACGCGAAAATTTTGGTGGTGGATGACTCCATGGTCATGCGCCACATCATCAAAAACCATCTGGTTGCCTTCGGCTTCAGCGCCATCCGTGAAGCCGCCACCGCCAGTGAGGCCTTGGCGGTACTCGCCGAGGAGCCGGTCGATCTTATCCTTTCCGACTGGGCCATGCCCGGCATTCACGGCATCGAGCTGCTCCGGCGGGTCCGCGGCAACGAAGCAACCCGGCATATCCCCTTCATCATGGTCACCGCCGAAGCCCAGCCGCATCTGATTTTTGAGGCGATCCAGGCCCAGGCCAGTGACTACGTGGTGAAGCCCTTTACCCGCGAGGCATTGCAACGCAGCCTGGAGAAGGTCTTTCGTTTTCGTGCCGCGCAGCTTCGGCCGTTGCCGGCGGAACCGTCCTGATCCACTCTTGGCGCCGGCTGTCGTTATTGCCTACATCCGGATTTTGGCGTTGGTTTTCTCCGGGTGCTTTTCCATGTGTTTATAGCGATTGGCGGCCGTCTGGGCCAAGCGGCCGGTGACGTGTCGTAGATCCGAGTTGTTCCATATCTCGCTGAATTCCTTGAACCCGAACAATCGGTCGGTCACTTTGAATTGCTGCGCCCCGCCGGCGGGGTCGAGGCTGATGTCACCGTACTCCAGGGGCACTTTGCCGGCGAAGATATTGTTCAGGAGTTCTTTGGTGGCGTAGGCAAAGAATTTTTTTACGTCTTCGGCCGACTCGGCCCGGTTGATCTGGTCCCGGAAATCGGGCATGATTTCGTTTTCGAACTTGCTGAAGGAGAGCTGCTTCGTCATATCCGGTGCTCCTCACGCGATGGTATGGCTGACGGCGTCGACGCCTCATTCTTCGAAGGGTTCTTCCCATTCCCCCTCTTCCGATTCTTCCCGGCCCTGGGCGAACTCATCTTCTTCGTCCAGTTCATCGTAGGCGCCGGCCCAATCCGTCGGGGTCTCGATGGGATCGGGGGAGAGTGCTTCCCACGCCTCGAAGTCGAGTTCCTCGGTGGAGCCGTCCTCGTACTGAATCTCGATAATGTCTTCGTCCTCGTCCGCGCTCACCACCCAAAAGGCTTGGCCGCGGTCCGCAAGTTCATACCATTCGTTTTCGATCGGTTCGTTGTCTCGCGGCATGCTGGGCTCCTCGCGCTGTGGCGTGCTCGCCGGCGTTAGCCGTGATATTTGAAGGAGACGTTCACCCGTGCCCGGAAGGCTGTGATGCGGCCCTCTTCGATCTTCATGTCGAGTTTGGTGATCTCGGCGATCCGGAGATCCTTCAGGGTTTTGCTGGCGGTTTCCACCGCCATCCGCGCCGCTTCCTCCCAAGACTTTTCGCTGGTGCCCACCAACTCGATGATTTTGTAGACGCTTTCGGTCATCTCGTTCCTCCGTGTGGGGGGTTCTCTTCTCTGCGCCAGTTTGAGCTGCGCTGGCGGCGATTGCTTCCCGGCGCCGGGGGCTCTTCTCACTCGCGGCGGGACTTTTCCTTGGCGCGGCTGTGGGGAAGGATTTTCGCCAGGGTGGCCAGCTCGTCCGCCAAGAGCTCCATGAGGTCGTCCAGGGTCAGAATCCCCTCCAGGCCACCGGCGTTGTTGACCACGATCATGCGACGGATGCCGAACGATCGCATCCGCTGCATGGTCTGCCACACGCTCTCCTCCTCATGGGCGGTCACCAACTCGTGGCTCATGACATCGCCGGCAGCCACCCGGTCAAGGGCCACGCCGCCGGCCACCAGTTCCAGCACGATGTCGCGGTCAGTAAGGATACCGAGCGGGATTACCCGGCCGGCGTCGGAATCGTCGACAATGACGACATCCCCGACATGATGCTGCCGCATGAGCTGGGCAATGGCCACGATGTCCGTTGTTGCCGGGGCAACCACCACCTCGCGGTTGCAGAAGGCGCCCGCGCTCATGTCGCCATCACCATCTTGAGGCAGTCGTCGCGCCAGCAGCAGGCGGTCTGGTCGCACTGGCTCATGGTGGTGCCGAAGCACGGCGAGTTCCCTTCCTGTTGCTGGATGGCGCGGATCAGTTCCGTCTTGCTCATTTTTCCCGGCTTGATCCCGAGTCGCTGCGCCTTGGTGCGGATTTCCGGCATCTTCATAAAGACCTCCTTTGCGGGAATCGCGATGGATTATTGCGAGGGGTTGATGGTCAGTACCGGGCAGGGGGCGTTCTTGAGCACCCGTTCGGCAACGCTGCCGAAAATGGCGCGTTCCAGACCGCGAAAGCCCCTGGTGGCAATCATGATGAGATCGCTGCCGTTGGTTACGGCATGGGCGACGATCTGCTCGGCCACGTCGCCGTGCAGGATTTGGGCGCGATGGGGAACGGTTTCGTCCATGTTTTCATCGAGAAAGGCGTCCATCTTCCGTGCAGCGCTGGCGCGAAGCTCCTCTCCCAGCTTTGCGAGGGAGATGTGGGGAATGGTCATGCCGCTGTAACGGCTCAGAGATTCCACGACAAAGATGATATCGAGTCGGGCGCCCAGCCGGTTGGCCATGTAAATGGCGTCGCGCAACAGCTTGGGCGCATGTTCGGAAAAATCGACCGGGACCAGGATCGTGTTGATCGCCTGCATCTTCCCCTCCGTGTCGTGGGGCAGGTAAGCTGCTTCTTCTTGGTTAAGCATGGAGCGTGCCACTGTTTCGGAGCGATGCTTTTCTCGTGATTGCGGATGGTTGGCGGTCATGCCCGACAACCGCTTTCCTCCCTGTGTTGCAAAAATTCGAAGCCCCTTGGTAAAAATGCAAGGCGCGTCAACGCAGCACATCCTCGACGAGAAAGGGGGTGCAGCGAAGCGCGCGGCGCCCTTTTTTGACCCAGATCCGCACAAAGAGCAGCACGTGGCCCTCCATGTCCACCAGACTGGGCAGTTCTTCCACAAAGGCGATGTCGGCAGAGCGGAACTCGTAGTAGCTGGTGTTGGTGCTGAACGGATCGCTGACCAGGATGACCTTGGCCTCGTCGTAGGGATGTTGATAGGGGGAACCGGAGAAGGCGACGTGGGTGTCGCGCAGCCGTTTGCCTTCCTTGGGTTTCTGGTACGCTTCCAGCGCGAAGCGGGAGCCTTCCAGCAGCAGATTGCGCAGGGGCATAGCTCTCTCCTGAAAGCGAGTGATTCCAGGACGTTGCGATGCGATAGGGTGCTGTTAACCCATTATATACACAAGTGGCGGCGCAACAAAAGCAGGAAAAGAAGAGGGAATGGTGCGGCAAGGAAGGAGGCTGGGTTCAGCCTGCCTCTTCCCGGACCCACTGCTCCACCTCGGCCGGGCTGGGCATGCGGCCGGCGCATTTGACGTGGTTGTTGATAATGAGCGCCGGGGTCTTGGTCACGCCGAAGCGCCAGATGGCGTCGAGATCGTGCACCGATTCCATGTCCGCGGCGAGCTGGAGTTTCTGCAGCGCCTCGATGAGCATGGTGGTGAGTTTGTTGCAGCTGACGCAGCCAGGCCCGAGAACGCGGATGGTCATGGTGCCGCCCGAGCCGCTCTCCTGGCCGAGGCGACGGCGGTATTCCCGGCGCAGGGCCTCCTGGTAGAGGGGCGCCGCCTCGGCGGGGACGTAGTTGTCGCGGCGGATGGCGGCAAAGAGCATGGCGACCGCCTCGTCCTCGTTGAGGTCGGGGGTGGCCAGCACCTTGGCCATGGCCTGGTCGAGGCCGACCAAGCCGACCTGGGCCTTGCCGATGCGGATGGTGCTGGGGGTGGGGAGATCGTCGGAATGGTGGGCCATGGGGCAAGGCTTCAGAAAGAGTTTCATCTGGGTCGCGGTGGGTTTGGGGCGCGGCTGCGGCCGTGGAGTCACGCGGCTGAGGAGCGTTGCCGGGATTTCGGCGACGAAACGACTCGGCTGCTGGTGCAGGCTGTGGCCATAGAGGGTGCGTTGAGTCGCCAGGCTGAGGCAGACGAGTTCCCGGGCCCGGGTCAGGGCAACATAGAAGAGACGGCGTTCTTCCTCCAAATCGCAGGCCCGCTTGCCCACGGTACAGGGGATGAGCCCCTCCTCGAGGCCGGGCAGGAAGACCACGGGAAATTCGAGCCCTTTGGCGGCGTGCATGGTCATGAGTGCCACCGCCTCGGCGCGCGGGTCGTAGGCCGTGGCCTGGGCATGCTGGCGGAGATGGTCGGCAAAGGCGGTGAGATCGTGGCCAAAAAGGGAGGCGAACTCCCGGAAACGTTGGGCAGCGGGATCATCGCCGTTGATGGCCAATAGATCGCAGGCCCGGGAAATCGCCGCCGCCAACCCTTCTGACTGTGCGACGGCCCGGAGTTGCTCCTGCTGGTGCTGCATGGCGATGAGAGCTGATCGGGTGGTTGGCGCCAGATCGAGGGCAAGGGCCGCGCGGAAGAAATCAGGGCAGGCCGGTGGAATGGCCTGGTCGAGGCGTTCCACCGCGGCCGTGCCGATGCCGGGCTGCACGGCGAAGAGGGCCAGGTGCTCGGCCGCGTCGGCATTGCCCCCGCCGACCCGCAGCAGGATGGTGACCGCGCGGAGCGGCTTTTTCATGTAAAAAGGGGTGCTCCCCACCACCTGGCAGGGGATGCCGTGCTGGGCCAGGGCGTCATGAATCGTTTCGGTCTGCTGGGAAAGGCGGCAGAGGATGGCAATGTCGCCAAAGGCGCGGGCGGTTGCCTCGCCGGCCCGGTTGGTGCGGAGGGAATGGTGGCTGGTGCCGCCCACCAACTCTTCGATGCGCCGGGCGATCTGTTCCGCCTCCGCGGCCGGGGTAACGGCCTCCTGCCATTCCAGCCGGCCTGTTCCCATGGTCTGCGGCAACAGGGTGGACTCCCCCCTGGTCTGGTTGTGGTCGATCACCGCGGTGGTGGCGGCGAGGATCTCTGGGGCGGAACGGTAGTTGCGGGTGAGAGCCAGGGTGCGGCACTCGGGATGGCTGGCGAATTGGAAGAAGAATCGCAGGTCGCTGCCACGGAAGCCGTAGATCGCCTGGTTGGGGTCGCCGATGGCGAAAATCTGTGCGGTTTCGGCCAGGGTCTCCACCAGGGCATACTGGCTGGCATTGAGGTCCTGGAACTCATCCACCAGCAGCACCCGGACCTGTTCGGTTACTCGCTGCCGGAAGCGGCTGTCGCTGCGAAGGCGTGCGACAAAGGTCGGGATCACCTGGTCGAGGTCGAGCGCCTGGCGCTGTGCGAGTTCGGCCAGATAGCGCTGTACCGCCGCCGGGGGCGAAGCAGCCGCGTCGCTGGCCAGTTGCTCGCTATACTCGCGGATGGTGCGGCTCAGTTCCGTGTGGCCCTGGCGGTCGAGGTCCGGGAAGAGACGCTGCAGCAACCGCTGGCGTTCCTCGTCGCCGACCAGGGCGAGTTCCGGCGCCTCTTGGCGCAGCCAATCGAGGCAGAAGCGGTGGAAGGTGCCGACAAAGACCGCGGTCGCGGCTGGGCCGATGGCGCGATCAAGCCGGGTATGGACCTCGGCCGCCGCCCGGTTGGTGAAGGTGATGACGACGCAGTGGGCCGCCGGAACGCCTTGCTGTAAAAGGTGGGCGAGACGGGCCACCAGGGTGAAGGTCTTGCCGGTGCCGGGGCCGGCGGTGATGAGCAGGCGCCGGGCAGAGGCGGTGATCGCCGCCTCTTGCTCGGGATTGGCGTCTCTGGCGGGAGGAGCCGCGGGAACGGCCGCAGCCGTGGGCGTTTTTGTCAGGAGGGGCGCGTCAGCGGCGCGGGGCGCTTTTTTTTTACGGGACGGTTTGGCGGCAAAGAGGTCGCCTTGGCCCGCCAACCGCTGGCGTTCGCCCTCGGCAAAGACGCGGATCACCCCGAACTCGCCGTCATAGCCGGGTTTGCGGATAACGTTGCCGGCGCGGACGCGGGCCACGGCCTCGGCCAAGAGTGGCGACACCTCCTTGATCTCGTCGAGCGGCGTGGTGAGCAGCAGATTGAACTCCGACCCGAAGCGGGCGATGGTCTTGGCGTAGAGGGCCATGGCTCCCTTGGTGGCCGGACCGGCGTCGAGGAGCTCGCCCAGGATTTCGGGCAAGGGGATGATGCTGTGCACCGCCGGCGCTCCGGGCGGAAAGAGGGGGTGGTCGCGGTCGGCCAGTTCCAGCAGCCGGTGGAGCACCCCGACGGTAAGCGGTTTGCCGCAGGCCGGGCAGAGGGCGTTCAGGTCGCGGGTCTCGTGGGGTTCGAGGCAGACCTGGCAGGCGCGGTGGCCGTCGGCGTGGTATTTGCCCTCCTCGGGGAAGAATTCCACCGTGGCGGCCAGCCCCCCGCCGTTGGGATTCTTCAGGGCCTCGCGCAGGGAAAAGTAGTCGAAGCCGGTCGTAAAGATGTTGGCCTCGCGGCCGAGTTTGTTGGGCGAGTGGCAGTCGGAGTTGGAGATGAGGGTAAAGCGGTCCAGGGCCGAGACCCGGCGGTTCATGGCCGGGTCGGAGGAGAGGCCGGTTTCGAGGGCAAAGACGTGCTGGCTCAGGTCGCCGAAGCATTCCTCCACCGCATCGAAGCCCGATTTGGAGCCGAAGAGCGAGAACCAGGGGGTCCAGATGTGGGCCGGCACCAGAAAGCCCTCCGGCGCCACCTCAAGCAGGATCTCCAGCAGGTCGCGGGAGTCGAGGCCGAGGATGGGGCGGCCATCCGACTCGATGTTGCCGATGGCCGCGAGTTTGGCATTGAGCCGGGCCGCGCTGGCGAGGTCCGGCAGGTAGAGGACGTTGTGGACCTTGCGCACCTGGCCGTGGCGTTTGTAGATGCTGCTGATCTCGGTGGAGAGCACGAAGCGGACGGGAATGGCCGCCGGCGTCACCCCCGGCAGGGCCGGGGCGACTCGTTCCGCCTTGAGCCTGAAAAAACCGGGTTCCGCCGGCACCAGCTGGTCGCAGATCTGGCTGAACCAGGCAGGGTGGGTGCAGTCGCCGGTGCCGAGCACGTGGATGCCCTTGGCCTGCGCCCAGGCCGCGAGGCCGGCCAGATTGCCCGCCGGGCTGGTGGCCCGCGAGTAAGGGGAATGGATGTGCAGATCGGCGATATAGCGCATGGCGTTCCGTGGCTGATCGGTCGGATGGTGCGACTCATCTTAGCCCCTTTGCCTGGCCGTGTCCACGGGAGAATCAGTGGCCGGCCCCGCCGGCGTCCGGGCAGCGAAAGGTGGTGGGAATGGGAAAAATCCGCTATAGTGGCGCAGGGATTTTGAACCAGGAGAAGAGTCATGACGGAACAACCGATTGATGTGGTGATTGTCGGCGCCGGTCCGGCGGGGTTGCAGGCGGCGGTGCATGCGGTACGCAAGAAGGCGAGCGTGGTGGTGCTGGGCAAGCCGGGCCAGAGCAGCATCTGGCGCGCCCATGTGGAGAACTACCTCTGTGTGGACGGGGTGGTCGAGGGCAAGGAGCTGCTGGCGGTGGCGCTCAAGCAGGTGAAGCGGTTCGGCGCGGAGCTCATCGAGGAGGATGTCCTCCATATCGCCGAGGCGGAGGGGGGCGGCTTCCGGGTGCGGATCGAGTCCGGCCGGGAACTCCTGGCCCGGACCCTGATCCTGGCCACCGGCACCTCGCGCAAGAAGCTCAAGGTCAAGGGCGAAAAGGAACTTACCGGCCGCGGCGTCAGCTACTGCGTCGATTGCGACGCCAACTTTTACCGGGGGGCCAAGGTGGCGGTGGTGGGCAACGAGTCTGCCGCGGTGGACGGCGCCTTGACCCTGACCAAGTATGCCGCCGAGGTCCATCTGGTGGCCAAGGCCCTGGAGATCTCGCCGGTCCTGCGCGAGAAGCTGGCCGCAAGTCCGGTGCAGCTCCATGAGGGCGCCTGGGTGAGCGAGATCGAGGGCGAGAACGCGGTCACCGGCCTCCTGCTCGACCAGGGCGAAAGGCTGGCGGTGGACGGGGTCTTTATCGAACTGGGCGCCAAGGGCGCCATGGGGCTGGCCGCCATCCTCGGGGTCATGCTCGACAGCGAGACCTTCTCCTACATCGAGACCAACAAGCAACAGGAGACCAATATCCCCGGTATCTACGCGGCCGGCGACATCGCCGGGCCGCCCTGGCAGATGGCCAAGGCGGTGGGCGATGGCTGCGTCGCGGGCTGGGAGGCGGCCAATTACGCCAACCGGCAAAAGCGCGAGGCCGGGCAGGATTAGGTTGCCAACCGAGCCACCTTTATGCTATAGAGGCACACTTCGGCCCGTGGAACGCGATCGTGTCTATATGGAAGTGGCTTTGGCCGAGGCGCATGCCGCCGCGGTCCGCGGCGAGGTGCCGGTGGGTGCGGTGCTGGTCGACGACTTAGGCAATATCCTCGCCCAGGATGGCAATCGGGTAATCGAACGCTGCGACCCGGCCGGACACGCCGAAATGGTGGTGCTGCGGGAGGCGGCCTTGCGGCAGGCCAATTACCGGCTGCCGGGCACCACGCTTTTCGTGACTCTGGAACCGTGCGCCATGTGCGCCGGGGCCATGATTCACGCCCGCATTGCCCGCCTGGTGTACGGCGCCGCCGACCCCAAGAGCGGGGCGGTCCATTCCCTCATGCAACTGGGGGACGACCGGCGGCTCAACCACCGCTTCGTGGCCGACGGCGGGGTATTGGCCGAGGCTTGCGGCGGGCTGCTGCGGGACTTTTTCCGGCAGCGGCGTGACGGCCAGTCTCTTTGACAGCAGGGCTGGGCAGGTTGCCCGCGATCCAGGGAGGGATCGTCAATTTCGGCACGTATTGTTTGCCGAAATTGTGAGCACCCGCGGAATTTATTTCGGCGGGTGCGTGACTTCAAAAAGCCAGGAGGGCTTTTTGAACATAGAGGAGAGGTGCCGGAGTGGTCGAACGGGACGGACTCGAAATCCGTTGTGCTCTTCTGGGCACCGTGGGTTCGAATCCCACCCTCTCCGCCACGATATTGGGTGGCCGCCAGGTCTCCTGGCCGCTGCCATTTTGTTCTTTTAAATAGCCAGCATTGATTGTACATTGTCACGGTGACAATGGCTGTAACTCCATGTGCGAACAACGGGGAGAGGTGACCGAGTGGTTGAAGGTGCACGCCTGGAACGCGTGTGTACGGCAACGTACCGTGGGTTCGAATCCCACCTTCTCCGCCAACCGATTGTGAGTGTGATAGCCGGGTCCTGTGCAACAGAGGCTCGCAAACCCCGCCAGGTCCGGAAGGAAGCAACGGTAGCGGGATTCTCTGTGTGCCGCAGGGGTGCCTGGCTATCCTTTTTTGAAGATACCGGCCGCCGGGTGATCCGCCGGCATGACCAGGCCGTCTCCTTTTAGACCATGTCCTACCTTGTCCTTGCGCGAAAATGGCGGCCCCAGACCTTTGACGAGGTAGTGGGCCAGCAACCGGTGGTGCGCACCCTGCAGAACGCCCTGCGTCTGAACCGGGTCGCCCATGCCATGCTCTTTTCCGGGGTGCGCGGCACCGGCAAGACTACCTTGGCTCGACTGATGGCCAAGGCGATCAACTGCGAAGTCGGCGCGCCGGATCAACCCTGCAACCAGTGCGAATCCTGCCGGGAGATCACCGAAGGCCGTGCCATCGACCTGCACGAGATCGACGGCGCCAGCAACCGCGGCATCCAGGAGATCCGCGAACTCAAGGAAAACATCCGTTTTCTCCCCAGCCAGGCCAAGTACAAGATCATCATCATCGACGAAGTGCACATGCTCACGGTGGAGGCCTTCAACGCCCTGTTGAAGACCCTTGAGGAGCCGCCGGCCCATGTCTACTTCATGTTCGCCACCACCGAGCTGCACAAGATTCCCATCACCATCCTCTCCCGCTGCCAGCGCTATGAGCTCAAAAGGGTGGCCTTTGCCGAGCTCTTCGCCTTCTTCAAGAAGGTGGCAGGGGCCGAGGGGGTGGAGATCGCCGATGAGGCCCTGGAAATGATCGCCCGCGAGGCCGAGGGCAGCGTGCGCGACGGGCTGAGTCTCTTGGACCAGATCTTCTCCTACGGCGGCAGCCAGATCGGGGTGGCCGAGGTGACCCAGGTGCTGGGGCTGGTGGACCGTACGGTCTTCGAACGGCTGGCCCGCGCCTTGCTGGCCGGTGACCTGGCAACGAGCCTGGCCCTCTTTGATCAGAGCTACAGTGCCGGCATCGATCTCAAGCGTTTTGCTGGCGATCTGCTCCACTACTTCCGTGCCCTGGCCATCGTGCGGGCGGTGCAGGAGCCAGGCCCGCTCCTCGACCTCTCCGACCGTGAGCTCGCCACTCTCCAGGAGATTGCCGCCGGCCACAGCGCCGAAACCCTGTTCCAGTATTTCAACCTGCTGGTCAAGGGGATCGAGGAGCTGCAATACTCCTCGCGGCCGCGGCTGACCATGGAGATGGCCCTGGTCAAGGCGGTGCAGGCAGGCCAGGTGGTGCCGGCCACGGAGCTCCTGAGTCGGCTCGATGGCCTGCTCCAGGGGGCGGCGTTGCCGGCGAAGGCGGTGGCTCCCGTTGCGATTTCTGCCGCTGTGGTGCGGGAGCCGGAACCCGCCGCCTTTGCAACCGCACCGGCAGCGGAAAAAAAAACTGAACATGCCGACCCGCTAGAACCGCCGGCGCCGACACAGGCCGCGGCGGTGGCAGTGCCCGCCGCCCAGCCCGCCCGCGATATTCGCCCTCACTGGGACGAATTCCTCCGCTACGTCAAGGAACGCAAGCTGTGGATGGGCCAGATGCTGGCCCTGGCCGACGGCATAGAGACGGAAGGGGCAAAGGTACGCATCACCTTCGGCGACGCCGGTGACGGCAAGATGCTCCAGGAGTCCGAGAACCTGAAGCTGCTCGGCGAGCTGGCCCAGGAGTTCTTCCAACGGACGCTGGCGATTCGAATCGAGAGCCGCAGCCACAGCACGGACAACGGAGAGGACGATTCGACCCCGCAGGAAGAGCGGCGCGCCCTGGCCAATGACCCCCTGGTGCAGATGGTGGCCGAGATATTCGGCGGCCAGGTGACCGGCGTCCGGCCCGGCGCTCCGCGCCGATAACGAGACCACGAGGAACATGCCATGAATATGAATCAACTGATGCAGCAGGCGCAGCAGTTCCAGAAAAAGATGGCCCAGATGCAGGAGGAACTGGCGAGCCGTACCGCCTCCTCCTCAGTGGGCGGCGGCATGGTGCAGGCCACGGTGAATGGTCGCCACGAACTGGTGGAGCTTACCATCGAGAAGGAGGCCATCGACCCCAATGATCCGACCATGCTGCAGGACCTGATCGTGGCTGCGGTGAACGATGCCATGAAGAAGGCCGAGGCCATGATCCAGGCCGAGATGGGCAAGCTCACCGGCGGCATGAAGATTCCCGGACTCTTCTAGAGGTTTTCCATGGCCGTGGTGCCGCAGCCCTTAGCCCGGCTCATCGCCGACCTCAATCGCCTGCCCGGGATCGGCAAGAAGACCGCGACCCGGCTGGCGCTGCATCTCCTGCGGCGGCCAGCCACCGAGGCACAGGCCTTGGCGCGTGATCTGGTGGAACTCCACAAACTCATCACCCTCTGCGCCAATTGCTTCGCCTTTTCCGAGACCGATCCTTGCGCCCTCTGTCAGGACCCGGCCCGCGACCGTGCCATGGTCTGCGTGGTGGAGGAGCCGGACGACCTGATGGCCATCGAGAAGACCGCGGCCTACAAAGGAACCTACCACATCCTGCACGGCGTGCTTTCGCCCATGGACGGTATCGGCCCCGAGGAGTTGAAGGTGGAGGCCCTGGTGGGCCGGATCAACCGCCAGCAGGTGCGGGAGGTGCTCATCGCCACCAGCTCCACCGTGCCGGGTGAGGCCACTGCGGCCTATCTCATCAAGCTCCTGCAGGAACGGACCCAGGCGAAGGTGACCCGGCTTGCCTACGGCATCCCCATGGGCATGGACATCAAGCACGCCGACGAATTGACCCTGGTGCATGCCATCGAAGCCCGCCAGGAGACGAATCGGAGTCGCCGATAAGAGGGAGGACGGGCGGCATGGGGTGGTCGCCTCGGCCGCTTTTCTCCTTGACACTCTATCGGTTTATTGGTAATTGGTTGCCGTTTAGGGCGCCGGTCTTGAGGCGAGTGACGGCGGCCCGTTTTTGACAGATAGGCGCGTAGCTCAGTTGGTTAGAGCGCTTGCTCGACACGCAAGAGGTCGACGGTTCGAATCCGCCCGTGCCTACCATCCGACAATAAAGGCTTCGCAGGGCGAGCCCTTGCGAAGCCTCGTTATTCGGGCAGATTGACGGCGTCAATGTGCTTTTTTGTTTTGGGGCCGCTTCAGTGCGGTAAGGTGCGATGGCAACGATAGCCGTGTCCCTCACAGGGGGCGAAGCCAAACAACTTCCGGTCGGGATCACCGCGGCGGAGGCGCTCAAGGAGCTGCTCTCCAACAAGGAGCGCAAGCAGACGCTGGCCGTGCGGGTGCAGGGTGAACTGCGCGATCTCTCCACCGTGCTCGCCACTGATTGCGAGCTGGCGCCGGTGGCGGCGGAGAGCCCCGAGGGGCTTGAGATTCTGCGCCACAGCGCGGCCCATATCATGGCCGAGGCCGTGCTCGACCTCTTTGGCCAGGAGGTGCAGGTGGCCATCGGCCCGGCGATCGAGGATGGCTTTTACTACGATTTCGACCGGGCCATTGCCTTCACGCCGGAGGATTTCGAGAAGATCGAGCAGCGGATGGCCGCCATCGTCGCGGCCAATGCCCCCTTTGTTCGCAAGGAGATGCCCAAGGCCGAGGCCATTGCGCTCTTTACGGCCAAGGGTCAGAAGTACAAGGTCGAACTGTTGCAGGAAATCGCGGCGGAGACCGTATCGCTCTATGAACAGGGCAACTTTGTCGACCTCTGTCGTGGGCCGCATCTGCCCAATACCGGCTGGCTCAAGGCCTTCAAGATCGTGAAACTGGCCGGCGCTTACTGGCGCGGCGACGAAAAGCGGCAGATGCTGCAGCGCCTTTACGGCACCGCGTTCTTTGACAGCAAGGCCCTCAAGGCCTACCTCAATCAGCTGGAAGAGGCCAAGAAGCGCGACCACCGCAAGCTCGGCAAGGAGCTGGAGCTCTTCACCATCCAGGATCAGATCGGGCCGGGGCTCATTCTCTGGCAGCCCAAGGGTGCGCTCATGCGCCGGGTCATCGAGGATTACTGGCGCGAGGAGCATTACCGCAACGGCTACGAGCTCCTCTACACCCCGCACATCGCCCGCCGCGACCTGTGGAAGACCAGCGGCCACCTTGATTTTTACGGGGAGAACATGTTCTCCTCCATGGATATCGAAGAGGTGCAGTATCAGTTGAAACCCATGAACTGCCCCTTCCATATCGCCATCTACAAGTCGGACAAGCGCAGCTATCGGCAGTTCCCCCTGCGCTGGTGCGAACTGGGCACGGTCTACCGCTTCGAGAAGACCGGCGCGCTCCACGGCCTCATGCGGGTGCGCGGCTTCACCCAGGACGACGCCCATATCTTTTGCCGGCCGGACCAGTTGGAGGAGGAGATTTTCCATATCCTCGATCTCAATCTCCACATCCTGCGGACCTTCGGCTTCGAGCGGTACGACATCTACCTCTCCACCCGGCCGGAGAAGTACGTGGGCAGCGACGAGCACTGGGAGCAGGCCACCAACGCCCTCAAGATGGCGCTGGAGAAGAAGGGGCTCAGCTATCAGCTCGATCCGGGCGAGGGCGTTTTCTACGGCCCCAAGATCGACATCAAGATCAAGGACATGCTGAACCGCGCCTGGCAGTGCTCCACCATCCAGGTGGACTTCAACCTGCCGGAGCGCTTTGCCATTACCTATACCGGCGAGGACGGCAAGGAGCACCAGCCGATCATGATCCACCGGGCCCTGATGGGCTCGCTGGAGCGTTTCTTCGGCGTGCTCATCGAGCATTATGCCGGCGCCTTCCCGGTCTGGCTGGCGCCGGTGCAGGCGCGCATCCTCAACATCACCGATGCCCAGCTCGGCTATGTGGAGGAACTTTTCCAGGAGCTGCGCCGGGCCGGGGTGCGGGTCGAGAAGGATACGCGCAACGAGAAGCTCAACTACAAGATTCGCGAGGCCCAGGTCCAGAAGATCCCGTACATGCTGGTGGTGGGCGATAAAGAGGTGGCGGAGCGGATGGTGACCGTGCGACTCCGTGACGGTCAGAACCTGCCGGCCATGCCGGTGGCTGATTTTGTCGCCCTGGTGGCACAGGAGACCGCCGCACACCGGAAGCCCTATCCGGCCGCCTAAGACGAGAAGGTTGGCGAAAACGGCTCCGGATATGGTATGCTACCCGACGCGGTGGCGAAGAGACACTTAACGAAGGAGGCACCTTATCAAACCCCAGAAGAAGGCGCCGGCCGGCAAAGAGGTCCGGGCGCGGGTAAACGATCAGATCAACGGCGAGGTTCGACTCATCGACGAAAATGGTCAGCAGGCGGGGGTGGTTCCCGCTGCCCTGGCCCTTGCCAAGGCGCAACAGGCCGGGCTTGATCTGGTTGAGGTGTCGCCCACAGCAGTTCCACCGGTATGCCGGATCATGGATTACGGCAAATACCGCTACGAACTGAGCAAGAAGCAGCAGGAAGCCAAGAAGAAGCAGGCGGTGGTCGAGGTCAAGGAGATCAAGCTGCGACCCAAGACCGAAAAGCACGATCTCGACTTCAAGGTCCGGAGCATCAAGAAGTTCCTGCAGCAGAAGAACAAGGTGAAGGTGACCCTGCGCTTCCGCGGTCGTGAGATCGTTTATGCCGATACCCTGGGGGTGGAGGTGCTGAACAAGCTGATTGAGGAATTGGCCGAGGATGGCGTGGTATTGCAGGCTCCCAAGATTGAGGGCCGGCAGATGTCCATGTTTATCGGGCCGAAGTGATAGCGGGTCACAGGACGGCACAGGTGGCTGTGTTGTCTTTCGTTTTCCAGAGTAAGGAGTGAAAGCCATGCCGAAGATGAAGAGCAACAGAGGCGCTGCCAAGCGGTTCAAGTGCACGGGGTCGGGCAAGATCGCCCGGAGTAAGGCCTTTACCAGCCATATTCTCACCAAGAAGACCACCAAGCGCAAACGCCAGCTGCGGCAGGGGACCACGGTCGATGCTGCCAACGTCAAGTCGTTGAAGCGCCTGCTGCCGTATATGTAAGGACGTCGCGGTACGACGGAAGAAGAAAAAACACCGGGCCGGCACGCTGGCTCCGGTGCTCATACGCAACAAGGAGAGATACCATGCCTAGGGTAACACGTGGTTTCAAGGCACGTCGCCGTCGGAAGAAGATTCTCAACCTGGCCAGCGGTTATGTGGGCGGGAAGAGCCGTCTGTTCCGTTCGGCCGCCGAGGCCGTGGACCGGGCGCTGTGCTACGCGTATCGCGATCGGCGCCAGAAGAAGCGGGATTTCCGCCAGCTGTGGATCGTGCGCATCGGCGCCGCTGCCGAGGTGCACGGCCTTTCTTACAGCCGGCTGATGGGCGGGCTCAAGAAGGCCAACGTGGACCTCGACCGCAAGGCGCTGGCTTATATGGCCCTGATGGATCCGGCGGCCTTCGCGCAGGTGGTCAAGGTCGCATCCAGCACCAACTGATCGCCCGCTGATCCGCCGTCCGCCATGGAAGAGGATCTGCGTCGGCTGCATGCCGAGGCGCACGAGGCGCTTGCCGCCATCCGTGCGCCTCAGGATTTAGAGCCATTCCGCGTCAAATATCTGGGCCGCAAGGGGCAGTTCACCCTGCTCATGCGGCAGCTCGGCCAGGTCTCGGCCGCGGAGCGCCCTCGGCTCGGCAAGCTTGCCAACGATCTCAAGGTCGAATTGGAGGGCGTTCTCGCCGCGAAGGAGGCGGAGTTCGGCGCAGGCTCCGGCACGACCGCCAAGGCCGGAGCGGATCTCACCCTGCCCGGCCGGCGCCAGCCCTTTGGCCGCCTCCATCCGGTCACCCAGGTGATGGCCGAGGTGTGCGCCATCTTCGAGGGACTCGGTTTTGCCGTGGCCGAAGGGCCGGACGTCGAGACCGACTTCTACAACTTCGAGGCGCTCAACATCCCGCCCCACCATCCGGCGCGGGCCATGCACGACACCTTCTACGTCAACGACACCCTGCTGCTCCGTACCCACACCTCGCCCATGCAGATCCGGACCATGCAGGCGCAGCAGCCGCCCCTGCGCCTGATCGCGCCGGGCAAGGTCTACCGTTGCGATTCCGACATCACCCATACCCCCATGTTCCATCAGGTGGAGGGCTTCCTGGTGGACCGCAAGGTTTCCTTTGCCGACCTCAAGGGGGTGCTGTCGCTCTTCATCGGGAGGATGTTCGACCCCAAGACCGCCATCCGTTTTCGCCCCAGCTTTTTCCCCTTCACCGAGCCGAGCGCCGAGGTGGACATCGGCTGCGTGATCTGCGGCGGCAGCGGCTGCCGGGTCTGTAAACATACCGGCTGGCTGGAAATCTTAGGCGCCGGCATGATCGACCCCGAGGTCTTCAAGAAGGTGGGCTACGATCCCGAGGAGTACACCGGCTTTGCCTTTGGCCTCGGCATCGAGCGGATTGCCATGCTCAAGTTCGGCATCACCGATATCCGCCTCTTCTATGAAAACGATCTGCGTTTTCTCGCGCAGTTCTGAGGCAACTGGCCATGAAGTTTACCCTGAACTGGCTCCGCGAATATCTGCCCACCGACCTTGATGCGGCCACCATTGCGGCGCGGCTCTCCATGCTGGGGCTCGAGGTCGATGCGGTGCAGCCGCTGGCACCTGCGCTTCCCGGCGTGGTGGTGGCGCGGGTGGAGAACGTGCAGCGCCATCCCAATGCCGACAAGCTCACCCTCTGCGATGTCTTAGCGGGCGGCAGTGAATTGAAGCGGGTGGTCTGCGGCGCGCCCAATGTGCGGGCCGGCCTCGTCACCGCCATGGCCCTACCAGGGGCGGTGCTGCCCGGCGGCTTCACCATCAAGCCGACCAAGATCCGCGGCGAGGCCTCGGAGGGCATGCTCTGCTCGGCCAAGGAACTGGGGATGAGCGACGACCATGCCGGCATCATGGAGATCACCGCCGACGTGATGCCGGGGCAGCCGATCGTGGCGGCGTTGGGGCTCGACGACACCCTGATCGAGGTCGATCTCACTCCCAACCGGCCCGACTGCGCCAGCGTCATCGGCCTGGCCCGCGAGGTGGCGGCCTTTGCCGGCGGTACCCTCAAGACGCCGGTGCAGAACGTACCGCCGCTCACCGGCCAGGGGCTGCCTTTCCGCGTGCAGGTCGAAGCGGTGGACGACTGCCCCCGCTACGTTGCCCGCATGGTGCGCAATGTGAAGATTGGCCCCTCGCCCGCCTGGCTGCGGCAACGGTTGCTGGCCGTGGGCTTAAGGCCGATCAACAACGTGGTCGATGTCACCAACTTCGTCATGCTGGAGTATGGTCAGCCGCTCCACGCCTTTGACTTCGACAAACTCCAGGGTGGCTGCATCGTGGTGCGCAAGGCCAGGCCCGGCGAGGTCATCGAAACCCTGGACGGCACCCGCCGCACGCTTGACCCTGAGATGCTCTGCATCTGCGACGCCGAACGGCCGGTGGCCGTGGCTGGCGTCATGGGCGGGGCCAACTCCGAGGTGGGAAACGACACCACCACCATCCTCTTGGAAAGCGCCTGTTTCAACCCGGTGACCACCCGCCGCACCGCCGGCCGGCTCAACATGAACACCGATGCCTCCTACCGCTTCGAGCGCGGGGTGGACCCCCAGGGCGCGCCGGTGGCCATGGAACGGGCGATACAGCTCATCGCCGCACTGGCCGGCGGCGAGATCGTGGCCGATGGGATCGATTGCTGCGAGGGGGTCAAGCCGCCGCTTGCCCTCACCCTGCGGGTGGGCCGCACCTGCGATGTGCTTGGCATGCAACTCGAGGCAGCCACCATCGCCAAGACCCTGGAGAGTATCGAAATCCGGTGTACGGTTCGCGACCCTGGGACCATCGCCGTTGCGGTGCCCTCCTTCCGCGTCGACCTGGAGCGGGAGATCGACCTGATCGAAGAGGTGGCGCGCCTCATCGGCTACAACGAGATTCCCACCACCCTGCCGCAGGTGCCGATGCGTTTCCCGGAGCGGGAGGCGGTGCGCACCCTGCGCCAGGAGCTGGCCGCGGTGATGACGGCCCTCGGCTTCCACGAAGCGGTGAATTACAGCTTTGTCGCCCCGCAGCATGCAGATTTGCTCGCTTTACCGCCGGACGATGCGCGGCGGCGGACGGTCAGCCTGTTGAACCCGTTGGCCGAAGACCAGAGCGTCATGCGCACCACCCTGCTGCCGGGGCTCCTGGAGAATGCCCGCCGCAACATCTACCATCAGCAGCCCGATGTGCGGCTCTTCGAGTTGGGCAAGGTCTTCTACCGCAAGGAGGCCCATGAGCAGCCCGAGGAGGAAGAACGACTGGCCGCGGTGTTGACCGGCCGGCGCCATCCAGGCGCGCCGTTACTCCATGAGGGCGAGGCCAAGGTCGATCTCTTCGATCTCAAGGGCGTGGTCGAGGAGCTCCGTGACCGGCTGCGTTTGCCGCAACTGGAGATGGTGGCCGCAACCGTCGCGCAACCCTATGCCGATCCGGAGCTGGCCATGGCCATGGTAGCCGATGGCCAGGTGATCGGCGAACTGGGCCGCATCAATGCCGCCGTGCAGAAGGGCTTCGGCCTCAAGCAGGAACTCTTCTATCTCGATGTGAGCTGCCGCGCCCTGTTGGCGCTGGCGGCGGCGCCGCGGGCCTTTGTCCAACTGCCCAAATTCCCGGCGGTGCGCTGGGATGTGGCCGTGGTGGTGCCGGAGCGCGTGGCGGCCGGCGAGATGGTGGCGGCGATCACCGGCTGTGGCGCCGAGTATCTGGAAGAGGTCGAACTCTTCGACGTATTCCAAGGCAAGAACATCGGGCCGGGGCTCAAGAGTGTGGCCCTCGCCCTGACCTACCGGGCTGCGGACCGCACCCTGGACGATGCAACCGTGGGGAAGGTCCACCAGAAAATTATCGAATTGCTGCTGTCCCGCTTCGAGGGGCAGCTTCGCGAGGCATGAGTGATGAAACGTTCGAATCTGACCCGCAAGGATTTGGCCAAGGCCATCAACGAGAAGATGGGATTTTCCCAGCGTGGCTCCGGCGATCTGGTGGACGCGGTGTTTGACACCCTGAAAAAGGCATTGCTGGCGGAAGAGGCGGTGAAGCTCGTGCAGTTCGGCACCTTCAACGTCCGGAAAAAGGCCCCCCGCAAAGGGCGGAACCCCCGCACCGGCGCGGCCATGGAGATCTCGAAGCGCAGCATGATCTCCTTCCGTCCCAGCAAGATCGTGCGGGAGAAGATCAACCAGAGCTGAACGAGGCCGTGTGACCAGGGAGACGCAGCCGCGCACCCCGCAAGGGACGGCGCCGGATCAGGTAACCATTCCCGACAAGCTTTACTTCAAGATCGGCGAGGTCTGCGAACTGACCGGCATCAAGCAGCACGTGCTGCGCTACTGGGAGACCGAGTTTCCCCTCCTCCATCCCCAGCGCGCCAGCTCCCGGCAACGGCTCTACCGCCGCAGCGACGTGGAGAACATCCTGCGGATCAAGCGGCTGCTGAAAGAAGAGGGTTTTACCATCGGCGGCGCCAAAAAACTGCTGGCCCGCGAGCAGCGTGGTGAGCCGGAGGAGGTTGCGGTGGAGGCCGGTGAACTCCCTTCGGTGGCCACGGTGATGCAGGGCATCCGCCAGGAGTTGCAGGAGCTCAAACGGCTGCTGGAAGATTAGCCGCAGGGCAGCCGCTCTTGACAGGCGGTGGGCAAGGGGGTAAATAGACCTTTCGCCGCGTTCCCGCGGCAAAGAAGATAGAGGGTCGGGATGTAGCGCAGTCTGGTAGCGCACCTGAATGGGGTTCAGGGGGCCGGAGGTTCGAATCCTCTCATCCCGACCAAATTACAACAAGTTACGGAAAAGGCGGCTGGCGACGGTTAGCAACATTGAGCAACATCCGTTGGCGATGGAGTTCGCCCTGGTCCGCTTCCGTAAGGAAGCTAATGACTCCTACCTTGCGTCGAGGTAGGAGTTTTTTTGTTTTGGGCGTCAGGGCGCCTGCGTCGTGAACTATCGGGGAGCCCGCCACAACGTTGCCCGGAAGGGGCCGGCCATGGGAGAGCAAAAAAGCTATTTCGGCTTCGGCAGCAATGTCTTCTTCTCCGGCCTGGTCAGCTTCTGCATGGATGCCAGTTCCGAGATGATCTACCCGTTGGTGCCACTCTTTCTGGCCTCGGTGCTGGGGGTGAACAAGTCGATGATCGGCCTGATCGAGGGGGTGGCCGAAGCCACCGCCAGTCTGCTCAAGGCCTTTTCCGGCTGGTTTTCCGACCGGCTCGGCCGTCGCAAGCAGCTGATGCTCGCCGGCTATGCCATCTCGACCCTGAGCCGCCCGCTCATCGCCCTCGCCCAGGCTTGGCAACCGGTTCTGGCCTTTCGTTTTGTGGATCGCCTGGGCAAGGGGATCCGCAGCGCGCCTCGGGATGCCATCATCGTGGAAGCGACCGCCGCCACCCATCTGGGCCGCGCCTTCAGCCTTCATCGGGCCATGGACACCATGGGCGCGGTGGTCGGGCCGGCCGTTGCCCTCCTGATTCTGCGCTGGCAGAGCGGGGCCTACCAGACGGTTTTCTGGCTCTCCATGATTCCCGGAATTTTTGCCGTCCTTATCATCGTGCTGTTCATCCGGGAAAAAACACCGCCGCGTCGCCCCGGGGTAGCACAACCCCGGTGTACCTTGCGCTGCTTCGACTGGCGGGTAACCGCCTTCATTCTGATTGCCGCCCTCTTCGCCCTGGGCAACTCCAGTGACGCCTTCCTGATTCTGCGGGCCGAACAACTCGGGGTGCCCGCCATGCTGATCCCGGCCCTCTACCTGACCTTCAATCTCATTTACTCCCTGGCCGCCATCCCGGCGGGCATGGCGGCCGATCGGTTCGGCAAGAAACGGCTCCTTCTCCTTGGCTTCCTTCTCTTTGCCGGGCTATATTACGGCTTCGCCATCGCCGCCACTCCGCGGATGATCTGGGTATTGTTCGGCGCCTATGGCGTCTTCATGGGGCTGACCGAAGGGATTCAGAAGGCCTTCCTGGCGACCATCATCCCTCCTGATTTCAAGGCAACGGCCTTCGGGGTCTATGCCACTGCCGTCGGCATGGCCGCGTTGCCCGCCAGCCTGATCGGCGGGCTGTTGTGGGACCGCGTTTCGCCGGCGGCAACCTTTTATTTCGGGACGGCCACCGCTAGCCTGGCCGCGTTGTTGTTTATCGCTTTGCTGACTATCATGGCGAGGAGAGGGCCAGGGGGAAATCTGCAGGAGGTGGAGAGATGACGACGGTTCTTTTGATTGCGGGATTCGGAGCCCTGGGCTGCCTTGCCCGCTATTATCTCTCGGCCTGGGTCTATGGCCAGTTGGGGCGCGCTTTCCCCTATGGGACTCTGGCGGTGAACATTGTCGGCGCCTTTTGCATCGGTTTGGTGCTAGAATACAGTTTGCGCAGCACCCTCATCTCGCCCAATCTGCGCATTGGCCTCACAATCGGCTTTATGGGGGGGTTGACCACCTTTTCCACCTTCAGCTACGAGACCTTCAAGCTGGTGGAGGATGGTCAGCTTATGACGGCAGTGGGTAACGTCCTGGTCAGTGTGGTGGTCTGTCTCGCCTGCACGTGGCTCGGCATTCTCGTTGCCCGGCAACTCGCATAGGAGGCGCCAGCCATGTCCAAGTTCATTGGAGAAAAGGTTCTGATGCGGATATTTGTCGGCGAGGCCAAGCAGCACGGCCATCGCCCCCTGTATGAGGCGCTGGTGGAGCTGTTCCTCGCCGAGGGGTTTGCCGGGGCCACGGTCCTCAAAGGCGTCATGGGCTTCGGGGCGCATCGGGTCTACCACACCCACAAGCTCCTCGAGCTTTCGGCCGACATGCCGATGGTGATCGAGGTGGTGGAGAGTCAGGAGAAGATTGACGCCGTCCTGCCCAAGGTGGATGCAATTATGGAGAGCGGCATGATCACCCTGGAGAAGGCCACGGTGATCCGTTACACTCACCGGCAGGAAAATGGCTAATCCACCGACCGGCGGATAAGGGACCGGGCGGCGGCAGCGGCGTCCCCGCCGGGACCTTTGGCACCCGCCCTTGCCGCGGCCGAATTATTCGATCCCGCTTGCCCGATTCCGTGAGAGTGGCTAGAGTGGGAGCAGTGCAAGGCGAAGCGGCTGCCGCTCTGGCGAGGAGGTTGGTGGATGAAAAAAATTCCCTCTCTGTTGCTCCTCGTGGTGCTCCTGTGGTTGCTGGCGGGATCGGCCAGGGCCGAAGACGCCCCGCCCCATTCGGTGCTCGACGAGCTGGTGGCCGTGGCCCTGGCCGACAATCCCGAACTCAAGGCGGCGCAGGCCCGCTGGCACCTTTACGAGCACAAGGTGGTGCCCGCCGCCTCCCTCGCCGACCCCGCCCTCTCTTTCGCCTTCAGCAACTACCCAGTGGACACCTTTTCCGCCGGCAACACCCCCATGACCGGCAACATCGTGCGCCTTTTCCAGGAGTTCCCCTTTCCCGGCAAGCTCGGGGCGCGCGAGGAGGCGGCTGCGGCCGAGGCCCGCTGGTACAAAGGGGTGTGGGAAGACAACCAGCGGCAACTGGTCCGCCAGGTGAAACAGGCCTATTTCTCGTTCTACTTTTACGAGAAGGCCGTGGCGGTTACCGACCGCAACCTGCGGCTCCTCAAGGACTTCATCCGCCTTACCGAGACCAACTACGAGGTGGGCAAGGGGTTGCAGCAGGATGTGCTCAAGGCGCAGGTGGAATATTCCAAGCTGACCGACACCCGCTATGGCTTGCAGCAGAAACGGGAGACGGCCCTGGCCGAGTTGAACCGCCTGCTGGATAAGCCGCCGGCCACCCCGCTGGCCCGGCTGGAGGATTTCGGTTTGCCGGAGCCGCAGGAGTCGGTGGAGGCGTTGCAGGAAAAGGCGGCCACCAACCGCCCTCTCTACGCCGCCTATAAATCCTTGGCCGAAAGCTACAAGGCCAAACAGCGGCTGGCGCGGCTCAACTATCTGCCGGATTTTAAGGTGGGAGTGGCCTATACCTTCCGGGAGCCTACCGCCGCGGACAACGGTACCGATTTCGCCAGCCTGGAACTCGGCATCAACCTGCCGCTGGCCTGGGGCAAACGCAAAGAGGCGAGCGAGGAGTCGAATGCCGGCCTGACCATGGTGCTCGAACAGTATCGGGATTTCCGCAACAAGGTACTCTTCAATATCCAGGAGGCGTACAGCAGCCTGCAGCAGAATCGCGAGCAGGCGCGGCTGTACCGCAGCGGCCTGATGCCGCAGGCGGCGCAGAGCTTCGAGGCGGCCTTGAGCGGCTACCGGGTCGGCAAGGTCGGTTTCCTGCCCCTGCTCGACAGCCTGCTCACCCTGCAGGGGCTCGAGATCGAGTATTTCCGGCGGTTGACCGATGGGCAGCGGAGCCTGGCCAAGCTGGAGGCGGAAAGCGGGGTCGATTTCGCCTTGCCGGCCGGCGCCCCCCTACCATAAGCGAAGCGATCAGGGAGAATGCGAATGCCAAGATGGAGACGCGGAATCAGGTGGCTGCTGATCGTGGTCATGGGTGGTCTCTTTTTCGTGGGGTATGGCCCCGATGGCGGCCATGACCATCCCGGGGAGCCGGGCATCTGGGAGTCTCTGCGTCAGGGCGAACTCGGCCAGGCCTGGGCCGCGGCGGTCCAGAAGTACACGTGCAGCATGCATCCCTTCATCATCAGGGATCATCCGGGCAACTGCCCCATCTGCGGCATGGCCTTGGTGCCGGTGAAGCCGTCCACCACTGGCGCGGGCGGTGGTGGCGGCAACACGGGGGTGATCACCGTTGACCCCGCCACCCAGCAGAGCATGGGGATCCGCACGGCCAAGGTGGTGCGGAAGGAGTTGCAGCGCGCCATCCGCACCGTCGGGGTGGTCGGCTACGAGGAGCCGCGCCAGTATTCCATCAACGCCAAGGTGGATGGCTGGGTCGAGCGACTCTACGTCAACGAGACCGGCGGCACGGTCAAGAAGGGGCAGCCGCTCCTTTCCATCTACAGCCCCGACCTGGTGACCGCCCAGGAGGAATTCCTCTTGGCGCGGCGGAACAACGACGCCCTCAAGAACAACATGCTGCCGGAGATTGCCGAGGGCGCTAAGCAGCTGCTGGAATCATCGCGGAAGCGGCTGCGCTACTGGGATATCAGCGAGGCCCAGATCGCCGCCCTGGCGCGGAGCGGCACCGTTGCCAAAAACCTGGTGCTCTACGCCCCCTACAACGGCATCGTGACCGCCAAGCGGGTCGAGCAGGGCATGTATGTCAAGGCCGGCATGGAACTCTTCCAGCTCTCCGACATCTCCCGCGTCTGGGTCTATGCCGATGTTTATGAATACGAGCTGCCCTGGGTGAAAGTGGGACAGACGGTCCGCATCGAGCTGCCCTATGGGGCGCCCCAGCTCACCGGCACGGTGGACAAGGTCTATCCCTACGTGGAGTCGAAGACCCGCACCGTCAAGGCGCGGATCAGCCTCGACAACCGCAGCCTGCAATTGAAGCCGGATATGTACGTCACGGTGCGGCTGGCCGCCAGCACGGTCAAGGATGTCCTGGTCGTCCCGGCGGAAGCGGTACTGTACAGCGGCGAGAAGACCACGGTTTTCGTCGCCCTGGGCGGCGGCAAGTTCGAGCCCCGACCGGTCACCCTGGGACTGCAGGACGACCATGGGCTGGTGGAGGTCCGTTCCGGACTCAAGGCCGACGAAGTGGTGGTGACCTCGGCCCAGTTCATGCTGGATTCGGAAAGCACCCTGCGGGGGGCGTTCCAGAAGATGTCGGCGCCCAAACCGCCGCCAGCACCACCGGTCCCGGGCAAGAAGGATGAAAATCTCGAGGATCTGTTCAAGTAGGGGCGTGGTGGCCATGGCGGCAAGAAGGGTCGGCAGGAAAGGCCAGGACGACAGGGGCTAGGCAGATGCTGGAAAAGATCATCGAGTGGTCGATCCGCAACAAGTTTCTGGTGGTCATGCTGACGGTCTTTCTGATCGTCGCCGGCGGCTACTCCCTGAAGAACACCCCCATCGACGCCATCCCCGATCTCTCCGACGTGCAGGTGATCATCCTCACCGAGTATCCCGGTCAGGCGCCGCAGGTGGTGGAGGATCAGGTCACCTATCCGCTCACCACCCAGATGCTGGCCGTACCCCACGCCAAGGTGGTGCGCGGGTATTCCTTCTTCGGCTATTCCTTCGTCTATGTGATCTTCGAGGATGGCACCGACATCTACTGGGCCCGCTCCCGGGTGCTGGAGTATCTCAACTATGCCGCCAAACGGCTGCCGGCCGGGGTGACCCCCAGCCTGGGACCGGATGCCACCGGGGTGGGCTGGGTGTATGAATACGTCCTGGAGAGCGACAACCACGATCTCCAGCAGCTGCGCTCCATCCAGGACTGGTACCTCCGCTACGAACTGACCGGGGTCGAGGGCGTGGCCGAGGTGGCGAGCATCGGCGGTTATGTGAAGCAGTATCAGGTCTCGGTGGATCCGGTTCGCCTTCTTGCCTACCACATCACCATCCCGCAGCTCCGCCAGGCGATCCGTCAGAGCAACAACGACGTGGGTGGCCGGGTGGTGGAGATGGGCGAGACCGAGTTCATGGTGCGCGGGCTCGGTTACATCAAGTCGGCCAAGGATCTCGAACAGGTGGTGGTCGGCACCGACCGGCAGGGAACGCCGATTCTGCTCCGCGACCTGGCCCAGGTCACCATCGGCCCTGAACTGCGGCGCGGGGCGGCGGAGCTGGACGGCAAGGGCGAGGCGGTGGGCGGCATCGTGGTCATGCGCTTCGGCGAGAACGCCCTGGCGGTGATCGACCGGGTCAAGGAGAAATTACGCAGCCTCCAGGCCGGGTTGCCGGCCGGGGTGCGGATCAAGCCGGTCTATGACCGTTCCGGCCTCATCGAACGCGCCGTCGCCACCCTCAAAGAGAAGCTGGTGGAGGAGAGCGTGGTGGTGGCGGTGGTCACCGCCCTCTTTCTGCTCCACCTGCCCAGCGCCCTGGTAGCCATCGTCACCCTGCCCATCGCCATCCTCATGGCCTTTGTCATCATGCACGGCCAGGGCATCAACGCCAACATCATGAGTTTGGGCGGCATCGCCATTGCCATCGGCGCCATGATCGACGCCGCCATCATCATGATCGAGAACGCCCACAAGCACCTGGAACGGGATCGCGGCAAGAAGCCCCATTGGGAGATCATCCGCGATGCGGCCAAGGAGGTGGGGCCGTCGCTCTTCTATTCGCTGCTGGTGATCACCGTCTCCTTCTTGCCGGTCTTCACCCTGCAGGAACAGTCGGGCCGCATGTTCAAGCCGCTCGCCTTCACCAAGACCTACGCCATGGGCGCGGCGGCCCTGCTTTCCGTCACCGTGGTGCCGATCCTCATGGGCTGGTTCATCCGCGGCAAGATCCAGCCGGAAGAGGCCAATCCGGTGAACCGGGTCTTGATCCGCCTCTACCATCCGGTGGTGGATTTCGCCCTCCGCTACCGGCTGGCCATCCTGGTGGTGGGGGGGCTGCTCGTCCTCTCCATCGCCTGGCCCATCAGCCGCATGGGCTCGGAGTTCATGCCGCCGCTCTACGAGGGCGACCTGCTCTACATGCCCACCACCCTGCCGGGGGTGTCCATCACCAAGGCCAAGGAACTGCTGCAGCAGACCGACCGCATCATCGCCACCTTCCCGGAGGTAGAGAGCGTTTTCGGCAAGGTGGGCCGGGCGGAGACCGCCACCGATCCGGCGCCGCTCTCCATGCTGGAGACCACCATCACACTCAAGCCCGAGAAGGAGTGGCGCACGATCAAGGTGCACCGCTTTTACAGCAGCTGGCCCGAGTGGCTTCAGGTGCTGCCGCGCCTGATCCTGCCCGACCAGCGGGCCATGACCCCCGATGACCTCATCGACCGGCTGAACAATGCCATCCAGTTCCCCGGCTTGACCAATGCCTGGACCATGCCGATCAAGACCCGCATCGACATGCTCTCCACCGGCATCAAGACCCCGGTGGGGATCAAGGTGATGGGCACGGACCTTGAGGTATTGAGTCGCCTGGGCGAGCAGATCGAGGCGGTGGTGAGCACCCTGCCCGGCACCATGAGCGCCTATGCCGAGCGGGTGGTGGGCGGCAACTACCTCGATTTCACCATCGACCGGGCAGCGGCGGCCCGCTATGGCCTGACCGTGGGCGAGGTGGAGGATATCATCCAGTCGGCCATCGGCGGCATGAATGTGACCCAGACCGTGGAGGGGCTGGAACGTTATCCGGTCAACATCCGCTACCTGCGGGATTACCGCGACGACCTGACCTCGCTCGCGCGGGTGCTGGTGCCGCTGCGCGACGGCACCCACGTGCCGATCGCCGCCCTGGCCGCCATCACCATCAAGAAGGGACCACCTTCCATCAAGAGCGAGAATGCCCGGCGCACCGCCTGGGTCTATGTCGATATCCGGGGGATCGACATCGGTACCTATGTCAAGCGGGCGCAGCAGGCGGTGGCGGCGGCGGTCAAGCTGCCGTCGGGGTACTCCCTGGTGTGGAGCGGACAGTTCGAATACATGGAGGCGGCGCATAAGCGGCTGGTGGTGATCATTCCGCTTACCCTGCTGCTCATCTTCGTCATCATCTACATGAACACCAAATCCATGATCAAGACCGCCATCGTCTTTCTGGCGGTACCCTTTTCCCTGGTGGGGGCCTTCTGGTTCCTCTACCTGCTCGGCTATCACACCTCGGTGGCCGTCTGGGTGGGGCTGATCGCGCTGGCCGGGCTCGATGCGGAAACCGGGGTCATCATGCTGCTTTACCTCGATCTCTCCCACCGTCTCTGGAGCGAGCAGGGCCGCATGCGGACCCGCGGCGACCTGGTGCAGGCCATCCACCACGGCGCGGTCAAGCGCATCCGGCCCAAGGTGATGACCATCTCGGTCATCATCGCGGGGCTGTTGCCCATCATGTGGAGCCACGGCGCCGGCGCCGACGTGATGAAGCGGATCGCCGCGCCCATGGTCGGCGGCGTGGTGGCCTCGGGACTGATGGAACTGTTGGTGTATCCGGTTATTTATTTCCTCTGGCGGGGATGGCGGCTCGATACGAGCATGATTCCAACCGCCCAGGGGGAGATCAACGAGGAGACCGCCTAGCCCTTGCTGGACTGGTCTTCGCAGACAATGTCAAAGGAGGTAGCAATGAAGCGACGGATCTTGGGATGGGCAGTAGCCCTGTTCTTTCTGACCACGACGGCGGCGGTTGCCCAGGGCATGGAGGGCATGGATCATGGTGCCCACCAGAGCAGCGCGCAAAACGGCATGGAAATGGGCGGCACGATGATCGTGCTGGGGAACGACACCCAGGAGGGCATCACGGCCATGGCCCATCTCCGCGACATCCAGGCCGCCATGGCCAAGCTGGGCATGGACAAGACCCACCATTTCATGGTGATGTTCAAGGACATGGCCTCGGGCAAGGACCTGAGTGACGGTCTGGTGGCGGTGAAGGTGGTCGATCCTTCCGGCAAGAAGCATGAAGCGGTTAAGCTGATGGCCATGGATGGCAGTTTCGGCGCCGATGTCGCCTTGAGCCAGAAGGGCACCTATCGTTTCGAGGTCGGTGCCAAGTTTGCCAACGGCGTGAAGCGTCAATTTTCCTTCCAGTACACCAAACCCTGACCTGTTCCGTTGGGACGGCGAAAGCGTGCGGGGCATCACGGCAAGGCCGTGATGCCCCGTTTTCATTGCAACCCAAGGGCGGAGGCGAAAGGTGCTGCGGCTTCGCCTCATGACGCCGTCACCGTCTCCCTCGTGGGGAGGCAGGCTGGGCGAGGTCGGGTCAGCAGCCGCAACAGCCCTTGTTTGCCCGGGTTTCCGGGACGCCCAGTTTTTTGAGGATGAGGCCCAAGGGGCAGAACTTGGTGAACCCGTACTGGAAGAGGTTGGCGCCGACAAAGGCGGTGAAGAAATACCAGTAGGGATGCACCCACGTGCCGAGCGCCAGGCTGATGAGGATAAAGGAGCCGGCGAAGACATGAACCCAGTCGTTGACTATCATGGTAGGAATTCTCCTTGCGATGGTTGGCTTCTCGCGCCAGGTCCGTTGAGGACCCTCGCTGATTCGTTAGAAATAAAAATAAGCATGACTGCCATGGTGGGCAAGGGCGAGCGGTGTCTTGCGGGAGGCCCGGGGCGGGCCGAGACGGGATCAGTGATTCTCGCAGAACAGCTCGCGCATGGTGCGGATCAGCTCGGTGACCCGGCCTTCGGTAATGCGGTTGTAGATGAAGTTGGCATCCTTGCGGTAGGTGATGATCCCCTGGTTCCGGAGGATGGAGAGGTGCTGCGACACATTGGCGTTGGTGGTCTGCACTTCCTTGTGGAGATCGCCGACGGTCAGTTCCCGGTCCTGCAACAGGCAGAGAATCTTGAGCCGAATGGGATGGGACATGGTTTTGAGCAGTTTGGCGATGTCCTCAATCTGGCTTTCTTCCATTCGTGTCCCTCGTGTCGTGCCGCAATTGTTAAGAACTTACTTTAATACTGAGCGCCCGAGGTTTTGTAAAGAAAATTATTTTACCCGCTGACCGGCGTCAGCAGCACCCGACTGCCGATGGAGGCCCGGAGCCGCAGAGCGGCATTGCCCTGATTTACCGCGATTTCCAGGGTGCCCCGGCTGCCGATCAGGGCCACCACCGCGTTGGGACCAACGGCAGCATAGGTGTCGCGGATTCCCCCCACCGCCACACCCTCCAACTGCACCATGAGCCGGTCGAGAGGAACATTGAGAGCGGTCAGGTGGAGGGCGGAGAGGTTGGTGAGCAGGTTGCCGAAATGATCGATGGCCACCACCGCGCCCATGGCGCTGCCGGTGGCGGCATCGATCTGTGGCTGCGGCAAGGCCAGGCGGGTAAGGGCGGCCGGGTCGAGGGTTGGCCCGAGGTCGGCCGGGTCGGTGCCATTGGCCAGGGCGGCCGCGACCGGCGCGAAGAGGTCGCGCCCCTGGAAGGTGGCGCTGACGGTGTGCAGAAAGAACTCCTGGTTGGTGACGGCATGGACGTGCTGCCTGCCCGGCCTGTCCAGAAGCAGGGTGAGGACGCCGTTGTCCGGTGCGAGAAAGCGGCCGTGGTCGGTGTCGAGCAGGATGATCCGCCGTGCAGTTCCCACCCCCGGATCCACCACCACCACGTGGAGGGTGGAGGGCGGGAAATAAGGCCAGGACGCGTCAAGGAGGTAGGCGGCATGGCGGACATCCTGAGGCGGTATCGCATGGCAGAGGTCGGTGATGCGGGCCTGGGGGGCGCGGCCGGCAATCACCCCCTTCATGACCCCGACATATTCGTCGGCCAGGCCGAAATCGGTGGTGAGGGCGATGAGCGGCGGGTCAGCGGGCATGGGTGCGAGTGAGGGCGCCAATGCCCACCAGCTCGACCTGCTTGGTGAGCGTTTGCTGCCGGGCCGCCAGGGCGGCCAGGGTGGCGGGATGGGGGTGACCGATGCCGATCGCCCACCCCTTTTTCCTGGCCAGGGCGAGCAGGGTGTCGAGCTGTTTGCCGACGGCGGCCTGGGTCTGGTCGTTGTCGAGGAAGACCTGGCGGGAGAGACAGGGCACATCCAGCTCTTTTGCCACGGCACAGGCCACGCTGTTGGCCGAGGTGCGGCTATCGAGGAAGAAGAGCCCGCGCTGCTTGACCTCTTTGAGCAGGGTGGTCATCGCCGGCCGCTGTTCGGTGAACAGGGAGCCCATGTGGTTGTTGACGCCGATCGCCATGGGGACGGCGGCCAGATCCTCGGCGAATTTTTTTTGCAGTTCCTGCTCGGCCATGGCCACGGTGAGGGTGCCGGGGCCGGGATTGATCTTGTGGTTCGTGGCCTCCAGGGGCAGGTGCAGGAGGATATCACGTTTTTTGCGCTGGGCGGCTGCGGCCATATCTTTGGTGTGCGGCCCAAAGGGCAGGAAGGCGAAGGAGAGGTTGAGCGGCAGGTTGAGCATCTTCTGGTCGGCAGCCGGTTGATAGCCCATGTCGTCGATGATGATGGCCACCATCGGTTTCTTGTGCGCGCGGGGGGCCGACGCCGGTGGCGTGGCAACTGCCCTGTCGGCCGTCAACTCAGCAGGCGTGGCTGGAGCGGCCTCCGGCGGGGGGATGGTTGCCGCCGGAGGCGGCGTCGACTTGGGCGGCAGTGATGCAGGGGGCGACGGGGTGGTCAACGGCTCTTCGGCAGGCGGTTGGGGCGTGGCCGAGGGCGCGTGAAGATAGAGGAAATAGCCGAAGCCGGCGAGGCTGGCCAACGCCAGCAGGATGAACAACAACCGGCCTTGCGGCCGGGATTTGGTCTTTTTCTGGCGGGTGCGGGCCTTTTTGGTCGCCATGGCGCCTACTTGGTGCGGGTGAGGACGTAGCCGGCCAGCCCGCGCAACACTTGGCGGGCGGCGCTGTCCGGGAAGAGGTTGAGGGCGGCGATCGCCTCGCTGATGAGGGATGCCGCCTTGGCGCGGGCTTGCTGCAAGGCGCCGCTTGCGGCGAGGAGGTGTTGCGCCTCCTGCACCGCCGCCCGCCGTATCTCGGTCGAGCCGGCGAGCAGTTCCAGCAGGCGGGCGCGGTCGGTGCCCTCGGTGGTGGCCAGCGCGATCAAGAGCGGCAGGGTCATCTTGCCCTCCTGAAAGTCGTTACCCACCGCCTTGCCGGTCTCGGCCGAGTCGCCTTGGTAGTCGAGGAGATCGTCGATGATCTGGAAGGCCAGGCCGAGGTTGGTACCGTAGGTGCGCATGGCCTGGCGCTGGGCGGCGGTGCCGCCGGCAAAAACAATGCCCACCTCGCAGGCCGCGCTGATGAGGGCCGCGGTCTTGCCGTGCAGGATCGCGAAGTAGCTTGCCTCGGAGCGGTCCTGGGTCTCCGCGACCCGCATCTGGAGAAACTCCCCTTCCACCATCGCCCGGATCGCCTCGCTGACCAAACGCTGGCATTCGACTCCCCCGACGGCGGCGACCAGCTCCATGGCCCGGGCGAGGAGATAGTCGCCGGCCAGGATGACCGGCGCATTGCCCCAGAGTTGGTGGGCGGTCGCCTTGCCGCGCCGCAGGTCGGCATGATCGACGACATCGTCGTGGAGGAGGCTCGCGGCATGGAGGTATTCAAAGACGCTGGCCAGGGTGTTGCAGTGCGCAGGGGGCTCGGCGACGAGGCTGGCGCTGTAGCGTACCAAGAGGGGGCGGATGCGCTTGCCGCCCTGGAAGAGGGCGTGGTGGATCATCTCGCGCAGGAGCGGGCTTGCGACCGTTGCCAGGTCGGCCTGCATGGCCGCGTCGATGGCGGCGGCCTCGGTTTTCAGGATGTCGCGCAGGGTTGGGTCCATCTCACTTGCCAGCGAAAAAGGTCTGGACGTCGGCCAGGTTGCGGGTGACGGGGGTGGGCGGCAGGCTCTGGCGGAAGAGCCGGCCATACTGCTTGGTGAAGAGCCGCACGTCGAGGATCGCCAGCAACCCCCGGTCGGTAGCGGTGCGCATCAGCCGGCCAACCCCCTGGCGCAGCATGAGGATGGCCCGCGGGATCTGGAACTCGACGAACGGATTTGCCCCTTCCTCCCTCATCTTCTCTACCCGGGCCATGATAACAGGATCGCTGGGAACTTCAAAGGGGAGTTTGTCGATGATGACGGCGCTCAAGGACTCGCCCGGCACATCGACCCCCTCCCAGAAACTTGCCACCGCAAGGAGCACCGAGTGGGTGTCGGTCGTGAAGCGTTCGAGCAGTTTGGGCCGCGGGGCCTCGCCCTGGACCAGGAGCGGATAGGGGAGTTCCAGCCGCAGCGTCTCGGCGGCCCGTTGCATGGCGCTGATGCTGGTGAAGAGCAGCAGGGCGCGGCCATTGCTCAACCGCACCAGCTCGGCCAGGGTCCGGTTGGCTGCTGGCGCAAAGGCGGGCTGATTGGGTTCGGGAAAGGAGTTGGGCGGCACATAGAGCAGGGTGCGGTTTTGATAGTCGAAGGGGGTATCCACCACCAGGGTTTCGGTGCTGTCTGGCAGGCCGAGCCGCGAGGTGAAGTAGGTGAAGGTGGAGGCGGTGGTCAGGGTGGCGGAGGTGAAGACCGCGCTTTTGACCTCGGGGTAGAGGGCCTCCCGGAGTTCGGCCGCCACCTCGATGGGCGAGGCCGCCAGGGCCACAGTCTTGTCGCGCCGTTCGTACCAGTAGACGTGGCGGGAGTCGTGGTCGTTGGTGATGATTTCGAGGGTCCGCAGCAGCTCCTCGCCGCGCCGCAACATGCCGCCCCAGGTCTCGGAGAGGGGCAGCAGCATCTCGGCCTGTTCGGTGAGCGACAGGAGCGCCTCACTGAGGGCCTCTTTTGCCGGGCCCCATTCCCGGCATGACTCGATGAAGGGCGCCAGGGCAAAGCGCCCCCGTTCCTTGGGAAAGAGGTGGAGGAACTGTTCAGACTGCACCGTGAGCGCCCGGGCGAGTTGCAGGGTCTTCTGGCGGTCGCGGCCCGAGAGGTCGCTCTCGGCCAAGGCCTCGATGTCGGCAGCGAGATCAGCGAGCTGGTAGTGGCTGATGGTGGCGCCGAAGTAGCGGGTGGCCACGTTTTCCAGATGGTGCGCCTCGTCGAAGATCACCGATTCATAGCGGGGCAGCACCTCGGCGTGGCCGAAGCGGCGGAGGGCGAGATCGGAGAAGAAGAGGTGGTGGTTGACCACCAGCAGCTGCGCCTTGGCCGCCTTCTTGCGCAGCAGGTTGAGGAAGCAGTCGCCGCTCTCCGGGCATTGGCTGCCGAGGCACTGGCTGGTGGTGGCGGTGATCCGCTGCCAGAGCGGGGAGTCGTCGGCGAGCCACTCCAGTTCGGCGCGGTCGCCGGTGGCGGTGGTCGTGAGCCAGTCGCTGATCGCGGCCACCTCCTCGCTGTTCCCAAAGAGACGGCCCTGCGGGGCGGCACAGAACTGGTGCCAGCGGTAGAGGCAGAGATAATTCTGCCGCCCCTTGACGCAGAGGGCGGCGAGGGTGGGCACCAGGTGCTCGATGAGGAAAGGGATCTCCTTGGCGAGGATCTGTTCCTGCAGGTTGATGGTGTTGGTGGAGACAATGACCTTCTGGCCGCTCAGCGCCGCCGGGATGAGGTAGGCCAGGGTCTTGCCGGTGCCGGTGCCGGCCTCCACCGCCAGCAGGTTGCTCCGGCTTTCCGCATCCGGTTCCAGGGTGCGTGCCACCGCCTCGGCCATGCGGGCCTGACCCTCCCGCAGTTCGAACTGCGGCAGCCGTTGGGCCAGCACGCCATCCGGACCGAAGATATCGGCGACCCTGGCGATCAGCGGGCGCATGGGCCGGGCAGGAGGGGGAGGAAGGATCGTGGCATGAGTCAGGTTATCTTGCTAGAAATATTTGTAATTTTTTGTTACCCGCCTTGACAGGAGGAGCGGCGAATTGCTACAAAAAAGAGAGGCCATCGTATCCGATGATGGCCACGGATCTATACCATAAGGAGGCGTTATGAACGAGGTCAAAAAAATCATGGTCCCGGTCGATTTTTCCGGGAACTCCCAGAAGATCCTCCAATCTGCCGTAATGCTGGCCGGTAAATTCCAGGCACGGCTCAGCGTGGTCTTTGTGGTGCAGAGCTTTGACGACTATTCCGGCTTTTTCGTGCCGCACATCCCTATTTCCCAGTTCGAGGAGGAGATGCTGCAGGCGGCCCAGCGGAAGATGACCGCCTTTGTGGCCGAGAATCTGACTGCCGCCGTGCCCTACGACGCCAAGGTGCTGCAGGGCGATGTGGCCAACGAGATCCTGCGCTACGCCGAGGAGGCCAAGATCGACCTCATTGTCATGGGCACCCACGGCTACAAGGGGCTGGAGAAGGTGTTGTTCGGCAGCGTGGCCGAGAAGGTGGTGAAGATGGCGTCTTGTCCGGTGTTGACCATCAACCCGTACCGTTAGGCCGGCTCCGCAAAATGCGCGATGAGGCCATGGGGGAAGGCCCCATGGCCTTTTTTGTTGCCCCTGGTCAGCCGGGCAAAAAGGCTCGGTAGCGAAGCGCCGGGCAGGGCGGTGAGGGTGACCAGCCGCTGCGGTTGGCCGGCGAAGTGGCGTCCCACGGCCTGCTCCCATTGGTGACTAAGGGTCTCGTACGTTGCCGGCTCGGCCACCCCGTCGCGGGCGAAGGTGAAGAGCAGGGAGTGGAGTCGGGCGATGAGATCGGCCTCGCTGGTTCGCCAGTGTTGGCGGGCCTCGGCGAACAGGCTTTCCGCCACTTCCGGCACCGACAGGGAGCAGAGCGCCACGGGCCGGGCGTCGCTTAAAGCCGCGGCCAGATCGAGGAGCAGCAGGGCCGGGCCAGGGTGGGGCATCGCCAGCAGCGGAAATTCCTGGCTGTCCCGCAGGAAGAGCTGACCCCAGGCCCGGGTGAGTCGTTCCTGGTTGCAGCCGGTGGCGGCGTGCTCCTCGGCCTGGATGGCCGCCAGTTGCGCGGCGAATTCCTCGTCGCCCTTCAATTCCTCGAAGATCGCCGCCTGCTTGCGTTCGAATGCCGCGAGTTCGGCGGCGATCTCCCGTTCCTCGGCCTGGTACTGTTCCGCCAGCTTGAGGAGCAGCAGGGCATTCCAGACCGTTTCCAGTTCCTGTTCCGCCGTCGGTGTCCCTTTCCCCTGCCGGCGCAGGTTCGTCACCAGCGACCACACCGCCGCTTCGTCCGGATGGGGCTGGCCAGCGCGGGCCAAGGCGTTCAGAGAGCCGCCGTAAAATTCGTTGCCGGCCCGGCCGAGTTCGTGCAGCAGTTGCCGGAAGCGGGGCAGGTGCTCGCCCAGCGCGACCGGGGTATGGCCCTGGCAAAGACCTGCTTCGGTCAGCGGCGCCAATTCGGAAGGCGTTGGGTCGTCAGCCAGGAGACGGTAGTAGGCGAGGGTGTCCGCCAGCAGAAGCAGGGGGCGGCAGTCGGCGGCCGCAGGCTGGGTGTCGGGGCAGAGCAAGGCAGGGAAAGGGCTCATGGCTGCCCTCCTGCCGGAGCCATCCTGGTTCGACCGTTCGGGGGGTGGTACGGTTGCGTGGGCATCATCTTTCCATTTCGCGACAAATCGACTAGAGTAGGGCGCCTGGGATCCACCCAAGGGATACTGCAACGATGGATAAAGTGCGCCAGATTGTTGGTTTTGTTCTGCTCCTCGCCCTCTACCTGCTGGCGAGTTACCGCTACTTCCCCGGCCGGCCCCTGGATTCGCTGGCGGCAACCGGCATGCATCTGCTGCGTTCGGCTCCCTTCACCGTGGGGTTGACTCTGGTCGTCGTTTCGACGGTGCAGGGCATGGCCGGGGCGCCGTTGCCTTGGTCGCGCCGGCTTCGCTTCTTCCTCACCATCGGGCTGTGCTACGAGTTCCTCTTTGCCCTCTATCACTATCTTGGCGGTGGTCTCGCCGCGCTCTAACGAAGCAGCGTGCTGGCCGGGTGGTAGCCGGAGGGCGCGGTGGTGTTGGGCATCAACACACATCTTTTGCCCAACAGGGTGCCCGGATTGGTTACCGAGTTGCAGCCGGTCTGGCAGCGATCGCCGAAGATGCAGCCCATTTTTTTGAGACCGGTGGCCATGGGGCCGTCGGCGGTCTTCACTTCCACCTCGCCGCTCTGGAAACGCAGGTTGGCGAGCTTGGTGCCGGCGCCGAGGTTGACGTCGTTGCCGAGGATGCTGTCGCCCAGGTAGGCGAAATGGCCAGCCTTGGCGTCGTCGAGCAGGATGGAATGCTTCACCTCGGTGGCATGGCCCACCACGCAGCGTTTACCCACCAGGCAGTAGCCGCGCAGATAGGCGCCCTGCCGCACCTCGGTCTGGTCGCCGATGATGGCCGGCTCCTTGAGGAAGGCGCCCGATTCCACCAGCACCCCCTGACCAAAACGGAAGCGGCTGCCGACCAGCACCGCCCCGCCCATGAGCACGCTGGCGCCGTCGAGTGGCACGCCGCCCCGGCTGACCCGCAGTTGGCCCTTGGTGGCGTCGCCGAATTCGATAACGCATTCGGTGCCGTCGAGCAAGGCCCCTTCATGGAGGACCAGGGTCCTGGCCAGTGGCCCGCTGGCGGCGAGGGCGGCAAAGCAGGCCGGATACGCCTGGCGGTCCATGTACCCCTTGAGTTCGCTCAGCGCCTGCCACACCGGCCTGGCTTCGTCGAACAACGGCAGATGGCCCCAGGCGGCCAGGTCGAAAAAGAGGGATGGGGGCAGGGACACAGCGGCCACCTCGCGGGCATTGTGTTTTGACGGAGGCCATGGCATGATGGGAAGCAGGCATGGCCGGCCTTGCTTGGCCCACTATGGTGCAAAGCAGGGCGTTACGCAAGGAAATTTGCACGCGCGTCAACAGCTGGAGGGACGTGGCATTGGGGGCGGCACCGGGCCGTCGGACTACGACGAGAAAGCAGGTTGACTTCGCCTGACGAAGTGCTTAGTGTTGCCACTCTGGAAGCGCAGGGTGCGGATCTGGCCAACAGCGGCGCCGGATGATGCGGCCGCCGTTTTCTATAACATGCCAAGGAGGAAGTCCGTGGATACTGATGATCCCATGAATCCCATGGTCAACGACGACGCCGAGCCGAGCGAGCGGGATATCCCGGAGCAGCTGCCGGTGATGGCGGTGCGCGACGTGGTGGTGTTCAATTATATGATCCTGCCGCTTTTTGTCGGCCGTAATGCCTCGGTCAGCGCGGTCAACGACGCCATGGCCGGCAGCAAGCTGCTGATGCTGGTAACCCAGCGGGACGCCTCCCTCGACGAGCCGGGCGTCAACGATGTGTACGACGTCGGCATGGTCTGCATGGTGATGCGCACCCTCAAGCTGCCGGACGGGCGGCTCAAGGTGCTGGTCCAGGCCCTCCACAAGGCGCGGGTCGTCGAATACCTTCAGGAAACTCCTCACTTCATCGCCAAGATCGAGGTGGTTGGCGACGAGGCGACCGCCGAGGTTACCGTGGAGATCGAGGCGCTGATGCGCAACGTCCGCGAGCAGACCGAGAAGATTCTGGCCTTGAAGGGCATCATGTCCTCCGACCTGATGGTCATCCTCAACAACGTGGAGGAACCGGGCCGGCTCGCCGATCTGGTGGTCTCGAACCTCCAGCTCAAGGTGGCGGAGTCCCAGCTGGTGCTGGAAACCTTCGACCCGGTGGCGCGACTCCGGCGGGTGGCCGAATTCCTGCAAAAGGAACTCGAAGTCTCCACCATGCAGGCCAAGATCCAGTCCGAGGCCAAGGAAGAGATGAGCCGCTCCCAGCGCGAATATTACCTGCGCGAGCAGCTCCATGCCCTCAAAAAGGAACTGGGCGACATCGACGAGCGCTCCCAGGAGATCGAGGAGTTGCGGGAGAAGTTCACCAAGACCCGGATGCCGGGCGAGGTGAAGAAGGAGGGGCTCAAGCAATTGAAGCGCCTGGAGATGATGCACCCGGATGCCTCCGAGGCCGCCATCATCCGCACCTATATCGATTGGCTGCTCGACGTGCCGTGGCGCAAGTCCACCAAGGACCGGCTCGACCTCAAGGTGGCCAAAGAGGTGCTCGACGCCGACCACTACGGCCTCGACAAGGTCAAGGAGCGCATCCTCGAGTATCTGGCGGTGCGCAAACTCAATAAAGAGACCAAGGGGCCGATCCTCTGTTTCGTCGGTCCCCCCGGTGTCGGCAAGACCTCGCTCGGGCAGTCCATCGCCCGGGCCATGGGGCGGAAATTCCACCGCCTGTCGCTGGGCGGCATGCGCGATGAAGCCGAGATCCGCGGCCACCGCCGCACTTACATCGGTGCCATGCCCGGCCGCATCATTCAGGGGCTCAAGACCGTGGGCTCCAACAATCCGGTCTTCATGATGGACGAGATCGACAAGGTGGGCGCCGATTACCGCGGCGATCCCTCGTCGGCCCTGCTGGAGGTCCTCGACCCGGCCCAGAACTCCGATTTTTCGGATCACTACCTCAATCTGCCCTGTGATCTCTCCAAGGTCATGTTCATCACCACCGCCAACATGACCGACACCATTCCGGCCCCGCTCTTGGACCGCATGGAGGTGATCCGGCTGGCCGGCTACACCCAGGAGGAGAAGATCGAGATCGCCAAGCGCTATCTGGTGCCGCGGCAGCTTACGGAGAACGGCATTACCGCCAAGCAGCTCCAGATGGACGATGCCATTATCGCCCGCATCATCACCCACTACACGCGGGAGGCAGGCCTAAGGAATCTGGAGCGCGAGATCGGCTCCGTCTGTCGCAAGGTGGCGCGCAAGGTGGCCGAGGGCGGCAAGGGACCCTACGTCATTTCCGCCCGGACCTTGAGCCAGTATCTGGGGCCGCCCAAGTTCCTGCCCGAATCGGAGACCGAGACCATCGACCAGCCCGGCATGGCCACCGGGCTTGCCTGGACCGAGGTGGGCGGCGAGATCCTCTATGTGGAGGTCTCCATCGTCAAGGGCCGGGGCAACCTGACCATGACCGGCCAGCTCGGCGACGTGATGAAGGAGTCGGCCCAGGCGGCCGCCAGCTTCTGCCGTTCGCAACTCGGCAAGCTCAAGCTCAAGGACAACTACTTCGACGAGGTGGATATTCATGTCCATGTGCCGGCCGGGGCCATTCCCAAGGACGGGCCGTCGGCCGGTGTCACCATCGCCACCGCGCTCTATTCGGCTCTGGCCAAGAAGACCGTGCGTCAGGATGTGGCCATGACCGGCGAGATTACCCTGCGCGGCCGGGTACTGCCTATCGGCGGGTTGAAAGAGAAGGCGTTGGCGGCGCTCCGGGCCGGAATCACCACGGTGATCATTCCGGACCAGAACCAGAAGGACCTGGTGGAGATCCCGAAGGATCTGCGCGAGAAGATCAAATTCGTGCCGGTCAAGAGCATGAGTCAGATTCTGGGGCTGATCTTCCGGAAGCAGTAACCCCCTGGCCTTTGGGCCGCAACCCGTCGGTGTGAGACCATGGTCCTTGACGCCCGCCCGAGGCGCGGAAAGCAGAAAACCGGCAACCCGTTTTCGTGGTTTGCCGGTTTTTTATTGCTGCTGCTGTTGTCGGCAGGGGGGGTGTTGTGGCTCTATGGCCATACGCCCGGCCCGCTGACCGGCGGCGACGTGGTGGTCATGATCCCGCCAGGCTCGTCGCTTGCCGCCATTGAGAGAAATCTTCAGGCGGCGCGGGTCATTCCGCCCGATGGCCGCTTCCGTTGGTACGCGCGCCTGCGGGGGGTGGCCTCCCGCCTCCAGGCCGGCGAATACGTCTTCCGGGCCGGCCAGACGCCGGAGGATGTGCTGCAACTCCTGGCTTCGGGCAAGGGCATCCGGCACAAGATCACCGTGCCGGAAGGGTATTCCATCGCCCAGATCGCTGGTCTGGTGGCGGCGGAGGGGCTGGCCAGCCGCGAGGAGTTCATCGCCCTGGCCAAGGATCCGCAAACCGCCAGGCAGTTGGGGATCGAGGCGGACGGCCTGGAGGGGTATCTCTACCCCGACACCTATTATTTCACGCGCAACCAGACAGCCGCCGAAATCATCAGGATCATGGCGGAGCGGGGGATTAAAGAACTTAAGGCGCTGATGGCCGCGGCCCCGCCCAATTACGGACTCACGCCGCACCAGGTGCTGACCCTGGCCTCGATCGTCGAGAAGGAAACGGGCCAGCCCACGGAACGGCCGCTGATCGCCAGTGTCTACCTGAATCGACTCCGGCTGGGAATGCGCTTGCAGGCCGACCCCACCGTGATCTACGGCCTTGCCAACTTCAACGGCAATCTGACCAAGGCCGATCTCAGAACCGATACGCCGTATAACACCTACATGAATGCGGGGTTGCCCCCCGGACCCATCGCCAGCCCCGGTCAAGCCTCCATTGCCGCGGTTCTTCACCCGGCGTCGGAATCCTATCTCTATTTCGTTTCCCGCAACGACGGCTCGCATTATTTCTCCACCACCCTGGCCGAACACAACCGGGCAGTGGGCATCTATCAGCCGAAGCGATCGGCGCCGGCCCGCCGTTCATCGGGCTAAACGCCGAGGCTGTCCATTTTTGCCAGCAGCGTCCAGGCTTTGTCGAACTCGGGGTTGTGCTTGAGGACGCGGTCCAGCGCGCTGCGGGCCGCGGCGTAGTCTTTCATTTCCGCCAACAACACCGCATAGTTGTAATTGACGAGGTCGTTGCTCGGGGTGATCTTGAGCGCCCGTTCGTAATATTTCCTGGCCCGCTCGTATTCCTGGCGTTTCCGGCAGATGATGCCCATGTGGTTCAGGGTGACGATCTCCTCGACGGTGGCGCCGAGGTTGTTTTGCATGATTTCCTCGGCCTCTTGATCCATCCCGCAGTTGAGACAGGCCTCGATGAATTTTTGCGGCAGGTTGCTGGCCTTTTTGCTGAGCTTCAATGCAGCGTTCAGCGCCTCCTTGGCGGCCTCGCCTTTGCCCAGCCGACTCTGTTCCAACGACAGGTCCACGTAGCGTTCCGCGTTGTTCGGCGACAGATCGATCCCCTTTTGCAGGGCGGTCACGGCCGCGGCATGGTTATGCTGGCGGATAAAGATTCGGGCGAGGCCATCGAGGGATTTCACCCACAGGTCGTTGCTGCAGTCCTTGCAGTGCTGGTAATTGGCCGCCGCCTCGTCGAGCCGCCCTTGTTGTTCCAGGAGATGCCCCAGGTAATAGTAGGTGGCGGACTGGCCGGGCTGGAGATTTTTCGCCTCGGTGAGCGCCTGTATGGCCTCGTCGAGGCGCCCTTCATAGAAATGCCGTTTGCCGGCATAGAGGGCGCGGTGGTAGGGATCGGGATCGTAGACCTTCTTGAGGGCGATGGTGATCTTCTGCCGCAACGCCTCCAGGGTCACGGGCTTGACCAGATAGCCGTCGATGTGCTCTTCGGTGACCGACATGATCCGGTCCAGGTCATCCACCACCGTGATCATGATGAAGGGCAGATACCAGTAATGCTCCGATTGGCGGATGCGCTGGAGCAATTGCAGGCCGTCCATCTTCGGCATCAACAGGTCCGAGAGAACGATATCGATGGGCGGATGGGAGAGCTCGATCTTCTCCCAGGCCTCTTTGCCGTTTCTGGCCATCACCACGGAGTCATGGCCGAGATTACCCAGCATGTGGCTCAGCATCTGCGCCATGGCGAGATTGTCTTCAACCACGAGGAAGGTGTAACGTCGAGCGGTCGGCATGCCGATGGGCCTCCGGGGTAGGAGTGGCTCTGCCGTTATTTTGGCAGAGCCGTGGAAACGGCGTCAAGGGGATTGGCAGGTGGAGAGGCGGAGGGCGGCATTGCGCTCCCCCGCGCCTGCGGTGCCAACGCCTTATTCGCCCTTGATGAACTCGATCTTGCTGGCCTCCGGCGGCATGGTCGGGTCCGCCTCGACGATGACCTCGGCCTGGTGACGGGTTTCCAGTTCCATCAGGTCGGCGCGCTTCTTGTTGAGGATGTACTGCGCCACCTCGATCGGCAGCCGGCAGAGCACTTTCTTCGCCTGCCGGCGGCTCATGCCGGTCTGGATCTGGCGCAGATGCATGAGCGCCAAGGCCTCCACCGAGCGGATCACGCCGCGTCCCTCGCAGTGGGGGCAGGTCTTGTAGGCGCCGGTGTGGATGGGCGCCGCCATCTTCTGTCGCGAGATCTGCATGAGGCCGAACTTGGAGATCTTGGAGAAATCCACCTTGGCCTTGTCGCGCTTCATGCACTCGCGGACCTTTTTTTCCACCTCGCGGATGTGGCGGGCCTCCCGCATATCGATGAAATCCACGACGATGAGGCCGCCAAGGTCGCGCATCCTGAGTTGGCGAGCGAGCTCCTCCGCCGCCTCCATGTTGGCGAGGAAGATGGACTCCTCGAAGTCCTTGTCCTTCGAGGTGCGGCCGGAGTTGACGTCGATGGCCACCAGCGCCTCGGTGGGGTTGATGACGATGGAACCGCCCGAGGGCAGCGGCACTGTGGGCTGGAACATCTGCTCCACCTGCTTTTCCACGTGGTACTGGTGGAAGAGGGGCTGGGCTCCCTGATGGAGCCGGGCCGTGGTCTTGTTGCGCTGGGTGGCGGGCAGCAGTTGGAGGAAGGCCTTGACCTGCTCCAAGGCCTCCGGGTTGTCCACCAGAATCTCGCGGATCTCCGGAGTGTAGTGGTCCCGGAGGAAGCGGGAGATGATGTTCTGCTCCTTGTAGACCAGCGAGGGCGACGGCTGGGTTTGGCCGCGTTTCTTGATTTCCTCCCACAGGTTCAGTAGATAGCGCAGATCCTGGGCCAGCGAGGTTTTGGTGATCTCCTGGCTCGCGGTGCGGACGATGTAGCCGATGCCTTCCGGAATATTGAGGCTCTCCATCAGCGCCCGCAGTTCGCGCCGTTCCGCCTCGTTGTCGATCTTGCGCGAGATGCCGGCGCTGTCGCTGCCCGGCATCAGGACAATATAGCGACCCGGCAGCGAGAGATAGGTGGTGAGCATGGCGCCCTTGTTGCCGGTGGCTTCCTTCACTACCTCCACCAGCACCTCCTGCCCTTTTCTGACCACGTCCTGGATGCGCAGATCCTTCCAGTGGGTGTCGGGGGCGACGTCCACCGCATAGTATTCGGGGTGGATGTCGCTGAAGGGCAGAAAGCCGTTTTTCATGTGGCCGATATCCACGAATGCAGCCTGCAGGTTGGCCTCCACCGCGGTGATCCGGCCTTTGTAGATGTTGCCCTTGACCAGGGCCTGGCTCACCGTCTCGATGTGGAAGGATTCGACCTTGCCGTTCTCGACCACTGCCAGGCGGCATTCCTCGGGTTCATCGGTGTTGATCAGGAGTTTGCAGCCGCCCTTGGCGATGGAAGCGGTTGGCGGCGTGGCCTCGGTCGGCGGCTCCACCGATTCCGTTTGCACCGGCGGTTCGGGAGGCTGTCCCTTGCCGCGGCGGGAGCGGCCACCGCGCCGGGAGGAACGGCGGGAACGCGAGGAGCGGCTGCGCGGCTGGGTGTCGTCCGCTGGCGGCGGTTCGTTGCCGGCAGGAGCGGCTGGGGTGGGCGGTTGTTCCTTGGGCATGGTGGTATGGGCCTCGGATTGTTCGGCAGCGCCGATGGGGTTGGGGGTTTCTTCCGTCGCGGTCCTTTTGGGCATCAGCCATTGACTGACGCGGCTGAGCATGGAGGGGGACTGGTCATCTTGCATGGTACGTTTCACGCCTTTTTCGGTTGGTAATATTCTTTGTGGTGGTGGACGGTCTTGATGAGCTGTCCGTGGGTCACCAGCTGCTCCAAGGCCGCGGTGGCCGGAGCGGTTTCCAGGTTCAGGGCCTCGGCCACGTCGGCGGCGGTGCAGGGGCGTCGCCGCAGCATGGCGAGGATGGCCGATGCATCGGCCGGTTGAAATTTTTCCCGTTCACGGGTGGTGAAATCGACGAGGATTTCCACCGGCACCGTGAAGTGGCTGGCCGCGGCGGTGAGTTCCGGCTGGGAAAGCGGTAAGGCAAAGGATTCCAGCGGCGGCCGCGCGACGGTGTTCAGTTGCACCTTGGTTGGCTGGATTCGGGCCACGGTCTCGCGCAAGGCCGTGAGATCCTCAGGGCGGTCGTTGATCCCCTTGGCCAGCAGGATTTCGAGCCAGTACTGGCCGGCGAACTCCTTGCGGAAGCGGATCAGCCCCTCGATCACCAGCGCGAGCGGCGCGCAGTTGGCCGGTCGGTTGATCTTGCGGTAGCTCGCCTCAAGGGCGGCATCCAGCGAGGGGATGACAATGTCGGCCGCCAGCAGGTCGCGGCGCACCGTCGGGTCGTGGAACAGGGAGCCGTTGGTGAGCACGGCCACGGGTTTGGTGGTGCGGTCCTTGAGATGACGGATGATGGCGCCAATGCCGGTGTGGAGCGTCGGCTCGCCCGAGGCGGTGATGGTGCAGACGTCGAGGCGCCGGAGTGCCTCGGGGTCGGCCAGAAAGCGGTCGATCTCCGCGATGATCTCACGGGTCGGCACGTATTCTTTGCGGTCGCAGGTAAACTCGGTGGTCGGCCCGATTTCGCAATAGATGCAGTTGAAGTTGCAGATTTTCGGGGGCAGGAGGTCAATCCCCAGCGACAGACCGAGCCGCCGGGAATTCACCGGGCCAAAGATATGCTTCATGCGGATAACAGTGCCTGCGTGGGGCGTTCGTCGAAAGTTGGGGGCTATGGAACACACGGTGCCCGCACCGTGGAAAAGCCCGGGCCTCATGGCAGCATCGCCATCACCCGCTCCGCCAGCGGGTTCGTGCGGTATGGCCTTTGCCGTTTGCCGATGGATTCGCGGGGGCGGAGCATGGTAATGAATCCATCACAATCTAATTGGCTGATTTTTAAATTAAATCACATCCTGCCAATTGGCAAGCCCAATTGTGCATGACTTTTGCCTTGACACCTGGGTGCTGCACTGCGTAGATTCGAAGCGGAGAGGCAGGCGGTACCGCTGAATCTGGTAAGAACTCACACGAGCACTCAATCCCGGCGGGCGGGAACGGGAAGGCAACGAGCTGCATTTCGCGGCCAGTCGGCGGCGCGTTTTTTTGCGAAGCCGTCAACTTTGAAGGCAAGCCACAGGACGACACCATGCGCAGCGATGCATTGCGGAAAGGATTGGAACGGGCGCCTCATCGGTCACTGCTGAAGGCCATGGGCTATACCGACGAGGAGATCAACCGGCCGCTCATCGGCATCTGCCACGCCCACAACGAAATCATTCCCGGCCATGTCCATCTCGATAAACTGGTCGAGGCGGTCAAGGCCGGGGTGCGCATGGCCGGCGGCACGCCGGTGGCCTTTGGCACCATCGGCGTCTGCGACGGTCTGGCCATGAACCACGCCGGCATGAAGTATTCCCTGGCCAGCCGCGAGGTCATCGCCGATTCGGTGGAGATCATGGCCATGGCCCATCCCTTTGACGGGCTGGTGCTCGTCCCCAACTGCGACAAGGTGACGCCGGGCATGCTGATGGCCATGTTGCGGGTCAACATTCCGGCGGTGATGGTGAGTGGTGGTCCCATGCTCACCGGCCGCTTCCGCGGCAAGGACGTGAACCTGATCAGCGTCTTCGAGGGGGTCGGCCGGGTCAAGGCCGAAACCATGAGCTATGAAGAACTCTGCGAGCTGGAGGAAAAAGCCTGCCCCGGTTGCGGTTCCTGCGCCGGCATGTTTACCGCCAACTCCATGAACTGCCTGGCCGAGGCCATCGGTTTGGCGTTGCCCGGCAACGGCACCATCCCGGCGGTGGCCGGCGCCCGTATCCGGCTGGCCAAGCAGGCCGGCATGGCGGTCATGCATCTTTTACAGGAGAACATCCGGCCGCGTGACATTGCGACCCGCGAGGCCTTTGAAAATGCCATGGCGGTGGATATGGCCCTGGGCTGCTCCACCAATACAGTGCTGCATGTGCCGGCCATTGCCAAGGAGGCGGACGTCGAGCTGCCGTTGGCGCTCTTCAACGAGGTCAGCGGCAAGGTCCCGCACATCTGTAGCCTGATCCCCGGCGGCAGCCACAGCATGCAGCAGCTCGACGAAGCCGGCGGCATCCCGGCGGTGATGGCCGAACTGCTCAATACCGACGAGGGACTCAACCTCGACGTGGTGACGGTTACCGGCAAGACCCTGCGGGAGAACCTGGCGGAGGTCAAGGTGCTGGATGCCGATGTCATCCGGCCGGTGGACGAGGCCTACCATGAGGTCGGCGGCATCGCGGTGCTTTACGGCAACCTGGCGCCGGAGGGGGGAGTGGTCAAACAGTCGGCGGTGGCCGAGGAGATGCTCACCCACACCGGCCCGGCGCGGGTCTTCGATTCCGAAGCCGAAGCCCATGCCGCCATCCTGGACGGCAAGATCAATGCCGGCGACGTGGTGGTCATTCGCTATTGCGGTCCCAAGGGCGGACCGGGCATGCCGGAGATGCTCTCGCCGACCGCGGCGATCATCGGCATGGGGCTGGGCAAAAACGTGGCCCTTATCACCGACGGCCGTTTCAGCGGCGGCACCCAGGGAGCCTGCATCGGCCATGTCTCGCCGGAGGCGGCGGAGGGCGGCCCCATCGCCCTGGTCAAAGAGGGCGACAAGATCAGCATCGACATCCCCAAGCACAAGCTGGAGTTGAAGGTGGCGCCGGCGGAGTTGGAAAAGCGGCGGGAGAAATGGCAGCCGCCCGCGCCACGGATCACCAGCGGCTATGCCGCCCGCTACGCCCGGCTGGTGACCTCCGGCAGCACCGGCGCAGTGCTCAAGGATTCCTTCTAGGCACGACGTACGGGCGATCGAGAATGCACCGACGCGCGGCAAGGGAAAGATGGGCAGGGCAGTTGGCCGCGCTGGTGGGGCTCTTGGCCTTTCTCTGCCCGGCCGCCGGATGGGCCGCCAAGTCGGTGCCGTGGGAAATCACCGCCGATACCCTGATCCATTACGAAAACCCCAAGTCCATCTTTGCCGAAGGCAACGTGGTGCTGGTCCGCCCCAAGGAGGCCGGGCCGCCCTTGACCATCACCGCGGACTGGATGCGCTACGATGTGGAACTGGGGCTGGTCAAGGCCCGCGGCCATGTCTTCGTCGAATCGCAGGGCGGCGACGAGGTCAGGGCCGAGGCGGCCAAGCTCGACCTCAATACCCAGACCGGCACCATGGAAAACGCCACCATCTTCACGGCGGAGAACCATCTGTATATCGAGGGCAAGGAGGTCGAGAAGACCGGCGAGCAGACTTATACCCTGCACGGGAGCCGGATCTCTGCCTGCGAGCCGGTCAAGGGCCAGAAGCAACCCTGGGCCATCGAGAGCACGCTTACCAAGATCACCGTGGACGGCATCAGTCATCTGTTTAATCCCCGGCTGGAGGTGAAAGACGTGCCGGTGGCCTACTCCCCCTATCTGGCGGTGCCGACCAAGACCACGCGCGACAGCGGTTTCCTCTTTCCGGAATGGGGAACCTCCACCCGCAACGGCACGACCATCATGACCCCGTTCTTCTGGGCGCTCTCCCCCAGTGCGGACATCACCCTCTATCCCGACTACATGGCCAAGCGGGGCATGCTGTATGGCGGTGAATTCCGGTATGCCGCCGGTCCCCGTTCCCAGGGGCTCTTCTGGCTCAGTTATCTGCGGGATGACCTGGCTGATACCGACAAGGATGAATACCGGAGCGACGGCCTGATCCGCACCGTGCAGAGTCGTTACTGGTTACGTGGCAAGGCGGACCACGACTTCGGCGACGGCCTGGTGGGGCGGCTCGACCTCGACCTCACCTCGGACCAGGATTTTCTTCAGGAGTTCCGGACCGGTTCGATCGGTTATGACAAGAACCGGGCCGAATTCAACAACCTCTTCCGGCGCGACCTCCAGGATCCCAGCCTCACTACCCGGGAGTCCACGGCCCAGTTGATCAAAAGCTGGTCGAACATGGTGCTGAGCGGCGAACTGCGGACGAACCAGGATGTGCGGAACGACCTGCGACTGGTGGCCAACAATGGCGACGGCGTGCTGGAGCCGGGCGAGGTCGTGAGCATCGACAAGAGTACCAGCCCGCTCCAGGCCCTGCCGCGGCTTGATTTCACCGGCCGGGTGCCGACCGGGGTGCAGGGGGTCAGTTTCGCCTGGGATACGGAGTATGTGAATTATTGGCGCGACAGTGGCCTCGGCGCCCATCGCGTCGACCTCCATCCGCAGATCGTCACTCCGCTGCCGCGCGGCGGTTGGCTGGAGGGCAAGCTCACCACCGGCATCCGCGAAACCGCCTACGAGATGCAGACCAACAAGGACGCCAACTGGGCGTATGACCGCTTTCAGAAGCGGACCGCCTTTGATTTCGAGGGCAACCTCGCCACCCTGCTCATGCGCGATTTCGATCTTTCGCTGGGTTCGCTGCACTGGCTGGAGCACACCATGCGGCCCAACCTCATCTATTCCTACGTGACCCGCACCCAGGAAAAGGAGTTGCCCAGCCTTGACAGCGTCGACCGGCTCGCCTACGGCCCCCGCAACACCATCAAGAACTGGCTGACCTATGAGTGGAACAACTATGTCGATATCGGCGGCGACGAGGGCGGAGAGAAGTTTTGGAACCGCCAGCTCGGCCAGTTCAAAATTTACCAGACCTATGATTTACGCGAGCACCAGATCGAGCTGACAACGCCGGGCGACGAGCGCCGGGAATTCTCCGACCTGCTCTTCGATCTGCAATTCTACCCGTTGGCGCCGCTTTCGATCCGCTACCAGACCAACCTGAGCGTCTATGGCCAAGGGGTGACCCGCTACGAACTCACCGGCAGCTATACCTCGCCCTGGCAGTCGAGTGTTTCCCTGAATTATCGCTACCTCCAGCACAGCTCCATGCTGGAGCCCTATTTCTACACCACCACCGGTGATTCGCAGAGCGATCTCCAGGCCAGCTTTTCCACCCCGCTCACCGCGATGCTCACCGCCAAGGGCTCCATCACCAAGTCCTTTTCCACCAGCCATACCTCCTATTCTTCCTTGGAGCTCATCTACAAGCCGGCCTGCTGGATGCTGGAGGTGCAGGTGCAGCGTTCCGTCGGCGGGGATCAGACTCTCATGTTCATCTTCTCCCTGGATGGCATTGGCCGGGCCTTCAACTGGGGCCATGGGGTCTAATGGGGCGCTGTCGCATCAATGAGCGTGGTTGAGTCCTTCGATCTTTTCAACGGCGACGCCGATGGCATCTGCGCCCTGCACCAGTTGCGGTTGCAGGAGCCACGGCCGGCGGCGCACCTCATTACCGGCGTGAAACGGGACAATACCCTGCTCCGCCATCTGGTCGGCGTCACGCAGGCGCACATCACGGTGCTCGACATCTCGCTCGACCGCAACCGCGACTATCTGCTGCCGCTCCTTGATACCTGCACGATCTTCTACGCGGATCATCACTTCGCCGGCGATCTTCCCGTGGCGGCGAAGCTCACCGCGCACATCGATCCCAATCCCGAGGTCTGCACCTCGTTGATCGTCGATCGTCTGGTCGGCGGCCGTTTTCGCCCCTGGGCCGTGGTCGGCGCCTTTGGCGACAACCTGCACGAGGTGGCCAGGCGGACGGCGCTGACCTGTGGTCTTGCCGAGCCGGAGATTGCGAGCCTCAGGGAGTTGGGCGAGCTGATGAATTACAATGGCTATGGCCGCACGGTGGAGGATCTTTTCTGCCATCCGGCCGCCTTGTATGAGGCGGTGCACCCCTTTGCCGAGCCGTTGGCTTTTATTCGTGAGTCGCCGCTCCTGCCGCGGTTGCGGGAGGGCTACCGTGCCGATATGGCCCAGGCCCAGGCGATTGCGCCGTTGCTCGACAACGCGGTCGGCCGGGTTTACGCCTTTCCGGACGCGCCATGGGCGCGGCGGGTGGCCGGGGTTTTCAGCAACGACCGGGCGCGGGAGCGGCCGCAACAGGCCCACGCCCTACTGGTGGACAACGGCGACAACACGAGCCTGGTGAGTGTGCGGGCACCGCTTGCCACGAAAAAGGGGGCGGATATCTTGTGCCGTGCCTTCCCCACCGGCGGTGGGCGGGTGGCGGCTGCCGGCATCAATGCTTTGCCCAATCAGCTGATCGACCAGTTCCTGAAGTCATTCCAGGAGGTTTTTGCGTCATGAAGATGTCTCGCCGCGGCCTGCCGCTGCTCTCTTTTCTCCTTCTCTGTTCCGGCTGTGCCGTAACGCAGCCTCCACCTGAGCCGGTTGAGGTGCCCCCGGTCCCGCCGGTGGCCGCGCCCCAAGTCATGCCGGTCCCCCCCCCTAAGGCCGCCGATCTGGTCCAGGATGGTCAACCCATTGATCTGGCCAGCGAACGCTATCAGGCGCTGTTTACGGAGCTGCGGACGCAGTATGGCTTCAGCGACGCGGAATTGGCCAACCTCTTTGCCGGGGTGGCCATCAGGAAGCGGGTGCTTGAGCTGATGGACATGCAGTGGGAGGCCAAACCCTACTATCTCTACTATCCCCGCTTCGTCACCCTGGGCATGATCAGCAAGGGCAAAAAGCTCCTGCAAGAACACAAGGCAACCCTGGACCGCATCGAGGCGGAAATCGGCGTCGAGCGGGAGGTCGTGGTGGCAATCTGGGGGATCGAGACCCAGTACGGCACCCAGGAAGGGTCCTTCCCGCTCTTTCAGACCCTCAATACCCTCTTCGACGCCTATCCCCGCCGCAGCAAGTTTTACCGCCAGCAGCTCATCGAGTTCCTGCTGCTTTGCCGGGAAAACGGGATGGACCCGCGGCAGGTGACCGGTTCCTATGGCGGGGCCTTTGGCCAGACCCAGTTCATCCCATCGAGCTTCCGCACCTATGCCGTGGACTTCGATGGCGACGGCCGCCGGGATGTCTGGCATTCGGTGCCGGACGTGCTGGCCAGTATCGCCAACTACCTGAAGAAATCCGGCTGGGCCCTCGGAGCCCCGGTCTATTGGGAGCTGGGCGATGCACTGAAGGATGAGCGGTTGGTGACGGCGTACGAGGCCGGCCGGCGGGGGTTGGTGCCGTGGGACGTGGTGCAGGAGGCGCAGGGAGTGGCGCTGCCCAGGCCGGTGGACGGGAAACCGCTCACCATCGTCGGCCTGGAGCTGGAGCATGGCGGCATGCGCTATGTGGCCGGCTACCCCAATTTCCAGGCGATCACCAGGTGGAACAACTCCAACCGGTATGCCATGGCGGTCTCCGAACTGGCGGAGAAATTCCGGGAGCCGCTGGCCATGCCGAGTCCGCTCACGAGCAGCGGCGGGGAATAGGGGCCGTTATGAGTTTTACCCTGTGGTTTACCGGGCTGTCGGGTTCCGGCAAGTCGACGTTGTCGAGCCTGGTCTATCTGGAACTGAAGCGGCGCAGTCTGGCGGCGGAGTGGATCGACGGCGACATCATCCGCGCCAATTTCAGCCAGGAACTGGGGTTCAGCAAGCGCGACCGCGACATCAACGTGCGGCGCATTGGGTTTGTCTCCCATCTGTTGACCAAAAATCGGGTGATCAGCGTGGTGGCGGCCATTGCCCCCTATGCCGAGGCCCGACAAAACAACCGGCAGTTGATCGGCACGTACCTGGAGGTGTTCTGTGCGTGTCCTCTGGAGGTGTTGGAGGCACGGGACGTCAAGGGGCTCTATGCCAGGGCACGGGCCGGGCAGGTTGCCAACTTCACCGGCATCAGCGACCCTTACGAAGAGCCGACGGCGCCGGAGATTGTCGTGCATACCGATCAGGAAACCCCGGATGCGAGTGCTGGCCGTATTGTGGCCGAACTGGAACGGCGAGGCGTGGTTCCACCCGCCAGTGCCTGTATCCTGTGCGACTACACCGAGGAAGACGAACGCTTGGTGCGGGAAGGGTTGGCATCCATGGGATACGCCAAGAGGTAAGCCGCACCGGCGCTTACTTCGCCCATTCGGCGCTGAGGGCTGGCCATTGCTCCACCCAACCGGCGACGTGGTCCGCATCCGGGAGCAATCGTATCTCCGGCCGCCGATCTGGAGGAAAGCGGGCGGCGAACGCCTCGGCCACCCCTCTGCCCACCACCGTATCCCTGCCGCCGACAAAATGCAGTTGCGGCACCCCTTGCAGGTCATGCCAGGCGTCCGCCGGATTGAGCGAGCCGGTCAAGGGGGAAGCCTGATGTTGTTTGGTCCATTGCTGGTGGTCGAGATTGCCGGCCACGGTAACGAGCAGCGCCACATCGTGCCTGCGGGCGGCTGCCAGCGCCGCCACCGCGCCGCCGCCTGAATACCCCACCAGCACCAGTTGTTGCGCCCCGAAGCGTTCCTTGAGCAGATCGATCGCCTGGTTGGCGGCCTTTATCACCTCCGGGGCAAAGCGCCGGTCTGTCCAATACCGGCGGGAGCAGCCGCGTCGTTCTTCGTTCCCCACGTACTGGCAGGGCCGCGCCAGGTAGGCGACCGCGCCTTGCGCCTGGCGCAAGGCCAGTTGCAAGGCAATGGGGTGGATCGGCGTGGGATCGGGGGAAATGGTGGAGCCATTGAGCCACGCCAGGCCATCGCCTTCGATGTAGATGGTCAGGGTTTTGTTGTTGCGGCCAACAGGTTGCGGCACGAATCCGGCCAGGACAAAGGCATCGGTGGGAAGCCGAATCTCCTGCCAGCCGGCGGTGGCCGCCAGTTGCCGGGCATTTTCCCGGCGCTGTTCCGGCGAGAGGACGACACAGCCGGTCACGGCGAGGAGCAGGCAACCCAACAGGAGCAGCAGGCGGCCTCTCTTCATCGATCCGGCACCAACTCGCCCAGAGCATCGAGCAGCGGGCCAAGATAAGCCGCATACGGCCGCCAGCGTTCCACCGAGGTGGTGTAGATGGGCTGGCGCACCTGGGTGATACTGGCGGTCCGCACCTTCCGTTCATTGGTGTGGAAGGTCAGACAGGCATCGTCCCACGGCAGGCCGCAGTAGTCGATGAGTTTTCGTGTCTCACCCTCCGTGTCGGCCACCAGTTGTTCGTACCGGATTTCGTAGAAGGCGCCGGCCGGCAGCACTTGGCGCCAGTGCTCCATCACCCGGCTGTAGCCCGCGTAGTAGCGGCCGAGTTCGGCCAGATCGTAGGTATATTCCTGGCCATGGTGGAAAAGCCGCGTGAAGCAGGAGAGGCAGGTATCCACCGGGTTGCGGCGCACATGCACGATCTTGGCATTGGGGAGCATGACGTGGAGCAACCCGACCAGCAGAGAGTTACCCGGCATCTTGTCGGTGATGCGCCGGGCTGTCGGCGCCTTGGTCTGGAGGCGGGTCACATATTCATTGCCCCAGGCGGCAAGCAGGGCGGGGTCGAGCCGTTGCAGGAGGTAAGGGAAGTTGAGAACGTGGCCGTCCACCGTCAGGGGCCGTGAGACGATATCCAACAGATAGGGCAGTTCACCGGCGCCGTGTACCTCGGGATGGCTGGCAATGATCTGCTCGGTCAGGGTGGTGCCGGAGCGCGGCATGCCCAGTACGAAGATCGGCAAGGAGGATGGGTTGCCGCCACCGCGCAGGGCAGCGAGGGCCGGGCCAGCCAGGGCGGCCATGATCTCCTGGAAGGTGCGTTCCTGGGCCGCCGGGTCGTAGGAGATTTTTTTTCGTTTGAGCCGGCATCCCTCCAGGAAGTGATGCATGGCCTGGTCTTTCTCGCCGGTGTCGTCATAGCATTTGCCCAGGGCAAAGTGGAGCGAGAGCTGTTTGTGCTCCGGCAGAGCCGTGGCGTTGGCGGCAGCGGCCATCAGCGCCGTCATGTTCTCGTCGCCTGGGCGTACCTTCTTGGCCTGGCTGAGGTGGAAACGGGCTGCCAGGTCGTCGGTCGGGGATTCCGCCAGGGCCTTCCGGAAAAATTGTTCGGCCCGCTGCATCTCCCCCAGTTCCATGGCCAGATGTCCTCTGCCGAGTAGGGCGGAGGCGAGCGTTGGCTCAAGGGCCAGGGCCCGGTCGAAGCTCTGGAGCGCCGCCTCGGTTTGATCCATCTCGGTGTAGATGCTGCCCAGCATGCTGTGGGCCTCGGCATTTTCCTGGTCCAGTTCGACTGCCCGCAACCCGGCGCGCTCCGCCTCGGAAAGCTGGTGCCTTTCCTGGTAGATCCTGCCGATGCCGATATACGCCTCCGGGTAGTCGGCCTTGAAGTGCAGGGCAGTCTGGAAATGCTGCAAGGCCTGGTCGTACTGCTCCAGAGCCTTGAGGGCGAAGCCGATGTTGCAGTGGGCGTCGGCATACTGGGGGTTGAGGGAGAGGGCCTTGGCCAGAACGGCCATCGCTTCTTCGGGGCGTTCCTCGGTGACCAGTACGGCGCCCAGGTTGTTAAGGGGTTCAAGATAGTTGGGATCGGCTGCCGCGGCTTGCTGATAAGAGCGGATGGCCTCGTCCAGGCGTTTGCGCTCTCGCATGATGCTGCCCAGGTTGTTCAGGGCGCACGCCAGCCTCGGGGCGATTTTCAAGGCCAGTCGCTGGCTGGCCTCGGCCCGGTCGTATTCCTGCCGGTCGTAATAGGCGATGCCGAGGTTGCTGTGTCCCACGGCCAGCATGGGATCGAGCTCGATCGCCCGTTGGCCGTGGTCCACCGCCTTGTCAAGCCGGCCAAGCTGCCGGTACATTTCGCCGAGATTGGCGTGGAACAAGGCGACCCGCTCATTCTGGGCGATGGCCTGGCGGATCAGCTCGATGGCCAGTTCCGGCCTGCCGGCCTGGTGGGCGATGATCCCCAGCAGATGGAGGGCCGGCGCATGCTGTGGTTGCGCCTGCAGAATCTGCCGCAGAAGCGCCTCCGATTCCGCCAGCTTCCCCTGGGCCTGCAGCTGGCCGGCGAGGGCCATGGCCTGCTCCAGCGAAAGCGGCTGGGGCGTGGCCGGAGCCGGTAGCACAATAGGTTCGGAGGGAAGAGCGAAGTCGGGGGGCATGATTCTCCTGGGCATACTCCTAGCCGTTTACGCAATAACGCTGCACGATGGCCCGCAAGGGTTCCAGGTGGGGGGCAAAGCGTTGCCAGCGAGCCACCGAGGTGGTGTAGATCGGCCTGCGCACTTGGGCCACGCTGGCAGTCTTCACCAGTCGCTTGTTTTCGTAAAAGGCCAGGCAGGCATCGTCCCACGGCAGATCGAGGTAGGCGAGCAGCCGCCGGACCTGGCCCTCCACATCGGCCACCATCTCTTCATACTGCACGTCGAGCACGCTGTCCACCGGCAACACCGTCTGCCAGTGCTCCATGAGCTGCATGTACCGCACATAATAACGGCCCAGAGTGCCAAGATCGTAGGCAAAGGGCATGGTGTCGTTGAAGAGCCGCGCAAAGCAGGAGAAGCAGGAATCCATCGGGTCGCGCCGGGCGTGGATAATCTTTGCCTGGGGCAGCATCCGGCGGATCATGCCGAGGTAGAAGAAGTTGGCCGGCATCTTGTCGGTGATCCAAGCGCTGTCGGGACAGAGGCGCCAAACTCGTTCGAGGTAGTTTTCGCCCAGGGCGAGAAACTCTTCCTCTGTCAGCCTTTTGGCCCAGGCGGTGAATGGTTCTCCGGTTGCCGCCTGGGGGGCGCCATGGATCACCTCATGCAGAGCAACGAGTTCGCCGGCGCCGAAGACCATCGGGTGACTGGCGAGGATCTGCTCGATGAGCGTGGTGCCGGAGCGGGGCATGCCGACGATGAAAATCGGCATCCTCTGCGTCCTGCTCAAGGATACTGCCTTGGCGGGGGCTGCCAGGAATCTTTGGCCGAAGGTTTCTTTGATCCGCGCAAGCATTGCCTCTGCCTGGGCCTCATCATAAGGCAACAGGTCATGCTGCAATCGGTTGCCTTCGGCATAGGCGGCAAAGGCGCGGTCATATTCGCCCACATCCTCCAGTGCCTTGCCCAGGGCGAAATTGTAACGGATACGGGCCGCGGTCGGCAGGGAAGACGTCTGCGCGGTCAAGGCCTCCAGGTTGGCGAGATGCGCGTCGCCCGGCGCATAGGTCTTGAGCGAGGAGAGGTTGTAGTGCGCCTCGACAAAGTCGGGCCTGGCGGTGATGGCCGCCTCAAAACAACGGCGCGCCTCGGCAAGTTTCCCCTGCTCGCTGTAGATCGCCCCCAGGTTGTTCTGGGCCTCGGCATGCTGGGGGGCAATGGCGACCGCGCGGGCATACGCCTCCTCGGCGCCAGCCTTGTCGCCCATCTTTTCCAGGGCGGCACCGAGATTGTTCCAGGAAAGATGGTGGTGCGGATTGAACGCCAGGGCATGGCGGTAGCGGCGGATTGCCTCCTGTTGCTGCCCATTGTCGGCGTAGGCCAGACCAAGGTTGTAGTGGGCGTCCAGATCGTCGGGCGCCAGTCGGGTGGCTTGTTCGCCGGCACCAATGGCCTCGGGCAACCGGCCGAGGCGGCGGTAGAGCTCGCCGAGGTTGCGGTGGTAGAGGGCTATTGAGTCGTCCAGCGCGATGGCCTTGGCGATGAGCTCTGCGGCCAGGGGGAGTTTGCCTACTGCATACGCCAACAGCCCCAAGGCGTGCCAGGCCGGGTGGAACCCTGGCGCGGCGGTGAGAAGCTGCCGATAGATGCCTTCCGCCGCCGCCAGATTGCCCTGGGCCTGGAGGCGGGCGGCCTCGGCCATCATGGCCGCCCTGTGGCCGGGGGATTGTTCGTCTGCTGCGCCCATTATTTTTCCGGTAGGAGTTTCTGCTGCGGGAAACTAAAAATTTTCCCTATCATACGCCACGATTCCTGGTTTGTCGCGGCCCTTGTCAACGTCCTGATGAGTCATTCATTTTTTTGTTTTTTTTACACTGCCTATCCTGTAAGGTAACCAAAATTTTCCGGGTCGCGTTGCTGCCGGCCCGTTCCTTTCGAGAGGTTTCGCCATGGCCAAACGATATCATCGCAAGCATCTGCATCAGGCCATCGCCGCCACCTGCCTGGCGGTCACGGCCTTGCCGGCCCTCACCGCCACCCCGGCATGGGGTGTAACTGTCCCAACCACAAGCGGCCTCCTTACCTATACTGTAAACACCGCAAGCGGCGGGAATCCAGGCCAAGTTATCCTCGGCAACAGCGGCAGCCTGATTGTGGATACTGCGGCAAACGGCGGGGTTGTTGGTGGCGGCACTGGTACCGCCACCGCTGTTTTGATTCCCGCCGGTCCTGTAGCGGCGGGCACGATCACCAACAACGGCACCATTTCCGGTAACTTCGCGGGGATCTATGTTACCTCCGGTTCCACCGCCGGCAATATCACCAACAGCGGCACCATTTCCGGTGCAGGCACCGGCACCACAGCAGGCGGTATCGTAATCAATTGGGGAAGTGCCGTGGGTACCATCACCAACAGCGGCACCATCCAGGGCGCACATGATGGCATAAATATCATCAACAACAGCACGGTGGAAGGGATCACCAACCAGGCGAGCAGCCTTATTAAGGGCACCAATTCGGCGGGCATCTCTCTTTCGAGCAGCACCGTCACCGGTAAGATCACCAATGCCGGTACCATTTCCGGCGGCCAGGACGGTATCTCCATCAACAACAGCAGTACGGTCGGCGCCACCGGCAACGTGGCCAGTGCCATCGAGAACAGCGGCACTATTTCCGGCAACCAGCACGGCATCTCGATCAGTAATAACAGCACCATCAACGGCAGCATCGTCAACAACACGGGCGGCCACATTACCGGCACCAACTCGGCGGGTATCTACGTCAACAGCAATAGCACCGTCACCGGGGGCATTGACAACTCCGGTACGATTTCTGGCGGTTCTTACGGCATCTATATCGGCAACGGCAGCACGGTGGATTCCATCACCAACCATGCGGGCGCTACCATCCAGGCGGGTTCTCCCCCCGGTACGGCAGGTATCTATCTTTCGGGCGGCACCGTCTCCGGCAGCATCACCAACTCCGGTATCATTACCGGTCAGGCAGGTATCTACGCCGTAAGCAACAGCAACATCGGCAGCATTGTCAACAACGTCGGCGCCCACATCACCGGCACCAATTCGGCGGGTATCTATCTTTCGAGCAGCACCGTTACCGGCAACATCACCAATTCCGGCATCATCTCAGGGCGGCAGTTCGGGATAATGGTGCAGAATAACAGCTCCATTGGTGGAGACATTACCAATACCGGCACCATCAAGGGTTCCACTTCGGTGGGCATCTACGTCAACAACAGCACCATCACCGGCGCCGTCGTGAACAACGGCACCATTCAGGGGGCTGGGACGGGCATTCGTGTCCAAAGCAGCGCTGTAAACGGCGGGATCACCAACAGTGGCACCATTCAGGGCGGCAACTACGCCATTTATATCACCAATCCGACCAGTCCGGTCGTCATTACCAACACCGGCCTTCTTGATGGCGCCGTGGAGCTGGCCGATGGCACCCTGAACCTCAATGGCGCCAGCGGCCGGGTCACCGGTGCGGTGACCGGCCTGGCCGGTTCTACGGTGAATGTGAACGGCACCTTCGCCACAGAGAATAACTTCAGCGTCGACACTTTCACCATCGCCAATGGCGGGACTCTCGATCTTGGGAACACCCTTACTGCCAGCGGCGGCGTAACCGACAACGGTACACTTAACATCAACGGCACTGCCGCAAGGATCACAGATGCGGTCTCCGGCACCGGTACGGTGAATGTGAACGGCACCTTCGCCACAGAGAATAACTTCAGCGTCGACACTTTCACCATTGCCAATGGCGGGACTCTCGATCTTGGGAACACCCTTACTGCCAGCGGCGGCGTAACCGACAACGGTACACTTAACATCAACGGCACTGCCGCAAGGATCACAGATGCGGTCTCCGGCACCGGCACCGTCAATGTGAACGGCACCTTTGCCTCGGAAAGCACTTTCGACGTGGGGACGTTCAACATCGCCAACGGTGGTCTCTTCAACATGGGCCACGACGTGACCGTTGCGAACGGTGTTCACAACAGCGGCACTCTCTCGGTGGCGGCCGGAAATCTGGTGACCATTACCGGCGACTATACCCAGAACGCGAGCGGCATCTTCCAGACCGGTGCCTCCAGCGCCAGCAACTATGGCAAACTGGTGGTGACCGGCACTGCCGATCTGACTGCCAGCAACAAGATCGACGTCAAGGTCAGCTCCGGCGATACCCTGGCCAACGGCAACGTGCTGCGCAATGTGCTTTCTGCCGGGACGCTTCACGCCGGCGCCCTCACCGTCACCGACAACAGTGCCGTGTGGAACTTTACGGCAACGGTGAACGGCAATGCCATCGATCTGACCGCCGAACAGGGAATGAACTATACTCAGGCGGTGAGCGGGGGCGGCGCCTTTCCTGCCGCCGCCGGCGTGGCCGGCGCCCTGGATGCGATCCAGACTGCGGGCGCCACCGGCGACATGCAGACCGTGCTCAATGCCCTGGGCTCGCTTGGCACGGCCACCGAGGTCGGTCAGGCCGTCTCGCAGCTCATGCCCGCTTTGGCCGGCAACGGCGGACAGATCGCGATGGGCGTTGCGGGCAGCAGCGGCTCGCAGGTGGTGCATGAACGGATGAGCGGGGAGCACGGCCTTTCTTCCGGCGAGCCGTTGTTCAAAGATCGTGCTTTTTGGGTGCAGCCCTTCTATTCCTGGACCGACCAGAGCGAAAGGAAAGGGGTGACGGGTTACAGCGCCAACAGCTACGGGTTGGCTATGGGCGCGGATGGCAAGGTGAGCGAGGCTTGGCGGCTCGGTGCGGCGCTCTCCTTTGCCAAGGGTGATGTAGACGGCGATTCGCCGATCACCCGCGCGAATCTCGACATCAACACCTATCAGGTGAGTCTCTATGCCACCGACGAATTGAGCGAAGCGACCAGCCTGAACCTGCAGGCGGCCTTCGGCCTCAACGACAACGACTCCTCGCGGGATATCCAGTTCGGCGGTCTGAACCGGATCGCCAGTGCCGATTATACGAGCTGGCACACCCTGCTCGATGCGGAATTGGAGCACCGTTACAAGGTGAACGAGAAAACTACCCTCGCCCCCTATCTTCGCGCCCAATATACCTATGTGAACGCCGAGGACTATACCGAAACCGGCGCCGGTGCTGCTAATCTGCATGTGGATAGCGACAGCGAGGATTCCCTGGTGGTCTCCGCGGGCGGCCGGGCGGCCTATGCCCTCACCGATCGGGCGAAGCTCACCGGCCATGTGGGGATCGGCTATGATTTCCTGGCCAGCCAGTCCTCGGTGACCTCCACCTTCGCGGGCGGCGGGTCGGCCTTTATCACCAAAGGGCTCGATCCGGCCACCGTCGTCATGCAGGGCGGCCTTGGTTTCGAAATGCTGGCCGCCAATGGTACCACTATCGCGGCCCGTTATGATGTCGATGGCCGGCAGGATTACACGAATCAGGTGGTCAGTCTTAAGCTCAAGGTACCGTTTTAAAGACAGGGTATTTGTTGGGCCGCAGGGCTGGCCGGATGGACAGAAGACAAGAAAGGCGCCGGGATTTCCCGGCGCCTTTTTTGTTTGTCTCTTGATGGCGTTGGAGCTTACTTCACAAACGTCTTGCTGCCGGCCACCAGCGTATCCACCACCGACGGATCGGCCAGGGTGGAGGTGTCGCCGAAATCGTGGGCCTCGGTCTCGCCGGCCGCGATCTTCCGCAAGATGCGGCGCATGATCTTGCCGCTCCTGGTTTTGGGCAGGCCATCGGTGAACTGGATGAACTCCGGGGTGGCGATGGGGCCGATCTCCTTGCGCACGTGGGTCTTGAGCGCCCCCCGCAACTCGTCGCTCGGCCCGATGCCGGCCTTCAAGGTCACGTAGGCGTAGATGGTCTGGCCCTTGATCTCGTGCGGCGCGCCGACCACGGCGGCCTCGGCCACCTCGGGGTGGGCCACCAGGGCGGACTCGATCTCGGCGGTGCCGAGGCGATGGCCCGAGACGTTGATCACGTCGTCGAGGCGGCCCATGACCCAGAAGTAGCCGTCCTCGTCCTTGCGGGCGCCGTCCTCCGGATCGTAGATCCCGGCAAAGCGGGAGAAGTAGGTTTTCTTGTAGCGGGCCGGGTCGCCGAAGACGCCGCGCAGCATACCGGGCCAGGGGCGACGGATGACGAGATGGCCGCCCTCGTTGGGGGCGGCCTCGGTGCCGTCCTCGCGCAGGATGGTGGCGTCGATGCCCGGCAGCGGCCGGGTGGCGGAGCCGGGCTTCAAGGGGGTGGCGTAGGGCAGGGCGGAGATGAGGATGCCGCCGGTCTCGGTCTGCCACCAGGTATCGACAATGGGCAGTTTGCCCTTGCCGATGTGCTCGTGGTACCACATCCACGCCTCGGGGTTGATCGGCTCACCCACCGAACCCAGGATCCGCAGCGAGGAGAGGTCGTGCTTCTCGGTCCACTGGCTGCCTTCCCGCATCAGCGAGCGGATGACGGTGGGCGCGGTGTAGAAGATGTTGGCCTTGAACTTGGCGCAGACCTGCCAGAAGCGGTCCGGTTTCGGGTAGGTGGGCACGCCCTCGAACATCAGGGAGGTGGCGCCCAGGGCGAGCGGCCCATAGAGGATGTAGGTGTGGCCGGTGATCCAGCCGATGTCGGCGGTGCACCAGTAAACGTCGTTGTCCTTGAGATCGAAGACCCACTGGCAGGTATGGGCGGCGTAGGCCAGGTAGCCGCCGGTGGTGTGGACCACGCCCTTGGGCTTGCCGGTGGAGCCGGAGGTGTAGAGGATGAACATGGTATCCTCGGCATCCATGCTCTCGGGCGGGCAGTCGGCGGTAATGCCGTCGGCGGCCATTTCCTCGTGCCACCAGGAATCGCGGCCCTCCTGCATCGGCACCGCGTTACCGGCGCGCTGCACCACGATGCAGTGCTTCACCGAGTCGCATTCCTTCAAGGCCTCGTCGGCATTGGGCTTGAGCGGGATGGTCTTGCCGGCGCGCAGCACCGCGTCCGAGGTGATGAGCACCTTGGCCTCGCAGTCCTGCACGCGGCTTTTGAGGCTCTGGGCCGAGAAGCCGGCGAAGACCACGCTGTGGATGGCGCCGATGCGGGTGCAGGCCAGGAGCGCAATGGCCAGTTCCGGGATCATCGGCAGGTAGACGGAAACCCGGTCGCCCTTCTTGATCCCCTTCTTCTTGAGGACATTGGCGAAGCGGCACACCTCGGTGTGCAGCATCTGGTAGGTGTAGACCTTGACGTCGTGTTCCGGCTCGCCCTGGAAGATGATGGCGGCCTTGTTGCGGCGGCCATTGGTAAGATGGCGGTCAAGGCAGTTGTAGGAGACGTTCAGCTTGCCGTCCACAAACCACTTGATCTCCGGTTTGTGCATGTCGGCATCGAGCACCTTGGACCACTTCTTGTCCCAGGTGAGCAGTTCGGTGGCGCGGTCGGCCCAGAAGCCCTCCGGGTCGTCCATGGAACGCTTGTAGTGGGCCTCGTATTCCGCCATGCTCTTGACGGCGGCCTCGTCGCGGCCCGCGGCGGGAGGGTCGAACAGCCGCTTTTCCTGCATCAAACTTTCGATCTTGGTTTCTTCTGCACTCATCTTGCCTCTCCTAGCAGTTGTTGGAATTACGGCATACACCCGCCTTGGGCGAGAAACTCCCCTGGGAACTTACGTGTATGCGCCTTCTCATAACAAATAGCCGGAAACAAGCATCCCTCCGCCCTTTCTTTAGCACATGGGGCGAGAAGGCGACAAGGGAAAAATGGATGCTCTGGCGGGCATCGGCGTGTCAGGTGGTTGTCCGCTCGACGTGAGAAGGGCTGTACTTTTCCGTTGCGGCTGCTATAGTCTGGCCATGGAATGTCGTGTCTCTCTCAGGGCCGGTCTGGCCACGCTGGCGCGGGCGCTGCTGCCTCTGGTCGTTTTGTGCTGTTGCTGCAACTGGGGTGCCGTGGCGCAAGCCCAGGGGCAGTGCGAGGTTTCGCGGCTGCCAGCGGGCAGCCTGGTGACCTTCCAGGATGATCTCGATTTCGCCGGCCTTGACGGGGCGGTCGACCAGAGCCTGCGCCTGCTGGAACAGTTGCCCCTTGAGCGGGAGTATCGCCTCTGCGGCGCGAGGTATACCGTGGCGGAGCTGGCGGCATCGCTTCGCGACTTCCAGCAGTTGGTGCGGCAGGCGCCGGACAGTCAGACCCTCGGGCAGATCTTGGCGGATCGTTTCACCATCTGCCAGGCCGGCAGCCGGGAAAGACCGGACCGGATCCTGCTGACCGGCTATTTCGAGCCGCTGGCCGAGGGGAGCCTTACGCCGGACAGCCTCTACCGCTACCCCCTCTACCGGCGGCCCGCTGACCTGGTCGAACGCGAAGGCGCCCATGGCAGGGAATGGGGCCGCGACCAGGACGGTCGATTCCTGCCGTACTGGAGTCGGGCCGAGATCGAAAACGACCATCGGCTCGCCGGCCAGGAACTGGTCTATCTGACCGACCCCCTGGCCCCCTTCATTTTTCAGGTGCAGGGCTCCGGCAAGGTGCGATTGCTGGACGGCAGCGTCCGCCGGGTCCAGTTTGCCGGCAAGAACGGCCGCCCCTACCGGAGCATCGGCAAGGTGCTGATCGACGAAGGCAGGCTGCGGCGGGCCGAGGTAGACCTGCCCCGCCTGGTCCAGTATCTCGGCGCCTTGCCGCCGGCGGAACGCGACCGCATTCTACAGACCAACGAGTCCTACGTCTTTTTCCGCTGGGGCGACAATGACGAAGCCGGGCCGCACGGGTGTTTCGGGGTGCCGCTGACGGCCGGCCGCTCGCTGGCCCTGGATCAGCGCTGTTTCCCGCCCGGCGCCCTGGCCTGGGTGCAGGCCCGCAAGCCGCGGGTCAACCAGGCAGGCGAGATCATCGGCTGGGACCCCTTTGGTCGCTTCGTGCTCAATCAGGACTGCGGGTCGGCCATCGTCGGGAGCGGCCGGGCGGATCTCTTCTGGGGGGATGGGCCATACGCCCAGGCCGCGGCCGGGGCGGCCAAACATCCGGCGGCGTTGTTGTTCCTGATCGAAAAGAAAGGGTTGTCAGGGCCGGCGGAAATTCGGTAGGATTGGTGGTGGGCAGGCAAGGCAGGAACGAGCCGCAGGGCCGATGCAACAAGGGGGGCGTATGAAGCAACCGGAAGTGGATTACTGGATCTCGGCGATGTTGGAGACCTACGGCAACGTCTCCGACCTCAACATCACGGTGGGGCGGCCGTTGCAGGTCGAGACCGGCGGCCAGCTCGTGCCGGTAAAGGTAGAGCCGGCCGTGGAGGCGCTTACTCCCTTCCAGACCGAGGTCTTCGCCCTCAACCTGATCCGCGGCAACCAGCGGCTGCTCAACGATCTGGTAACCCACGGCTCCTGCGACCTTTCCTACTGGCTGGGCGACAAGGCGCGGTTTCGCGTCAACGTCTTCTCCCAGAAGGGCAACCTCTCCACCGTCCTGCGCCAGTTGCCCACCCAAATCCCCACCATCAGCCAGTTGAACCTGCCGCCGATCTTCAACAAGATGACCATCGAGCGCAACGGCTTCATCCTGGTGACCGGCGCCACCGGCTCCGGCAAGACCACCAGCCTCGCGGCCCTGCTCGACAAGTTCAACGACGAACGACCCGAACACATCGTCACCCTGGAAGACCCGATCGAGTTCGTGCATCCGCACCGGCTGGCCACCTTCAACCAGCGGGAGCTGGGCAACGATTTCGACGCCTTTGCCTCGGGCCTGCGGGCCGCCTTGCGCCAGGCGCCGAAGATCATCCTGGTGGGCGAGATGCGCGACCGCGAGACCATGGAGATCGGCATGTCCGCGGCAGAGACCGGCCATCTCGTGCTCTCCACCCTCCATACCGTGGACGCCGGCCAGACCATCAATCGCATCCTCGGCATGTTCGAGCAGGAGGAACAGGCGCAGGTCCGCAACCGCCTGGTGGACACCATCCGCTGGATCATCTGCCAGCGCCTGTTGCCGAAGATCGGCGGCGGCCGGGTGGCGGCGTTCGAGATCATGGGCATGAACCTGCGGGTGCGGGAACTCATCATGAACGGCGAGTCCGAGGACAAGACCTACTACGACATCATCACCGATGCCAGGGCCATGGGCTGGCAGACCTTTGACCAGCATATCCTCGAACTCTTCGAGCAGGGGATCGTCACCGAGGAGACCGCGCTGGCCTACTGCACCCGCCGGACCACGATCAGCCGCGGGCTCGACCGGATCAAGGCGGCGCGCGGCGAGGAGACCACCCAGATCACCGGGCTCGGCATGGAAGAGCAGGAAGATCCCCACAAACGCAAAGGATATTAACCAGGCTGCCAGGCGTTGGCGGGTTCCGCAAGCAGAGGGGACCGCGCCGCGAGGCCGCCAGCGTGAACGTCTGATTGGGAACGGAGGAAGAGCATGTTGTCCCATTGCCCCCATTGCCGGAAAGAGTTGCATCTTACCGAGGCGCAGCAGGAGAAGGTGCAGAAGGCGCTGAACGCGCTGGCCGAGGGTAAAACCTTGAAACTCGGTTGCCCCCTCTGCAAGCAGCCGATCTACCTGCGCCGGGACGGTACCGCGGAAGAGAGCGGGGTGATGGGCAATGTGCTTTACGCCGAACATGCCGGGTCCGAGGACCGGCCGGTGGAAAGGATGGTCGAGGTGGTGAAAAAGGCGCCGCAGCCGCTGAAGCCGCCGCCAACCGCCCCCAAGCCGCCGGACGTGGCCTGGCTTGCCGCCGGCGAGTATCAGGCGCAGGAGGTGGTGAAAAATGTCCCGCTGGTGATGATCCTGATGGCGGCCGGTCCGGCCCGCACCACCGTGGCCGAGGCCTTCAGCACTCTGGGCTATCAGCCGGAGTTTCCGGAATCAAGCGGTGCGGCCATGGAGCGCATGCGGTTTGTCCACTTTGCCGCCGTGGTCTTTCATGTCGGCTTCGAGGGCGGCGACCTCAAGAAGTCCACCTTCCACCGCCACATGTGCGAGCTGCCCATGGCCACCCGCCGCTCTCTGTACTACGTCCTCGTCGGCCCGACGTTCCACACCCTCTATGACCTGGAGGCCCTCTCGTGCAGCGCCAACCTGGTGGTGAACGACCATGAGGTGACGCAGATGCCCACCATCTTGAAGAAAGGATTACGCGATTACCAGGACCTTTTCGGCCCCTACCTCGAAGCCCTGGAGGCGAACGGGAAGAAGAAGTGAGTTTGAACTCGACTGCCCGGCTGACTCTTTCGGCTTTGGGCAGTTTGCCGGGAGTCCGTCGATCAAAGCACCTAACCAGATAAGCGCTTGGCGCCCGAAAAATAGGCAAACGGCACAGGTCCGGTTAAAAAGCGGAAAACCAGTTGATATTAATGCTGGGGCCGATGAGACAATGAAGACGCACGATCTCCTATGGTCAACTCGAATACAATTACACTGTCCCTTTCGCCCGATCTGAATCAGATTGCCAAACTGATCGACAGGTCGCGTCCACAGGTGGTGGTAGTCGTTGGCACAGGAGTGGCGATTAACGCGACGGGCCTATCTCATGCCTCTTGGCTTGGTCTATTGAAGCATGGCATTCGGCATCTTGTCGCTATCAACTACTTCACGAAGAGCCACGGCGATAGACTTGAATCGTCATTGAACGCGGCGTTTTCACACTTCAATCTTCAAACAGCCCTTCAGCACGCAGAAGCCGTGGAGCAAGTCCTCAACACGCCTGATGAAAAGGTGTTTGCCCAATGGCTCGAAACCGCATTCGCCAGTTTCAAGGCTCGGAATGAGGAGAAAGCCAAAGCCCCGCTAGACGCCTTGCGCGACCTCCACGAAGCGGGGGTGCTTCTGCTGACGACCAATTACGACAATCTTCTCAGTGATATCACGGGCGCGCCTCCCGTGACTTGGGAGGAACACGCGGATTTCCATCGCGTCATGACACGGCAGAAGGCAGGCATTCTGCATATCCACGGCCACTGGCAGCGCCCGTCCTCAATCGTGCTGGGGCGCTCATCCTACGACCGCGTGGTTGCCGATGTTGATCTACAGCAACTTTTCAGGACACTTTGGCTCAACTGGTCGTGGATTTACGTGGGCTGTGGTGACGGGTTAGATGACCCAAATCTTGGTCGCCTCCTTGAGTGGAGCAAAGGATGGGGAGAAAGTGGTTTGCCAGACTTCTTTCTGGCGCGTGATGACAAGGCTAAGGAAATCGCCGCTCGTTCAAACAAGCCGCCTAACCTGCGGTCCATTGGCTATCCGTCGCACGACGAGTTGCCGGTCATGCTTCGCTCAGTTACTCCGGCGGCTCGCTGTTGGCCGTTCGTTCAGGTTGATGACCAATTTCCGCTTTTCCATGTTTCTGGGGCGAGTGACCCATTTCCGTCCCGTCAGGAATACGTCGATGGAATCGTGCCGGCCTTTGCTGCCGATGCTGAACTGCTGAGGCGGCTGCAAGCGCATGGTTGGGCTTGCTGCATAGATGTGGCCTCGGTCGGGAAGACCACTCTCGCTCTCCGGGTAGCAACCTCTCGCGAGCAGCGACTGCACCCGTTCTATCTCGACCTCAAACGAGAGATAGAAGACGATGTCGAGGCGAGCCCTGTTGCGGCGGTCAATCGCCTTGCGCGCCCTGGCACGCTACTGATTCTCGATAATGTTCATTACAAGCCGGAACTCGCTCGCCAACTCTGGCAGCAATGGCTTGCCAAGCCTTCCGACAGCCGGGGTCGCCTCCTGCTCGTGGCAACTCGGATTCACCAGCCTGTCGTCGTCACTCCGGAGGAGGATTTGACATTTTTTGAAAGGCACCCGGCAAACCCCGCCATCCTTCTTCAGCCCACTCCAGAGGACTTGGGCCGCTTGGCGAAGCATATCTATCACCGGGTTGGTGGTGCAAAATGTCCGCCCATGCCAGAACCGCCGACGGAAGCTCTCGCCGAATGGCATCCCGTCTATCGCGCGGCGCTGAATGCGTTCACCTTCGTAGTCTTGGACAGCCTCGCTGATTTTCAGAATGGCAGGTGGCCGCTTCCTCCATCAAGAGCCTCCGCATGGGTTCGTAAACACTGGCTCGACAGACTTGATGCTCCAGAGCTTGAAAACGCGGTTTGTTTGGCCGCTTTCGGGGCGCAAGAGCTCGAAATGCTCGTCCAAAACGACGCGCTTCCACATCCTGGCAAGACTAAGAAACTGTTCGAACTCGGACTCGTCGCTCAAACGCTGCGAGGACAATTGAAGCAGTATCGTCAGTTTGAACTGCGCGAACCAGGATGGGGGCGGCTGATTCTCGCGGCACTGACGCAGTCCGTTGATGAGGAACAAATTCTGTTCGCTGCCGCCTCAAGACACTTGCAGACTGCAATCGTTCTTAGCGCGCGCCTCCGGCGTGACGGAAACTCCGTCCGATTGATAAGACTTTGGGAATATATAACTCCGAAGGCGGATGGTCTTGTTAAACAAGTTTGGGATTTGCCGCTGCCATACTTCCCCAATTTGGTTCGGTTGGCGAAAATCGGCGGCCAACCAGAACTAGCTATCCGATTTTGGAAAACTATTGAAGCAGAACCACACAAGCTGGGCTCCAGCGCGTGGGCGAATTCGCTGGATTCCGTGGGTTCGTTCCTCGATGTGGCCAAGCAACACGGGCGCGACACCGCTGTGCTGTGGGACGCGATCCTCGGCAAACCCGGAGATCCGGACCAACAAGCCAAGCTCGACAAGCTGGGCTCCAGCGCGTGGGCGAATTCGCTGGATAAGGTGGGTTCGTTCCTCGATGTGGCCAAGCAACACGGGCGCGACACCGCTGTGCTGTGGGACGCGATCCTCGGCAAACCCGGAGATCCGGACCAACAAGCCAAGCTCGACAAGCTGGGCTCCAGCGCGT
>JAJZRO010000008.1:0-30456 GCA_021802645.1 Deltaproteobacteria bacterium | reverse complement strand
GTGGGTTCGTTCCTCGATGTGGCCAAGCAACACGGGCGCGACACCGCTGTGCTGTGGGACGCGATCCTCGGCAAACCCGGAGATCCGGACCAACAAGCCAAGCTCGACAAGCTGGGCTCCAGCGCGTGGGCGAATTCGCTGGATAAGGTGGGTTCGTTCCTCGATGTGGCCAAGCAACACGGGCGCGACACCGCTGTGCTGTGGGACGCGATCCTCGGCAAACCCGGAGATCCGGACCAACAAGCCAAGCTCGACAAGCTGGACTCCAGCGCGTGGGCGAATTCGCTGGATAAGGTGGGTTCGTTCCTCGATGTGGCCAAGCAACACGGGCGCGACACCGCTCCGTTGTGGCAGATTCTCGCGAACGCGCCAGACCGCTTGTCCCAAAAAGGAAAGACCGCGACATTGGAAGCACTCGTTGGTTTCGCCCACTACGCCCCAATTTCATTGCTTGAAATTGCCGTTCGTGAAATCAGGCCGGGCCATTGGAACTCAACGTCGTTTTCAAAAGCCCTTACCGGGGCGACATGGCTGGCTTGGGAATGTGCGAACGCGAAACGCGATGACCTTGCTACTGACCTGCTGACTTTGCTACTCCGGCGTGCGAATTGGCGCGATTTCCCTTCTCAAGCCGGAGGCTATGCGCAGGTTTGTTGGCTTCTTGCGAATATCCCTGAATGTGCAGCCGATTTCGTTGACACTTTCCTCAAGGCTGTTCGCACGGACAAATGGTTGCAGATCGCCTACGCAGCTTCGAGTTGCGGTCAGTTGGCATCTGGGCTGAGGCAATTGGCATTGCACCAATCCTTGGAACGATGCCGACAGTTCCACCACAAAGGATTGGGCGGTCGCTTGAACAAGGAATTAGAGCGATTCGAAACAGCAGCGCCAGCCGAACAGTCGCAGATCATTCAATTCCTTGGATGCGCAGGGCTTTGCGGCTGGGCCGTCAGCCAGCGTGGTCTCAGCGGCATTACGCATGAGTCTGTGTCACAACTACCAGTCAACATCCTCCCTCACCGCGCAAGAGCAGCACAGGTCGAAGACTACCAAGTGCAGCTTTGGCTCGGTCTGCGTACCTTTGTTTCAATTACGCGCGCGAGCCTTCTTCTGCCGCGCGCAACCATCAATGAGACGCTGAAGCTCTGGCGTGCAAATCTAGGCGAGACCGCTTTGACGCCAGCAACCACTGCACATCGCGTGAATCAGAACATGGTTGCGTGGTTGGGGATTTGTTCCAGCGCGAACCCTCCTGCTCTGCTGCCGTCGCAAGAACCTCTCTGGACTTTGGTCGGTTTCCCGGATCGGTTTGGTCCGCACAGGTAATGTTCCCGGCAGCCGCGAACTGCGAGGTGAATCTATCGCTTAAGGAGGGCGCCGAGAACCATCGCGACTGCGGCGGGCATAAGACGGTGAGATTGGTGTGATCAATTGTGTGCATCCAGCAATGTTTCCCATCCACAGAAATGACTCGCCCACCAATTATGACACCGGAAAAATGAGCCCCAACAGCGCCTTTCACGCTTACTGAAAACCGCTGCGCGGCTTTCGATAGGTGAAGGCCAACGTTACACCCAACTCTCCACCGTCAGCCCAGGAACCTTCTTGAACTCCCGGAGGTTGTTGGTCACCAGCGTCAGGGCAAGGCTGCTGGAGTGCGCGGCAATGAGCATGTCCAGGCTGCCGATAGGTTGTCCCTTCTTTTCCAGGTAGGCGCGGATTTCTCCATAGCGGCAGGCGGCGCGGTCGTCAAAGGGAAGGATTTCCAGCGGCGCGACAAAACTCTGGAGCGCCTCGTTGTTCTGCTGCGGCTTGCTGCTCTTGGCCACGCCGAATTCCAGTTCAGCCAGGGTGATGGCGGAGATGCCCACGTCCGCGATGGCCAGGGTGCGGAGTTTTTCCAGCACCTTGAGAGGCTTTTTCTTGATGAGATAGATGCAGATGTTGGTGTCCAGCAGGTAGCGCATCAGAGTTCCTCGCGCTGGTCAACCGGCGGCTGCTGGCGCTCTGTCATGAAATCGTCGCTGAACAGGGAAAGGCTGTCGATCAGCCCGGCCCAGGGGTCATCCTTGGAAGTGAGGATGATATTCTTCCCCACCCGCTTTATATAGACCTCGTTGCCCTCAAGCTGAAAGCCCTTAGGGAGCCGCACTGCCTGACTGTTGCCGCTTTTGAATATCTTTGCCGTGTTCATGGAACCCTCCCTTTGTATATACATTAATATATATACTTTGGGCGCGGAAGTAAAGTGCTTTTGGATCGGCTGCCTGCCAGGGCAAAACGCGGCTGGGCCGTTAGGAAAGCCGTTGGCGCAGGGCCTCGTAGTCGGCCGGGGTGTCCATGTCGAGGAAGATGCCCTCGTCATCCACCGCCAGACGCATGACTCGGGCCGGGTCCTTCTTGACCAGGTCCCGCAGCGTGGTCTCGGGGGTCAGTTCCTTGAGAATGGGGCGGGGAAAGAGGGTGGGGTGGCCCTGGCGGTTGTTGCAGGTGGGGATGATGATCGCCTGCGGAGCAGCGACATGGGCAGTGCACAGGGCCTGCACCGTGGCCGCGGTGACCAGCGGATGATCGACCAACTGGATCAGCACCCCGGTGCACTCATCCGGCAGGGCGGCGAGCCCGGCGCGGACCGAGCCGGCCATGTCGGTCTCTGGATCATGGTTCCAGGCGAGAATAACCGGAAAGTCGGCGATGGCCTCCGCGACTGCTTCGCCGCCGGGGCCGAGCACGACCACCACGGGCCGCGCCGGGCTGGCGAGCAGGGCAGCGAGGCAGTGGTGGATGGCCGGTCTGTCAGCCAGCGGCAGCAATTGCTTGCTGGTGCCCATGCGCCGGGAGAGGCCGGCGGCAAGCAACAGCGCTGCGATTTGTGTCGGCATTGGTTCTGCGGACCTGAATCATCTGGGCCACGATGCTGATGGCGATTTCTTCCGGCGTCTCGGCGGCGATGTCGAGGCCGGCTGGCGAGACGACTCGCGCAATCTCTGGGGGCTCGAAGCCTTGGGCGCGCAGGAACTCTTCCATGGCCTTGCGCTTGCGGGTGCTGCCCAGGACCGCGATGTGGCGGGCCGGGGTGGCCAGCGCCTTGGCGGCGGTGAGGAAATCCTGCTGGTGTTCGCTGGTGCAGATGAGGAAATAGGTTTGCTCGTCGGCGCCGGCAAAAAGCGGGGCGAGCTCCTCGGCCTCATCGACGAGTTGCGCGAGGAAACCGGCTTGGCTGGCGGCCCGGCTGACGGCCTGACCCACATGGCCGTCGCCGATGATGAGGCATTGCGGGGCCGCCACCAGCGGCTCCAGGTAGATCAGCACATCGCCGCCGCAGACGCTGCCGTGCGCCTCGGTGAGGGTGAAGGCGAGGGTGCGGGCCCGGCCGCTGGTTAACACCTCGCGGGCCGCCTCGATGACATCGGCCTCGATTCTGCCGCCGCCGACGGTGCCGGCGATGGCGCCGTCGGCGTAGACCAGCATCTTGGCTCCGGCCTTGCGGGGCGAGGAGCCGTTGGTGTCGATCACCGTGGCCAGTACCGCCGGCCGTCGCGTCTTCTTGAGGCGGACGATCTCTTCGTAGAGTGCCAGTTCATCCATGCCGACGGCCTATTTCCTTTTCTTCTTGCTCTTCTTGTGGGCCGGCTTTTTGGCGGCGGCGGCCGGTGCCTTGGGCGCCGGGGCCGGCGGTGCCAGATTGAGCGGCATGGTCCGCAGCCGCACCTTGGTGGCGGCGAAGACCGCATTGGCAATGGCCGGAGCAATGGGCGGCACGCCGGGCTCGCCGATGCCGCCGGGCTTCTCCTTGCTCGGCATGATGTGCACCTCGACGGCCGGCATCTCGGCCAGCCGCGGCATCGGATAGTCGTGGAAGTTGCTCTGTTCCACCTGGCCGTTCTTGAGGGTGATGGCGTCGTGGAGTGCCGCGGCCATGCCGAAGTAGATGGCCGATTCCATCTGGGCCGCGATGGTGTCCGGGTTGACGGTCTGGCCGCAATCCACCACGCAGACCACCCGCGGCACCTTGATCTTGCCGTTCTCCACCGTCACTTCGGCGACCTGGCCGACGATGGAGCCGAAGGATTCATGGATGGCAACGCCCTGCGCCGTGCCTTTCTGGGGCTTGCCCCAGCCCGCCTTTTCGGCGAGCAGATTCAAGAGCGCGACCTGGCGCGGTTGTTCGCCCAGGAGCTGCTTGCGGTAGGCGAGCGGGTCCTGGCCGGCGGCCAGGGCCAGTTCGTCGATGAAGCACTCCTTGACGAAGGCGGTGAAGGAATGGCCCACCGAACGCCACCACAGCACCGGCACCCCGGCCGGCGCCATCTGGTATTCGACCTGGAGGTTGGGCACCGCATAGCTGAGATCGGCGATGCCCTCCACCGCGGTGTGGTCGATGCCCTCCTTCATCAGTGCCGCTTCGAACGGGGTACCCTTGACGATGGACTGGCAGACGATGCGCTGCTGCCAGGCCGCCGGCAGATTGTCGGTCCCCAGGGCGGCGCGCACCGTATGGTAGGCACGCGGCCGGTAGTAGCCGCCGCGGATGTCGTCTTCCCGAGTCCAGATCACCTTGACCGGCGCCTGCATCGCCTTGGAGACCTGCACCGCCTCGCGGACGAAATGGCTGTCGGGTACCGCCCGGCGGCCAAAACCGCCGCCGAGGAAGGTGGTGTGCAGCTTGACCTTTTCCGGGGCCAGCCCGGTCACCTGGGCCGCGGCGTCGCGGTCCAGGGTCTGCATCTGGGTGCCGACCCAGATTTCGCAGTGGTCGGGCCGGACATCGGCCACGCAGTTCAATGGTTCCATGGGGGCGTGGGCGAGATACGGCATCTCGTAGACCGCCTCGATCTTCTTGGCGGCCGCGGCCAGGGTGGCGGCCGCATCCCCGCGGTTGGTGGCGACCAGCCCCGGTTTTTGCGCCAGGTCCTGGTATTCCTTGCCCTGGGTGGCGCTGTCGAGTTTGGCGAGCGGCCCTTCATCCCAGACCACCTTGAGGACATCGCGGCCCTTCTTCGCGGCCCAGAAGTGCTCCGCCACCACTGCCACGCCGCTGTCCACCGGCACCACCTCTTTCACGCCGGGTATTGCCTTGGTTGCCTCGGCGTTGAAGTCCTTGAGCTTGGCGCCGAAGACCGGCGGCCGGGCAATGACCGCGGTGAGGAGCTTGGGCAGCTTGACATCGATACCGAATTCGGCGCTGCCCTGCACCTTGGCCGGAGTATCGAGACGGGGGCGCGGCTTGCCGATGATCTTGAAGGCGCTGGCAGGCTTTAAGGGCACCTGCTTGGGCGGCTGCAACTTGGCCGCCGCACCGACCAGGGTGCCGTAGGAGAGGGTTTTCTCGCCTTTCGGGTGCAGGACTTTGCCGGCCTCGGCCTTGCATTGGTCGGGCGGCACATCCCAGATCTGGGCGGCGGCCTGGATCAGCATCAGGCGGCCGGCGGCGCCGGCGGTGCGCAGCTGGTCCCAGGTCGAGCGGATGCTGGTGCTGCCGCCGGTGCCCTGGAGTTTGCCCCACTGGGTATGATTGTATTCCGGCGCCACCGGGGCGGGCTCGATCTTGATCTTCTGCCACGGCACCTCCAGTTCCTCGGCGATCAGCATGGGCAGCGAGGTGTAGACCCCCTGGCCCATCTCCGACTTGTTGACGAAGAAGGTCACGGAATCGTCCGGCGCGATCTGGATGAAGGCATTGGGCTTGAATGGTCCGGTGGCCGGCGGGATGACCTCTTTCTTCTGGCAGCCGGGCAGGTAGAAGCCCAGCACCAGGCTGGTGCCGAGGAGCGCTCCGTTCTTGCAGAAGTCGCGGCGGCTGCAATTGAAGATGTCGCTCATTGCTTCCCTCCTTTGGCAGCGGTGGCCGGGGTGGTCGTGGGGGTGGGTGCGGTTGCCGAGGGAGCCGCGGCGGTGGTTGCCGGCGCCGGCGTGGCCGCGCCTTTGGCGGCGCGGTGGATGGCGCTGCGGATGCGCGGATAGGTGCCGCAACGGCAGATGTTGGTCATCTCCTTGTCGATGTCACCATCGGCCGGGGCCGGGAATTTGGCCAGGAAGGCCGCGGCCTGCATGATCTGGCCGGGTTGGCAGTAGCCGCACTGCGGCACCTCTTCGGCCACCCAGGCGGCCTTGACCGGATGATTCTCCGGCAACCCCTCGATGGTGGTGATCTTCTTGCCGGCCGCCTCCTGGACCGGAACCTGGCAGGAGCGGACCGCCTCGTCGTCGATGTGTACGGTGCAGGCGCCGCATTCGCCGATGCCGCAGCCGTATTTGGTGCCGGTGAGCTGGAGTTGGTCGCGCAGCACCCACAGGAGTGGCGTGTCGGGTGCGACATCCACTTCGCAGACCTTGTTGTTGACGATGATTGAGATCATGGCAATTCCCCCGGATTGTGAAGAAAGCGGTCGTCGGTCCTGGTGGCAGGGCAGCAGCGGCCCTGGGGCCGTGGATTATGCATATCGTTATTACGTTACGTGGGGTGCCATGGCCTGTCAAGAGGGGAGTTGAAAATGATGCAACGGCGGAATTGTGGCGATGTGGGGCGTCGGGAGGGGTCGCGGGCGCCGATGCTCTTCCGGCAAGAATTTGTGGGGGAGCGCAGTATGGTCTCCCGCAACACAAGGGAATGCGGTGCTGGACCTGCCTGATGCCGCGCCGGACGAGGCTTATCGGCATGAAGGCGGGGTTTGGTTAGGGCGGGAAAGTCGTTGCGTCACCGGCGGGTTTTTTATAACATGTTCTCAAAGGAGAAAAGCAGCTTGCCGACAAGTTCATGGCTTGTAATTCCAATTTGTAAACCCAAAAAAGAAGGGGGTCAACGATGCACAAACACAAACTGATGGCGCTGACAAGTTTTCTGGTGGTTGCTGCCCTGCTGCTGTTCGATTTTTCTGTTCCGACGATGGCACAGGCGCAACTGATCGGTACCGATGCCGTGATGACGGTAAAGACGGCGGCGGAAAACCGGGCCCGGGTCATGGCGTTCCTCGACCGCGAGGACGTGCGGCAGGCGATGGTGGCCCAGGGCGTTGACCTGACGGAGGCGAAGCAGCGGGTGGCCAGCCTTTCCGAGGCCGAGTTGGCCAAGGTGGCTCAGGCCATGGATCAATTGCCTGCCGGCGGCGACGGGCTGGGAGTCGTTGTCGGGGCCGCGGTTTTTATCTTCATCGTCCTGTTGATCACCGACATTGCGGGCCTCACCCATGTTTTCAGTTTCGTTCGGCCCGTTCGTTAAGCGAACCCGGCAATCGAGCATCAGGCGGGCCGGCAGTCGAACGATTGCCGGCCTGTTCTTTTTTCTGCTGCTCGGCTCGTTGACGGGCTGTGGCCTGCTGTTGGGCGGGCGGTTGCCCCAGCCGCCGGCCGGTCCGGCCGCGGCCCGGATCGACGGCGTGCCTTTCTTCCCTCAGGATGAACTGCAGTGCGGCCCCGCCGCCCTGGCCATGGTGCTCAACTGGAGCGGAGTCGCCGTGCAGCCGGCGGAACTCACCCCCGAGGTCTTCACCCCCGGCCGCAAAGGCAGTCTGCAGAGCGCCTTGATCGGCGCCGCCCGCCGGCATGGCCGGGTGGCGTATCCCCTCAGCGGCAGCGAGGCGCTGCTGGCCGAGGTCGCGGCCGGCCATCCGGTCATCGTCCTGGTCAATCTCGCGTTCGCCTGGTATCCGAAATGGCATTATGCCGTGGTGGTCGGCTACGACCAGGAGCAGGGCGAGGTGATCCTCCATTCCGGCCGCACCGCCAATGAGCATCTCAGTGCGCGGACCTTTATGAACATCTGGCAGCGCAGTGATTACTGGGGTCTGCTGGTCCTGCCGCCTGCCCGTCTGCCCGCCACGGTCGAAGAAGAACCCTGGCTGGCCGCGGTTGCCGGCCTTGAGCGGGTGGGGCAATGGCAGGCCGCGACGGAGGGTTTTGCCGCGGCGCTCGAACGGTGGCCGGAGAGTTTCACCGCCTGGATGGGACTCGGCAATGGCCGCTACCAGCAGCAGGATTTTGTCGGGGCGGCGGCGGCCTTTCGACAGGCCACGTTGCGCCAGCCGGAAAACGCAGCGGCATTCAATAATCTGGCAGAGACGCTTGGCCGGTTGGGCCGGCGGGAAGAGGCGCTGGCGGCGGCCCAACGGGCCGTGATCCTGGGCGGCCCCTTTGCCGAGCAGGCCCGGCAGACCCTAAAGGAAATCGAGGCGCTGCCGGCGCCCTGACCCGCTGCGGCGCGGCCGGCGGGATGGCATGCTGGCTTGCGCTACTTGCCGGGCGCTTCCCGCTTTTCGGTCAGCCGATCCCTATACAGCTCAGGCAGACCCGGACGGCCTGTTCCAGAATCCGGGCCGGCTCGCCCGTGGCGATGCCGCCGAGCAGCAAGGCCAGCGCAACGCCCATGGCAAAAAACGGCGCCTTGCGGAGTTGGTGTTCCCTTCGTCTTTTTTCGGAGGTCATGCGTTTCACCCTTTCTGATGATACCTACCGTGATGGCTCGCTGGCGGTCGTTACATGGCGGGGGATTGCCCCGAGCGGAATGCCGCCCACCTCAAGGGAGATCGCATCGAAGCGGCAGGCCTTGTTCATGCAGGCCAGGCAGGAAATGCACTCGGCGTCGTCCGGGTTTTCGTTGAATTGCACCCCCATGGGGCAGACCTGGTGGCAGGCCTTGCAGTTGGTGCAGCGTCCCGGGTCCAGGCGAAGTTTTACCAGCCGGAAGCGGCTGAAAAGCCCGTAAAAGGCCCCCAACGGGCAGAGCGTCCGGCAAAAGGGGCGGCTCGTCACGATGCTGAGGCCGATCATGAGCAGGAGGATGGCGAGTTTGTTGTAGAACAGGAGCCCCACCGTTGTCCGGAGATTCGGCTGCATGAGCAGCATGGGGATTCCCGCTTCCAGCGTGCCGGCAGGGCAGATGAATTTGCAGAAATAGGGGGAGCTGCCGCCGAATTCATCGACCAGGACCAACGGCATGGCCACCACCACGCCGAACAGCACGGCATACTTCCCGTAGTTCAGCGCCCGCGGGATAGAGAATTTGCGGGAAGGGATCCGGTGGAGCAGTTCCTGGCAGAGGCCGAAGGGGCAGAGCCAGCCGCACGCCATCCTGCCGATCATGGCGCCGATGAGCCCCATGGTGCCAAGGACGGTAACCCCGAAAAAGTGCTCGCCGTTCGCCATGGCCATTCGGATGCCGCCAAGCAGGCTCTGGAGCGAGCCGATGGGGCAGTAGGTGGTCGATGCCGGGCAGGAATAACAGTTCAGCCCTGGCGAACAGAGCACCTTCATGGGCCCCTGGTAGATGTTGCGGGTAAAGGGAAACGCCCAGTTGGCATTGATGACGAGGGCGAAAATGCCCTGTATCCACCTTCTGATGGAGTCCATGGTGAGGGTTCCGGCGGTGTTTTCAGGTCATGGGCGGACGGCCCGGACGAATCCTTTCTTGCCTGGGAAATACTGGCGTTCCGGGTCGCATTGATCGCCGATCTCCCAGGCGCCGACCATGCCGTCCCCGTCTTTCTTGCCAGCCCAGTAATTCCCCTCCCGAGCCATGGCGCAGTCGCCGTTCTGGTGCAGATCGAAGGCGTAGTTGAGGTCGTAGAGTTCATAGATGGTCGGCAGCCGCCAGTCATGGTAGGCGCTCTTCTGGTTCAACTCCGCAACGTATGCCTCCGCCTCCTCCAGGGAGTCAATCAGGTTGCTTCTTTCCCTTTGCCAGACGAGGCCGTGGATCGTGTCCCGGCAGGTGTTGTCGTCCTGTTTGACGAACTGCGGCCCTCCTTGATGGGCTGCACAGCCTGGCAGCGAGAGGGAGAGTGCGATGATTCCCAGCGCGGCGATGCTCTTTCTCATGGTCGGGTCTCCTTAGGGATGTTGTTGGGATTGACGATGGGCGTGCGGCGACGGATCGGTCGGGTGGCTTTGGATAAACCGGTTGCAGAGTTTTTCTCCCAGCGCACGGGCGCAGGCGAGTTTCTCCGGCTGGTTGACAAGGTTGGGGACCATCTCGTCGGTGATCTTGGCATCAGGGCCGAACAGCAGGTGGATGGCGCCGTTCCGGCAGTGTTCCCCCAGGCCGCAGGTGAAACATGCGGCAGCGCCCTGCGCCGAGACCTGGCCGACAAGTTCCATCCGGTAGTATGGCAGCATCCTGCCGATTACCGCGGCCGGAATATCGGGCTCCAGCCCGCCGACGCCGACCAGCGCCACCGGTTTTCCCGCCAGGGCGGCGGAGGAGTTGTGCCGGAATTGGCAGAGCCGCTCCAGGAAACAGTGGGTCAGGGCGTTGATGGTCGCGAAGTAGTTGGGGGCGCCGATGACCAGGGCATCTGCGGCGAGGATTTTTTCACGCAACGGCGTCATGTCGTCCTTGATCTTGCAGACGTTGTCCTGCACGCAGGCGAGACAGGCCCGGCACGGCGCGATCCGCTTGCCGGCCAGCGAGACGAACTCGGTCTGGCCGCCCACCGCCGCCAGGACCTCCTGGACCAGCAGGTCCGTCGTGTTGCCCCGGCGCGGACTGCCTGAGATTCCTAACGTCTTCATCGTTGGCCGCTTCTCCTTGTGTACCAACCGGACGGTACAATCAATCCGGAAAAATTTTAGCGCCCGAGCAGGTGCCGCAGGGCGCGCAGGCAGTCGTCCAGATCGCTCTTGTCCTTGCTGACCCGTGACATCATGATGGCGCCTTCCATGGTGGCGATCAGGGTCTTGGCCAGGAGGCGCGGCGGTATCGGGCCGGGCAGAAGACGCTGCGCCGCCGCGTCGGCGAGCAGGGCGGTCAACGTCGTGGTCCACTGCGTGAAGACCTCGTCGATCACCTTCGCGAATTCAGGGTTGTTGTCGCTCATTTCAAGGGCGGTGTTGCCGAACAGGCAGCCGCCCACGAAGTGTTTTTTCCGGTGTTCGGCGAAAATCGTTTCGCAGGAGTGCAGGATTTTGTCGATGGGGGTGTCGCCCGCAAAGGACCTGGCCAGAAAGACGAAGAATTCCTCCTTGGCATCCTGCAACACCGCCCTGCCGAGGTCTTCCTTGCTGCCAAAATAATAATAGAGGTTCCCTTTTTTGACCCCGGTGGCGGCGAGGACGTCGCTGATGCTCGTGTTGTAGAAGCCTTGGGTGATGAGCAGCCCACGGGTGGTCTTGAGAATGTGTTCCCGGGTTTTTTCGCCCTTGCTCTGCAGCATCGCACCGCTCCTTTGGACCGCAAGAAAAAAACTGACCGTTTGGTACAAACTATCGTGCGCAGGTCGTGGTGTCAAGAAAAAACAAAGACGGCTCGCTTCACGAGCCAGCGGCGGTCCCTCCGGTTCCAGGCGGCAAGACCGCCGCGACGACGTGCGCCTTTGGCTGGGATGCGCCGAGTGAGGGACGGGGGATTGCGGTGGCGTCAGGCAGGGAAGCGGGATTCGCCAAGGAAGGCGAGGCATTGCAGGCGCAGGAGGAGCAGCGCCAGCAGGGTGAGGAGGGCAGCCAGCAGCACGAGCCGATTCGCGCGTCGGATGTCCGCTGGTTCGATGGCGCGGCGCGGGTCGCCGAGGGTCGGCTTCACGATGGGGGTGCCGAAGTAGATGCCGGGGCCGCCGAGTTGCACGCCGAGCGCGCCGGCCACCGCCGCCTCGGAATGGCCGGCGTTGGGGCTCGCGTGGTGTAAGCGGTCGCGCCGGAAGACGCGCCAGGAATTGCGCCAATCGTAGCCCAGCAGCAGGGCGGCCAGCGGCAGCAACAGGCCGGTGAGCCGCGCCGGCACGAAGTTCAGCAGATCGTCGAGCCGCGCCGCAGCCCAGCCGAACTCCCGGTACGTGTCGTTCTTGTAGCCGAACATCGAATCCATGGTGCTGGCGGCCTTATAGCACATCACCCCGACCGGCCCGCCCAGGAAGGCAAAGAGCAGCGGGGCGGTGATGCCGTCCACCAGATTCTCGGCAACGCTTTCCACCGTGGCGCGGGTGATTCCCTGGGCGTCGAGGTGGCTGGTGTCGCGGCTGACGAGCCAGGCGACGCGGGCGCGGGCCAGGGGCAGATCGTTTTGCCGGAGGGCCAGATAGACCTGGTGGCCGTGGGCAATAAGGTCGCGGAGGGCAACGCTGGTGTAAAGGAGGAGGATCGAGGCCGCGGTGCCGAGGGCGGGGTGGATGGCGTTGGCGCCGGTGAGCAGCCCCCAGGTGGCACCGCCGGTGGCCAGCAGGGTGAGTGTCACGGTGACGATGCCTGCCGCCGTAGCCGGCAGAAGGGCGCGGCTGATTTTTTCGAGCCGGGCGGTGAGCCAGCCGATGCCCCGCACCGGGTGGGGCAGCCACTGCGGGTCGCCCAGCAGGAGGTCGAGCCCGCAGGCGATGATGATCTGGTATTCGAGCCGCATCAGAGATGGAGCAGCCGGTAGATGGCGGCCATGTCGAGTTGGCGGCGTACGGTGGCGGCCAGGCGGTCGAAGGCCGCCTCCAGATCGTAGGGCGCCAGCACCTTGCCCACGGGCCCCAATCCTCGCCGCTGGCGGAGGGAGTCGATGAACCAGCGCCGGAAGGGGTCGGCATCGAAGAGGCCGTGCAGATAGCTGCCCCAGACGCGGCCCTCGGCGGTGGCGTGGCCGGCGGTGGTGTCATTGGCCAAGGTGATGCAGGGTTTGGCCACCTCGGCGCGGCTCTGGCCATGGTGGATCTCGTAGCCATGTACCGCCAGCCCCGAGGCGAGATGGGTGCCGGTCTGCCGGGTCAGGGTCTTGTCTTCCTCAAGTACGGTGTTGAGCCCAAGGAGGCCAAGGCCCGCAAGGGTCGCGCCGCTTTCCGACTCGATCCGGTAGGGGTCGCGGATCTCCCGGCCCAGCATCTGGAAGCCGCCGCAGATGCCGACGATCTCGACCTGCGGGTCGGTCGCCAGTTCCAGAATGCGGCTCCCGAGGCCCGATTCCATGAGCCAGGTAAGGTCGCTGATCACGTTCTTGCTGCCCGGCAGGATCACCGCATCGACGCGGTCGGCGAGGTCGGCGGGTTTGCGGGCCATGACCAGATGCACATCCGGCTCGGCCAGGAAGGGTTCGAGATCGGTGAAGTTCGAGATGTGGGGAAAGTCGATGAGCGCGATCCGCACGTGGTCGCCGCGTGGCGCCGGCTGTTGGTAGAGGCCGGCCTTGAAGCTCACCGAATCCTCCTCCGGCAGGCCGAGGTTGGTCAGATTGTCGATCACGCCCAGCACCGGCTTGCCGGTCTTGGCGAGCATATAGGCGAGGGCGTCGTCCAGCAGGGATTTCTGGCCGCGGAAGCGGTTGACCACGTAACCCGCCACCAGCTCCCGCTCGGCCGGCTCGAGGATCTCCATGGTGCCGACAAAGGCGGCAAAGACCCCGCCCCGATCGATGTCGCCCACCAGCAATACCTGGGCGTTGGCGTGACGGGCCATGGCCATGTTGACGATGTCGTGCGCCTTGAGATTGACCTCGGCCGGGCTGCCCGCCCCTTCGAGCACCATGACGTCGCATTCGGCAGCCAGGGAATCGTAGGCCGCGGTGGCCGCCTGGAACGCCTGCGGTTTGTAGGCCACGTATTCACTGACACTCATGTTGGCGACCGGCCGCCCCATGACGATGACCTGGCTGCCCACCTCACTCGAGGGTTTCAGCAGCACCGGGTTCATGCGCACGTCCGGGTCGAGGCGGCTGGCCTGGGCCTGCACCACCTGGGCGCGGCCCATTTCGCGGCCATCGCGGGTGACAAAGGAGTTGAGCGACATGTTCTGCGCCTTGAAAGGGGCGACCTTCAAGCCGTCCTGCAGCAGGATGCGGCAGAGGGCCGCGGTGAGCACCGATTTGCCGGCATTGGAGCTGGTGCCTTGGAACATCAGGGCGGGGGGGCGGCGGGACATGGCGGCACTCATCCGGTTTTGGTGAAGAGGAGCAGGCGGCGGGGGATGGAGGAAAAGGGCAGCGCCGTCGTAAAGGTCTTGGTGAGCGAATAGGGGCTTGCCGGCGAGAGCGCCTGCCACTCGGCGATCTCCTCCGGCGCCCGGCGCCCTTTCATGCAGATCACCGCGCCGCCTCGCGGGTTGAGGGCAGCGGCGCAATCAAGAAAGCCGGCAATGGCGGTGAAGGCCCGGCTGGTGATGATCGGGAAGCTGCGCGCCACTCCGTGCAGGGTGTTCTGGCCCGGTTCGATCCGCTCGTCGATCACCTCGATCCCGCTGAGCCCCAGGGTGCGGATCACGTGGCGCAGGAAGGAGACCCGCTTCTGGCGCGGCTCCACCAAAGTGACGGTCAGCGCCGGCCGGGCGATCTTGAGGGCCAGGCCGGGAAAGCCGGCGCCACTGCCGATGTCGAGCAAGGGGCCGGTGGCCGGCAGTTCGTCCAGCACCGGCAGCAGGGTGAGGGAGTCGAGGAAGTGGGTTTCGATCACCTCGGCAAGCGGCGCCTTGGCGATGAGGTTCATCTTCTGGCTCCACTTGGCCAGTTCGGCGTGGTAGCGGCAGAGATCGGCCACCGCCGTGGCATGCAGCGTGAGACCGAGGCGGGAAAGTCCGTCCCGCAATATGGTGTCACAGGTGGTGTGCATCGCTATGCATTAGCAGGTATCGGAGGCGGCGGCAATCGGATTTCTGGCGCCGATGGCGGATTCCCTGCGCTCCTCGAAGCCGCCGGGAGTTTGAAAACTCACTATGCTCAAACAGTCGGAGTCTCCGCCACGTGCGTGGCTGCGCTTACCTCAAACTCCTTTTTCGGCGTCTTCTTTAGGGCTCGGCAGCGTGAAACGGGAAAAGCATCTTGCGCATTTCTCAGCGGAACAAAAAAAGAACCCGGCAGCGGGAATCCCCTGCCGGGTCCGGAACAGAACCGATTGGGCGGATGGTGCGTTACGCCACGGAGTCGTTCAGCTTCTTGCCAGCCTTGAACTTGGCCACCTTTTTGGCCGGGATGGTCATCTTCTTCTTGGTCCGCGGATTCATGCCCTGGCGGGCGGCCCGCTTGCTGGTCGAGAAGGTGCCGAAGCCGACCAGCGTTACGGAATCCCCCTTCTTGAGCGCGCCGGTGACAGCGGCGATCATGCCGTTCAGCGTCTTCTCGGCAGCGGTCTTGTTGATCTTCGCGGCTTGTGCCATGGCGGTAACGAGATCACCTTTGTTCATTACTTCCTCCCCTGCATGTCTAAATGGTTGATGGTTGCGAAGGCCCTTCTGTGGGTTCCCCTGCGCGCTTCATTTTCCTGCCGGTGGGATTCCCCGCTAGCTCTAGCCGGCAAGCCTTTCCGCGTGGACATCGTCCGCGTCACTGTACTGGAAGTAGTTGCAGAGCAACTCCTCGCCCCGGCGGATATCGCAGCGGGCCAGCATGGTGTTGTGCGCCGTGTTCACGACATTGTAGCCAGATTCACTGTGGTTCATGAATTGAGCGTTGTCAATACAGAGATGATAGCGATTGTTCTCTTTGTAGCTGTATCGTTCGAGGGCGGTGAAGCAGGCCGGCGCCACCGCCGTCTTGAGCTTTTGCCATTCCTCCGGCGAGTAAGTGAGATCCACCTGGGGGTTGTATTCCCAGATCAGCGTTCCCTCCGGGATATCCTCGGCCGCGAAGATGCCGATGCCGTGGGTAACGGAGCGGTCGAGATAGGTGTGGATCCTAAGCATGGCGGTAGCGCGGTAGGCTGAGCGCGTGGAGGTAGACATAGGGGTCGGGATTGACCATTTCCTGGAAGAAGAAGTCGCTGGTGTCGTAGGCATGGTAGTAGTTTTCCAGCAGCTCCTCGTGGGCCAGGATCTCGCGGTTGGCGACTTCCGTATAGTCATCGGTGAAGACGATGTTGTCGTGGTCTTCGGAGTGGTTGATGAAACGGGCATTGTCGGTCAGGTAAAAATAGCGGCCGCCGCGGCGGTACGAAGAGTTCAGCAGGTGGCGCAGCGAACACTGGTCCACGCCTTGGCATATGGCAAGGAAGACTTTTTTACTGAAGGTTTTGTCGATGTGTCGATTGAATTTCCAGACAATGGTGCCCGCCGGGATGGTTTCCGCCGCGAACAGGCCGATGCCATGGACCGGAGACGGAGCCAGATAGGTGTTAATGGTGAGCATCCTGCTGCTTCTCCACTGTGGCTGCATCGGGGGAGCGCGAACCGGTCGGACAATTTTGTCAGCCCCGACGCCGGCAAAAGGCGCGTTGATAGCCCTGATGCCCCGCTGCACCACCCTTATCCCACGCTATTACGTGAAGCCGAGGGGCTTGTCAATGGGAATTGCGGCCCCTGGCCACTTTTTTCAGAGGGCAAGGATGAGCAGAATACAGAGGGTGAGGGCGGGATAAAGCAGATAGAGGCCGACGATGCCATGTTGGAGCCGGTGGCGGAGCCAGGCGGCAGCGGTGGCCAGGAGCGAGCAGAACGGGGTGATACCCAGGTCGAGGACCAGATCCGGGGTATGGGTGGCAAACCGCGCCTGGACGGGGAATTCCCCCTGGGGCTTTACCTCTTGGGTTTGGGGGCGCAGGAACCAGCCGAACAGGCCGGTGATCAGTTCGGCAAAGGAGGAAGCGGTGTACTGGGCCCGGGGCAGGGGGCGGGCATAGCCGCAGCCCCAGGTCGGCACGCTGGGAAATGCTTGGCGTGGGCGGAGTTTGAGGGTGAAAAAGCCGAGCAGGAGGAGGAGCAACAGGGCGGCAAGAGTGATGAGACCGGCCGGTGCCAGGGCGGCCAGGGCGATGGCCGGCGGGGCCGCGGTCGGCAGCCAGGCTAGGGTGGCGGCGCGCAACAGGGGGTACACCATCCTGGGCAACAAGCCGATGGCCAGACAGGCCGCCAGCAGGACGCCCATGCCGATCAACATGGTTCTCGGCGCTTCGTGGGCTGCACCCAGTTCGCTGCGCGGGGTGCCGAGAAAGGTCAGGCCAAAGACCTTGGCGAAGCAGAGGAGGGCCAAGCCGCCGGTCAGGGCCAGGGCGGGGGCGGCGAGCAGGACGGAGGGCAGGCTGGCGGCCAGCGGCTGGCTCCCCTGGAAGAGGCCGAGGTAGATGAGCCATTCGCTGACAAAGCCGTTTAAGGGCGGCAGGCCGCAGATGGCGATGGCGCCCCCGAGGAAGCAGAGGCCGGTGAGCGGCATCGGCCGCAACAGGCCGCCGTAGCGATTCAATTCGCGGGTGCCGGTGGCATGGATCACCGAGCCGGCGCTCAGGAAAAGCAGCGCCTTGAAGAGCCCGTGGTTGATGACATGGAGCAGGGCGCCGGCCAGTCCCAGGACGACCATGGCCGCGACCCCGTAGCTGCGCCCCAAGAGCGCGACGCCGAGCCCTAGCAGGATGATGCCGATATTCTCGACACTGTGGTAGGCAAGTAGCCGCTTGATATCGTGCTGGGCAATGGCGAAGACCACGCCCAGGATGCTGGACAGCATCCCGAGCACCAGGATGGTCCAGCCCCACCAGTTGGGGATACCGTGGAAGAAGCTGGCGGTGCGGACCAGGCCGTAGATGCCCATCTTGATCATCACCCCGGAGAGCAGGGCGGAAACGTGGCTGGGGGCAGCGGCATGGGCCTTGGGCAGCCAGATATGGAGCGGCATGATCCCGGCCTTGAAGCCGAAGCCGAAGAGGGCGAGGAGGAAGAGGGCGGCGGCGAGCGGGGTGGTGCCGTCGAGGGAGCCGACGGCCGGCAGGGTGTTCAGGACGGCGTGATCGCCCAAGAGGGCAAAGAGGGCGAAGAGGGCCAGGGTGGCGGTGTGGGTGGCGGCGAGATAGAGGAAGCCGGCTTGCTGGACCTCTTCCTGGTCCCGTTCGGTCACGATGAGGAAGTAGCCGCAGAGTGCCATGGTCTCCCAGGCAAAGAGAAAGACCAGGCCGTTGCCGGCGGTGAGCAGGATACCGATGGCGGCGCCGAGCAGGGGGTAGAAGAAGCGAAGCCAGGCGCTGCTGGCCGGCTTGTCTTGACACGGCCAGTAACCGCTGCCGTAAAGCAGACCGGCGCCGCAGATCAGGAAAGCCGGCAGCAGAAAGACCGCCGAAAGGCCGTCCAGCCGGAGGACAAAGAGGCCGCCGACCCCGGGCCAGGGGTGGCTCAGGACCGCGCCGTCGGGGTGGGCGAGGGCGACGAGGGTGGCAACGAGCCCGAGCAGGGTGCCGCCCAGGCCGCAGGCCAGGGAGCAGGTATCCCAGAAGGTCGAACCCTTGCGGGTGCAAGGCGCCAGGAAAGCAGAAACAAGGATGAGACAGATAGCCGTAACGAAGAGGGTCATACGGTCTTCCTCCCTTTTTCTGGGCCGTTTTCCCAGGGCGCAAACGCCGCTGGGCGGGCCGGCTGCCCGTTAGTCCGCCACCTCTCGTCTGCCGAGCAGCCGCAGCAGGCCGTCCAGAATGGTGTAGGGGTGGGGCGGACAGCCGGGAATGAAGAGGTCCACCGGCAACAGCGCGCCCACCCCGTTGTGGACCTCCGGCGCGTTGCTGAAGGGGCCGCCGTTGATGGCGCAGGCGCCGGTGGCGATCACCACCTTGGGTTCCGGCACTGCCGCATAGGTGGCGAGCAGGGCTTCCCGCATGTTCTCGGTGACCGGGCCGGTGACCAGGATGCCGTCGGCGTGGCGCGGCGAGGCCACGAACTGGATGCCGAAGCGGCCCAGGTCGAAGACCAGGGTGCCGAGCACGTTGACATCGGCCTCGCAGGCATTGCAGCCGCCGGCCGAAACTTGGCGGAGCTTGAAGGAGCGGCCGAAGAGCTCCTTGAGTGGCGCGTCGAGCGGCGCGGCGAGGACGGGGCCGCGGTCGGCGGTGATGGTCAGCTCCTCACGCCGGCGGACCGCCAGACGATAGTCGGTGGAGAATTCGAGCGCGCCATGCGGGCAGGCGTGGCAGTCGGCGCAGAAGAGACAGCGGCCCAAGTCGAGGGCAAGGGCGCCGTGTTGCTCCCGGATGGCGCCAAAGGGACAGCCTTGGGCGCACTCGCGGCAGCCAGCGGCGCAGCGCTCCGGGTGCAGCCGCGGCAGACCGCGGAAGCGGTCGGGCAAGGTCGGCTCCTGTTTGGGAAAGGGGCTGGTCCGGTAACCTTGCTGAAAACGTTCGTAGAGAATGCGTAGCATAGCTGCCTCGTCGTAGCCCTGCGCTTACAGGTCAAACCCGCAGTAGGAAAGATTGAAACTCTTGTTGCACAACGGAAAGTCGGAAATCTGCTCGTCGCGCAGCGCCATGGCCAAGCCGCTCCAGTTGAAGAAGGAGGGATCGATCACCTTGTAGCGCCGGAAGCGGCCCTGGGCGTCGGTCAGCGCGATGTGGGCCAGGCGGCCGCGCCAGCCCTCGACCAGGCCGAGGGCCAGGGTGTCGGCCGGCAAGGCCGTGAGCGGCGTGGCGATGGGACCGGCCGGCAGGTTTTCCAGGGCCTGGCGGACAAAGGCCAGGGCGTGTTCGATCTCCCGCTGGCGGACGCGAGCTCGGGCAAAGACATCGCCGCTCGCCTCGGTGATGGCCGGCACGTTTTCCGTGGTGTAGGGGGCGACGGGAAAGGCGCGGCGGGTGTCGCAGTCGAGCCCGCAGGCCCGGGCCGCGACCCCGACCAGTCCCAATCCCAGGGCGTCGTCGGTCAGCACCTTGCCGACCCCTTCCAGGCGGCCGAGCACCGAGGGCGCCTCGAAAAAGAGGCTCAAGGCGCCGCGGGTGTTGGGCACGATGTCGGCCAGGGTTTGCAGCAGCCGCGCCTGGCGGGCGGGTTCAAGGTCGAAGAGGACGCCGCCCGGCCGCACCAGACCACGACCGAAGCGGCTGCCGCAGATGGCGGCGGTCATGTTGAGATAATCGCCGCGCAGCCGGCCGCAGTAGGAGGCGGTGGGCAGGAAGCCGACATCGCCGGCCAGGGCCCCGATGTCGCCGACGTGGTTGGCCAGCCGTTCGAGTTCCAGGGCCACGGCCCGCAGGGCCTGGGCGCGCGGCGGCGCCACGGTGCCGGTCAGTCCCTCCAGCACCAGGCTGTAAGCGGTCATGTGGCCGACGGTGGTGTCGCCGGCCATGGTCTCGATCTGGCTTGGCGTCTGCGGCCAGGGGCCGCCCAGCAGCAGCCGTTCGATCCCCCGATGCTGGTACCCGAGCGAGATTTCGAGGTGCAGGACCTTTTCGCCGAAGCATTGGAAGCGGAAGTGGCCGGGTTCGATGATGCCGGCATGGACCGGACCGACGCCGACCTCGTGGATCTCCGCGCCCTCGACCCGGAAGAAGTCCATCACCCCCGGTTGCGGATGGCGGCCGGGATCCCGGCCCCAGGCATCGGTGGTGCCGTGCCAGACCGAATGGAAACGCACCGGTTTGAGCCAGGGATGGTCGCTGGCGGCAATACCGTATTGCTCGGCGATCTCCCGCTCGAAGAGGTGAAGCTGCGGCGCGCGGGTGGTCAGCGAGGTGAAGCCGGGGGCGAGGCGGCTGCGGAGCACGGTAAAGGTGCCCGGCGTTGCAGCGGTGAGCACGGCAAAGAGTTCCGGCGGCGCTTCCGGCGCGGGCTGATCGGCGAAATAGGCGATGGGGGTGGCGCTGTGCCGGATGAGGTCGATGACCCCGCTGGCAAACTCCGGAAACGGCAGCACCGGGATGGCGGCCAGCGGCAGCCGACCGCCGTTGGTAAGGGCGATCTCGGGGGTCATGGGGTCACCTCAACGAGTTTGGCCGCCTCACTGAACATGATTTTGAGCGGTTCGGGCAGATAGATGCCGAGGCAGAGAACCGCCGCCAGCAGGAACAACGGGCTGCCGATGGTGAGCAGCGTCTCCCGGTAGTCGCTGGCCTCGTCCTCCGTCTCTTCCAGGTGGGGGCCCATGGTCACCGGCAGCACGGTGCCGCCCATGCCGATGAAAATCACCACCAACAGGCCGATGAAGAGGGCGCCCAGGACGAGATGGCCGCCGGCGAACATGCCGCGCAGAATGGTGAATTCGCTCATGAAGGGCGCAAAGGGGGGCGAGCCGGTGATGGCGAGAAAGCCGGCCAGAAACAGGCTCGCCGAATAGGGCAGCACCGAGAGCGCCCCTTGCGTCTCGCACATCCGCTTGCTGCCGTAGTGGCGGTGGATGTTGCCGGCGGTCATGAAGAGCACCCCTTTGGTGAGGGCGTTGTTGAGGACATGGAACATGGCCCCGTAGGTGGCCAGGCCGCCGACCGCCACGCCGATGACCAGGATGCCCATGTGCTCGACGCTGGAGTAGGCGAGCATCCGCTTGATGTCCCGCTGGCGGATGACGAAGACGGCGGCGAAGATCAGGGAGAGCACCCCGAGGGCCAGCAGCATCTGGCGGACCAGCACCTGTTCACCGGCGGCGATCATGATCTGCACCGCGCGGAGGATGGCGAGAAAGGCCACGCTGGTGAGCCCGCCGGCCAGCAGCCCGCCCACCAATCCCGGGGCCTCGCCGTAGGCGTCCGGTTTCCAGGTGTGCAGCGGCGCCAACCCCATCTTGGTGCCGAAGCCCACCAGCAGAAAGACGAAACCGGCCCGCAGCCAGGGTTTGGAGTAGAGTGAGGCGCTGGCCAGCATCTGATCGAGCAGCAGTTCCTGCTCGCCGCCGCCGTGCAGGCCGGCATACGCGACAAAGAGGATGCCGAGCATCGCCAGGGCAATGCCCACCGAGCAGAGCAGCAGGTATTTCCAGGTGGCCTCGATGGAGAAGCGGTTGCGGTTGTAATAAATCATCGGCGCGCTCACCAGGGTGGTGGCCTCCACCGCCACCCACAGCAGGCCGAGGTGCCGGGAAGCGGCGGCGATGGTCATGGCCCCCAGGAAGGCCAGCAGGGCGGTGATGAAGATGCGGTTTTCCCAGTCGGCATGGTAGCGGAAATAGCCCAGGGCGTAGAAGGAGCAGGCGGCATAGAGCAGGCTGACCACAAAGAGGATGAAGCGGCCGAGGGCATCGAGGCCCAGGAGGCTGTTGGGGTTCACGGCCGGCGCTGCCGTTGCCGTAATGCCCAGCACTAGGGCGAAATGAAGGAGGGCGGTGATCGGGATCAGCCAGGGCCGCAACCGGTCGGACGGCAGCACGGCGGCGAGCGCGGCCGCGGCAAAGGGCAGGAAAATGACGGCATAGAGCAGCATGTTATTCCCTCAGCAGACTCAGTTGTTCCGTGTTGAGCGTCGAAAATTCCCGGTTGATGTGGTGCATCACGATCCCCATCACGAAGATGGCCACCAGCATGTCGAGCAGCACCCCCATCTCCACCAGAAACGGCATGGTCTCAGCGAGCAGGGTGCCGAAGATGAAGATGCCGTTTTCGAACATCAGGTAGCCCAATACCTGGGCAATGGCCTTGCGGCGGGTGATCAGCATCAGGAAGCCGGCGGCCAGGGTGGAGAGGGCGGCCGGGATGAACAGCGAATGGAGATGCTCCGGCAGCAGCGGCAGGCGGTCGCCGAAAATGAAGGCGCCGGCGGTGGTCAAGGCGCCGAGCAGCAGGGTGGGGATATAGCCGATGCGCGGTTCCACCTCCCGCCGGATTTTCACCTGGCGGATGGCCCGGAAGAGCAGCCAGGGCATGAGCAGGCCCTTGAGGACGAAGGCGCCAACCGCCAGCAGATAGGTATGGAAGGTCAGGGTGTGCAGAAAGAGCGGCAGCAGCGACAAGAGCGCCCCCTGCAGGGCGACGCTGCGGATGCAGGTGTTGAGCCGGCTGGTGCCGAGGATGAAGAAGTTGAAGAGGATCACGAAGAGCAGGATCAGATTTGGCGGCGTGTTCATGGCAATTACCTCAACAGCAGCACGAGGGCGAAGAAGGAGAGCAGCGAGGTGCCGATCAAAAGCTGCGGCACCTTGAGGAGCCGCAGGCGGGCCATGCCCGATTCCACCAGGCCGATACCGACCGCCAGCGCCAGCAGGGCGGCGGTGTAGAAGGCGGCGTCCACGAACAGATCGCCAGTGGAGGGCGGCATGATGAAGTTGACCACCAGGGTGCCCATCACCATGAGCTTCATGGCGGCGCCGTAGAGGATGAGGCCGAAGTCCGGGCCGCTGTGGTCCAGCACCATCACCTCGTGGATCATGGTGAGTTCCAGGTGGGTGTTGGGGTCGTCGAAGGGGATGCGGCTGTTCTCGGCCAGCAGGATGATGAAGAGGCAGATAGCGGTAAGGACGAGCGACACCCCGTAGACCGTCTGCAGGTTGTTGGCCAGCAGGGTCTTGAACATGGTGTCGAGGGTAAAGCTGCCCGAGATGCGGGCCAGCACGATGAAGGCGACAAAGAGCGTGGGTTCGGCCAGGCAGGAGAAGGTGGCCTCGCGGGCGGCCCCCATGCCCTCGAAGCTCGAACCGGTATCGAGCGCGGCCAGCACGGTGAAGAAGCGGGCCAGGCCGAAGAGATAGACAAAGAGGACCAGGTCGCCGGAAAAGGAAAGAGGGGCGCCGACGGCGCCGAAGGGGATCAGCAGCGCGGCGATGAGCGGCACCGCGATCCCCACCACCGGTCCGGCGCGGAAGACCCAGGTGGTGGTGGAACTCAACACCATGTCCTTGCCAAACAGCCGGCGCAGGTCGCGGTAGGGCTGCCACAGGGGAGCACCCTGGCGGCCGGCGATGATCGCCTTGGTCCGGGTGATGACGCCGATGAGGAGCGGCGAGAGGCCGGCCAGGAGCAAGAAGTGCAACAGCAGGCGGATGATCATGGCGGTTCCCTGGATTATGATTTCATGGTGCCATTATGCCCCATCCCAACAGCAGGATGGTAGCGATAAAGATGTAGAGCACGTAAATACTCAACTGCCCGGCCTGCAACCGGCGGAAGGCATAGGCCCGTTCGGCGAGTTTGCCAAAGAGGGGAAGAAACCAGCGGGTCAGCGCCGGATCGAGCCGCTCCTGGCCGAACTGGGCCGGTGGCGGGAAGAGGGCGGGGCCGCGGGTCGAGGCGCCGGTGGGAGTGACGCAGGAGCAGAAGACGGTGTCCTGGGCGAACTGGCTATAGCTGCCGGCGGTGTAGGCCATGCGGGCACTGGGCTTGAGGTAGCCGCAGCCCCAGGTGGCGAGCCGGCTGGCGTTCCGGCGGCGCCAGGTGCGGATCGCCACGATGGCCACCAGCGCCGCTAGGCCTGTCAGCAGGCTGAGGCTCCACGCCGGGCCAAAGGGCGGCAGCAGGGGCGAGCCGGTTGGGGCATGGTTGGGGGCGAGCAGGGTGAGGAGCGGGCCGCTGATGCCTTGCAGCGGCAGCTGGGGCATGACGCCGACCAGCAGGCAGAGCGCGGCGGGGATGGACATCGCGGCGATGAGCACCGCGGAAGATTCATGGGCCTCGGCGGCCGCCGCGCTGCGGGGTTCGCCCTGGAGGGCCACGCCGAGCAGGCGGGTCATCACCAGCACCACCAGGCCGCCGGTGAGCGCCAGCAGGATGGCGAGCAGCATGAAGAAGAAGGCGGCGCCGCCGGCGGCATCCTGGCCGGCGTTGAAGAGGCTCAGGTAGAGCAACCACTCGCTGATGAAGCCGTTCAAGGGCGGCAGGGCCGAGATGGCGGCGGCCCCGAAGAGCAGCAGCGAGCCGGTCAGCGGCATCCGGCGCAGCAGACCGCCGAGGGCCGAGAGTTCCCGCTTGCCGGTGGCGTGGACCACGGAACCGGCGCCGAGGAAGAGCAGCCCTTTGAACAGGCTGTGGTTCCAGATGTGCAGCAGGGCGCCGACCAGGGCCAGCACCGCTGCCTGCTCGTGGCCGGTGGCCTGGCAAAAGAGCCAGAGGCCGAGGCCGAGGAAGATGAGGCCGATGTTTTCCACGGTGGAATAGGCCAGCGACCGTTTGATGTCGGTCTGGGTGGCGGCCATGGCGATACCGAAGAGCGCGCCGGTGATGCCGAGCAGGGCGACCGCGATCCCTGCCCAGGCGGGAATGGGCGGCAGCCAGGTCAGCAGTCGCAGCAGGCCGTAGAGCGCGGTTTTGATCATGACGCCGGACATGATGGCCGAGACATGGCTGGGCGCTGCCGGGTGGGCGTCGGGCAGCCAGACGTGCAGCGGGAAGAGGCCGGCCTTGGCGCCGAAGCCGATCAGGGCGGCAAAGAAGAGCAGCAGGGTGGCGTCAACCGGCAGGGCGCGCAGGGCGGCAAAGCTGGCGAAATCCAGGCTGCCGGCCACGCGGGAGGCCTCAAAGAAGACAAAGAAGAGGAAGGCGGCGCCGATATGGGTGGCCACCAGATAGAGCCAGCCGGCCTGGCGCACCTTTTCCTCCTGGTAGTCGTGGGTGACCAGGAAGAAGGAGCTGAGCGACATGAGTTCCCAGGCCAGCATGAAGACGAGACCGTTGGCCGCGAGCACCACCACGGCCATGCTGGCCCCGAGGGTGTTGTAGAAAAACCAGTGCAGCCCGGCGCGCCAGCTGCGGGCCGGGAAATGGAGATAATCGATGGCGTAGAGGGCGCCGCAGAAAGTGAGCAGAAAAATGGGCAGCAGGAAAAAGGCGGCCAGCGGGTCGAGGGTCAGGGCGAGGTTGAGGCCGGCAGCGGGCCAGGAGAGCGCCACCTGCTGCGATCCCGCGACGGAGAGGGCCGGCAGGGCGGCGGTCAGGCCGATGAGCGAGGCCAGGGCAGCAGTGGACGCGCCCAGCAGGTGAGCGAGGCGGGCGCGGGGGCCGGCCAGCAGGCAGAGCAGGCCGCCGGCGAGCAGGACGGCCAGGGCCAACAGCAGGCCGTTGATGTCGGTGGCAAAGATGGGAGTCATGAAATCGATCCGGGCAAAGGCAGGCGTTAGACCGGGTTTGCTGCCGGCACCGAAGGAGAGGCGGCAGCCCGCTTGGCCTTCTGGCCGGGCGCGTTGTCACTGCCAAAAATCTCTTTTTCCTTCTGGTCGAGGTAGTGCAGCAGCTCCCGACGGGGTGGTTGTTTTTTGAGTTCGCGGTGAAACTCCGGCTCCATGGCCAGCCGGCGCAGCCGGCCCTCGATGAGGGCGCCTTCCGCCAGGCTGGCCGGCAGCACCAGGAAGATGGCCTCGGTTTTCCGGTGATCCAGCGCCTTGAAGTCGGCGGGCTTTTCCAGGAAGGCGACGAGGGTCATGGTCTTTTCGAAAAAGATCGGCCGCTCCGGGCTTACGCCCATGAAGGCGATCCCCTGGAACGACGAGGAGCAGAGCGATTCGCGGGCGAGGACGGAAATTTTGGTCTGCAGCGGATCGACCCGGCTGGAGTAGGTGAGGGCGGCCAGCAGTTCGTCCAGGGCCTCGTCGCGATTGCTGCCGTGGATGCGGTAGAGGACCGCGCCGTTCTGTAGGGTTTCCGCCAGGGTGATCGCGATGTTGGTGGTCTGGGCGCCGGGGTGGTTGCCGCTCTTGGCGTTGAGCCACGTCTCCACCGTGTCGCTGCGGAAGCGCCATTGGCCGCCGATCTTGACGGCAAAGGGAAGCTGGCTGTCGCTCACCATCCGATAGACAGTCTTTTCCGATACCCCCATTTTCTGGGCGAGGCTCTTGACGCTGATAAAGGTTTTGTCCATTTCTGTCCTAAATTGTCCAAATGCGCTGTAAGCTCATACCGCTGCCGCTGGCCCCTGTCAAGGGATATTCGGCGGGCGGCGGGGGAGAAGCGGGAAAAGGGCGGGGAGGAAGGAGGATCAGCGGGGGCGGAAAAAATCGCTGTGGTTGAATTCCGCCACCGGCCGGCGTTTGGGGGCGCCGGGCGCTTGGGCTGGATAGCCGACCGGGATGAGGGTCACGACCTCGTAGCCGGCGGGCAGGTGCAGAATCGCCTTGGCCTGGTCGTGGTCGAAGGCGCCGACGATGACGGTGCCCAGCCCCAGGCTGTGGGCGGCCAGGCAGAGGTTCTGGCTGGCGAGGCCGAGGTCGTAGAGCAGCCAGTCGCCGAATTTGGTGACCGGCTGGCCCTGGTAGAAGCCGGCCTTGTGGGTGGCGCCGCAGATGGCGATGACGAGCGGGGCATGGGGCACGGCCAGGGTGGCGGGATTCTTGGGCGGCAGCAGGGCGGCAAGCGCCTCCTTTGGCGCCTGCTCCCGCACCACCACGATCTCCCAGCACTGGGTGTTGCCCCAGGAGGGCGCGTAGCGGACGGCTTCGAGCAGCAACTCAAGCAGTTCCTCCGGCACCGGCTGGTCGGTGAAGCGGCGGATACTGCGGCGGGATTTGATGCAGTCGAGAACGGTCATGGCGTTTCCGGCAGCGGTCAGCCGCCGGCCTGTTTCACCCGGTAGCCTTGTTTTTGCAGTTCTTCGATGAGCACGGCGCGGTGGTCGCCCTGGATCTCGATCATCCCGTCCTTGACGGTACCGCCGCTGCCGCAACGCTGCTTGAGCTGCTTGGCCAGCTGCTGGAGCGCCGCCTCGTCGAGCGGCAGGCCGCTAATGATGGTCACGCCCTTGCCCTTGCGGCCCTTGGTCTCGCGGCCTACCCGCACGATGCCGTCGCCCCGGGGCGTGGTCTTCTGCCGCGAGCAGGCGCACTGCTTCTTGGGGTGGCCGCAGGTGGGGCACATGGTGCCGTGTTCGGTGGAATAGACCAGGCCGGCGGCGGGGGTGGTTCGAGGTGGCATGGCGGAGTATGGCGGTCAGCCGTTGTCTTCTTCGGCCGGGGGGGCGGGCTCCTCGGCCGTCTGTTCCTTCTTGTTCAATTTGCGCAGGCGCTTTTCTTCGTTCTTCTTCTGGCGGGCGAGTTCTTTCTGGCGCTTCTCATACTGAAAGTTTGTCCGTGCCAATGGGGCTCCTTTGGGCCGCTGCCCGTACGAGGGTTTCTCCCACTCTACCCGGTTGCCGCAAAAAATGCCAGACCGCGTCCACAGGCCGTCGATACCGCTATTTCCGGCGGCGGGCGCGTTGCGGCGTGGTCGCCCGCTTGCCAGGCGCCCGGCGTTTGGGCAACACCGCTGCTTCCTTTTCCGGGGCCACGAGGAAGCCCAGCCCGGCGCACTCCGGGCACTCCTCCACGGTGAAGAAAAAGCGGCTCACCCCGCCAAAGAAGGTCCACTGGCCGGTGCCGTGGCAGGCCGCGCAGATTTTTTTCTCGGCAGACATGGGCGCACTATAGAATCGGCCGCGGCTTCATGCAAGACCCTTCAGTGTTCCGCCGGCGGTTCGGCAGGGGGGCGGTTTTGGAAAAGGATGCCGAGGAGGACGAGGCCGACGAAGAGGATGATGCCGAGAAGCAAGCCGGGGCGGAGCCCATGGACGATGGCGCCGGCCCCGACCAGCGCGGAAAGGATGATGATGGCCGGGTCCATGAGCAGGAGCGCGGCGAGCGCCCCGACGAAGGCGCCGATCAGCAGCACCCAGAAGCCGCCGCCAAAGAGGCCGAACATGTGCATGAGCACCAGGGTGAGGTAGCCGCCGGCGAGGAATCCCGCCAGGCAGAAGGCAAGGCGCTGGGCGAGCATGGCGATGAGGGCGCCGATCAGGCCGGCGCCGAGGGCCACGGTAATCTGCAGCCACATCGACTCATGGGCCAGCAGCAGCCGGGTCGCCTCCATGCCGGCCAGAAAGCCGGCGGCCGCCACAAAGAGCCAGAAGAGCCGGCGGCCGAAGAGCAGCAGCAAAGTACCGAGAAGAATGGCGACAAGATTCATGGTTGTACCTCCGTTGCGGGCGGGACCAGGTGCACGTCCCGCTGCGGGAAGGGGATCACGATGCCCTTTTCGTTGAAGGTCCGGTAGATCGCCTTGAGCAACTGGTGGGTGACCAGCCCCTTGAGGCTCGGGTCCTCCACCCAGAGGAGCAGCTCGAAGTTCAGGGAGGAGTCGCCGAGGGAGCGCAGCCGCACCCGCGGTTCCTGTTCCCGCGCCACCTGCGGGTTGGCTGCCGCCACCGCCAGCAGGGTCGCCTCCACCTCGTCCACGTCGCTGCCGTAGGCCACCCCCACCGGGATGCGGATGCGGAAGCGCGGGATCGGCGCGCTCTCGTTGACGATCTTGGTGGTGGCCAGCAGCGAATTGGGGATGGTGATGAGCACGTCGTCGCGGGTCTTGAGCCGGGTGGAGCGGATGCCGATCTCCACCACCTCGCCGCGTTCGGCCTTCTCGAGGATGATGTAGTCGCCCACCTTAAAGCTGCGGTCGGCGAAGATGCTCACCCCGCCGAAGAAATTGGCCAGGGTGTCCTTGGCCGCGAGCGCCACCGCGATGCCGGCAATACCGGCCGAGGCGAAGAGCGGGGTCAGGTTGACCCGCCAGATGGCGAGCAGCCAGATGAGGCCGATGGCCACCGCCACCACCCGCAGGACGTTTTTTAAGAGCAGAAAGAGGTCGGTGCCGATCTTGCCGCGTTCCATCACCGCTTCGGCGTTTTCGTCCACCGCCCAGTGGATCAGGCGGAAGAGGGGCACGAACCAGAGGATCAGGATGGCGCTCTTGAGCAGGGCGGGCAGGATGGTCTCCCACGGCTTGTCCAACTGGGTCAGCAGCAGGGCGTGCTCCAGGCCGAGCAGCACGATGGTCCAGCAGATCGGCTGGTGGGCGAACTCGATCAGGACATCGTCGAAGGCGATCCTGGTGAAGGCGGTGAAGCGTTTGAGCACCCGGTCGATGAAGATGTCGGCGACCTTGGCCAGCAGGGCATAGACCAGCACCACCACGAGCTGGCGCGGCAGGGTGGTGCCGATCATGGCGTGGAACTGGTCAAGGAGTTGGGTGGCGGTGTCCATGGTCTCCTGAGGGGGGTTGCGGGAAAAGGGCGGGCGCACGGTGGCGGTTGGTTCCCTCTGGTATAGACACTGCGGCCCAATCCGTCAAGACCGGGATGGCGGGAGGATTCTTCCGGCGGGGACTTTTCAGCCGGCGGCGCGGGGTTTGTAGAACATCAGCGCGTTTGCAAAAAAGACCCGCGTGGCGCCTGCCTCGCCCAGGGTGTCGCGCACCAGTGCATAATCCGCCTCGGTGTAGGGGCGGGCGGCGCGGGTCGAGGGCAGGTCGGTGCCGAACATGAGGGCCTCCGGATTGGCCGCGTAGAGATCGCGCAAGGCCCTCCCCACCTCGAGATCGCCCCGGCCAAAACCGGTGGCCTTGATCTTCACTCCTTTTTCGGCCAGCCGGACGACGGTGGCGAACCCGGCGCGCGACAGGCCGAGATGATCGAGGCTCACCGCCGGGAGCGAGACGAGCGTGTCAAAGAGGTCTGCCAAATCCTGGGCATCGGCGTAGAGTTCCACGTGCCAGCCCACGGTTTCGTGGACCCGCCTGGCCAGGTGTTCCAGGTGGCGGATATCCTCGGAGCCCCCGCGCTTCAGGTTGAAGCGGATGGCACGCACCCCAAGGGTGTTGAGCCGCAGCAGTTCATGGTCCGCAACCGTTGCCGCTAACTGGGTGACGCCCACGAAGGAGGGGCCGAGCCGGGCCAGGGCGTGGAGCAGGTAGGATTGCTCGAACCCCTGGAAGGAACCCGAGACCACGGCGCCGCCAAGCAGGGTATAGCCCTGCATGCGATCCAGATAGTCTGCACAGGTGAAGGCATCCGGCAGGAAGCCGTGATTGGGCACCAGCGGGAACCGGTTGTCGATGATGTGCAGATGGGCGTCGAAGAGTTCCCTGCGGGTATTGCCGGTTGTGCTGCCGGTCATGCGATGGCCACGATCCCGAACTGCTCGCCGGTGAGGCTTTTGCCTCCGGCGGC
>JAJZRO010000036.1 GCA_021802645.1 Deltaproteobacteria bacterium | reverse complement strand
CTCGTCGCGGCTCATCTTGCGGATGAAGATCTGGCGGCTCTCCTTGTCGAAGTAGGCCACGCACTGTTCTTCCTCGGAGGTGGTCACGCGGCTGACGCTGCCGATCCTGATGACCACGCCGGGATAGAGTTTGCCGTACACGTAAATGTTCTCGTTCACCATCTGCTCCAAGTCCTCTTCCATGGCCTTGGCCTGCTCGGTGAGATGGTTGACCCGCTCCATGGCCTTGGGCATCGCCGCCGTGTACTTCTGGAGCAACACGGCCTTGTCCGCCGGCAAGCCGGCCGCCAACTCCTTTCGCATCTTCTCCAGCGTGCTGATGTTCTTGATGATCTCATTGAGGCGATCCGACCACAGCTGGAGTTCGCCGTCGAGTTGCAGCTTCTTCGCCTGGAGGGAAGGGACGATGCCGACGCTCACCGAGGTGGTGATCTCGGTCTCGGCCCCCAGCTCCTTCACGAACAGGGAACCGCCGACGATGTAATTGCCGCCGATCACCACGCCCTTCTCCTTGCCCTTCACCACGAGGTTCTTGCCGACCATGGCCTTGCACTGCACGATGTAGTCGTTGACCACGAGGTCGCTGGCGGTTTCAACCTTGGCGCCGTTCTCCATGAAATCGACGGTCACCGTGCCTTTGGCGCGCAGAATGGTCTGCTCGCCCACGGCGCTGCCGACCACGGTGAGGTTGCCGCCCGCCATGACAAAGGCGTTGGTGACGCCCTTCTGGATCATGATGTTGCCACGGCACTTCACCGTGAAACCGGGCAACACCGCGCCCTGGATGACGAGATTGGCCCCGCCGAAGGCCACATTGCCGACCGAGATGTCGAGGTCGCCCTTGACCACGTGCTCCTCGTAGACCGAGGGTTTGCCGTCGGCCATGAGAAACTTGCCGTCGAACTTGGCAAAGATCTTGGTTTCATCGTCGGAAAGATAGACGCCAGTGCCGCATTTGAGTTTGCGGTCCTTGCCACTCTTGGCCGGAATGTCGGCACCGAAGACATCCTTGCCACCGGTGCCGCCGGTTGGCAAGATCTTCTCCAGCAGCAGCCGGTCCTTGGCGACGTTGACGATGGTGCCGAGTTCCCGAAAGTCGACCTGATCCTTGCTGCCCTCCTTCATCTTGGGCGACCGGGCCATGGAGGGCTTGACGTGGAGCTTGACCCTGGCGTCCTGGCCCGGCATCGGCGGCTCCCCCTTGGCGATCAGATAGGAACCGTCCGGCAGCCGCTCCGGCTCCGGCAACAGGCCGTAAACGATACCGTGTTGCTCAAGTTCGTGGGCCAACAGTTGCGGATTGAACGGGGCGCCGGCCTTGGCCTCCTTGGGCACGGCCACGGCCTGCAGATGGTCCTTGGAAACCCTCAGAATGAAGGTGTCATCCTGGATCTCGACGCCCCCCTTGAACAGTTTCTCGCTTACCATGCGCCCTCTATGCCAAGTGATCTCATCTCTTGCCCCGCCTTTCCTTCGTATCGGCTGCCGGCGCCAAAACTCAAACTCAGGCGCTACAGTTCCTGCTCCAGGGCCTTGATGCTCTTGTATTCCCCGAGCACCACCAGGATATCCCCGGGCAGGAGTTCGGTGGTTGGGGTGGGATTGAACAGCATCTCCCCATGCTCCCGTTTGATGGCAACCACGATGAGGTCGTGCTTCTTGCGGATGTTCGAGGCCAGCAGGGTCTTGTGGCTAAAGGCGGAATGCTCGGAAACCCGCAGCTCCTCAAGCCGCAGCCCCAACTCACCGCCGTGCACGGTGAGGTCGAGGAAATCCACCACCGTCGGCCGCATGATCATCTGGGCCATGCGCACCGCGCCGATGTAATAGGGCGAAATCACCTTGTCGGCGCCGGCCCGCAGCAACTTGGTTTCGGTGCCCTCGGCGCCGCTGGAGCGGGCCATGATGTACAATTTGGGATTGAGGCCGCGGGCCGAGAGCACGATGTAGACATTGTCGGCATCGGAAGAGACCACGGCGATCAAGCCCTTGGCCTGTTTGATCCCGACCTTGAGCAGGGTCTCGTCGCTGGAGGCGTTGCCTTCCAGGGCCAGGAAGCCGAGTTCATTGATCTGCTGGACCTCCTGGGCATCATGTTCGATGATCACAAAGGGCAGATGGTTGTCGTGGAGCGCCTTGCAGATCACCTTGCCGATCCGGCCGAAGCCGCAGACGATGTAATGGTCTTTGAGCCCGGCCACCTTTTTTTCCATGTTGTTCCTCCCGAGGATGCGGCGCAATCCCCCCTCCACCACGACATTGGTGATCTCGCCAAACAGGTAGAGCACGAACCCCACGCCGACCAGGAGAAGAGCCATGGTGAAGATCCGGCCGGCCTGGTGCAACGGCACCACCTCGCCGTACCCGACGGTGGTGATGGTGATCACCGTCATATAGAGGCTGTCGAAAAAGGAGCTGCCCTCGATGGTCATATAGCCGACGGTGCCGGTCAGGATAAGCAGCAGCAGCAACAGGCTGCTCACGACGATTCGTTTCATACCGCTCCTGGGAGCCGGGTTCGTTTGCCCAACGCAACGGCGCCCGCGGCCCCGCCGCCCTGGCGCATCCTGCCCTATTCTAAGCATATTCCTGAATGTTTTTCCAGCGTTATTGACTTGAACCGGCCGGCATCCAGACGCCTCGTTCAAGTTTTTCCGCCCGATTGCCGATGAATACAACAAAGGAATCGCACACGAGGGGAAAACGTCCACGGAGGGACGGAGATGACCTCACGGGAAGCCATACGAGTCTTGATGCAGAGCCCCTTCTATTTCCGCTTGTTGCTTACCGAACGCCAGGCCCTGGTGCGCGAGTTCTGCCGCCGGCACGCGACTGGCTAAACGAAAGGCGCCCGTAAGCCCCCGCTTGTTCGACCACCTTCCCCTGCTCCAATCGGCCGGGGTTCGCCCGGCCGCGTTCGCCATCTTCCTGTCCCGCCGCCAAAAGCCTCCTTTCGCGCCCCTGATTTCCCTGTTCTTTTTGTTTGGCATCACCCTGCATTTGGTTTATAGTCCTTCCGGTTCATGCGTTGCGACCAGGCGTTACCCGGCTGGCAGCGCGGCTTTTCGCGTATCCTGTTCCGTTTTCAGGGAATAAAACCATAACAAGGAGTTGACCATGAACATTCTCATCTTTGGGCCGAACGGCAGCGGCAAGGGCACCCAGGGCGCCATTGTCCAGAAGAAGTACAATTTCCCGCATATCGAGTCGGGCGCCATCTTTCGCAAGAACATCGGCGGCGGCACCGAACTGGGCAAGAAAGCCAAGGAATACATCGACCGCGGCGACCTGGTGCCGGACGACATCACCATCCCGATGATCCTCGACCGCCTCAAGGAGGCGGATTGCAAGACTGGCTGGCTGCTGGACGGTTTCCCGCGCAACAAGGTACAGGCCGAGACCCTGGCCAAGGCCCTGAAGGATGCCGGCATCGCCCTCGACTACGTGATCGAGATCGTGCTGCCGCGCGACGTGGCCAAGCTCCGCATCACCGGCCGCCGCCTCTGCGTCAACGACAACAACCACCCGAACCACATCGCCTTCGACGCCATCAAGCCGGTGGAAAAAGACGGTAAGCTGGTCTGCCGGGTCTGCGGCGGCGAGCTCAAGACCCGCGCCGATGACCAGGACGATACGGCCATCGACAAGCGCCATAACATCTACTACGACGATAAGACCGGCACCATGGCCGCGGTCAACTACTTCAAGGGGTTGGGCGGCAACACCAAGGTGCTCTCCGTGGACGGCCGGCCCTCCATCGGCGAGGTCTCCGAGGCGATCATGAAGCAGCTCGCCTAAGCGACTCTCTGCCTTGCCAACCAAAAAGGCGAAGGGCCAGCGGGCCTTTCGCCTTTTTTCATGCCTGCTGAACGCCACGACTTACAGCCGGTGATTCACCTCACTGCTGATCGCGGCCAGCAATTCACCTACCCGGCCCTCGGCTGCCGGCAACTGCTCCTTCAGTTCTTCCACCCAGGCAGCCACCCGGGCCAAGGCCTCGCGTTGCTCCAAGATGAGCTGCTCCCACTTCCGGCGCTCATGAAAGATGCGGTCGATCTCGCGCTGCACCGCCGCGAGCAGCTGCGCCTTGACCTCCATGTCCAGATGACAGCCGGCCGTCGCCCGATCGAGAGTGGCAAGGAACTCGTCGCGAAACACGCTGTAGGCCGAGATGGTCCCGGCCGGATCGATGGTCTGCTGATACTGCATCACCCGGTCGAGTTTTGCCTTGAGCTCGTCGGCCAGGATCGGTTTGGAGACATAGTCAAAGGCGCCGAGCCGCATCGCCTCGATGGCGGACTCCACCGTGGCGAAACCGGTCACCATCAAGATGGCGCAGCCGGGATTGACCGATTTGGCAAAGGGGATCACATCGAGCCCGCCTTCGTCGGGATGGTCGGTGCCGGGCATGTTCTTATCGGTGATCACCGCATGGAAACGTTCCTGGCGCAGCAGGACGATGGCACTGGCCGCATCCTCCGCCACCATGGTCTTGCAACCCAACCGGTCCAGCCGAAGGCGAAGCACCTCCCGCACCGCCGGCTCGTCATCCACCACCAGCACCCGCAACCGCACCTCCGGCATCTCGTCCATCTCCCCATCCCCCGTTCGGTTACAACCGCACTTCCTTGTTGCCTGGCGACCACCGCACTGTCACGGCACCGCTGGCCACCTCGACCGTCACCGTGCGCGAGGCGGTGCCACCGGTATCGCTGGCCACCAGGGGAATCTGGTGCTGCCGCAACAGCCGCTCCACCGCGGCCACGTTACGGTCGCCCACCTGAAACAACGAATCCTTGCGCCATACCGCGGCGCCGCCCACCAGTTTCGCGACCAGGCCCGAACCCAGCGGGGCGTACATCCCCGCCGTCTCAAGCACCAACCTAATCAGGATAGGCACGGCGGTATCCGCATAATACCCGGGGCTTTTCTGCCGGCTTCCGGCATGATTCACCGAATCGGGCAGCAGGATGTGCGCAAGTCCCACGGTCATGGTCAGCGGATGGTGCAGCACCAGGGCCACGCAGGAACCCAGCGCATAGGTGCGCAGCAGGTCGCCGGGCGCTCTCGAAACCTGCCCCTCGCCGATGCCGACCACCCGCAGGTTGTTCATGTGTGCGTATCGCGGAAGCGCGCCAGCGAGTCGGGATCGGTCTGAACCACCAGAATGTCCCCCTCCTCCAGCACCACCGAGCGTCTGGGGTTGTAAAGGGTCGTGGAGCCATCCCCTCGGACGATGGCCATGACCAGCAGCGGCCCAAAATTGTCGAAGTCGATGGCGCTCAGAGGCCGGCCAACGAGGTTCGAGCGGCCGGTCAGCGTCACGTCCTCGATGCGCACCGCGCACTGTTCGTCCCGCAGCATGCGATCGAGGTAGCGGACCACCCGCGGCCGGATCATCTGGGAGGCCATCCGCAGGCCGCCGATGACGCTGGGCATCACCACCTCGGCGCCGATCAGTTCGAGTTTGCCGCTGAACTCGGGGTCCTTGCAACTGGAGATGACATGGAGCTGCGGATTGAGCTGTCGGCAGGTGACCACCACGCAGAGGTTGTCCTTGTCGTCGTCCAGCGTGGAGATCACCCCCTTGGCCGTCCCAACCCCGGCGGTATGCAGATCAGCCGCATGGGTGGCATCCCCCACCACGGCCGGAAACTCGCCGTATTCTTCCTGCAGCC
>JAJZRO010000024.1 GCA_021802645.1 Deltaproteobacteria bacterium | reverse complement strand
GGCGGCGGCAGCAGGCGCTTACTGGTTCTGCTCATGGAGGATCTGCAAGCCCTTGAGGGTGAGCATCGGGTCCACCGCCTCGATTGCCTCGGTGTAGGGGGCGATGAGGGCGGCCATGCCGCCGGTGGCGATCACCCGTGGCTTTGCCGGCGCCATCTCGGCCTGAATCCGTTTGATGAGCCCCTCGATGAGTCCGGCGTAGCCGTAGAGGATGCCGGCTTTGATGGCGTCGATGGTGTTGGTGCCGATGGCATGGGGCGGCGGGGTGGAGATGTCCACCCGCGGGAGCTTGGCGGTGCGGCTGCCCAGGGCCTCGAGCGAGATCGCCATGCCGGGCGCGATCACCCCGCCGAGGTAGGCGCCGTCGGCGGCGACGCAGTCGAAGGTGATGGCGGTGCCGAAATCGACGATGATGAGCGGGCTCTGGTATTCCTGGTAGGCGGCCACCGCGTTGACGAGGCGGTCCGCCCCCACCTCGGCCGGGTTGTCGGTGCGGACCTCGATGCCGGCAGTGGCGTTGGTGACCATCAGCGGCTCGCAGTGAAGATACTTGGCGGTGAAGGCCTTCCAGGTGAGCGCCATGGGCGGCACCACGCTGGCAATGGCGATGGCCCTGATATCGGCAAAGGCGAGCTTCTCCATGGCGAAGAGGCCGTGGAAGAGGGCGGCGAGTTCGTCCACCGTGCAGGAGGCATCGGTCTTCATCCGCCAGTGGCAGCGGAGGTCGCGACCGGCGAAGAGGCCGATCACCATGTGGCTGTTGCCCACGTCAACGGCAAGGAGCATGGGGCGGTGGTCTCCTGGAGGTTGCTGGAAAATGTGCCGCCAGCGGCGGCAGCCCGACAATACTATTGACTCTACCAGGAAAAATCAATAATTGTCTAGGGATAGTTGGCTTGACAGTGCTACGCGGCGGTCGCATTGTGTAGAGAAAGGGGGTTGGCCATGAGCGGATTTGTCCAGATCGTCACCACGGTGGAAACTGCGGCGGATGCCAGGCGCATCGCCACCGCGCTTCTGGAGCAGCGGCTGGCCGCCTGCGTGCAGATCGTCGGCCCCATCACCAGCCACTACTGGTGGCAGGGGAAGATGGAGCAGGCGAGCGAATACCAGTGCCTCATCAAGAGCCGGCAGGATTTGTTCGCCGCGGTGGAGGCGGCGATTGTGGCGATCCACCCCTATCAAACCCCGGAGATTCTGGCCCTGCCGGTGGTGGCGGGAGGCAGCGGCTATCTCGCCTGGCTTCATGCGGAATTGCGACCGGAGACACCATGAGCGACAAACCAAAAGGCTACCGGGAGCGGCGCCACGGGCGCAAGGAGTTCCAATGCCATTGCTGCCGCAAGGTGTTGCCGTTCTGCTGGAGCTGCCCCTGCGGCTTCCAGATCTGCGACGCCTGTTTCCAGGAGAACAAGTGGGGGATCAGCAACGGCCCCACCTGGATCTGTCCGGATTGCGGCCAGGTGCGGATGATGTGAGCGAGAAGGGAGGGGGCGGCAAACCCGCTTGTATATTGCCATGCGTTGGCGCTACAATATGTCTATGGCAGGAACGAAGAATCCATTCGATAGTCGGAAGTGCCAGCGCTATGAAGTCAAGGATGGCCTGATAGCCCTTGATTCCGTGTATGGCGAGCTGATCGACATCAGTTTCGGCGGCCTTTCCTTCCGCTACAATGCCTACGAGAAGCTGCTCAAGAAGCCGGTGGAGTTCGGCATCATCTTTGGCGGCGAGACCCTCTATTTCGACAACATCCCCTTGGAGAGCATCACCGATCTCCCCCTTGACGACGACAGCGACGGCACCACCCGGCGGTGCGGCATGCAGTTCGGCGACCTGAGCCATGAGGACCTGACCCGGCTGGCCCGCTTCATCCGCGAACACGCCGCGAAAAAACGCTGACTCCTCAGCCTGCCTCCGCTGGGGGCGCGGTGGACTTCCTGACAAACAACTGGCAGTGCATGCCGGAACTGGCAAAGACGGTGACGGCCGGATACTGGGCGGACTTGAAGCCCATGGCCTTGCAGCCATACGGGAACGCCGGTTCGTGGGTGACATAAAAATGCAGACACGCCATGCAGTTGGGGCGCTCCGGGGGCGGTTCGTTCATGAGGTCTGCGGCTCCTGCCGCCTCGCGCTGGCCATGAGGCCGGAGAGCAGCACGAAGCGGCCCAGCGGCACCACCTCGCAGGGAAAGCTTTGGACAAAGACCGGGTGGTCGCAGAGGCCGCCGGAGAGATAGACCAGGTCTGGCTCGCCGGCAAAACGGTGGGCGTTGAGGGCGATACCCCGGACGAAGCGGGCCACCGCCTCGGAGACCTCCACCCCGGCAATCACCGCATCGAAGATGTCGCTCATCCCCAAGACCCCGCAGGTGACGGAAAAGGTCTGCGTCGGCACCTGCATCCGCTGCCGGTCGAGGTTGTAGTAGCGCTCCAGCAGCTCGATGGTAAATCCCATGGAGGCGCCGCATTCGGCATTCCAGCCCATGTCCTTGACCCGGCCGCCGGCATAGCGGATGAACTTGATGTCGCGGCTGCCGCAGTCGAGGAGCAGGAAGTCCGGCCGGCCGATAAGTTCCTCGCCGCCGCGGGCCAGGGCAATGAGCTCGTTGACGTAATGGCCGGCGTAGCGTTTGCCGTTGTGGCCGGTGGCCCAATCGACCTGCAAACCGGCGGGCAGATCCTTGGTCGGCACGATCGTCGGCTCGGGCGCGACGCCGGTGAGGTCGAACAGTTTAGTGTAACTGGTGCCGAAATCGCCGAGCTTCATGCCATGGCCCCCGCGAGTTCGAGAAAGGCCTGGATCTTCGCCTTGGCACTGCCGGTGGTGTGGGCGTCCACGTCGAGGTAGAGGCCATGCGGGTGGTGTTTGGCCAGGTGGCGGGCCAGGGCGGTCTTGGCGCAGAAGGACTGGGCAAAGAAGACGGTGGGCACCGCGGTGTTTATCACCAGCTCCAGGGCGTGATCGGCCGGGGTTTTGTTTTCCATGCAGCGGGTCCAGCCGTGGACGTGGGTGGTGGCCGGGAAGAGTTCGAGGATGCTGAAATCCCGGGGGGGCACGCCCCAGAAGCTGGCGGTGGCCGGGACCGGTGGCGGCGCCTCGGCCGGTAGCGCCGCAACGCGCACCCCGGCGGTGATGCGCTGGATCTTCTCGAGCAGCGGCAGGCCGCTCTCCGAGATCGGGTTGCCCAAGCGTTCGCGATCGGTGTTTTCGGTGATGATTACCGGGATGGTCAGCTGTTGCATGAGAATCTGGGCGGTGTAGCGGGCGGCGTCGCACTTGCCGGGGCCGACGTCGATAAAGATGGCATCGAGCGGGCAAGAGAGCGCATTGACCACGGCGGTACGGAGGATGGCGCAATAGACCGTGGGCAGAAAGGGGGTGGCGGTTTCAAGGTCCGCCCGGATCAGCGGTTCGTCCAGATCGTAGATATCGATCTCATGGGCGTTCAGGGCGCCGATCACCGCCCGCGGCGGCACCCCGACGATGCCGGCCTTTTTGATCCGCGACCAGGGAATCTCCCCCGCGCCGGCCATGGGCTCAGTGGTCATGCCGCCGGATGAGGTAGAAGCCGACGCCGCCGCCCACCAGGTGGATCGACCAGGAGGCCAGCACCGGCGGCAGGTAGGCGGCCTGGGCCATGGCCTGGGTGGCGCTCCAGAGGCCCCAGGCGGCGAAGGCGAGGCCGCAGCTGACCGGGATGGCCAGCGCCAGATCGCGGCCCCGGGTGCGGTGCATGGCCAGCAGTACCGGCAGGCCAAGCAGCAGCAGCGGCAGGCCGAGGAAGAGGTAGGAAAGTTTTTTGTGCAGCAGCAGCCAGGCCTCGCTGCCCAACGGGCTGCCGCTCGCCGTGGCAGCGGTCAGCATCTGCGAGAGCGATTTCTCCTGGGCCTTGTAGGCCGGGATGAAGAAATCCTCCGGCTTTTCGGGGAGCGGCACGGTGCGCTTGGCGAAGAGTTCCACCGTGTGCTGCTGGTTCGGCTGCATGCTCTTGAACTGGCCGTCGTAGAAGGTCCAGATGCCCTGCTCCCAGGTGGCGTGGCTGGCGGTGAGCAGGGTGGCCAGGCGGAAGTTCTGGTCCCAGGTGACATAGGAGAAGTCGTCGAAACGGTTTTGGTGCGGCGCCGGTTTGACAAAGGAGTAGATGCCTTCGGCGCCGCGGAAATAGATGCGGCCGTTGCGTTCGATGCCCTTGGGGGTGTTGTGGTTGATCTCCTCGTACCAGATTCTGTCGGCCTTGGCCATGGTCGGCGGCAGCACCCATTGGCTGATCGCCAGCGTCAATGCGATGGCAAGCAGGGTGGCGGTGAACAGCGGCCGAACGATGCGGGTGACCGGAATGCCGCTCGCCTTGAGGGCCATGAATTCGTGGTGATGGTTGAGCACGCCCAGGGTGATGATGCCGGCCAAGAGGATCGAGACCGGGATCATCTGCTCGTAGATGAAGGGCACCTTGAGCAGCAGGTATTTGGTTGCCAGCCCCACTCCGCGGCCGGCCGCAAGAAAGTTGTCGATCCGCTCGAAGAAATCGACCAGCAGGTAGATGGCCAAAAGCCCGCCCAGCACCAGCAGGAGGTTGCGGGCGAACTGCAGGATCAGGTAGCGGTCGAGAATTTTCATGGCGCCACCTTCGGCCGCCGCCACGGCAGCAGGTCGAGCAGCGCGGTGCCGGCCTCGACGAGCCGGTCGTAGAGGGGGGTCGTCTCGTTGGCCACCGAGCGGGTGAAAAAGAGGGTGAGCAGGGCGAAGCAGAGGTTGGGCAGCCACATGACGACCCCCACCGGCAGGACGTTGTGCTCGCTGAAGGCCTTGGCCGCGGTGAGCAGCACGTAGTAGAGAATGAAGACCAGCAGGCCGAGCGGCACGCCGATGGAGCGGTGGGAGGGCCGGCCCACCAGGGTGAGCGGCAAGCCGAGGAGGCTCAGAATGAGGCAGCCTACCGGCAGCGTCAGCCGCTGGTGAAACTCGATGAGATAGTCGGCCCGCTCCTGGCTCTTGGGCGGTTGCTTGCGGGCCTCGGCCAGCAATTCCGACAGGGTGAGGCCGCTTCTGCCGATGCGGGAGCGCAGGTCGCCCGCCATGCTGGCCGGCATCTGCATGGGCAGGCTGAGGGTGTAGCTGCGGAAGTACATGGTCTGGGTTTTTTGGGCCACCGCCCGGTGCAGGCTGCCGTCGGTCAGTTGCAGGGTGATCTGCATGGTGGCGGCGTTGGCGGTGAGGGTGCCGTGCTGGGCCACGATGGTCATCGGCGCCTTGGGGTCCCGCAGGTCGGAAAGGTAGACGCCGTGCCAGGCGCCGGTATGCGAATCGACCCGGTCGGCATAGAGGACCACGTCTTTGATTCCTTCGCTGAACTGGCGGGGCTGCACGCCCCGGTCGATCCGTTCCTTGGCGAGTTGGAAGAAGAGCTTCTTGGTGGCGATGGTTCCCTGCGGCAGCAGCGTGGTGGCGGTAAAGGTGGTGAGCGCGGCGGTGCAGAGGGCGATGAGGCCGACGGCCGGCAGCATGCGGTAGAGGCCGATGCCGTTGGCCTTGAGCGCCATGATTTCATTGTCGTTGACCATGCGGGTGATGGCGATGATGACTCCCATCATGCTAGCCATGGGCAGGGAAAAGAGCAGCAGCTTCGGCATCAGGTAGGCGCAGAGCCGCAGAAAATCGGCGATGCTGACCCCGAAATCGAAGATGACGTCCAGCAGCGGCACCAAGCGCCCGAGGAAGAGGATGGCGTTGAGGATGATGAGGCTCGCGAAGAAGGGGGCGAGTATCTCGGTGGCGAGGTATGTCAGCAGCAGCAGGGGCATAGTGGATGGCGGCCGGAGATTATTTTTAAAAAAATACCACAAAACCGCCTTGGCGGCATCTTCTTTCGTGGCCGGGGCGGACGTTAGCCATTGGTTCTCTTCCGCATCAGTGCTTGTCCGCCGGGCTGGAATTTGCTATGTCATACCCTGAAGCACGAATCCCGTCAATCTCCGGCGTGCCGGTCGCGGCGCCAATACATCTTGGGAGCAGCCCCATGCAGACCCCGCTGGTGGAAGCGATCGCGGTTGTCGCCGCCGCACCGAGCCTCGGCGACAACACCGGCGACGTCGACCGGCTCAAGCGCGCCTTGCCCTCCCCGCTGGCGACGGTGGTGGTGCCCTTTGCCCACCTCGCCAAGGTGGGCGAGCGCTTCCGCGCCGCAGGCTTTGCCGGCGCCGCCGTGGTGAACCACCTGGCCGGGGGCGTCGAGCTGGTCGATTTCCTGCCCGCCCTGCCGGAGCAGCTGCCGGCCATGGCCCTCGACCTCGGCACCACCCATCTGGAGGCAACCCTGCTGGACTTGCGCACCGGCACGCGGTTGGCCCGTGCCACCCGGCCCAACAGCCAGGCCGAGCACGGCGCCGATATCCTCTCGCGCATCCACTTCGCGGGCAAGGGCGAGGGCCTCGCCACCCTGCAACAGGCGGTGGTGGCCGACATCAACGATTTGGCGGCCGCGCTGGCCACCCAGGCTGGGCTGCGCCCGGAAACGATCCACGCCCTGAGTGTGGCCGGTAACACCACCATGGTCCACCTTTTCCTCGGGCTCAATCCCTACCATCTCTGCCGCGAACCCTACATTCCCATGGTCAACGCCCCGGACCCCTGCCATGGCGCAGACCTCGGTCTCGCCATCCATCCGGCCGCGCCGGTCTGGGTGCTGCCCAGCATCGGCAGCTATTTCGGCGGCGACCTCCTGGCCGGCATCGTGGCCAGCAACCTCGACCAGGAGGAGACCACCAGCATGCTCATCGACGTCGGCACCAACGCCGAGGTGGTGGTGGGCAACCGCGAGTGGCTCATTGCCTGCGCCGGCGCCGCCGGGCCCGCGCTGGAGGGCGGGGTGGCCAGGATGGGGATGCGGGCCGGCCCCGGCGCCATCGACCAGGTCACGGTCGAGCCGGAAACGCGAGCGATCCGCTATCGCACCATCGGCAACGAAAAGCCGCGCGGTCTGTGCGGTTCCGGTATCATCGACCTGGTGGCCGGCCTCTATCTTGCCCGGATGATCGACATCCGCGGCAAGTTCCGGCCGCTGGCCATGGGCGAGCGGCTCCTCGCCGGCCCCGATGGTCCGGCCTTGCTGGTGGCGCCGGCCGAGGAGGCGGCCGATGGCAAACCGGTGGTGCTTTCCCAGATCGACCTCGACGCCCTCATGCGCTCCAAGGCGGCCATGTACGCCATCCTCACCACCCTGATGCACCAGGTCGGCATGCCTTTTACCGCCCTGCACAGGATTTACGTGGCCGGCGCCTTCGGCCGCCACATCGCGCCGCGCCAGGCCATTGTGCTGGGCATGCTGCCGGACCTGCCCCTCGAAACCTATCAGGCGATCGGCAACAGCTCGCTGGCCGGCGCCGAATTGGTCCTCACCGATGGCGAGGCCCGCCGACGGGCCCAGGCGCTCGTGCGCAAGATCACCTATGTGGAATTGAACGTGAACCAGGAATTTATGATCCGCTTCTCCGGTTCCCGCTTCATCCCCCATACCGACCACCAGCTTTTCCCCTCGGTGCCTTTCTACAGCGAGGAATAGGGGTGTTGCAAGCCATGGCCGGACATGGTATAGAGGGGCCTTTCGTTGCGATGATGCCGGATTGGGGCCGGTGACGAAACGGGGAGAGCATGGCCACGACGAATGGAACCGCGCTGCTGGGACCGGATCCCAACCGCAAGCGCAACTCCAAGAAGACAGCCAAGGAACGGTTGCAGGAGTTCCTGGCGGTTTTTGGCAAGGACGACACCGTCCTGGTGGTGATCAGCGCCGACCCGGACGCCCTGGCCAGCGCCATGGCGGTGCGGCGGCTGCTGCGCTATCGGGTGAAGGGCCTCACCATCGCCTGTCCCAACGAGATCCGGCGGCTCAACAACCTGGTGATGGTCGATCTGCTCAAGATCCCCATCGAACGGCTCCACACCGTCAAGCCGGCCGAGTACACCAAGCGGGTGATGCTCGATTCCCAGCCCAGCCACCTGCCCTGCTTCGAGAACCTCTCCTGCAGCGTGGTCATCGACCACCATCCGGCCACCAAGGGGTGGTTGGCGCAGTTCGTCGACATCCGCAAGGAATACGGCGCCACTGCCTCGATGATGGTCGAATACCTGCGGGCCGCCGGGATCAAGCCCTCGGTGCCGCTGTCCACCGCGCTTTTCTATGCGATCAAGACCGATACCAACAACTTCGAGAAAAAGGCGACCCTGGCCGACGCCATCTCTTTCCGCTACCTCTTCAAGCGCGCCAACCCGCATCTGGTCCGCAAGATCGAACTCTCCTCCCTCCGGCGTTCCGAGCTGAACTACTTCAAGATCGCCCTGGCCGGGATGAAGGTCACCAAACAGCGGCTCTATGCCCACATCGGCCGGGTGCCGAGCCCGGACGTGCTGGTGCTCATCGCCGACTTCCTGCGGCAGGTGCATGACGTGACCTGGGTTTTTGTCTCCGGGGTGCATGGCGAAAAGCTGGTGGTGATCTTCCGCTGCGACGGCTACAAAAAGAACGCCGGCCGCTTGGCGGAAAAGGTCTTCAGCCGGATTGGCTCGGCCGGCGGTCACCGCGAGGCGGCCCGAGCCGAGGTGCCCCTCAAGAACCTTGATCGCGAGGGCGCGGAATTCACCACCAACACCCTGGTGCGCCTCACCACCAAACACCTGTAATTCCTTTCTGAATCAAGCGATAACTTCCTTGCGGGGTGTTCGTGTGCGCATCTTGATTTAGAAACGGAATACGCTTCTGCGGTTTTTTGTCGCACCGGTTCGGGCCGGCGAATTTTGTCGGCCCCTGTCTTGCAATTTGTCCTGCCCCCGCCCATAATGGCAGCATCATGTCGGAACCCGTGGCCATCATGAAACTGAAACCCAAGGTGCTTTCCATCATCCTGGCCGGCGGCCGGGTGGACGAGCTCAACGTGCTCACCACCCACCGGCCCAAGTCCGCCGTGCCTTTTGGCGGCTTTGCCCGGGTCATCGATTTTCCCTTGAGCAATCTCATGCAGTCCGGCCTGGAGCTGGTGGCGATCCTGAGTCAGTACCGGAGCTTTTCGCTGATCAGCCACATCGGCGTCGGCGCCGCCTGGGACATGATCGGCCGCTACCGGGGGGTCTCGATCCTGCCGCCCTATCAGGGTTCGGGGCAAGGGGGCTGGTACCGCGGGTCGGCCGACGCGGTCTTCCAGAACCTCGATTTCATCCAGTTCCACAACCCCGAGACCATCCTGATCCTCTCCGGCGACCATGTCTACCACATGGATTACCGCGAGATCCTCGCCTACCATCGCGAAAAAGACGCGGACTGCACCATCGCCTGCCTGGAGGTGCCGCTCGAGAAGGCGCACCGCTTCGGGGTGGCCGAGATCGACGACGAGGATGGTCCCCGCGGCGGCCGGGTGGTGCAGTATCAGGAAAAACCGGCGGAGGCGCGCTGCAACTGGGCCTCGATGACGGTCTATTGCTTCAGGCCCCAGGTGCTCTATGATCTGCTGGCCGTCAACGCCCGGGAGGACGACTCCTTCGAGTTCGGCCGTAACATCATCCCCCGCCTGATCGCGGGCCCTTACCGGGTCTATGGCTATAAGTTCTATGGCTACTGGGGCTACACCCGCACCATCGACGAGTACTGGCAGACCAGCATGGACCTGTTGGGGCCGGCGTCGAAGATCAGGCTCGAGGAGTGGGGCATCCGCACCAACCTCGACCACCGCCGCACCTGCGACTGCCAGCCGCTCAAGGTCGGCCCCACCGCCTCCATCCGCAACAGCCTCATCTACAACGGCTGTCTCATCGAAGGGGAGGTGGTGAATTCCGTGCTTTTCCCCGGCGTCCATGTCAAGCCGGGGGCCATGGTGCGTGATTCGGTGCTCTTCTTCAACAACGTGGTGGGCCGGGATTGTCAGCTGGAGAAAGTGGTGAGCGACGTCAATGTCAGTTTCGGCCATGGCGCCTGCCTGGGCGAGCCGGGTGATCCCCTGGCCAAGCGGGCCACGGTGGTGGGCTGGAACAACCAGATTCCGGCCGGGATGGCCATCGGCGCCGGGTGCACCCTCTATCCGGAGCTCTCGCCGGATCAGCTGACCCGGTCGGTAATCGCGGCCGGCGAGGTGGTGCGATGAGCCGCGACGACGACAAGACCCTGGTGCTGCTCTTGGCCGGCGGCGTGGGCAGCCGCCTCAACATCCTGGTGCAGACCAGGGCCAAGCCGGCGGTGCCCTTTGCCGGCATCTATCGGATCATCGACTTCAGCCTTAGCAATATCATGAATTCCGGCTTCAGCCAGGTGGGGGTGCTCACCCAGTACAAGCCGCTCTCGCTCATGCAGCATATCGGCAGCGGCGAGGCGTGGGACTTCACCGGCCGCACCCGCGGGGTGAAGATCCTGCCCCCCCGCACCGGCTCCCAGGATTCCGACTGGTACAAAGGCACCGCCGACGCGGTGCGCCAGAACATCGACTTCATCAAGGCGCATCCCTCCAAGGAACTCATCATCCTCTCCGGCGACCATATCTACCGCATGGACCTGGACGACATGCTCCACTTCCACCGCCGCAAGGGCGCGGACATGACCATCGGCATGATGGTGGTGCCCCGCGAGCAGATCCACCAGTTCGGCGCCGGCATCACCAACGAGGAGGGGCGCATCGTCGAGTGGGAGGAGAAGCCCAAGGTAGCGCGCACCGATCTGGCTTCCATGGGCATCTATGTCTTCGACACCGCGTATCTCCTGCGGATGCTGGAGACCTTTCGCGACGATCTCGACTTCGGCATGGATATCATCCCCAAGGCCATTGCCGGCGACCAGGTCTTTGCCTACCCCTTCCGCGGCTATTGGCGCGATGTCGGCACCATCCAGGCCTACTGGGAGGCGAACATGGACCTTTTGCGGCCCGACGCCCCCATTGCGCCAGAGGCGTGGGGCATCCGGCCGAATCCCGCGGCGGAATGCCGGCCGGCCGACCGCACCCCGGCCCGCTTTGCCGGCGGCTGCCTGGTGCAGAACTCGCTGATCGCGGCCGGCTGCCGCATCGAGGGCACGGTGGTCAATTCGGTGCTGTCGCCCGGGGTGCAGGTGGCCAAGGGCGCCACGGTGCGCGACTCCATCCTGCTCCACGACTGCGTGGTCAGCGAGGGGGCGGTGGTCGATCTCGCTATCCTCGACAAACTGGTGATGGTGGGGCAGGGCGCGGTGGTGGGCCACGGCGACGACAAGCAGGTGGCCAACCGCCAGCAGCCCAAGCATCTCTACACCGGCATCACCCTGATCGGCAAGGAAGCCGAGGTGCCGGCCGGCACCACCATTGGCCGCAACTGCGTGGTCGCGCCCTACCGCAAAGGGAGCGAGTATCCCGGCCCCTCTATCGCCACCGGCGAATCGGTCTGAGCAGGCGCCTTCGGGAACCTCGCCCGCTTCGGCCTACTCCTTTTTTCCTTCACCCGCCAAGAGTGTTGCCGGCTTGATGGCCTGCTGGCCATATTTGTCGGTAATGCGGTCCACGGCGGCATGCAGCCCGTGCTGTTTCCCCTTTTTCTTGGGCTGGGTCGCAAAGAGACTGAGCTGTCCGCCCGCCTCACCCGCCGTCAACCCGGAAACCGAGACGCCCAGCAGGCGGACCGGCACTTGCCCGGCCTCGGTCCTGTCGAGCAGCACTTTGGTGGTCCCGTAGAGTTCCCCTTCGTCGCAGGTGGCCACGGGCAGGGTCACGCTGCGGGTGATTTGCCTGAAGTCATGGTACTTCACCTTCAGAGTGATGGTGCGGCCGCAGACGCCGTGGCGGCGCAGCCGGCGCGCCACCTTGGTGGAGAGTCCTAGTAACTCCCGCTCGATAACCTGCTGTTCCCGCAGGTCCTTTTCGAAGGTCTCTTCGTTGCCGATGGACTTGGCCTCCTGTTCCGGCTCCACCTCCCGTTCGTCGATGCCCTGCGCCACCAGATGGAGATGCTCGCCGTGGCTCGGCCCGAACTTGGCAGTCAACAGCGCGAGCGGCAAGCGGGCCAGGTCGCCGATGGTGCTTGCGCCCATCAGGGCAAGGGTTTTGGCGGTGGCGGTGCCCACGCCCCAGAGCCGGCCGATGGGCAAGGGCGCCAGGAATTCCCGTTCCTGGCCGGGCGGCACCAGGGTGAAGCCGTCGGGCTTGTGGAGGTCCGAGGCAATCTTCGCCACCAGTTTTGAGGAGGCCACGCCGGCCGAGACGGTGAGGCCGGTCTCTTCCCGCACCCGCCGCTTGATCGCTTCGGCAATGGTCGCGCCATCGCCAAGCAGCGCGCGGCTGGCGGTGACATCGAGAAAGGCTTCGTCGAGCGAGAGCGGCTCCACCAGCGGTGTGAAGCGGTGAAAAATCGCCATGATCTGCTCGGAAAGCTCGCGGTAGCGCGCCATGCGCACCGGCAGAAAAACGCCATGCGGGCAGAGCCTGCGGGCGGCCACCATGGGCATGGCGGAGTGGATGCCGTACTTACGCGCTTCGTAGGAGGCGGCGGAGACCACCCCCCGATTGGAGGCCCCACCCACGATCACCGGCTGGCCAACAAGCTCTGGCCGGTCGAGCATCTCCACCGAGGCGTAGAAGGCATCCATATCGAGGTGGATGATCTGGCGGGGATGTTGGGACATGGAAGAGGCAGATCGCGATTGTTGGAATTTTGACGGTGAGGAGAGGCCGCGAGGCGGAAAAAATTGCCGCCCCCTTGCTGGTCGCCATTGTGCGATCTTTCCGGAACCTTTGCAAGTGCTGCGTGGCTCCCCTGTTTTTTTATATGTAAAATCAATCAGATGAACATTGGCCGTGGGCGCGGTGGCAAGGGCAAGCCGCCATGCTCGGCAATTTTTTTGGCGTCTGGCATGAAACTGGCATTCAAGGACGGGGTAACAGCGAATGCACCCTAATCCGGAGAGCACTTGCCATGAACGCTGCCTTGTCGATAGCCGAAGAACACCACCTCGTCGCCAGTATGGAACATCTGCTCGTGCAGCTGGACCACTACCGCAAGCAGACGGAGTGGCTTGCCATGGCCAATCGGCTTCACGTCCGGTTGGCCGGCGCTACCGATCTTCAGAGCATGATCGAGGCATTTTCCGTCTGGCTTATGCCGTTGGTGGACCACGACCTCATTGCCTATCGCAACGCCTGCCGCACCCGCGAACACATGCTCTGCTCCTGCCACGGGCCGGAGCGACGCAAGGTGATGCACGTTGCCCGGGAGTTGTTCAGCGACAGCCCAGCTGCGGCCGCCGGCGAGGAGTGCCAATGGCAGGAGGAGTTCTACGGCTTCCGTTGGCAGCTGAAGGGCCATGGCGACATCGGTCAGCTTCTTGTCCTGCGTCGGACCAAGCCGCTGAACGCCGAAGAGGTGGAGTTGTTCGGCAAGGCCATGGAGATTCTGGCCGATCCCCTGCAGCGCGCCCTTGAATATGAGGATCTGTTCGAGCAGGCCAGTCGCGACGTGCTCACCGGTCTGGAAAATCGCCGGGTCTTTGAAGACCGCATCCCCGCCATGCTGGAAAGCGCCCGGCGTCACGGCCATCCGATTACCCTGGCCAGTATGGACCTGGACCGCTTCAAGCAGATCAACGATACCCTCGGCCACGCCGAAGGCGATAGGGCGCTTCGTCAGGTGGCTCAATTACTGGCCGCCATGGTCCGCACCAGCGATCTGTTGGTGCGCATGGGTGGCGATGAGTTCGTGCTGGTGCTGCCCGACACCGACCTGCCAGCCGCCAAGGTGCTGGCCGAGCGGCTGTGCCTGGCGGTGGATGGCCTCAATATCGGCATTGCCCGCAGCGGCCGGCTCGGCATCAGCATCGGTTTGGTGCAGTGGCAGCCGGAGATGAGCCTGGAAACCTGGCTGCTCAAGGCCGACGAGGTCCTCTATGAGGCCAAGGCGGCGGGTCGCTGCCGGTTCTGCGCCGCCCATTGATTCTCCTTCCGGCCCCCTGACGGCAAACGCCGTCTTCGTTGTTCCCCGTTTGGAAACCGGGTCATGCCCGAAACATGACCCGGTTTTTTTTCGCTTTTTTCCCGGCATGTCAATTATCCGACGATGGGAAACCGGCCCGCTGGCCCGGCTTTCCGGTCGGCAGCCCTTCCCTGCGGGCGCTGGCTTGACAGCGTCCGAGGCCGCTCTTACTGTTTGCCACAGGGAAGCGGCCGACCCTGCGGGAGGCCGTGTTCTGTCTTGTTCAGAAGAGAATAGCGCCCGGATCGGGCCCGGAGAGGAGCAAGGAGGTTTCCATGCAGTTCGATAAATTTACCATGAAATCGCAGGAGGCCCTGCAGGCCGCCCAAAGTCTGGCGGATCAGCTTGGCCACCAGGAGTTGCAGCCCGAGCACCTGCTCAAGGTTTTGCTGGAGGAGCGGGAAGGGGTGATCGCCCCCACCTTGCAAAAGCTGGGAATCAGCCGGGAGGCACTGGTGGCGGAGATGGACGCGCTGCTCGGCAGGCTCCCCAAGGTGAGCGGCCCCGGCGCCGGCCAGACCTATGCCTCGCCCGCCTTCCGCCGTCTGCTCGACCGTGCCTTCAAGGTAGCCTCCGAGATGCAGGACGAGTTCGTGAGTCAGGAGCATCTGGTGCTCTCGGCGCTCGATGACCGCGATGCCGCGGCCGCCAAGGCGCTGATTGCCAAGGGGCTCAGCCGCGATGCCTTACTCAAGGCCCTCGCCGCCGTGCGCGGCAGCCAGCGGGTGACCGACCAGAATCCGGAGGCCAAGTACCAGGCCCTGGAAAAATACGCCCGCAACCTCACCGACGTGGCGCGGCAGGGCAAGCTCGATCCGGTCATCGGCCGGGACGACGAGGTGCGCCGGGTGGTGCAGGTGCTTTCCCGCCGCACCAAGAATAACCCGGTGCTGATCGGCGAGCCGGGCGTGGGCAAGACCGCCATTGTCGAGGGGCTGGCCCAGCGCATCGTCAACGGCGACGTGCCCGACACCCTGCGCAACAAGCAGGTGGTGGCCTTGGACATGGGGGCCCTGGTGGCCGGGGCCAAATACCGCGGCGAATTCGAGGATCGCTTGAAGGCGGTCTTGAAGGAGATCGAGAAGCGCAGCGGCGAGATCATCCTCTTCATCGACGAGATCCACACCCTGGTCGGCGCCGGCGCCGCCGAGGGGTCCATGGACGCCTCCAACATGCTGAAACCCGCCCTGGCCCGCGGCGAGCTGCATTGCGTCGGCGCCACCACGCTCAACGAATACCGCAAGTACATCGAAAAGGACCCGGCCCTGGAACGCCGCTTCCAGCAGGTGCTGGTGCAGGAACCCTCGCTGGAGGACACCATCGCCATCCTGCGCGGCATCAAGGAAAAGTACGAGGTGCACCACGGCGTGCGCATCAAGGACTCGGCCACCGTGGCGGCGGCGACCCTTTCCAACCGCTACATCACCGATCGCTTTCTGCCGGACAAGGCCATCGACCTCATCGACGAGGCGGCCAGCCGGTTGCGCATCGAAATCGACTCCATGCCCACCGAGATCGACGAGATCGAGCGCAAAAAGATCATGCTGGAGATCGAGCGCGAGGCATTGAAGAAGGAGAGCGATAAGGCCTCCAAGGAACGGCTCCAAAAACTCGAGGCAGAACTCGCCAACTTGAACGAGACCCTGAACGGCATGAAAGGCCACTGGAATCTCGAAAAGGAGATCATCCAGCAGATCCGCGCCGTGAAATCCCAGATCGACGAGGCGCGGGTCGAGGAGCAGCGCGCCGAGCGCCAAGGGGACTTGGGCAAGGTGAGCGAGATCCGCTACGGCAAGATCGTTGGCCTCGAAAAGCAGCTGGCGGCCGAGACCGAGCGGCTGGCCGCCATTCAGAAAGAAAGCCAGATGCTCAAGGAGGAGGTGGACGAGGAAGACGTGGCCGCGGTGGTGGCCAAGTGGACCGGCATTCCGGTGGACAGGCTGCTGGAGGGCGAAAAGGAAAAACTGGTCCATGCCGATGCCGAATTGGCCCGCCGGGTGGTGGGCCAGGAGGAGGCGATCACGGCGGTGGCCAACGCGGTGCGCCGGGCCCGGGCCGGCCTGCAGGACCCGAACCGCCCCTTGGGCTCCTTCATCTTCCTCGGCCCCACCGGGGTGGGCAAGACCGAGCTGGCCAGGAGCCTGGCCCAGTTCCTCTTCGACACCGAGAAGGCGATGATCCGTCTCGACATGTCCGAGTTCATGGAGAAGCATTCGGTGGCCCGCCTCATCGGCGCCCCTCCGGGCTACGTGGGCTACGAGGAGGGCGGCTACCTCACCGAGGCGGTGCGGCGGCGCCCCTATTCGGTGGTCCTCTTCGACGAGATCGAAAAGGCGCATCCGGATGTCTTCAACGTGCTGTTGCAGATCCTGGACGACGGCCGCCTCACCGACGGCCAGGGCCGCACCGTGGACTTCAAGAACACCATCCTCATCATGACCTCGAACCTCGGCAGCCAGCTCATCATGGAGATGGGCGAAACCAGGCGGGAGGAGATGCGGGGCCGGGTGGACGAGCTGCTCCATCAGCAGTTCCGGCCGGAGTTCCTGAACCGCATCGACGAGATCATCATCTTCCACGCCCTGGGCCGCGAGCATCTGGCCAGGATCGTCGATATCCAGACCGCGCTCTTGACCAGGCGCCTGGCCGAGCAGAAATTCACCATCGAGCTGACCCCGGCGGCCAAGGAGTTCCTCATCGCGGTGGGCTACGACCCTCAGTTCGGTGCCCGGCCATTGAAGCGCGCCATCCAGCGCCACGTGCAGGACGAGCTGGCCATGCAGATTCTCGCCGGCACCTTTGCCGAAGGCGACCGCATCGTGGTGGACAAGGGGGCGGGAGGCAAGCTCGAGTTCCGCAAGGGATAAGCGCCAACCCCAGCGTGCGGCAGCGCCCGGACCGCCACGGCCCGGGCGTTTTTTATGCCCCGCCGCCAGCCGCCATGGTATAAACCGGCACAGTTGCCGTTATCACGAAAGGGAGTCATGCCATGAAGCAAATCACCCCGGAGTTGCCGCCGCTCTCGCCCAGCCAGCAGGAGATTGTCCGCCTGGTGGGGGCGCGGGCAGAAAATATTTATGACGCCCGCGGCTACTGCTGCGCCGAGGCGGTGCTCTGCGTGCTCAACCAGGGTTTTGGCGGCGACCTGGCTCCGGAGATGGCGGTGCGCCTTGGTTCCGGTTTCTGCCACGGCATGGGCAGCGCCGGTTGCACCTGCGGGTCGCTGGCTGGCGCCGAGATAGGGCTGAGCCTCCTTCTGGGGCCGCGTCAGCCGGGCGGCATGCCGAAGAAGGCATTCGAGGCGCTGGCCAAGGCGATGCACGACCGTTTCAAGGCGCGTTTTTCCGCCACCTGTTGCCGGGTCCTGCTCAAGCGCCGCAAGGAGCAGAAGGGGGCGAGTTGCAAGGAGTTGACCGGCGGCGGGGCGGAGCTTGCCGCCACTTTGCTGCTGGCCGTCCGGCCCGAACTGGAACGAAAGGCCGATCTCGACTTCCTGCGCAGCCGCGAGTCCAAGGTGGCAGGCATGGCCAAACGGCTGCTGGGCAAGCAACTCTAGTCAGCCCCCACCGTGTCCTTCGCCACGCCCCAGAGTCTTCGTTTCGGCGGTCTCACGATTTCCCCGCCCCTGTTTCTCGCCCCCATGGCTGGGCTGACCCATTCCGCCCTGCGGCGGCTGGTGGTGGAATTGGGCGGGGTAGGGTTACTCACCACCGAGATGCTCTCCGCCGCCCGACTGCCCAGCGAATCCGCGCAGATTTCGCCGTACTTGATCCGCACCCCCATCGAAACCCCGCTCTGCTATCAGGTCCTGCTCGGCAGGGTCGAGGAGGTGGCTCCGGCCTTTGCCGCGCTCCATCGCTTGGGCGCCGATGCCATTGATTTGAACCTCGGCTGTCCGGCCCCCAACGTGCGCCGGATCGGGGGCGGTGGCAGCCTCCGCGAACGTCCGGAATTCACCCGCCAGTTGGTAGCCGAGGCGCGGCGCTGCACGACGCTGCCCCTTTCCGCCAAGATCCGCTTGGGGCCGGCGGCCGATGGCGACGAGCTCAAGGAGTTCTGTCGGATGCTGGAAGGGGAAGGGGTCGAGCTCATTACCGTCCACGCCCGGTTGAGCGGCGAGAAGTTCTGCCGCAAACCGCGCTGGGAGCGAATCGCCCAGGTCAAGGAATGGGTCAAGGTGCCGGTGATCGCCAACGGCGGCATTGGTTCGGTGGCGGATGCCAGGCAATGTCTGGCGGTGAGCGGCGCGGATGGGTTGATGATTGGCCGGGCCGCTGCGCAGCAGCCCTGGCTCTTTGCCGAGATCGCCCGGCAGGTGTATGGTTGGGCTGGCGACTCCCCCTCCTGGTCACGGCCCGCGGTCTACGCCCGTTTCGTTGCCCATCTCACGGAGAATTTTCCGCCCGAGCGGCGGCTGGGCCGGCTCAAGGAGTTCACCCACTACTTTGCCCGGAATTATCCCTTTGGGCTGCGGCTCGCCTCGGCAGTGCAGTCAAGCGACACCATGGCGATCGCGATGGAGCGGGCTGCCGCCTTTTTCGTCAGGAACGACCCGGCGGCTGGCGACTACTGTTCCGCGAGCTGATCGAAGATCTGGCTTTTGAGGTCGAGGAGGTCGTCGGCGCCGAGATGCACCTCGGTGAGCACCGCCTCGTTCAACTCGGCCCACTCCTCCGGGTCCCACTCCCCCTCGATGATGTGATCCACCCGGCCGACGGAATAGCCGAAGGTGTAGGCGATGTAGTCGGCGATCTTGAGCAGGGCGATGAGCTTGTGCGGCACCTTGCCCTGGCTGGCGGCATCGGTGGTGTGGTGATGGATGATGGCCTTGCACACCGGCTCGGGCAGCGACCAGGATTTGGCCAGCAGCCCCCCCACCACGCAATGGTCCGAGCCGATAAGCTTGTCTTCCTCCTGGATGATGTCGCGTTTGTGGCTCAGGGCGTAGTTGGTGAAGGGCAGGTACCCCTCACTGCGTTTGAGCAGGATCGGCAGGGCGCAGTCGTGGAAGAGGCCGGTCATGTAAGCCATGTCCGGGGTGATGCCTTCGGCGGCCAGGATGCCGCGCACCGATTTGGCCAGGGCTTCGGTCGCCACCGCGGTATGCAGCGAGTGATCCCAGAAGACCTTGTTCGCCTCGCTGTTGCCACCCATGGCATCCTGCAGGCAGGCGGTAAGCACCACCTTGCGAAAGTTTTCCAGCCCCATCAGCGAAAGCGCCTTGACGATGGATTCGCACTTGCGGGCCAGGCCGAAGAAGGGGGAGTTGATGACGTTGATGACCTTGGCGCTCATGGCGGCATCCTGGGCGACCAGGCCGCCGATGCGGGAGAAGTTGGGGTGCTCCTCGCGCATCTCCTTGTTGATCTCGATGACGATGGTGGGTTGCGAGGGCAGCGTGATCTTGCTGACGATCTTCTTGGCATGATCCAGGCGCTGGGCGTTGAAATCGGTGTCGGTCATGGCGTTCCGGGTGGTGGTTGGTCAGGCCCCTCTAACCGGCTAATCTACCATGCTGCGCGAGGGGATCGAAGAAAAAAATAGCAGCCGTCCGAAAGGGGGTGGCCACTATGCTGAGGACGCGGCGGCCGGGCGCAGGTCGGGGAGTGCGAAGGGGAGCGGCCGGCAGATCGCCTCGTGGAGACGGTCGCAGTAGCCGCAAGGGCCGCACGCTTTAGGGCAGGCGGTGACGGTGTCGAAGAAATCGTCGGGTATCTGGCGGTTGGGTACCAGGAGGCGTGGCGCCAGCCATTCCATGGTGTCGAAGAGATCAAGAAGGTTGCCGTCATAATGTCCTGCGGCATAGGCGTTTACCAGCCGCATGAGGAATTTCGACCCCAGCGTCCGGCCGCAGAGTTTGAGCTGGTCCGCATAGGCGGCGTAGTGGGGCTGGTCCTCCGGCCGAATGAAGGGCGACTTGAAGAGGCGCGCCGGTTGCGTGGCCAGATGATCGATGCAGCCCAAGGTGCTGTTCACCAGACCGATATCGGTCTGGCCGCGGCTATTGGCCAGGGCGATGAGCGCGTCGTGGGCCGGCTTGAAGGGGCACTGGTACAGGCAGCCCTCGTTGGCCAGGAGCGCCAGCCGGATCGCCGGGAAGGCCAGCCGACAGCCCTGGCGCACCTCGGCAAGGCGGGCAAGGTCGCGGTTGAGGGCGCGGTCGAGCACCAGCTGGCCAGGCGGCCGGAAGGGGGTGGCGGCGATGAGTTCGAGCTGGGCGCGGATCTTGCCGACGCTGTCCAGCATGGTGTTGACGCTGGGGATCGCCTCGAGCTGGCCGCAGAGTTCCGGGTCGGCCCGGCCGAGGGCCTGGAGCAGATAATGATCGGCAAAGATAATCCCGTGCAGGTTGCCTTGGCGCAGGAGGGCGCGCAGGAGGACGAGGATCGGGGCGAGCGCCTCGGGGTCGGTGTAGAGTTCCGGCGGGTAAAAGCGGCTGTTGACGAGGGCGTGCTTGCGCGGCCCGGGCAGCGAGGCGAGAAGCGCGTTGAGTTCCGCCAGTTCCTCACGGCGCGGCAGGTTGCGGCTGTCCAAGGCGAGGGGAAGCGGCAGGCTGAAATGAACGGCCGCGATCCGGTCCGCAAGCCCCTGCAGGAATTCGGCGTAGGGTCGGTAGGCGAGGAAGGGAACGTCGAGCCGCATGGGCCTGGCCATCAGCGCAGCGGGGTTTTTTGGCCTGCCTGGTCGATCCGCACGAAGGTCACCGTGGTGGAGAAGACCAGCTCCTCGCTGCCGGTCTGGAGGTGGTTGGCAAAGACCGTCACGCCGTACTGCACCGAGGTGCGCCCCTCATGGCTGCGGTTGATCTCGAAGCGGAGCACCGAGCCTTCCTGGATGCTTTTCTTGAACTCCACCCGGTCCATGGCGATGGTGACGAAATTCGCCCCCGGATATTCCAGGGTGGCGGCGATCCAGGCGTATTCGTCCACCCACTTGAGCAGGTTGCCGCCAAAGAGGTAGCCGTACTGGTTGAGATGTCCGGGCAGCACGAGTTTGTGGTTGATCATGGGCGTGGCTCTGTAATTGGGTGGTTATCGGTACTGCTGTTCTGAGCATAAAAAAAGCCCCTGCGCTTGGCAAGGGCTTTGAAGACGGTGGTGGCGGCCGGCGGCTCAGAAGTCCGTGAATTCCTCGTTCTGTTCGGCGGCCGGCGGCTGGGGCGAAGGCGCTTCGAGTCGCGGCTGGGCGACCGGTGCGGCCTGCCGTTGGCTGCCCGTCGTTGAACGGGGCAATGACCGTGGTCCGGTTCCCGGATGGCGGGGAGGACGCCGCAGGGCCTCTTCTGCTGCCGCGCCCGAGACCAGGGCCGCCAGGTCGTTGACGATATGCTGCATGCGGCCGGCCTGGGCGCTCAGCTCTTCGGAGGCCGAGGCGGATTCCTCGGCGCTGGCTGCCGTCTGTTGCGTTACCGTATCGATCTGGGTGATCGCCTTGTTGATCTGGCCGATGCCGTTGGCCTGCTCCCGGGAAGCGGTGGCGATCTCGCTGATCAGGGTGTTGATCCGGCCGGAGGCCTTGGCGACCTTGCCGAAGGAGGTGTTGGTCTCGGTCACCAGCTCGGAGCCGTTGCGGACCTTCGTGACCGTAGCCTCGATCAAGGCGGCCGTATTCTTGGCCGCCTCCGCCGCCCGCATGGCCAGATTGCGCACCTCGTCGGCCACCACCGCGAAACCCGCCCCGGCCTCGCCGGCCCGCGCTGCCTCCACCGCCGCGTTCAAGGCGAGCAGGTTGGTCTGGAAGGCGATTTCGTCGATGGTTTTGATGATCTTCGAGGTCTCTTCGCTCGCCTGCGAGATCTCCTCCATGGAGCCGGTCAGCCGCTGCATGGAGTCGCTGGCATGGCCGATGGTGAGGTTGGTCTCCTTGACCAGGGCCTCGGCCTGGTGGGCATTTTCCGAGTTATGTTGGGTCATGGCGGTCATTTCCTCGAGCGAAGAGGAGGTCTCCTCCAGCGATGCCGCTTGTTCGGAGGCGCCTTCGGCCAGTTGATGGCTGGTGCTGTTGATCTCCTGCGAGGCGTTCAGCATGGAGTTGCCGCTTGTTTCCAGAGTCTCGATGGCGGCGTCCAGCCGCCGGGCAATGGTAGTGGCTGCAAGGTAGAGGGCCAGCGAGAGCACGGCCAGCAACAGCAGGCCGCCCACGATGAGGCCCCACTGCAGGGAATGGAGCTTGTTCACCTGGGCGCTGGCATCGCGAACATAGACCAGGACGCCCTTGGTTTCACCTGCAAAGTCCTTGATGGGCAGCGCGGTGATGAGGCGGCCACCCTCCTCTGCGGAGGCGAGTTCCGTCTTGGCCTTTTGCAGGATCTTTTCGGTGATGTAGGGGTCGGTGTTCTTGTCGTTGGAGCTGAAGATCTTGGCCAGGTCGCCGACGATGGGCGGATTTTTTTCCTTGATCTTCTTGGCGAAATCAAGCTGCGAGGCGAGCAGGTAGACAGCCACGTCGTCGCTTTCCAGCGCTTTGGCGGTTTCATACACCTTGCTCATGGGCATGAGCCCTTCCACGGTGCCGAGGTGCTCGCCGCTCGGCCCGGTGATCGGGATGATGCCACGGATGGCGAAGCCCTGGTCGCCGACCTCGATGCCGACCACCTGGGTCTTTTCGTTGTTGGCCTTCAGGACCGTCTTGCGGAAGGCGGAGAGGTCATCGCCGCCATCCCGCTCCCCGGCCTTGCGCCAGATGCGGAGGAAGCTCTTGGCCGGCGGGAGATGGAAGTGGATCTCCACGCTTTTGACGCCGAGCGTTTTGGAGAGTCCTGCCTCGATGGGGTCAAAGCTCCGCCTGAGAACCTTGCGCCCTTCGTCCTCCTGACCGGCATGGGCGAGTTTGTACGCCTCCTGCACCCCGGGCACCTCGGCCGCAAAAGCGGCAAAGACCAGGGCCTGTTTTTCGAGGCTTTGAATGCTTTTTTCGGTGAGGCCGGCCTGACTCGTGGCCAGGGTCTGCAACTGGCTCTGCCACATGCTGTTGACCACCCACAAGGCGATGGCAATCAGCATGGTGACGGCGGTCAGCACCAGCGCCAGCGGCACTCCCATAATCTTCGTGCGCAACGACATTCTCATGGATAGATCCTCTCTCGGTACGGTTGGCCGGATTCCCCCACAGGTTTTATTGTAGAGAAACCATGGCGCGTTGTGTGAAAAAAAGAAATCGCGCAAGGAAAAAACGGTATGACAGCGTGGTAGGGGTGAGCTGGGACGCCGGGGGTGAGTGGCGGGCGCGCCGAATTACTGGCGGTCGGGACAGGGGTTGTCGCAGGGGAGGTTGCGGCAGCGGCTGACCGGATCCTGGTGGATGATGATGTCGGCGCCGGGGAAGGCCGCGGCGATCTGGTATTCCACTTCCTTGGCCACCGCATGGGCGGTGATGAGCGGCAGTTGGTCGTCGAGGTCGAGGTGGAGCTGGATGATCTTGATCTGGCCGGATTGCCGGGTGCGCAGGTCGTGCACCCCCAGCACCTGCGGGTGGGCGAGGGCAAGGTCGCAGATGGCCTGCTGGATGTCATCGGTCAGCTCGCGGTCCATGAGGTGCTGGCCGGCCTCGTAGGCAATGGTGCCGGCGCTGTAGAGGATGTAGAGGGCGATGGCCATGGCGAGCAGCGGGTCGGCCAGCGGCCAGCCGAATTGGGCCAGAATGAGCGCGATGGCCGTGGTCAGGTTGGTGAGGATATCCGAGGCATAGTGGAGCGAATCGGCACGGATGGCCAGCGATTGGGTCTTGCGGATCACATGCCGCTGAAAAGTGAGGAGCACGAGGGTAAGCAGAATGGCGCCACCCATGACCGCGAGGCCGGTGCCAATCGCCTCAAGCGGCGGTGGGGCGAGGAAACGCTTGGCCGCTTGGCCGATGAGGAAGAGGGCGGAAAGGGCGATGAACAGGGCCTGGGCGAGTCCGGCCAGCGATTCGGCCTTGCCGTGGCCGAACTTGTGCTCGGCATCCGCCGCCCGGAGGGAATAGGCCACCGCCACCAGATTGATGGCCGAGGCGGCCGCGTCCATGCAGGAGTCGACCATGGAGGCGAGCACGCTGAGCGAGCTGGTCAGCCGCCAGGCCACGAACTTGCCCACGATCAGCAGGAGGGCGGTGGCCACCGAGGCCACGGTGACCTGGCGCAGCAGCCGGGCGTTCTCGGCGGGCAGGGTATGGTTGCTCATGGCCGATTCGTATGCGCGGAGGGGGCGGGGTTAATCAAAGTGCTTCTTGGCCTTCTTGAAGGCATCTTTCAGGGCGTCGCCGGCCTCTTCGAGACCGTCCCGGATCTCGCCCCACGCCTTGCCGCTGGCCTTCTGCAGGTCGGCGAATTTCTTTTGGTAGCTTTTGGTGTGCTTCCGCAGGGTTTCAATCTGTTCCTCCGCCGCGTGGCCCGCCTCCTTTTTGGCCTTGGCCGCCTTGGTGGTGAACTTGTCGATCTCCTTGTTCCAGTCGTCGATCTTGGCCTTGATCTCCTTCACATAGGCGTCGCGGTCTTTCATGGGTCGCTCCTGGTTGGCGTTCGTCGGGACGGATGCTGATATTCGAATCATACGGTGATCGGGCCGCCAAAATCAAGCAGGGAAACCGGTGACGCCGCGGTCTATTTTTTGAGGAAGAGGTAGGCGGCCAGCCCCACCAGCACCACGGCGAAGATTTTCTTGAAGCTGGCGGTGGGCACGTACTGGACCAGGCGGGCGCCGACCTGGGCGCCGATGATGCCACCGAGCCCCAGAAGCAGGCCGTATTTGTAATCCACATTGGCCAGCTTGTTGTGGGCCACGAGCGCCGAGATCGAGATGACGAGGATGGCGAGAAACGAGGTGCCCACCGCCTTCTGCGCGGAAAAACCGAGGTAGAGCAAGAGCGGCACGATGAGAAAGCCGCCCCCTAAGCCGGTAAAGGCGGCGCCGACGCCGACGACGATGCCGCCGCCGACCATGGTGAGCAGGGTCAGGTCCATGATGATGCTCCTTTGGTGGATATGGTTAGTGGAGGAAGAAACCGCTTACATACTTGAGGGCGGTAAAGAGGATGCAGCCCGCCAGCAGCCATTTGATCGCCGCCGCCGGCACATGCTTTTGCAGCCGCGCCCCGCAGTACATGCCGGCGAAGCCGCCAAGGCCGAAGAGCAGGCCCAGGCCCCAGTCCGGGGCGATGGCCATGCCGGGATACAGGGGCGCCATGGCGAGGTAGAAGAGTACGCCGGCCACCGAGGTGACAAAGGTGCCCATGAGTGCCGCGCCGGCCACTGTGTAAACCGGCAGTCCGAAGACGCTGACGAAGAAGGGGGCGATGATGGCGCCGCCGCCGATGCCGTAGACGCCGCCGACCAGGCCGACGATGAGGCTCAAGGCCATGATGCCCGGGGCGCTGAGGCTGAACTCCTGGCCGAAAAATTCGTAGACCACCCGGGTGCAGTCGAAGCGCTTGGTCACGGCCTGGGGCAGCGTTGGCTTGGCGCCGCGGGCGGTCTGCCGTTCGCTGTGCTGACGCATCCGTTGCTGAAAGGCCTCTTCGGTGCGCTGCGCCTGCATATTCGGTTTGCCGAGGCGCAGCAGCGCCCACAGCATCCGACCGCCGATGTAGAGCAGCACCAGGCCGGCAAAGAGTTTGAAGGCCCGCGGGTCCGGCAGATAGCGAACCCGCAGATAGGCGCCGATGAGCACCCCGGGCAACGTGCCGATGATGACCACCCAGGTGAGCGGCCACACCATGCGCCCTTCCTTGATGTAGCGCCAGACGCCGCTGGGGATGGCGACGATGTTGAAGAGCTGGTTGGTGGAACTCACCGCCGGGGTGTGGAAGCCAAGCACACTCACCTGGAAGGGCAGCAGCAGAAAGGCGCCGGAAACCCCGCCCATGGAGGTGCAGAAGGAAATGGCAAAGGCGGTGAGTGGCGGCACCAGGGGGTTGACCTCGATGCCGGCAACCGGGAAATACATCTGTTACGCCTCCCTCGGGGAATGGTCTACCGTGCCGTCTCTGGCTGCCTTTTGCTGCACCTCGGCGCGGCCGGGATGATCTTTTCTATACTTTCTGGTCGGCCATTTTGTCTAGACAGGAATGAGGGGAGGACTACAAAAGCAGCACGGCCGCCGTGCCGCCCACCAGCACCACCCAGAGGATATCGACCTTCCTGCGCAGGGCAATGAAGGCCAGCAGGGCCAGGAGAAGATGCGGCCATTTCCAGGAAACTTGCATGGCGAAATGGACGGTGACCGTGCAGAGCAGGCCGACAAAGGAGCAGAGTATTCCATCGACGGCGCGGGTGAAGAGGGGAGAGCTGTGCAGCCTGGCGAAATGGGGGGCGGTTCCGATCACCAGCACCAGGGACGGGAAAAAGATGGCCACGGTGGCAACGACCGCCCCGATCAGGCCCTGGGAGAGGTAGCCGACAAAGGTGGCAGTGATGACGATGGGGCCGGGAGTGAGCTGGCCCAAGGCGATGCCGTCGAGAAAGGTGGGGCCGTCCAGCCAGCCGCGGACCTGCACGATTTGTTGAAAAAGGAGGGGCAACGAGGCGAAGCCGCCGCCAAAGGCCACCAGATCGATTTTGGCCATGAGCAGGGCCAGTTGCGCCAAGTCGGCACGGAAAAGGGCGAGCAGGCCGAGGGCTGCCGCGGCCGTGAACAACAGCCCCAGCAGCGGGCGGGTGGTAGCTGGCAGCGGGGACGGCGGCGCGGGCGGCTGGCCGGACTTGCCGATATCCAGGGTCAGTCCCAGCAAGGCGGCCAGGAGCAGGATGATGATCGGATGCACCGCCAGCCAGAAGAGTACCGCCGCCATGAGGGTGACGCCGGCGTACCGCCAGCTGGCCAGGGTATGGCGGCCGAAGGTGATGGTGGCGTTGGCGATCAGCGCCACGATGATGGCCTGCAGGCCGCTGAAGGCCGCCGTCACGGCGGGCAGCGAGTGGGCAGGGCGGTAAAGGGCGGAGAGCATGAGCATGAGCAGAAAGGCGGGCAGGGCGAAGCCGAGGTAGCTGGCGAGCGCCCCCCGCATTCCCCGGACCCGCAGGCCGACGTAGGCCGCCACCTGCATGGCGGTGGCGCCGGGGATCGTCTGGCAGAGGGCCAGCCCTTCCTGGAAGGCCGCTTGGCTCAGCCATTGTTCGCGTTCCACGGTCACGTCGCGGATATAGGCGATCATCGCCGGTCCGCCGAAGGCGGTGGCGCCCAGCCGCAGGAAGACGGCGAAGAGGCGGTGCAGGGATGGCGCGGCGGCTGGCGTTCTCGGGGCAACAGTGGTCATGGGGAGGCCCCGCGAAGGAGGGTGACCCCATCCCGGAGCAAGAGCACGGCCAGGCCCCAGAGCAGCAGGCCCAGCAGCCGCAGGGTGAGCCGGTAGGCCTTGCCGGAGAGGAAGGCGCGGGATTTGCCGGTGACCATGGCCAGGACTACCTTGGAACCCACCAGCAGGAGGTAGAAGCCACCGAGGAAGGCAGCGGCCGCCCCAACGCCCTGGGCCATGGCCTTGGTGGCCAGCGGCGCGCCGACGCCCAGCCAGAAGAGATAGGGGTAGGGGCTGAGCAGGTTGACGGCAATTCCCCTGCGCAGGGGCTGGGGACTCTCCTCCGGCATCGGTAGCGCGATGTCGCGGCGGCGGAGGTCTTGCCACCCGAAAAAGAGGAGCAGGAGGCCGCCGGCCAGCGAAACTAGCCCCAGGATCTTGGGTTGGGCCGTAAGTCGCGCCAGCAGCAGGAGAGCGACGGCGATGATCGGCAGATCGGTGAGCAGCGGCGCGCAGGCCACCCGGATGCCGGCCCTTGCACCATGCCGCAGGGTCTCGGCCACCACCAGGGCCAGCAGCGGGCCAGGGGCGATGCCGGCCGAGAGGCCCAAGGTCATGCCGAGGGTCAGAAAAGGGAGCATGATGCAACCGCCTTGTCGGTGCCGGGGCTGATCGCTCCTGCCCTGAGCGGGGATCGGTGCCGGCGGTCATCCACGGGAGAGGGCCTCGAACTGCGCGATCTTGTCGAGGCGCCGCTGGTGACGGCCGCCCTCGAAGACGGCGGCGAGCCAGGTGTCGATGATCTGTATTCCTTCCACCGCGGAAACCAGTCGGCCGCCGATGGCGATGACGTTGGCGTTGTTGTGTTCCCTGGCCAGCCGGGCGCTTTCCGCATTCCAGCAGACCGCGCAGCGAATCCCCCGCACCTTGTTCGCCACCATGGCCTCGCCGTTGCCGCTGCCGCCGAAGACGATCCCCAGGTCGCACTGGCCGGCGGCCACGCTTTGGGCCGCCGGCAGAATAAAGTCCGGATAGTCCACCGCCGTCTCGCCGCTGGTCGTGCCGAAGTCGAGCACGGGGTAACCGCGGGTCTGCAAGTGGGCTTTGGCCAGCTCCTTGAGCGGGAAGCCGGCGTGGTCCGAACCGAGGGCGATGGTGGGCATGGTCATGGTCCTTTCAGATGATCCGCACCTGGATGGTTTCGACGAACTTGCCCCCCGCCAGGATGTCGGAAAGGACGATGATCCGGTCGCCGGGGGCGATGATCTTGCGCCGGTGCAGCTTTTCGATGGCGCGCTGGATCGAGACCTCCGGATCGTTGGAGAGATCGACCAGCAGGGGGTGGACCCCCCAGTAGAGCCCCAGCCGGCGTCGGACATGGGTGGTGTTGGTGAAGGCGAAGATCGGCGCCACCGGCCGACATTTGGAAAGCAGAGTCGCCATCAGCCCCCGCCGGGTGATGACCAGGATACCGGCCACGCCGAGGTTGTTGCCGAGGATGGCGGCGCTGCGGGAGATTTCCTCCTTGGAGAGCTTGGAGGGACTGACCCGCACCGTGGTGTCCAGGGCGAGTTGCCGCTCGATCCGGCGCGCCACCGCATCCATCACCTCGACCGCCTTCAGGGGGTGGCGGCCGGTGGCGGTCTCGCCGGAGAGCATGATGGCGTCGGCGCCCTGCTGCACCGCGTGGGTGATGTCGGTAACCTCCGCCCGCGTGGGGGCGGGGTTGACGATCATCGATTCGAGCATGTGGGTGGCCACGATGACCGGCTTGCCGGCGGCCCGGCATTTGCGGACGATCTCGTCCTGCAGGAGCGGCACCTCCTCGTAGGGCAGTTCCGCCCCGAGGTCGCCGCGGGCGATCATGATGCCGTGGCTGGCCGCGACGATCTCGTCGAGGTGGGGGATGGACTCGGCGCTCTCGATCTTGGCCAGCACGCTGATCGGCGCCTGTTTCTCCTTGAGGTAGTCGATCAGGCCGGTGATGGCCGCCGCCTGGCGGACAAAGGAAAGGGCGATGAAATCCACCCGCTCGGCGATGGCGAAGTCGATGTCCGTCCAGTCCTTGGTGGTGATCGCCGGCAGGTCGGCGCTCTTGCCCCGCACATTGAGGTGGCGCCGCGAGGTGAGCACCCCTTCGTCCAGCACCTCGCAGCGGGCATCGGTGCGGTCGGTCGTCATGACCTTGAGGCGGAGCATGCCGCCATCGATGAGGACGATGTCGCCGGCCGCCACCTCGCGGACAAAGCCGTCGTGGCTCACCTCCACCGTGTAGGGCTCCAACTCCGCCCGATGGCGGGTGGTGAGGGTGAGGATGTCGCCGACCTTGAGGGCCAGGTCCTGCTTGAGGTCGCCGGTACGGACCTCCGGTCCCTTGGTGTCCAGCAGGATGGCGATGGCCAGGCCGAATTTCTTGTTGATCCGCTTGATGCTGGCGATGACGTCCCGGTGCCAGTCCAGGGTGCCGTGGGACATGTTGAGCCGGGCCACGTTCATGCCGGCCTCGGCCAGCCGCTTGATCTGCTCGCAGGCGGCGGTGGCCGGGCCGATGGTGCAGACGATCTTGGTCTTGCGCATGGCAGGGGCAGGCGAGGTCGCAGGCATGGGGCGCTGCTCCTTTGGGGTTGGCTCTCTTGTTCTTTGTAGCATTGATTCCCGGCGGAAGGCAAGCGAGGATGAGGGAAAAGCCAACTCGTCAGGTCAGAAGGGAAGTCGCGGCTGGCAAGACTCTCCGTGAAACCCTCACGGCGGGTTGAGCGGGAGATTTACCTGGCGGACCGCAAGGTCAAGAGATCAAACGACCCGGAGGATCCCGACCTGGAACGGGCGCTAGGCAAATACTGCTGTGCCGGCGGAGACCCGGTCCCGCAACTGGGCCAGCATCTGTTTTTCGGTCAGTGCCGCGGCCCACGATGGGCGCAGCTGAAAGTGCGGCTGGTCGGCGATTGATGTCCAGCTGCCGCCCCACTCCAGACCCAGTTCCATGCCGAGCGCGCCGACCGCCTTGTATTGGGGCGCGTCGCCCAGGTATCTGTTGCCCGAGAAGACCCCGATGTCGAAGGCGATGCCGAAATTGTGGTTGGAGTAACCGCCTTTGGCGTTGGTGACCTTTTTCCCCGGTTCCGAGCGCCCCTTGGCGTAGAGGGCATCCTGCTCGGCGTAGGTCCGGAGGCCGCTGATGACCTTGATTTGAATCCCGTTGGTCGCGGCCTTCTGGACCAGAGCCCGGGCGAGCGGCTGCACCTCGGGGAGCAGGGTGGTGATGTTGGCCTCGCTGCGATCGTCGACCTTGGCGATTGCCTGCTCCGGCGGGCTGCCGGCAATGCTCTTCTGCACCAGCGCGGCGTAGATCGCCCCCCAGGTTTCGGTGCCGGCGCGGCCGTCCACCTGGACCCCCAAGGCCCGCTGCACTGCCTCGATCATCTCGTGAAGTTCCATACCTCCCTCCCTTAGCGGCCGTAGTAGGAAATGATCGAGGCCTTGGCCAGGGCGTTCTGGTTGAGATTATACCCCACCATGGCCGGCGGGGCGCTGCTGTCCAGGTCCAACTTTTCCACCTTGAGGGCATAGACGGTGAAGACGTAGCGGTGCGGCTTGTCGCCCTTCGGCGGGCAGGCGCCGCCGAATCCCGGCTTGCCGTAATCGGTCACACTCTGGACGCTGCCCTTGGGCGCCAGGTTCTTGGCGGGATTGCCCGCATCGGTGGCCAGTTGGGTGACCGAGGCCGGGATGTTGAAGACCAGCCAGTGCCACCAGCCGCCGCCGGTGGGGGCATCGGGATCGTAAACCGTGACCGCGAAGCTTTTGGTGCCGGCCGGCGCGTTTTTCCACTGGAGTTGGGGCGAGATGTTCCTGCCGGTGCAGCCGAAACCGGCAAAGACCTGGGTCATGGTGAGCTGGCCGCCGAGATCCGGGCTGGTCAGGGTGAAGTCCCCGGCCTGGGCCAGGGTGGCGGTGAGCAGCAGCGCGAGGAGTGACGGGACGAGATGGCGTTGGCTGGGGTGACGCATCGTGGTTCCTCCGGATTAGGGTGGTCGTTGTCCCAGTGGCTTATTGGTTCAGTGCTCAAAAGGTGAGGACACGGTCGCTTTCGGCGATGAGCCGGTAGAGGTCGATCTGCTTGGCCCGCTGGTGGTAGCCTGCCTCCACGCCGTGGAGGTCCATGAGCTTGCCTCAGGCCAGCAGCACCCCTTCGGAGAGGGTGAAGAGCTTGGCCTGGTCGATGAGCGGGTACTGTTCCGAAGCCAGGCTCGCATAGGCCACCGACGGGCCGTTCAGGAAGATGGTGACGTCGTCCATCTGTTCCAGCATCAGGTTGCCCATGCGGAAGGCGTTCCAGAGGATTTCCGGCTTATCGCTGCATGCCATCAGGGTGATTTTCAT
>JAJZRO010000023.1:7964-31970 GCA_021802645.1 Deltaproteobacteria bacterium | reverse complement strand
GTTTTCAAACTCCCGGCGTCTGCGAGGAGCGCAGGGCATCCGCCGCAGGCGGACCAGTGATCGGGTGCCGTTTCTTTGGTTCCTTTCTTTGGGCACGCAAAGAAAGGAACAGGCTTCTTGGCTGGAAGGGAAGAACTAGCAGCAAGCGCGCCACAACAAAAAAGGCCCGGCTGGGAAAACCCAGCCGGGCCGTCAATCCATTGCCTCGTCACCGACGAGGCGTGGTCAGCTCGCTCATCCGCCGCCGATCTTGCAGGAGGCGCCCTCTGCCGAGGCATCGCTCCCCGCCGCCTTCTCCGGCCCGATCACATAGGCCCGCGCCACCTTGACCCGCACGTTGTCGGCAATCTCCAGGGTGACCACCGTATCGGTGAGCCCGGTGACGGTGCCGTAGAGGCCGCCGCTGGTTATCACCGCGTCGCCCTTCTTGAGATTCGAAAGAAACTGCTGATGCTCCTTGGCCTTCTTCTGCTGGGGGCGGATCAGCAGGAAATAAAAGACCACGAAGATCAGAATGAGCGGAATGAACGCCCCGAAGCCGCCACCTACTGCCGGCGCCGCGTCGGCGGCATATGCGATACCTGTCATGATACCCTCCTCTTTGATGATTGCTTAGGCGCCCTCGGGATCACCCGCCGCACGCCCGGCGTAAAAGTCCTTGCGGAACGCCGCGAAGCGCTCCTCGCTGATCGCCTGCCGCACCCCCGCCATCAGCCCCACAAAATAGTGCAGATTGTGGATGGTGTTGAGATGCGAGGAGAGGATCTCCCGGGCCATGTACAGGTGCCGCAGATAGGCCCGGGAGTAGTGGCGGCAGGTATAACAGCCGCATTCCTCGTCCACCGGCCGGGGATCGTCCTGATAGCGTGCGTTTTTTATAACAATCCTGCCCTGCGAAGTAAAGAGCATTCCGTTGCGGGCGTTCCTGGTGGGCATCACGCAGTCGAACATATCGATGCCGCGCCACACCGACTCGACGAGATTCTCCGGGGTGCCCACCCCCATGAGATAGCGCGGATGGTCGGCAGGCATTTCAGGGGCGATCGCTTCGGTGAGGTCATACATCACCTCTTCCGGTTCCCCCACCGAGAGGCCGCCCAGGGCGTAGCCATCGAAGCCGATCTCCACCAGGGCCGCCAGCGCCTCGCGCCGCAGTTCCGGATACATGCCGCCCTGGACGATGCCGAAAAGCAGTTGGCCGGTTTCCCGTTGCGCCGCGCGGGAACGCCGGGCCCAGCGGGTGGTGAGCGCGGTCGCCTTCACCGCCTCCTCCCGGCTGGCCGGATAGGGGATGCAGGTATCAAGGCACATCATGATATCGCTTCCCAGCGCCTCCTGGACCGCCACCGCGCTCTCCGGGGTAAGGGAGAGCTTGCTGCCGTCCAAGTGCGACCGAAAGGTGGCGCCCTCCTCGGTGATCTTGGCCAGATCCTTGAGGCTGTAGATCTGAAAGCCGCCGCTGTCGGTGAGGATGGGGCCATCCCAGTGCATGAACCGGTGCAGCCCGCCAAAACGGCGGATCAACTCGTGGCCGGGCCGGATGTAGAGATGATAGGTGTTGGCCAGGATGATCCTGGCGCCGAGCTCGGTAAGGTTCTCCGGGGTGACCCCCTTGACCGTGGCCTGGGTGCCCACCGGCATGAAGATCGGAGTGGGGAAGACGCCGTGGAGGGTGTGCACCTCGCCCAGCCGGGCGGCGCACTCGCCCGATTGCTTGAGGAGCCGGTAGGGCGAGGTCATTTTCCCTCCCAGGCAGGCATCAGAGATCGAGGAAGGTGGTGTCGTGATTGAGGAGGTGGCAGCCTTGCTCCTCGACCACTGCCATATTTTCGAGCCGCACCCCGCCCCAGCCGGGCAGATAGACTCCCGGCTCGACGGTGACCACCATGCCGGGCAGGAGCTGCTTGCGGTTGCGATAGCTGAGCGACGGCCCTTCGTGGACATTGAGCCCCACCCCGTGGCCGAGGCCGTGGCCAAAGTGGTCGCCATAACCCGCCTGTTCGATGAGACTGCGGGCGGCGCGATCCACCGCCATGCCGCTCACCCCGGCCCGCAGCGCCTTAAGACCCGCCAGCTGGGCCTGGCGCACCAGGCGAATCATCGCCACCGTGCGCGGGTCCGGGGTGCCGAGCACCACCGTGCGGGTCATGTCCGAGCAGTAGCCGGCAAGCCGCAGCCCCATGTCGATGATGATCGGCTCGCCCTTTTGAATGGCGCGGTCGGTGGGCACCGCATGGGGCAGGGCGCCGTTGGGGCCGGCCGCCACGATGGTGTCGAAGCACGGCCCCTCGGCCCCGTGGGCCCGCATGGCGTTCTCCAACCGCTGCGCCACCTCCTTCTCCGTCTGCCCCGGCCGCAGGCTACGGTACACCTCGGTAAAAACCGCCTCGTTCATCCGCACCGCCGCCGCGATTCTGGCCAGCTCCTCGCTGCTCTTCTGCAGCCGCAGCTCCTCAACCAGGCCGGTGAGCGGCACCAGTTCCACCTTTTTTTCCTTGGCGACCTTGGCGAGCAATTGGGCGGTGGAGTGGAGGAAGTAATGGCTCTCGAAGGCAAGGTGCTTGATCTTCAAGCTACCCAGCAACCGGCGCAGCAGGGTGAAAAAACCGCGCGGGTAGAGCTTCACCCGGAAGCCATGGGCCTCGGCCTCGGCCTGCAATTGGTAGCGGGAATCGGTGAGCAGATAAGGCTCGCCCTGGGCGAGGAGCAGCAGGATGCCGGAGGTCTCGGCAATGGAATGGTCGGTGGCGGTAAAGCCACTCAGATAGCGCCGGTTCTCCGGCTGGGTGACAAGCAGGGCATCAAGCTTGCGGCGCTTGAGGCTCTGCTGGATGCGGTCGCGGGCGGTGGCTGGCACGGCGAGCAGCTAGTGGAGGAAATGGACAAAGACCTTGACCCCGAAGCGATAGAGCTTGCTGTGCAGCTCCTGCAGGGCCCTGGTGCCATCCGCCTGGCCGAAATCGACCTGATAGCGGAAACGCTTCTTCAATTCGCTGAGATGCTGGTAGCACGCCCGACCGTAGCGGGCCTCGGTGCCGTCCTGGTACCACTGCCGGAAGCGTTTTTCGATCTCGTCGTACTTCGCCGGGTCCGCCTCGTCCACATCGAGCAGGATTTCCACTTCCATCGTGTCAGACTCCTTAGGGCAATGAGGTCAATCGCTGTTCAATGAGCTGCTTATGCTGGTCGAGGGCGCGGCCGTACTGCTGATTCAGCTCGGCCTGGAGCCGCTGCCACTCCTCCTGGAATTTCGGATGCTGGGCCGGGCTCAGCTTCATCGCCATGCCGGTCTGCTGGGCCAGGGTCTTTTCCATCATCTCCATCTGCCGCACGAACTGCCCTTCGAGCTGCTGCTTGAGCTGATCGCGATGCTGGAGGTAGTGATCGAGGATCTTCTTCATCTCGCTGCACACCATGAGCAACTCGCCGTCCGCCTGGCCCACGGCCACCAATCCCTCCATGGCCTTGTTTGCCTGGGCGATCTGGTCGTTATCGCGGGGCAGGAAGATGTTGCGCAACAGGGTCTGCACCACGCCGCGCTGGACCTGGCCGCGGGCCGCGGCGTCAAGGTTGGCCAGCCGCTCGGCCAGGTCCGCGGCCTCGCCGCGGAGATAGCTGGCGCCCAGGCGCATGCCGTCCTTCATCCGCTCCTCGGCGCCGAGGTCCACGGCCGGGCCGCCACCCATGCGGGCGGCCCGCTCCATCACCTTTTCCATGGTGCTTTTGATCTCTGCCATCGTGCTCTCCTCCTTTCATCCCACCGCCGATACCATACAACACCGCAGCCCAACCGTCAGCCCCAAAAGACGGATCAGCGCGGGAAAGCCGCTGGAATCCCGCCGTCCACCGGCAGGGTGGCGCCGGTGGTGGGGGTAAGGCCCGAGGCAAAGAAGACCACCCCGTTGCCCACGTGATCGGCCAGCACCTCGGTTTTGAGCAGGTTGCGGTTGCGATAATATTCCTTGAGTCCTTCCGGGTCGAGGTTGCGGGCCCGCATGCGATCCGGCCCCACCACGTCCCAGAGACCGGAGGAGATGCCGTCGGCATCGAAGATGGCATCGGCATTGATCATGTTGACCCGCACCCCGATCTCCGCCAGCTCCAGGGCCGCGACCTTGCCGAGCTGATGGGCCCCGGCCTTGGAGGCACTGTAGGCGCCAAAGGCCGGGCCGGGATCAAAGACGTTCTTGGAGCTGTTGATGACGATCTGGCCGCCCAGGCCCTGGCGCCGGAAGAGGGGCACCGCCGCCTTGATCACCTCGAAGACCCCGAGGCAGTTCACCGCCATCACCTGCTGGAACTTGGCGGTATCGAGGGTTTCCAGCCGCGCCACATGGGCGATGCCGGCATTGGGCACCAGGATGTCGAGGCCGCCACATTCGCGGACCACCGCGCTCAAAGCGGCGCGGACCGAAACACCATCGGTGACGTCCATGACCAGCGGGCTTACCATGGCGCTGCCGAAGCGGGCCGCGAGCTTATCGCACACCGCCGTGAGTCGCTGCTCGTCGATATCCGTCAGGAAGACCCGGGCGCCCGCTTCCAGCAGCTTGCGGCCGATGCCCAAGGCGATCGCCCCCCCACCGCCGGTAACCACTGCCACCCGGCCGGCGAGCGGCAACGGCTTGCCCTTGCCCAGCTTGGCCTGCTCCAGACTCCAGTATTCCATGTCGAAAATGGCGCCGGGCTCCAGCTCCTGATAAGGACCGAGGGCCGCCCCGGCGACCTTGGCCAGCACCGTGTGCTCGGCAATGTCGGCGGCAATCCGCGCCGCCTTGGGGCTGGCGCCAACCCCCACCAGACCCAGGCCCGGCACCAGCACGACCCGCGGCAAGGGATCGAGCCTGACCCGCTCCCCCTTGCCCGCCACTTGGCTGGCAAAATAGGCGTCGTAGGCCGCACTGTAGGCGGCCACCCGCTCCGCGATGCCGGCCCGGATGGCCGCTTCGTCCGCCGGGCCGGTCTGGCCGAGGAAGAGCGAATAATTCTTGGTGCGGATCACGTGGTCCGGGGTGAGCACGCCGCTGGTAAAAAGCGCTTCGGCATCGGGTCGCGCGAGGGCCGCCAGTACCGCCGGGCTCTGGCGGAGATGGAGCACCATCGGTTGGCGGTTGCCCGCCGCATCCTGCGGGCTCAAAGCGCCGCGCAGGATCGGCAACACGACCTCCGGCTCCGGCGTCGGCACGACTGTGGCGGTCAGTGGCTTGATCTTCTTGGCCGCCGCGGCGAGGAACGCCTCGGCCCGGCTCACATAGCCGATCATCCGGTCATAGGCAATGCGGGCGTCGTCACCAAAGGTGAAGATGCCGTGGTGCATGAGGATGATCGCCTCCACCGACGGCTCTCGCTCGTAAAGTTCCGCCATGGCCTTGGCCAGGGGGAAGCCGGGCATGATGAAGGGCAGGATGGCGATTTTTTCGCCCAGCGCGGCGCGAAGCTTCTCCTCGCCGTGCTGCTGGTTGGTGAGGGTGACAATGGCATCGGCATGGGTGTGGTCGATGAAGCGGTGCGGCAGAAAGGCGTGGACCAGGGTCTCGATGGAAGGGTTGGGCGACGTGGCGTCCAGGAGGTGGGTGCGGAACTGGTTGACCATCGCCTCGTCGGTGAGGCGCGGCAGCGCCCGGAGCTTCCGGAGATAGGCCAGGTCAAGGGCCGGGAAGCCGGCCGGCTCGATGGTGGCCAGATCCCAGCCGCTGCCCTTGATATAGAGCATCTCCATGGGCTCGCCCAGGATGTTTACCACCGTCTCCTTGGCCGAGGTGTTGCCGCCGCCATGGAGCACCAGCGACTCCTCCTGGCCGATGAGCCGCGAGGTGTAGACCCGCATGGCCAGGATGGCCGAACATTCGGCGGCCGGTCTGGAAAAGCGCGCGGCCTCCTCTGGAGAAAAACGGTTTTTCATACCAATACCCTTCCTCGGGAAATGGTGCCTCAGTCGTGCAGCTGGAATTCCTGCTTGCGAAGCCGGTAGGCCCGGTCGGCCAGATTTTTCAACGGCCGGCGGATTCGGCGTAAGGGTACCAGAGGCGGGATGATGGGCAAAGATTTTTCTATGGCTGCCGGCGGCGTCACCCGCAGTTTTTCCTCCAGCCCCCCGGACGAGCTCACCACGGGGCCGGCCTCCAGCGGATTGCCGCCAACCGAGGCGGAGCTGTCGAGCCCGCGCAGAAAGGTCATGATGTTGCTCAGATCGTTCTGCCGGTAGAAAACCCGAATCTCCTCCTCAATGGTTTCCCGTTCCGAGAGCAGCTCGCCAAAGCGCTCCAGATACTGGCTCACATGCCCGACCAGAGTTTCGTAACTATTCAGGAGCAGGTTGCGGAAGCGGGCGGCCATGGTCAACCCGCCGGCCCGCACCCCCTCGAACACCCGGCGCCGGATGGTGGTCGACTGCACCACATAGGGGTCGTAGAACATCGCCTTGCGGAGTCCGGTCAGGTTGCAGAATTCCTGGATGAGCGCCTCGTCGCGCAGCAGGATATAGATCCGCACCAGATCAAGGCAGATCTGCTGCTCCACGGTCAGAGTCTGCTGGCGGATGCGTTGGTCGAGGGCCTCCTTGTCCTCCTCGATGAGCCGCCGGAAACCGAAATACCGGTCAGCCAGTTCTTTTTTGACCTCGTAGGCCAGCACTTTGGCAATATCGTGTTCCACGCCACCATCCTCATCGCGAGCCCTGGCGCCCAGAGTAGACGCCCATTGTACCGCGCCCCTTGCGGAATCCCAGCCCACCGGCTATGGTCGTATGGGTATCACAGCGCCAACAAAAAGAAAAGCTTCGCGTGTAACCTGTCGTTTTTTCTTGACAGAACAAAAAGATGCAGTAGAGAGAAGAAGAGTTATTATTGACGGGTATGATGCACATGCCTGCTGTAAAGGGCCCCGGGAGAGTGACCATGGGCGCATACCGGCAAGACCGCCAAGACACCGTCCAACGGGTCAAGGAGGCGGCTGACATCGTCGAGATCATCGGCGAACACGTCAGCCTGAAGCGCGCTGGCGTCAATCTCAAGGGACTCTGCCCCTTCCATTCGGAAAAGACCCCCTCCTTCACCGTTCGCGCCGACCGCCAGACCTATCACTGCTTTGGTTGCGGCGAGGGCGGCGACGTCTTCAGCTTCATGATGCAGTACCACCGCATGACCTTTGCCGAAGCGCTCAAGGAGTTGGCGCACCGCTACAACATTCCCCTGCCGGAGGATGCCTCCGCTTCGGAGGAATTGGCCAAGGCCAAGCAGCGCGAGGCCCTGCACGCGGTCAACGACAAGGCCGCCGCCCTCTACCACGACCTGCTGCTCCACAGCCCGCAGGCCGAAGGCGCCCGCCGGTACCTGGCCGAACGGGGCGTCCCGACCGAGTTCATCAGCCGCTTTCAGCTCGGCTACGCGCCGGAGCAGTGGGATTTTCTCGCCAAGGCGCTCACCAAGGAAAAGATCGCGCCGACCATCGCCGCCGAGGCCGGCCTCCTGGTGGCCAAGGAAAAAGGCGGATACTACGACCGCTTCCGCCAGCGGGTCCTCTTCCCGATCATCGGCCTCACCGGCCGGGTGGTGGGTTTTGGCGGTCGCATCCTGGGCGAGGGCTCGCCCAAATACCTCAACTCCCCGGAGTCCCCGATCTTCGACAAGGGCCGCACCCTCTTCGGTCTCCACCCGAACCGCGAGGCGATCCGCCAGAGCAAACAATGCCTCGTGGTCGAAGGCAACTTCGATCTGCTCTCCCTGGTGATCCACGGCGTGGGCAACGTGGTGGCCCCGCTCGGCACCGCGCTGACCGCCGCCCATGTCCGCACCCTGCGCGGTTACTGCGACGAGGCCTATTTGCTCTTCGACGGTGATGCCGCCGGCCTCAAGGCTGCCATGCGGGCGGTGCCCCTTTTCTTGGGCGAACAGCTCACCGCCCGGGTGGCGGTGCTGCCGACGGGCCACGACCCGGACACCTTCATCCGCGCCCACGGCCCGACCGGGCTTTCTGCCCTGCTCACCACGGCCCAGTCGCTGCCGGAATTCGTCTTCGACGCCCTGGCGCGCCAGCACGGTCTAGGGGTGGAAGGAAAAAGCCGCATCGTCACTGAACTGCGTGCCATTACCGCGGCGATCAGCGACCGGGATCTGCAGCGCACCCTCTTTGCCGCCCACTTTGCCGAAAAACTGGGACTGCCGCCGGAGCAACTGCTGGGTGCCGCACCGGCCAACCGGCCGACCGCGCCTTCACCCACCAGCCCGGCTGCGCGCCAACCGGTGCGGGAACTGACCAGGAACGAGGAAAAACTCATCGGTTTTTTGCTGGTGCATCCGGAACACATCGGCGACTTTCTCGCTGCCGGTCTCGAAGAGGCGATCACCAGCGACTTTGGCCGGGAGATTCTGCTGGCGTTCAGAGAGGCGCCGGCCACCGCCGCTGGCGCGGAACGCCTCCTCGACCTGATCCAGGGGCCAGAAAAATCAAGCCTCTCCCGCCTGCTCGTGACCGCACCGGCTTACGCCGACGAGGTCGTCGACCAAGCGGTCGGGGAGATGCTCGCCTGGCTAAAAAAGAACAGCCTGCGGGTCAAAAAGGAACGACTCTTGCATGATATTTCCGCAGCCCATCAATCCCAAGACGAAGCCTTGTGGCTGCGGCTGCTGGCGCAGAAAAAGGAGCTCGACGAGGCCATCGGGGGATGAAGCTTCGTGATTGTTGCGGCACCCGCCGCGCAGGGGAAACATTAGAGAGAGGAGAAAGGGAGTGACGAAAAAAAAGAGTGCAGCTGTGGGAGCTGAAGGCCTGGTCGCCGAAGCCGCGTCGCACGAAGAGGAAGCCCTGTTCCACGAGGGCGGCCTCGATGATGACGATGCGGTGGACGAAACCGCAACCTGGCTCATGGACGAAGCCGAGGACCTCCATCCTCTGTTCGAGGGCCGCGAGGAGGGTGAGGCCGACGAGGAGGCAGATCTTGACCTGGAGGGCTCCACCAAGCTTGAGGCGGAGGCGGATACCGAACTGGAACACGCCACCCACGCCCGCGGGGAGGACTCCTACGCCGCGCAACTCGACCCGGTCAAGGTCTATCTTCAGGAAATGGGCGCGGTACCACTGCTCTCACCGGAAGCGGAAACCGACATCGCCATCCGGATCGAGGAGGGCGAGAAAAAAATCCAGAACGCCCTCCTCGTGACGCCAGCGGCCATTGATTATCTCAAGGAAATGGCCGACAAGGTCCGCGAAGGCAAACGGGCCGTCACCGACCTGCTGCGCGGCCTCGATGAGTCCGACAACACCACCGTCACCACCGCGGCCACCCACTTCCTCTGGCAGGTGGCCGAAGCGGATCGGCTGGTGCAGGAACTCACCGCTCTCCGGCTCGACCTGCTGCCGACCAAGGGCAACAAAAGCGCCGGCCAGAAGATCAAGACCCGCATCGCCCGCAACACCAAGGCGGTCGCCGCCCTGTTCGCAGAGGATCGCATCAGCGCCAAGCATCTCAACGCCATTATCAAACGGGCTCGCAAGCTGGAGAAAAAATTGCAGCCCGAACCGGCGCTTGCCAAGGCCGGGGCCGAGAAGTGCTGCGCCTACCGCTGCGGCTGCCTCAAGGCCCACCGGATCGACCATGACACCTTGCACGAAATCCTGACCGTGGTGACCGAAGGCGAGACGGCAAGCCGCGAGGCCAAGAACCTGCTGGTGCAGGCCAACCTTCGCCTGGTGGTGAGCGTGGCCAAGAAGTATGCCAACCGGGGCCTGCAACTGCTCGATCTCATCCAGGAAGGCAACATCGGCCTCATGAAGGCGGTGGAGAAATTCGAATACCGCCGGGGCTACAAGTTCAGCACCTATGCCACCTGGTGGATCCGGCAGGCGATCACCCGGGCCATTGCCGACCAGGGCCGCACCATCCGCATCCCGGTGCACATGATCGACACCATCAACCGCCTGCTCAAAGGCGCCAAAGACTTCCTGCGCGAGACCGGCCGCGAACCCACCCCCGAGGAGATGGCCGAACGGCTGGAGGTCGATCTCAGCAAGGTCAAGAACATCCTCAAGATCGCCAAAGAGCCGCTCTCCCTCGACACCCCCATCGGCAGCGGCGACGACAGCCACCTGGCCGATTTCATCGAGGACTGCTCCACCTTGGCGCCGGACGAGGCGACCATGCTGGAAAACCTGCGGGTGAGCCTGCGGCGGGTTTTGAAGACCCTCTCTCCTCGCGAGGAGATGGTACTGCGCATGCGCTTCGGCATCGATACGGCGGTGGACCTGACCCTGGAAGAGGTGGGCGAAAGTTTCTCCGTCACCCGTGAGCGGATTCGCCAGATCGAGGCCAAGGCGCTCAAAAAATTGAAGCACCCGTCGCGGCGCAACCTGCTCCACTCCTTCTACAGCGACTAGACGACAACCTCACCGTGACCACGGGACGGGATGCGGCCGCAATGCCGTATCCCGTCCCGTTTTTTTCCGGCCTCCTTGACAGACCGCGCCCGACGCGGGCAAGATAAAAATCGGTTGACACTCCGGCCACCGAGCCACTAGGCTGTGGCCCGTGGCCGACAGGCCCGACAAAAAGGATTTTCATCGCAGAATCATGACGTTACTCGACTGGCTCATCCTCACCCTGACCCCTGGTTGCGGTCCTGCCACCGCCCGCCGGCTGCTCGACTACCTGGGCGAAGTCGGCGCGGCCGCCGCCACCGTCGACGCCTTGGCCACCGTGCCCGGACTGCGGACGGAGGTGCGCCGGCACCTAGGCGACCCAGCCATCCGGCAACGGGCGGCCACGGAGTTGGAACGCTGCGAAAAACTCGGGCTGCATCTCGTCGCGTGGGACGATCCGCGCTACCCCGCGCTGCTCAAGGAAATCGCCAATCCACCGCTGGTGCTCTACGTCAAAGGCGACCCCGCCCTGCTCAACACGCCGGCGCTGGCCGTGGTCGGAGCCCGCGCCGCCACCTCCTACGGCCAGAAGATCGCCGGCGAAATCAGCGCGGGGCTAGCCTGCCACGGCTTTACCGTGGTCAGCGGCCTGGCCCTCGGCATCGATGGCGTCGCCCACCGCCATGCCTTGCAGAACGGGGGAAAAACGATCGCGGTGCTCGGCTGCGGTGTCGATCTCCCCTATCCGGCCCAACACCGTGACCTCTATCAGGCGATTGCCGACCAGGGTGCTTTGGTCAGCGACTACCCGCTCTCCACCCCGCCGGATGGCTTCCGCTTCCCGGCCCGCAACCGGATCATCAGCGGGCTGTGTCGCGGGGTGATCGTGATCGAGGCGGCCAAACACTCCGGCTCGCTCATCACGGCAGAGCTGGCCATGGAGCAGGGCCGTGAGGTCTTTGCCGTGCCCGGCCGGGTCGATTCGGCCAAAAGCGAGGGCTGCCATCGCCTGATCCGCGAGGGCGCCACCCTGGTCCACTCGGTGGCCGACATCCTGGCGGAACTGGACTATCCCTCGCCGGTGACGACCGCATCCCCTCAGGCGCCGGCCGTTCCCCTCAGCGCGGAGGAGCAGTCCATCGTGGCGTGCCTGGAGGCGTATCCCAAGGACATCGACACCATCATCACCACCACCCGCCTCTCGGCGCAACAGGTGGCCACCCTGCTCCTGGGGCTGGAACTCAAGGGGGTGGTCGCCTCCCACCCCGGCCAACAATACCTGCGCCTCGGCGCCACCTCGTAACCAACGGAAGGTCGAACGTTTTTATGGGAAAATCGCTCATCATCGTCGAATCGCCCGCCAAGGCGCGCACCCTGCAGAAATATCTGGGCAAGGCCTATACGGTCAAGGCCTCGGTCGGCCACATCCGCGACCTGCCGGTCAAGACCCTGGGGGTGGACATCGAACACGACTTTGCCCCCAAGTACGTCACCATCAAGGGCAAAAGCAAGGTCATCAGCGAATTGCAAGGCGCGGCCGCCAAGGCCGACGCCATCTTTCTCGCCCCTGACCCGGACCGCGAGGGCGAGGCCATTGCCCACCACATCGCCGAAACCCTGGGCGACATCAAGAAACCGGTCCACCGGGTGCTCTTCCACGAGTTGACCAAAAAGGCGATCATGGCCGCCCTGGAGCAGGCCACCACCATCAACGAGCATCTCTTCGAGGCGCAGCAGGCCCGTCGCATCCTCGACCGACTGGTGGGCTACCAGATCTCGCCGCTCCTGTGGGACAAGGTTCGCCGCGGGCTCTCCGCCGGCCGGGTACAATCGGTGGCGGTCCGCATGGTCTGCGAGCGGGAGGAGGAGATCAACCGCTTCGTGACCGAGGAGTACTGGACCATTGCCGCCCGCTTGGAGGGTAAGACGCCGCCGCCTTTTGCCGCGCAACTCGAGAGCATCGGCGGCAAGAAGCTCGACCACCGCAAGGAAAAGATCGGCGACGAGGCTGCGGCCCAGCAACACGCCAAGGCACTCCAGGCCGCCACCTACACGGTGGCCAAGGTGGAAAAAAAGGAAAAGCGGCGCTACCCGAGCCCCCCCTTCATCACCTCCACCCTGCAGATGGAGGCCAACCGCAAGCTCCGCTTCACCGCCAAGAAGACCATGTCGCTGGCCCAGCGATTGTACGAAGGAATCGAAATCGGCGACGAGGGCCCCACCGGCCTCATCACCTACATGCGTACCGACTCGACCCGAATCAACGATGAGGCCGTGGCCGCGGTGCGCGACCATATCGCGGCCCAATACGGCAAGGAGTTCCTGCCCGACAAGCCCGTAGCCTACAAAACCAAGAAATCGGCCCAGGACGCCCATGAGGCGATCCGGCCCACCGACATCACCAAGACCCCCGAGAGCCTGGCCCCCTTCCTCGACAAGGACATGCTGGCGCTCTACACCCTGATCTGGAAACGCTTTGTCGCCTGCCAGATGGCGCCGGCCCTCTACGACCAGACGACCATCCAGATCACGGCTGGCGACTACGGCCTCAAGGCGGTGGGCTCCATCATGCGCTTCCTCGGTTTCATGACCCTCTACGTGGAATCCGCCGATGAAACTGATTCCGCGGACGCGGACAACGAGAGTGAGGCCGCGCTGCCCGATCTGAAAAAGGGCGACACCCTGCGCCTCCTTGATCTGGCGCCCAAACAGCACTTCACCCAGCCGCCGCCGCGCTACACCGAGGCGACCCTGGTCAAGGCCCTGGAGGAAAACGGGGTTGGTCGGCCGAGCACCTATGCCGCCATCATCTCCACCATCCAGGAAAAGGAATACGTGACCCTGGTCCAGCGCAAATTCCAGCCCACCGATCTGGGCAAGCTGGTGAACGAACTGCTGGTCGCCCATTTTCCAGGGGTGATGGACATCGATTTCACCGCCTCCATGGAGGAAAATCTCGATGCCATCGAGTCGGGCAAGGCGAAGTGGGTCAAGGTGCTCCGCGATTTCTACACCCCCTTCAGCCAAACCCTCGACAAGGCCAAGGAGGAGATGAAGTCGGTGAAGCGGAGCGCCATTCCCACCGAGATCCCCTGCGCCCTGTGCGACGGCAAGATGGTGATCAAATGGGGCAAGAACGGCGAGTTCCTTGCCTGCGAAAACTTCCCCACCTGCAAGCACACCCAGAACTTCACCCGCAACGAAGAGGGCGCCATCGTGCCGGTGGCGCCCGAAGTGCCGGAGGAGTCCGGCGAGGTCTGCGAAAAATGCGGCCAGCCGCTGGTCTATCGCCAAGGACGCTACGGCCGCTTCCTTGCCTGTTCAGGCTACCCGAAATGCAAGAACGTCCGCGCCCTCTCCACCGGGGTCCCCTGCCCGGAGCCGGGCTGCGACGGCGAACTGGTGCAGAAGATCTCCAAGCGCGGCAAGGTGTTCTACAGCTGCAGCCGCTACCCGAAATGCACCTTCGCCCTCTGGGACAAGCCGATCAATGAGCCCTGCCCGCTCTGCAACTCCCCCTACTTGGTGGAAAAGGAAAGCAAGAAGAGCGGCCGCACCGTGCGCTGCCCCAACAAGGCCTGCGGCTATAGCCGCAAACTCGACGACGAAGGCGGTCCGGCGTCAGGATAACCTCTCGACAAGACATGCTTTTTGTTTTTTCCTTGAAGGCCGTGCATTTTTTGCTTAACTTTCCCCTCGGATAATCCGATAAAAAAAATGAGAAGGGAAAGTGTGCGCTGAGTACACGAAGGAGGATACGATGATCTCGGGAGTCAACGCCGCCCTTTCGGGCCTGATGGCCCTGCAGAAGAAGGTGGAATCTTCCGCCAACAACATCGCCAACGTGGATACCGACGGCTACAAAAAAACCGTCGTTACCCTGAGCAACAAAGTCCCGCAGGGGGTCGCCGCCCAGGTTGAGACCGTCAATACGCCTGGGCCGGTAGCCTATGAGCAGACCAGCGATGGGGAAACCCTGGTGGAGCAATCCAACGTCGATCTGGCCGAGGAACTCCCCAACCTGATGCTGAGCCGCCGCTTCTTCCAGGCCAACCTCAAGACGGTGCAGACTGAAGACCAAATGCTCGGCGACCTGCTGAACACCTTGGGCTGACCCCGCCTTGCCCACCCGCTAACACGCCAAAGCCCGTTCCCCTTGCGGAGACCGGGCTTTTTTTCGTGACGCGGCCAACCTTTTGGCATCAACGTCGGAAGGTGACGCGGCCCGCCAGCAGGGTGAGCACCGCCCGCCCCTGCAGCTCCCAGCCCAGAAAGGGTGAATTGCGGCTCTTCGAAAGGATCTCCGCCTCGGTGAAAACAAAGCGCGTCTCCGGATCGATCACCGTCACATCCGCAGGGGCACCAGGCGCGAGGCTGCCCCCCGACACCCCGAGGATGCGAGCCGGATTAAGGCTCATCACCTCCACCAGCCGGCGAGGAGTCAAGAGGCTGTCACGTACCAGGGCCAGCGCCAGCGGCAAGGCGGTCTCCAAACCGATCACCCCGTTGGCCGCCAGATCGAACTCTACTTCCTTTTCCAGTTCACTATGGGGGGCATGATCGGTGGCAATGGCATCCAGGGTGCCGTCGGCCAGGCCGGCGCGAATGGCGGCCACATCGTCGACAGTCCGCAGGGGCGGGTTCATCTTGGCCCGGGTATTGTAGCGATCCACTGCCGCCTCGGTGAGGGAAAAATAGTGCGGCGCAGTCTCGGCCGTCACCCGGCACCCTTGCGCCTTGGCCCGGCGGATGAGGTCCACTGACTCGCGGGTGCTCACATGGGCGATATGCACGGGCCGGCCAGTATAGCGGGCCAGGGCGAGATCGCGGTAAATCATGATCTCCTCGGCGATGGGCGGGATGCCTCGCAATCCTAGACTGGTGGCCAGGGCGCCCTCATGCATCACCCCGTTTTCACTGAGGCTCAACTCCTCGGCGTGGGAGATCACCAGTAATTCATGGTTGGCGCTATACTCCAGGGCGCGTCGCATGAGCTGACCGTTGGTCACCGGCCGGCCATCGTCGCTTACGGCCACGGCGCCAGCGCGCCGCAATTCGCCGAGGGGCGCCAGCGCCTCGCCCAGCAACCCCTGACTGATCGCCCCCACCGGATAGACCCGGGCCGACCCCTCCTGCGCCCTCGCAAGGATAAGGGCGGTAACCGCCTCGCTGTCGTTCACCGGCTTGGTGTTCGGCATACAGGCCACGGCGGTGAAACCGCCGGCCGCCGCCGCCCGGGTGCCGCTGGCGATGGTTTCCTTGTATTCTTCGCCCGGCTCCCGCAGGTGGACATGCATGTCGATCAGACCGGGCACGATCCATTTGCCGGTGGCGTCGACCACCTCGGCGCCGGCCGTGCGCTCCGGCGGAGCCCCGCCGGGAAAAATTCCGGCGATCACCGCGCCGTCGATCAGCAAATCACCCTGACCATCGATATTGTTGGCCGGGTCGATGATTCGGCCGTTTTGCAGCAACCACGCCTGACTCATGAACCTCAGTCGCCTCCCATGATCAGATAGAGCAGAGCCATGCGCACCGCCACCCCGTTGGTGACCTGATCGAGGATCACCGACCGCGGCCCATCGGCCAGTTGGGGATCAATCTCCACCCCACGGTTGATCGGCCCCGGGTGCATGATCAGGGCATCGGGCTTGGCCAGCTCGGCCACCGCCCTGCTGATCCCGAAGAAGGTGGCGTATTCGCGCAGCGAAGGGAAAAGCGGGTCCTGCTGCCGTTCTTTCTGGATACGCAGGGCCATCACCACATCGGCATCCGCCACAGCCGCGCCGATGGATGGCGCTACCACCGCGCCCATCGCCTCGATGCCTGGCGGGATAAGGGTCGCCGGGCCGCTGACATGGACCGCTGCCCCCATCTTGGTGAAGCCAATGATGTCGGAATGTGCCACCCGGCTGTGGGTGATGTCGCCGATGATGGCGATCTTGAGCCCGTCGAGCCGGCCCTTCTTTTCCTGCACGGTCATCAGATCGAGCAGCCCCTGGCTGGGATGCTCATGGGTGCCGTCGCCGGCGTTGATCACCGAGGCCTTGATGTGATCCGCCAAAAGGCGAGCGGAGCCAGAGCGGGAATGCCGGATAATGATGCAATCCGGATTCATGGCCGCGAGATTGCGGGCGGTATCGATCAGGGTTTCACCCTTGGCGGTGCTGCTCCCGGAATTGGAGATGTTGAAGGTGTCGGCGCTCATCCGCTTGGCCGCCACCTCAAAGGAAAGCCGCGTTCTGGTACTGGGTTCAAAAAAGAGATTGATGACCGTCTTGCCACGCAGAGTCGGCACCTTTTTGATGGCGCGCTGGGAAATTTCCTTGAAGGAGGAGGCGGTCTGCAACACCAGGTGGATATCGGCCGGCGAGAGATCGGCCAGACTCAGGACATGCTTGTGCGGAAAGGGCTGCTCGGTTGCCATGCTTCCCCTTGCCCCATGGACGCTCCCCGGCAACGAGCGGCGGGTATCGACAGGGCGCAGATCAGTTCCCTAACGAGGAAGGCGGCCGTGACGACCGCCGGATGATTGCTAATGAATGAGCTTGCCGATCCGGTTCCAGCGCACGGCAAAATTGTCGTTGTCCCACGACCAGTATAGCATAAAGGCCTTGCCCTTGATCGCCCGAAAATCAACAAACTGCCAAAACCGACTGTCCTGACTGTTGTCGCGATTGTCGCCCATCACGAACAACGAATGGGGCGGCACCGTCAGCGGGCCAAAGGTATCGCGGGGCTGAATCCCCGCGGGAATGATCTGGGGATCGAGGTGCACTGCCGGACCGTCAGGGAGCAGCTTGCCATTGACATACACCTTCTTGTCGATGCCCTGCACCGTATCTCCCGGCACCCCGATCACCCGCTTGATGAAATCTTGGTCGGGGTTCAAGGGAAATTTGAAGACGATCACGTCTCCCCGCTGCGGCTCGCCCACCGGCACCCAGACGGTGCCGGTCAGGGGGTTTTTGACGCCGTAACTAAATTTGCTGACCAGGATGTGGTCGCCGACCAGCAGGGTAGGAATCATGGAACCGGACGGGATTTTGAAGGCCTGCACCACAAAGGTACGGATGAAAAGGGCCAGCAACAATGCGATGCCGATGGCCTCGGCGTATTCGCGGACAAGGGATTTTCCGGGGAGTGCTGCAGGCTCGGTACGCAAGGATATGCCTCCATGACGGGATAAAAACCGAAACGAGAATACTCGAACGCCTGAGAAAATACAAGGCTCTTCTACCGGACGGAGGCAGCCGGCGCTACAGTTCCGTAGCGTAACGAATAGAGAATGTCACCTTCTTTTCCCTGCACAACAAATAATATGTTGATTTCAATACATAAAACATCAATTCCCTTCCGGCGTGGTCGCCGCCGTCTGGCGCTACCAAATGACTTTTTTCAAAAAATCCGCCGCTTAACACCCATTTTCGCTTGACACCAATTTTTTTTTCTGTCTCTAATGCAAGAAGACAGGCGGCCCGGGGCGCAGCGCCACGATTTTACGGTCTTTTTTTTTCGACCCCAGCGGCTTGCCCACGGAAACGCAAGAAAAAATCGCAATTAACAGGGGGTTGCGAGCATCTGATATGGCTTTTAAACGACCCACGCGTCATAGCCCCCCGCGTCCAAAGGGGTTATCTCTCTCCTTTAGTAGCAAGAAGCCTTTGTCTCTTGGTCTTGACATCGGTTCGCACTCCATCAAGATTTGCGAATTCCGCCGGACCAGCGGGGGAGGCTACAAACTTGTCGCTCTCGGCAGTGCGCTCATGCCGCCTGATGCCATGGAGGACGGGGCCCTGCTCGACCCCGATGCCGTGGCCAAAACAATCGTCGCCTTGATCCGCAATCTGAAAATCAAGGAAAAACGGGTCGCCTTTTCCGTTTCCGGCTATTCCGTCATCGTAAAAAAAATCAATCTGGAAGTGATGACCGAGGCGGAACTGGAAAAACATATCCATGAAGAGGCCGAACAGTACATTCCCTTCGACATCAACGACGTCTATCTGGACTGTCAGGATCTGCATACCAATACCGAAGATGAAAATCGCACCGATGTCATGCTGGTGGCAGCCAAGCGCGAGATGGTGGATGGCTATCTCAACATGCTGCGCTCTGCCGGCTTGAAACCGGTCGTGGTTGATGTAGACGCCTTTGCCTTGGAAAATGCCTTTGAGGCGAACTTCGGCCTGAAAGACAACATTGCCCTGATCGACATCGGCGCCTCCAAGATGAATATCAACATTCTCTCCGGCGGTGTTTCCACGCTGGCGCGGGACGTCGTCCTCGGCAGCCGCCAGCTTACCGAACAGATCCAGCGCCGTTTTGACCTGCCGTACGAGGAGGCCGAGGCGTTGAAAATCGGCAGCCGGCCGGCTGACGACCTGCAGGCCGATGTTGCACGAATTTTCAAAGAGACCTGCCGTCAGTGGGTAGGTGAAATCAAACGAGCGCTCGATTTTTACGCCTCCAATTATCCCGATGCGCCCATAGACAAACTGGTCCTCTCCGGCGGCGGCTCCCGGATCGCCGGCTTGGCGGAACTCATCGCCACCGAAACCAGGGTGCCGGTCGAAATCTTTAATCCATTTGCCATGGCGGAGTTCAACTCTGATGCCATTGATCCCGCCTACCTCAAGGCCATCGCCCCACAGATGGCCCTGGCCGCTGGCTTGGCAACCCGCCCCGTGGAATTCTAAAACGATATGATCCGCATCAACCTGCTGCCCATCAAGGAAATCAAACGCAAGCTCCGCCTCCGGAACGAGGTGATTCTCTTTGTCGCCTCGTTTTTCGGGGTGCTGGTGGTGCTCGCCAGCATCAGCCTCGGGATGGTGCAGAAGACAAACGCCTTGTCTGAGGAAATCAAAACCCTGGAAGACAAACGCAACTCCATGGAGCGGATCGTCAAACAAATCGACAAGCTGCAGAAAGACAAAAAAATGCTGGAGACGAAACTCCAGGCCATCGACAAGCTCAAGTCCGAATCCCAACTCGCGGTGCACGTGCTCGACGAAATTGCCAACCGCACGCCGACCGCCAGCATGTGGCTCACCTCGCTCAAGCTCAACAGCACCTCGCTCCAGCTGAGCGGCGTCGCCCTCGACAACGCCACCATCGCCCAGTATATGCGAGCCCTCGACGCATCCGACTATTTTGGCCCACCCGAGTTGGCCAACGCTTCTCAAACCGTCGTGGCGGGTCAGAAACTGAAATCGTTCGCGCTCACCATACCCATTACGCCACCCAAAACGGCAGCAGCGGCAGCGACTCCCGTCGCCACTGTCCCCGCCAAGGAGGGCGTCAAGCCGCAATGAGCCTGAAACTCGACACCATAAGAAAAGGGTTTGACGCCTTTATCGACACCAGGGTCAGCCGCCTCACTCTGCAACACAAGCTGTTGATCTGCATCGGTGCCTGGGCATTGCCGGTGGTTGCCTGCACCTTTCTCGTCTTTCTGCCTAAAAACCAGGAACTCACTGAGCTGAACACCAAAAAAGCAAGCATTGAGGGAGACCTCAAGAAGGTCGAGGGGGTCGCCAAAGGGCTTGACAAATACCGCGCCGAGATGCAGGAGGTGGAAGCGCAATTCAAGGCCGCCTCGGTTTTGCTGCCTGAACAGCAGGAGATCCCGAGCCTGCTCACCAACATCTCTGGCCAGGGAACCAATTCAGGTCTCGAATTCCTCTCCTTTCAACCAAAGCCAGAGGTACCGAAGGAATTCTATGCTGAAATTCCGGTGGATATCGCAGTGTCTGGGCCATACCACAGTGTCGGTGTCTTCCTGGACAAGGTCAGCAAACTGCCCCGCATTGTCTCGGTGGTAAATCTCAACATGACGGCCCCTGGCCAAACTGGCAAGGACGTCCAGGCCGGCAGCAAGGAAATGCTCCTTAACACCACTTTTAATCTCGTGACTTATCGCTTCATCGAACCCTCAGCAAAGACCGATGCGAAAGGAAAAAAGACAAAATAACCGCCGCTCGCCGCGCCTTGTCGGGATGATCGCCATGGGTCTCGGGCTGTTCTGGGCTTCGACACCGACGTGGCTCGCCTCTGCCCAGCAAACCGGTACCCCGCTGCCGCCCCCAACATTATCGCCAGCGCCCCCGCCTCATGCAGAAGAGCCGGATTCAATGGCCGCCATTGAAAAATTGCTCAAGGAAGGCGCACCAGCCTCCTCCTTTGTCTACCAGCGGGAAGGCCGGCCAGATCCCTTCTTCCCCTTCCTTACCCAGCATCCACAGAAAGGCGATGTCGGCAGCGAACTCAACGGCATGCAGCATCTTGAGCCGGGCCAACTGCGGCTGGTGGCCATCGTCCACACGGCCAAGGGACCGGTAGCCATGGTGCAGGATTCCGCCGGCATCGGTTACACGCTCCGCCGCGGCTCCCGCATCGGTCGCAACGGCGTGGTGACCAACATCGTCGGCAACAAGGTCATCATTCGGCAGGAGGCCTTTTCGCCCACCAAGGAAAAACAGTACCGCACCACGGAAATGGTGCTAACGAAAGACGGAGACAAACAGCCATGATCGTGCGCGCCCGACTGCCTCTCATCCTCATCGCCTTGCTGGCGCTGGTACTGTCGTCGGCCAGCTGGGCCGGGGCGACGACCGGGGCCACCGCCACCAAAAAGGAACCGGCGTATCAAATATCCGCCATCAAGGCAGAGCAGAATGGAGAGGAATGGCAGCTTCGCATCCTGGGCAATTCCCCCCCCACCTACACGATGTACGAACTCTTTGAACCATTACGGGTCATTATCGACGTTGCCGACGCCACCCTGTCTGCCGATTCGATTTCCCTTCCCAAGGGCCAGCAGGGACCGATTCTGCAAGTGAACGCCCAGACCCTGCACGATCAGGAACCCGTCATTACCCGGGTGGAAATCGTGCTGGCCGAGGATCGCGGCTATTCGGTGGAACGGCGCAACAACGACATCCTCCTCACCTTTGCCAAGGAGGTCAAGAGCGAAAAAATCGCGCTCCCCAAGTCGCCGAAAAAAAACAGCGCCTCAAAAACCAAGACGACCCAAGGAGAGACCGGCGAGCCGGTGGCGACCATGCTCCGTGACGTGGTTGTCGATACCAGCGATCCCCAGCGTACCAAGGTCTTCCTCCGGGCGAACGGCCCCATTTCCCGCTACACTAAGGCAGAAATCAAGAAAACCGCCACTCGGCCCGGCCGGATGTATATCGACATTCCCGGGATCAAACTCCGAGCCAACGCCTTGCAACAAAAGGTCGGCACCGCGCTGGAGGGCATCCGGGCCGCCCAGCGCAACAATGCCGTGCGGGTTGTGTTTGATTCCGGCCTGAAGGAACTCTTTGCCTACAACGTGCAACCGCAACCCGATGGCATGGTGATCACCATTGCCGCGCCCACCGCAGCGACCAAACTTGCCGCCGCTCCCCCAACCGCCCCCCCGGCTGCGGCCACCACATCCGCCGCCAGCCCAACCGCTCCTGCCGTGGCCGAAACGAAGACAGCAGCACCGCCGGCCCCGCCGATGGACGAAAAAAGCCTCTCCGCCCTGCTGCTGGCAGCGGAGAACGCGGAAGAACTGATTAAGCCGGTTTTGCCGCCACTCAAAAAAACCAAGGTTCCGCAAAAGATAACACTCGCCAAACCGGTCAAAGGGAAAGGGAAAAAGGCCGCCGCAAAAACGGCCAAGCCGACTTCCGCCATGGATACCTACAGCTTTGCCGGCTATAACAAACAGCGCATCAGCGTTGATTTCTACAAGATCGATCTCCATAACGTCTTCCGCCTCTTTGGCGAGATCAGCGGCCAAAACATCGTGGTGGATGACGAAGTTACCGGCTCACTCACGTTGGCGCTCAACGATGTACCCTGGGATTTTGCCTTGGACATCATCCTGAACCTGAAGGATCTCCAGAAGGAGGAACGGTTCAATACCATCGTCATCGCCCCCAAAAAGAAGCAGTTCACCTGGCCCAAGGCTGCCACCGAGAATATCGCGTTTTCCACGGATGGCGGCAAACTGGAGGCCCTTTCCATCAAGCAGCGCATCGAGACACCTAAAGGCGAGGTGGAGGCCAAAGGCATCATCAGCGAGGCTAATGAACTGGACAAAAAGGGCGACTATGCCGGGGCGTTGGCCGGTTACGAAAAGGCCTTGGCGCTGTGGCCGGAGAACGGCCAGCTTGCCGGTCGGATGGCGACCTTGTGCCTGGTACATCTCGGTCTGAACGCCAAAGCCGCTCATTATGCCAAGGTGGCGTATTTCGCCGATCCGACGAATGCGAATGCCGCCCTCCAGGCAGCCATCGCCTTGGCCAACATGAAAAAGGTCCCGGAAGCCAAGGAATACTTCGACAAGGCCATCAGTGGCGGGCAATCGGCCCCCCAGGAAGCCCTCTTGAGCTATGCCGCCTTTGCCGAGGAATATAACAGCTACAACGGCGCCATCGCGCTGCTGAATCGATATACGGAAATCTATGGCGAAACCCTGGACAGCATGGTGCCCATGGCGCGGCTCCTTGACAAGAAGGGCAACCACCAGGCAGCGGTGGAAGAGTACCGGACCATCATGCTCTCCGGATACAAGCTGCCGGCGGATCTCGAGCAGTACATCAAGGGCCGGATTGCCGCGGCCGAGAACATGTAACCCGCACGGAACAACACACCTATGAAAAGCACGCGGATAATGAAACTTCATGCAATGGCGGCCCTGCTGGCGCTGCTCTGCGCCTGTGCGCCGACAACGACCAACACGGCACCGCCGCCGGCCAAGGAAACGGAAACCGCGCAGCAGCTTCAGCCGGGGCAATTGCCCGTGCGCTTCCAACAGCCTTCCTTTGTGCTGAAGGATTCAGCAAGCGGGGCGCAGATGGGGGCTGGAGAAACATCGGAAATCAAGATTCCGGTGGGCGCCGACATTTCCTCCACCACCGGCCCTGTGCCGTTGCGCGATATTATGAAGCGGCTTGCCGCCTTGAAGGGCATGAACATCAGCTGGGCAAGCGATGTTGACCAGATGGCCATGGTGGATGTGGATATTCGGGCGGAGGATGATTTCTTCAAATCCCTGGACAATATCCTCAGGCAAAAAGATTATTTCGAAGAGGTTCAGGGCAATACCATCGTGGTCAAATACCGCGAAACCCGGAAATTCCATGTGGCGATGCCGTTTTTAAAATCATCGTATAACACCGGCGTCGGCGGGGACGTGCTGGGGGGCAGCACAACCGCCACAACCGGCCTGAAGGGAACTATCCAGCTCAACAGCGAAAAAAACGAGTTTGATGTGTGGGATAATATCAGCAAGAATCTGGATCAGATTCTTGGCATTTGGGAAGAAACCACAGCCATACCACCACCCGCCACCACCACAACCGCCACCGGGGCCGCGGCGGTTGTGGCTGCCGCTACCCCCCCTCCCACGGCCACCATAACATCCAAACGCAATGTGCAGGCGGGGAAGGGGTATTACAGCATTGACAGGCCCATTGGCCTGATCACCGTGACGGCCCCGCGACCGCTTGTTGAGAAGATCGCTGTTTATCTCGATAACCTGAAAAAAGAATTGTACCGGCAGATCTCCATCGAGGCGAAAATCGTGGAAGTCGCTGTTGATGACACGGAGACGCGAGGAATCGACTGGAGCAATTTTCTGACCGGCAAAGGACT
>JAJZRO010000023.1:0-7864 GCA_021802645.1 Deltaproteobacteria bacterium | reverse complement strand
ACCGGCTCCATCAGGAAGGGAATAAAGCCGCCGTCCACCGAGGCCTGGCTGATGATCTGGCGGGTAAAGGGGAAAAGCAGCGCCGGGCACTCCACCGAGAGCACCGGGGCAATATGCTCGGCCGGAATGTTCCTCAGCAGGAAGACGCCGGCGTGTTCCACTTCGATAAGGAAAAGCGATTTGTCGGAAGTACTGGCCGTGACCTTGATGGTGATCGCCAACGTCACCTCGTAGTGATCTTCCGCCTCGAGTTTCCGGTGCTTGAGCCCCAGGTTCACATCCACCTTGGGCTCGCCACCCTTCTCCAAAAAGACGTCGGGCGCATTGGGATTTTCAAAGGAGAGATCCTTCACATACATCTTCTGCAACCGGAAGACCGGCGCGGCTTCCTGGGCCGCATTGCTCGTTTGCTCGTCTGACATTCCTTTCTCCTTTCTGGCATCAAGAGGCTGGGCCTCGTTATTGCGATAACCGTTTCCCAGGTTATACCGGATGGGGGGAAAAGAGACAAGCAAGGAAAGAGGCGCCGGGGCAGGATCACCGCTTGCGCTTGGGGCCTTGTGCCGTGCTCATCCCCAACACCTTGCGCAGGTGGTAGCCGGTGTGCGATGCGGAACAGGCCGCCACCTCTTCCGGGGTGCCGCTGGCCACCACCTCGCCGCCCCCGTCGCCCCCCTCGGGGCCAAGGTCGATCACGTAATCCGCGGTCTTGATCACATCGAGGTTGTGCTCGATCACCACCACCGTGTTGCCACCCTCCACCAGGCGGCCGAGCACATGGAGCAGATGGCGCACGTCCGCCGGATGGAGCCCGGTGGTCGGCTCGTCGAGGATGTAGAGGGTGCGACCGGTGCCGCGCCGGCTCAGTTCCCGTGCCAGTTTGATCCGCTGCGCCTCGCCGCCGGAAAGGGTCACCGAGGATTGCCCCAGCGGCAGATAGCCGAGTCCCACGTCCATCAGGGTCTGCAGTTTGCCGCTCACCGCCGGCACCTTGGCAAAGAAGGCCAGGGCCTCCTCCACGTTCATGGCGAGCACCTCGGCGATATTCTTGCCCTTGTAACGGATGTCGAGAGTCTCGTGGTTGTAGCGCTGCCCCTGGCAACTCTCGCAAGTCACATAGATATCAGGCAGGAAATGCATGGCGATCTTGATCACCCCTTCGCCTTCGCACCCCTCGCAGCGGCCGCCCTTGAGGTTGAAGCTGAAACGGCCCGGCTTGTAGCCGCGCGCCCGCGCCTCGGGCAGTTGGGCAAAGAGCTCGCGGATCGGGGTGAGCACCCCGGTGTAGGTGGCCGGGTTCGAGCGCGGGGTGCGACCGATGGGACTCTGGTCGATGTCAATCACCTTGTCGATCCGTTCCAGCCCCACCATGGCTTCACAGGCGCCCGCCACGGCATGGCCCTGGTACAGGTGGCTCAACGCCCCCTTAAAAAGCGTTTCCAGCACCAGGGTGCTTTTGCCGGAGCCGGAAACCCCGGTGACGCTGGTCATCACGCCCAGGGGGAACCTCACGGTGAGATGCTTCAGATTATTGGCATGCGCGTCCTTGATGGTCAGCCAGTTACCCTTTTTGGGCACGCGCCGCTTTTTCGGTACCGGAATGGTGAGCCGGCCGGAAAGGTAGCCGCCGGTGAGCGATTGCTCGTGGGCCAGCAGCCCCGCCACCTCGCCGTTGTAGACCACCCGGCCGCCATGCACCCCGGCACCGGGCCCCATGTCGAGCACGTGGTCCGCCGCCAGGATGGTCTCCTCGTCGTGTTCCACCACAATGACCGTGTTGCCCAGGTCGCGCAGCCGGATGAGGGTATTGATGAGTCGCTGGTTGTCGCGCTGGTGGAGGCCGATGCTGGGTTCATCAAGGATGTAGAGCACTCCGGCGAGGCGGGAGCCGATCTGGGAAGCCAGGCGGATACGCTGCGCCTCGCCGCCGGAGAGGGTGGCGGCGCGGCGGTCGAGGGAGATGTAGCCCAGGCCCACGTCGTGGAGGAAGGTGAGCCGGTCGATGGTCTCCTTCAAGATGCGCTCGGCAATGGGCCGTTCCTGGGCGGCAAAATCGATGGCCGGCAATTCTGTCAGCAGCCGGCCGATGGACAACGCGGTCAGTTCATGGATCGCCCACGGCCCTACCCGCACCGCCAGGGCCTCGGGCCTGAGCCGCGCCCCATGGCAGGCAGGGCAGAGCTGTTCGTTCATATACTGCTCCAACTCCTCATGCACCGAGCTGGAGTCGGTTTCGAGATAACGGCGGGCCAACTGCGGCAGGATACCCTCAAAGGGCTTGTGGTGCTCCTGGTGGCGGTGGAAACGAACATAGCGGAAGTGGAGCGCCTGGTTGCCGGTGCCGTGCAGGATCACCTCCTTGGCGCGCTTGGGCAGCTTGGCAAAGGGGGTGTCGAGGTCAAAATCATACTGCGCCCCCAAGGCGCCCAGCAACTCCAAGACATACGTCGAAGGGGATTTCATGTCCCACACCGCCACCGCGCCCTGGCGCAGGGTCTTGCTCGGGTCGGGCACCACCAGCTGGGCGTCGAAGAACTGTTTCACTCCGAGGCCCCCACACTCTTCGCAGGCCCCCTTGGGGTTGTTGAAGGAAAAGAGCTGCGGCGTGAGTTCCGGCAGGCTGCGGCCGCACTGGATGCAGGCCGCTTTCTCGCTGTAGAGCACCTCCTCGCCGGAATCGGGGAAATTGACCAGCAGCAGCCCGCCGGCCAGTTTCACCGCCGTGGCTACGGATTCGGCCAAACGCCGCGCCACCGACTCCTTGATCACCAGGCGGTCCACCACCGCGGCGATGGTGTGGCGCTTGTTCTTGTCGAGGGTAATCGGCTCCTCCAGCCCCAGGATCTCGCCATTGATCCGCACCCGGACAAAGCCCTCCTTGCGCAGCCGGTCGAGCACCACCTGATGCTCCCCCTTTTTCGCCTCCACCACCGGCGCGAGCAGGATAATCTTCGTCCCTTCCGCCAGAGCCAAAAGGCTCGCGACCATCTCCTGCACCGACTGCGGCCGGATCGCCGCCCCGCATTCCGGGCAGTGGGGCTGGCCCACCCGGGCGTAGAGCAGACGGAGGTGATCGTAAATCTCGGTGATGGTGCCGACGGTGGAGCGCGGGTTGCGGCTGGTGGTGCGCTGTTCGATGGAGACCGCCGGCGAGAGTCCTTCGAGCAGATCCACATCGGGCTTGTCCATCTGGCCCAGGAACTGGCGGGCATAGGTCGAGAGCGACTCGACATACCGGCGCTGCCCCTCGGCGTAGAGGGTATCAAAGGCGAGGGAGGATTTACCCGAGCCGGAAAGGCCGGTGAAGACCACCAGCCGATTGCGGGGCAGGTCGACGTCGATATTCTTCAGGTTGTGCATCCGGGCGCCGCGGATGCGAAGCTGCTGCGGTTCCATGGTGGATGGCCTCAAAGGATGGATCTTGAGGTCTACAGTAAGACATCGAGCGCCAAATGTCACGACGCCGTCAGGGACCTTTCTTCTCGAGGCGCACCGCAAAAAAGCCGTCGAGCCCTTGGTGCGGCAGGGTGCGCAAACAGCCTTGACCATCCACCAGGACGTGGGACGAAGCAGGGAGAAGGGCCTTGGCGTCGGCAAGGGCAAAGTCCGGATGGCTGGCCAGGAAGGCATTGACCACGTCGTCGTTTTCCTCCGGTTCGGTGGAACAGGTGGCATAGATCAGCACCCCGCCAGGGGCAAGCAGCGTGGTCGCTTGATCAAGCAAGTTCCGTTGCCGCTTGGCGTATCGCGGCAGATCCGCCTCGCGCCGCTGCCAGCGGATGTCGGGCTGGCGGCCAACAACACCAAGACCGGAACAGGGCGCATCAATGAGGATGCCGTGAAACGGTTGCGGCTGTTTGTGGGCAAAGGCCTCTAGTTCCCCCTGGAAAAGCGTGGCGCCGAGGCCAAGGCGCTGCAGATTCTCGCTCAGCCGCTGCCCCCTGCCTTGATGCGGCTCCACTGCCACCACCTCGCCGCCAGCAGGCAACCGCTGCGCCAGGTGCGTTGTCTTGCCGCCGAGGCCGGCACACGCATCCAAATAGCGGCCCGCAGTCAGCTCGCCCAACAACAAGGTGGCCAACTGGGCCGCCTCGTCCTGTACCTGGAAGAAACCCTCCGCGTAGCCAGGCAGATCGGTCACGCCACCGCGATACCCGACCAGGCGTACTGCATCCGGCGCATAGATACCAGCGACTGCCTCAATGCCGCCCTCGGCAAGCGACTGCAAATACATCTGCCGTGTCGTGCGCTGCGTGTTCACCCGCAACACCAAGGGCGGTTGCTCGTTATTCGCCCGACAGATCGCCTCGGCAATCTCGTCACCGTACCGCTGCCGCCACCGGCCAACCAGCCACGCCGGATGGCTCAACCAGGCCGCCTCTCGGCTTGTGGGCGGCAAGATCTCGCCCTTGCCTCGCGCCAAGGAACGCAGCACGCCATTGGCAAAGCCGGTCAGCCACCTGGGTTGGCCCGCCGCCTTCAAGGCCTCTACGGTTTCGTTGATCGCCGCCGAGGGGGGCACGCGATCCATGAAAAGCAATTGGTACGCACCGACTCGCAGGGCAAACAGGGTGAGCGGTTTCATTTTGGCGGGCGGGTGGCTGGAAAAACCGGCCAAGACGTGGTCAAGATACCCCTGCCAGCGCAGCACCCCATAGATCATGGCCATGGCAAGTTGGGTATCGCGAGGGTCACCAAGGGGCTGGCCGGCCTGTTGCCAATCGAATATCTGATCCACCGGCTGGCCCTTTTGCGCAGCGGTGAGCAGGACCGTAATGGCGAGCTGGCGAGGGGATTTCATCATGCAGCAGGGGCAAGCATAATCACCGAACCAAATCGACCGGTGACCCGATCGCGGCGAAAAGAAAAATATTCGGGGCTGCATTTGGTGCAGATGCCGATCGTGTCGATCCGCTCCTCTCGGACGCCTCCCTGGCGCAGCTGCTCCCGGCTGATGGCCCAGAAATCAAAATGATGCTGGCCGACCTGATACCCATGCAGTTCTAACGGCAGTTCGATTTGATAATTGACGAACTCAGCGCAGCAAGGGCCGAGGGAAGGACTGATCCCCGCCCGCAAGTCGCCCGGCCGGGTACCGAACCGCTCGGTCATGGTGCGGATGGTCTTGCCGATGATACCCGCTACACTGCCGCGCCAGCCGGCATGGATATTGGCCACCACCTTGTGTCCCGGGTCATGGAGCAGCACTGCCTGGCAGTCCGCCTGCTGGATCAAGAGGCCGATGCCGGGCTGATTGGTGACCAGGGCATCGTAGCCCGCCAGCTCGGTGTCTTGCGTGAGGGGCTCATCGATCACCCACACCTCATCGCCATGTACCTGCCGGGCCGAGGCGAGCACCCCGATACCGAAGGCCGCCTTGAGCCGGCGCCGGTTTTCCCGCACATGCTCCGACGCATCACCCACGCCAAAGCTCAAGTTGAGGGAGTCATAGGGGGCCGGGCTCACGCCGCCATCCCGGCCCACAACTGCCCCCGACACGCCGGGTGATTCGATCAAGGAGAGGGTATGCATGGAATTAAAAGACGGAGAACACCATGTTAGATCGGCTCGCTACCTGGCTTTTCGCCGGCGGGGGCTGCGTCGTCCACGCTCACGGATTTCCCCTGCTGCCGTCCTGGCACTCAGAGGGGACGCATCGCATCAGTTATCCTTTGCTTTGGCGTCATCAATGGCTCGCCACTGTAGATTTTCGACAGCATCTGCGCCGCCGCGCTCTGGTGGCACAACGTAGTCAATCACATACCCCGGACACGCGCCGGATGATTTGCCGGTGGACGGGCATGGGTGCAACTTTTTAAACTCCTTATTTCTCGCAGTAAGCGCCTTCTTTATCGCAATGCTTCTTGCAACCTTTCCGGGCCGATCGCGGGCGGCAATGAGGTAATCCGCCCGCGTCCCGCCAGCAAGCCTAACCTCCGTTTGACCACTCTGTTCCGTGCACCTTTTCTCTTGATCCTGCTTCTCCGGGTGCAAATGGCCAGCGTGAGCATTAAACGAAAAAAACAGGCTCATCACCACGAAAGAAACCATTTTCATCGTTGCGCTCTTCTTCCCTCGCATCATTTCCTCCCCTTTGCCTGCGAGATTGTATCTCAGAGGGCGTCAACGCTAGCCCTAAGCCGCCATTGGTTCCCGTCCATCGGGCTACAATTGCCCAAGGAGGGAGGAACACACAGCAACACCTAAAAATTACTATCCAGCGGGCCAAGGTGTCAATAGCCCCTCCCCCCCACGAGGCGAGCCGCCAATTGCTGAAAAAAGATCTACCTTGAAAGTAGCAGATACGAACGACTCGCTGCCTCCCCGCGTAGAGACTACGGTAGACGTTCTGGACAAGAAAAAACCCGCTTCCCATAACGGAAAGCGGGTTTTTTGGACGATACCGGGTGGTATCGGATTGTACTCTGGCTCCCAGGGAGGGACTCGAACCCCCGACAGGGTGGTTAACAGCCACCAGCTCTACCGACTGAGCTACCTGGGAACAGGCGCCTTACGAAGGCGACACTATAGCAAGGAGAGTTGGGAGCGTCAATACTTTTGGCTTGCCCATTTTTTCCCGGGAGGGTCACACGTGCACGAGTTCTCCAAACTCGTCCGACCCAAGAAGCAACTTCACGGTGCTGAACGACCCCATGATCGTCCCGATAATGCCGGGCGCGGTCACGTTCTGACCGGCAAGAGACAACCCCTTTACGGCAGTACGGTTCAGCAGGGCGGTGGCCAGGGTCTGACTGAAAGAACGCTGTACCCCATAGGCGCTCCCGCCGGGGCTGTTGACCCAATCCCGGATGGTCAGGGGGGTATAGACATCAAGAATCCGTAGCCCCTTGAAGGAACCAAGCAATTCTTCCGCCTCGGAGATCAGCTGCCATGCATGCCGTTCCTTGGCCTCGCGGTACGCATCGCCACGGCGGCCGCTTTGGGTCTGGCCCCAGGGCGCCCACCACTCCTCCTTGCCGGAGGTCAGGATCGAAAGGAGATTGATCCCATCCCTCTTGCTCTTCCGGATTTGATAATATTTGAGATCCGGCACGTTGCCATCTTGGTCCGTGGTCAACTTGAAGATATTATGCGGTATTTCAGGGTGCGCAGCCGCATCCAGCCGGGCATGCACGGAAAAAATCCCGCGCGTATCCTTGAGGTTGCTTATCCGTTGCCGGTACGCCGGTTTGACCGCCTCCGGCGGCAGCATGGCCAAGACATTCTTCGGATGCACCGCCCCGATGATGGTCGAGGTGGGCACATAGTCGCCGGATTGCAGCACCACCCCTTTGACAACGCGCGACTGCACATGGATATTGCGCACCTCTGCGCCGGTGATGATTTGCCCACCCAGGGCCTTCAGACGGGCGGCCAAGGCATCGGCCATATCCGCCCCACTCCCCTCAAGACGCCACGACGAAGAGACATAGGAGGCAAGGGCCATGTTATGGTAATAGGCTGGACAATCCTCAAAAGGCACCCCAATCCAGCACGCAGGTACGGCCAGCACGGCCCGCAAGCCCGGCGAACACTGCAAGCGGTCCAGTATCTCGGTTAGGGGCCGGGACTGGTCCAGGATGCTGAGGTCGCCGCCGATGCTTTGCGGCGCATAAAGCAGCTCCAGGGAATGCAGCTGCTCGGCTGATTTCCGTATCGGGCCGACAAGCTGGGCAATCTGTCGTTGTTGGTCGGGAAAGGCCCGGGTCAGGTTTTCTTCAAAGGCGTCAAAGCCCGGCGGCAAATCAAAGAGGGAGGTCTCGTTGTTGATGGAGTAAAGATAGCGGTCAATGATGCCGTTTCCCCCCATCCGTGAGACCGGAATCGTGGCGGTCACGCCGAGGTAGTCAAAGAATCTGCGCAG
>JAJZRO010000035.1 GCA_021802645.1 Deltaproteobacteria bacterium | reverse complement strand
CTTGCGGAATATTTTTTTGCGGGTATTATGACCACCTGGTCATATGGAAAAATTCGCTGCCCCACATACCGCTACTTTTGCCAACCTGCCGCCAGATAAGCAGCAGCGGGTGGTTGCCGCGGCAATCAATGAGTTTGCCGCCAACGGCTACCAGCGCGCCAGCCTGAATACCATTGTCAAAGAGGCCGGCATCGCCAAGGGGTCGGTGTACCAGTACTTCACGAACAAAGAGGCCTTGTTTCTCTATGTCTTCGAGCAATTCTCCCTCGCGGTAAAGCGAAAGGTAAAGGCGCAGGTCGGCAGCAAGACAAGGCGTGATTTTTTCGATCATGTCCGCGACGTGCTGCTGGCTGGTATCGCCTTTATCGACGCCAACCCCCAGGCCTTCGAACTCTATCTCAAGATCCTCTTTGAGCAGGAGGTGCCGCAGCGGGAGCACTTGGTGAACCAACTGCGATTGTTTTCCGCCGAATATTTCACGCCCTTTCTCGACGAGGCCAAAGAGCGCGGGGAGATTCGTCGCGATGTGGACAGCGCCACGGTGGTGTTTCTGCTCGATGCGGTGATCGAGCGTTTTTTGCAGGGCTATGCCAAGCCCTACCTTGACAGCGGTCTCAAAATGGCAGGGAAGAAGAGACAACAGTTGCTCAAAGGAATCGGCGCCGTCATCGCGATTCTGCGCGATGGCCTGGCGCCTGAACATGATGGAGCGTAAGGAATGGAACAGATGATCATTCAGGCGGGTCTTGGCGATATCCTGACCAAGGTGAAGAATGGCGAGCGGTTGAGCCTCGAGGATGGCGCCCGGCTCTACCGAAGCCCTGATCTTCTGGCCGTGGGGTATCTCGCCAATCTAGTGCGGGAGCGCAAGAACGGCGACAACGCCTATTTCATCTACAACCAGCACGTCAACTATTCGAATATCTGCACCAACCTCTGTAAGTTCTGCGCCTTCGGCAAACCCAAGGAGTCGGAGCAGGCCTACGAGATGACGGTGGAAGAGGTGAAGGCCAAGATCCGCGAGCGCCTCCACGAGCCGATCACCGAGGTGCACGTGGTGGGGGGCATCCATCCGGAGTTGCCCTACTCCTATTATCTCGACATGCTGCGCGGCATCAAGGAAGAGCGGCCGGATATCCACATCCAGGCCTTCACCGGGGTGGAGATTGCCCATCTGGCCGAGATTTCCGGTCAGTCGCTGGAAAAGACCCTGCGCGATCTGATGGACGCGGGCCTGGGTTCCATTCCCGGCGGCGGGGCCGAGGTCTTCAGCCCGCGCATCCGTAAGCTCACCTGCGAGAAGAAACTCTCCGGCGAGGGGTGGCTCGAAGTCGCCAAGACCGCCCACCGCCTCGGTCTCAAGAGCAATGCCACCATGCTCTATGGTCACATCGAGACCATAGAGGAGCGGCTGGAGCACCTTGACCTGCTCCGGCAGGCCCAGGATGAAACCGGTGGTTTCCTTACCTTCATCCCGCTCGCCTTCCACCCCAAAAACACCGAACTGGCCGACCTCTCCAAGACAAGCGGTATCGAGGATTTGAAGAACATCGCGGTAAGCCGCCTCTTCCTCGACAACTTCCCCCACATCAAGGGCTATTGGGTGATGATCGGGCCCAAGCTCGCCCAGGTGGCGCTCTCCTTTGGCGCCGACGACATGGACGGCACCGTGAAGGAGGAACGCATCACCCACATGGCGGGCGGCGAGTCGGGTGGCCACATGGCCGATACCGAGTTGATCCGCCTTATCCGCGAGGCAGGCCGCAAGCCGATTGAGCGCGATACCCTCTACAACGTCATCAAGGAATACTAGAGGACGCTATGCAGACCATCATCGACAAGGCCCTGGCCGGTGAGCGGCTCAGCGGCGACGAATTCCTCACCTTGGCCGAAAAGGGTGATCTCTATCAGTTCGGCTTTCTGGCCAACGCCATTCGCCAGCGTAAGCACCCCGACCCCATGGTGACCTACGTCATCGACCGCAACATCAACTATACCGACATCTGCATCTCGGCCTGTAAATTCTGCGCGTTCTTCAAGGCGCCGGAGGATGCGGCCGGCTCGGTGCTTTCCAACGAGGAACTGGGGAAGAAAATCGAAGAGACCAAGGCCCTGGGCGGCACCCAGATCCTGCTCCAGGGCGGCCTCCATCCGGAGAAGCCACTGTCGTTTTACGAGGAGATGCTCCGGTTCATCAAAGGGTATGGCATCCACATCCACGGTTTTTCGCCGCCCGAGGTGTGCCATTTTGCCAAGCTTTCCGGCCTTTCGGTGCGTGAGGTGCTGATCCGCCTCCGGCAGGCGGGCCTCGATTCCATTCCCGGCGGCGGGGCCGAGATCCTCTCCGATCGGGTGCGGCAGGAAACCGCGCCCCGCAAGTGCTCGGCCGATGAATGGATCGGCGTGATGGAGGAGGCGCACCACCTGGGGATGCGCACCACTGCCACCATGATGTTCGGCCACATCGAGACCATGGCCGAACGGTTGGAACATCTCCAGCGGGTCCGTGATCTCCAGGATCGCACCGGTGGCTTCACCGCCTTCATCCCGTGGCCTTTCCAGCCGGACAACACCGTGCTCGCCCACCTCCCCAAGACCACGGCCGTGCAGTATTTGCGGATGCTGGCCCTTGCCCGCATCTTTCTCGACAATATCCCCAACATCCAGGCCTCCTGGGTTACCCAGGGACCGAAGATCGCCCAACTCTCGCTCTTCTTCGGGGCCAACGACTTCGGCAGCACCATGATCGAGGAAAACGTCGTGGCTGCCGCTGGGGTCGGCTTCCGCCTCTCCGAGCAAGAAATTCGCACCCTGGTGCAGGAGGCGGGCTTTACCCCGCGCCAGCGCCGGATGGATTACAGTTTGGTTGCGTGTTGAGTCTGCGTAAAAATGGCCACCAAATCCACCAAAGACACGAAAGGGTCAGGGCAGCGCCGTTGCGGCGCAGGCGTTGAGAAACAAGCCAGAATGGATCGCAACCTCTGCAACCGTTTTAAAAATTTCGTGATTTTAGTGGATTTCGTGGCTGAACAGGCCTTCATGGCAAGGGATTGATGATGCAGGAACCGGATCGTTATATCTATCGTGCGCCCTTTGTGGTCCCGGTCTCCGGTCCGGTGATCGCGGACGGCGCGTTGATCACCGAGCAGGGCAAGGTCATGGCGGTGGGCCGCTATGCCGACCTCAAGGAGGCGGAGGCGGAATTGGTGGATTACGAAGGCCATGTGCTCGCGCCGGCCCTGGTCAATGGACACGCCCATCTGGAGCTGTCGCATTTGGCGGCTCTGGGCGGCGAACCCCATTCCCGTCCAGGTGACATGCCGGACTGGATCGGCAGGTTGCTCGCCGCCCGGGCCGCGGCAACCGATCCTGAAGAGGCCGCCGATGCGGCCCGCTATGCCCTGGCGCGGCTCTATGCCGGCGGCTGCGGGGCAGTGATCGACATCGGCAACCTGCCGGAAAGCCGCGCCCTGGGCGAGGGGTTCAAGACCAGAGTCTCCTTTCACCTCGAACTGCTCGGCTTCGCGCAGAAATCGCAGGAGGCGGCCATCAGCCGGCTTGAGACCCTGCCGCCGGATCTCTGCTGCACTGGCCACGCCCCCTATTCCACCGGTGTGCATCTCTTGCAGGCCCTGAAGGAGCGGGCCCGCCGGGCGCCGTGCCTCTTCCCCCTCCATGTGGCGGAATCAGCCGATGAAATAGAGTTGCTGCGGAGTGGCAACGGCCGTTTCCGTGATTTTCTGGCCGCGCGCGGCGCCTGGGACGACTCCTTCACTCCGCCGGGGGTGGGCGCCGTCGTCTATCTCGATCGCCTCGGTCTATTGGATGAGCAGACCCTCTGCGTCCACGCGGTCCACGTGACCGAGGAGGAGATTGCCCTGCTGGCGGAACGCGGGGCCAAGGTCTGCCTCTGTCCGGGCAGCAACCGGTATATGGGAGTGGGCAGGGCGCCGGTGCCGGCGATGCTGGCGCACGGTCTTCAGCCGTGCCTGGGCACCGACAGTCTGGCGAGCAATTCCAATCTGAGCCTGTGGCAGGAGATGGCGCTCCTGCGCGAGGACCATCCTGCCATTGCGCCGGCCGAGGTTCTGGCCATGGCGACCCAAAACGGCGCCCGCATCCTGGGCATCGAGGCGGAACGCGGGGTGATTGCCCCAGGGGTCTCCTCCTCGCTGTTGGCGGTGGAATGCACGGCCCAAACGGACGACGAGGCCCTGGAATACCTGACCAGTGGTGGCGCCGCCATCCGGCTGGAATGGATCGAATAGCCATGGCCGCCACCGCTTCGCAGCCCACGGCCCGTATCGGCATGGTGAATTTCCTCAACACCGCGCCGCTCTATGAGGTATGGAAACGGACGGTCTTCCGGCCGGAGTGGCAGGTCACCGAGGCGCCGCCCTCCACCCTGAATCGCTTGTTGCATCAGGGGGCGCTTGACCTCGGGTTCATCTCCTCCCACGAATACGCACTCCATCCGGAGGAGTACAAGATTCTCGGCAATCTCTCCATCTCGGCCAGCGGCAAGGTGGGCAGCGTATTCCTCTTCAGCCGGCTGGCCCCGGCGGAGTTGGACGCCCGCCTGGTGCTCTTGAGTTCCCACTCCCAGACCTCGGTGCATCTTATCAAGATCATCCTGGAGAAGTTTTACCGGGTGCAGCCGCGCTATGAGACCGGCCTGGCCACCGAGCGCGCCGATCTGTCGGGATTTGACGCCGTCCTCTCCATTGGGGACGAAGCCTTGCTCTTGGCCAAGGAGGGCCGTTACCCTCACCAGCTCGATCTGGGCGAGGCATGGCAGCGCGAGACCGGCCTGCCCTTTGTCTTCGCGGTTTGGGCGGTGCGCGAGGCGTTTTGCCGGAACGAGCCCGATCAGATGGTCGCTATCCACCACGAACTTTTGCGCTGTCTGGACGAGGGGCGGCGGAACCTCTGGGAGATCAGCCGGAGCGTGGCGCCGCGGATTCCCATGGCGGTGGAGGCGTGTCATGCCTACCTGAGCGGCATGGAATACGACCTTGAACCGCGCAAGCAGGAGGGGTTGGCCCTCTTTTACCGGTATCTCATCGAGCGGGGCGAGGCGAGCCCTGCGGCAGTGCCGCTCAAGATTTGCGGTTGACTTGACAAGAAAATGGCCACGAAATCCACCCAATCAAACGAAACTTTTCGTGTTTTCTCGTGGGGTTCGTGGCAAGGTATTTTTGCGTAACAATAAACAGATGATCCCATGACGACGACACCCGACGAAAAAAAGGCCTTTGTCCGCTCCAAGTTTTCGGCCATCAGCGGCAAATACGATCTCTTGAACTCGGTGCTGAGTTTCCAGATCGACCGCTATTGGCGCTGGGTCACCACCCGGGAACTCAAGGCATTTCCCGATGGCGTGGTGCTCGACCTCTGTGCCGGCACCCTGCCGCTGTCGCTGGAACTGACCAGGCAGGCCAAACGGCGCCAGGTACTGGCTGTGGATTTTTGCGAGGATATGCTGCGGGCCGGGGTGGAGAACCTGCCGCGGGACGAGCGCCGGGCGCGGATCCAGCCGGTCTGCGGCGACGGCGAGCAGATTCCGGTGCGCGACAACTCGGTGTGGGGCATCACCGTGGCCTTTGGGGTACGCAATCTGGCCCGCACCCAGCAGGGACTGCACGAGATGCACCGGGTATTGAAACCCGGCGGCAAGCTCCTGATCCTTGAATTCTCGCGGCCCCGGAATCCGATTGTCAAACCGGTCTACAATTTTTATCTTAACGCCATTCTGCCGCGGATTGCCGGGGTGGTTTCCGGTGACAAGGAGGCCTATGAATATCTCGCTTCGTCCATTGCCGCCTTCTATGAGCCGGACGAGCTGCTCGGCATGATGCGCACCGCGGGGTTCAAGACGCCGTCTTGCAAGCAGCTGACCTTTGGCATCGTCACCGTCTATGTGGGCGTGAAATAAGAGAAAGATGGCCACGAAATCCACGAAAGGCTTGAAAAACGAACGCTGCGGGCGCATTCGTAGTCTTCGTGTTTTCGTGGGGTTCGTGGCTACAAACCAACTGATCTGGGGGCCGGCATGAAGAAGAAAATCATCCTGGCGATCACCGGCGCCACTGGCTCGCTCTACGCCCTGGAGTTCCTGAAACTCATGGCCGCCACCGATGCCGA
>JAJZRO010000022.1 GCA_021802645.1 Deltaproteobacteria bacterium | reverse complement strand
TGACCCCGCCCTTCTGGTCGAACTCGCCGTGGTCGTAGTAATCGTAGGGCGCATACCCCATGCTGTCGATGTGGCTGGACTTGGCCGAGGGCGGCAGCCACAGGCCGGTGATGCCGATGGTGGCCAGGGCCGGCAGCTTGGTGGCCACATGATTCCACCACGCACCCGCCTTGCCTTCGGCCGGCGGGCAATCCCAATAGAAGGCTTGCATCAGTCTCATAACGGTCCCCCCTTATTCTGGATGACTCTCCAAAGAGAGTTGAGGAAAATCCAACCGTTTACGCTGTTGCGAACCCGTACGTTTTTCTCGGTGAAGAGGGTGAGTGCTCCCGCAGTGGCGGGAACGAAAATAACGTTTCTATTGTACCACAGAAATTGCGTAACCACACCCCTGAGTTTATGAGTATATTGAAATTATTTAGCATCGCTTATATTATCTTTTATAATTATACCATTAACAATCTGGCCAGAAAATCAAAAACTTCCACCACAAAACACATAACCACCCAAATTTTCTAATAATTTTTTTCAATATAATTTTATAGAGAAAAAAGAATAACGGAATAGACCACAAGAAAGCCACTGTAGCCCAATGTACAACAAAAAGACCTGCACCAAGATCATCTCCTCTCTCTACAGGATTTGTTATATTATGTGACATATCGTAATAATAACCAGAAGCAACAGCAGATAAAAAAATAAAACAAAAACTTATAATTGCAGAAATGATAATTGACATAATCCTTAACGATATATTTATAGTTATTTTTTTACAATTCTCCACGATGAACTCCACAACTACATGTTAATTTTATATTACGCAGACGCCACCTCAATACCACCGCACCGGCTTCTTTAATTCCTCGACAAGCCTGCCCGCATCGGCCATTCTGCGGCGACTTTCTTCAATAAGCCGTTGGTCACCATCCTGGGCAATGGCTGCGGCCATAAGTTCCCCGCCCTCCTGCTTGAGTCGAAGGTAGGAAAGCAAAACTTCCTGCCGTCTCTTCACCCCCTCTGTTTTCGGCTGAAAGGCTGCCACCCGTTCCGGGTAGCCTTCATAGGTGTTTCTCCAGATACGGATCAATTCCCTGCCCGCCTCCTGGGCCTCTTCGGAGTGGTCATCCTGCCCCAGCTCGGTCAAGCGGACGTTCAACTTCTTTGCCTCCTGCGTCAAGACAACCTCCTTGGCGCCCAACTCCTTGAGCAAGTCATTCAGCGCGACATGAATCTTGTACTCATCGCCCTGCTTGGGGGCAGCAGCCAGGACTATGCCGGCGCAGAGCACAACCACGCAGGTGCCGACGGCCACCCGCCCGGCGAACCACGATGCCGTTGTCTCCTTCTTGAGCCGCAGTGGAGTACCGATGGCCCAAGCCATGATGATGCCAGCAAGCAATCCGCCGACATGGGCGGCATTGTCAATTCCCGCCCTGCCGAACCCCTGCATGAGCGAATAAATGCCATAGGCAGCAAAGTTGGTGAACAGCTTCTTGCGCGCCCCGGCACTGAGAAACTCGTGATCCGTGGCCAGGAACACGCCCAAGACCCCCATGAGGCCGAAGATGGCGCCGGAAGCACCGACGCTAACCGCCTGCGGCGAGAACAACAGGGTGCCGCAGGAGCCAGCAATGCCGGCAAGCAGATAGGTCCCCAGATAGGCTCTGGCGCCATAGAGTCGTTCCGCGAGGTGGCCCAGGGCGTAAAGGGCATACATGTTGACAAGCAGATGGACAATGTTGAGATGGAGGAAGACCGCGGTGAGCAACCGCCACCACTGGCCGGAGGTGGTGAGCGGCGAGAAATTGCCGCCCACCGCCGAAAGGTATGCGGCATCGAAATGCAACCAATCCTTCGCCGCAACGGCAATGGCGCCATAGGCCAGGAAATTCATGGCCAACAGCAGCCAGGTAACCGGCGTCCCACTGGGCAATGAGGCCAACTGTTCTTTCAGTTCCTGACCAGCCTGCTGCACGGTGTAGAGGCTGGTGTCCACGACGGCAGGGAGTCGAGCCGCCATGGCCACCGCCGTCTTTTCGTCCTCACAGACCAGCACGGCCTGCCACGGCTTTTTGCCGACAGGAAGGGCGAAGCGGATGATCTTGCCTTTGCGAGTGAGGTTGCGGAGGGAGGAGAGAGGATATCGTTCCGTTTTCCGGCCAAAGGAAAAGAGATGCCGCCGCCGAGCGGTGACCTGAATGGCATCCCCATCGATCATCACCATCCCCTTGCCCTTGAAGCGATTGTCGTAGGTGGAGAAGGTCTGGAACTTCACCGGGGCGGAGAGCAGGACGCTTTCTTGGGCCTCCTTGGCCGGGGAGATTTCTTGTGCCGGCGCAGGGGGAGGTGTTAGGGCAACCGGTTGCCGCACCGCTTGCGGCGAGGCGATGAAAATCTCGACGGCACAATTTGGACAGGTGGCCCTGGCCCCTGCCGCCGGGACGGCCTTGGCCGGGATCATCTTGCTGTACCCGCATCCCGGGCAGATTACTTTGATCCGTTCGGCAGAAGCTGCCTGCTCCATAATCTCACGCATCATCCCCTCCTTTTGTCCTTCCCCTCATAGCGCAGACAGCTTCCCTTGATTCCTCATGACATGAGGCAGAGCCTATCAACGGCAAGCGCTTGCTTCCCCCAAAGCGAATTCTACCCAAACTTGGCGCCACCAGACGACCAAAGTCAATATACTATTTTTTATTGATAGGCTAAAAAGAAAAACATTCCCCACACACAAAACGAAAGGGCTCCCCCACTGCTCCCCTTTTCCTTCGCCACCCTTGAATATTCCGCGCAAAAACGCTATAACCACGCTTTACTTGAGATGCCGTTCCGCGCGGGGAAGAACCCCGCGAAAAGAAGGAGATACGCATATGTCGGAAGTCAGGGTCCGTTTCCCACCCAGCCCCACGGGGTACCTGCACATCGGCGGCGCCCGCACCGCCCTCTACAACTGGCTCTTTGCCAAGAAGCACGGCGGCAAGCTGGTGCTGCGCATCGAGGACACCGATGCCGAGCGCTCCACCCAGGAGTCGATCCAGGGCATCATCGACGGCCTCAACTGGCTCGGCATCACCTGGGACGAGGGCCCCTACTTCCAGTCCGAACATGCGGCCGAGCACGTGGCCGCGGCCAACCAGCTGCTCGCCTCGGGCCACGCCTACAAGTGCTTCTGCACCAAGGAGGAGCTGGACGCCAAGCGCGAAAAGGCCCAGGCCAACAAGGAAGACTACAAGTACGACGGCACCTGCCGGAATCTCACCCCGGAAGAGGTCGCGGCCAAGGAGGCCCAGGGCTTGCCGGCGGTGATCCGTTTCAAGGTGCCGCGCATCGAGGGCAAGGTGGGCTTTGACGACGCGGTCTATGGCCGAGTCGAGCGCGCCTATGCGGACATCGAGGACTTCGTGGTGGTCCGCTCCAACGGCCTGCCGCTCTATCTGCTCTGCAACGTGGTGGACGACATCCGCGACCGCATCACCCACGTCATCCGCGGCCAGGACGGCCTGGTCAACACCCCGCGCCAGATCCTGATCTACCAGGCCCTGGGCGCCACGCTGCCGACCTTTGCCCACATGCCGCTGACCCTCGACCTCAACAAGGCCAAGATCTCGAAGCGCTCCCACGGCGAGATCGTGGCGGTGCAGTTCTACCGCGACCACGGCTTTTTGCCCTGGGCGCTCGCCAACTTCCTGGTACTGCTGGGCTGGTCGCCGGGCGACGACCGCGAGATCTTCTCCCGCGAGGAGCTCATCGAGGCCTTTTCGCTCAGTGGCATCACCCGCTCCAACTCGATCTTCAACTACCGCAAGGATGACCCCAAGTTCTTCACCGACCCCAAGGCCTTGAATATCAATGCCCACTACCTGCGGAGCCTGCCCATCGAGGAGATCGCGCCGCTGGTGCAGAAGGAGCTGGAGAAGGCCGGCCTCTGGGACGCTGCCTACGCGGGCGAGCAGAAGGCGTGGTTCCTCCAGACTCTCACGCTGATCCGCGAGCGCTTCCACACCCTCACCGACTTCGCCACCTTGGGCCGCGCCTACTTTGCCGACGATTTCCCCATCGACGAGCAGGCGCTCACCAAGAACGTGCTCAAGCACCCGGAACTCAAGGAACTGCTGCCCGAGCTGGCCGACCAGTTCGCGGCCCTGCCGGAACTCACCGCCGCCGAGGCGGAGCGGGTGGCCCGTGAGTTTGCCGAGGCCAAGGGTGTCAAGCCGGGCTTGCCGATCAACGCCGCCCGGGCGCTCATCACCGGCCAGATCAAGGGGCCGAGCATGTTTGAACTCTTCGAGCACCTCGGCAAGGAACGGGTTGTCAAACGGCTGCGCCGCGTGGCACAATACTTCAACTGAACCGCACAGCCAGAATGGCCACGAAATCCACCAAAGACACGAAAAATTTTAGTGTTCTTTCGTGGATTTCGTGGCGAAAAATCTTTCTCCCTAATCGAGAGCCATCATGAGCAGCGACGCCGCACCGTCCAGGGACTTCATCCGCAAGATCATCGACGAGGACCTCGCCTCGGGCAAGCATACCCACGTGGTGACCCGCTTCCCGCCGGAGCCCAACGGCTATCTGCACATCGGCCACGCCAAGTCGATCTGCCTCAACTTCGGGCTGGCCCTGGAGTTCCAAGGCTCCCGCTGCCACATGCGCTTCGACGACACCAACCCCTCCAAGGAAGAAGAGGAGTACGTCCAGTCAATCCTGGCGGATGTCAAGTGGCTCGGCTTCGATTGGGGCAAGCACCTCTACTTTGCCTCGGACTACTTTGACCAGATCTACGAATTCGCCGAACACCTGATCCAGACCGGCAAGGCGTACGTCTGCGACCTCACCCCGGACGAAATCCGCGAATACCGCGGGACGCTCACCGCGCCGGGCAAGGAGAGCCCCTTTCGTAACCGCAGCGCCGAGGAGAACCTCGACCTCTTCCGCCGCATGCGGGCCGGCGAGTTCCCGGACGGTTCCCGGGTGCTGCGCGCCAAGATCGACATGGCCTCGGGCAACATCAACCTGCGCGATCCGGTGCTCTACCGCATCCTGCGCGCCACGCACCACCGCACTGGCGACAAGTGGTGCCTCTACCCGATGTACGACTACACCCACCCGATCTCCGATGCGCTGGAGGGGATCACCCACTCGCTCTGCACCCTGGAGTTCGAGGACCACCGGCCGCTCTACGACTGGACCCTCGACCACCTGCCGGTGCCCTGCCACCCACGGCAGATCGAGTTCGCCCGCCTGAATCTCGCCTACACCGTGGTGAGCAAGCGCAAGCTCATCAAGCTGGTGCAGGACAACCATGTCTCCGGCTGGGACGACCCGCGGATGCCGACCATCTCGGGCATCCGGCGGCGGGGCTACACCCCGGCGGCGATCCGCACCTTCTGCGAGCGCATCGGCTTGGCCAAGAACGACAGCGTGGTGGAGATGGCCTTGCTGGAGCATTGCATCCGCGAGGACCTGAACGAGAAAGCGCCCCGCGCCATGGCCGTCTTGCAGCCGCTCAAGGTGGTGATTACCAACTACCCCGAGGGGAAGAGCGAGGAACTCGTGGCCCAGAACCACCCGCAGCAGCCGGAGATGGGGGAACGCACCGTGCCCTTTGGCCGCGAGATCTACATCGAGCAGGAGGACTTCATGGAGCAGCCGCCCAAGAAGTTCTTCCGCCTGGCGCCGGGCCAGGAGGTGCGGCTGCGCTACGCCTACTTCATCAGGTGTGAGGAGGTGGTGAAGGACGCAAGCGGCAACATCGTCGAGCTGCGCTGCACCTACGACCCGGCCACCATCGGCGGTTCAGCCCCGGACGGCCGCAAGGTCAAGGGCACCATCCACTGGGTCTCGGCCGCCCACGCGGTGCCCGCCGAGGTGCGGCTCTACGATCGCTTGTTCACCAAGGAAAACCCGGACGATGCCGAAGAGGGCAAGGACTTCCGCGCCTACATCAACCCGCAGTCGCTCGTCACTCTCACCGGCTGCCTGGTGGAGCCGAGCCTGGCCAACGCCGCGCCGGAACAGGGCTTCCAGTTCGAGCGCCAGGGCTACTTCTGCGCCGACCGCCGCGACTCACGGCCCGGCCATCTCGTCTTCAACCGCACCGTGACCCTGCGCGACTCCTGGGAAAAAGCCAAGGAGAAGTAAGAAGGCAAAAGGCAAAAAGAGCGGAACAATCCATTCTTTTTGCCTTTTGCCTTTTGCCCTTTGCCTTGCCGTTCGCCCCTACCGCTTGCCGGCCACAAACTCCTCGAACAGCTCCACGTCATGCGTACTGCCGATGACAAGCGGCACCCGCTGGTGCAACTCCTCCGGCTCGAGGTCGAGGATGGCGCGGCCGTCGTCGGTGATGGCGCGGCCGCCGGCCTGCTCGGCCAGGAAGGCGAGCGGCGCGGCTTCGTACAAGAGGCGCAGCTTGCCGTGGGGCTTGGCCGGATTCCTGTGGTCGCGGGGGTAGAGGAAGATGCCGCCGGCAATGAGGTTGCGGTGGAAATCCGCCACCAGCGAACCGATGTACCGGGCGCTGTAAGGCCGGCCACTCGCCTTGTCCACCGCCTTGAGGTGGTCGAGATAACGGCGCACCGGCTCATCCCAGTAAGCGTGATTGCCCTCGTTGATGCTGAAATACTTGCTGCGCGAGGGGATGCGGATGTTGGGGTGGGAGAGGTAGAATTCGCCGACGCTGGGGTCCAGGGTAAAACCGTGCACCCCGTCGCCGGTGGAAAAGACCAGCATGGTGCTGGAGCCGTAGATGATGTAGCCGGCCGCCACCTGCTTGCGCCCCGGTTGCAGCAGATCACTGTCGTCGCCCGGGCCGCCGTCCGGGGTGCGGCGGCGGTGGATGGAGAAGATGGTGCCGATGCTGACGTTCACGTCGATGTTCGACGAGCCGTCCAGCGGGTCGAAGGCCAGGGTGTACTTGCCCTCGCACCCCTCCACCACCGGAATGGCATCGGCATCCTCCTCGGAGGTCATGACACAGATGTAATCGCAGCAGGCCATCCGGCGCTTGATAGTGTTGTTGGCGAACTCGTCGAGCTTCTGCACGTGCTCGCCCTGGATGTTGGTCTTGCCGCTCATGCCGAGGATATCGGCGAGGCCCGCCATGTTCACCTCGGCGGAGATGGTCTTCGCCGCCACGATAAGCTCGCTCAAAAGGCCCGACAGTTCGCCGGTCGCCTCCGGATGGAGCCGCTGGCTGTCGATGATATGCCGGCTTACCGTCACCCCAAGCGGTCTGTTCATAGGTGCCCTCGTCATGCTCGTTCTTTCCTCCGGTGGATGGCTGTGCCCCCACATACTACGCAAGAAGCGGGGCAGGGTCAACAGGCAATCATGCGGCGACCCGCCGTGGAAGACGGGATATGGAGGCGGGGATAGACAACGGAACTGGCGGTGCGCACTCCGGGACCGCGCCTTGCCACCGCTTTTCCAGGTGCCGCGCCGCGCACCATCGGCAGGCGCCTGGCCGTGTTCTTCTTTCTGCTCGGCGCCTTGTGAACTTTTTACGACTGGGGGACTTGCGGTAACAAAGGCCTTCGATCCTCCGGTTACCTAGTGTCCGTCTGAAAACGAGCAATTTCGTTCGAGGGCAAGGCGCGAGGAAGACAAAAAGCGGAGCGTACGTAAGGTACGTGAGCATTTTTCGGCGACCGAACAACGCAGCAGGTAAGCGACCAGCGGGAGACTCCGATCGGACGAAAGGGCCGTTTGCGGATGGGCACTACTTGAGCATTGCCGTTACCTTGGCCTTGAAATCCTCCTTGCCAAAGGGCTTGGTGATGAAGTCGGTGACTCCCGCGGTCCGCGCCAGGTCGGCCTGGGATTTTTCCGATTCGGTGGTGGCCATCAGGATAGGCAGCCCGGCCAGGGCCGCGTTGGCGCGGATCGCCCTGGTCAACTCGATGCCGTCCATGTTCGGCATGTTCATGTCGGTGATCACCAGCACAAAATCGCTGTCGATCTGCAGATGATCGTGGGCCTGCTTGCCATCGGCGACCGTGACCATCTCCATGCCGAGGTCCGCCGCCACCCCTTTGTAGAAAAAGAGCATGGCCTTGGAGTCGTCGGCCGCCAGCAACCGTTTGCCCGCCGCCGGCGCCCCCGCCGCAGCGGCATCCAGTTTGGCGGCATCCGCCTTGGCTTCGTCGCTGCCGACCTTGTCGAGCAGCGCCTTGAAGATCCGCTTGATTTCGGCATCGGCCGAGGAGTGGATCGCCTGCATCACCAGCGCCCGGTAAGTGCCGTCGCCATAGAGGGCGGCAAAGAGATTTTTCGCCCGGGAGGTGGCAATCGCCTTGGCGATATGCTCCGCCTGGCTGCCGCCCTTGTCCAGCGCCTCGTTCACCGCCTTGATGACCCCCGGATTGACCAGGTGGTCCAGCGCGGTCACCACTGCGATGAGAACCAACTCCTCCGGTTCGGCAAGCCCGTCCGCCAGGCCGATGATGCTGCGAAGCGAGTTGATCCGCCCCAGGGCCTCATACATGGCAAAACGGAGGTTCGGTTCGGTCGCGGCCTCCAGATGCGCCACCAGAATGTCCGCCGCCTTTTTGTGGCCGGTGAGCCCGAGAATATTGGCGGCCATGATCTTTTCATCCTTGTCGCCCGCCTCCAGCGTCTTCTCCAGGGCGGGCAGCGCCACCTCCCCCATCGAGCCTAGGGCCGCAAGCACCACGCGGCGGAACGAGGGATTGCCATGGTGGATGTGACCGATGAGATAATCCACCGTGGCGCTGTCGGTGAACCCCGCCACCCCTTCCACCATCAGGGCGGTACGCAGGTCGCAGCCCATGGCCGCGCCCTTCACCTCGGCGCTGTTGTCGATGCGCTCGATCAGGAGGTCGCGCACCGCGGGGGTGTGGATATTGGTCAGCGCCCGCAAGGCCCAGGCCACCACGGTGTAGTCGTCGTGGCGCAAAAAGGGCAGCAGGGTGTCGATCAGGGAAGCATCCTTGTACTGGGCCAGCGCCCGGAGAATCTCCCCGGCAAGTTCGACGCTGGCGGTCTTGCCGAGCAGCGCCACCAGGGGGTCCTTGAGCGCCTCGGCCTTTTCTTCGCCGGCACGGCGGACACAGAGCAATTGCACGGCCGGCGAGCCATGGGCCAACCCCTCCTCGATGCGGGCATGTTGCCCGGCCAGCAGACCAAAAAGGGCATGATAGATCATCTCGTCCACCGCCTGATCCCCGATGGGGTTGGCGTAGAGATCGAAGAGGGCAGGAATCGCAGCGGTCTCGCCCGCTTCCCGTATCTGGTCGAGCAAGGTGATCTGCTCGATCATGTCTTTGGCGCGAAAGTCCTTGAGGCTGTCCATATTCTTCCCATGCGTGAATTTCCATCCGAAACCGCCCGGAACCCTTGCCCAATCCGCCCGCGGCGTCGGATGCACTTCATTGTACTGATTGCCAACGCGAGAATCAAATAGTTTGCATACGCAATACTTCCGGGGCGATCCGCTCCAGCGGCAGCACCTTGTCCACCCCGCCCAAGGCGATCGCCTCCTTGGGCATACCGAACACCACGCAGGACTTCTCGTCCTGGGCAATGGTGTACGCGCCGGCCTCCTTCATCTCCAGCATGCCGCGCGCGCCGTCGTCGCCCATGCCGGTCATGATGACGCCGATGGCGTTCTTGCCGGCATAGCGGGCGGTGGAGCGGAAGAGCACATCCACCGAGGGACGGTGGCGGCAAACCAGCGGACCATCCTTGACCTCCACGTAATAACGGGCGCCGCTGCGCTTCAGCAGGGTGTGGCGGTTGCCGGGCGCGATCAGGGCCTGACCGCGCAACACCGTGTCGCCATCCTCCGCCTCCTTGATCCGGATGCGGCAGATGCCATTGAGGCGCTCGGCAAAGGCGCGGGTGAATCCTTCCGGCATGTGCTGCACAATGACGATCCCGGAACAATCGCCGGGCAACGCCTCCAGAAAGACCCGCAGCGCCTCGGTGCCGCCGGTGGAGGCCCCCACCGCCACCACCCGCTCGGTGGTCTGCACCATGGCCTTGGCCGGCGGCGGCAGCATGACGTCGGCGGTGAGCTTTCTCTCCACCGGCCGGACAACGGGAGCGGAGACCGACTTGACCCGCACCTTGGCGGCGGCCTTGACCGCATCGCAGATGCGGATGCGTGACTCCTCGATGAACTGCTTGGTGCCGAGCTTGGGTTTGGTGATGATATCCACCGCCCCGTATTCCAGGGCCTTGATCGTGGTCGCGGCCCCCCCTTCGGTGAGGGTCGAACAGATCACCACCGGAATGGGATGCTGGGTCATGATCTTGTGCAGGAAGGTGATGCCGTCCATCCGCGGCATCTCGACATCGAGCACGATGACGTCCGGCACCTCCTTGGCGATATAATCGGCGGCCACGAAGGGATCGCGCGCCGCGCCCATCACCTCGATCTGCGGGTCCGACTCCAGGATATCGTGCAGCGTCTGGCGGACCACCGCGGAGTCATCGACTATGAGTACCCTCAGTTTGCCGGCCATGTTCACTCGCCTGTTGTCCGTTGGAGGTGCTTCAGATACACCTCGCCGGTATGGGTGTAGAAAAAGAGCTTGCAGCCCCGATCGCCGCCCACCTGCTCGGTGACAACGGGTACCCCGTGTTTCTGGAGTACCGCCCTGGCCGCCTGGATATTCTGGGTGCCGATGCTGGACGTCTGCCTGGCCGGGCTCGGCTTCAGGCTGAAGAGGTCGGCGCCGCCGAAGAGTTTTGCCTCAAGTCTGGCGCAGGAAAATCCCCGTTGCCGGGCCATCACCTCGACCATATAGGAAACCGAGGTGTCAACGAACCGGAAACTCTCTTCCTGGTGCCCTCCCTGCCCCGGCATGACTCCGTGGCACATGGCGCCGGCCCTGCTCGCCCGGCAATAGAGGCAGACCGAGACGCAGGAGCCAAGAAGGGTGGTAATGAGGGTCGGTTCCGTTGCCACGAACAACTCGCCCGGGTGGAGAGTCACCACCGGCAACTCGCTCTGCAGTGGGTCTACTTGAGACATTTATACACCGCCGAGTCGATGCGTTCCATTCGGTCGGTAATCCCCTCCAGCGACTCGGAATGGCCGGTGAAAAGGAAGCCGCCCGGGGCAAACTGCCGGTAGAATTTCTCAAACAGGGTCTGCTGGGTCGGCCGGTCGAAATAGATGATGACGTTCCGGCAGAAGATGATGTCCATCTTCTTGTTGATCCTGAAATCCCGATCCATGAAATTGAGCCGCTCAAGGCGCACCTTGTTGCGCAACTCCGGCACCACGCGATGGAAACCGCTGTGGCGACCCTTGCCCTTCATCAGGTACTTGTGCCGCAGATGAGCCGGCACCGGCGCGACCACCTCATCGGCATAAATCGCCTCGGCGGCGGCCTCCAGGGCCTGAGTGCAGATATCGGTGGCCAGGATCTCGTAATCGAGTTGGGGATTCTTTTCACAGAACTCCTGGAGCACCATGGCCAGGGTATAGGGTTCCTGACCGGTGGAGCAACCGGCGCTCCACACATGCAGCGGGCGGGCTTGCGGATACTTGTGGTGCCGGGCCAGGAATTCCGGCAGCACCTTCTGGTTCATCACCTCGAAGTGCTGGGGCTCGCGGAAGAAATCGGTCTTGTTGGTGCTCACCGCATCGATCATGTGGAAGAGTTCGTTGACCTGCCCTTCCGGACTCTGCACATACTCGAAGTAGGCGCTGTACGAGGCCATGTTCAGCCGCCGCAACCGTTTCTGGAGGCGGGCGGAGAGCATGGTCTTCTTGATCGGCGGCAACTTGATGCCGCAGACTTCGTAAATGAAGGAGCTGAACTTGTTGAAGTCCCGGTCGCTCAGCATGGGTGGGGCCGGGCTTTCCCCGTCGGAAACTCGTAAGCCAGGGGTTGAATCCATAACACTCGCTAACACTCGTTGCTCAAACTCAGGCGTTCAGTCCCTTGACGCAGCCAGGCTCACGCCGCGCCGGCGTCAGCCCTTGCCGCTTCCTGCGTTTCAGTGACAGAGGGTACCATCTCGCCGCGCAAGGCGGCCTCGCCCTCGCTGGCCAGGACCCGGTCGATGTCGAGGATGATCAAAAACTTGTCCTCACCCTGCCGGCCCATGCCCTTGATGAACTCGGTGTTGAGGTTGGTGCCCATGCGCGGCACCGCCTCAATCTCCTCGGCCTGGAGGTCGAGCACCATCTGGACGGAGTCGGTGAGCACCCCCATCTCCACCATGGCGCCTTCCACCTCCAGTTCCACGATCATGATGCAGGTATTCTTGGTGTGGCTGATCGGCCCCATGCCGAGCTTCTGGCCCAGGTCCATCACCGGCACCACGCTGCCGCGCAGATTGATGACGCCGCTCAGGTAGTCGGGCATGCGGGGAATCCGGGTGAGGGTGGTGACGTCGAGCACCTCCCGCACCTTGCCGATCTCGATGGCAAAGCCCTCGTCACGCAGCACAAAGGTCAGATATTGGGTGGCCTGCTGCTCAACGCCTTCGGTATTGGTCGCCATGATGCCTTCCTCCGCGTCTATTCCGCCTGTTCGGCGTTAATGAACGATATTCCGAATCGCGCCCTGTTCCTCAAGGCGCGCATGTTTCAACACATTCGGCATGTCAAGGATCAGCGCCACCTTGCCATTGCCCAAAATGGTGGAACCGGAAACGCCGATGGCGTTCCGGTAGACCCAGCCCAGCGACTTCAGGACGGTCTGATGTTCGCCGATCACGTCGTCGAGCACCACGCCGAAGCGTTCGTCGTTGATCTCCACGATCACCAATTGTTCCAGGTCGGGCCGCTGCCCGGGAATGGCGAAAAAATCCCGCAGCCGCACGTAGGGCACCAGTTGATCCCGCACCGGCAACACCCGCCGCTCGTGGAATCGGGCGATGTCCTCCTTGGTCAGCTCCACGCACTCCAACACCTGAGAGAGCGGTAACACAAAATGGGTGTCCTCCACCTGCACCAGCAGGCCGTCGATAATGGCCAGGGTCAGCGGCAGGGAGATGGCGATGGTGGTGCCTTTGCCCTTCCCGCTGCTGTGCACCGAAACCGAGCCCTTCAACCCCTCCACCGTGCTCTTCACCACGTCCATGCCGACGCCGCGGCCCGAAACGCTGGTGACGGTGCCGGCGGTAGAGAGGCCTGGGGCGAAAATGGTATTGAAGATCGCGGCGTCATCCACCTCGGCCTCCGGCTTGATGAGTCCTTTGGCGATGGCCTTCTCACGAATCTTTTCCCGGTCGAGGCCGCGGCCGTCGTCGGAAACGGTGATCAGCACGTTGGCCCCGGCGTGGGTGGCCGAGAGGTGGATGGCGCCCCGGCGTGGCTTGCCGGCGGCCTCGCGCGCATCCGGCGCTTCGATGCCATGGTCGATGCTGTTGCGGATGAGGTGCACCAGCGGGTCGCCGAGCTGGTCGATGACGTTCTTGTCCAGTTCGGTCTCGGCGCCGTCGGTCTGCATCACCACATCCTTGCCCAGTTCGGTGGAAAGGTCGCGCACCAGGCGCTTGAAGCGGGCAAAGGTGGTGCCGATGGGCAGCATGCGGATACCCAGCACGCAGTCGCGCATCTCGGCGGTGAGCCGCTCGATCTGTTCCACCGGCTCCACCAGATCGGACTCGCCGAGCTGCGAGGCGACCTGGGTCAGTTGCGCCTGGGTCACCACCAGCTCGCCCACCAGATTGATGAGGCGGTCGAGTTTGTCGGCTCCGACCCGGATGGAGTCTGCCGCTTTGGCTTTCTGCGCGGCCAGCTTCTGGGATTTCCGCATCTCCTGCTCGGCCAGGGCGGATTCCACCTTGGTGCGGGTTACCAGCTTGGCCTCCACCAGCAGTTCCCCGAGCGGCTTCTGCTGGTCGAGAATCTCTTTCAGCGCTTCCGGCGCGATCTCGCCGCGCTCCACCAGAATCTCGCCCAGCCGCTTGTGTTCGCTGAACTCCTCGTCGCCCTCGGTGGCCAGCGGCACCACCTTGACCAGACAGCTCGACTCGGCAAAGACAAAGACATCCCTCACCGCGTTGATGCCCTGCTTCGTGGTGAGCAAGGCCTCCCACAAGCCATAGTCGCCGGCCTCCCTGGCCTGAGGTTCGTGCAGGAAGACCGTGCATTCCCCGAGTTTTCGCAGCTCGTCGAGCAGCGGCTCCACACCACCGCCCGCGGCAAAGAATTCCGCCGTGGGCTTCAGGTGGATGCGATAATGGGTAAGCTGCCCCACGGTCTTGTCTTGGGGCGCTTCGCTTTCGACCGGCGCCGCTTCGGGTTGCTTGGCCGCCGGGGCCGGGGCCGGGGCCGCGTCGCCGGTTGCGGCAGCCACCAGTGTCTGCATCCCGGCGATGATTTCCTCGCCCCTGGCCGGATCGGCCGCCCCCGTGCCGGTGGCGGCATCCAGCAGGGCGGTGATATGGTCGCGGGAGGCGAGGGTGAGGTCGATCAGTTCCTTGGTCACCGGCACCGCACCGTCGCGTACCTTGTCGAGCACGGTCTCGACATGGTGCGTGAACTTGGCGATGTCGTCAAAACCGAACATGGCGCCCGACCCCTTGATGGTATGCATGGCCCGAAAAACCCGGCCGACGATCTTGAGGTCGGTCGGGTTCTTTTCCAGCTCCAGCAGGGCGCTTTCCAACTCTTCCAGCAGCTCCGTCGCCTCTTCGCGAAACACCTCGCCATACTCTGATTCACTCATAACGCACCTTGACCGCGATTAATATCTCTCGAATTCAGGGTCGTGGGTTTCCTTCAACTCCAGCTTGACCCCCTGTCCCTCGGCGTGGTGAGCTGGCGGGGCCGTTTTGGGCAAGAACCGGCTGGCTGCCGGCTGACGGCTTGGCTGGGGTAGCGCCCGGTGCAGCGCCACCGTCTTTCGCTCAGCCCCGACACCAGGCAGGGCGCTCACCCGGAAGAACCCGATGGTATCCTGCAACTGTCCGGCCTGCGCGGTCAATTCCTCGCTGGTGGCGGCCATCTCCTCGGCGGCCGAACTGTTGGCCTGGATCACCTGATCGAACTGCTGGACCGCCTTGGTGTTTTCCTCGATGCCGCGCGCCTGCTCATTGGCGGCGGCGTCGATCTCCTGCACCAGTTCGGCGGTCCGCTGAATCTGCGGCACGATATCCTCGATGAGCCTGCCGGCATGGGTCGAGGTTTCCACGCTCGATGCCGCCACGCCCCGGATCTCCTGGGCAGAAACCTGGCTGCGTTCGGCGAGCTTGCGCACCTCGGAAGCCACCACCGCGAAACCCTTGCCGTGCTCGCCGGCCCGCGCCGCCTCGATGGCGGCGTTCAAGGCCAGCAGGTTGGTCTGCCGCGCGATCTCCTCGATCACCTCGATCTTCTGGGCAATATGCTGCATGGCCGCCACCGTCTCCTGCATGGCCTTGCCACCGGCCGCTGCGTCCTCCGAGGCCTTCTTGGCGATGGTCGCGGTCTGCCGCGCATTGTCGGCGCTCTGCGCCACGGTGCTCGCCAGTTCTTCCATGGAGGCGGAAATCTCCTCCACCGAGGCGGCCTGCTCGCTCGCCCCCTGGGAAACCTCCTGGGAGCTGCTGCTCAACTCCTGGCTGCCGGCGGCCACCTGATCGGCCGCGGCCCGCACGTCGTTGATGATCTGTTTGAGCTTGGTTTCCATGCGGGCGAGCGACCGGGAGAGCTGGCCGATTTCGTCCTCCTCGTTCATCACCGCATGCTCCTTGGTCAGATCGCCGTCGGCGATCGACTCGGCGAGCACCACCATCTTCTGGAGCGCGCCGGCGATGCGGCCCGAGAAGACAAAGGCCAGGATTACGGTAAAGACGATAATGGCCAGAGCCAGCACGATGCTGATGATGCCGGAAAGCCTGATGGTGGAAACCGCCGCGGCGATATCACCGTGTGCTTGCGTGACCATCTCCTCTTCCAGTTGATCCAACCGATTGCTCAAATTTTCGGCTGCGGCATCGAATTCGCCCGAAATCTTGGTACCGGTTGCCAAATCCCCCTTGGCGTACAACTCGGCCGCGTGTTTGCCCTTTTCCGACATCTCGCCGAAAAGTTTCTCTATTTCCTCTATCTCGCGTCGTTTTTCCGGGTGGAGCGTCTTGAGCGCCTCGCTGCTTTCCCGTAGCTTTATGCTATGTTCCTCAGCCGTCTTGACCGCACTGGTCAGGGCCTCGGCCGTGCGGACCACACTCGCGTCGGTGAGGAGTTCCCGCACCTTCAGTGCCTCGATTTCGATATTCTGGGCGTGATCGTTCGCGCCGTACCCCTTGTCCCGCGCGGTTTCCACGCTGCTGACCACCCGGCTCTGGAAAAAGCCGTTCACCAGGAGCTGGATCACCAGCACCACGCAGACTCCGCCAAAGGCAAGGAGCATCTTGTTGCGGATATTCTTCTTCATAAACCGAGCTCTCCCATCAGTTGATATTCTCCCCTCCCAGAATCACTTCCTCAAAAAGTATAGATGGGGTAAAAAAAGGAAGTCAAATCAAAAAATTGACTCACTCCCCGCGACCAACAATATCGTCGCCATCTCGGGGGGTAGCCTAATACCGTTCGAAATCGAATTCCGGTTTGTCTTGCAGCACCAACTGTGCCCCTTGGCATCTCTCAATCGTTGGACGTGCGGAGGAACGCGGAACCGCTGCAATGGGCGGCGCTGCCGCTCTCGACAACCTCTTCTGCCCAACCAGTATCCTTTCCGAGGGATTTCCACCGACCGCCATCTCTCCCATCCTGAAAAAAGCGATGATATCCTGCAGGTGTTCCGCCTGGGCGGTCAGCTCCTCGCTGGTGGAGGCCATCTCCTCCGCGGCCGCACTGTTGGCCTGGATCACCTGATCGAACTGCTGGACCGCCTTGGTGTTTTCCTCGATGCCGCGCGCCTGCTCATTGGCGGCGGCGTCGATCTCCTGCACCAGTTCGGCGGTCTTCTGGATCTGCGGCACGATGTCGTTGATCAATTTCCCGGCATTGGCCGCCGTCTGGACGCTCTCCGCCGCAACTGTCTTGATCTCTTGCGCCGAAACCTGGCTCCGTTCCGCCAGTTTCCTCACCTCCGAAGCCACCACCGCGAAACCCTTACCGTGCTCGCCGGCCCGGGCCGCCTCAATGGCGGCGTTCAAGGCCAGCAGGTTGGTCTGCCGCGCGATCTCCTCGATCAGCGCCACCTTTTCGGCGATGTGCTGCATGGCCGCCACCGTTTCTCCCATCGCCTTACCGCCCGCTGCCGCATCCTCCGACGCCTTCCCCGCAATAGTCGCCGTCTGCCGCGCATTGTCAGCGCTCTGCGCCACGGTGGAGGCCAGCTCCTCCATAGAGGTCGAGATTTCCTCCACCGAGGCGGCCTGCTCACTCGCGCCCTGGGAGACCTCCTGGGAGCTGCCGCTCAACTGCTGGCTCCCGGCCGCCACCTGATCGGCGGCGGCACGCACGTCAGTGATCACCTCTTTCAGCTTGGTTACCATGTCTTGCAATGCCTGGATCAGCACATCCTGGTCGCTCCTCTTCCGCAACTGGACCTGCAAATTACCGCCGGCAATCTCACCAGCCGTGTAGCTGACCTCCTTCAACGCCTTGACCAACGCCGCCACCGCCGTGCCGATGCCGTCAAAAACCTGCTTGACCGCCTGGGTATCGCTGTCGGCCGGGGCGGTTGCAACGGCGAGGTCCAATTCACCCTTGGCAAGGCTGTTCAGGAGTTCCATCAATTTCTGGGTCTCGTTCTCCTGGTAGGTGGCGACCTTGGCCGCCACCCTGGCCGCCTGCCTGATGGCAGTCTGGTCGGTGACCCACTCGGCGGCGCCGATGATCCTGCCCTGTTCATCTTTAAGGGGGGTGGCGCTGTACGCGATGTCCAGGTCAAGGCTCACGGAAGGATGGGCGTCCGTCTCGGAACTGGCCTCCTGGCCATTGCGCATCGCGCGGCCACAGGCGCATCGCTCGGTCTTGCAGTCGCTGGTCTTAAAGTGATCGTAGCACTTGGTGCCGATCACCTGGGCCTGACTCCTGCCGCCCACCTTGGCTCCGAGTTCGTTCATATACCGGACGGTAAAATCGTTATCGATGATCATGGCCGGCGAAGGCATGGTATCGAGCATCCCCACCAATCGGTCCATGACGCTGTTGATCCCGGCGACGATTCTCCGGTAATCGCCCTGGTGCCTGTCCGCTTGGGCACGGGTGGTGATCCTTCCCTGCCAGACGGCGGTCACCAGCAGGTCCACCTCCTCGATCATGGCGTTGATCGCTTCCACCATCTGGGCCATGGCGGTCTGCAACATGCCGATCTCATCGGTGGCGCTGGTATCCAGATGCACTTCGGTATTGCCGATGGCAATAGCCTTGGCCGCATCCACACAGGCCTGGAGCGGCTGGGTGATGGCCTTGGTCACCAGAAGCCCCATGCCAACGGCAACAAGTACCCCCACGCCGATGGCAAAATAGATCCACCTCGTGGTGCTGTTGGCCATGGCAATGTTGTTGTCAGATATCTTCTTTGCCGCGTCGATGTTGCGGGCCTCGATCTTTTCGAAGAGGCTCCTCGTCGCCTTGCCGAGTTGTCGGCCTTCCCCATTCTGCAACGTTAGGGCGGCATCGTACCGCTCGGCCTGCAGCAACTCTTTTTCCTGATCGATGAACTTGCTCCAGGCGGCCCACTGGACCAAGGCCTGGTTGTAGTCCTTCTCAGCCTCGGCATCGATCAGGGTCTTCTTGTAATCTCGCAGAGCCAGGTCCGCGGCATCCATGGATTCCTCGACGGCCTTCATCTGGCCGGCGTTCCGCTGATAGACCATGGAGGCGATGTTGGCGGCGGAACGTTCGAAACCCGTTTCCACATTGATGAGCAAACCCAGCGGAATGGTACACTTCTCGTAGAGGAAGATATCGGTATCACTACCCTGGTGCACCTTGAGGCTACCAAAGGCACCGACCACCGCCACCAACGCCGCGACCAATAAAAAACTGCTGACCAACTTCACTTTAATCTTCATGTTTTTGAGCATCATAGCAGTCTCTCCAGACAAAGATACCATTCAGTCAAGTCCTCTACGGACATCACCCCATGTGGCTTGCAACCAGAACAAGCCAATACCAAACGCAAAGAAAGACTCCCCCGCCGGCAAGCTACTGCGTGAAACGGCCGGAAGTTTTCCCCCGAATCTTCCGAAAATGTTAGGCGGATATTCCAAGTATAGGTGAGTGGGAAAAAAGAAGTCAAACGTCAAATCGGGAAATGCGGCCTGTAAAAAAACAGGGGCCGAGCCCCATAAGGCAGCGGCCCCTGACCCCTGTTCATCCGCGGGAGGAGGCTAGTAACGCTCGAATTCCTCGTCGAGGTGCCCCTTCTCCCCCAGATCAAGAACATGGCCGCCCGCCTTCGCCGCCCGCGGCGGTTTTGCCAAAGGTTTGGGCGCTGGCGGCGCCGCCAGCCGGGGAGCCGGTTTGCCTGCCGGCGCATGCAGGGCGGCGGTGATGCGGCCCGAGCCTTCCTCCATGCGGAAGTAGGCAATGGCCTCCTGCAACTGGGCAGCCTGGCCGGAAAGCTCCTCGGCGGTGGCGGCCATCTCCTCGGCTGCCGAAGCGTTCTGCTGGATGACCTGGTCGAGCTGCTGGATGGCGTTGCTGATCTGCTCGGTACCCGCGTCCTGCTCCCGGCAGGAGGCGCTGATCTCCTGAACCAGGGTGGCGGTCTTCTGGATGTCCGGCACCATTCTGCCCAGCTTCTCGCCCGCCGCATCGGCAATGGCGACGCTGCGGGTGGAAAGCCGGCTGATCTCGTTGGCTGCGGACTGGCTTCGTTCCGCGAGCTTACGCACCTCGGAGGCCACCACCGCGAAACCCTTGCCGTGCTCGCCGGCCCGGGCCGCCTCGATGGCGGCATTGAGCGCCAGCAGGTTGGTCTGCCGCGCGATCTCCTCGATGATGTTGATCTTGGTGGCGATCTCCTTCATGGCGCCCACCGTCTCGGCCACCGCCTTGCCGCCCTCGCTGGCGTCGTTGGCCGACTGCATGGCGATCTTCTCGGTCTGGTTGGCGTTGTCGGCGTTCTGACGGATGCTGGAGCTCATCTCCTCCATGGAGGCGGAGACCTCCTCGGCGCTGGCTGCCTGCTCGGTGGCGCCCTGGGACATGCCCTGGGCGGTGGAAGAAAGCTGGACGCTGCCGGCCGCCACGTGCTCGGCCGCGGACTGGGCATCGCGGATCACCGCCTTGAGCTTCTGCACCATCTCCTGCAGGGCCTGCATGAGGGCGTCCTGCTCGCTGCGCTGGTTCAGTTCCACCAGCAGATTGCCGCCGGCAATCTCGCTCGCCGCAGCGGTGATGGTGTTGAGGGCCTCGGTGAGGGTTTTGAGCGCCGAGCCGATCTCCTCGAAGACCCGCTGCACCGGCTCGGTGTCGGCATCCGCCCGCTCGGCGGCGATGGTAAAGGCAGTGTCGCCCTGGGCCAGCAGATTGAGCCAGCCCACCAACTTGCGCGTTTCGGCATTCTGGTAATCCGCCACCTTCTGCGCTACCCGGCCGGCCTGCTTGATGGCGGTGAGGTCGCTCACCACCTCGAAAGCGCCGATGATACGGCCCTGCTCGTCGCGCAACGGGGTGCCGCTGTAAGCGATGTCCAGATCAACCCCCGGCGCCGGATGGGCATCGGTCTCGCTGTTGGCGTTCCGTCCGTCGCGCATCGCCCGGCCGCAGGCGCACTTGTCGGTGCCGCAATCCGCGGTCTTGAAGTGATCGTAGCACTTGGAGCCGATGAGCTGGGCCGGCGTCCTGCCGCCCGCCTTGGCCCCCAGTTCGTTGATGTACTGCACGGTGAAATCGTTGTCGATGATCATGGCCGGCGCCGGCATGGTGTCGAGCAGCCCCACCAGCCGCGCCATGATGTTGTTGACCCCCTCAACGATCCGCTTGAAATCGCCCTCATGCTTGGCGGCATCGGCCCGGGCCGTGAGCCGCCCCTCCACCGCTGCCTTGGCCAGCAGATTCACATCGGCCACCAGGGCGCTGACCGTCTTGAGACAGCTGCCGAAGGATTCGGCAATGGTCTCAAAGACCTGCCGGACCTCGGCGGTATCGGCATCCCCGGTTGCCGGGATCACGGTGCACTGGGTATCACCCTGGGCCAGTTTGGCGATGCAGGCGACCAGCTTTTCCGTCTCGGCCTTCTGGTAGGCCGCCACCTTTTCGGCCAGCCGGGCCGCCTTTTTGACGGCGGTCTGGTCGCTCACCACCTCGAAAGCGCCGATGATACGGCCCTGCTCGTCGCGAAGCGGGGTGCCGCTGTAAGCGATGTCCAGATCAACCCCCGGCGCCGGATGGGCGTCGGTCTCGCTGTTGGCGTTCCGTCCGTCGCGCATCGCCCGGCCGCAGGCGCACTTGTCGGTGCCGCAATCCGCGGTCTTGAAGTGATCGTAGCACTTGGAGCCGATGAGCTGGGCCGGCGTCCTGCCGCCCGCCTTGGCCCCCAGTTCGTTGATGTACTGCACGGTGAAATCGTTGTCGATGATCATGGCCGGCGCCGGCATGGTGTCGAGCAGCCCCACCAGCCGCGCCATGATGTTGTTGACCCCCTCAACGATCCGCTTGAAATCGCCCTGATGTTTGGTCGCATCGGCCCGGGCCGTAAGCTTGCCTGCCACCGCTGCGCCCGCCAGCGTGGAGACATCGGCGATCATGTCGTTGATCGCCTCCGCCATCTTCACCATGGCGGTCTGTAGAGTGCCGGTCTCATCCTTGGCGCTGGTATCGAGGTCCAGGTCGGTCTGGCCAGCAGCCAGGGCGTTGGCTGCCTTCACGCAGCCATCGATGGGACGGGTAATGGAGCGGGCGATATACCAGGCAAGCCATCCACCAAGCAGCAGGGCGGCGAATCCCAGCACCACGATGAGAAGCTTGGCGCTCCCGGCCAGCTGGTCGGCATCCTGACCGACCCGCTCCACCTCGCCGACCTGGTAGTGCGTCATCTCGTCCAGGGCCTTGAAGTAGGCGGTCTGCACCTCGCGGAACCTGCCAAAGAGCTCAGCCGAAGCCTCTTTGGCACGACCCTGGCGAATCATCTCTTGCAGGGTTGCCACCCGGTCCAGGTAACTCTTGCGGGCTTCGGTCACTGCGGTCAGGTGGCGCATGCCCTCCTGGGACCGGACCACGGTCTGGAGCTGCTCCAGATCCCTGGCGATCTTCTCTTCAGCCTCGGCGATGCGGGCGTTTTCCTTGCGGATGGTCTCGGGGTCCGGCTGAATGACCATGTTGCGCAGGGCACGCGCCACGATATTGGTCTCCTCGTGGACACCGGCCAGCAACTCGACCTTCTGGAACTTGTCGTGAACGGTGGTCATGATGAGGTCGTCCAGCCGGTTCACGTTCACGAAGGCGATGGCCACCACCAGCGCCAGCAAGGCCAGCACCACGCCAAAGCCCACATTCAGCCTTTTACCGATGTTCAGATTCTGCAATAGCATAGGAACCTCTCCGCGTTGTGACAGGAATCGCCGGCATCCCTGCGCATGAACACAATCAAGAGCCCCACACCAGTCCCGCTGACCGCCCCCTCCACGGGACGTGCGGATACCTTCATGCTATCAAAAAAATGAACGGCTATTCAAAGAAATTTTCCAGCCACCACGCTGTGATAGCGCGGAAAAACGGAGACAGGTGGCAATGCGCCAGCCGGTGGGGAAGAGACAGGGAGGATGGCTCAGTCGAGGTAGAGAATCTCGCCGGCGTGCTCGACCACGGTGGTGTGGTCTTCGCACAATCGGAGGATCAGGCCGCCGGCCGGATCGAGCCCTTCGACCACCGCCTCATACTGTGGGGCCTGCTGCACGTCGAAGCCAAAGAGAACCCGGCGGCCGACGGTGTCGCTCAATTCCAGCCAGCGGGCCAAAATGGGATGGGGCGCCGCCATCTCCCCGACGGCGTGCAGGGCCTCGGCCTCGGCATAGTGCAAGAGGCCGAGGTTCCAGGCGAGCTTGGCCAGCAATTGGCCGGCCACCTCGTCCAGATCGAGTTTCCGCCCCAGGAGTTGCCGTAGCGAGATTGCGGTGTCGCGCAATTCCGGCGGGAAGGCCTCGTTGTTCACGTTGAGGCCGATGCCGATGAGGAGATACTCCTCGCCGAAACGCGGGCCGCGCTCGGTTTCGATGAGCACCCCGGAGAGCTTGCGGTTGTCCACCTGCACGTCGTTCACCCACTTGAGGTGGGCATCGACGCCAAAGTGGCGCGCTGCCTCGCAGCAGGCCACGCCCACGGCCAGCGACAGGAACCGGGCATGTTCGGGCAGCAGGGTGTTGACCAGCATGAGGGTGAGCCAGAGGCCGCCTTCGGGGGCATGCCAAGAGCGAGCGAAGCGGCCCTTGCCGGCGGTGAGTTCGGTCGCCATGAGCACCATGCCGGAGGGGAAGGAACGGCCCTCCTCCTCGTACTGGCGGATGAGGTCGCGGCCATGGTCCATGCAGCGGCCGCGGCGGTCGAAACGCTCGATCCGGCTGCCGACCACGCTGCCGTAGCGGATGATGCGGGAGGCAATCTCTGGGGAAAAGGAAGGAACCCGCCCTGCCGCCTCGGCCTCGAAGAGGGGGCGCAGCTGGGCGGGGTTCATGGACTTATTCCCACTCCGCCTTAACGCGGGTGATGATCTTCTGGATGTAGGCGAGCTTCTCCTCGGGGCAGATGCCGATCAAGGGCTCGCCCTGTTCGACGCTCACGCCGGGCTTGAAATAGACCGAGTGGATGATGCCCGGATCGCCCTGGTAGTAGACCGGGGTGTCGCGCTTCATCAGGCTCATGGTGAGAATCTCGTCGCCGGGGCGGATCGCCACCTCGCGCTGGCCGTACTTGTCGATCTTGGCCTGCAAGTCGAGAGAGAAGAAGTACTTGGCCTTTTCCGGCGCCACGAAGGGGGTGAGCACCCGACGCAGGATCGACTCGATGATCTCCCGCTTCTTGAGCGGATGCTTGATGGTCATGACCTTCTCGCCCGCCTCGACGAACTCCCCCTCCAGTTCGTCCCGCAGCTCGGCGATCTCGCCGTTGGTGACGCAGGTGATCTTCTTGGGGTTGCGCTCCCGCTCCAGTTCGTAGAGCAGGGTGCCGGCGAGGTGATGCCACTTGCCGGTCGGCCCTTCGACCTTGGCGCCGTTCCGCACCTTGAAGCGGAGGCGGCCGGTGTGCAAGGTGCAGACATCCACGTAATCGTACGGATCGGAACGGTACTGGCTCAAGACCGCATCAAAATCGATATCCGGCTCCATCATCGGCTCGGCCTCGCGCTTAACGGTAGTAGAGATTGCCGCCGCCCATGGTCATCAGCGATCGGTGCAGGTTGCGGCGGAACTCGCGGCGGTCCCAGATACCCTGGATGTGGCCGCGCTTCAAGGCGCTGCGGGCGTTGTGGTAGTCGGGAGCGATGTCCTCACCGGTGGTCTCCCGGATGACCCGCGGGCCGGCAAAGCCGATGCGGCTCGAACGGATGGCGAACTGGTAGGGCGAACAGCCGAGGAAGCTCGCCACCGGCCCGGCATAAGAATTGTTGTCGTAGACCACGATGTAGAGACCGCCGGAATCGATGTACTCGCGCACCGCCAGCGTGCACTTGGGCATCTGCACCACGCCGAGGGTGCCTTCGTGAATGCGGATGCCGCCGGTGGTATGCACGTACGAGAGCAGCGGACGCCGCTTGAGCTTGGCAGCCTCGCAGGCGCGGGCAAACTTTTCGCCCTCGGCCGAGCCGACGGTGCCGTTGCGGAAATCGCTGTAGAGCATGGCCACCACGATGTCGACGCCCATCACCTTGGCGTCGAAGGTGACCATGGCGCTCTTGCGGCCGGTCTTCGCCGCCGCGGCCTGGACCTTCTTGCCGAGCCCCGGAAACCCAAGGGGGTTGCCCGCGGCGATCTCGCTGTTGAACTCGCGGATGGAACCGGGGTCGAAGAGATGGCGCAGGTACCACTCATACTCCAGCGGGAAATGGTGGCCGCAGTTCTCGCAGACCCCGCAGAACTCGCCATAGAGGTCTGGCACCCAGAGGTCGCGGCAGCCCATCTTTTCGGCATTGGGGCAGGTGATGGTGCGATCCTCGTTGGCCAAGGGGCTGGTATAGGTCTCGCCGAACTCCACCCGCTCCTCGACGCCGGCAAGATAGCCGCCGATCCGGGTCGGCCGGGCGCTAGGCTTGCGGACGATGAAATCGTAAGCCGAGGTGAAGGGGGCGGAGACCTGCTTGATCAGCATGGAGCCCTCGCCGGAGACATCCTGAATCACCTTGCGAACCTGTTTGTGCTGGGGCTTCAAGACGTCGTAGCGGAAGGAATAGTAGAGCTTGGCCAGATTCTTGCGGGCCCGCTGGCACCAGAGGGTGCAGGCCGTCTCCTTCTCGGCGTATCCCTGCTTCGCCATGCTCCGGTACTTGCGAGAGCGCAGCGCCAGCAACCGTTTGACCTCGTCGTTGTCAAGCTCCCAGGTGATGTCGATGTGCGGTTCCTCGGTCGAATTCTCTTCTGCCTTCTTCACCTTCAAATCGTAGGCGCGGAAGGCGCGCAGGCTCTTGGTCTTCAAGACCACTTCATCGGTGGCCCGGATCACCTCGTCCTTGATCTCGCGGAAGAAGGCGAAATCGTCGCGCTTGGCGCCCAACAACGGTTCCTGGATGATGCGGTCGATGGTGCCGAGGGCGAGGTTCTCCGTGGCGGTGATGTGGAGTCGCGTCGCGCACTCCTCGATGAGTTCCTTGGGCACCTTCTCCCCTTCGCGAATCTTGCCCTCGATGGCCGCCGCGCCTTCGGGCGAGATCACCGAGTAGTAGCCATGGGAGAACATCAAACGGATATCGCCCATTCCCACCGCTTCGGCGCCACCGGAGCCGCCCTCGGAGGTAATGGCGATCATCGGCACCCGAAGTTTGGCCATCACGTAAAGGTTGCGGGCGATCTGCTGGGCGGCGCCGGGGTAATCCTCGACCGGGAAGGCGCCGGGGGTAAAGACGAAGAAGTGGATGGGAATGCCCTCGGTCTCGGCGACCCGCATGTAGCGCAGGGCCTTCTCGTTGCCCCACGGCTTGGTGCTGCCGCCGTTGCGGTACTCCTCGCCGTGCCCCTTCTCATGCCCGATGACCATCACCTGCTGGCTGATGACCTTGTTCTTCACCCGGCGGGAGATGCTGGCGCGGGCGGCAACGATGGCGGGGTCGATGTTGGCATCCTCCTCGCCACCGAGTTCGGTGTAGTCCTCGTAGACGTTCTCCAGGATGTCCTTGAGCGAGAAACGTAAGGGGCTGCGGACGATGCGCACCCGCTCCATCGGGGTGAGGGTCTCCTGGCAGCGCGTTTCGAGAAAGAGCAGCGAGTCCTCGAACTCGGTGATCTCGCCGAGCAGTTCCTCGTGGGAGAGGTCGTAGAAGGAACCGCGCAGCCGGGCGTACTTCTCCCGCAGGCCAGGCAGGTTACCCCAATCGGTGCCCTCCTTGATCTGGCCGAGGTAGTTGATGCGCTCTTCGAGCTTGAGCAGTCGTTTGCGGAGATCTTCACTCATAAAGAAGACACCTTGCCGTTAGAAGGTGAGCAGTCGGTCCATGTTCTCGGCGAGATACTGGAGATTGGTGTTGATCGGGGCGCCGCTGGCGGTGGTGCCTTCGATCACCGTCTCGCTCAAGAACTGGCGGGCCCGCTCCTTGGCCTCGGCCATGGAGTCGCCCCAGACCAAAGCCAGGGCCAGGTTGGGGTCGTATTCGCTGGGAATCACGTAGGGCCGGTCGCACGGCACGTGGGTATAGACCACGGACCAATCGTGCTCGGGATGGCTGAACCTGGAGATGGTGCCGATCCACGGGGCAAAGCCGCGGTACGGGTCTTCGGCCACGATGCGCAGCTCGATGCTGGCGCCGCGGAGGTCGATATCGCGCTGGGTGAAGCCCATGCGGTCGCCAAGCCCCAGGCGGATCTGCTCGCGGATCAGGTTGGGATGCTGGCCATGCAGATAACTGATGCGGGCCGAGACGTCGTTTTCCACCTGGATGCGGGTGTTGACCTCCAGCAGGTAGGGGCGACCGTCGCGGGTCACGATCCACTCCCAGGTGCCGACGTTGTCGTAGCGCACGTGGGCGGCGAGCTTGAGGGAGTAGTCCACCACCTTGTCCAAAGTGTCCTTGGCGTGGAACTCATAAGGGAAACAGGAGTTGTCGAAGCCCGGCGCCGCCTCCAGCCGCTTCTGGCGGCCGGTGCTCTGGATGGTGCAGTTGCGGGTGCCGAAATGCACGCGCTCGCCGTGGCGGCTGCACACCAGCTGGACCTCCAGATGGTTGAAGTCGCGGATCCGCTGTTCGATGAGCACGCCGGGGTCGCCGAACTGACGCTTGGCATAGTTCTGGATCTGGCGGTAGACCCGGCGGAAGTGCTCGATCTCGTATACCTCCTCGATCCCCATGCCGCCGCCGCCGGCCGCGGCCTTGACCAGGACCGAGGGATGCTCGATACCCTGCTCGTTCTGCTCCAGCAGCAGATGATGGGCAATGCCCTCGGCCTCCATCTCGTTGTAAATCGGGCCGTCGGTGCCGGGGATGGTGGGAATGCCGAGGCGGTTGGCCACCTTTTTGGTGTTGATCTTGTCGCCGAGGTCCTTGATCACCTCCCACTTGGGGCCGATGAAGGTCAGCGGCCGGCTGCGGATGGTGGCCCGCCGGGCAAAGCGGTAGTCCTCGGAAAAGAAACCGTAGCCGGGGTGAATCGCCGTGCATTGGGTGTGGTCGGCCACCGCCAGCAGGTCGTTGGGATCGGTGTAACTCGATACCCGCCAGGCCCGCTTGGTGTTGCTCCGGCTGTCGAGGTTGCGGCGGACATGTTCCGACCCTTCATCCGCCGCGGTATAGATCACCACATATTCAAGGCCGAGATCCTTGCAGGCGTTCATGATGCGCAAGGCGATCTCGCCACGGTTTGCAATCAGGACACGTTCTTTCAAACCAACCCTCGGGTGTGTGTTTGCCGGGGCGCCCCGGTCGTGCTTGTTGGCGTCGTTACCACCGGGAAATCGGCCCACGCAGCGGCAGACGGCGTTTTCCCTGTGTCGTTGTACTCGGTTTCCGGGTAAATGAAAAGATGAAATCGCGGATATGGCCGCTGGCTCAAACGCCGACGCAGCGCCCCTTTTTAATGAACCACCATACGCCTATGGCTTGTGACTGACCCCCGGACGATGATCGCCCGAACCTTCCCCCTTTGGTAAATCGTGGCTCTTATACCTAGTTTCAAAAAAGACGTCAATTTTTTTTCTGGACAAAGCCACGGCGCCATCGTATCCATGAGGTAACTTCCGGCCGCCTCTCGCGGGCACGGAACAACCGAAGCCGCCGAAACCTCCAGCCCCATGGCCACCGACGCCCACCCATCGCCCCCTCCTGCCACGCCGGAACCCCTGTGGAAGCGCCTCCTGGGCCGGGTCGCCACCTTCCGGCAGCCCGAAAGCGCCGAGGAGATCGAACAGGAAATCCAGGAGATCCTCGAAGAGGGCGAGGAACAGGGACTGATCTCGCCGGAAGAGGGCAAGATGATCGCCAGCATCCTGGAGTTCAAGGATACGCTGGCCCACGAGATCATGACCCCGCGTTCCGACATGGTGATGGCCGAGGCCCAAACCCCGGTGCCGGAACTCATCCGCCTGATCATCGACAAGGGCTTCAGCCGCATCCCGGTCTACACCGAAACCCCGGAGCAGATGATCGGCATCCTCCATGCCAAGGACCTGCTGCCTTACTGCCTGGGCGAGCGCCGGGCCGCCACCGCCGGCGAGCTGGCCAAGACCGCCTATTTTGTCCAGGAAAACCGTAAAATCGTCGATCTGCTCAAGTTCTTCCAGACCCAGAAGATTCACATGGCCATCGTCACCGACGAGTTCGGCGGGGTGCGGGGGCTCATCACCCTGGAGGACGTGGTGGAGGAGATCGTCGGCGAGATCGGCGACGAATACGACAAGAGTATCACCCGCTGGAAGGTGGTGGGCGACCACACCGTGCTCACCGACGCCAAGGTGGACCTCGAAGAGGTGGAGCAATTCTTCGGCGTCACCTTTCCCGAAGGCCCCTACGAATCGGTAGGCGGCCTCATTCTCCGCCATCTTGACCGGGTGCCGACCGCCGGCACCACCATGGTGATCAATGACCTGGTCTTCGAGGTGGTGGCCGCGGACAAGCGCCACATCCTCACCGTCAAGATTCAGAAGAAACGCTGACATGGCTATCCCTTCCTCCTGTCACCGCGCGCCGGCCCTGGCCGGCCGCCCCGGTCGCCCATGGCGCGACTTCGTTCTGGCCGTCCTTTCCGGCCTCCTGCTCTATTTCGCCTCCCCCGGCGCCGGTGGCTGGTCAGGACTCGCCTGGTTCGGACTCGTCCCTCTCTTGGTGGTCCTGCGCGATACCACCCCTCGCCGGGCCACCGTGCTCGGCCTTCTCTGCGGCCTGGCGTTTTACCTGCCGCTCTTGGCCTGGATCATCACCGTGCTCGCCACCTACGGCCAGGTCCATCCGGCGGTGGCCGCCACCGCCCTGTTCCTGCTCGCCCTCTATATGGCCAGCTATCTCGCCCTCTTCAGCCGCTGGTACAGCGCGGCCCCGTCCCGCCATCTGCTCTGGTTCGCCCCGGCGCTGTGGGTGGGGCTCGATGTGGTGCGCGGCTGGCTCTTCACCGGCTTTCCCTGGCAGGATCTCGGTTACAGCCAATATCAGGTGCTGCCCATCATCCAGCTCGCCGATCTTTTCGGCCACCATGGAGTGACCTTCGTCATCGTGCTTACCAACACCCTGCTGGCCATGGTCCTGCGGCAACGGACCGCGCCAACGCGCCACCCCTTGCCGGGCCGTCTCCCCGTCGCTGCCGCCGCCCTGGTCCTGCTGCTCGCCGGCGGCTATGGTTCTCTCCGCCTGGAGGCGGTGAACGCCGCTCTCGCCCGGCAGCCCACTCTGCCGGTGGCGGCAATCCAGGGCAACATCCCCCAGGACCAGAAATGGGTGCCGGCCTACCAGGAGGCCACGGTGCGGGAGTACGTCGCCCTCTCCGAGGAGGCGTTGGCGCGTCAGCCCGAAAGCCTGGTGGTCTGGCCGGAAACCGCCCTGCCCTTCTACCCCCTGGAGAATCCCCTGTTCCTCCGCCTGACCGACCTGACCCGCGCCCACCGCGCCTGCCTGCTCACCGGCGCCCCGCACCGTGAACCGGACCCGGACCACGGCACCCTGCGCTATTACAACAGCAGCTTCCTCCTCGGGCCCGACGGCCTGGTGATCGGCCAGTACCACAAGCAGCACCTGGTGCCCTTTGGCGAGTACATCCCGCTGCGGCAGATCCTGCCTTTCTTCGCCCCGATCGTCGAGACCCTGGGCGATTTCAGCCCCGGCCCCTCCCGGGCGCCGCTCATCTGCGGCCAGGCCCGGCTCGGGGTGCTGATCTGCTTCGAGAGCATCTTCCCGAGGCTCGCCCGCGAATCCACTGCCGCCGGCGCCAATCTGCTGGCCAATCTCACCAACGACGCCTGGTTCGGCCGTTCCACCGCGCCATGGCAGCACCTCTCCATGGGGGTGTTCCGGGCGGTGGAAAACCGCCGCACCCTGATCCGCGCCGCCAACACCGGCATCAGCGGCTTCGTGCTGCCCACCGGCACCATCATCGCACCGACCCCGCTTTTCACCGCCGCCGAGCGCACGGCCCGGGTGCCGCTCATGAACACCGAAAGCCTTTTTACCCGGGCCGGCTATCTCTTCGGTCCCCTCTGTTTGGCCTTGGCCCTTTGGGGAATCGTGATTACAATCAGGACGAACAAACATAGAAGGAGCACCGTACCATGACCATTGCCCCGGAACTGAAAGAGAAACTCCAGGACCTCAAGAAGCGCCTGCTCACCCTTAGAGACCATCTTTGAGGTCGATAAAAAACTTGCCCGCCTGCACGAACTGGAGCAGATGACGATGTTGCCCGATTTCTGGGGCGACACCGACCGGGCCACTGTGGTCCAAAAGGAACAGGGCACTCTGCAGAACGCGGTGGACGCCTGGCACCAGACGCATGCCGCCTGGGAAGAGGCCGATCTGCTGCTCGATCTCGCGGTCTCCGAAAAAGACGAGGCCACCGAACGCGAAGTGGCGCAGAGCTTGAAGCCGCTCACGCAGCGGATCGCCGGGCTGGAACTCGAATGCATGTTCACCGGCGAGCACGACGCGAACAACGCGCTCATCACCATCCATGCCGGCGCCGGCGGCACCGAGGCCCAGGACTGGACGCAGATCCTGCTGCGCATGTATCTGCGTTGGGCGGAGATGCGCGGCTTCACCAGCGAGATTCTCGACGAGCTGCCTGGCGACGAGGCGGGCATCAAGAGCGTGACCGTCCTGGTCTCGGGCCGCTATGCCTACGGCTACCTGCGTTCGGAGATGGGCATCCATCGCCTGGTGCGCATCTCGCCCTTCGATGCCGGCGGCCGCCGCCATACTTCGTTCGCCTCGGTCTTCATCTTTCCGGAACTCGACGACACCATCGAGGTGGACATCAACGAGAAGGACCTGCGGGTCGATACCTTCCGGGCCAGCGGCGCCGGCGGCCAGCACGTCAACAAGACCAGCTCGGCCATCCGCATCACCCATCTGCCCACCGGCATCGTGGTGCAGTGCCAGAACGAACGCAGCCAGCACCGCAACCGCGACATGGCGATGAAGATGCTGCGCGCCCGCCTCTACGAGCGGGGAAAGGAGGCCCAGGCCGCCCAGCAGCAGGAACTTTCCGGCGAGAAAAAGGAGATCGCCTGGGGCAGCCAGATCCGTTCCTACGTGCTGCAACCGTATCGCCTGATCAAGGACCACCGGACCAACTACGAGGTCGGCAACGTGGATGCCGTGCTGGACGGCGATCTCGACGGCTTCATCAAGGCGTTCCTGCTGTGGAGCAACACCGGACAGTAACGGCAACGGGCGGGCTCTGCGCCAAGTGCGGGGCCTGCACCGTGGCCTGCCCGGTCTTCCAGGTGACCGGCCGCGAGTATCATGGCGGCCGGGGCAAACTTCACCTGCTCGCCCGCCTCGATCCGCACACCGCTTCGGCCACCTATGCCGAGATCCTTTCCCGCTGCCTGCTGTGCGGGGCGTGCGAGGCGGTGTGCCCGCGGGGGCTCAAGATCACCGACGAGATCGCCAGGGCACGGGCGCAGCTCTCCCGCCGGGCCGGAGAGCATAACTTCCTGCGATTCCTGACCCGCCAGGCCTTGGCCCATCCGGGACTGGCCAAGGGACTCGGCACGCTGCTCCGGTTGGCCGAGAAGCTCCCGGCGGAAAGCGGCCTGCGGCTGCGGCTCAACCTGCCGGCCGCCGACGCCGTCACGGCCAAGGCGCCGCCAACCCCGGGGCCGGTCGACCCCGCCACGCCCCTCCTTTACTTTGCCGGTTGCTTTGCCACCCATCTCCAGCCGGAGATCGCCCTGGCCACCGCCTCTCTCTGCCGCAAGGCCGGGCAGCCAACGCCGGTAGCGGCCCGCGGGCAGGGATGCTGCGGGCTTGCGGCTTACGCGGCCGGCGATCTCGACACCGCCAAGAAACTCGCCTGCCGCAACCTCGAGGCCTTCGCCGGCTCCGAAGCGCCGATCCTCGTGAGCTGCGCCTCCTGCCTCAGCCATCTTACCAGCTACCCGGCCCTGCTGGCCGACGAGCCGGAGTGGCGGGATCAGGCCATCGCTTTTGTCGCCCGGCTCCGGGAATTTTCCACCTTGCTGCTCGCCGGCCTGGCCGACCAGACGACGGACAGAGCGCCACAGCCTCCGGCCTCCCGCCAGCGGGTCCTCTACCACGACCCCTGCCATCTGCGCTTTCGCCTGAAAATCACCGAGGCGCCGCGGACCCTGCTCGGCCGGTTTCCGCAGCTGCAACTGGTCGAGCTGCCTCACGGCCCGCAATGCTGCGGCCACGGCGGCCTCTTTCACCTGGCCCATCCCACCCTCTCGGCCGAGATCCGCGACCGCCTGCTCGCCGATTTTGCCGCCACCGGAGCCGAAACCGTCACCACCACCTGCACCGGCTGTCTCCTCCAATGGCAGCAAGGGCTGGCGATGACGGAACACCCGAGCCGGGTAATGCATCTCGCCCTGCTGCTCGACACCCTGCTGCCCTGAGTTGGACGCTTGCGGAAAACCCGGCAGCAGGTATAATGGCAAGAGCCGTCCACCGACGGAAAAAACCCGACACTCTACCATCATGAGGGAAAAGATGTTCCATCGTCACATCGCGTTGATCGCCCTGCTGCTCCTGCTCGTGCCCGGTGCCGCGCTGGCCCGGATGGACGTGGAGGTCACCCACACCATCAAAACCGACAATCCGCCCCGCGACCTGGCCACCTCCTCCGATGGCCAGTGGCTCTATGTCCTGACCGATGGCGGCAGGGTCCAGGTTTATGGCGCCGACGGCTCGCTGGCCGACACCGTTAAGGTCGATCCGGCCATGGACCACATCAGCGCCATCGGCTTCTCCGGCGCCGGTATCGACGACAGACTCTATGTCAGCAGCAGCAAGAGCGGGGTCGTGCAGGTGCTGACGGTCAACTCCGCCGTTGCCATCGATACGACTGGCGCCCCGCTTCTCGGCCCGGCCAATGCGCCGGTCACCATCGTGGTGTTCAGCGATTTCGAGTGCCCCTATTGCAGTCAGGTCGGCCCCTTGCTCGAACAGGTGCTAACGCACAACCCCAAGACCGTCAAGGTGGCCTTCAAGAACTTCCCGCTCCCCTTCCACAAAGATGCCCGGCCGGCGGCACTCGCAGCCATCGCGGCCCAGAAGCAGGGCAAATTCTGGGAGATGCATGACCTCCTCTTCCAGAACCAGCGGGAACTGAGCCCGGCAAAGATTCACGCCCTGGCCCAGGGACTGAAGCTCAACCTTACCCAGTTCGACAGGGATATGGCCAATCCCGAGACGGCGCGGCGGGTCGACAAGGATATCATGGACGGCCAGCGGGC
>JAJZRO010000021.1:2145-34544 GCA_021802645.1 Deltaproteobacteria bacterium | reverse complement strand
TTGTCCTTGTCGTCGTCCAGCGTGGAGATCACCCCCTTGGCCGTCCCAACCCCGGCGGTATGCAGATCAGCCGCATGGGTGGCATCCCCCACCACGGCCGGAAACTCGCCGTATTCTTCCTGCAGCCCTCGGAGCCGCTTTTCGTCGAGATCAATGACCACAAAGGGGGCCTGGGTCCGCACCAGTTCCTGCATGATGGAGCAGCCAATTCTGCCCACCCCGCAGAGAATGAGATGGCCGGACAGTTGCCGAATCTTTTTCACCATCTTCTTTCTCCAGAATACGTTGGTGAGTTCGCCCTCCACCAGAAAGGCGGTGAGGTTCGAAAAGGCATAGGCGGCGATGCCCAACCCGCCGAACAGGATGAATACGGTGAAAAACCGGGCGCCCGGCACCTGGGCCAGATCGTTGAGTTCACCAAACCCGACGGTGGTGAGGGTAATGACGGTCATGTAAAAGCAGTCGCCGAGTCCCCAGAAAGGGCGGCCATGGGCAAGATAGCCGAGCAGATAATAACCCCCGGTGCCGACGGCAAGGATGGCGATCAGGAAAAGGACGGCCTGATAACTCCGTTTTTCAAGATCATGCGCCATCGTCATGCCTCGTCGTGGGGTGATCGGCCGACTTGGCGCCAGGCCAGTTCATAGAGGCGATTCAACCGTTCTTCCGCTTCCCGCCGGAACGTTTCGAGGAGTTCGCTATCGCACTCGGCCGGCACGTTGAATGGCTCGCCATAGGCGACGATGAGCCGGGCAAAGGGCTTGGGCAGCATGGTGCGGTCCCAACTGTGGAAGGTCCAGTAGCGATCCGCCGCCACCGCCATCGGCAGGATCGGCGCCCCCGTCTTGCCGGCCAGGAACAAAGCCCCGGCCTGCATCACCCGTCGTGGCCCCTGGGAGCCGTCGGCCACGATGACCGCATTGAGCCCCTGCCGCATCAAATCGATCAATCCTTTCAAGGCCCGCATGCCGCTCCGGTTGCGCGAGCCGCGAACGGTAACCACCCCCCGCCGCTCCAGGATCCGCGCCACAAATTCGGCGTCATCGCTGGCGCTCACCATCGCGGCCCAGCCCTGGTCGCGGTTCCGGTTAATCTCGACGATGATAAAGACACAGTAATGCCAGAAGGCGGCAACAACAGGGACAGGCGCCGCCTCACAGCGGCGCAGGTGCTCGCCGCCGACCACCGTGATCCGATAGGTGGCAAAAAGCAGCCGGGCAACCACGCTATACAGCCGCGGCACCAGCCAGAGGGCCACACGTCGTCCGAATCCTGATTTCACAGCCATTGCAACTCCTTCTCCTGCAAAATCTTGATCCGGTCGCGCAGTTCGGCCGCCTCCTCGAAGGCAAGCTCCTTCGCCGCCTCCTGCATGGACGCGGTGAGCTCTTTGATCTCCCGCCGCAGCTCCTTCAGCGAGGTGAACTCCGTCTTCTCCTCCGCCGCCTCCACTGCCACGGTGACGTAGTCCTGCTCGTAGACCGTCTCCATGAGTTCCTTGATGGTGGAACGCACCGTTTCCGGGGTTATGCCGTGTTCTTTGTTGTAGGCGGCCTGGATGGCACGACGGCGCACGGTTTCGTCGATGGTGCGCTGCATGGAGTCGGTGACGCTGTCGGCGTAGAGGAGCACCATGCCGCTGGCATTGCGAGCCGCCCGGCCACAGGTCTGGATCAGCGACCGCTCGCTGCGCAGGAAGCCCTCCTTGTCGGCATCGAGCACCGCCACCAGCGAGACCTCGGGGATGTCGAGCCCCTCGCGCAGCAGGTTGATGCCCACCAGCACCTGGAACTCGCCCTTCCGGAGATCGCGGATCAGGGCCATGCGCTCCAGGGTCTTGATGTCGGAATGGAGGTAGCGCACCTTGACTCCAAGGTTGGCATAGTAGTCGCAGAGGTCCTCGGCCATGCGCTTGGTCAGGGTGGTGACCAGCACCGCCTCGTTCTTCGCCTCCCGGAGGCGGATCTCGTGGAGGAGGTCATCGACCTGGTCGCCGGCGGGCCGCACCTCGATCTCCGGGTCCATGAGGCCGGTGGGCCGGATGAGCTGCTCCACCACCCGACCGGCAGCCATCTCCATCTCGTAATCGCCGGGGGTGGCCGAGACATAGACGCTCTGGTGAAGGCGGGCGGAGAACTCGTCGAACATCAAGGGCCGGTTGTCGAGGGCCGAGGGCAGCCGGAAGCCGAACGCGACCAGGGTCTCCTTGCGGGCGCGGTCGCCCCGGTACATGCCGCGCACCTGGGGGATCGCCACGTGGCTCTCGTCGGCAAAGAGGATGAAGTCCTCGGGGAAATAGTCGAGCAGGGTGGGCGGCGCCTCGCCAGGCGCGCGGCCGGTGAGGTGGCGGCTGTAGTTCTCGATGCCGTGGCAGTAGCCAAGCTCCTGGAGCATCTCCAGGTCGAACTCGGTGCGCTGCTCCAACCGCTGCGCCTCGAGGAGGCGGCCGGCCCCCTGCAATTCGGCGAGACGCTCCACCAGTTCCGCCTTGATAGAGGCGCACGCCTGCTGGAGCCGTTCCTTGGAGGTGACGAAGTGGCTGCCGGGAAAGACGGTGAGCTCCTGCCACTCCTCCAGGGGCTTGCCGCGCAGGGGGTCGATGCTCCTGATCGCCTCGATGGTGTCGCCGAAGAGCTCCACCCGCACCGCCCGTTCCTCCTCGTAGGCCGGGAAGATCTCCAGCACGTCGCCCCGCACCCGGAAGGTGCCGCGATGGAAGGAGATGTCGTTGCGCTCGTAGAGCATGTAGACGAGGCGGCGGGTCAGCTCGGCCAGGGGATACTCCTCGCCCACCTTGAGGAAGAGGTGCATGTTCTGGTATTCCTCCGGCGAGCCGAGGCCGTAGATGCAGGAGACCGAGGCCACGATGATCACGTCCCGCCGGGTCAGCAGCGACCGGGTGGCGGAGTGGCGCATCTTGTCGATGGCGTCGTTGATGGCGGAGTCCTTCTCGATGTAGGTGTCGGATTGCGGGATATACGCCTCGGGCTGGTAGTAGTCGTAATAGCTGACGAAGTACTCCACCGCGTTGTGGGGGAAGAGCTCCTTGAACTCGGCAAAGAGCTGGGCGGCCAGGGTCTTGTTGGGGGCCAGGATCAGGGCGGGCCGCTGCACCGCGGCGATGACCTGGGCCATGGTGAAGGTCTTGCCCGAGCCGGTGACGCCGAGGAGCACCTGGTGGGGCGCCCCTTCGCGCAGGCCGCGGCTCAGGAGCTCGATGGCCCGGGGCTGATCCCCCTTGGGGGTGAAGGTGGAGACGAGTTCGAACATGGCGGCTCAGCGGAAATGGTCATAGCCCTGATAGCTGATGTCGCGACAGGCGGCACCATCCAGCAGTGCCACCCCCTGGCCCGCCACGATCCGACCTACCTGGGTGAGGGTGAGCCCAAGGCGCTCCTGGGCCGATTGCCCTAGGGTCGCGGCATCGGCCTCCGCGCAGGTGCAGACCAGCTGATAATCCTCGCCGCCAGAGAGCGCCCAGTGGAGCGGATCGACGCCGCAGGCCACGGCCGCTTCAGGTAATTCGGAAGAAAGCGGCAGGGCCGCACGGTCGATCTCGGCGCCCACCTTGCTTTCCGCGCAGAGATGGGCGAGATCGGTGGCCAAGCCGTCGGAGAGATCCATCATCGCATGGACCAGGCCGCTTGCCGCCAGCAGCCGCCCCAAGGCGACCTGGGCCTGGGGATCGCAATGGGCGGCGATGAGCGGCTGCCAGGCTGGGTTTTCCTGTTGCCGCCCCTGCTGACAGAGGCCGAGCCCGGCAGCGGCCTGACCGAGCGAACCGGAAACCAGCACCGCATCCCCCGGCTTTGCGCCGCTCCGGTAGCAGACCTGATTCACTGGCGCCTCGCCCAGTACGGTGACCGAGAGCACCACCTCATGGCCGCTTTTGACCGTATCGCCGCCGATGAGGATGGCGCCGTATTCCCGCACCGACTCGAGAAAACCGGCCAGCAGCGCGTCGAGCCAGGCGCTATCCATTGGGGCCGGCGCCGCCAGGGAGAGCAGCACGAAGCGTGGGGTACCGCCCATGGCGGCGATGTCGCTCATGTTGACCGCCACCGCCTTGCGGCCCAACAGGTGCGGCGGATGCCAACGCCGATCGAAATGCACCCCCTCCACCAAGGTGTCGGTGGTCACCAGCGAGACCACTTCGCCGCCCGCCTGCCGGAAAACGGCGCAGTCGTCGCCGATGCCCCGCAGCAGGTCGCTGACCTGCCCGCTCGCCTCGGCCCGGATGCGGGCGATGAGTTCCCGTTCGCTCAGAAGCGGCGTCATGGGCAGCACCGCTCTCCGCCCTCTCTGTCGGGCGAGGCAGCCGGGGTCGTGAGCAGCGAACAGCAGGTGGTCTTGAGCCGCCGGATCCCTCCCTGGCCGAACTCCTCGGGGTAGCGCGCCGGCAGGCAACGGTTCAGGCAATCATGCACCTCCTGGGCCGAGGCGCAGGTCAGCACCTCGGCCGCCAGTCGTTCGCATTCCTCGGCGGTGCTCTGACGGATCATCCGCTTCACATAGGGAATGGCATAGGGATGCATGCTCAATTCGTCGATACCCAGCCCCAGCAGCACCGGCAGCACGGCTAGGTCGCCGGCCATCTCGCCGCACATGGCTACCGGAATCCCCGCCTCGTGGCCCGCCTCGGTCACCTGCCGGATCATGCGCAGCACCGCGGGATGCAGCGGCTCATACATGTGGGCCACCTGCTCGTTGCCGCGGTCGATGGCCAGGGCGTACTGGATGAGGTCGTTGGTGCCGATGCTGAAAAAATCCACCTCCCGCGCCAGCACGTCGGCCACCGACACCGCGCTCGGCACCTCGATCATGATGCCGACCGGCACCCGGGTGGCAAAGGGCACGCCCTCGCGCCCCAATTCCGCCTGCACCGAGGCGATCAGCTCCTTCACCCGCTGCACCTCGCAGAGCGAGGTGATCATCGGGAACATGATGCGCAACCGACCATGGACCCCGGCCCGGAACAACGCCCGCAACTGGGCCGTGAAGATCGCCGGCTCCCGCAAGGAGAAGCGGATGGCCCGCAGCCCCAGGGCCGGATTCAGCTCGCTGGCCCAGCGAAGGCTGGTGGGGAACTTGTCGCCGCCGGCGTCCAGGGTGCGGATGGTCACCGAAAAGGGCGACAGGCTGACCAGGAGCCCGCGGTAGAGGTCGAAGAGTTCCTCCTCGTCCGGCACAGTCTGACGGTTCAGATACGTATATTCGCTGCGGAAGAGGCCGACGCCGCCCGCCCCGTATTCCACGGCCAACGCCGCCTCCTCGTTCTTGCCGATGTTGGCTTCGACCCGCACCGCGAGGCCGTCGATGGTTTCGGCGGCGAGATGGGTATAGGCTGCCACCTCTTCGCTGTAGCGCTGGTACTGCTGCTGATACTCGCGGTAATAGTCGAGCTGATCCTGGGTCGGATGGAGATGGAGCAGCCCGGTCCCGCCATCCACCACGATGCGGTCGCCGGAGGCGGCCGCGTTGGTGATCCCCGCTGCCCCGACCACCGAGGGGATACCCAGGGTGCGGGCCACGATGGCGGAATGGGAGGTGGCGCCGCCCTGCTCGGCAACGAAGCCGAGCACCCGCTCGGTCTGCATCCGCAGAATCTCCTCGGGGGCAAAATCACGGGCCACCAGGACCACCTTTTCCGCCCCCGCCGCGAGTTCCTCTTCCCCCTGCTCGCCGAGCTGGCGGAAGATCCGCTCCGCCACCTGCTCCACGTCATGGACCCTGGCCCGCAGATAGGGATCGTCGATGGCGGCGAAGGCGGCACGGGTCTCGTTGAGCGCCTTTTCCAGCGCCCATTCGGCATCGATCCCCTGCTGGGCAATGGCCGCCAGCGTACGGTCGAAGATCATCCGGTCCCGCAGCATCAGCAAATGGGAATCGATGATGGCGGTGTAGCCGGCAAGCTGCTCGGCAAATTGCTGGCGGGCGGTGCGAAGCTGGGCCTCGGCGCGATCCACCGCGGCCTTGAAGCGCACCATCTCGGCGTCGATCCGGGCCGGATCAAGATGCGCATGCTCGTGGCGCCGGCCCTTCCGGCGCCCCAGCAACCGCAACTGGCCGATGATGATGCCCGGCGAGGCGCCGATTCCATAAAAAGTCCGGGGGGTGCGGTCGACAGTGGCTTTCATTCTGGTCGGCCTCGCCAAAGCCCGCTCCGCCGACGGTTCACGCTGCGTGACCTGTCGCTTTTTCGTTCCCGCCCGCCGAGCTTCGATTTTTCTTGCGAGATCATCATTCCTCGTCAAAGTTGCTGGCTACCAGTTGTTCCAGGGCGGCCATGGCGGCCTGGGCATCCCGCCCCTCGATGCGGATGGTTACCGGCGTCCCCTGCCCGCACGCCAGGGTCAGCACATCGAGAATGCTCTTGCAATCCACCGCCTCGCCGTTCCTGATCAGCCGCACATCCGCCTCGAAACCGCGGGCGGTCTCCACCAGGCGGGCCGAGGTCCGGCCGTGTAAGCCATAACGGTTGCCGATGCAAAACTCCCTCTCCACCACCTTGTCCGCCATGCCTTTCTCCACTGTCCGCCGCCGCCCGCGCCGTCTTACTTGATCACCTTCAGCATCGGCCTCTTCGTCACCTTTTTCGCCGCTGACGGCTGATCCACATGGGGAGCCCAGCCCTCAAACGCCACGGCCTTGACAAACCGTTTCTCGCCACCCATGGTGAAGATCTCCTGGCCGGTGAACTGCGGTTCGCGCAGGGTCCACACCACCTGCTTGGGCGGCACGGTGAGCAACTGGAGGGTGAGGTGCCACCACTCGTCACGCTTGGTCACATCCCGCTCGATACCGCTCACTACGGCATAGAGCAGATGCTCGGCCACCACCAGCACGATATCCCCCGGCACGGTGGTTTCCTTGAACGGCATGATATTTTTAAGATCGTGCACGATCTTTTCCACGTCGGCATCATGTTCCATGGGTTTCGCTCTTGCTGGAGGGAAAAACGGCGGCCGCCGCAAACGGACCCCGCCTGCCGTCAACACCGATCAGGGTACCACACTGCTCCCCGGCGGCGCAACAGCAAGGCACCGCCGCCGATCAGGTCGCCAGGCCGTTTTTTCTCGATGGCTACCAACCCTCTTTTGCGGTATGAAGAAGAGGAACGGGCCGCCAATGCCCGGAATAAAAACATTGCCTAAAAACTCCCGATGGCGGAACTTTTTTCGCTCCTTCCTGTCTTTAAGGAAGAAACGCCATCGGACTTAACTCGCATGAGCCGATGACCGAACACGATGTCGCGGGCCTGGTCCGCGCCCTGCGCCAAGGCGAAGAACAGGCCTTCAACCAACTGGTCCGGATCTACCAGGCCAGGATATGGAACCTGACGCGCACCTATGTCAAGGACGAGGAAGAGGCCAAAGATCTCACCCAGGATATCTTTGTCACCGCCTACCGTTCCCTCGGCCATCTGCGCGATGACGCCAAGTTCGGCGCCTGGTTGTACCAACTGGCCCTCAACCATTGTCGCAACCGGTACAAGCGCCTCAAGCGCCGGGGTTTTTTCAGCAATCTGTCGCTGGACGATCCGGACAACCCGATTCAACTCAGCCAGGACGACACCCCGGAACGGCAACTGGAGCGCCGGGATGTGAATGCGGTGGTACGCAACGCCATTGCCGCCATGCCGCCCACGGAGAAGGAGATTCTGCTGCTGCGCGATCTCCAGGAGCTCTCTTACGAGGAGATCAGCGCCATTCTCGATATCCCGTTGGGCACGGTCAAATCAAAGCTGAACCGGGCGCGATTGGCCCTGAAAGACCGACTGAAGAAGATGCTGGAGTAACGACGATGAAGGAATGCGACGAACATCAGGCGCGATTTACGCCCTACCTCGACCAGGAGCTGACCGCCAGCGACCGGCAACGGCTGGAGGACCATCTTGCCGCCTGCCCGCACTGTGCCAGAGAATGGCGCCTCTTCTCCCTGACTCTGGGCCATATTGCCAACCTGCGCCACGAGCAGCCGCCGTCCGACCTGTTGCCGGGCATTCAGGCCAAACTGCACCGCCCTGCCTTCTGGATCCGTCTCCGCGACCTTGCCAGCCGGTTCGACTTTTCCATGTCGCTATCCGCCGCCACCGCCACCGTGGTGGTGGCCATGGCGGCAGGCCTCTTCTTCAAGATGCATCTTGCGCCTGTAGGGGTACCTGACCAGGCCACCCAGCAGGTCATCCGTCACACGACCCCCTTGATTATTCCGGGTTCCCGTTTGACCACCGTGACCAATGATTTCCGCGTGCCGCTCCCCCAGGTCATGGCGGCCCATCCACCCTCGGCGGCGGATTGGGAGGTCGTCCATCCGGATGTCTTCATCACCGTGCGGGCCGAAACCCCCCAAGATATTCTCCTGCTGCAACAGGCCTTGACCGACCGCCATCTCTTCCCTCATGTCGTCAGCCCCCACGGACTCATGCTCCGTCTCCACCCCGACGACCTCCCGCTCCTGGGCGAGGCGCTGGGCAATCGGCAGGCCGTGGTCTTTCCGCAGGAAACCGTTCCCCCCGGCGGCCCGCGCCACAAGAAACTCCTGCTGGTGGCCATCCGTCTCCAATAAGAATGCGCCCCTCTTTTTTTTCATGGAACTTTTTGGGATCAGTATGGTCTTTTTCCTCAGATGCGAGCAATTCGCATCCTCTCTTCCTCCCCCTTCTTCCCGGAAGGGTCCCCTGGGGACCGCCTTGCTTGCCCGGCCTGGCGGTCCCATCTTTCTCTCTGCGCCGCAAGGCGATGCTTGACAAAGTTTTCACCCGTCCTATCATGAAGAACTAGATGAGCCTGTGCACAACATGTTGATACCCTGTTGATAACCTGTTCACTGTCAGTTGCCTCATTGTTGAAGGAGCTCGAATCTATGCAGACCTCATTCTCCATGTCCACCCTGCGTGTCGCGGCAGCCCTCGTTCTCGTGATGCTTTTGGGCTTTGGCGGTCCGGCCGCCGCGCGCTCCATGGCCGGCGCCCCTGACTCGTTCGCCGATCTCGCCGAACGGTTAAGCCCCACGGTCGTGAACATCTACACCACCCAAACCGTGAAAATGCAGCGCTCGCCCCACGACTTCTTCTTCCAGGACGACGAGATGCCGGAACTCTTCCGCCACTTCTTCGGCGGGCCGTCGCCCTTCGGCCAGCAGCAGGAGGCACCACGGGACCTGAAGCGCACCAGCCTCGGTTCCGGCGTCATCTCGTCGCCGGACGGCTATATCGTCACCAATAACCATGTGGTGGAAAATGCCGACTCCATCAGCGTCCGCCTGGCCGACAACGAGGAGTATGATGCCAAGCTCATCGGCCGCGACCCCAAGACCGACCTGGCCCTGATCAAGATCAATCCCAAAAGGTCGCTGCCGGCCGTCACCTTCGGCGATTCGGAAAAGCTCCGGGTAGGCGACTGGGTGCTTGCCATCGGCAACCCCTTCGGCTTCGAGCAGACGGTCACCGCCGGCATCGTCAGCGGTAAAGGCCGTTCGCTGGGCAGCGGCCCCTATGAAAACTTCATTCAGACCGACGCCTCCATCAACCCCGGCAACTCCGGTGGGCCGCTCTTCAACCTGAACGGCGAGATGGTCGGCATCAATACCGCGATCTACAGTCGCAGCGGCGGCAACATCGGCATCGGCTTCGCCATCCCGGTCAATCTCGCCAAGAATGTCATCGGCCAGCTCAAGGAGCATGGTTCGGTGGTGCGCGGCTGGCTCGGGGTGATGATCCAGCAGGTCACCCCGGAACTGGCCAAGCAGTTCCATCTCGACCGGCCGATCGGCGCCCTGGTCGGTGAGGTGACCCCGGGCGGTCCGGCCGACAAGGCCGGCATCAAGCAGGGTGATATCATTGTCCGTTACAACGGCAAGGAGATCTCCCAGGTCAATTCGCTGCCCACCCTGGTTGCCCAGAGCCCGATCGGCAGCCGGGCCAACCTCGCGCTGATCCGCGGCGGCAAGGAAAGGACGGTGACCGTCACCATTGCCAAACTCAATGAAGAACAGGCGGCGGCCAATGAAAACGGCAACCAGCCCAGCATGGAACTCGGCCTGAGTGTGCAGAATCTCACCCCTGAACTCGCCAATTCCTTGGGCATCAAAGACAAGCGGGGAGTGCTGGTGGTCAACGTCGATCCCGACTCGCCGGCCGCCGACAAGGGGCTCCGGCGCGGCGACCTCATCCTGGAGGCCAACCGGCAGGCGGTCAAGAACGTTGCCGAATTCAGCAAGGTCGCCAAGGCGGCACAAAGGCAGGGCAGCCTGCTCCTGCTGGTGAAACGCGACGGCCACACCCGTTACGTGGCCATCCGCCTCAAGTAACAAAAAACCACCCTGTCAGGGAGAAAGGATATGTTGATTTCACGGACAAGGGGCGCCTCCCGGCAGATGCGCCTGATCGCGGTGTTGAGCCTCATTCTCTTCACCAGCGCTTGCACCTACCAGGATCGCGTCGCCCCGCTCAACCTGCCCGATGCCACCAACGGCGTCACCTTGCCCGGTGGCCTCAAGATGTCGGCCGAGGCCTTTACCGATGCGAAAAAGGCGGAACAGGCCTTTGGCTTCGATGCCCATGGCGCCGGCCTGCTGCCGGTTCAGGTCACCTTCCAGAACGACGGCAACGAAACCGTCCACGTCAATCCCGACCAAACCTTCCTGATCGACCGGAACAACAAGGCATGGCCCATCCTGAGCCTGGAGAAAACCTATCAGCGGACCGAGGGACATGTGGATGTCGGTGAAATCGCCAAGGAAACGGGCAAACCAGCCCTGCTCCTCGGCGCCGCCGGCGCCATCGCCGGGGCGGCGATCGGCATTATCAGCGGCAAGAATGTCGGGGAGGCGGCAGGCAAAGGGGCGGTACTCGGGGCCGCGGTCGGGGCCGTGGCCGGTGGCGCCAAGGGCTATGCCACCAGCGGCGACAAAATCCGGGAGGATCTGGCCGCCAAACGCCTCTCCAGCGCGCCGATCCTGCCGAACCAGATCGCCTATGGCGTGCTCTTCTTCCCGGGCATGGGCAAGGACGAGGCGCAGGGGGCCACTGAACTCCGGCTGGCCCTCACCATCGGCAACCAGACTCAGATCGTGCGGCTGCCGCTGCGCTGACGCGGATTACCGGGCGGCAGGCACTCTCAGCCCGCGGCATTGGCCGCATCGGCCTGCCGCACCGCATCCACCACCTGCCGCACCTTTCCCAGGTCCTTGCGGCCAGGGGCGATCTCCACCCCGGAATTGCAATCCACGGCAAAAGGCCGCACCTGGCGGACGGCCTGGCCGACATTGGCCGGCGTAAGGCCGCCGGCCAGAATCACCGGACCGGGCGGACGGAGTTGCGCCACCCGCTGCCAGTCAAAAGTCTGGCCGGTGCCGCCGGCCATGTTCTCATGGAAGGTATCAAGCAGGAAGCCGCTCACCACCTCCGCGTAAGCCGCCAATTCCGCAGGGTTGGTCTGCGGACCGACGCGGAAGGCCTTCAGCACCCGGCAACCCATCTCCCGGCAATAGGCCGGGGGTTCAGCCCCGTGGAGCTGCACCAGGGTCAGGCCGCAGTACTGGACGATCTCCCGCACCACGCCCGCCTCTTCGTTGACAAAGACGCCGACTGCATCGACAAAGGGCGGCAGCTGCCGGATGATCCCGCGGGCCTGTTCCGGGGTGATGGCCCGGGGGCTGGCTGCGGCGAAGATGAATCCCACCGCATCCACCCCGGCCGCCACCACGGCGGCGACCTCTTCCGACCGGGTCATGCCGCAGATCTTGATCCGGGTGCGTCCTGCCATACCGTTCTCGTTCCTCACTCGCCGCGCAATGCCCGTAGCGCCTGGGCCTGATCCGGGGCCCGCATCAGAGTTTCGCCCACCAGGGCGGCGGCAATGCCATGTTCGGCGAGACGTGCCATGTCGCGATGATCGCGGATGCCTGATTCGCTCACCAGCGGGATGGTGGCGGGAATGAGGCGCCGCAGGCGGAAGGTGGTGTCAAGGTCCACGGAAAAATCACGGAGATCGCGGTTATTCACCCCAATGAGCCGGCTGCCCGCCGCCATGGCCTGCTCCGCCTCCGCCTCGTCATGGACCTCGACCAGCACGTCCATGCCGAGATCCTCGGCCTGCTGGCGGAAATCCCGCAGCTGGACAGTGTCGAGGATGGCGGCAATGAGCAGGATGGCGTCCGCCCCGTGGCGGCTCGCCTCGGTGATCTGCAAGGGATCGATGATGAACTCCTTGCGCAGCACCGGCAGGGTGACCGCGGCCCGGACCTGGCTGAGGTAGCGGAGGCTGCCCTGAAAAAACTGCTCGTCGGTGAGCACCGAGAGGGCCTGCGCCCCGCCAGCCTGGTACTGCTGGGCAATGGCCACCGGATCGAAGTCCGGCCGGATCACCCCCTTGGAGGGCGAGGCCTTCTTGGCCTCGGCAATGATCGCCACCCCGGCATAGTCGGTGAGTGCTTTGGCAAAGCCGCGGGGCGGGGCCACCGGTCCCTCGGGCTCGCTGATGCCCTGGCGTTTGAGGGCTGCCACCTCCTCGCGCTTGCGGGCCACGATGGTATCGAGAATCACGCCGCTGCCCCCTTGCCGAAAGCAACCAACGCCTCAAGCTTGGCCAGGGCCGCCCCGCTCTCGATCACCTGGCGGGCCACGGCCACGCCGGCCGGCAGATCAACCGCCTTGCCGGCGGCCATAATCGCCGCCCCGGCGTTCAGCAGCACCATGTCGAGCCGGGGGCCGGGGGTGCCCCGCAAGACCTCCCGCAGCAACGCGGCCGCCTCGGCGGCGGAAGCACCGCCGCGGATGTCGACCAGGGTGGCCCGCGTCAGTCCGCACTGTTCCGGGGTGATGGTGTAGGTCGTTACCGATCCGGCGTGGTATTCCGCCACCAGGGTTTCGCCGGTGATGGTGATCTCGTCGAGGTTGCCGGCGCCGCAGACCACCAGTGCCCGTTTGGCTCCCAATTTGCCGAGCACCTGGGCCAGGGGTTCGACCAGCCGTGGGTCGTAAACCCCCATCACCTGCACATTGGCCCCAGCCGGGTTGGTGAGCGGCCCCAGTACGTTGAAGATGGTACGGATGCCGATTTCCCGTCGCGGGCCGATGGCGTACTTCATGGCCCCATGCAAAGCGGGCGCGAACATGAAACCAATGCCCACCTCACGGATGGCCTGGCCGATCTGGTCGGGCGCGAGGGTGAGGTTGACGCCCAGGGCCTCCAGCACGTCGGCGCTGCCGCAGGTGCTCGACATCGCGCGGTTGCCGTGTTTGGCCACCGGGATACCGGCACCGGCCACCACAAAGGCCGCGGTGGTGGAGACGTTGAAGGTGCCGGAGGCGTCGCCGCCGGTGCCGCAGGTATCCACCAGGATATCGCCGGCCACCCGCGCCTCGACCTTGGTAGCCTTGTCGCGCATGACCCGGGCCGCGCCGGTGATCTCATCCACGGTCTCGCCCTTGATGCGCAGCGCCGTAATAAAGGCACCGATCTGGGCGGCAGTTGCCTCACCGCCCATGATCTCCTGCATGACTCCCACCATCTCCGCCTCGGTCAAATGGGTGCCACCCACCACCTTGGCAATCGCCTCCCGGATCACGCCCCCTCCTCCTGTGCCTTAGCCAGCAAAGCCGGATACTCCGGCGCGATGAAATTGGCGAGCAACTGCACGCCGTCCGGCGTCATGATCGATTCCGGGTGGAACTGCACCCCTTCCACCGCCAGGCTCCGGTGGCGCACCCCCATCAACTCGCCCTGCTCCGAACGGGCCGTGGCAATGAGACAGTCGGGCAGCGGCTCCTCCACCACCAGCGAATGGTAGCGCATGGCCTCGAAGGGGTTGGGCAGCCCGGCGAAAATCCCTTTGCCGTCGTGGGTGATGAGGCTGGTCTTACCGTGCATGAGGCGCCCGGCCCGCACCGTCTTGCCGCCAAAGGCCTCACCGATGGACTGATGGCCGAGGCAGACGCCCAGCACCGGGATACGACCGGCAAAATGGCGGATCGCCGCGATGGAGATGCCGGCCTGGGCCGGACTGCATGGGCCAGGGGAGACCAGGAGCCGCGAGGGCTTCAGCCCCTCGATGAAGGAGAGGTCCACCTCGTCGTTGCGGAAGATTTGGAGTTCCGCGCCGAGCCCGCCCAGGGTCTGGACGATGTTGTAGGTAAAGGAGTCGTAGTTGTCGATGATGACGATCATGGTTCAGCTCCGGACGCACCGGACATCCCGTTGAAGTGGTTCTCTCTTGACCGCGGCCGGCTAGAACTCCTTTTCGGCCAGTTCCACCGCGCGGCGCAGCCCCATGGACTTGTTGACGGTCTCCTCGTATTCGAGCTGCGGGTCGGAATCGGCGACGATCCCGGCCCCGGCCTGCACCCAGAGGTCGGTGCCCCGCAGGATGAAGGTCCGGATGGTGATGCAGAAATCCATGTTGCCGGAAAAACCGAAATACCCGACGGCCCCGGCATAGGGCCCGCGCCGTTCCGGTTCCAACTCCTCGATGATCTCCATGGCCCGGATCTTCGGCGCCCCGCTCACGGTCCCGGCCGGGAAGCAGGCCTTGATCACGTCGAACTGGCTCTTGCCGGGCGCCAGCTTGCCATGCACGCCGGAGACGATGTGCATGACATGGCTGTAACGCTCGATCACCAGGAGATCGCGCACCTCGACCGAGCCGTAACGCGCGACCCGCCCCACATCGTTGCGGCCGAGATCGACCAACATGAGGTGTTCGGCCCGCTCCTTGGGATCGGCCAGCAGTTCTTGTTCCAGGGCCAGGTCCTCTTCCGGGTTGCGGCCGCGGCGGCGGGTGCCGGCAATGGGCCGCAGCTCGATATCGTCGCCCTCCAGCCGCACCAGGATCTCCGGCGACGAGCCAATCTGGACCAGGTCGCCCAGTTTGAGGAAGAAGAGATAGGGGCTGGGATTGATGTGCCTGAGCGCCCGGTAAAGCTTGAAGGGCGGCAGATCGGTGACCGTGCGGAAACGCTGGGAAAGGACCACCTGGATGATGTCGCCGGCCTTGATGTATTCCTTGGCCTTTTCCACCATCTGCTCGAAGGCGGACCGCTCCATGTTGGGGGTGAACTGGTGGGGCGCGGCGGCATGCCCGTTGCTGCCCAGCATCTCGGCCGGCAACGGGCGCTGCAGGCGCTCGATGATGGCGTCGATCCGCTTCAGGGCCGCGTCATAGAGTTGCCGGGGATCGGCGTCTTGCCCCACCTCCACGCAGTTGACCACGGTCAACGCCTGCCGGAGGTTGTCGTAGATCAGCACCAGCCGCGGCACCATGAAGGCGGAATCCGGAAAATCGGCCAGCGGCGGATTGTGCTCCGGCAGCCGCTCCATGAACCGCACCATGTCGTAGCCGAGATAGCCGACCGCGCCGCCGAAGAAACGGGGGAGATAGGCGTCGGAGGAGCAGGCGTTGAGCGAATCGAGCAGCGCTTCGAGGGCCGCGAGCGGATCCCCGGCCTGCGCCTCGGCCTTGCCGTTGCGGCGAATCGTGATGGCAGTGCCCCGGCTTTCGAAGGTCAGGAAGGGATCCAGGCCGATAAAGGAGTAACGCCCCCATTTCTCACCGCCCTCCAGACTCTCGAAGAGAAAGGCGTGGGACTCCGCGCCCGCCACCTTGGCAAAGATGGTGAGCGGCGTATCGAGGTCGGCGATCACCTCCCGATACACCGGCACCAGGCCAAAACGGTCGGCCAACTTGCTGAAATCGTCAAACGAGGGCTGATGCATGATTTTCCCTGCCTGCCGCTACGGCGTCACGGCCACCCGGGGTGGTGCCGCGCCCGCCAAATAAAAAAGCCATGGCCTCAGAAGATGCCATGGCTTTTGAACTTCGGAATTATATCCAGGAAGCGTGGACCGGCCTCCCGCCGGTTTGCAATCGGCCGCCGCAGGTGCTGGCCATGTTGTCAGCGTGCGGCTCCATTCCTCCGCGCCGTTCCGCTTCCCGGCATCACGCCGCCTGAAAACGGCGCCGGTTACGCTCCCTTGGCCAAATCGTTCACATGCTTGGTCAGTCGGGAAACCTTGCGCGAGGCGGTATTCTTGTGGATGGCGCCCTTCACCGCCGCCCGGTCGATGACCGGAATAGCGGCCTTCAATGCCTCCTGGGCAACATCCACCGACTTCTGATCGATGGCATCGGTGACCCGACGGATCGCGGTCTTCACCTCGCTCCGGTTGGCACGATTCCGTGCCCGACGCACCTGGCTCTGACGGTTTCTCTTCAGTGCTGATTTGTGATTAGCCAACGCCTGCTCTCCTTACCAGATAATTATCGCTTGCCGAATGCCGCCCACGGCACTCACATCCACAACGGAAAAACCGTAACCCTTCCGGATTACGGCACTTTTTGGCAGCCGCCAGATTGGGGGGCGCCCGGAAAATTTCGCGATACTACTGCAAATCCCCCCCCATGTCAAGCCGCAACCCTGAGGCCCCAAAGTTTTTTCCAAAACGGCTGGCGGCGAAAAACCACCGCCCACCATCATCATTTTTTTTACCAAAATCAGCGAGTTCCTCTTGCCCAAAGCGTCCTCTTTCGTATACTCTGAGGCAGAAGGCGTGGCCACGGCCCGCCCGCCGCATCCATCACGCTTCCGTCGGTGCACCAACACAATGCTGGACACGATTACCACGATCCGCTGGCAAGACATCTGCGATATCCTGATCGTTGCCTACCTCATCTACCGCGTCATCCTCCTCATCAAGGGCACCCGCGCGGTCCAGATGCTCATCGGCATCGCGGTGCTGATCGTGGTCTATTTCGCGGCCCGCGAGCTGGAATTCCTGACCCTTTACTGGCTGCTCGGCACCTTCCTCAGTTCGATCTTCCTGATCATCATCATCATCTTCCAGCGCGACATCCGGCGCGCCCTGACCCAGGTCGGCCGGACCCCATTCGGCATGGCCGACGAGGAAACGGTGCACGCTCTGCTCGAAATCGTCAAGGCCGCCCAAATCATGGCGCACCGCAAGATCGGCGGCCTCATCGCCATCGAACGCGAAACCGGGCTCAAGGATTATATCGAAACCGGCCAGGTGGTGGATGCGACCATCAGCCGGCAGATCCTCCTCAGTCTCTTTCTGCACGAGTCCCCTCTGCATGACGGCGCGGTGATCGTGCGCAACGGCCGCATCGTCGCCGCCGGCTGCGTGCTGCCGCTCAGCCGCAACCCCTACATCAGCAAACAGCTCGGCACCCGTCATCGGGCTGCCATCGGCCTGTCCGAAGAGACCGATACCGTGGTCATCGTCATCAGCGAAGAAACCGGCAAGATTTCCCTGGTCCAGCACGGCGCCATCACCACCGACCTCGACGAAAACGCCCTGCGGGCCCGGCTTGACGCCATCCTCCTGTCCAAAGAATCCCCCACCTCACAACTATGGAAAACCTGGCGCCGCAAATAGAGAAAAAGCTGCAAACGCTGCGCAAGCCGCGCTGGCCCAAGGACTGGCTCCTGCGGCTGCTGTCGCTCCTGATCGCCATTTTCCTGTGGTATTTCGTGGTGGGCGAAGACAAGGTCGACACCAGCCTCTACATCCCGGTGGAGATCGTCAACCTGCCTCGTCACCTGGTGATCGCCAACCAGTTCAAAAAACAGATGGAGGTCTCGGTCAGCGGTCCGCGCGGCCTGATCGACAGCGTCCGGCGGCAGCACATCAGCCGCCGGGTAAACCTGGCCAAGGCCACCCCCGGCACCATGGTCGTGCGCAATGAACCGGATTCCATCTCGCTGCCGCGCGGGATCAACATCCTCCGCATCCAACCCACCAACATCACGCTGCTGATCGACCGCCTGGTCGAAAAGACGCTGCCGGTGGAATTGAAGATCGTCGGCCGGCCGGCCGAGGGCTACGAGCTGGTCTCGGCCGAGGTCGAACCATCGGTCATTGCCATCAGCGGCCCCCTGGGTACGCTGGGTCCGGAAACCCAACTGCTCACCGAACCGGTGGATATCAACGGACTCGACGGCAGTATCACCAAACAGATCCCCCTGCGGCTCGCCCCGGCGGTCATCGACCTCATCGGCGAAACCGTGGTAAGCGCCCGCATCGTGATTAAGGAAAAGACCACCCCCCGGCGTTTCGGCGCCATTCCGCTGACACTCACCCAGACCGACCCCAGCCTGCTCTACCAGATGATCCCGGCCTCCGTCACGGTCACCGCCAAGGTGCCGTTGAGCCTGGTGCACGACCCCGACCGCCTGATTCCAAAAATCCATGCCACCCTCAATGTCGGCGGCATCAAGCCGGGCAGACACAAAGTCCCCATTGAAGTCAACGCCCAGGCACCTCTGCTCGTCGAAGGCTTCGCGCCGAAAACCGTGACGGTGCGGGTGGCTCCGGCCAGGCACTAAACCGCATTGTTCCCAACCACCATGGAGCGCCTCCTGCCATGAGACGACTGTTCGGCACCGACGGAGTACGCGGCGTAGCCAATGTCGATCCGATGACCACCGAGATCGCCATGCAGATCGGCCGGGCCCTGGCCTTTCTGGTGAAAGACGTGCGGCGCGGCCACGGCATCGTCATCGGCAAGGATACCCGCCTCTCCGGCTACATGCTCGAAAATGCCCTGGCCGCCGGCATCTGCTCCATGGGGGTGGACATCCTCCTGGTCGGCCCCCTGCCCACGCCGGGGATCGCCTTCATCACCACCGGCATGCGGGCCGACGCCGGAGTGGTGATCTCCGCCTCGCACAACCCCTTTCAGGACAACGGCATCAAGATCTTTGCCCGCAACGGCTTCAAGCTGCCCGACGAGCAGGAATTGGAGATCGAACATCTCATTTTCTCCCAGAAAATGTCGGCACTCCGGCCGGTGGCGGAGGAGGTGGGCCGCGCCACCCGCATCGACGACGCCAAGGGCCGCTACATCGTCTTCCTCAAACATACCTTCCCGCAGGAATATACGCTGGATGCCTTCCACATCGTACTCGACTGCGCCAACGGCGCCACCTACGGCGTGGCCCCGCACGTCTTTGAGGAACTGGGCGCCACGGTCACGGTGCTGGCGGCGGAACCGAACGGCACCAACATCAACCACCAGTGCGGGGCGCTGTACCCGGAACACATGGCGGCCAAAGTCCGCGAACTGGGGGCGGACATCGGCATTGCGCTGGATGGCGACGGCGACCGCCTCATCGTCTGCGACGAGCATGGCCGCATCGTCGACGGCGACCACCTCATGGCCATCTGCGCCGCCGAACTGATGGCCGCCAAACAGCTCAAAAAGAAAACCCTGGTCGCCACGGTGATGAGCAACCTGGGGCTCGAACTCTTCATGCAGGACTTAGGCGGCAAGCTCGAACGCACCAAGGTCGGCGACCGCTACGTGGTGGAAGCCATGCGGGCCAAGGGCTACAACTTCGGGGGCGAGCAGTCGGGCCACCTCATCTTCCTCGACCACAACACCACCGGCGACGGCATCCTGGCGGCCCTGCAATTGCTCGCGATCATGATCAAACGGAACAAACCCCTCTCCGAACTCGCCACCCAACTCACCACCTTTCCCCAGGTATTGAAAAACGTGCGCACCGCCAAAAAGATCGCCCTCGACCAGGTGCCTGGCTTTGCCAAGCGGGTGAAGGCCTTGGAGAAAAAGCTCGGCCACGAAGGCCGCATCCTCGTCCGCCCCTCCGGCACCGAGCCGGTGATCCGTGTCATGGTGGAGGGCAAAGAGCACAAGGAGATCGACGCCATGGCCGACGAGCTCTGCGAGCTGATCCGCCGAGCCGACACCTCGGCATGAAAAGCGAGTCAAAAGGTAAAAGTTACAAGGCAAAAAGAATGGAACCACCCTTTTTGACTTTTTCCTTTTGACTCTTGCCTTTTGACGTTTCCATGAAAGAACGCCTCGACAAGCTCCTGGTGACCCACGGTCTCGCTCCCACCCGCCAAAAGGCGCAAGCGCTGATTGCCGCGGGGTTGGTGCTGGTGGACGGCCAGCCAGTGGACAAGGCCGGCACCGAGGTGAGCGACACCGCCACCCTGGAACTCAAGGGCAAGGCCTGCCCCTATGTGAGCCGCGGCGGGCTCAAACTCGAAGCGGGCCTCGACTTCTTCGCCCTCGACCCCACCGGTTTTGTCTGCGCCGATATCGGCGCCTCCACCGGCGGCTTCACCGACTGCCTCTTGCAACGCGGGGCGGCCAAGGTCTATGCCATCGACGTGGGTTACGGCCAACTCGACTGGAAGCTGCGCAACGACCCGCGGGTGGTGGTGCGGGAACGGGTCAATGCCCGCAATCTCACCCCAGCCGATGTCGCCGAACCGCTCGATCTCGCGGTGATCGACGCGGCCTTCATCTCGCTCAAGTTGCTGCTGCCGCCCCTCTTGCCGCTCTTCGGCCAGACCGTACGGATCATGGCGCTCATCAAGCCGCAGTTCGAAGTGGGCAAGGAGAAGGTGGGCAAGGGCGGAGTGGTGCGGGACCCGGCGCTCCACGAGGCGGTGGTGGCGGAGATCGTCGCCTTTGCCGAAGGGCTCGGGCTGACCAGCCACGGGGTCACCCCCTCGCCGATCTTGGGCCCCAAGGGCAACCGCGAATTCGTCGCCTATTTCACGCGGTAGCAAACCGACCGCCGCGGGCTGGCGCAAAAAAATCGAAACCCCACCCCGTAATACGATATAGTGAGGCAATCGTCGCTGGCTCGCCGCCTTGCCGCAAGGCAACACCATCCTTCAAGGGAGGCTCGTCATGGAAATGATTACACTACTCATCCTGATCGGAATCATCGCGCTCCTCATCTCGTCAATCCGCATTCTCAAGGAATACGAGCGCGGAGTAATCCTGCGACTGGGACGCTGTGTCGGTATCCGCGGCCCCGGCCTCATTCTGCTCATGCCGGCCCTCGAACAGATGACCACGGTTTCCCTGCGTACGGTGGCCACCGAGATACCCCCTCAGGACGTGGTCACCAAGGACAACGTGACCGTGAAGGTCACGGCGGTGGTCTATTCAAAGGTCGTCGATCCGCAAAGGGCGATCATCGAGGTCGAAAGCTACAAATACGCCTTGAGCCAACTGGCGCAGACCGCGCTGCGAGCCGTCATCGGCCAACATATTCTGGACGAGGTGTTGGGGGAGCAAGTCAAACTCCAGGAGTCGCTCAGCACCGCCCTTGCCAGCCAGACCGACAAATGGGGCGTAAAAATCGATCACGTGGAGATGAAGAATATCGATCTCCCGGTGGAAATGCAGCGGGCCATGGCAAAGGAGGCCGAGGCGGAACGGGAACGCCGGGCCAAGATAATCCACGCGGATGGCGAACTCCAGGCCTCGGCCAAGCTGGCGGAGGCCGCTGCCAAACTGGCGGAGACGCCCTCGGCGCTGCAACTCAGAACCCTGCAAACCATGACCGAGATTTCCGCGGAAAAAAACTCGACTATCCTCTTCCCCTATGAATTCATCAACGCGATCCGGGATACGCTCGAGAAAAAATAGCACCCGGAACCCGGCCAGCGCGTTATCGGCCGGCCTCGCCCTGGCGAGGTGTGATCGGAGGGGGGCAAGAACGGCTGGGAACGACCACGATAACACTTAGCCCTGGCGATTGCCGACCAGGTACCGTCTGCCCCGCCACTCGAAGTCGTCGATCTGCGAGGCAGCCAGCGATTCACGGGCATATTGCATCACCAGGCCGGATTCCACCAGAAGATCGCAGACATCGCCGTCAAGCTTGCCGTCGCCCACCATCTGTTCGAGGATACGCATGGCCTCGGAAAGCTTTTTGCCCCGCTTATAAGGACGATCCGACGCGGTAAGCGCCTCGAAAATGTCCGCCACCGCCATGACCCGTCCCGGCAGCGGGATGGCGCCGTTGGTCAGTCCCCTGGGATAGCCGCTGCCGTCAAGTTTTTCGTGATGCAGCCCGGCATAGAACGGTACCCGGCGCAGCTTCCTGGGAAAGGGCAACCCTTCGAGCATCCTGATGCTCATCCTGACATGGTTACTGATCCGCTGTCGTTCGTTTTCCGTCAGGGTACCCCGGCGGATGGAGAGATTCTCCACCTCGTTGGCATCCAGAAGTGGCGTGGGCCTGCCGCCAATGGTTAGCCCCACGCCGGCGATTTTTTGGATCCGTTGCAGGCCCTCCTCCGACAGGTTCTCCCCGCCGGAATTGATCGCCTCCAAAAAACGGAGATATTCGTCGAGGTCGCCGTGATCGGCCTCGGTGGTGGCACTGGCACCCACGTTGTCGCCGCTGGCCAGCTCTTTTTTGAGCCGCCGGATCTCCCGGTCCCGTTTGAGGATCTCGACCCGGCAACGCACGAGTTCGATGCGGTCGAAAACCGTCTCCAGCTTGGTCGCCTTGTCCACCATGAACTCCGGCGTGGTGATCTTGCCGATGTCATGCAGCCAGGCGGCCATGCGGATCTCTTCCACCTCGGCCGCCGAGAAGGAAACATCGGCAAAGGGGCCTTGGGTCGCGCCATTGATCTGTTCGACCAGACATTCGGTCACCGCCGCCACCCGCAGGATGTGGCCCGCGGTATAAGGGGATTTCTCGTCGATGGCGTCGGCAATAGTCTGGATGAAGGAGTTGAGCAGGTTCTCCAGCCCCCGTACCAGCCGCATGTTGGTCACCGCCACCGCCGCCTCGGAGGCCAGGGCGGTAACCATCTCCACCTCTTCGTCCGGAAAAGGGCCAACCAACCCGGTATCCAGCGCCCGAGCGTTGATGAGCTGCAGCACCCCGATGATCTCCTCCTCGTGGTCGCGCATGGGAATGACCAGCATGGATTGCGAGCGATAGCCGGTGGTGGCGTCAAAATCTTTGGTGCCTTGAAAATCGAAGCCCTTGGCGCTATAGACATCCGGGATGTTGACCGGCATGCCGGTCAGGGCGCAGTGGGCCGAGACATTCCGGTGATTCTCGCTGCCATCCGGTTGATAAAGAGGGACCGACGCCCAGGTGACCGGCGTGCCGCCCCCCCCCATGTGAACGGCCATGGATTCGTTCTGCACGATGGCGAAGTCGAGCACCTCGCGTTCGTCGTCGCGGATATAGAGGGCGCCGCCGTCGGCATTGGTGAAACGCCGTGCCTCACGGACGATCATCTCCAGCAGGCGGTCGAGCTGTTTCTCGGCGGAAAGGCCAAGGCCGATCCGCACCAGCTTGTAAATGTGGGAAAGCTGGCGTTCGGCAAAGTCCCGGACACTGACGACCACATCGTCGAGCAGTTCCTCAATGAGGGCGTCAGGGATATCAGGCCGCTGCCGCACGGCGCAACGACGGATATCGCCGGCGATCCGGCGCACCAGTTTTTCCACCGCCGGGTGTTCCCGGCCCCAGTTGTTGCCACTCACACGATCCATGTCCCCCTATCCCCCCAACCACCGATCAAACAAGATGCCTCGCCGCCGTCGGCCGCCCCCCCTTGCTCCTGTCGCAATGATAACAAGAAACGCGGCCGGCCAAGAAAAAAAATCACTCTGCCCCCTTACTTTCCCCGCCCTGACAGGCCTCTCCCGTAAGATGGCCATTCCCAACGCTACCAACGAAGACCACTCCGACACGCCCCATGTTGACTTGCGTGCCGCGGCGTGCTAGGCTGTGCCTTGATTCCAGGAGGCGGGCAGGTACCAAGGAGTCGCCCTTCCGGTAAGGCCCAGCCCCCTGCCATGTCACCAAGGAGAACCCGCATGACGAATCCCTGTCGCCACCTGGCCGGCAAGGCCCTTCTCTTTCTGTTCACCGCGTTCCTCTTCCTGACCGCCACCACCGCCGGCGCCGCCGAGTACGCCAGCGTCGCCAAGAACGGCGCCAACATCCGCTCCGGCCCCGGCTCGAACTATGAGCTCCTCTGGGAGGTCGGCAAAGGCTACCCCCTGCGCATCCTTCAGCAGCAGGACAAATGGTCCGAGGTGGTCGACTTCGAGGGGGCCAAGGGCTGGATCATCACCCTGCTCCTTTCCGACCAGAAGACCGTCATCGTCAAGGGCAAGGACATCAACCTGCGGGTAGGGCCCGGGGTCAATTACGAGCCCGTGGCGCTGGTGAAGTACGGGGTGATCTTCACTCCGCTCGATCGCGATGGCGACTGGGTCAAGGTCAAACACGCCGACGGCACCGTCGGCTGGCTTAGGGATACGCTTATCTGGCCATCCAAACTGCCATAGCCGACCGCTCCTGGGGCCACCCGCCGACCGCCCGGAACAGACGACATCTGCTTTTTTTTGCCAAACGATGCTATACTGATGCCAGCGACGCATGATCGCCACTCTTTCAAGCCGATAACGAGGGGGCACGGCATGGCCTCGGGAGCATACCCGCTCCACCCCATCCTGCTGGTGGACGACGAAGCGCATACCCTGGCGAGCTTCGATATCGCACTGCGGGCGAACGGCCTCACCAATATCCTGCGCTGTCAGGACGGCCGCGAGGTCGAGTCCATCCTCAAAACGACCGAGATCGAGGTCATGCTCCTCGATCTCATGATGCCACACCGTTCCGGTCAGGAAATCCTCGCCCAGGCAAGCCGCGACTACCCTGACCTGCCGGTGATCATCGTCACCGGCGTCAACGACGTCGGCACCGCGGTGCAGTGCATCCAGCACGGCGCCTTCGATTACGTCCTCAAGCCGGTGGAGGCGGAGCGGCTGCTGCCCAGCATCGGCCGGGCCCTGGAAATTCGCCGCCTGCGCCGGGAAAATTCGGAGTTGAGCAGCCGTTTTCTGGCCGACACCCTGGCGCACCCCGAGATGTTCGCCGCCATCCGCACCGGCCACCCCAAGATGCAGCGGGTCTTCCGCTACTGCGAGGCGGTGGCCGGCGGCCAGCAACCGGTGCTGATCAGCGGCGAAACCGGCGTGGGCAAGGAGCTGATCGCCTTGGCACTCCATCAGTTGAGCGGCCGCACCGGCCAGTTCGTGGCGGTGAACGTCGCCGGCCTCGACGACCAGGTCTTTGCCGATACCCTCTTCGGCCACGCCAAAGGCGCCTTTACCGGCGCGGACCGCCCGCGGCCCGGCCTGGTCGAAAAGGCGGCCGGCGGCACCCTCTTTCTCGATGAAATCGGCGATCTGAGCCACGCCTCGCAGGTCAAACTCCTCCGTTTCCTCGAAGGACGGGAGTATTATCCCCTGGGCTCCGACCTCGCCAAACGCTCGGATGCCAGGGTGCTGGTCGCCACCCACAAGGAGGTGGATACCCTCCAGCGCGAGGGGGTCTTCCGCAAGGACCTCTACTACCGCCTCCGCACCCACCATGTCCATATTCCGCCGCTCCGGGAACGCAAGGAAGACATCCCCCTGCTGCTGGACCACTTTCTCGACGAAGCCGCCCGCGAGTTCCACAAGAAGAAACCCACCTATCACAAGGAACTCATCACCCTGCTCAAGGGCTACCACTTCCCCGGCAACGTGCGGGAACTGAAGGCGATGGTCTTCGATGCGATGAGCGGCTATACCTCGCGGATGCTGGGCGCGGAGGCCTTCCGCGCGGTGATGGCCAGCGAACGCCAGGCCGCTATCAACGCCGCCGCAGCCGACCCGGAGCAGGACAACAACGGCCACTGGCTGGCGACCGTCGACCGGTTGCCGACCATCAAGGAGGCCACCCAACTCCTGATCCAGGAGGCGTTGCACCGTGCCAGCAACAATCAGCGGGTGGCGGCGCACATGCTGGGCATCACGCCACAGGCCCTCAACCAGCGACTCAAACGGCAATAAGCCATGCCGCCCTCCTCCTCGACGGCAACATCCAAGGGCTCCGTCCTGGCGGTGGACGACGAACCGCTGGTCCTCCGCCTCGTTGCCAGCCAAGCCACCAAGCTGGGCTACGCCATCCGCACCGCCGACAGCGGCGCCAAGGCCCTGGAACTGCTCCGCCAGCACCCTTGCGACATCCTGCTCACCGACATCCTGATGCCGGGAATGAATGGTCTCACCCTGCTGCGCGAGGCGCTCCACCTCCAGCCCGACCTCCAGTGCATCATGGCCTCCGGCCAGCATGAGGTCACGACGGCGGTGGAGGCCATGCGGCAGGGCGCCATCAACTACCTGCCCAAGCCGATCTCCATCCAGGAACTGGAGATGGCCTTTGCAAAGGCCATGGAACGGCTGGGGCTCGTCCGGCAGTTGCGGGAAAAACAACTCCTGCTCGAAAAGGCGGCCCGCCAGCTCTCGGAGCACCGGGACCACCTGGAACACCTGGTCGCGGAACGCACTGCCGAGCTGGCCACCACCAACCGACAGCTACAGAAGGATATCAAGGCCAGAATCCGGGCGGAAAAGGAGGCGGAGCAACGGCGGCAGCAACTCATCGAGGCGGACAAGATGGCCTCCCTCGGCGTGCTGGTGGCGGGCGTGGCCCACGAGATCAACAACCCCAACAACTTCATCACCATCAACACCCCCATTCTCCGGCAGGCCTGGGAGGATTTCGTGCCGATCCTCGAGGCGCACCTCGCGGAACACGGCGACTTCCTGGTGGCCGGGATCCCCTATTCCGAGATGCGCCACCATGTGCCGGAACTCTTCGCCGGCATTGCCGACGGTTCGGAACGGATCAAGAAGATCGTCCTCAATCTGCGCGACTATGCCCGCCAAGGCACCGCCGCCATGGATCAGCTCTTCGACCTGAACCAGGTGGTGCGGGCGGCTCTCACCCTGCTGGCCACCCCCCTCAAAAAGGCCACCAACCATCTGGTGGTGGAGTATGGCGAGGCCCTGCCGCCTCTCCGCGGCAACTTCCAGCGGGCCGAACAGGTGGTGATCAACCTGATCCAGAACGCCTACCAATCGCTGCCCGATCCGGAGCAACGCCTCACCATTGCCACCACCACCGCCAAAAAGGGCAAGGAGGTGGTGCTCAGGGTGCGGGACAGCGGCTGCGGCATCAGCAAAAGGAACCTCAAGCACGTCCAGGACCCCTTCTTCACCACCAAGCGCGATACCGGCGGCACCGGTCTGGGCCTTTCGATCTCCGCCGGCATCATGGAGGAACACGGCGGCCGGCTTGAATTCACCTCGCAACCCAGCAAGGGCACTACCGTCGCGGCCATCTTCCCGGCGGTCATCTCCTGACCCGCGATCTTTCCAGCCATGTCAATATTTATTGATCGCCACCGAACCTTGATGCCGTCAGCCGCCCGCCGGTGGTGCTGTTCCACGCGGCCAGCCCTTTCCCATCAAGAAAACCTGCTGGACTTTCCCCAGGCCCCCGCCGGTTGCCACAGATTTTACATAGTTATTTCAATAAGTTATAAAAAAATCGCGTATTGGCACGCTTCTTCCAAAGGAAAAAAGACAACTAAAGGTGGAAGCCGAGACAAACGCAAGCAAACAGGGGGTGCCACATGAGTACCCTGATCACGCACACACCAAGGACAACAACCATCCTCTCCGCCGGTCCCCTTGCCGGCCAGACGCTGAACAATATCACCATCAAGGAAATCGTGGGCATGCTGCCGGTGACCGCCATGCGGCAAGGAAACAACACGGTCTTCGGCCTGATCTCCTTCCACGGCAAGACCGTACCGGTCATTGACCTGCGCATGGGCACCTCTCTCCTGCCCTTGCCGCAGGAAGAGCAGATCTGCATACTTGCCGGAGAAACCGGGCAGCATGCGGCGATCATCCTCGGCGCCCTCGTAGAATCAGAGGCCGCAGCCTACGAACTGGTGCTCGGCACCACGCATTAGCGCATCCGAATGCCGTTGGTCCGATACCCCCCTCATCGGACCAAGCCTCCTGCCAGACCCGCAAGGGTCTGGCAGGAGGTCAAGGCTGATTCCGCAACCAATAATATGGAAGAAACCATTCGACGCGATGCCCGCCAACCTGCCACACATCCCGATCAAGGCCTCGGCGAAGGAACTCGATGCCCTGCGCGCCCGCTTGACCTCGGTCGACCTCAAGCCGGGGGAGATGCACGTGGCCGCGACCCCGACCCTGATCAGCACCGTGCTCGGCTCCTGCGTCTCGGTCTGCCTCTATAGCCCGACGACCAAAATCGGCGCCATGTGCCACTGCATCCTGCCGTCGCGGTCGGAGGCGCACATGCAACGCGACAACCCGCACTGCTGCGTGGATAGCTGCGTCAGCAACATGCTGGAGGAGTTGACCCGGCGTCACAAAGTGCTTCCCGCCAAAATCAAGGCCAAGCTCTTCGGCGGGGCCAACCTGCTCCCGGCTGATGCCGAAGCCGACGAGGAGGCCGCCACCATCGGCCGCCGGAACGTCGAGGCCGCGCGCCGGGCGCTGCGAGAACACGACCTGCCGCTGGTGGCCGAATGTGTCGGCGGCGAGCAAGGCTACAAGGTCTTTTTCAATACGGAAAACGGCGAGGTCCTGCTGCGGCGGGTCAAAAACTCACGAGTGGACGAGCATGAGATCCCCAGCGAATGCCGCCGGAAAAACTAACCAAACCTTACGGCTCAAGGGCAAGAGAAACCCCCTCTTTCTCCTTATGCTGGAAGGCGGTATCCCCCTACCGCCTTCCAGCATGCCCTTCCCGCCACGACGGCGACCCCGGCGAGCCCCATGAAAGCGCCACGCATCCTCATCGCGGAAGACGAAAGACACATCCGCCTTGCCCTGTCGCTGCTCCTCCGCCAGGAAGGCTACGAGGTGGAAGTGGCCGCCGACGGCGACGAGGCGCTGCACAAACTGGCTCACCCGGCGGCCTCCCCCTTCCACCTGCTGATCACCGACCTCCAGATGCCGGAACTCGGTGGTCTGGAACTCATCGACCGGCTCCACGAACGACGAATCGCCATTCCGGTCATCGTCATCACCGGCTACGGCAACCGCGAGGTGGCCTGCAAGGTGCGACGCCGTCGCTGCGCGGCTTACCTCGACAAGCCCTTCCAACCGGCCGACCTCCTCCGTCGGGTGGCCGACCTCCTCCATCACCCGGCCCCGCTTCCCGTCTGATTCCCGCAGTTGCCCGCCTCGCTCTCCCTGTCGCCCGCGTCCGCATCGCGGATATCCGCTCGGCCACGGCGTGTGAAAAACGGTTGACCGCCTGATCGGAACACACTACATAGGAGAATAACCGTGCAACATGACTTGTAAATCAGGAACCTCACGATGGCCACAATCGCCACCATAGGGCCGGAAGGCTCCCACGCCTGGCAGGCGGCCCGGCAATACGACCCGCTGGCCACCATCGTGGTCTGCCCCCACATGACTGCCGTCTTCGAGGCATTCCAGCGGGGCGAGACCGACCAGGCCCTGGTTCCGGTTTACAACACCCGCGAGGGGCACAGCCGGGAATTTTTCGCCCACATGCGCACGGCCAAAGGCCACTGGATCGGCAACACCATGCTGGCGATCCACCTCTCCCTGGGCGGCCTCGACCAGACCACACGGGTGCGCACCATCATCGCCAAGTCCACCAGCCTGCGCCAGTGCCGGGATTACCTCACCAGCCGCTTCCCGGATGCCACCCTCATCGCGGTGAACGATCTGGAGCTGGCAGTGCGGGAGATCGTCGCCCAGAATCTTACCGACCGCGCGGTGATCGACACCGAGGAGGTCTTGAAACGACTCGGCCTCGTGCTCCGCGAACGGGAGATCACTCCCTACAACAGCACCCGTTTCGCCCTCATCGGCCGCGCGCTGCCGCCGGCCACCGGCTACGACGCCACCGCCGTCACCACCGAACCGCTGAAAGACCGGGTCGGCATCCTCTACGAGCTGTTGGGCGAATTCTCCAGCCGCGGCATCAACCTGCTCGACATGCAGACCGAGACCGACCCGACCAGCCAAAAGCTGCGCTTCTTCTTCGAGATGGAAGGCCACGCCGCCGACCCGGCGGTGGCCGAGGCGCTGGCCCGCATCGAGCGGCAGGTGGTGCAGGAACGCGATGCCCTGCGGGTGCTCGGCAGCTATCCGCGGCTCGACATGCGGACCAAACGGATCAAGAGCTTCGGCTTTATCGGCTCCGGCGACATGAGCCTCTGGTTCGCCAAGCGGTTGGCCAGTGAGGGCTACGAAACCCTGGTCACCGGCCGCACCACCGAACTGCGGCCGGAGCAGATGATCCCGCAGGTGGACGTGGTGGTGATCTGCGTGCCGATCAGCGCCACCGAGGCCACCATCCGCCAGTACGGTCCGCTGCTCAAGGAGGATCAGGCCCTGATCCTGCTCGCCGGCGCGGCGGAAAACATCCTGGCGACCGCCTTGGCCCATACCAAGCCAGGGGTCGAGGTACTGCTGGTCCACAACCTTTGGGGGCCCAAGGCCGCCACCATGAAGGACAAGAACGCCTCGGTGGTCCGCACGCCCAAGAGCGGCGTGTTGTGCAGCGAGTTCGAATCCTTCCTCTACAAACACGGCGCCAATATCTGCCTGGACAGCGCACCGCGGCATGATCTGATGATGGGGGTGAGCCAGAAGTTGCCCACCGCCATCTCCATCGCCCTGGCCATGACCCTGAAGGAGAAGGAAATCGCGCCGGAGGCCATCGAAAGCCACTCGACGCTCACCTCGCTCTACTCGATCCTCTCCCTGGCCCGGGTCCACATCCAGAACGCCCGCACCTACGGCGAGATTCTGGCCAGCCCCGGCGAGGGGCGCGCCATTGCCCATGCCTTTGCCGCCAACCTGCTGCGGGTGCTCGACTTGGCCGACGCCGGCAACATCGAGGGGCTCTGCCGACTCATCGAAGCCAACCGCGGCTATCTTACCGACGACTTCCTGCGCAACCGCATGCGGCAAGCGCTGGAGGTCGATAAAACCCTGGGCCGGATCATCAGCCGCTGACCGCGATGGTCGATCCGCAGCTCATTGCCAGCCTCGGCCCGCCGCTTATCGGCACCCTTGCCGGTTACACCGCCAGCCGTCTGGCCATCTTCCTGCTCTTCAAACCGCGCCGCCCCTGGCGCCTCTTTGGTCTCACCCTGCCGTTCACCCCCGGCGCCTTTGCCGCCGGCCGCCATCACCTGGCCGCCGCCATCGGCGAAAGGGTGGGCAGCGACCTCTTAAGCCGCGAGGAAATCGACGCTGTCCTGGCCGACCCGCATTTCGCGGAAGACCTGCGCCACACCATCGAAACACGTCTCGCCGAGCTGCTCGATCACGATCTCGGTCCGGCCGCCAGCCTGGTGCCCAGCCGCTTCCGCGGCGTTTACGAAATGGGCGGCAAGGTGCTCCGCCTCCGCTCCCAGCAACTGCTCCACCACCACCTCGACAGCCCGGCCTTTGCCGAGAATCTGCGGCAGGAGTTGAGCCGCCAGGGGATGGCCGCCGACACGACGGAGATCGAGAACCTCATCGCGCTTATCCGTTCCCCGCAAGGCAAGCGACTGCTCGACACCTTGCTGGCCCAACTGCTGACGGACAGGGTACTGGCCCAGCCCATCGGCCCACTCGCCAACCTGGTGCCCGCCGAAGTGCAGCAAGGCCTGACCACCCTCCTGTTGCGGGAAGTGCGCACCCTGCTGATTCGCGAGATACCGGCGCTGTTCGCCACCATGAACATCAAAACCATGGCGGCCCAACGGGTGGAGGAAATCGCCCCGCGCGAGTATGAAGCCATGCTGCGACGGACCATGGCCCGGCGGACCAATAGCATCGCGCTCCTGGGCACCCTCCTTGGCCTGGGCCTCGGCCTCGTCGCTCTTCTGCTCCTGCCCCCTAGCTAATCCCTGACCCCCTGCTGTCTCGCACCCCAATCCTCTCCAATTTTCTTGCTTTTTCGGCCTGGTTCCCGCTATGCTTGGGACTGCATTCTGTCAATCCGGCTTGCATCGCAACATTGGGGAGGAAAAAGGGGAGATGCGCAAGACACAAACCACCATTGGTAAAAAGATCGGACTCGGCTTCACCGTCGTCCTGGTGCTGCTCGCCGTGGCTCTCGGCATCAGCCAGTTCGCGGTGATAACCACCACCTCGGGCTTTACCAGTCTCACCGAGAATGAAATGGCCATCGCCATGCGGACCAACGCCGCCAAGATTGCCCTGCTGGAGGCCCGTCACGCGCAAAAGGACTTTGAATTCCGGCACGACGAGTCGGCAGCCAAACAGGTCGACGAGCAGATCTACAAACTCCAGGATGAGATGGACACCATCAGTGCCCTGGCCAAGAAAACCGACCAATCCGCCGTCGTTGATCTGACCAAACAGGTCGTGGATCTTTCCGATGCCTATCTCAAGGCCTTCAAGGCCATGGCTGCCGCCCCGGAGGCGGAGCGGCTCAGCCATGACCCCATCATGAAGGAAAAGGCCATGGTTATCGCCGCGCCGCTGGACAAGCTGCATGAGGATGGCATGACCGCCGCCGCCCAGAAGACCCAGACCACCAGGGACCGGGCCAAGTACCTGGGCATTCTCGCCCTTGCCTTGGGTGCCGCCGCCATCGTGGCCGGGGCGGTCATCTCGTTCCTGATCTCGAAGAGCACGGCCAAAAGCCTGCGGAATATCAGCCTGTCCCTCAACGACGGGGCCGTGCAGGTGGC
>JAJZRO010000021.1:0-2135 GCA_021802645.1 Deltaproteobacteria bacterium | reverse complement strand
TCGCCCTTGCCTTGGGTGCCGCCGCCATCGTGGCCGGGGCGGTCATCTCGTTCCTGATCTCGAAGAGCACGGCCAAAAGCCTGCGGAATATCAGCCTGTCCCTCAACGACGGGGCCGTGCAGGTGGCCGCCGCCGCCGGCGAGGTCTCCTCCGCCAGTCAGTCCCTGGCCGAGGGTGCCTCACGACAGGCCGCCTCGGTGGAAGAAACCTCCGCCTCCATGGAGGAGGTCTCCGCCATGACCAAGCAGGATGCCGATCATGCCCACCAGGCCGACAGCCTCATGAAGGAGGCCAACAGCGTCATCCGCGAGGCGGATGAGTCCATGAAGAAGCTCACCGGCTCCATGCAGGAAATCTCCGCTGCCAGCGCCCAAACCCAGAAGATCGTCAAAACCATCGACGAGATCGCCTTCCAGACCAACCTGCTGGCATTGAACGCCGCGGTGGAGGCGGCCCGGGCCGGCGAGGCCGGCGCCGGCTTCGCGGTGGTGGCCGACGAGGTCCGCAACCTCGCCATGCGGGCGGCCGAGGCAGCCAAGAACACCTCGGGCCTCATCGAGGGTACCGTACAGAAGATCAACCACGGCGCCAAACTGGTGGAGGAGACCAGCGAGTCCTTCTACATCGCCTCCCAGGCCACGACCCGCATCGGCACCCTGATTTCCGAGATCGCCTCCTCCGCCGGCGAGCAGGCGCGGGCCATCGGCCAGGTGGGTTCCGCCATCTCGGAGATCGACTCGGTGACCCAGAACGTGGCGGCCTCGGCGGAAGAGGCGGCCTCGGCCTCGGAAGAGCTCTCGGCCCAGGCCGAAACCATGAAGGGTACGGTGAAGGAACTCTTGGCCCTGGCTGGCGGCGAGACCACGAAACCGGGCAAGAAGGAGGAGACATCCACCGGGACCGCCGGGCCGCACCTGCGGCGACCGCCGGAACTGCCACGGCCGACGCCAGGACCCAAGGCCGCGGCCAAGCCCCTCCCGGCCCCGGCCAAGGCCACGGCAGCGCCCAAGAAAACCGGCAAGCCCGAGGAGATCATCCCCCTGGACGACGAGGAGTTCCAGGACTTCTAGCAACAACCCATCCAGCGGTTCTTCTCCATCGGCGGGCGCTCTCAAGCCCCGCCGATTTTTTTTACCACCGCCGGGAACCTTTTCTAAAACCCATGGTCTTTCTTCTTAAAGACGGTACAAGCCCCCCTCTCTCCTTGTGCCCCTTCCTCCTCTCCCCTAGGTGAAAGGCCATCTACCCGGATGGCCTTTCACCTTCCCCCAGTGCCCTTCCGTTTGTTTTGACCTCCGTGGTGAAGGCTACGGCGAAACCCTTTCCGCCTGTTCATCGCCCGCCATTCCTCCATGAATCCGCTTGCCTTTTGACTATCCCCCCTTCTATGCTGAAAAAAATAGCCTCATGGATGATCCGGATTTGGCGGAACAGTCTGCAAAAAAAGGAGAAGGTATGCGGCAACAGACAACCATTGGGAGAAAAATCGGCTTGGGCTTCGCCCTCGTCCTGGTCCTGCTCGGTGTGATCGTGGGCATCTATGAATACGCGGTGGTGACCACCACCTCCGGCTTCACCAAGTTGGCTGACGAGGATACCGCCATCGCCATGCGGGTCAATGCCGCCAAGATCGCTCTGCTGGAGGCCCGCCGGCATGAAAAAGACTTCCTGCTCCGCGATGGCGACAAGTATGTCAAAATGCAGGAAGAATCTGTTTTCGAACTCCAGGACGAACTCACCACCATTGCCTCCCTCTACAAAAAGATTGGGGATTCGGAAGGCACTACCGAGGCAGAGGGAATCAACACGCTGAGTGATGCCTATCTCAAGGCCTTCAAGAAGATGGTAGCCACCCCGGCAGGGGAGGAACGGCTTGCCCTGCAAAAAGAGGTCAGCCCGGCGGCCGAGGCCATGGAAGGCCCCTTGGACAAACTCTTTGAAAAAGCCAAAACCAAGGCCGCAGAATCGACGGTCCGCACGGAGGAGCACGCCAAGCTTATAAGCACGATCGCCCTTGCCTTGGGTGCCGCCGCCATCGTGGCCGGGGCGGTCATCTCGTTCCTGATCTCGAAGAGCACGGCCAAAAGCCTGCGGAATATCAGCCTGTCCCTCAACGACGGGGCCGTGCAGGTGGC
>JAJZRO010000034.1 GCA_021802645.1 Deltaproteobacteria bacterium | reverse complement strand
GGCGGGTGGTGGACCAGGCGCCGGAACCGATCTTTACGAGCGGCGGCCTCACCGTGGACCTCGGCCGGCGGCTGGTGCTGGTCAACGACCAGGAGGTCCAGCTCACCCCCACCGAGTACGAGATTCTGCGCCTGCTGGTGACCCATGCCGGCAAGGTGCTGACCCATCGCCAGTTGCTCAGCCGGATCTGGGGGAGTTCCCACCTGGAGCAGCCCCATGTGCTGCGGGTGAATATCAGCAATCTGCGGCGCAAGATCGAACGCGACCCCTCCCGTCCCAGCCTGCTGCTTACCGAATCCGGGGTGGGGTACCGCCTCCGGGCGCAGTTCTGACCGGCCGCCGCCCCCTCGCCTTTTCCCATGCCAATCGCCCGTGGCTGTGCTATGATAGCCAGCCATGAAAATCGCACTCATCCAGCTCAATCCCGTGATCGGCGATTTCCACCGCAACGCCGCGGCGATCCGCGAAGGGGCGAGGCAAGCCAAGGCGGCCGGCTGCGCCCTGGCGGTCTTCCCGGAACTGGCGGTGAGCGGCTATCCGCCGCAGGATCTGCTGGAACGGCCGGCCTTCCTCGCCGATCACGACCGCGCCCTGCAAAGGCTGGTGGCCGAAACCGCCGGCATCGCGGTGCTCTGCGGCGCGGTCACCCGCCACCATGGGCCAAACGGCAAGCCACTCCACAACAGCGCCCTCCTTTTCGAAAATGGCACCATCCTCGCTGCCGCCCACAAGCGGCTGCTGCCCACCTACGACGTTTTCGACGAGGCACGCTACTTCGAGCCGGCCAGCGAGAGCCGGGCCGTTTCCTACCAGGGGCTGACCCTGGGGCTCACCATCTGCGAGGACATCTGGAACGATGCGGATCTCTTTCCCCGACCGCTCTATGCCGCCGACCCGGTGGCCGAACTGACCGCCGGCCGCGGCCTCGACTGCATCATCAACATCGCGGCCTCGCCCTTCCACCAGGGCAAGTGGCGCCTCCGGCAGGGCATCTTCGCCAACCTCTGCGCCCGCCACCGGCTGCCGCTCCTCTACGTGAATCAGGTGGGCGGCCAGGATTCGCTGATCTTCGACGGCGGTTCGCTGGCCATGGACGCACGCGGCACCATTGTCGCCCAGGCCCGCCACTTTGCCGAGGACATGGTGATCGTCGACACCGCCTCCTGGCAGGGCGACCGGCACGAACCGCCCACGGCGCCCGACGAGGCGGCCGAGGTCTGCCAGGCCCTCATTCTCGGCACCCATGACTATGTGACCAAGTGCGGCTTTGAACGGGTGGTGATCGGCCTCAGTGGCGGCATCGATTCGGCCCTCACCGCCGCCATCGCCGCCCGCGCCCTCAAGCGCGACAACGTCCTCGGGGTGGCGATGCCCTCGCCCTACACCGCCCCGGAAAGCATCGCCGACGCCGAGGCCCTGGCCAAGAACCTCGGCATCGACTTTACCGTGGTGCCCATCACCCCGCTGGTCGCCGCCTATCAGGCCACCCTCGCCCCCCTCTTTGCCGGCCGGCCGGCGGACGTCACCGAGCAGAACATCCAGGCCCGCATCCGCGGCAACCTCCTGATGGCCATTGCCAACAAGGAAGGGCGGCTGGTGCTCTCCACCGGCAACAAGAGCGAGATGGCGGTGGGCTACTGCACCCTTTACGGCGACATGAGCGGCGGTTTGGCCATGCTGGCCGATGTCCCCAAGATGCTGGTCTATGAACTGGCCCGCCATCTGAACCGGGACGGCGTGGTCATCCCGCTACGCACCATCGAGCGGGCGCCCACGGCGGAACTCAAACCCGACCAGCGCGACGAGGACGACCTGCCGCCCTATCCGATCCTCGACCGCATCCTCGCCGCCTATCTCGAAGAACATCGGCCGGTCAGCGAGATCATTGCCCTGGGCTTTGACCCGGCGATGGTCCACGACGTGGTGCGCCGCATCCGCCTCAACGAATACAAACGCAAACAGGCGCCGGTAGGGTTGAAGGTGACCTCCAAGGCCTTTGGCTACGGCCGGCGCTACCCCACGGCCGAACATTACGTAGAAGGCGCGCCATGAAAAAACTTACGCCCCGGTGGACCATCCTCGGCGTGCTGCTGGTGGTGCTCGTGCTGGTCATCCGCGAGGACCTCACCCAACGGCCGCGGCAGCTCAAGCAGCTTGCCAACGGCCAGGTGGAGATGTGCCTCTCCTGCCACACCGAGCGGCTCGACCCAGCCCACGACGCCCCGGTGCTGGGCTGCGCCGCCTGCCATCTCGGCAACCCCATGGCCATCGGCAAAAAAGAGGCGCACCAGGGCATCGTCAAGAACCCCGGCGACCTGCGGGTGGTGGAGAAAACCTGCGGGGTCGAGGGCTGCCACGCCCAGGACGTGAAAAAGGTCAAAAACTCGCTGATGGCCACCAACCGCGGCATCCTCGCCACCCTGCTCTATTACTGGAAAGAGGCCCCCAACCAGTACGGCGATTTCTCGGTGGAAGAGCTCATCAAGACCGGCAAGACCTCGCTGGCCATCGACTACTACCGCAAGCTCTGCGCCACCTGCCACCTGTGGAAGGAAAAGGGCGACATGCCGGGCTTCTTCGGCGAAAAGGGCGGCGGCTGCACCGCCTGCCACCATGTCAACCCCCTGGCCCCGAAGGCCGAACGGCCGTGGGATACCTTCCTGCGCTTCAGCGGGCTCAAGAAAAAGCCGCACCCCTTCATCACCAAAAAAATCCCGGTGGAAAACTGCGTGCGCTGCCACAACCGCAGCGGCCGGGTCGGCACCTCCTATCTCGGCGTCTACGAAGGCGAGAACTACGGCACCCCCTACAAGCACGGCAAGCTCTCGGCCAACGAATTGCCCGGCGACCGCTTCTACCTCGATCTCTCGGACGACATCCACCACCAGAAGGGCATGGCCTGCATCGACTGCCACACCCGCAACGAGGTGATGGGTGACGGCAAGCGCTACGCCCACTACGAACAATCCCTGGAGATCAGTTGCGGTGTCTGCCACAACCAGAAGCTGCCGGCCAAGACCCGCAGGGGCAATGAACTCAACAACGTCAAGGTGATCGACGGCAAACCGATGCTCATCGGCAAGCTCGACAACAAGCCCCGGCCGCTCAATCCGCCCAAGCCCGGGGTCTGCGACTACCAGGGCCACCAGCGCCTCACCTGCGAATCGTGCCATTCCGACTGGGTGCCGCAGTGCTACGGCTGCCACGTAAAGCGCGACATGCGCGATACCCATCTCGACAAGCTCACCAACAAGGAGACGCCGGGCTGGTGGGACGAAGGCCGCTCCTACCTGCGCTACGAACGACCGATGCTGGCGGTGTGGGACAAGAAGGTGGTCATCGTCACCCCCGGCTGCCAGGACATCGTCACCCTGATCGACAAGAAGGGCGAATCGGCCGGCGGCTTCAATTCCTTCACCATGGCGGCATTGAACCCGCACACCACCACCAAGAAGGGCAAGAGCTGCGTGGAGTGCCACACCAAGACCAAGGTGATGGGGTTGGGCGAGGGCACGGCGTGGAAGGAAAAAGGGCAGTGGCGCTTCCAGTCCATCGACCAGGGACTGAAGACCGCCCACGGCCCCACCCCGCCGCTGGACGGTTACGTGGACATCAACGGCAAACCCTTGCAGAAGAGCGCCCGGGCCGATCTCCGACCCTTCAACCAGGAGGAACTCCATCGCATCCTGCGGGTAGGCCAATGCCTGCCCTGCCACAAGGACTACAACGACAAGGTCTTCCGCCACTACGACCGGAACAGGAAATGCCCGGTCTTCAACGAAGAGACCGGCACGGCGAGGAAATAACCCCAAAACGCATGAGCCCGCGCCGGCACCCAACCTCTGCTGCGGTGACGCTCCGGCAAGGCATTTTTATCCCCTCTGGCGGCGGCTGGTGAGGATGGACTCATCCAAGCCGCCATACCGGAATCCGCAATGAACTCTTCCGCCACCACCAGCCCGGCGCCGGCCGAGACCACGGCCTTCGCCATCCTGCTCATCATCAGCCTGTGCCATCTGCTCAACGACATGATGCAGACCCTGCTCTCGGCAATCTATCCGTTGCTCCAAAGGAGCTACGGCCTGACTTTCGCCCAGATCGGCACCATCACTCTCACCTTCCAGGGCACCGCCTCGATCCTTCAGCCCATGGTCGGCTTCTTCATCGACCGCCACCCCAAGCCCTACTCGCTGGCCATGGGCATGGGGCTGACCATGACCGGGCTGATTCTCTTCTCCGAGGCCGGCAGCTTTCCGCTCCTGCTCCTGGCCGCCGCGCTGGTGGGCACCGGCTCCTCGGTCTTCCACCCGGAATCGTCCCGCGTGGCGCGCATGGCCTCGGGGGGGCGGCACGGCCTGGCGCAGTCGCTCTTCCAGGTGGGGGGCAACGCCGGCTCGGCCATCGGCCCGCTCTTGGCCGCCCTGATCGTGTTGCGCCACGGCCAACGCGGCCTGGCCTGGTTCTCCCTCGCCGCCCTGCTCGGCATCACCCTGCTGATCCGGGTCGGCCACTGGTACAAGCGCTGCGGCCTAAAGCGCCTGACGGAACGCGCGGCCGCCGCCATGCCCCGGCAGACCCTGCCGCGCGGCCGGGTGGCGCTGACGCTCCTGGTGCTGCTGGCCCTGATGTTCTCGAAGTTCTTCTACCTGGCCAGCATGTCCAGCTACTACATCTTTTATCTGATGGATAAGTTCCACCTGCCGCTGCGGGATGCCCAGCTCCACCTCTTTGTCTTTTTCGGCGCGGTGGCAATCGGCACCATTACCGGCGGCCCGATCGGGGACCGCTTCGGCCGCAAGGTGGTGATCTGGGGCTCGATCCTGGGGGTGCTCCCCTTCACCCTGGCCCTGCCCTACGCCAACCTCTTCTGGACCGGGGTGCTCAGCGTGCCCATCGGCATGATCCTCGCCTCGGCTTTCCCCGCCATTGTGGTCTATGCCCAGGAACTGCTGCCGGCCAAGGTCGGCACCGTGGCCGGCATGGCCTTCGGTTTTGCCTTCGGCATGGGCGGCATCGGCGCGGCGGTGCTCGGTCATCTGGTGGACCGGACCAGCCTTGGCTACGTCTACCACCTCTGCTCGTTCCTGCCCGCCATCGGCCTCCTGGCCGTTTTCCTGCCCCGACTGGAGACCGAAGCCCGCCGGCAGCCGGCCTGACGGGCGGCGCTGCCGAAGCACACCGCCCGACCAACCACCGGGATAAGAGGGGATACGCGCCGCACGAGGCCGGGGTGCTGGGATTTGGCGAAAAAACGGCGCAGATACGGGATATTGCTCCGGCACCGTCGCCTCCTTGACAAAAATTCACTCTCACCTTATGCTTTCGGAAATTCACGCCGTAGCGATACGACCCAACCGGTAGTCAGTCACTTTGCCGATTTCGCGAATGAACTCTGGCTGAGGCTGCGCAGACCACACCATCAACTCCCCCACACCACGCAAGGAGATTGCGTTCCCCGCGCCCGGCTCAGCCGGCGCAACGAACACGATTCCACGACTTCCCGCGTCACGGGAAGAGTTTGCCCCTGGCGCAGGGCGCATGCCGCGCTCTCCGTTCGCCCCCTTCACAAGCCATACCTGATGCGACAAAGGAGGCATCATGTTTAAAGACCTCAAAAACATCATTCACCACATCGTCATCACCGCCCTCAGCGCGGCTATTGCCCTTTCCTTGCCCTATACCGGCAAATTCATCGCGGACAATTACCTGATCTATTGGGCACTGCTCGAAAGCAAAAAGGTATTTCTCATCTCCGTAGAGATTACGGTGGCGGTCCTGCTGATCATCTTTTTCGACTTTCTGGGCCGTAGCTGGGAGAACAGGAAATTTGCCCGGATTGCGCAGGGCGACATGGGCCTGTTCCAAATGTCGCGCGCCCAAAGCCCCCGCACCCGCAAGCGGATAAAAAAGTTCAAGGAGCACCAGGGAAGCGCCAAGGATGTCATGGTCATCGGCTCCACAGGTTCCAACACCTTCGTGAACCCGGAGGGCGACCTGCATCAGGTCATCCAAAATTGCCGCGAAGCGAAGATCATCCTGCTGAATCCTTTCAGCGAGGGGGCCTTTGCCCGCGCCCAATGTATCCCCGACCCCGACATCACCCTCGAACACTTCCGGGAGCAGATCACCAAGAGTATCGAGTTCCTCAAGGGGCTCAATTCGCCGCAAAAGGTGATCCGCCTGAAACTCTACAACGAAACGCCCTTGCTCAAGCTGGCGGTCCTCGGCGATTACATCTTTATGAAGCACTACCATGCCGACCTGAACATCAGGGAGATGCCCGAATACATCTTCAAGCATTCGCCGACCCCCAGCAACCTCTTCCATCCCTTCTATCAATATTTCCTTTCCAAATGGCGCGACTCGAATATTCCGGAATACGATTTCGCCACCGATGAGCTGGTATACCGCGACACCGCCGGCAACGAGGTGACACGACGAAAATTCAGCGAATTGACCTT
>JAJZRO010000007.1 GCA_021802645.1 Deltaproteobacteria bacterium | reverse complement strand
TTGCCCGCCACCGCAAGTATTCCTATATCGGTATCGCTGTCATCGCCTTCCTGCTCACCGCCGGCGACCTCGTCTCCACCGTCCTGGTGGCCGTGCCGCTCTGCGGGCTTTATGAAGCAGGCGGGCTGCTCGGTAGGATGCTCGGTACAAAGAAAGCGACAGCAGAATAACTCCGCTGCCGGTTCGCAGCGTTCACGAGGGCGGGTTCCCAAAAACGATGACACCGTTTGCTATGTTTTGCGGTGGAACTCGCCATGGGCGTTTGCTATCCTATCCAGATATATAACCAGAAGCGGCCGCAACAGAGAAGACCTACAAGGATTCCGCATGGTACCGTATTGGCCCATTCTGTCTAATATTAATGTTAGGGGCTTTCCTTCCATGGCACAAGTGATCTTGGCGACAACCGGCAAAGGGCAATGGTCTGCTTACGCCAAGAGAAAGCGCGACTATGCAACCTACCGCTACGCGGAGGAATTTCATGCAACGGCGCGGAAGACGAGTTCCCCTGTAGTGCGGGCCTATCTTCTTGGCCATGCTATTGAGCTATATCTGAAGGCATTCTTGTTGCGCGCCGGTGTGGCGAGCACTCTTCTCAAGAGCAAGAGGAAATATGGACACGACCTCGATGCGCTACTCGCAGAAGCAAAAAATAGGGGAATTGAAAAGTTAGTCCGCGTATCTTCGCAAACGATTAATGACCTCTCGAAGCTCAACTCTCTTTACCCAGAGTCACTGCGCTATTTCTCTCTGCTTCATTTGCTTATGCAGCCATCAATTCCGCCACTTGCAAGACTATTTCGCCTCACCAAGGCTTTGTCAAAAGGGCTAGAGAAATATGTTTCCGTCAAGTCCTAGCCCTCGATCAACCGAACCGCCTGCAAGCTGCGCTTGCACGTTCCCTCCGGCTGTCGGTTACCTTAAGCGTTGAGAACATCCGTTACGGCTGGATTTCCTGTTTGAGCAGGCAGCAGGAGATGCGGTGGTGGGGGGCGGCCTTTCTCGTCGTAGTCGATGTTGCGGGGCTGGAGCAGTTTGTTCATCACGCACCCCTCGGCAATCTCAAGGGAGAAGAGCTTCTTCTCGGTGATTCCCGGTGTTCAATACACCTCGTCGTGGCTGCCGACGTTGATCAGGGTGATGGTCTGCTCGGTGATGATGAGTTCGATGGTGAGCCGGTAACTGATATTGATGGAAACGCTGTGCAGGCCCTTGAGCTTGCCGTTGAGCGGATGGAGGCGAAGCGAAGGGTGATGGGGATTATGTTCCAAAAGAAGCAGGGCCTTTTCATACTGCTTGAGCAGTTCCGGATGTTGCCTGATGAACGCCTTGGCCCGCTTGATGTAGCTGTGGGGGAAGATAAGCCTATAGGCCATCGCTGATCCGGGCAATATGTTCGGCCACGCTCTCGACGATGACTTTGCCGTTGTTCACATCGGCCCTGGCTTCCAGCAGGGCTGCTTCCAGTTCGCACTCCCGCAGATAATTGTAATGGGCCATGTCCATGACCACGTATTGCTTCTTGCCGCGGATCGTGATCGTCACCTCGGGTTCGTTGGCCAGATGGTCTTTGATGGAAGAAATGCCTTTGGTCTTCAGCTCGTTTGCCGTAATGCTCGCCATGAAACACCTCGCTTGTTCGTAGCAAGGCTATAATACGTATTTTACATAGTGCTGTCAATGGTACTATTGATAGTGCTTTTATGGCCTGATTTCCTGTTTGAGCAGGCAGCAGGAGATGCGGTGGCGGGGGTGGCCGGCCTCGTCGTAGTCGATGTTGCCGGGCTGGAGCAGTTTGTTCATCACGCACCCCTCGGCGATATCGAGGGAGAAGAGCTTCTTCTCGGTGATCCCCGGTTGTTCGACCAGGCAGTTTTCCTCGATCTGGAAGGTGTGGAGCGGAAAGTCCTCGCACAAGGGGCAGAGGTAGACCCGGCCGTTGGGGAAGATAAAATAATTCTCCGCCACATTGCCGGCGCACTGGAAGGGTTCGTCCGGCTCCAGATACACCTTGGGGTAGATGACGTGGATGCCCCTGGCCGCCGCCTCCCTCGCCACGCCGGGCACCACCGCCAGCCATTCCTCCGGCGTCACCTGGAGATTGAGTTCGTTCTCCTTGGCGGATTTCCCGCGCAGCCCGATCACCTGGATGAAAAACCTTTTGCAGCCGAGTTCGGCGAGCAGTGCCGGCATCTGGTGCAGGTGGTCGATATTCCAGCGGCTCACCGTGTAGATGAGGCTCACGTCGAAACCCTTGGCCACCGCCCGTTTGAGGTTGGCGGTGCAGGTGGCAAAGACCCCTTCCCCGCGCAGGGGGTCGTTCACCGCTGCCGTGGGGCCGTCGAGGCTGAAACTGATCACCGCCTCGTCAGGCGTGATCCGGTCGAGCAGATCGTGGTGGAGGAAGCCGTTGGTATCCACGGTGACGCTCTGGTAGCCGAGCTCGCGGGCAAATTTGATGATGGCCGCCAGGTCCGGATGGAGCGTCGGCTCGCCGCCCAGGAGGATGAGGTTGCTCTGTTTGGCCGGATCGAAAAAGAGGCGCAGCCACTTCGTGACCGTGGCCAGGGGCAGCATGGCGGTGCCGTGCTGGGCCGGGTTGATGTAGCAGTGGCGGCAGGCGAGGTTGCAGGCGGTGAGGAGGTGGAAAAAGATGTTCCGCTCCTGGGGCCTGAAGAAAAGGGTGCGCGGTTGCAGCGGATCGAGGGCGGTCATTGGCGCAGGGTGTACTCGGCAAGCAGGCTGCCTTGCCAGTACGCTTGTTTGGGGTCGGCAAAGAAACGCTTGAAGAGGGCCACGCTCTCCTGCCGCAGCACATGGGGGGTGACGCGGGGCTGCATCGCCTGGTAGAGCGGCAACAGTTGGGCCAGGGGCAGGTTGGTGCCGCCGCCCATCACGTCCTCGTAGCCATAGACGATGGTGCGGATGTTATTGAGCAGCAGGGTGGCGAAACACATGAGGCAGGGTTCCATGGTGGAATAGACCGTGATCCGGCGGCGGTCGAGTTCCGGCCGGGTGGCAAAAAGCTCCCGCAGGGCCACGATCTCGGCATGATCCAGTTCGTTGGTGGCGGGACCCTGGCTATTGACGCGGCGGCCGCTGGCCACGATCTCGCCGTCGCAAACCAGCACGCAGCCCACCGGAAATTCACCGGCGGCCAGGGCCTGTTCCGCCTCGGTCAGGGCGGCGGCCATGAAATGTCGATCCGTTTCCGTGGGCATCGGGCCTCCTCTGCTTGGGCAGGATAGTACGCTTTCCCGGTTCTGGCAAGGGTGGCGGGTGAGCGGCTTGCAAAAAGCGACGAAATCGGGTAGGAGATAGGCCCTCTGGCAGCAACGCAAAAGGCGTCGCGTGGCAGACACGGTTGCAATTTTTTTGTGAGGTGAGCGATGAGCGACGAGGTCAACTTCATCCCCTACGAACTGGCCAAGAAGATCGTTGGCGCGGTGATGGAAGAGGAGCATCTCCATGAACCGGGCCGCCGGATTCTGACGGTCTATGACCTGAAGGATCGGGAACTCTGCTGGTACGACGCCGAGGATATCCTGGCCGAGGTGGCGGAGCGGGAGGGCGGCCTGCCCAAGAACAAGGACGAGGTGAAGATCAAGGCAGTGGAACTGATCCTCCACATGATCCCCGACTGGGCGGTGGAGCAGGTTTTGGCGGAACTAGGCGAGAAGTAAGCGCCCTATTCCACTCCTTCCGGCATGGGCGGCACCGGTTCGCCGCCCAGCACATAGCCGCCGTCCAGGCGGATGACGCTGCCGGTCATGTAGGTGGCATCTGTCAGCAGGAAGCAGACACCCTTCACGATTTCCTCCACCGAGCCGGTGCGGCCCAGCAGGATGTGGCGGCGCAGGGCTGCCTGCTGCTCTTCGGAGAGCAGACTCCAACCGCGGGTGCCTTCGGCATGGCGGCTTTCAAAAAAACCCAGCATCAACTCGTTGACCCGCACCGTGGGTGCGCCCTCGCGGGCCCAGGTCTCGGTGAAGGAAGAGACTGCCCGGTTGGCCGCGCTGTACCCGTCGTTGAAGACGAGGCCGGCCGGACCGCTGCGCCCGACCAGACCGGCAATGGAGGAAAGCACCACCACCGCGCCGCCGCCTGATTCCTTGATGAGCGGCAGGCCGTGACGCATGACCCACCACTTGGCCTTGAGGGTGGTGGCCATCTCCAGTTCCCATTGGTCCGGGGTGTAGTGGCCGTGCACCACCGGCATGCCGCCGCGTTCGATGTTGTTGATCAGGATGTGGAGGTTGCCGTAGCGGCTGCGGATCGTTGCAAAGAGACGGGCGATTTCCTCCGGCTCGCGCAGGTCGATCCGCACCGCCAGATGATTGCCGGGAAGTTGCGCCAGTTCCTCCTGCATGGCCGCGGCTGCCTCCGGCCAATCATGCCAGGTGAGGATGACATTGGCTCCGGCCCTGGCCAGGGCGAAACCGATGGCCTTGCCAATGCCCTTGGCTCCGCCGAGAACCAATGCTGTTGTGTTGCGGAGCTCCATGGGCACGGGAGGAGCGCCTATCCGTGGGAAACTTTTCCGCCCTCCGCAGACGCGGCGGCGGGGGCTATCAGACTGTAGGAGGTGGTTGCCGTCTCAAGGTAAAGAACCACCTGCTGGCCGATCCTGAGTTGTCTGGGGTTCTTGAAGCGGTTCCAGGCGATGATCTGCTCCACCGACACCTTGTAGCGCCTGGCCAGGGTGGCGAGCGTTTCGCCTGCCCTGATGCGGTGGACGACACGATGCCCTTCGTGTTTTTTTCGTTCCTTGCCCGCCTTCTTTTTGCCTTTGGCGACATGATTGGGCGCGGCTTCCGTGTGGATTCGGGCGACCTCGACAGAAGCAGGGGCGGATTCGGCGCGGGCGACCATGGTGTAGGTCGTGGTCGTATAGGGAATGCGCAACCGTTGCCCCACGCGAATCTTGGCTTTGCGAAGGTGGTTGGCCTTAAGCAGCGTATTCTTTTTAATGCCGAACTGCCGGCAGAGACGGGGCAGCGTCTCACCCCGTCGCACCACATGGTCTTTGTATTTGGTCACGCTGACGGCACGTACCCGGCTGAGATTTTTGATCACGGCCTCCTTGGTGCCCGGCGGTACCTTGATGGCATACACCGCCGGATGAGGAGGGGTCATGCCGAGGCGGAGTTCGCTGTTGAGGTCTTCGAGGACTTCCAGGTCGATGTTGCTGGCCAGTGCGACAGCGGCCAGGGCGGTACGCCGAGGGACATAGACCGATTCGTAGCAGAACTTGTCGTTGCAATGAATGCCGTCAAAGCCGTATTTCTCCGGCTCCTTGGCGATCATGATGGCGGCGATCAGCTTGGGCACGTACTGCTGGGTTTCCGAACTCAGGTGCCGCGTTTGGGCGATCTCCCAGAAATCGTCGGTTTCGGATTGCTGGGTGGCGCGACGAATCCGCCCCTCGCCGGCGTTATAGGCCGCCACCGCCAGATGCCATGAACCGAATTCTTCGTAAAGGTCGCGAAGATAGGCGACCGCCGCCTGGGTGGATTTGATGGGATCGCGGCGTTCGTCCACATAGTCGTTGATCGTAAGACCATACCGTTTGGCGGTGCCGCGCATGAATTGCCAGGGGCCGACGGCGCTGGCCGAAGAATACGCGTTCAGGTTGAAGCCGCTTTCGATGAGCGGCAGATAGGCAAGATCCTCCGGCAGGCCGGCGTTACGCAACTTTTCCTGGATCATCGGCAGGTAGCGGTTGGCCCGGCCAAGCCAGGTGGTAAACCTGCGGTGAAGATTGTTCCGGAAATAATCGACGTAGTATTCCACCTGCCGGTTCATGACCATCGGAAAATCGAAGGATGCCCCTGGCGAAGGCAGCTCCGCCGATGGCCCTTCCTCCCAGACAGCGCGCCCTTCCGGGGGGGGAGGGATGTCGGGCACGGCCTCTTCCGGCGGCGTGGCCGTGGTGGTGTCGTCGGCCGGCTGTTCATCCTCCGGGGCGAGGACCGGCGTTTTCAGCGTGGGCTGGCGTGGCGTCCGGGCGAAGGTCATGACCGGCGCCGGCGGCACGACGGCGCGGGCGGCCGGCGGCGGAGCCAAGTCGTCCTTGTTCCCATCGAGCGGAGCACAGGCAGCGAGGGTGCAGCAAAGCATCAAGGCAACAATGGCGGAGCAGCGGGTGGTGGAAGCGTAGCTCTGGGGGCGGTTGAATATCTGCACGCCGTCCTCCTGGAGGTTTGTTTAGATTGGGGTGCCGGGAAAAGGAAAAAGAAAGGCTCTGACCAGAGAGAGCAAAAAACGCAGAGGGTGTGGACCACTGACGATTCGCTTCTATTTTCGTCACCCCGGCAGCCGAGAGCGATTCGTTGGTCGGGTTGATGCGTTTGTCGCTCTTTTTACCTGAGCACGTCCCAGAGTGCAAGTTAAATGCGCCAACTCTTGAATCTTCCGCTTATTTTGTCGGGAAACCGGGCCGTCGCCGGCCGCGGCAGTAATCCTGGCAGGGATGAAGTTTCCGCAATCCCGGCTATGGTGCGAAAAAGACTTGCAAAAGAGGCAAGGGATTGGTCACTATTAAAGGGAAAGTGCGCGGCTTACGCCGATGCTTTCCGGCCAGATGGTCAAAAGGGGGGCTGCTGCCGGGAATGAGTCTGGGGATGGGGTTGCGTCCTGTTTATCTGCCGGAGAGGGAAGTGCGATATGACCAATATGGGGAAGGCGGTTTCCGAACTGCTGGATGACATGGCTTTGAAGATTCTGATGGTCGAGCCCGGCGATCTGTCGGTGGTCGGCGACCTTCTGGATCTCGGCGAGCAGTTGGTGACGAGTGCCGAGGCAGCCAAAGTCCCGGTGCTGGGGCGGATGGGGAATGCCTTTCGGGCGGCCCTTGAAAAGATCATTATGGCGGAATTGCCGGATTCCGCGGAAAATTACGAACTGCTGGGCCGCTGCATCGCGCAGATGCAGGAGGCCCTCCGCAAGGGCGGCGTGGCGGATGAGGCGACCCTGACAGCCTTTGCCGACAGCCTCGGCCGGATCGGGTATGCCGTGGGGGTCGCCGACCTGGCGGCGGTCTCACCGGCTGCCCAACCGTCCCCTTCTGTCGCGCCGCCCCCCCCTGTTGCCTCTGCCGCCCCATCTCCTCCCCCTGCTCAAACTCCGGTGCCTGATTTCCTGCAAGACAAGGACCTGCTTTCCGGCTTCATCGACGAGGCCTTCGAGCATCTCGAATCCATCGAGATCAACGTACTGGAACTCGAACAGAATCCCGGCGACCAGGAGATCATCAACAACATCTTCCGACCCTTCCATACCATCAAAGGCGTTTCCGGCTTCCTCAACCTCAAGACCATCAACAAACTGGCCCATGCCACCGAGAATCTGCTGGACGACGTCCGCAACGGCAAGCGCCCCATGGATTCCGACGTGATCGACATCGTCCTCAATGTGGGCGACTGCCTCAAGGATATGGTGCAGAACATCAAGGAGGTGCTGGAGCGAGGGCCGGAGTGCTACCAGGAAACCGACATCGCCACCTACCTCACCCGGATCCGCCAGTTACAGGAAGGAACCGTCGGGCCGGTGGAGGAGGCCACGCTGCCGGTCAGCGAGCCATCGGCATCGGTGGCCGCAGAAGCACCCGCCCCGTTTAAGGCTCCGGTGGCGCCGGCAAAGCCGGCAGCGCGGGCCGAGGTGGTTGCCACGGTGGAGCCGGTCGAGGAGGAAGAAACGGGGCCGCGCGGCGGCGCCGACAAGGGCGGGCAACGGAAGAAGCTCGGTTCTTCCATCAAGGTCGATGTGGAGAAGCTTGACGCCTTGGTCAATGCGGTCGGGGAGTTGGTGATCATGCAGTCCCTGGTGCGCCAGAACCCGTTGGTGGCCAGGCTTGCCGACCCGAAGCTCGCCAAGGATTTCTCGCAACTGAGCCGCATCACCTCGGACCTGCAACGCACGGCCATGGCCATGCGCATGGTGCCCATCCGCCAGACCTTCGACAAGATGATCCGCCTGGTGCGCGACCTCTCCAAGAAGACCGGCAAAAAGGTCGACCTCATCATGGAAGGCGCCGAAACCGAAATCGACCGCAACATGGTCGATTCGATCTACGACCCGTTGGTCCATATGATGCGCAACTCGGTGGACCACGGCATCCAGACGCCGGAAGAGCGGAGCAAGTTCGGCAAACCCGCCACCGGTACCGTCCATCTGCGCGCCTATCAAAAGGGCGGCAACATGGTGATCGAGATCGAGGACGACGGCGAGGGGCTCAACACCCAGAAAATCAAGCAGAAGGCGATGAGCCGCGGGCTGATTCAAGCGGGCGAGAGCCTCTCCGATCACGAGCTGAACAACCTGATCTTCATGCCTGGTTTTTCCACCGCCGACAAGATCACCGATGTCTCGGGCCGCGGCGTCGGCATGGACGTGGTCAAGAAGGCGGTGGAAAAGCTGCGCGGCAAGGTGGAGGTCCACAGCCAGCCGGGCAAGGGATGTCTCTTCGTCATCCGGCTGCCGCTGACCCTGGCCATCATCGACGGCATCATCGTGCGGGTGGGCAGCGAACGGTACATCATCCCCACCATCGCCATTCAGGAATCGATGCGGCCGGAGGCCAAGAATTACAACACCGTGCACAACCGGGGCGAGACGTTGCTGGTGCGCGGCGAGTTGATCCCCATCATCCGACTCTACGAGGTGTTCGGGGTGGAATCCACCACCTACACCGATCCGCGGGAGGCCATCGTGGTCGTGGTGGAGAACGAGGGCCGCAAGCGCGCTCTGATGGTGGACGAACTGCTCGGCAAGGAAGAGGTGGTAATCAAGAATCTGGGCGGTATGCAGGATGTCTCCGGCGTCGCCGGCGGGACCATCCTTGGCGATGGCCGCGTCGGCCTCATCCTCGACCTGGCCGGGGTTATCGCCTCAAGCGCGGAATAACGTGGCTGCGGGAACTGGGCGCACGTCATAACAAGGAGGAACTGATGGAAGCTGCTGCGGAAGTGCGGTTGGGGATGGGTGAGGAAGGGGCCGGCGGTCTGGCCGGCAAGTATCTGACCTTTTCCCTGGGAAATGAGGACTACGGCCTGGGCATCCTCAAGGTACGCGAGATCATCGGCGTCATGGAAATCACCGCGGTCCCCCACACCCCCAATTACATCAAGGGGGTGATCAACCTGCGCGGTCGCGTGATTCCGGTGCTCGACCTGCGGCTCAAATTCGCCATGCCGCCCGAAGAGTACGATGAACGCACCTGCATTATCGTTGTCGAGGTGCAGGGCAGGAACGGGGCGGTACAGGTCGGCATGGTGGTCGACTCGGTTTCCGAGGTGCTCAATATCAGCGCCGACGAAATCGAACCGCCGCCCTCCCTCGGCGCCTCGCGGGATACCTCCAATATCCTCGGCATGGCCAAGGTCAAGGGCGAGGTGAAGATTCTGCTCGATATCGAACAGGTGGTCGGCGAGGGCGTTTTGAATCGCTTCGACGAGCAATAGCCGATTGGCCCAACACCGGACAATGCGTACCGTATGACCGCGTTAGCGATGGGCAAGATCGGACAGCCAGAAGGAACGACGGGCCAGGAGCTACCCGAATCGTTTGGCTTGCCCTATCGGCAGTTGACCGACGTCCAGTTCCAGAAATTCAGCGCCTTGGTCTATGAGAAGGCTGGCATCTATCTCAAGCCGGAAAAAAAGGAGTTGCTCAATGCCCGTCTGGGCAAACGGCTGCGCGCCTTGGGGCTCGATTCCTTCAAGAGCTATTATGACTATCTGATGCGGGATGCGAGCGGCGACGAGCTCGTGCAGATGATCGACGTCGTCTCCACGAATTTCACCAGCTTCTTTCGGGAAAGCGCGCACTTCGACCTGCTGGGCAACCGGGTGCTGCCGGAAATAACCTCGTCAAACCGCCGAAAGCGGGAGATCACCCTCTGGTCCTCGGCCTGTTCCTCCGGCGAGGAACCCTACACCATGGCCATGGTGGTGGCCGGTTTTCTGGAACAGCACCCGGGCTGGACCTTCCGTCTTCTGGCCACCGATATCTCCACCAAGGTGCTGGCCCAGGCGCAACGGGGGGTCTACCCCGACGAGCGGATTGCCAAGGTGCCGTCCTCCTACCTCAAACGCTATTTCCAGAAAGGCGTAGGCGGTTCAAGGGGGTATGTCAAGGTGAAGGAAGGACTCCAACGTCACGTCACCTTCAGCCGTTTCAACCTGATGCACGAATTCCCCTGGCGTGAAGAGCTGGATGTCATCTTCTGCCGCAATGTCATGATCTATTTCAACCGGGAGACCCAGCAGGAGTTGGTCGCCAAGTTTCATCGGGCACTCGTGCCCGGCGGCTATCTCTTCATCGGCCACTCGGAGAGTATCACCAGTCTCAAGCACGACTTCACCCAGGTTGACGCCACCGCCTACCAGAAGCGTTGAGAGGCGGCGCACGCCATGACAAACCATCGGACGGGGACTGCATGAAAATTGTAGTCGGCATTTCAGATATGAAGGTGAGCAACCAGCCGGATGACGTGTTGATCACCTATTCTTTAGGATCATGCATCGGCGTGGTGCTCTGGGATCCGGTGGCCAAGGTGGGCGGGCTGCTCCACTACATGCTGCCCGACTCCTCGCTCGACAAGGAGAAGGCCCAGGACAAGCCCTTCATGTTTGCCGATTCCGGCATCCCGCTGCTCTTCAAGGAAACCTACAAATACGGCGCCGTCAAAAACCGGCTGATCGTCAAGGTGGTGGGGGGCTCCCAGATCATGGACAACGCCGGCATCTTCAACATCGGCAAACGTAACCACGCCGTGCTGCGCAAGATGTTCTGGAAGAACAACATCATGATCGCCAAGGAAGATGTCGGGGGTACCGGCAACCGGACGGTGAGCCTCGAGATCGGCACCGGCATCACCCGGTTAAAGGTCTCCGGCCGGGGGGAGTTTGAATTATGAGCCGCATCGATGAAATCCTGAGCCTGGTCAAGCACGTGCAGCCCTTTCCCAAGGTGGTGCAACGGGTCATGGAGCTGCTGGACGACCCGGAGACCGATGCCAAAGCCTTAGCCGAGGTGATCCAGTACGATCAGGTCATCACCGCCAATGTGCTCAAGATCTGCAACGCCGCCTATTTCGGCCTGCCGCGCAAGGTTTCCTCCCTCAACGAGGCGTTGGTGATCGTGGGTCACGACACCCTGAAAGATGTGATTGTGACCAGCAGCAGCGCCCGATTTTACAAGGGCGCCGTGGGCGACGGCTATAAACTCGAACAGGGCGAACTCTGGCGGCATTCCGTGGCAACGGCCATTCTCGCCAAACACATGGTGAAATACATTCAGGGGGTGGATCCCGGCGTTGCCTATACGGTGGGATTGCTCCACGACATTGGCAAACGATTTCTGAGCACCTTTGTGGCCGACGACTTCAAGCAGATCATGATCAAGGTGGTAAAGGATCAGTGTTCCTTCGTGGAGGCAGAAAAGGAGTTGCTGGGGATCGACCACGCCGAACTCGGTGGCATAATTTTAAAAAAATGGGAGTTCCCGGAAGAGATGCAGCTGGCGGTGCTTCAGCACCATGACCCGGATGCCTTGAAAAAGGAGCCGCTCACCGCCCTGATCTCGTTGAGCAATGCCCTGGTGATCTCCATGGGGATCGGGGTCGGAGCCGATGGCCTGGCCACCAAGCTGCAAGGAGAGGGGTTGCGACGATTCGGGATCACCCCGGCGAATCTGGATCTGTGCATGGCGAACCTGCTGGAAGAGATGGAACGGGCGCAGGAGCTTTTTCACCTCTGACGCGGCAAAAGCTCCATGTTGCAGGCGTTGGGCTAAAGTGAAGACAGGAGTGGGGGTATGGCGTTCAATATTCTGGTGGCGGACGACTCGGAAACCATGCGGGCCGTGGTCAAGAAGACGGTGGAGATGTCCGGGGTGCCGGTCGGCGAATTCCACGAGGCAGCCAACGGCAAAGAGGCACTGGCAATTCTGGAGAACAACTGGATCGATGTGATCCTCTCCGACATCAACATGCCGGAGATGGGCGGCATGGATTTGTTGCGGGCGGTGAACGCCAGCGCGGATTACCGGCGCATCCCGTTGATCTTCATCACCACCGAGTCCAGCGAGGCCCGGGTGGAAGAGGCGAAGCGCCTGGGGGTGGCGGGATATATCAAAAAACCCTTTGTGCCGGAAACCATCAAGACCATCCTCTATGAGGTGCTGGCCAAGGCCTACGAACACCAGATGGCTGACATGCCGCGCCAGGGCGGCGAAGACAGCGACATGGATTTTTAACGGCTCATCCTTTCGCGGTGGGAGGTGCAATGGATACCAATCTGCGGCAGACCATCTATGAGACCTTGTCCGAGGTCTTCGAGACCATGTATTTCACCTTTCTGGAACCGTTGTTCGAAACGCCAACCCAGGAAGAGATCGGCGCGACCGATGCCTCCTACTATGAGGCTACCATCAGTTTTCAGGGGGCGAAGTCCGGCCGCTTCCGTTTCTATCTGCCACAGGGCCTGGCCCGTGGTATCACGGTCAACTTTCTGGGCGTCAACGCCACCGATGTCAACGAGTCCCAGGTGCTCGACACGGTGAAAGAGACGGCCAACATGGCGGTCGGCAGCCTGCTGGGGAGGGTTGACCCCGGTGGCACCATGAAGCTCGGCCTGCCGCGCTCACAGGCGACGACCGATTTTTCCGCCGCGGACTTGCTCGCGCAGCCAGGGCTCTTCCTTTTCAATACCGAACACGGGCTCTTCTGGGTCGTATACGACGAGGGGGAATGAATGAACGACGGCAGACAAAACCCCAGCTGGCAATAAGGTCTCCATGAAAAAAATACGTGTACTGGTGGTAGACGATTCCGCGGTGGTCCGTAAGGTCTTCAGCGAGGAGTTGTCCCACGAGCAGGATATCCAGGTGGTGGCAACCGCGCCGGACCCGTACGTGGCCCGCGACAAAATCGTGACCCTCAAGCCCGATGTCGTGACCCTTGATATCGAAATGCCGCGCATGGACGGGTTGACCTTCCTGCGCAAGCTCATGAAGTATTATCCGCTGCCGGTCATCATCGTCAGCTCGCTGACCAAGGAGGGTGGCGCCCTGGCCCTGGAGGCCATGGAAATCGGGGCGGTGGATGTGATCAGCAAGCCGGGTGAGGCGTACTCGGTTGGCGACATGAGTACCCAGCTCGCCGAAAAGATTCGCGCGGCGGCCCACGTGAACATGGCCCAGCGGGCACAGATGGTCGCTACGCAGGCGGTGACGCCGCAGGCCAAGCTGTCGCTCTCCAAGACCACCAACAAGATCATCGCCATCGGCGCCTCCACCGGCGGCACCGAGGCGTTGAAGGAGGTACTGGTCCAGCTGCCGCCCAATACGCCGGGGATTATGATCGTGCAGCACATGCCGGCCAAGTTCACCACCACCTTTGCCGAACGGTTGGACAGCCTCTGCCAGATCCGGGTGAAAGAGGCGGTGGACGGCGATTCGGTCGTACCGGGCACCGCCTTGCTGGCCCCAGGAAATTTCCACATGATGATGCGTCGCAGCGGCGCCCGTTACTACGTGAATATCAAAAGTGGTCCTCTGGTCTGCTACCAGCGCCCGGCGGTGGATGTGCTCTTCAACTCGGTAGCGGCCTATGGTGGCGCCAACGCGGTGGGCGTCATCCTGACCGGCATGGGCAAAGACGGCGCCCAGGGCATGCTCAAGATGAAGGAGGCCGGGGCCAAAACCATCGCCCAGGACGAGGCGAGCTGCGTGGTCTTCGGCATGCCGAAGGAGGCGATCGAGGCGGGCGGGGTAGACGAAGTGATCCCCCTCAAGAAGATCCCGGCGGCGATTCTCAGGCTGGTCGAGGAAGAATAGGCGCTGCCTCCGCAACGGTCGTCGGACGCGGCCGCATCTCTGGGCGCGATGGTTCCAGCGCCGACAATCATTATCTTACCTCGATGCCTCCGGCAAAACCACCCAAACCGTGAGCGGCCACCACCCTCCGCTCCGGCCGAAACGGCACGTGCTGCCGAACGCTCTTGCCGGCCGATGAGCGATGGCGCTGTATCGGGAAAGCTGCGCCGCGATGATGCCGTGTTGCCTCAAGAAATCAAGGATCTTGGCAGAGGCTGCGGTGGAGAAGCGCCAAAGACGAGATCTTCCCCCTGGAGGAACATGTGATACCTGAACAATCGGCGACTCCCGGAACCATCTTCGCCAATACGCTGACAGGTGAGGCTGGGAGAAAGAGCATCATGCGTCTTTGCCGGAAAAAAGTGAAAAAATTGAATGGTCCGTCTGGAATTCCTTGTTCATGGCCGGTATCCCATATATCGTGTAGTGGAACACCAAAGGCACCAACCGGTTGTGGGATTGGCATAGGAGCAACATGGTTAATAGTTTCGTGAAAACAACCTGTTGCCCAAAAAAGTTCAAAAAAAGGTTGATTTATACCTCCTCCATGCGATATAGCTTTTTCTAGGATATCATGATGATTTTTATGATGATTTCGTGATGTTCCGATAGGGAGAACAAGGGGAAAGGACAATGAGGTTGGAAAAGATATTTAAAACTATCCTGGTCTTCGGAGTGACGTTGTTGCTTATGGCGCCCCCCGCGTTGGCGCGCAATACGCATCATCGGGGTGCCGTCAAGCACAAGCGGAGTGCGAGCGTTCGGGGGGAGAAGAAGTCGAAGGCCTCGGCCGCCGCCCAAAAACATCGGCTGCGGCGGGCAAAAAGGCGGCATGCCGCCCTCGCGAAAAAACAAGGCGCTGTTCACTGCGTCAGAGTAGCCGAGCATTACGGCGACAACATTCAGGGCGCGGCCTATTTGCAGGAGCAACTGACATCGCGGAGCGCCGTGATAATGGATGCGGCGACCGGCGAGTTGATTTACGCCCTCAATCCGGATCTGCCGCGACAGCCTGCCAGCACCATCAAAGTGTTGACCGGATTGATCGCGGTGCAGTCGTTACGCCCCGACGACATGGTCCCAGCCAGCCGGGAGGCGGCGCGGATGCCGCGTTCCAAGGTTTATCTCCGGCCCGGGAAAACATATGTGGCCGACGACCTCATCAATGCGGTGCTGCTGGCTTCGGCCAACGACGCCAGTGTGGCGTTGGCCGAACGGATCGCGGGCTCGGAGAGAGCCTTTGCCAAACTGATGACACGTAAGGCGGAATCACTGGGCGCCACCAATACGATTTGCAAGACGGCCAACGGCTTGACCGCGCCGGGACAGCAGACTACCGCCCACGACTTGGCGACGATTTTCCGGCAGGCGATGCTGGATGGGGATTTTTGCCGGCGCATGGCCGTTACCGAGGTGAAAACCAGTGACGGCAAGCTGTTGCACTCTCACAATAGGGCACTCTGGCAGATCGAGGGCGCCGAGGGCGGCAAGACCGGTTATACTGATGCTGCCCGCAAGACGTATGTCGGTAAATTCAGCCGTGACGGCCACGAAATCATCGTTGCGCTCATGGGAAGCGAGTCCATGTGGGAGGATGTCCGGCGGTTGGTGGATTTCGGTTTTCAGACCAAGATGCAGGGGATGACGGTGGCAGCGCGGGAGGGGCGCGGCGAGGCGCCCGGACGTCAGCGTCACTCCGCCTTACGGGCGGTTGACGAGGGACGAAGGGTTTCCACCAACCTGTAAGGCAGGCGGTAATGGAAACGTAGGGCCGGCGGGGTAAACTCGCCGGCCCTTTTTTGTTTGGGAGATGCGGATGAACAAGGAACTCCTGCGCCGAACCTCAAAAGAGCCGACCAGCGGTGCCACCTTCTCTCCTGGTCGCATCGCCGAACAGGTGCGTCGTCTCACACCGTATCGCATTACCAGGGCGGTTGCGGTCGACCCAGCGCCCATGCTACAGCAAATTCGCATCAACGCCCTTTGTGACGGCAAACGCCTGTTCATGCCCGCTGCCGGGCTAGTGGAGGGCTTCTGGACGCTGACGCCGTACACCCTGCCCTTTGGCGCCTTAAGGCAGGCGGTTACTCCGCATGGCATCGTGACTTGCGGCGAACGGCTTACCCTGTCCGGTTTGGCCGGCGGCCAGATCGGATTGCTGGTGACCAATGCGGTGGCAGTGGATCAACGCGGAGTGATGGTGGCCGAGGGCAAGGGTTTTTTCGATCTGACCGTCGCCATCCTGCAGGCCGCCGGCGGCTTGGCGGCGTCGTTCGCGGTCGTGGCGGTCACCGGAAATTTTTTAACGGGGGAAACGGTAGTTGACGATGCGCAGCCATGGGATGTGCGGGCCGATGTGGTGATCCATCCTGGTGGCACCAGCGAAATCGCGGCTGCGCGCGACGAGCCGCCGGCTATCCTATGGGAAGCCTTGCCACACCAGCGGATACGGCGCATTACACCGTTGTGGCAGCTTTTCCAGCAACAACGCAAGAAAAGCTGACCGATCACCTGAAGCGGCTCAGGCCTTATTCTGCCGGAATACCGGGGTGAGTTCGCAGGCCGCGGCGAAAGCAGCAATCGACTCCTGCAACACCTGGACATAGGGGCAATCCCAGACTGCGAGCAGGGAACGGCGGGCCTGATAGGTAGTCACTTCGTTCGCCTGGGCTGCCGGGAGCGCCTCCAGGACATAGGAAAAAATCTGCGGCCGGCGGCAGACCTCGGGTCTGTGCGGGTAAATGCGGCAGCGGCCAGTCGGCTCCAGATGGGGGCAGGCCGCATTCCTGGGCAAAATCAGGCTCCAGCCCCCCTGCCAATGATAGAGCGCCGGGGCGGTTTCATAAAACGGGAGATCGCCTCGCCGGAGTGGCGGCTCCTGATATGGCGTCGTTGCCCGGCTCGCCTCGGTGTCCATGGCGGCAAGGGGAAACCACTGACACTCCGCGGCATGCAGCGGGATCTCGAAAAAAACCTGGCCCATCTCTGCCGCCGGCCCCGTGCAGCAGAGGGTGCAGCCGCAAGGGGCGCAGAGCAGGCTGTTGATCACCTCCAACTCCTGCACCAGCAGGTGGTGGCTGCACCACAGGTCGATGGCCTCCATGGACGGCAGTTCGTTGCCGCTCTCATCAATGATCCGATACGACCGCGCGGTCGGATGTTTGAACTGTTCGAACTCTTGGAGAATCGCCAGATAGGGCTGGAGCAACGCCGCTGGTTGCGGATAGAGCACCCCGCCGATTTCGATCGGATCCGGGAGTTCGCCGAGCAGCTCGGCGATCCGCTCGAAGGGGCCGGTAAGATACAGGAAGCCGGCAAGGCGGGCCAACGGCAACAGCGGCCGGGCGAGCAGCGCACGACCGGAAGCCAAATCGTGAGGAGTGGGCAGGTTCTTCATGACAGCCCATGAACTACCCTGTCGGCGGGAATGATGCAACCCCCTTCGCTACAAAACCGTTTGGATTTGCTTGACCATGCCCAGCCATCCGGTTAGTATGGCGCGGAGTCTCTTGCCAACACGCTCCCTGGAGCGAAAACGGACGCGCAACCATGGCGGAAGAATTTAAAAAGCAGGGCCTGACCGAGCATCTAGCGGATCTGCGCCGTTGTCTCGTCAACTCCGTGATCGCCGTGGCGGTGGGTTTTGGCATCGCCTATGCCTACAGCAAAGAGATCGGCGAGTGGCTCTTTCGTCCCGTCTTTGCGGTGTTGCCGCCAGGGAGCACCCTGATTTTCACCTCCTATCAGGAGGGCTTTTTTTTTATCTGAAAATCGCCCTGGCCGCCGGCATCGTACTGGCGAGTCCGGTTCTCTTCTGGCAGATCTGGCGGTTCGTGGCGCCTGGGCTCTACCAGCACGAAAAACGGGTGCTGTTGCCCTTTACCGTGGTGTCGGTGCTCTGCTTTCTGGTCGGAGCCGCCTTTGGGTATTACGTGGTCTTCCCGCCGGCCTTTCGCTTTCTGGTGGGCTACTCCAGCGATTTCCTCACCCCGTTGCCAGCGGTGACGGAATATTTCTCCCTGTCAATCCGATTACTCATCGCCTTTGGCCTGGTCTTCGAGTTGCCGGTCTTCATGGTGCTGCTTGCCCGCCTCGGCCTGTTTGATGCCTCTTTCCTCCGCAAGAACCGCCGCTACGCCATCCTCATCGCCTTCATCGTCGCCGCCATCCTCACCCCCACGCCGGACGTGGTGAATCAATGCCTGATGGCGATCCCGCTCATCATCCTCTACGAGATCAGCATCATTGCGGTGAAATTTGCGGGACGGAAAGCGGTCGGCTCTGCACCGTAAGCCTTACGGTGCCCAAGGCGTTGCTTCCCGCCACAGGCTACGCCAATGCCGCCTTGCCCTGCGCGCCGCCGGCTGTTCGCTTTGAAATGCGAGACAGAAAGGCGGCTCGATTGGTGCCGATCAACTCGCGTTGGGGTCTTTTCAAGGCTGCCAAGGCAGCCACCGCCCTACCGATTCACCATGCGGGCGCCGGCCATGACCTCGGCCATGTCCACCGCGATCTTGGCCAGCATATTGGGTACCGGTGGCGCGCCGGTCGACGGCCGCACCTTCGGCACCCCGAACGAATCCACCAACCGGCCCCACATCCCCATGTCGGGATAATCCATGGGCTGGTCGATCGCCTGCTCGATATACCAAACCGTGTTGCCGGAACGGACATTCAGGAGCCGCACCGAGACCGAAACCCGGCCGCCGCCCAATTCGGTGGCCGCCAAGGCGTAATTCACCCGGCCGGCGAGCACCAGATCGACCTTGGCCGCCTTGCCGCGGGCCAAGGCCTCATCCAGATCGCCATACCCCTGTCCCAACTGCCGCACCACCGGAAAGGCGCGTTTGCCGAGCAGCACGTCCTTAAACAGGGCGGCCACCTGCACCCCCTGCGCCGGGGGGACGTTCTCCGGCACCGAAAAGGGCAGCACCCCCACCGACGCCTCGTCGAAGGTGTTCTGCAACGGATGGATATAGACCACCGGCGAACCGGTCCGCGGCTCGACGTACAGCGTCGAACGTTGGTCGCGGAGTGAACAGCCGGCAGCGAGCATCGCCAACGCCACCCACAACAGCATGCCTCTTCGCATACTCCCCTCCTACCGCTCCCGGGCGGACACGCCGGCATCCTCTGCGCCGTCGGCGGACGCGGCCAGCAGATAGTTGATATTGGCGCTCCGCTGGATCTCCACCCCGGCGACGGAAAGGACATCCTGCGAGGCAGCGTCAAGAATGCGGACATTGAGGATTACCGTCCGCGGGGTCAAGGAATAGGTGCCCACCACGATGCCATGGACCCTTTGTTGCTTGGCGAGCAACCGGGCATCCCTGGTCAGCATCAACTCACCGCTGTTGGCCTTGACCAGCACTTCGCTCGCCTTGCGGATCTCCACCACCCCGAAGCCATGGCGGAAAAGTCTGGTGGCCAGCGACTCGGTAAAGGTCCGGCCGAAGCGGCTGGTCTCGTAAAGGTTATCCACCTTCACCATGGTGGTGAGCATGAGGCTCATGCCGGTAGCGCGGCCATGATGAAAATTTTGCGCCAGCTGCTGCGCCACCTCTTCACCGAGGCCGAAAAAATCGGGGGTTACCACCGAGGCCGTGCCGCCGGTATGCACCGTCGGCCCACAGCCGGCAAGCAGCACCAGGGCAGCCAGCAACCCCATCCCCCATCGCCGGAGGCCTTTTGCGCATTTCATCCTTATTCTCCTTATCGTTTACCAAAGGCCCGCACCGCCACCGGCGTCGCCTTGCTCGCCGGCATCCCCTCGTCGGCCAGCATGCCAGCCACCACGGCATCCATGGGAATCTCCAGGGTGGCCGCCGCCAGCACCATATTGTCGGCGTTCCGGAGCAGCCGGGCATTCAAAAAAACCCGGCCTTCGGCTACCGTATACGTACCGACCAGCATGGCCTGGGCGTTTTGGATGTAACGCAACTCTTTCATGTCCCGCGACAAACTGTATTCACCATTGTATCTGCTCACCATGATACCCGGCGTCTTGCGCACGTCGATCACCGCGATACCGCTACCCCGCAGTTCGCCGATCATCTGCTCGCCCACGTAGCGGCCCAAGGCGGAAGTGGCATAGAGATTGTTGAGATTGACAAAGGTGCTCACCGCGACGGTGTATTCGTCGGCGATCTCCTCCTGGGTGCCGGTCAACAGCCGTTGGGCCAAGTTGTGCACCGCCGTGGACAGTGCCGCGTTGGCGGCAACCGGCGAGGCGTTGCTTCCGGCAAAGCCGGAGAACAAGCCGCCCCCCATGCCTTGGGGCGAGAAGACCCGTTCGGTACGGAAGACGTAATCAGCCGGAATTTCATGGGGATAGTTGTAAAAATAAGGGCGATAGGGCGGGGTGTTAACCGGCGACGTCGTTGCCGCCGGGGCCGTTAGCGCCGGGGGCTCGGTTGTCGGAGCCGCCGGCGGCGGAAGGTCCGGCATCGAGGTATCCACCGCCGGGGGCGGCTCTTTGAATACCGCTCCCTGCCCTCCTGCCGCAGCAATCATCGGCCAGCCCAGCAGAACCACGCCCAGCAGCAGACCAGTGTAACATTTTCTTCCTATCATGGCGATGTGCCTCATATCAGGGGTTGAACCGATAATCGCTGTAAAACGGCTCCAGGCTCTCCCACGACGGGCCGAAGGCGTTCACCATCGGATCGCGGCTGGCGCCGCCGCCGGCATATTGATCGGGATAGACCACCGGCACGTCATCATTATTGAGCCGCAAGGCGGGCGATGCGAGCCGCAGGTCCATCTCCACCAGCGAGGAACGTATGCCACCGGAACAACCGGCCAGCAAAAACAACAAAATCACCATCCCAAGCTTTCGCATCCCTTTCTCCTTTTGCCTGCCATGTCCTATCTCCCCAGAGACCGACATCAGTCGCAATCTGCCATATCGTCAAAAAATCGACACCCAGTATCACGCCACCCGGCCGGTAAAAAATTCCGGCGGTCCCGCTTTCTGTCCGGCGTTGATGCTGCTCTCACGCCGCCTGGCCTGGCCCGGAAACGTGTGGTCAACGATACGGCTGTTGATTTTTTTTGCATATTTCATGCCATAAAACGACAAGCCCATCTGCAAACCGCTGCGGCGCCCGCCCAAAGAAAACAATAACCACTCGGAATAAATAAAAAAAATATACGTACCGGCGAAAAACCATTTGCCAAATCATTCCGCTGTATTATATTTGGCGAGTTTAAGCGACCCCGCACGGGTCGAAACCCTCGCCAGGAGGAATACCGTACATGGCTCGGATCACCGTGGAAGATTGCCTCAAGCAGATCGGCAACGAAAACCGTTTCGCCCTTATCCATCTTGCCGTCAAGCGGGTCAAACAACACCGCAAAGGCGCCCCTTTCCTTGTGAGAAGCAAAAATAAGGAGACCGTGGCCACCTTGCGGGAGATCGCGGCCAGCAAGATTTCCTTCGGCAACATCCAGGAATACGACAACCTGCCGGAACCGCCGGCGCCGACCGAAACCAAGGAATTTTCCGCCGAGGCCTTCGACGATAGCACGAACTAGGCATGGAAACCGATTACTACCGGGTGCTGGGCGTCACCAACAGCGCCTCGGCCGATGAGATCAAGAAGGCCTACCGCCAGCTGGCCATGAAGTACCACCCGGACCGCAATCCGGGCGACAAAGAGGCGGAGGAGAAGTTCAAAGCGGCAGCCGAGGCCTATGAGGTGCTGGGTGATCTCGAAAAACGCAAGATCTACGACCGGTACGGCGTGGCCGGCCTGCGCGACAGCGGCTACAGCGGGCCGGGTAATTTTGACGACATCTTCTCAAGCTTCAGCGACATCTTCGGCGATCTCTTCGGTCTCGGCGCGCGCCCGAGTGGCCGGCGCCGTCAGGGGCCGATTCCTGGCGCCGACCTGCGCTACGATCTGACCATCTCCTTTCTGGAGGCGGTGCATGGCGTGGAAAAGGAAATCGAGATCACCCGCCGCGACACTTGCTGGACCTGCGAAGGCTCCGGTCTGCGCCCCGGACACAAGCCGCAGACCTGCACCACCTGCCAAGGGCGCGGTCAGGTGCTGCATGCCCAGGGGCCTTTCCGCATCCAGACCACCTGCCCACACTGCCATGGCCAGGGCGAGATGATCACCGAACCCTGCCATGACTGCCATGGCCAGGGACTGGTCGCCAAGAAAAAAAAGGTCTCGCTGAAGATTCCGGCCGGGGTCGATACCGGCGCCCGCATGCGCCTGCGCGGCGAGGGGGAAGGCGGCAAAAAGGGCGGCGGCCCCGGCGATCTTTACGTCATCATTTACGTGGAGGCCCACGAATTCTTCCAGCGCGAGGGCGACGACATCCTCTGCTCCATCCCGATCTCGTTCACCCAGGCGGCGTTGGGCTGCACGCTTGAAGTGCCGACTATCCACGGCGCCCATGAACTCGCCATCCCCGCCGGGACCCAGACCGGGCAGGCCTTCACGATCAAAGGCGAGGGCGTGCCGCACCTGCGCGGCCATGGCCGCGGCAACATGCTCTGCGAAGTCCAGGTCAGGATCCCGACCAAGCTCAACAAGAAGCAGAAAGAACTGCTGAAGGAATTCGCCGCCCTCGACGAGAAGGGGAACGAAAGCGTCGGCGCCGGCTTCCTGAAAAAATTCTTTCATTTCTAGAGTGGGCGTGGCTATAAGGAAAGAATCCACTGACGCCTGCCGGCCAGGGACGCCAGGCACCAAACAGACGGAGACAGTCGCCCCATGACCGCCAAACGCGCCACCCTCACCCATTTTGACGCCAGCGGCAACGCCTGGATGGTTGATGTCGGCAGCAAGGCCGTCACCGCCCGGGAGGCCACGGCGGGCGGCGCAATCACCATGTCCCCCAAGGCCTTTGCCCAGCTCGCGGCCGGCACCATGGCCAAGGGCGACGTGCTCGGCGTGGCCAGGATCGCCGGCATCATGGCGGCCAAACGGGTGGACGAATTGATTCCCCTTACCCACCCCCTGGCCATCGACCGGGCCGAGGTGCGATTCCGGCTCGACGAAGAGCACCACACGGTGGAGATCGAGGCCACGGTGGGCATCAGCGGCAAAACCGGGGTGGAGATGGAGGCGCTCACCGCGGTCAGTGTCGCGGCGCTGACCATCTACGATATGTGCAAGGCGGTTGACAAAGGTATGACCATCGGCAATATCCGGCTACTCGAAAAAACCGGTGGCAAGAGCGGTAGATATCAACGAAACGGGTAGGTGGCGACTCCCCGTTCTGGTATCATGGAAGAAAAGGCGAACCCCAAGGAGTTGTATCGTGAAACCAAAACAGCTTGAGCATTTCCGCAAAAAACTTGAGGACATGAGCCAGCAGCTCCTCACCGAAGCAGACAAAACCATCCATGAGATGACGGACCATAACGATAATTACCCCGACCCGACCGATCGCGCCACGGCCGAATCGGACCGCAGCTTCGAGCTGCGCATCCGCGACCGCGAACGCAAGCTGTTGTCGAAGATCAAGGAGGCCATGGAGCGGATCGACGACGGCACCTACGGCATCTGCGAAGAGTGCGGCGACGACATCTCGGTGAAACGCCTGGAGGCGCGGCCGGTCACCACCCTCTGCATCGAGTGTAAAACCAGACAAGAAACGCAGGAGAAGGCCCAGAAAGGCCTCTAGAGGTCACGTCATGCCCGAACTCCGCAAGGATCCGATTGTTGGCCGATGGATTATCATCGCGACGGAACGCGGAAAGAGGCCCAGCGATTTCATTATCGAAAAAAACCACGTGCGGGGCGGCTTCTGTCCCCTATGCCCCGGCAATGAGAACACCACGCCCCCGGAGGTGCTGGCCTACGGCGCCTCACCCGGCCGCGGGGCGAACCAGCCCGGCTGGTCGCTCCGGGTGGTGCCCAATAAATACCCCGCCCTCATCATCGAAGGTGATCTCAACAAGGAGGGCGAGGGCCTCTACGACAAAATGAACGGCATTGGCGCCCACGAGGTCATCGTGGAGACGCCGAACCACAATGAAACCTTCACCCAGCTCCCGCCGGAGCGCATGGTCCAAGTCTTCTGGGCCTACCGGGATCGCCTGAACGACCTCGCCAAGGATCCGCGCTTCCGTTACGTCATGGTTTTCAAGAACTTCGGGGCGGCGGCGGGCGCCTCGCTCGAACACTCTCATTCCCAACTGGTGGCGCTGCCCATCGTGCCACGCATGATCGCCTCGGAACTCGATGGCAGCCTCTCCTACTACCAGTACAAGGAACGCTGCATCTTCTGCGACATCATCCGGCAGGAACTCAGCCAGGGTAGCCGGCTCATCGCCCAAAACAGCCATTTCCTCGCCATCGTCCCCTTTGCCCCGCGCTCGCCCTTCGAGATGTGGATCATGCCCAAACGCCACGCCTCCTCCTTCATGACCGCCGACGACGAGACCTTTCGCGATCTGGCGGCAATTTTTTCCGAGTGTATGAAGCGCCTCGACCACTGCATGCCCGGCGTGCCCTACAATTTCGTGCTGCACGGCGCGCCGTTGCGTTCGCAACCGCTGGATCACTACCACTGGCATTTCGAGATCATGCCCAAACTCACCATGGTCGCGGGCTTCGAGTGGGGCTCCGGCTTCTACATCAACCCGGTGCCGCCGGAAGAGGCGGCGCGCTTTCTGCGGGAAGCGGAGATCTAGCCGGCACCCCGGCCGGCCTGGAGGACGCACTGATGAAAAAAATCCTGCTGGTGGACGACGAAGAGAGCATCCATCTCCTGTACCGCGAAGAACTCGAGGAAGCGGGCTACGAGGTCCACTCCGCCCTCACCGGCGAGGAAGCGCTCGACAAACTCAACATCATCGGCCCGGACCTCATCATCCTCGACATCAACATGCCGGGCATGAACGGCATCGAGGCGCTGCGCCGCATCAAGGCGATCAAGCCCACGGTGCCGGTCATCCTCTGTTCCGCCTACCAGGAGTTCAAACAAGACCTTGCATCGTGGGCCTCCGACGAGTACATTGTCAAATCTTCCAATCTCGACGAATTGAAGGCGGCGGTCAGGAAGCACCTGGCGTAATGATTCCTGCCCGCACACCGCCCGCATTCCGCGGCCCGCCGCTGCATACCGGCGGGCCGTTTTTTTGAAGGACGCCATGAAAGACATCCAGGGCCAGCGCGACCACCGGCGCATCAACATCAAAAAGGTGGGGGTCAAGAACATCTCCTACCCCATCACCCTGCTGGACAAGGCCCAGCGCATTCAGCGCACGGTGGCCACGGTCAACATGTACGTCAATCTGCCCCATCAGTTCAAGGGCACCCACATGAGCCGTTTCATCGAGATCCTGAACCGCTTTCACGGCGAGATCACCCTGGCCAGCTTTCATCTCATCCTTGAGGAAATGAAGGAAAAACTCCAGGCCGCGGCCGCCCACATGGAACTCGAATTCCCCTACTTCCTCAAGCGCGGCGAGGCAAATGCCATCGGCATCAACGAATATCGCTGCCGGATGCACGGTTCCCTCGAACAGAAGGATGACCTGGTCCTCTCGGTTCGGGTACCCATCGCCCCGCCGCAGCCTACCCAGCCAACGACCGGCATGCCGCGCTCACTCGGCCACTGGGGGATGGCGGAGGTGGCCCTGCGCTGCCGCCATTTCGTCTGGATCGAGGACCTTATCGACACCGTGGAGGCGGTGACCCGCCACGACCTCTGCTGGCCCACCGACTCGCAGACGGAATGCACCCTGGCGGTGGAAGGGCTGACCAAGGCTATCGGCGCCAAGCTGGCCAGCCATCCGCACATCAAATGGTTTTCCGTGCGGGTCGAGAATCTGGCCGCCGGCTTCAACACCTTCGCCCTCTTGGAATGGCCCAAAGGGCAGGACCCGCAACGCACTGTTCACTAATCACCAACCCGGAAGACCCCTCATGGCCCACGAACTGCTCTTTGAAATCGGCACCGAGGAAATCCCGGCCGGCTACCTGATGCCGGCCTTAGCCAGCCTCAAGGAAAATCTCACCCGCCGCCTCGGCGAACTGGGCCTGACGTTCAGCGAGGCCAAGACCGCCGCCACCCCCCGGCGCCTCACCGTCTGCGTCAGCGAGCTGGCCGAACGCCAGCCCGACCGGGTCGAGGAGGTTCTGGGGCCACCAAAAAAGGCGGCCTTCGATCAACAAGGCCAGCCGACCAAGGCGGCCGTCGGTTTTGCCCAGTCCCGCGGCGTCGCGGTGGAGGCGATCGAGGTGGTAGCCACCCCCAAGGGCGAATACCTGATGGTGCGGGTCGAGCAACCGGGCAAGGCCACGCCGGCGCTGCTGGCCGAGGTGCTGCCGGAACTGATTCCAACCATCCCCTTTCCCAAGTCGATGCACTGGGGCAGCGGCCGCCTCCACTTCGCCCGGCCGATCCAATGGCTGCTGGCCCGGTACAATGGCCAGGCCATCCCCTTCCGCCTCGAGACGCTGGAGAGCGGCAGCCGCACCTATGGCCATCGCTTCATGGCCCCGCAGGCCATGGAGCCGCAAGATTTCGCCGACTACCTCGACGATCTGCGCGCCGCCGAGGTATTGGCCGATCCGAGCGAACGGCGCGAGGCGGTACGAAGCGAGATCACCAAGGCAGCCGATACTATCGGCGGCCGCATCCTGCCCGACGAGGAGTTGATCGACACGGTCACCAATCTGGTGGAAAAGCCGCACGCCATCTGCGGGACCTTCGAGGAGCGCTTCCTCGCCCTGCCGCAGGAGGTGCTCATCACCTCGATGCGCGAGCATCAAAAATACTTCGCCGTGGTGGATGCAGGGGGCAAGCTCATGCCCCACTTCGTGGCGGTGAACAACACCAGGGTCAAGGACCCGGTCCTCGGCGCCGACGGCCACCAGCGGGTGATCCGCGCCCGACTCGAAGACGCCTTCTTCTTTTTCAAGGAAGATCAGCACCGCACCCTCGCCGACCGGGTGGCTGATCTCTCCGGCGTGGTCTTCCAGGCCAAGCTCGGCACCATGGCGGAGAAGACCGAACGGGTGGTGCAGTTGGCCGGCGAACTCGCCAGCCAACTGGCGCCGGAACTGATCGAGACGGTCAAACGAGCGGCGCTGCTCGCCAAGACCGACCTGCTCACCAACATGGTGGGCGAATTCCCCACCCTGCAGGGCAGCATCGGCCGCGATTACGCGCTGTTGCATGGTGAACCGGCGGCGGTGGCCACGGCCATTGCCGAACACTACCTGCCGCTCAGGGCCGGCGGCGAATTGCCGCACGAGTTGGCCGGCACCATCATCGGCATCGCCGACCGGCTCGACACGTTAGCCGGCTACTTCGGCATCGGCCAGAAGCCCACCGGCACCGCCGACCCCTTTGGCCTACGGCGTCAGGCATTGGGCCTCCTGTCCCTGCTCCAGGGCAAGAACCTCTCGCTCTCTCTCGGCTCCTGGCTTGATCGGGCGCTCGCCCTCTACCAATGCCAGCTCACCGAACCACTGACAACCGCCCGCGCCAACGTGCTGGAGTTCATCAAGGGCCGCTTTGCCAACGACCTCACCGGCCAGGGAATGCCGATCGAGGCGGTGGAGGCCGTAGTCTCGGTGGACTTCGACGACGTGGTGGACTGCCGCCGCCGGATCGAGGCGCTTATCGCCATCAATGCCCAGCCGGCCTTTGCCCTGCTGGCCGGCTCCTTCAAGCGGGTCAACAACATCATCAAGGAGAACACCGATACCCGCATCGACGAGGCGGCCCTGGCGGAACCGGCGGAGCGCGCGCTCGCCGCCGCCCTGCGCGCCATCGAGGCCGAGGCGGCACCGATGCTGGCGGCGCAGAAATACGAAGAGGCCCTGGCGGTGATTCTCAGGATGAAGGAACCCATCGACACCTTCTTCGACCAGGTGATGGTGATGGCGGAAGACGCGAGCGTGCGCCGCAACCGCCTGGCGCTGCTCACCGCCATTGCCGGCCTCTTCCGCAAGGTGGGGGATTTCTCGAAGATGTACGCCCTGAATCAGCAAGGGAGTTGAGATAAAAGGACGAATTCCATTTCCAAACAAGATGGGAACGCGAAGGCAGTGGATGGGCTTGCTCCATTGACGAGCGAGTAGCGACGGCCAAGAAGGGCCTAAGGTCGTGCGAGCCAGGGATGGCGGAAGCACGACGGACGAGACAGTAGCCAGTACGGCGAGGAGCCGCGCCGCGCGTTGAGCCGGCAGCAGCGAAGCGGCGAAGTTACCGCTTGGTTGAAATGGAATTAGCGGGGTTCGATGATGCGTTGGGCCAGCAGGGCATCCACCACCTCGTGCAGCGGCAGCCCCACCACATTGCTGTAGGAGCCCTTGATCTCGCGGATCAGGAAGGCGCCCTTGCCCTGGATGCCATAGGCACCGGCCTTGTCGAGCGGTTCGCCGGTGGCGACATAGGCAGCGCAGACCGCATCGGAAAAGTCGCCGAACCGCACCTCGCTCCGCACCACCCCGGTCACCACCGCCTGCCCCCGCATGAGGCAGAAACCGGTCCACACCGCATGCCAACGGTTGCGCAGCTTTTGCAGCAACCGCACCGCATCGGCGCCATCAACCGGTTTGCCGAGAATCTCACCCTCCACCTCGACAATGGTATCCGCGGCCAGCACCCACGCCGCCAGCCGCATGCCGGCCACGGCCCGCGCCTTGTCTTCCGCCAGGCGACGCACGAAAACCGCCGGCAACTCGCCAGGGGTCAGACTCTCGTCCACATCCGCCGGCTGCACGGTGAAATCGAGGCCCAACTCATGGAGAAAGCGCTGTCGCCGCGGCGAGGCCGAAGCCAGCACCAGCTCGACCACCGTATGAAAGCAGGAATGGGGCTGCATCAGGCGCGGATGGAATAGCCGCCGTCCACGACAATGGTCTGGCCCTGGATCATGCTGGCCAGTTCGCTGCACAGGAAGAGTGCCACGTTGGCGACGTCGTCCGGCGTGGTGAGCCGACCCAGCGGGGTGCGGGCAATGGCGCCGTCCAGAATCTGCTGACGGTTGGGGAACTTCTTCAGGGCCTCGGTATCCACCGCACCGGCGCTGATGGTGTTGACGTTGATCTTCTTCGGCCCCAGCTCCACCGCCAGATGGCGCACCAGCGATTCGAGCGCCGCCTTGGAGGCACCCACCGCGGTGTAGTTCTCGATGGCCCGCACCGCGCCCATGCTGGAGACCGCCATGATGCGGCCGCCTTCCGGCATCAGCGGCACCGCCTGTTGGGCCAGCATCAGCAGCGCGCGGGCGTTGATGTCCATCGCCCAATTCCAGTGGCGGGCGGTGAGTTCCATGGCCGGCTTGAGCACACCCGAGGCGGCATTGCTGATCAGAAAATCGACCCGCCCGAACTCGGCCCCAATCAGATCGAACATGGCGCGCACGTCGTTGTCTTCGGCCACATTGGCCTTCACCACCAGACATTTGACGCCATGCTGCTCGATCTGGGCCGCGGTCTGCTCGGCATCCTGCCGGTGGCGCACGTAGTTCACCACCAGATCGACGCCGCTTGCCGCCAGCTTCAACGCAATCGCCTTGCCGATTCCCCGCGAACTGCCGGTGATCAGCGCCACCTTTCCCTGTAACTCATACATGGCCATACTCCTTCATGTATCACTGTCCTCTTCGTCTTGTCGCCTCTGCGCGTTCGCCCGATTGTATAAGACTCCGGCCGGAAAGACAAGGGCCAGGCCGCACTATCGCAGCAAGAGCCGGCTGCACAGGCGCTTCATCGCGCCCTTGGCAAGATGCCACGGGTGAAAGCTGATGGGTTTCAGATGGCGCGGCACCAGAAAACCGGTCGCCCGGAACTCCTGGGGGTTGCGCAACAGATAACGGACCCCATCCGGATGCCACCCCGCCAGGTTCCGACGCCGGCACTCGCACCAGATCGAGCTTCGCTGCGGATCGATGCCGAGCACGGTAAGCAGGGCGCTGTCCAGTGCCACCGGATTGACCGCCGCGCCGATCAGACCCAAAGGAAAAGGATCTCCCTTCACCGGTCCCTGGCGGTGCATGGCAACGATGCCGTCGATGAGGGTGATACCACCGGACAAGACCGGCAGCAGATCGACGATCATGCGGGCAAAGTCGCCCTCATGGCCGCCATGACGGGCATGGAGCAGCGGTTTGCGAAACCCCACCACGGTGCCGAAGTAGTTCTTGACCGCCAGGGTCACGAGGAGTTGGCCGTGCGCCTTGACCCGGGGCAGATTGATGAGGCAGTCGCATTCCAGGGCCGCACGGGCAATGCCGACGTGGGCGCCGTGAAGCAAGCGATGGCGCCGGGAGCGCCCGAAGTTGACGAGCTGCACCGGCAATCCCTTGAGCGCGGCCGCCATGCCGCAGGAACGCATGACCATGCGGGCGGTGCCGAAGGCAGGCGAATCCCCTACGGTGACGGTGCAGCCATGGTCGAGGCACCACTCCGCCACCGCGGCCACGAATTCCGGATGGGTACAGGGCAGCCCGTCGCGCCGGGTGCCGGCCACCAGGTTCGGCTTGAGCAAGACCTTGGTGCCGGAGGAAGGCCGGAAGGCAAGGGCCGCGCAGAGGCGCTCCACCTCGGCCTTGATCTTGGCCCGGTCATAGTCGGGGCAGCGGGTCAGCCCCACGCTCAATGCATCGAGTTCCATAATCTTCCACGACCTGCTTTTTCTGTTCATTTCTTTGCTTGCCCAAAGAAACGAACCAAAGAAAGGGCACCCGATCACTTGGCCCTGCGGGCTACCCTGCGCTCCTCGAAAACGCCGGGAGTTTGAAAACTCGGCTTCGCCTCAAACAGTTCAAACTCCTTGTTCGGCGTCTTCTCCGGTGCTCGGCTGCGTGAAACGGGTTCAACAAAACCCCGTCCTGGACCGGACGCAGGACGCAGCCGCTGGCGGAAAAAGAACGCTGTGCTGTCTGGCCTGAGCCAGGGAGGGCGAGTTCACGGCGTTCCCGCCTGCGGCGAGTACCTGCGGGAAGTCCGTCAGGACCGGGACAGTCGGGCGCCCTTTTCTTGCCTCCTTCTTTTGCACCCATCCGGCTTTTGCACCCATCCGGCATAACGGCGAACAAAAGAAGGAGGGAAACACAAAAAAGGGGCTGGCCACACGGCCAGCCCCTCATCATAGCACCACTGTTACCGTCCGCTCACCCGGCACTCTTGGCCATGCCCAGGAGGCTGCCGGCCACCAGCATCTCGCGGTGGCGGGCCGAGGCATCGAGGCGAGCCTCGATCACCTTGCCGTTCACCTCCACGGTGAGGATCTCCTCGCCGGCTGCGATCTTCTTGCGGATGTCGGGGATGCGCACCTGCGCCCCCTGGCTGATCAGATCGTAATCCGCCGGGTTGACGAAGGTGAGCGGCACGATGCCGAAGTTGTAGAGGTTGGCCTTGTGGATGCGGGCGAAGCTCTTGACCAGCTTCACCTGCACCCCGAGGTAGCGCGGGGCCAAGGCCGCGTGTTCGCGGGAGGAGCCCTGGCCGTAGTTGTCGCCGCCCACCACCATGCCAGGCTGATTGGCCTTGGCCCGGGCCACGAACTCCGGGTCCACCGCGTTGTAGACGAACTCGCTGATGGCCGGCACATTACTGCGGAGCGGCAGCACCTTGGCACCGGCGGGCATGATGTGGTCGGTGGTGATGTTGTCCTCCACCTTCAGGAGCACCGTGCCCTGCCAGTGCTCGGGCAGCGGCGCAAAGCGGGGGAAGGGCGCGATGTTCGGGCCGCGGATGATCTCGATCTTCTCGGCCTCGGCCGGAGCCAGCGGCTTTTCGATGCGCTGGTCGCCGAGCAGGTACTTCGCCGGCAGGGTGAAGGCGGGGTAGTCGCCCAGCTCGCGCGGGTCGGTGATCTTGCCGGTGATGGCCGCGGCCACCGCCACTTCGGGGCTGCAGAGGTAGACCTGATCGTCCTTGGTGCCGCTGCGGCCCGGGAAGTTGCGGGGGAAGGTGCGCAGCGAAATGGCGCCGGTGGGCGGCGCCTGGCCCATGCCGATGCAGCCGAGGCAGCCGGCCTGGTGCACCCGGGCGCCGGCCCGCACCAGGGAGAGCATGTCGCCCTGGGCGGTGAGGTTTTCCAGGACCTGACGGCTGCCGGGGTTGATCTCGAAGCTCACGTTGGTGCTCACCGTGCGGCTCTCCAGGGTCTTGGCCACCACCATCAGGTCGCGCAGCGACGAGTTGGAGCAGGAGCCGACCAGCACCTGGGCCACCGGCTTGCCCGCCACCTCACTTACCTTCACCACCTTGTCCGGCGAGGAGGGGCAGGCGATGAGGGGTTCGAGCTGCGACATGTCGATCTCGATCACCTCGTCGTACACGGCATCCGGGTCGGCGACGATCTCCTGCCAGGCTTCCGCCCGGCCCTGGCTTTCCAGGAATTTTTTGGTGTTCTCGTCCGAGGGGAAGACCGAGGTGGTGGCGCCGAGTTCGGCGCCGAAGTTGGTGATGGAGGCGCGGTCGGTGACCGAGAGTTCCGCGACCCCGGGGCCGAAGTATTCCATGATATAGCCCACTCCGCCCTTGACCGAGAGACGGCGCAGGATCTCAAGCAGCACGTCGCGAGCCGAAACCCAGGGCCGCAGCGTGCCGGTCAACTTCACGCCGTACACCTTGGGCATGACGAGGTAGAAGGGCTTGCCGGCCATGGCCATGGCGACATCGAGGCCGCCGGCGCCGATGGCGAGCATGCCCAAACCCCCGCCGGTGGGGGTGTGGCTGTCGGAGCCCAAGAGAGTCTTGCCCGGCAGCCCGAAGCGCTCCAGGTGGATCTGGTGGGAGATGCCGTTGCCCGGCGGCGAGAAGTAGAGACCGAAGCGGCGGGCAATGGATTGCAGGAAGCGGTGGTCGTCGGCGTTGCGGAAATCGGACTGGAGCAGGTTGTGGTCCACGTAGCAGACGGAAAGTTCCGTCTGCACCCGCGGGATGCCGATGGCCTCGAATTCGAGGTACGCCATGGTGCCGGTGGCATCCTGGGTGAGGGTCTGGTCGATGCGGATGCCGATCTCGGCACCCTTTTCCATCCGGCCTTCCACCAGATGGGCGGCCAATATCTTTTCGGTAACTGTCTTGCCCATGTCCTGCTCCTCAAGGTTGCTGACCAACGGCGAGCCAACGCCTCGCCGCGGATGCCCAACAAAGGCGAGCAACGTGCCGTTGCTGGTTGTTTATTGTTTAAAGAACCGCTTGCCGAGTGCCAAATTGGAAACGAGCGATTTCGTTCGAGGGCAAGAAGCGATGGAGACGAAAAAGCGGAGCGTACACGCGGTACGTTGAGCATTTTTCGGCGACCGAGCAACGCAGCAATCGGGCGAAAGGGCCGTTTCCGAATGGCACTATTTACCATACCAACGGCCACTTGTACAGGACCCAGCCGCCACTTTCCCTTTCTCACGCCAAGGCCCCTCTTTTTTGACACTTCATCTGTCAATTCGTCAATATTATGACGACCATGGCTGCCCAACGACACGCAATCATCGGCCAACGAATGGAAAAAATTTGAACAATCCTCCTGAAATCAGTACATTAAACCCATCAATCGGTTCTTGGCATGATGCTTGCTTGGGATGCTGGCAGACCAAGGGACACCGGGTGTCCACGCTTACCTGAAAGAGGAGACGACATGGCGGACGAAAAGGCGACTGAGGCTGCCGGAAGTCAAGAGGCACCGAAGAAATCCAAACTCATGTTCTTCATCATCCTGGGGGTGACCATTCTGCTGGTGGGCGGCGGCGGCTTCTTCGCCTACACCAAATTCATGACCCATAAGCCTACGGCGGCGGGAGAAGAGAAAAAAGAAGAGGGAGGCAAGGGCGAATCGGGCAAGGCCATTGGTGAGATTCTGCCCCTCGAACCCTTTGTCGTCAATCTGGCCGACCCTTCGGGCAAGCGCTATCTGAAACTGAAAGTCGAACTCGAACTCGAAAATCCGGCCGCGGCGGAAAAGGCCAAGCAGGTCATCCCCAAATTGCGGGACACGGTGATCATGTTGCTCACCAGCCTTTCCTTTGACGAGGTCATGACCCCGGAGGGCAAAATCCGCATTCGCGACGAGCTGCTGGAGCGCTTTAACCAGATCATGCGGCCCGACCGGATCAAAAACATCTACTTCACCGACTTCGTCGTGCAGTAGGCGCGACCCGCGCGTTCTGACCCGCGAAACCGAGAGCAACGCATGGAACAGATACTCAGCCAGGACGAGGTTGATGCCCTCTTAAAGGGCATCGCCGGCGGCGAAATCGAGGAACCCGAAGAGCCGATCGATGCGGAGTCGCTCGGCTACACGCCGTATGATTTCAGCCGGCAGCAACGCATCGTGCAGGTCAAGATGCCGGCCATGGAGGCGATCAGTGACGCCTTCATGCGCGCGGTGCGCACCTCGCTCTCCACCACCTTGCGCCGCATCATCGACCTCACCGCCGCCCCCATGGAGCTGGAGCGCTTCGGTGCCTTCGTCCGCACCCTGCCGGTGCCGAGCAGCCTGCAGATCTTCAAGATGGCCCCCTTCCGCGGTCACGCCCTCATCGTGCTGGAACCGAAACTCGTCTTCACCTTTGTCGAGAACTTCCTCGGCGGCACCGGCACCCGCAACATCCGCATCGAGGGCCGCGATTTCACCGCTATCGAGCAGCGGCTCATCCGCCGGGTGGTGAACATCCTCCTGAACGACCTGGAAAAGGCCTGGTACTCGCTGCAACCGCTCAAGGTGCAATACGTGCGGAGCGAGATCAACCCGCAGTTCGCCAAGATCTGCCAGCCGGAGGATGTGGTCATCATCAACCGCTACGACGTAGACATGGACCGGGCGGTGGGCAGCATCACCACCTGTATCCCGCTCGCCAACCTGGAATCGGTCAAGGCCAAACTGCTTACCACCTTCCAGCGCGAGCAGAGCGAGGAAGACCTGACCATCCGGCGCATCCTGCAGGAGAACGTCAAGAACCTGGATCTGGAACTCCGGGTGGAACTGGGACGGGCCACCATCCCGGCCGGTGACGTCATGGACCTTGCGGTGGGCGACATCATCCAACTCGACCGCCGCACCGACGAACTGATGCCCGCCTTGGTGGGCGGCGTCCGTAAATACCTTGGCACCCCCGGCATCCACCGGGGCAACAACGCCTTCCTGATCAAGAAAAAAGTGCTGGACCAGGAAAAAGACTGATCCCCGCCATCGGCGAGAACCATCGACCAGAGGAGAACAACCATGGCAGACGAACCAGGAAAAGGAACCGCCGGAGACGATTGGGCCGCGGCCCTTGCCGAGCAAGGCCCGAGTGGCGCCCAGGCTCCGAACTTCGAGGAGTTGAGTGACGGCGCCCCCAGCCAGGCGGGCAGCCAGAACCTCGATTTCCTGCTCGACGTGCCGTTGGAGGTCACCGTCGAACTGGGCAAGACCAGCATGATCATCAACAAGATGCTGCAACTCTCCCAGGGTTCGGTGATCGAGTTGAACAAGGCGGCGGGCGACACGGTGGAAATCTACGTCAACCGCAAGCTCATGGGCAAGGGTGAGGTCATCGTGGTGAACGACCGCTTCGGTGTGCGCATCACGGAAATCATCAGCCAGGCCGACCGCATCAAGAACATGGCCTGAGAAAAGGACGCCTGTCGATGCGCCGCCTGACGCCCTCCCTGTTTGCCGGCCTTGCCGTGCTGCCGGCCTTCGTCGCCACCGCCGTCCTGGCGGCCGACGGCACCGCGCCGCTCACCAGCGGGGCAGATTCCTTTTCGCTGGTGGCCGCCATCTTCAAGGCCCTCGGCGCCCTGCTGCTGATCCTTGGCCTGATGCTGCTCATGGCCAAGCTTTTCCGCAAGTTCGGCGCCAAAGTCGGCCTGAGCCAAGGCGCCATGATCAACATCCTCGAAACCCGGATGCTCGGCCCCAAGAAGCAGCTGACCGTGGTCGAGATCGGCGGCGAGGTTCTGGTGGTCGGGGTCACCGACCAGCAGATCAACCTGGTCACCCGATTGGACGATCCCTCTCGCCTGCTGCGGCCGGCAGCGACAAGTGCCAGGCCGGCGGCGAGCGGCCGCATCCGCCGCGACTCCGGTTTCGCCGCCCTCCTGGACCGAGCGGTGCGGCCGGCGGCGAAAAAGGCCACGGAGGAAGAAAACCATGACTGAACGCCGTCTCCGGCTGACCGCCGCCCTCATCGCCATCGGCCTGCTCCTCGGACTTCCCGCCATGGCCCATGCGGTGCCGCTGCCCACCCTTTCCGTGGGCGTCGACGAGGCCAAATCGCCGCAGCAGGTCTCGGTTCTGATCGAGATCCTGCTTCTCTTCACCGTGCTCTCCATGGCGCCGGCCATTCTGCTGATGATGACCTCCTTCACCCGTCTGGTGGTGACCTTCTCCTTTTTGCGGAGCGCCATCGGCACCCAGCAGATGCCGCCCAACCAGGTGCTGGTAGGGCTCGCCCTTTTCCTCACCATGTTCATCATGGCCCCGGTCTTTACCAAGATCAACGAGACCGCGGTCAAGCCCTACATGGCGGAACAGATCAACGCCGAACAGGCGCTCACCACGGCGCTGGTGCCGGTGCGGGAGTTCATGTTCAAGCAGACCCGGGAAAAGGATCTCGAACTCTTCCTCTCGCTGGCCAAGGCGCCCAAACCGAAAAACCGCGAGGAGGTCGCCACCTCCGTGCTGATCCCCGCCTTCATGATCAGCGAACTCAAGACCTCCTTCACCATCGGCTTCGTCCTCTACCTGCCGTTTCTCATCATCGACATGGTGGTCTCCAGCATCCTGCTCTCCATGGGCATGATGATGCTGCCGCCGATCATGGTGTCGCTGCCATTCAAACTGCTGCTCTTCGTGCTGGTGGACGGCTGGTACCTCATCGTCGGCTCACTGGTCAAAAGCTTCGGGGTATAACATCATGACACCACAGGACGCCATCACCATCTCCCAGGAAGCAGTCAAGGTCACCCTCCTCCTTGCCGGGCCGGTACTGCTGGTCGGCATGGCCGTCGGCCTCTTCATCTCGCTCTTCCAGGCCGTGACCCAGATCCAGGAGATGACGCTCACCTTCGTGCCGAAAATCGTGGCGGTGATGCTCACCGTGCTCTTTCTCTCCTCCTGGATGATCGCCACCATGGTGGACTACACCCACAACCTCATCAGTAGTCTGCCAACCATTATCCGGTAGGGGGCGGGAAAAACCATGGTCGATACCGCCCTGCTCAACTGGAGTCTGAGCCAGCTCATGCGCCTCATGGTGATCCTCACCCGCGTGGGGCCGCTGCTCTTCCTCATGCCGATCCTCGGCTCCGGCAGCGTCCCGACCCAGATCAAGATTCTGCTCTCCCTGATGACCTCGCTGGTGCTGCTGCCGGTGGTGCCGGTTACTGCCGAGCAACTGCCGACCACCGCCCTCGGCTTCGTGGTCTTGATCCTCTGCGAGATTGCCTTTAGCGGCATCCTCTCGCTCTTTGTCCGCTTCCTCTTCGCCGCGGTGGACACCGCGGGCCAGATGGTCGGCATCCAGATGGGCATGGGCATGGCCGGCACCATCGACCCGCAGTTCGGAGGCCAGGTCGCGCCGGTGGGACTGTTCTGGAACGTGGTGGCGATCCTTCTCTTTCTCGCCGCCAATGGCCACCACATCTTCTTCCGCACCCTGGTGGAGAGCTATCAATGGGTGGCGCCGGGCAAGATCGCCATCACCCAGGCCACCTTCAACGGCATCATGCAGGGCGCCGGCCACATGTTCGTGCTGGCGGTCAAGATCATGGCCCCGGCCAGCGCCGCCCTCTTCTTTTCCAACGTGGCCATGGGCATCATCGCCAAGACCGTGCCGCAGATTCCCATCCTGATCGTGGGGCTGCCGCTGAACATCGCCGTCGGTCTCATCTTTGTCGGTCTTTCCTTGAGCTATTTCCTGCCGCTGATGCTGGCCAACTACAACATGCTCGGCCACCTGCTGCCCCAACTTGCCCGCGGCATGGGAGGATAAGCCATGGCAGACGAATCGTCCGGCCAGGAAAAAAGCGAGGCCCCCACCCAGCGACGCCTGCAGGAGGCGCGCAAGAAGGGGGACGTGGCGCGAAGCATGGAGGTGCCCTCCGCCGCCGTGCTGCTCTCCGGGCTCATCACCCTCTACTATACCAGCGACTACATGTTCGACCGCATGGGCCGGATGCTGACCCATTTTCTCGCCAATCTGCACACCATCGAAATCGTGCCGGCCAACATGGCCGCCCTGACCCGGGAGTCCATTCTCACCACCGCCCTGATCCTGGGGCCGGTCATGGGGGTGATCCTGGTGATGGCGCTCATCGCCAACTATGCCCAGGTCGGGGTGCTCTTCACCACCGAGAAGATCACCCCCAATCTGGAAAAAATCAACCCGATCAAGGGATTCAGCAACATCTTTTCCAAGCAGACCCTGGCCATCATGGTGAAATCCATCGCCAAACTGGTCATTGTCGGCTATGTCGCCTACCATGAGGTGGAAAAGGCGCTCCCCGGCATCCTGCCGCTCATGGACCAGCCGCCTTACCAGATTCTCGCCTTCATGGGTCGGGTGGCCTTCTGGATCTTCCTCAAGGCGGCGCTGATCATCGCGGTGCTGGCCGCCATCGACTACGGCTTCCAGCGCTGGCAGTTCATGGAAAAGATGAAGATGACCAAGCAGGAGATCCGGGACGAGGCCAAGCAGACCGAAGGAGACCCGCACGTCAAGGGCCGCATCCGCGCGATCCAGATGGAAATGGCCCGCCGTCGCATGATGGCCGAGGTGCCCAAGGCCCATGTGGTCATCACCAACCCGACCCGGCTCGCCATCGCCCTCCGCTACGACGGCCTGACCATGACCGCCCCCACCGTAGTGGCCAAGGGTGCCGGGGTCATCGCCCAGCGAATCAAGGAAATCGCGGCGGAACACGGCATTCCGCTGGTGGAGAACAAGCCTCTGGCTCAGGCCCTTTACAAGAGCGTGGAGCTGGACGAGACGATCCCGGCCAACCTCTTCCAGACGGTGGCCGAGGTCCTGGCCTATGTGTACAGCCTCAAGAAGAAGCGCGCGTAACCTCGCGGACGGACTGAGAAGCCATGGCGGATAAGACGGCAACAGCGGCGGCACCGGGAATGAAGGCGATCAACCTGGAGATGAGCAGCCTCTTCGTGGCGGCGGGCGTGGTCGGCATCCTGCTGGTGATGGTGGTGCCGCTGCCGCCCCTGCTGCTCGACCTCTTGCTCTCCTTCAACATCACGATCGGGCTCGTCATCATGCTCATCAGCATGTACAACGCCAATCCGCTCGACTTTTCCTCCTTTCCGTCGCTCCTTTTGATCACCACCCTCTTCCGGCTCTCGCTGAACATCGCCTCGACGAGGCTCATCCTGCTCCATGGCCACGAGGGTCCCGGCTCGGTGGGCCATGTCATCCAGTCCTTCGGCCAGTTCGTGGTCGGCGGCAACTACGCGGTGGGCCTCATCATCTTCCTCATCATGGTGCTGATCAACTTCATCGTCATCACCAAGGGTTCCGGCCGTATCGCCGAGGTGGCGGCCCGCTTCACCCTGGACGCCATGCCCGGCAAGCAGATGGCCATCGACGCCGACCTCAACGCCGGCCTGATCAACGAGGCCGAGGCCAAACGGCGGCGGCAGGAGGTCTCGCGCCAGTCCGAATTCTACGGGGCCATGGACGGTGCCAGCAAGTTCGTGCGCGGCGAGGCGGTGGCCGGCATCGTCATCATGATGATCAACATCATCGGCGGCCTCTTCATCGGCGTGCTCATGCAGAAGATGGCGATCGGCAACGCCGCCGAGACCTACACCCTGCTCACCATCGGCGACGGCCTGGTGGCTCAGGTCCCGGCCCTCATCATCTCCACTTCCGCCGGCATCATCGTCAGCCGCGCCGCCTCCGACGGCAGCATGGGCCAGGAATACCTCAAGCAGTTCGGCCTCCAGCCCCAGGCACTGGCCGTGGCCTCCGGCATCATCATCCTCTTCGGCCTCATCCCCGGTCTGCCGCACCTGGCGTTCCTCACCCTCGGCAGCCTCACCGGCGGCGTTGCCTATCTCGCCTTCCAGCGCAGCGCCACAGAAAAAGTGGCCAAGGAGGAGGAAGAAAAACAGAAAAAGGCCGCGGCGGTCCCGGCTCCCGGCTCGCCGGAGACGGTGGAGGCGTTGCTGCCGCTCGACGTCCTGGAGCTGGAGGTGGGCTACGGCCTCATCCCGCTGGTGGACGAAAACCAGAAGGGCGATCTCTTGGAACGCATCCGCGCCATCCGCCGCCAGTTCGCCATGGACATGGGGCTGGTGATCCCGCCGCTCCACGTGCGCGATAACCTCCAGCTCAAGCCCGACGAGTACGTGCTGCTCATGAAGGGCGTCGAGGTGGGCCGCGGCGAGGTGATGATGGGTCACCTGCTGGCCATGGATTCCGGCGCCGCCAAGCGCGAGATCGAGGGCATTCCCACCACCGAGCCCGCCTTCCATCTGCCGGCCCTGTGGATCGCCGAGGAGAAGAAAGACGAGGCCCAGGTGGCCGGCTACACCGTGGTCGATCCCTCCACCGTGGTGGCCACCCATCTCACCGAGATTCTGCGCACCCATGCCGACGAACTCTTAGGCCGCCAGGACACCCAGAAACTTCTCGACAACCTGGCCAAGACCCATCCGAAGGTGGTGGAGGAACTGGTGCCGAACCTGCTGCCGCTGGGTCTGGTCCAGAAGGTTCTCCAGAATCTGCTGCGCGAACGGGTCTCCATCCGCGACCTGCTGACCATCTGCGAGACCCTGGCCGACCATGCGCCCATGGGCAGGGACACGGACATCCTCACCGAATATGTGCGGCAAAAGTTGGCGCGCTCCCTCGTCAGTCCCCATGCCGACCAGGAGGGCAACCTCAACGTCCTCACCCTGGCCCAGCGGACCGAAGATCTTATTCGCGAATCGATCCAGCAATCGGACCACGGCGCTTTTTTGAATCTCGAACCAAATCTGGCACAGCGTTTGCTTGAACAAATCCAGCAGGAGTCGGAAAGGGCAGCGGGCAATGGCTACCAACCCATCATCCTCTGCTCGCCGGTGATCCGCCGCCACTTGCGGCGGCTGCTGGAACGGTTCATGCCCCATGTCATGGTTTTGTCACATAACGAGGTGACCATGCAGACGCGGATCAAGTCGCTGGGCACCATCGAGATCAACCCCAAGCGATAGGGATGACAGGAAAACGCCATGAAGGTCAAACGCTTCGAAGCTCGCGACACCAAGGCAGCCCTTGCCCTCGTCAAGGAGGAGCTGGGCACGGAGGCGGTGATTCTCTCCACCCGCACCCTGCGCAGCGCCAAGGCCGGACACCGCGACACCCCCCTGGTCGAGGTGGTGGCTGCGGTGGATTTTGACACCGAGCCCTGCGTGCGGGTCGAACCGCCTCCCCCTCGCGAGGGAGGTCGTCGCTACGGTTACCCCGCCTATCTGCCGGCCGATGAACCGCCGCCCGCCGCCCCGGCCCACGGACGCCTTGGCGCCGCAGCCATGACCGCAAGCGACGATCTCCCCTCCAGCCAGGAGGCCCAGGATCTGCACCGCCGCTTTGCCGACCTGCTACGGTTGCGCCACAACGATCTGCCGCCGGCAAGGACGACCGTCAAAGCGCCGCCACGGGCGGTCTCTGACCAGCACCGCGCCAAACCACGCCCCGAAGACGTGGCCCAGTGGCGCGACCAGCTCATCGAACGCCTGCAGGCCAAACCATTGGCGCTCAAGCGCCGGAATGGCCCGACCGTCATCGCCCTGGTCGGCCCCACCGGGGTCGGCAAGACTACCACCGCCGCCAAGATCGCGGCCTGGTTCAGCATCCATCAGCAGTGCCGGGTAGCACTCCTTTCCATGGACTGCTACCGCATCGGCGCCACCGAACAGCTCCGCACCTACGCCCGGATCATGCGGCTGCCCTGCGAAGTCACCCTGCGCCCTCAGGATCTGGCCAGCGCCCTCAAAAAGCATCAGGACAAGGATCTCATCATCATCGACACCGCCGGCCGCAGTCCGTTTGACCCCGGCCATGTCCGCGAACTCGCCACCTGGTTCGCTGCCGGTCAAACCATTGACACGTATCTGGTGGTAAGCGCCACCGCCAAAAAGGAAGACCTCCAGCAGATCCTCGACACCTACCAACCCCTCAAGGTACACGGGCTCATCGTGACCAAGCTCGACGAGACCAGGGCCTACGCCGTCCTCTGCCAGCAGATCGCCGCCTCGGCCCTGCCGGTCAGCTGCCTCTGCACCGGCCAACGGGTGCCGGAGGATTTCCTGCCGGCGAGCAAGGAGTTCCTCGGCACCTTGTTCGGCAAGGGATGGCAGGCGGCGATGCAGCATACCGACACCGTTGCCGGCCGCCAGGCCTGGCTGCAATAAGCGAAAGGAGAGGCCATGAGCCAAGCGGCAACCCTGGAAAAAATCATGCACCGCACCCCCAAGCGAGGCGGCGTCGGCGCCAAGACCGCCCCCCCGCGCGTCATTGCCGTCACCAGCGGCAAGGGCGGGGTCGGCAAGACCAACATCGTCACCAACCTGGCCTACGCCTTGGCCAAGGAAGGCAAGCGGACCCTGGTGCTCGACGCCGACCTCAACCTCGCCAATGTCGACATCCTGCTGGGGCTCACCCCCAAGTTCAATCTCCACCACGTCTTTACCGGCGAAAAGACCCTGGCCGAAATCCTGGTGGAGGGCCCCGGCGGCCTCAAGATCCTGCCCGCCAGCTCCGGTATCCTCGAACTGGCCGATCTGACCGAAAACCAGCGCCTCTACTTCCTCGCCGAAATGGAGACCCTGGCCGGTGAAATCGATATCCTGCTGGTCGATACCGCCGCCGGCATCAACAACAATGTGGTCTACTTCAACCTGGCCGCCCAGGAGCGCATCATCATCCTCACTCCGGAACCGACCTCGCTCACCGACGCCTACGCGCTGATCAAGGTGCTGTCGAGCAAGCACGACGTCAAAAAATTCCGCATCCTGGTCAATCAGGCCCGCTCGGAAAAGGAGGCCATGGCGGTCTTCCGCAAACTGAGCGTGGTGGCCGACCGCTTCCTCGACACCCTGTCGCTCGATTTCATGGGCCACATCCCCTATGACGCCAAACTGCCGCAGGCGGTGCGGGCGCAAAAGCTGGTCAGCGAACTCTATCCTGATGCCGCGGCAAGCAGGATGCTCGCCAAAGTCTCGCGACAACTGGCCGCGGAACGGCCAACGTTGCAAAACGATGGCAATATCAAATTTTTCTGGCAGGGACTTTTTGCGCTGTAATATAATTTCATTGGAAGGGAAACAACCGTTGCCACCCAGGGCGTGTCACACCACCATGACGACCAAACCGCAGTCCCCCAAGTTCCGGGACTACACCAGCGCCTATTTCACGCCCAATGAACAGCTCGACCCCGCCAAACGGGACGAGTTGATCATGACCTATACGCCGCTGATCAAGTACATCGCCACGAGGCTGGTCGCCCGCCTCCCCCCCCAGGTCTCGGTGGACGACCTGATCAGTTGCGGCATCATCGGCCTCATCGACGCGATCAACAAGTTCGATGTCACCAAGAACGTCCAGTTCAAGACCTATGCCGAATTCCGCATCAAAGGCGCGATGCTCGACGAACTGCGGGCCCTGGACTGGGTCCCCCGCTCGGTGCGCCGCAAGATCACCGATCTGGAAAAAACCTACGCGGACGTCGAAAAACGGCTCGGCCGCCCCGCCACCGACGAAGAAGTGGCCGAGGAACTGGGCCTCGAACTGGACCACTTCTACAAACTCCTCGACGAAACCAAATCGGTCACCTTTCTCGACATCGAGTATGTGCGCCAGAAAACCACCGACGAGGCAGAGACGAACCTCATCGACATCTTCACCCAGGATGACCGTGACCCCTTCACTGCCCTCAACCTTGCCCAGGTCCGGGAGATTCTGACCAAGGCCATTGAAGACCTCCCGGAAAAGGAAAAGCTCACCGTCGCCCTCTACTACCAGGAAGACCTCACCATGAAAGAGATCGGGGAGGTGATGGGCTATACCGAATCACGCATTTCCCAGATGCACAGCAAAGCCATGCTGCGCCTGCGCACCAAACTCCGGAAGGTCCTCGACGCCTAGCTTTCTTGCCTTGCCATCCGCCATTTTTTCAAAAAAGAGTTGTTTTTCCGCGTCGCATTCTTTAAAAAAAGAGATAATTGTAACTAGCTTTTTTTATTTTCAAAAATAATGACCCCGGCGCTTTCCCCGCACTCTGCCTCATCGCCGGGATCGAAGATTTACGGCAGCCCCGTAGCGCCGAGCGGAACAGGGAGGAACTATGGCAGCAAATCCCAACATGAAGGTTCTGGTCGTTGACGACTTCGCCACCATGCGACGCATCGTTAAAAATATCCTCACCCAACTCGGCTACAAAAACGTCATTGAGGCGGACGACGGCACCACCGCCCTGGATGTGCTCAAGGCGGAGAAGATCGACCTCATCATCTCCGACTGGAACATGCCGAAGATGACGGGCCTTGACCTGCTCAAGGCGGTACGCGCCGATTCCAGCATGGCCAACACCCCCTTCATCATGGTCACCGCCGAGGCCCAGCAGGACAACATCATCCTCGCGGTCAAGGCCAAGGTGAGCCAGTACATCGTCAAGCCCTTCACCGCGGAAACCCTGGCCGAGAAACTACAGAAAATCTTCGGCAGCTGATGAACCGCCATGGCTGAGGAAGCCCGGCCCACCCCAAACGTCCCCGACAAAAGCGGCACCCCTGCCGCACCCGAACACACCGACACCGACTGGGGGGCCGATTGGGAATCCGCCTTCCAGGCCGAGGACGACAGCTTCTTCGCCGGGGCCGACGAAGAATTTTTCCTCGAAGAAGAAGCCACCAAGGGTACCACCCCAAGCGCCGCTGCCGACGCGACCCTGGAAAAGGCGCTGGCCGAGGCCGCAGCCCAACCCGCTGCCGGCGCTTCCGGCAAACCGCTCTTGCCTGGGCTCTCGCTGGCCCCGTTCCAGGGGCTCGTCGCCAAAATCATCACCCTGCCTACCGCCCTGCTTTCGCTTCCGCGCTTGCTGTGGCAGCGCTTCACCGCGCTGCCGGTCCGCAGCCAACTCATGGTTCTTGCGCTGCTCCTGCTCCTGCCCATCGTGGCCACCACTGCCATCTGGCTCCTCCTGCCCCAGGCGACACCCAAAGTGCCTCCGCCCAGCAGTCTTTCTCCGGTTGCCGTGAGCAAAGGGGCCGGGGCGCCCCAGACTGGTGGGGTGCCCGCCGTGCCGGAGAAGGTGCACAAAAAACTCGTCCTCAACGATTTTTTCATCCCCGTCCGGGACAACGCCAAAGAGAGCGGGCCGCTGCTCTTCGTGCAGATCGACCTGACTCTGAATACCATGCTCGGCGCAGAGGAAGACCTGCCGCCCGCTAAGGAGGCGGTGGCCCGGGACATCATCTACCAGTTCTTCGCCAATCGGACCGTCACCGAGCTCCGCCGTTACCAACTGGCCCGTGGGGATCTCCAGCGGGACCTCCGCGCCTGGCTCGAAAAACAGTGGGCCGATACCCCGATCGAATCCATCACCTTCACCCGCTATCAACTCAGCTGATCCTGCCTCCCGGCCGCCCCGCGGCACTCTTCATTTTGTACAAATTTGTTTAATAATAGAAAATTTACAACATTTTCGTTACAAAGTTCCGTCATCCCACCCTACCAAGAACACAAACAATATAAATAAAATCATATATTTACAATAAAACAACCACAGTGGCACATCTCTTGCTTTCTCCTTGCCAGAAACACGAATCCGGCCGGTTCGATAGGGTAGCTCAACAACACAACCCACTTCCACCAAGGGAACCAAGAATGAACACCGGAGATATTGCCTTCATGCTGGTGGCCAGTGCCCTGGTCATGCTGATGACCCCAGGGTTGGCCCTGTTTTACGGCGGCATGGTCCGCTCCAAGAACGTCCTCAGTACCATATTACAGAGCTTCGCCTGCCTCGGCATCGTCTCCATCATTTGGGTGCTCTACGGCTATTCCCTCGCCTTTGGCCCGGATGTAAACGGCCTGATCGGCAGCCTCGACTGGGCCGGGCTCAAAGGGGTCGGCCTCACCGCCGGGCCGTATGCCGCCACCATCCCGCATCTGCTCTTCGCCGCCTTTCAGTTGATGTTCGCCATCATCACCCCCGCGCTCATCACCGGCACCTTTGCCGAACGGGTCAAATTCCCTGCCTTCCTCCTCTTCACCATCCTCTGGTGCACCCTGGTCTACCTGCCGGTTTGCCACTGGGTCTGGGGCGGCGGCTGGGTCAGCAAGCACGGCGGTCTTGATTTCGCCGGCGGCACCGTCATCCACATCAACTCCGGCGCCGCCGCCCTGGTAGCCGCTCTGGTCTTCGGCAAGCGCAAGGGATGGGGCAAGGAATCCTTCCACCCCCACAACCTCGGGATGACCGTACTCGGCGCCGGGCTGCTGTGGTTCGGCTGGTTCGGCTTCAATGCCGGCAGCGCCTTGGCCGCCAACGAGGTCGCCACCAATGCCTTCTTCACCACCCATGTGGCCACTGCGGCCGCCCTGCTCTCCTGGCTCATTGCCGAGTGGCTGATCCAGGGCAAGCCCACCACCCTGGGCGCGGCCTCCGGCGCTATCGCTGGCCTGGTCGCCATCACGCCGGGGGCTGGCTTTGTCAACGCCGGCTCGGCGGTGATCATCGGCCTCGTGGCCGGCACACTCTGCTATCTCGCGGTACTGCTCAAGGGCAAGCTTGGCTACGACGACGCCCTCGACGTGGTCGGCGTCCATGGCGTCGGCGGCCTCTGGGGCGCCCTGGCCACCGGGCTCTTTGCCACCATCGCGGTCAACCCCAACGGCAAGAATGGCCTCTTCTATGGTAACCCGCACCTCTTCCTGGTGCAGGCCATGGACGCCTTTACCACCATCGCCTACTCGGTGGTCGCCACCTTCATCATCCTGAAGGCCGTGGATGCGATGGTCGGGCTGCGGGTCTCCACCGAGGACGAGGTCCAGGGTCTCGACCTCACCGAGCACAACGAGATCGGCTACTCACTCTAACCCCACTACGTTCATGACGGAAACCAGGCCGGGAGCGCCCCTCCCGGCTTGCAAAAATAAAAGGAGAGCATCATGAAAAAAGTCGAGGCGATCATCAAACCCTTCAAGCTCGATGACGTCAAGGAGGCGCTCAATGCCATCGGCATCAAGGGCATGACCATCTCGGAGGTCAAGGGCTACGGCCGCCAGAAGGGGCACAAGGAGATCTACCGCGGCGCCGAGTACGTGGTGGACTTCATCCCCAAGGTCAAGCTCGAGATCATCGTCGAATCGAGCCAGGTGAATGCGGTGGTGGACACCATCCGCCAGGCCGCCAACACCGGCAAGATCGGCGATGGCAAAATCTTCGTGCTGCCGGTGGAAGAGGTGATCCGGGTGCGCACAGGGGAGACCGGCAACGAGGCGATCTGATGCAGGGAGAACTGCGTGCCCGGCGCGATGCGCTGGAGCACCTGTGGCGACGAGGCACGGGCGGGCGCGACCTGCTGCATGAGCACTCGGCGCTGATCGACAACTATGTGGCTGACTGCTTCCGGGCCTGCCCGGAAGCGCAGCAGGGAATAACTCTCACGGCCCTGGGTGGTTTTGGCCGGCGGGAGTTGTTTCCGTTTTCGGATATCGACCTCTTGCTGCTCCACCGTCCGGAGGCCACGGAAGGGCAGCTGCAGGCGACGACCGAGGCGATCTTCTATCCCCTCTGGGATGCAGGGCTGGAGGTTGGCCATGGCGTCCGCACCGTGGCAGCCTCGCTGACTACGGCCGAGGAGGATTTTTTTTTTCGGGTGGCGCTGCTCGACATCCGGTATATTGCCGGCGACCAAGCGCTCTTCACGCAGCTGACCGAGGAATACCGGCAGCGCTTCATCGAAGGACAACGCGGTGAATTCCTCCAGAAGATGATGCATTTCCGCACCGAACGCCATAACCGCTTTGGTAAGCACAGCTACCAACTGGAACCGCACATCAAGGAAAGCCCCGGCGGCTTCCGCGATATCCAGGCCATGCTGTGGACCGCCCAGGTGGTCTTCGGCCTGCACGGGCTCGACGCCATCGCCGAAGCCGGCCTCTTGAGCCCCGCGGAACGGCAACGCTTCGAGAAGGCATGGGATTTTCTCATCCGCATCCGCAATCGACTGCACTACGTCAGCGGCCGCAAAAACGACCAGCTCTACTTCGAACATCAGGAGGAAATCGCCCGGGCGCTGCGCTACCGCGATGGTGACGGCCTGCTGGGGGTGGAACAGTTCATGCGCGACCTCTATGGCCACATGAATGCGGTGAACACCACGGCCGACCTCTTCTTCGAGCACGTCGCCGAAGCGGTCCACACCCACCCCGGCCGCGAAATGGAGAATACCCTGGAACCGGGGATCACGGTGCGCGGCGGCCGTCTGCATCTGACCGACCTCGAACTCCTTGAGAAACGGCCCCACCTCCTGATGCGCCTCTGCGCCCAGGCGGCCAAAACCGGGCTCCCGCTCCACTACCGCACCAAAAAACAGATCAGCGAGCACCTCCACCTGGTGGACGACCGCCTCCGCCAGTCGAAACGCATGGCCAAGGCCTTCTTCGAGGTGCTGCTGGAGGCGAAGGACCCGCTGGAGGCACTCTCCGCCATGCTGGAAACCGGCCTGCTCGGCGCCTATCTGCCCGAATTCGAGGCGGTGCATGCCCTGGCCCAGCACGATGTCTATCACGTCTACACCGTGGATCACCACCTGCTGCATACGGTGGCCGCGCTGCACCGCCTCCGCCGCCGGGAGCCGGTCTTCATGCAGGTCAACTCGCCGCATGTCCTCTACCTCGCGGCCCTGCTGCACGACATCGGCAAAGGCCACCAGGAAGATCACGCCGTCCGCGGCGCCGAACTGGTGGGCGGCATCGCCAAACGCCTCCATCTCACAAGCCGCGACACCAGCTGCCTCGTCTTTTTGGTGCAGAACCACCTCTTTCTGCCGATTACCGCGCTCAGGCGCGACCTCGACGACGAAACCCTCATCACCCAGTGCGCCCGGCATATCGCCGATCCCGACCGCCTGCACATGCTCTATCTCCTCGCCCTGGCCGATGCCCACGCCACCGGCCCCACCGCCTGGAGCGAGTGGAAAGGGGCATTGCTCCTCGAACTCTATCTCAAGATTTCCCATCTGCTCGAACGCACCGACCTCGGCCAGCCGGATACGGCTCAGGGCGTGCGCTGGATGCGAGAGCAGGTCGCGCCGCTGCTCACCGCCGAGGAACAGAGCGTGCTCCAGGAACTGCCCGAGGAATACCTGCTCAACTTCACGCCGGAGACCATCGCCCGCCACATCAGGCGAAGCGGGGAATTAACCAGCCGGGAGATCATCGTCGACCCGGAGGACCAGGGACTCTCCTGGTCGGTGCTCATCATGGCGCCGGACTCCACCGGCTTACTCGCCAAACTCTGCGGTACGCTGGCCCTCCACAACCTGGAGGTGATCGCGGCCCAGATCTTCACCTGGGAAAACGGCATCGCCGTGGACGTCCTCAATGTCCGCTCCAGCCTGAACCTCACCTATCAGGAGCAGGACTGGCAGGCGCTTAGCCACGATCTCGGCCTGGCCCTTAACAACCGCCTGGGCCTCGCCCACCGCCTGGCCGACAAGCAGCAGACCATCCGCAGTGCGGTGCAGGCCCTCGGCCGCCGTCACGCCCCGCGGGTGCTCATCGACAACCACGCCTCCAGCCGCTATTCGATTATCGAGGTCTATGCCGCCGAGCAACCGGGGCTGTTGTACCATATCACCCGGACGCTCGCGGATTTCGGCATCTCCATCTATCGCGCCAAGATCGGCAGCGAACGCGATCAGATCGTGGATGTCTTCTACGTCCTCGGCCACGACCACGCCAAAATCACCGACCAGGGCCTGCAGGAGGAAATCACCAGGGCTCTGCTCCATGCCGCGGGATTGCCCGGCAAAGGAGGGCCGATCCTCTGTTAACCAAACCAAGAAACCCGCAGCGCCGCGCCAGAGAGGCCGGAGGCTGAACGACAACACCCCGCGCTGCGGGGAAAAAATGCAACACGGTTTTCACCAAACCCCTTACCAGGAGGAAACAAAAAATGAGCAAGAGCAGCATGAGCGTGCCGGAGATGTTCGGCAGCAACGTATTCAACGACGCAGTGATGAAAGAGCGGCTGCCCAAGGAGACGTACAAGGCCCTCAAGAAGACCATCGAGCAGGGCTCCAAGCTCCAGCCCGAGGTCGCGGCGGTGGTGGCCAATGCCATGAAGGACTGGGCCATCGAGAAGGGCGCCAGCCACTACACCCACTGGTTCCAGCCGCTGACCGGCTCCACCGCCGAGAAGCACGACTCCTTCATCGCCCCCACCGGCACCGGCGCGGTGGTCATGGAGTTCTCCGGCAAGCAGCTCATCCAGGGCGAGCCGGATGCCTCCTCCTTCCCGAGCGGCGGCCTGCGCGCCACCTTCGAAGCCCGCGGCTACACCGCGTGGGACTGCACCTCCCCGGCCTTCCTCAAGGAAGACGCGGTGGGCGACGTGACCCTCTGCATCCCCACCGCCTTCTGCTCCTACACCGGCGAGGCGCTGGACAAGAAGACCCCGCTGCTGCGTTCCATGGCCGCGGTCTCCAAGCAGGCCCTGCGCGTGCTGAAGGCCATGGGCAACACCACCTCCAGCCGCGTCACCTCCACCGTCGGTGCCGAGCAGGAATACTTCCTGGCTGAGAAGGAGTTCTATCTCGACCGCCTCGATCTCATGAGCTGCGGCCGCACCCTCTTCGGCGCCCCGGCTCCCAAGGGCCAGGAGCTGGAGGATCAATACTTCGGCGCCATCAAGGACCGGGTAGCCGCCTACATGAAGGATCTCGACATCGAGCTCTGGAAGATGGGCATCACCTCCAAGACCAAGCACAACGAGGTCGCCCCGGCCCAGTTCGAGATGGCTCCGGTCTTCGAAACCACCAACATCGCCACCGACCACAACCAACTGGTCATGGAGACCATGCAGAAGGTGGCCTTGCGCCACGACATGGTCTGCCTGCTGCACGAGAAGCCCTATGCCGGCGTCAACGGCAGCGGCAAGCATAATAACTGGTCGCTCTCCACCGACGACGGCATCAACCTCCTCGATCCGGGCCACACCCCAGGGGACAACGCCCAGTTCCTCGTCTTCCTCGCCGCCCTGGTCAAGGCGGTGGACACCCATGCCGACATCATGCGCGCCACCTGCGCCAGCTCCGGCAACGATCATCGCCTGGGCGCCAACGAGGCCCCGCCGGCGATCATCTCCATCTTCCTCGGCCAGGAACTGACCGACGTCCTCTATGCCGTGGCCAAGGGCGAGAAGATCAAGAAGGGCGGCACGCAGTCCCTCAAGATCGGCGTCGATTCCCTGCCCGAGCTGCCGAAGGACAACACCGACCGCAACCGCACCTCGCCCTTTGCCTTTACCGGCAACAAGTTCGAGTTCCGGATGTGCGGCTCCTCCCAGTCCATCGCCGGCCCCAACGTGGCCTTGAACACCATCGCCGCCGAGGCGCTGGACGAGATCGCCAGCCGGCTGGAGAAGGCCAAGAACGTCAATGCCGAAATCCAGGCGATCCTCAAGGAAACCCTGGCCAAGCACGGCCGCATCATCTTCAACGGCAACAACTACTCGGCCGAATGGGCCAAGGAAGCGGAGAAGCGCGGCCTGCCGAACAACCGCAACTCTGTGGATGCGCTCAAGGCCTTCGCCACCCCGAAGGCGACCAAGCTTTTTGCCAAGTACAACGTGCTCACCAAGGAAGAGCTCCACTCCCGCTACGACATTTACACCGAGCAGTACGCCAAGCACATCAACATCGAAGCCCTGACCGCCATCCAGATGGTCAAGCGGGAGTACATCCCGGCGGTCATCAACTTCATGACCGATCTCGGCGCCTCGGTCAACGCCGCCGGCAAGTACGGTTCGGTCCAGAAGGATCTGCTGGCCCAGGTCTCCACCCTGCTCGGCAATGCCGCCAAGAAGGTGGCCAAGCTGGAGGATGAGGTCAAGAAGGCGCAGGCCATCGACAAGGTAGAGAAGCAGGCCGCCGCGTATCGCGACAAGGTCTTCACCGCCATGGTCGAACTGCGCAAGGAGATCGACGCCCTGGAAACCATCATGCCGCGCGACCTCTGGCCGGTACCGGCCTACAGCGACCTGCTTTTCAAGCTGTAAGCCAGTTCCGGTTTCACGTACGACCCCAGGGGGGAGCCGAGATCGGCTCCCCCCTTTTTTATGGTTCGCCGGCCTGGCTTGGCTCTTGGCCGCCCACCAGAAAGGGTTGTCCAATCACTCTCGCTGCTGCTACAATACGGGCGGGCATCGGTGATCTGCCGCACGCAGAGGGCATATTATCGGCCAATGCCCCAAGATGGTCGGCGGGATCGTCGCGGTCCTTCCCCGCCATGCTGCGTGAAGGCCCCCCAGCAAGCACTCAAAAGGAAAGTCTTCGAAAAACGCGACCAAAACAGCGAGCAGAATCAGCCGCCGCAGCCCCGCACAACGGATGCTGCACGGCCTCCTGGGAAGGAAAGAATTACATGGAAACCATGCACACTCTCCAACACCGCCTGGCGCGGTTTCATGACTGGCTATGGGCCGCCCCCGTCAGCGCCGAACCCTGGTGGCAACGCCGCCTGCGGGTCTGGCTGCGCACCCTCGCCATCTTCGGCCACGAATTCAAACGCGACCGCATCAGCCTGCGGGCCAGCGCCCTGACCTTCACCGTGCTCCTCTCGCTGGTACCAACCCTGGCACTTGGCACCGCAGTGCTCAAGGGGTTGGGCGGCGGCAATCAGGCCCGCCAGGCCGCCTATCGCCTCATCGACCAGATGGAGGCCTCGGCGGAATCCTCCATCTTCGATTTCGAAAACGATGAAAACGCCATTCCCCACGAGCAAGCCGCCCATCATGCCAAACGCCGCGCCGAGGAACGCCGCACTCTCTATGGCCATTTGCGCCGGGCCGTAGATCAGCTCTTCAACTACGTAGACCGCACCAACTTCGCGGCCCTGGGCACCTTCGGCATCATCGGCCTGTTGCTGGCCGCGGTCTCGGTCTTCAGCAACATCGAACAGTCGATGAACGCCATCTGGCACGTGGCCGCCACCCGCCCGTGGGGTCGCCGGCTCATGGACTATCTGGCCCTGATGCTCCTCCTGCCCTTCTCCCTCAACATCACGCTGGCTGTCTCTACCGCCTTGCAGAGCAAGACCCTGCGCCACCACCTCGAATCCTGGCTTCCTCTAAGCGGCATGGCGGTCTTCCTCTTCAACCTGTTGCCGCTGTTGCTGCTGGTGAGCACCTTCAGCCTGCTCTACCGCTTCCTGCCCAATGCCCGGGTCAAGGCTAGCGCCGCCCTAGCCGGTGGCGCCTTCGGCGGCCTCGTCTGGCTCATTGTCCAGATCATCTACCTCAAGCTGCAGATCGGCGTCGCCGGCTACAACACGATCTACGGTTCCTTTGCCACCGTGCCGCTCTTTCTGGTCTGGCTGCAACTCTGCTGGATCATCTTTCTGGCCGGCGCCGAGATGGCCTTTGCCGTCCAGGTCTGGCCCAGCTGGCGGCCGGATCGCCATAAGCCGCCGCCCATCGCCCGGCTGGCCCTGGCCTTTGCCATCATCGACCTGGCGTATCAGGATATCGCGACCCGGCAGATCACCAAGCTCGCCACCCTGGCGAGCCGGCTGGGCGAATCGGAACTGGTGGTGCGGGAGGTGGTGGAATCGCTGGTCAAGGCAGGGATGCTGCGGCGAGTGGCCGAGGCCGGACGCCACTATGTCCTGGGGGTGGCGGTGGAGAAACTCGATCCGGTGGAGGTGGTGGAGCTCATTCTCGGTACGGAGGTGCCGCCCATCCGCGGCAGCTCGCTGGCCATCGAGGCGTTACAGGCCGCGCGACTGGCGGTCCAGCACAAAAAGGTGGTGGCAGGGTAACGGCTGTTTCGTACCATGGCAAGGTAAGGGTCGGGTCTTCCCGCAACCTCTCGCCTTGGCACGAGAAGACTTACTTTTCACATCCTGACGCCGTCTCTCCCCTCCCACCGGGCTCTGCGTCTGGCCATTAAGTTCAACAGCGGGGCGGTAACACCCTGGAGAGCGCCTGGCAAAAGTCCGCAAGGGAAACCGGTTTCTCCAGGAATTCACGAATCCCCATGGCCTTGGCTTTTTCCGCGTCTACGGTCTCGCTGAAGCCGGTAGTGAGGATGACCGGCAGATCGGGGCTCATGGCCAGGACCTTGGCGGCAAGCTGGGTGCCGGAGAGTTTTGGCATGGTCTGATCGGTTATCAGTGCGTCGAACTTTCCCGGGGCGGCGACGAAAGCGGCAAGGGCCATCTCGCTATCGGTAAAGGCCGAGACCTCGCAGCCGAGGGCCGTGAGTTCGCTGATGGCGAGCTGGACCAGCATTTCCTCGTCATCAACAAGGAGCACCTTGCCGCCGACCTTGTGGAAGGCATCGGCAGTTTTTTCGGTGAGCTCTGCCCGCTCCGTCCCCTGGGCAATGGGAAAGTAGATGGTGAATTCCGTGCCCTGGCCAGGAGAGCTCTGAACGGTGATGGCCCCGAGGTTGGCCTTGACAATGCCATGCACCGTCGAAAGACCGAGACCGGTGCCCTGCCCGATGGGTTTGGTGGTGAAATAGGGCTCGAAGATTCGGGCCTGCGTAAGGCTGTCCATCCCCTGTCCGTTATCCCGGACGGTGAGCCGCGCATAGCGCCCTGCCTGGAGTCCGGCAACGGCGTTGGCCGATGCCCCGTCGAGGGTTGCCTCCTCCAGCTCGATCCCGAGGATGCCGCCGTTGTCGAGCATGGCATACCTGGCATTGGCGCAAAGATTCATGATCACCTGATGGATCTGCGTCGGATTGGCCAGAACGGCACCGCATTGGCCGTCGACGTTCTGCCGCACCACGATGTTGGCCGGGAGGGTGCTGCGCAAAAAGGCGAGGGATTCCTTGATCAGGGGTTGCAGGAAGAGCACCTTGCGCTGCTGCTCGTTTTTCCGACTGAAGGTGAGAATCTGCTGCACCAGATTGGCCGCCCGCGTCCCTGCCTTGACGATCTGTTGGAGGTTTTCCCGCAGTGCGTTCGGGAGATCATGCGCCCGCAGGGAGAGCTGGGCGTAACCCAGAATGGCGTTGAGCATGTTGTTGAAGTCGTGGGCAATGCCGCCCGCCAGCGTGCCGATGGCCTCCATCTTCTGGGACTGGAGCAGGTTTTCCTGCAGCTGCTTCAGTTCGGTTATGTCGTGCAGCACGAGGACCTGGCCACCCTTCTCCCCGTTGAGGTGCGATATCTCGGAAAGAGAAGGGACGACGGAATATTCCCGCCCAGACCTGGCAATGAGAAGGGGACACAGGGAATTCAGTTGCGCCTGGTCGTAAAAGAGTTCGGCAATATTTTGCGGCATGATCCGTTGGCCCTTGTCGTGGGGATGGACAAGATGCACCACCTCCTCCACGCCGCGGCCGATGGCCTCTTCGCTTGGCCAGCCCGTCATTTTTTCGGCAATGCTGTTCAGGAGCAGGACCTTGCCTTGGGCATCCAAGGTGACAATGCCGTCGCCGATGCTGCGCAGGGTCACGGCAAGCAGCTCTTTTTCCCTTTGGAGTTGTTCGTGGAGGCGATTGAGGACGAGGTGGTTGAGCCCCACCTGGCCCAGCATCTTGGTAAGCAGCACCAGGAATTCGGCCAGTTTTTCCATCTTGGCCATGGGCATGCGTGTTTGTTTTTCAAGGGCGGCAAGGTAGGCATCCGGCACTAGACCGATCTCTTCGGCAAAGGCACGGAAGCGTTTCTCGTCGAACTCGCCGTCTACCATGACCTGGCCCAGAGCCCAGGTACCAAGACGTTTGCCTTCGATAACAATCGGGGCCACGGCATCCATCAGGCCGGCGCTCATACAGCGGAGGGTGGAGGGTCTGTTCTCCAGGGCGGAGTGCAGCAGCCGTTCGTCCGACTGAAGGCATCTGGCCAGTCCTTCCTTTCTGCTCCTGACCATGAGGCAGGAGTCGGAGAAATTATAGACGTCGGTCACCATCTCCATCCGATCGTCGAAGATGGCGGAGGTGATGCCGTGGATTTCGGCAAAGACGGAGACCATCCGTTCCAGGTCGGCAAGGTTGAAAATATCCCGTAAACCGGCGCCGTGAATGGTTTCCCTGATACGTTCTTGATCGGGGCCTCCATCCTGGGAGGCGAGGGGGTTGCTATGACGGTCCGGCGAGCTGTTGTGCAAAAAAATGAGGGTGCCGAGGATCACCCCTTCCTTGACAAAGGGCTGGGCATCAAAGAGGAAGGTCTGCGGTGGTCCTTCCTTGGGCTGGAGAGTGACCTGGTGTTTGACGTTGCGGTGGGGGGAATGGATGATCCTGGCAACAGGGCAACGATCGCGGCAACATCCGCCGCGGCCGAAGAGTTCGAAGCATTTGCGCCCCGCCACGTCGCTGTTTGAAAATCCCAGCCGCTGTTCCACTTGCCGGTTAAGGAAAAGGAGATTCTGCTCCGAATCGATGAGGTAAACCGCTTCCTGCATCAGGTTGAGAAGGTTCGCCTCGTCGGCGGTCACGCGGTATGATAACTGATCGGCCATGGCGAAACTTGAGCATGAAGGTGAAAGAACATGCATTACTTCGAAAGGTTTTAGCACATTCCGCTACGACCGTCGCACATAAATGTGGACTGCGCTGGTGATTTTCTTGCGGCAGGGTCGCCGATCTTGACAGGCAACACGCAGGCCTACCCGCGCCCGGTGAAGTCAGGTCTTGAAAAATCACTTCTTCCCGCGAAAGCGCGCCCGCAACCTGACATGAGGGAATTTACTGTTCAAGGCCTGGTGCCGTATCCGCCCCTTACTAGCATCGACCTGGCGTATCAGGATATCGCGACCCGGCAGATCACCAGGCTCGCCACCCTGGCGAGCCGCCTCGGCGAATCGGAACTGGTGGTGCGGGAGGTGGTGGAGTCCATTCTCGGTACCGAGGTGCCGCCCATACGCGGCAGCTCGCTGGCCATCGAGGCGTTACAGGCCGCGCGACTGGCAGTCCAGCGCAAAAAGATCGCCACGGGCTGAAGACGCGAAACAGCGGAACAGCCCGCTTTCCCGGCGGTAGCCCCGGAGGGCAACGAATGGCCCACAAGAACGGGGCTGCCCTTCTGGGCGGGGACCGTTGCTCCCCTAGGTGTTGATGTTGATGATGATGCCGCTTTCGTGCTCCAGATTATCCAGAATGGTCATGAGGTTGTTGAGATCAAGCGGCACCTCCTGTGTCATCTCGCACATCGCATCATTCAGACATTCATAGACGTCCAGGGCGAACCCTTCGGCACTCTGAGAGAGAACCAGGTGTAGGGGCACGCCGCTGGCGGCCAGCGTTTCATTGGCCTGGCGGACCAAATCCCGGATGGCCTTTTCCGCCAACGGCGGACGAGGCGCGGCGGCCACGGCCTGGCCGCTCCCCTGGCGTTTCTCTCTTTTCCTTTTCTCCCATTCCTGCCGCAAAACCAGCGGATCAACCGGCCGCACCCGACCGACCGGCACGGCTGGATGCACTTCTTTCCGGATCGCTGCCGGCTCCCGCGGGGGTGGGGTGGGATTCCTGACCTCATAGACCGCAAAGGCATTGGCATACGGAATCGGTTGGGCGACGGTGGGCTGGGCAGGCATTGCTTCTGCGGGAGCCGCCACCGTCGTTGCCGCGGTAGTGGGCGTGGCGGGCACCACGGTGGGAGCCGCTGTGGTGACGGCTGAAACTGCCGTCGATCCGGCCGGTGTGGTGGCGGTCGCCCCCCCTCCGCCTGCGATTCCGGCGGCAGCCAGCGTCGTCTCCACTGGGGCCGGGGCCGGCGTTGGCGTGGTAATCGCGGTGGCCGCCGCAGTTTCGGCCGGCGTCTGTTGGGTGGCCAGGGCTTGCGTCGCCTGATTGACGGTCAAAGCCGCCTGTTGGGCAGGGGTCAAGTTTTGGGGCTGGATGGCGGCCTGCACCGTTTGGTTCACCGCCAGAGCCGCCTCCTGAGCCGGGCTCAGCCCTGGCGATTCCAGAACGGTTGTCATATCCGGGGCGGTGCCGGTGGCCAGCAGGGGGTCGGTCGGAGCGGACGGCTGCAGGTTCAAGGTTTGCACCGCTTCGGTGCCCAGCACGGCCGCCTGTTGGGCGGGGGTTAGATTCTGCGTTACGGCAGTCGCGACGGCAACGGGATTCGTAACGACATTCAACGGAGAAGTGGCCAAGGGAACGGTGCTCCGGCTTTGGCCCTGCAGAACCGTTGCCAACACCGAATTGATGTTACCGATATCGTTCACCGCCATTTCTGTTCTCCACCGCCCTTCCCTTTCGCGGAGCGGACACATGGCCTGATATCTTTATTCTTATTTTATTAAATTAAACAGGAATGGCGGTGGCGTCAATGGCAGGGGAATGAGAAAACGGATTACCATGAATGGAATCAGCCGGTTATCAAGCACTTCTTTATTTTGATATAAAACAGCTTGGGTTTTTGATAAATTTATTCTGTAGCAATCCTTCAATCCCCAGCCAGGTGACACGGCAATGCGTTATGCATCGATTCGAATAGTTGTTCTGGGGGGATGCCTCTTCCTCCTTTCCGGCTGCGATCCTATTACGCTGACCTTGTTCGGCGTCGGGGCCGGCGCGGGAGTTTACCAGACCTTGGGCGGCATTGCCTACAAGACCTTTACCGAACCCCTCCCCAAGGTGAAAAAAGCGGCGCTCACCGCGCTCAACCGCATGGCCATCAAGGTCGGCACCACCCAAAAAGTGGAAAGCGGCGAAAATATCTCGGCTCAGGCAGCGGATCGAGATATCGAAATCGAGCTGGAGTCACTCAGCCCAAATACGACACGCATGCGCGTCACGGCGAGGAAAACGGCCCTGTTGGATTCCGCCACGGCGGTCGAGATCATCATGCAGACCGAAAAGGCGTTGGGCGCCCAATAAAGCTATTGATCCGGCATCGCGACGTACCGCGTTGGTTCGGGATTCTAGGGACCGGGACAATCAATGGGGGAACCCAGGAGGTCAAAGATGAAGAAGAAAGTCGCTGTAATTCTCATGGCGGGGACTCTTTGGCTGGGCGGTGTGGCGACTGGCGTGGTGCGGGCGGCGGACAGCGACAAGACTCTGACAACCCAGGCCGTCCGGATGGACCGCTACGCGACGTCCAAGGGCCAGACCTTGGTCACCAACAGGACGGCAACCGATTTCAGCAGCTTTTACGGCCAGGAGAATTCCCAAGCGCTTGCCACCGGGCTGCGCAGCGGCAGCGCGATCACGCTGACCTCGCAGGCGACGGACGGCTCCATCTCCACCACAACCTTCACCCCACCCACCGGCAAAATGGGGAACGGCGAGGTCTACATTTCCATGGCGCTGGCCCAGCAGCAGCTCACCGCCGCCGGCATCACCAACCCCACTGCCCAGCAGACCCAGGCGGCGATGATGGGCGGCACGTTCACCTCTGACGGACAGCCGGTGCAAGGTGTGCTGCAAATGCGGGCGAGCGGCATGGGCTGGGGCCAGATTGCCCAAGCCTATGGCACCAAGCTGGGCCCGGTCATCAGCAGCATGAAGGCCGCCAACACCGCGCTCTCCCGGACCGCCACCATCAGAACCAGGACCACACCGACGACAGCGACAGGTAAAACCACCACCGGCGCCGGCAAGAGCGGGATTGTGACCGGCGCTGGCGGCGCCGGTGCCGGGGGCAGCGCAAAAGGCGCTGGCGGCAAGAGCGGCATCGTGACCGGGGCAGGCGGTGCAGCCGGTGGTGTTTCTTCCCCTGGCGCGGGGAGTCACGGGCAGGGTGCCGGCATCGTCACCGGTGGTGGCGGTGCGGCTGGTGCCGCTGGCGGTGGCGAGGGAAAAGGCTCCGGCAGGGGTGGCAGGTAACGAGCTGAATATCGCCCCGAAGAGGGACGGAGCCGCATGGTTTCGTCCCTCTTTTCGGCAGTCCGCTGGTTCATCGGGGCATTGCCGGCCGCGCGGTTGACCGGTGCGGGAAAGAAACGCAATTGCCGAATAATTCTGTGGCCTCCTGCTCCAGGGCGTTTGGTAAATCCTTCGACCACTGCCGTGTATTGCGCGTGGATCATCTTGTGGTCAAACTCCCAGAACTCCGCCAGCAGGCCTGGTCTTCCTCTTCGGAAAAATAGGCGCGCGAGGCAGGAAAGAAGACCTTGTCTTCCTTGGCAATGTGTTTGCAATAGAACTCGACCAGGGTCTTGAGCTTCTCGACAATATCGGCCAGGGCCGCACCATCTCCGCTACGGCAACAGGGCCGGAAACGATACTCAGAGGGGAGGTGGCCACGGGAACGGTCGTCCGGGTTTGGCCCTGCAGAACCGTTGTCCGAACGGAATTGATATTGCTGACAGCATCAACCGCCATCGCCTTTTCTCCCTCTCCGGAAACTGGCCCATTGTTGCGGCGCAGACGCATCGGCCCGACAATTCTGCCGACACTATTTGCAATAAGCAGAAACAGCGGTGGCGTCAATGGAAGGGCCGGGGCAGCGACACACCCCTTTCCCTCCGCCGACAAAAAGGAGGGACACCCTTTCCGAGTGTTCCCATAGATGTCCCCCCTGTTTTTTTGGTGTAACATGGCGTGAGTTGCTGATAGATTGGTCTCGTCTCGATGTCATGATCCCTGAATCACTTGTTGGATGGTATAATAATGCGACAAACAACGATCCGGGTCGCCGTTCTTGGAATATGGCTGTTCCTGCTTTCCGGCTGCGATCCCATTTCACTGACCCTGCTGGGCGTCGGGGCTGGCGCGGGGGTTGGCCAGACCTTGAGCGGCATTGCCTACAAAACCTTTACCGAACCCCTACCCAAGGTGAAAAAAGCCACCCTGGCCGCCCTGAAACGCATGGCCATCAAGGTCAACGGCATCGAAAAAATGAATGGCGGCGAAGAGATCACAGCCCAGACACCGGACCGGAACATCAATGTGGAGCTGGAGTGCATCAGTCCGAATACGACACGCATGCGCGTCACGGCAAGAAAAGTGGTGATGGATTCCGCCACCGCAGTCGAGATTATCATGCAGACTGAAAAGGCATTGAACGGCCAAGTAACCAGTTGATCCGGCATAGCGACCGTACCGGGTTGGTTCGGGATTCTAGGGACCGGGACAATCAATGGGGGAACCCAGGAGGTCAAAAATGAAGAAGAAAGTCGTTGTGATTCTCATGGCGGGGACTCTTTTGCTCGGTGGTGTGGCGGCCGGCGCCGCCCGGGCGGCGGACAGCAACAAGGCTCTGACAACCCAGGCCACCCGGATGGACCGCTACGCGACGTCCAAGGGCCAGACGACGGTCACCAACAGGACGGCGGCCGATTTCAGCAGCTTCTACGGTGAGGAGAATTCCCAAGCACTTGCAAGCGGGCTGCGGAGCGGCAAGGAAATAACGCTGACCTCGCAGGCGACGGACGGTTCCATCTCCACCACGACCTTCACGCCACCCACCGGCAAAATGGGGAACGGCGAGGCCTACATTTCCATGGCGCTGGCCAAGCAGCAGCTCACCGCCGCCGGCATCACCAACCCCACCGCCCAGCAGACCCAGGCGGCGATGATGGGTGGCACCCTCACCTCTGACGGGCAGCAGACGCAAGGCGTGCTGCAAATGCGGGCGAGCGGCATGGGCTGGGGCCAGATCGCCCAAGCCTATGGCACGAAACTGGGCCCGGTCATCAGCAGCATGAAAACCGCCAATACCGCGCTCTCCCGCACCTCCGCCATCAAAACCGGAACCACCACGACCGGCACCACGACCACGTCCGGCGCAACGACGACCACCACCGGCCACGGTAAAAGCGGCATTGTGACCGGGGCTGGCGGTTCCGGGGGCAAGAGCGGCATCGTGACCGGGGCAGGCGGCGGGGCCAATGTCGTTGGTGGAAAAGGCTCCGGGGGTAAAAGCGGCATTGTGACCGGCGCCGGTGGTTCCGGGGGCAAGAGCGGCATCGTGACCGGGGCAGGCGGTGCAGCCGGTGGTGTTTCTTCCCCTGGCGCGGGGAGTCACGGGCAGGGCGCCGGCATCGTCACCGGCGGTGGCGGTGCGGCTGGCGGCAGCGGTGGCCAGGGGAAAGGATACGGCAGGGGTGGTAGTAAGTAACGAGCTGAGTTGTCGCCCCGCAGAGGGACGGAGCCGCATGGGCTTCGTCCCTCTTTTCGGCAGTCCGCTGGTCATCGGGGCGTGCCGGCCGCGCGACTGGCCGGTGGGAAAAGAAACGTAATTGCCGGATAATTCTGTGGCCTCATGCGCCAGGGCGTTTGGCAAATCCTTCGACCACTGCCGTGTATTTCGCGTGGATCATCTTGCGGTCAAACTCCCAGAACTCCGCCAGCATGGCCTGGTCTTCCTCTTCCGTGAAGTAGGCCCTCGCCGCCGGGAAGAAAACCTTGTCTTCCTTGGCGATATGCCTTGGATAGAACTCGATCAGGGTCTTGAGTTTCTCGACGATGTCGGTCAGGGCAGCCGTATCCCCATTGCGGTAACGCATATTGGCGGCAATAAGTGCGGCTGTTGTCTGCCGCCCCAGCACATGCTCGTCGATCAATTCGTTCATGAGTCGCCGGTCCGCGTCGGAGAGCGCCCGCTTCCCCAGCTCCCGGAAAAAAATCTTTTCCTCCTTCCCATGATGCGTCTGATCGGCATACACCTTGATGAAATCAACCGCGGTGTCCACGAACACCGGATCAACCGCATGACTCGATTCGATCTGCGCCACAGCATCCTTGATGACCACAAGCATCCGTTCAATCAGGCGATGTTCGATCATAAGTGGACCGCGTGCTTGCATGGCTGCGTCTCCTTTCCTGTAGAAGCCCCGGCGTATGGAAAGGCCAAGAGGGTGCTGGGGCTGGTCGCTATTTCGAACCAGGGTCCATGCAGGTGTCGTACTTGGCCCGGACCGCGGCCAGGCAGTCGGCATGCTTGCGCGTATCCTGATGCTCGCGGAATTCCCGGTCGCAGTTCACAACACCCCACTTTAATTCCTTGTTGCAGATGTCCGCCTGCGCCGGGCTGCCCTTGGCCACTGCGTCATTCGCGGCGCGTGCTGCCAACGGGGAAAAAAAGCCACCCACAAGATACCCCAGAAGAATTGCACCGACCATTTTCGAGCATGTAGTTTTCATCTTCCCCTCCGCTGTTGTTTGTGTTGGCGCATGTTCAAAAAAATCCGCCCCCTTTTCGCTCTGAGAAAACTGCGTTACTGCTTCTTAGGCTGACGGCCAGCATAGCGATCGAAATCAAAATCATTCGGATTGACCGGCTGATACTTGGTCCATGCCATGGTGGGATCATCCTTATGGAAGAGACTGGTTTCGGCGTTGGGCTTGGACGCCACGGGCCGGACCTCGAAATGCAGCAGTCCCGCCTTGCCAATGGTACCAATCCGCTCACCTGCCTTGATCTTTTGCCCTTCCTTGATGCCGCGTCCCTGTTTGTCGGCTATTGCACCGAGTTGCGCGTATCGAGTAAAGACCGAGCGGCCGTTCTTATAATCGTGCCGCAACACGATGTAACGCCCACAGAAGCCTCCTGTAGACGAATACACTGCAGCCTGCTCGTTTCCCTCGACCTTCACAACGACCCCATCATCTTCGGCCTGAATCGGCGTACCCGCAGGCGCGTTCAGATCAATCCCAGTGTGAAAGTCCACTGTACCGCAATCGCAGCCTCGCCCCTTTTCTTCAGCACGGGCAAGGTTCACCAAAAAAAAAGACAAAGCGAAAGCAAGCAACACAACCACGCAGTATGTCTGACGCATGAGATTTCTCCTGGGTGTTGTAGGGAGGACAATAGGTGGAGCTAGGATAACGGCTACTTCGCGCCAGGGTCCATGCAGGTGTCGTATTTGGCGCGGACCGCAGCCAGGCAGTCGGCATGCTTCCGCGTATCCTGATGCTGCCGGAATTCCCGGTCGCAGTTCACAACACCCCACTTCAATTCCTTGTTGCAGATGTCCGCCTGCGCCGGGCTGCCCTTGGCTACAATGCTATCCGCCGCTACGGCAGCCAGCGGGGAACCGGCACAGATCAAGAGAACCCCACCAACCAGCAATCCAACTCTCTTCATTCCTTTGTTTTTCATACTCCTGTCAGCCTCGCCAGTAAGAGGTCTTCGATGTTCCGCCGGCTGTCGAGGACGGAGAGCACCAAGACCGTCTCGTCGGCAATCCGGTAGATCAGACGCCACGGGGTGACAATGAGTTCGCGGTAGTGGGCAATGCCCTGTTCCTGCAACTCCGGCACCACCCGCCCCCGCTGCGGCGAGAGGTGCAGGGTCGCGGCCTTGCTCTTGATGGTTTTCAGAACTTTTCTGGCGTTCGCCGGGCTGTCCTGGGCAATGTATTCGATAATTCCATGCAGATCGTCGTAGGCAATCGCAGCCCAGACCACCCGGTAGGTCCGCTTCATTTCTTCGCCAGCATCTCTTCGAGTTTACCGAACACTACATCCTGGTCCAGCGTTTTGCCAGAGCGGATGTCCGCCTCCCCTTGAGAAACGAGCTTCAGGATGCCGATGGCGTTGCGCATGGCCTCGTAGCTCTGCGGGTCTTGGAGCACGGCTCGCGGTTCCCCATTCTGCGTGATGATGACCGGGCGATGCGTCTCGTTAATCTGCTCAAGCAGATCAGCCGCACGGGACTTGAGGTAGGTAACGGGCTTGATGTCGTTTGTGATATTCATGGTTCGCCTCCAGTCTTTTTAACGTACCAAATTCGAACCGGAAGTCAAGGCGTGAGATTTTAGATATATCTCCCCGGAATAACCCTATGAACAGGAAACGCCTGTAGCCCTTTATGCCACGAAAGACATGGCTATCGTCAGCAAATACGTGATGGATGGCAAAGTGGAAACATGTAAATGCCTTTGCCTTTCCCATGGCGGAATTGTGCGCTCGTCCATTAGCCCGAAGTTCGGAATAGCTACATACCACCCCAGAGCATATCCCATGATGATCTTGAGCATGATATGGGGCTCTTGCCAACGAATCAGCGCCAATATCAGTAGGGCAACAATAGCTCCCCACCCCACACAGAGGGGCAGAACGATTGCGGCATGGGCTGGATAAAGGACTTTCTTGGAAATCGCCCAACCCACCTTTCTGCCAAGGTACATAAGCAGCAGCGAGGCAAAAAGGTATATCATAGGTCCCCTCCCTGTTTTGGTTAAATTACGCCATCACGTTGTTATCGACTTACCCCGCATGGAATCAGTGAACCAGCGGAAATAACTACCTATTTCTTTGTGCTTTGTGGGCTGAAGAACGAGCTAACCAACCTGTCACTTTTGACGCGGCTTGGTCGGGCGCGTTGCCGCGCCGACATTCTCGGCTACTTCTATGAGGGAACCCAACGCCTTGTTGACCGCCTCATCCGTAGGAAAAACCGCCGCGACATCGGGGCGCAGCAGCACGAGATTAGTTCCCGCCCGATAGGATTTGAGGTGTTTGCCCCGCACCCCTTTCCCAAGGTCAGCGCGAGTGTATTCAGAACGAAGCTCGTCACTTTTACTCTTCTTCATAGATTTTCCTCTCACCTTTTGTCATCAAACGGGCGCTGATGATGCGTATTCTTCTGCCGCGGTCGGTATGCGCCACAACCAGGAGACGATTTGCCTGGGACAACCCAAACGTAACAAACCGATGCTCGGTTGCGGAGTGGTCCGGATCATGGAAAGTAAGGGCCATTGGGTCCGCAAACACCGTCGCGGCCTCGTGAAACGACACTTCATGCTTCTTGGTATTTACCGCTGCCTTTCGCGCATCCCACTCAAATTGCAAGCCGTTGCCTCATGCTTTTCGAGTTGTCCTCTTCTGTTGTGTACAGCGGCCAGGGATACCCTGTCAAGGATGAGAAGCAAAGCAACCCTCTACCACGCCAGCAATGCAAGCCAGCCGAGGGCCTCGCCCAGTTCGCAGGAGGCGCCGAGCACGTCGCCGGTGATGCCGCCCAGGGCACGGGTGGCCTTGAAGTAGAGGAGGAAGGCGGGAAGAAGGGAGGCAAGCAGCGCGAGCACGGCTGCCGGCCCGAGAAGACAAAGGGGCAGGACAAAGAGGGAGCTGACGATCACCTCACCGAGGCCGGTCTGGCCGACAAAGGCATGGCCCGTACCCTGTTCCCGCGGGTAACGCCCGCGCCAAGCAAGGAGCACCATACCCCAGCGGGAGGCCACCAGCGGGACGAGCAGCGCCAGTTTGTGGTCCACAAAGAGTTGCGGCAACAGATCCGCCAGGGTGCTTGCCTTGATGGCCAGCAGCAGGATGAGACCGATCACCCCGAAGGCGCCGATGGAGGAATCCTTCATGATCGCCAGGCGCCGGGCCGGTTCATGGCTGCCGCCGAGGCCGTCCACGAGATCAGCCAGACCGTCGAGGTGCAACCCCCGCGTCAGCCACGCCAGAATGGCCACCAGCCCCAGGGCGGTGGTGAGGCCGCTGCCGAATAGCGAAATCAAAATCTTGGCCGCCAGGAGCAGCAGCCCGCCCAAGAACCAGCCCACCAAAGGGAAGAAGGCGGCGCTGCGGGTCAGATCGCGGCTCTCCACACCAGCCGGCGCCGAAATCGGCAGGATGGTGAGAAAGGAGATCGCGACCCGTGCGGCCCGCAGCAGGTTCATTCCTGCGCCTCGCTCACTCCGGCCTCGCCGAAGGTGGCCATCTCGTGGAGTACCTTGAGGCCCGCCTCCACCAGGCTCATGGAAAGCGCGGCGCCGGTGCCCTCGCCGAGGCGCATGTCGAGGTGGAGCAGCGGCCGAAAGCCCATGGTCTCGAAGAACATGCGGTGGCCCTGCTCGGCGGACATGTGGCTGAAAAGACAGTAGCCCTTGGCGTTCTCGCAGAGCTTCAAGGCCACCAGGGCGCCGGCCGTGGAGATGAAGCCATCCACCACCACGGGCACGCGGCTCTTCGCCGCTTCGAGCACCACGCCGCAGATGGCGGCAATCTCCAGCCCACCCACCGCCGCCAGCGCACCCAGCGGGGTTCCGCAGCGTTCCTTGTTTACGGCGAGCGCCTTTTCGATTACCTGAGTCTTTGCCTGCAAGGCCGCGTCATCGAGGCCGGTGCCGCGGCCGGTGACCTGGGCAGGGGTGGCCGGCAGCAAGAGGGCGTAGAGCGCCGCCGAGGGGGTGGTGTTGGCAATGCCCATCTCGCCGGTGCCGAGGATATCGGCGCCGTCGCTGATCGCCTGGCGCGCCACCTCGATGCCCACGTTGATGGCAGCCACGGCCTCGGCCTCGCTCATGGCCGGGCCAACCGCGATGTTGTCGGTACCGGGCCGCACCTTGCGCTGGATCAGGCCATCCGCATGAATGGGCTCCTTGACGCCGACGTCGATCACCCGCACCTCGGCGCCCACGTGGCGAGCGAGCACATTGACCCCGGCGCCGCCACCGAGGAAGTTGTGCACCATCTGCACCGTGACCTCCTGGGGAAACTTGCTCACCCCCTCGGCTGCCACGCCGTGGTCGCCGGCAAAGGTGAGGACCACCTTCTTGCCGATGGGCGGGGCGACGGTACCGCGCATGGCAGAGACCTGGGCAGCCAGTTCCTCCAGGCGGCCGAGGCTGCCCTGGGGCTTGGTGAGGTTGTCGAGCCGCTTCTGGGCCGCGGTCTGGGCGGCCGGATCGATGGGTTGGATGGCTGCGCAGAATTGCGCGAGGTCTTGGGCGGTTTGCATCACTTGATACTCCGGGTAAAGGGTTGCCACAGCTCCGCGAGTATTTCGCAGGAGCGGCGCAGGTAGTCGTATTTGTACACCTCCAGGGTCAACACCCCGCGAAAGTTCCCGCGTGAGAGGACCTGGCCCACCTCGACGAGATGGCTCGCCTGGTCGAACCCCAACGGCCGATGGTCGCGGCCGTCGCGCCCGCCGTGGAGGTGTATGTGACCGGCGTGAGCGGCCAGCGCCAAGGCGGGAGGCCACTCGTGCTGGTAATAAAGCACATGGCCGAAGTCAAGGCAAACGGAAAAGCCGTGGGCGGCCACCAGACCCTGTATCTGGGCAAAGGGATAGTCGATGTTCTCGATGGCGATTTTTTCCGTCTCGCTACCCAACCGGCTGCGGAGCAGGGTCAACGAGGAGGCGAGATGGTCATGCCACGCTGCCTCGCTGATCTCCGGCTGGCGGTTCAGGTGGAGGTCGAAGGCCGCGGGACAGAGCGGGGCGAGCAATGCCACCAAGTGCTCGATCTCGGCAATCCCCTCCTCCCGCACTGCCAGGTCGGGGTGGCCGAGGAAGAGGTCGGTGGGCAGGTGGACCGTATAGGTGAGATCATGGGCTGCGGCGAGATCAGCCAGGGCCGCAAGGGGCACCGCATGCGCCATGCCCTGGGCGCTGCTGCTCTCGAAAAAGAGGAGCTGGACATCGTCCACCAGCGGCGCCAGCAGCTCCACGTTGGGCAGCACCGCCTCGGGGATCACGTAGGAGGGCGCGCCGAGGCGCCAGGGGTAACGGTTCTTTACCGGTTCCATGGTCCCTCCCGCAGGATCACCACCTCGCCGGGTTCGTCCTGGCTGGCCAGGGAAACAACCGGCATGGCCGCCCCTTCCTCCGCCGCTGCGGCGGCCAGCATGGCGAGAACTGCCTCGCGGGCGAGATGCGGCGTGTTGTTGGTTTCGCTGAGATGGGAGAGCACCACATGCTGGAGCTGGTCGTGCAAGAGGCCGCGCAGGAGCGCCGCCGCCTCGACATTGGCCAGGTGGCCGCTCTTACCGCGCACCCGCTGTTTCAAGGGCGGCGGATACGGCCCATTGGCGAGCATCTCCACATCGTGGTTGCATTCGAGCACCAGGCCGTGGCAGCCGGAAAGGCGGTGGCTGATGAGCCGGGAGGCAATGCCGGTGTCGGTGCAATAGCCCAGCACCAGGCCGTTGGCGCGGCAGAGGAAGCCGACTGGATCGGCGGCGTCGTGGGAGATGGCAAAGGGATGGAGATGGAGGTCGCGGAAGGTGAAGGTAGCGCCGGTCTCGAAGAGCACGGTTTGCGCGAGGTTGTCGAGCACCGAACCGGCGGCCGAGAAAGTCGCACGGTTTACCAGAACGGGGAGATGGTAGCGCCGCGAAAGCACGCCAACTCCGCGGATATGGTCGGTGTGTTCGTGGGTGATGCAGATGGCGTGGAGCGAGGCGGGATCGACGCCGATGGCGACAAGACGCCGCTCAATCTCCTTGCCGGAGAAGCCGGCGTCGATGAGCAGGCGGGTGCCGCCTGTCTCGACATAGGTGGCATTGCCTTTGCTGCCGCCGCCCAGCACGCAGAATCGCATAACGAGACTCCAAAAACAGCGTTCAGCCATCGGCCATCAGCGAAAAACTGACACCAGCCGCACCGTTGCCTTTTGACTTTTACCCTTTGCCTTTTGCCTTCCTAGATTCCGGTGTGGCCGAAGCCGCCGGCCTGGCGCGCGGTGGCATCGAGCTCCGCCACCACCTCGATGGTGGCGCGGCAGACCGGAGCAAGGACCAGCTGGGCAATGCGGTCGCCACGGTTGATGGTGAAAGGCTGGCGGCCAAGGTTGATGAGCCCCACCTTCACCTCGCCGCGGTAGTCGGCGTCGATGGTGCCAGGCGCGTTGACCACCGTGACTCCATGCTTGATGGCCAGGCCGCTGCGGGGCCGCACCTGGACCTCATAACCCGGCGCAATGGCCACCGCAAAGCCAGTGGGCAGCATCACGATCTCGCCCGGCGCGATGGTCACCGGCTCACTCACCGCAGCGGCCACATCCATGCCGGCGGCCAGCTCTGAATGATAGCGGGGCGGTTGCAGGTCCTGGTCGCGTTCCGGATGAAGCCAGCAGAGTTTGACCGGGTGGGTGGCGCTATGCGGCATGGCTTCCTCCTTGGGGTTCAGCTTTTGAGGACGCTCCAATCCACCGCGCCCCGAGCGAGCGGCCCGATGGCGGCGACGGAAAGGGGGCGGGAGAAGAGGGCGTCGGCCAGGGACTGGATTTCGGCCGCACTCACCTGCGCGATGCCGGCCACCACCTCGTCCAACGGCACCTCGCGTTGGAAATAGAGTTCGTGGCGGGCCAGTTGGGTCATGCGGGTCTCCATGCTCTCGACCGAAAGATAGACCCCGGCCCGGGCGTAATCCTTGGCCTCGGCCAGTTCCTCGGCCGTCACCCGCTTCTGTACGAAACGGGTGAGTTCGCGCTGCACCAGCCCCATGGCCTCGGTGGCCACGCCAGGATCGATGCCGAGATAGACCGCCAGCACCCCGCAGTCGCGGTGAGAATTGAGGTAGGAGTATACCGAATAGGCCAGGCCGCGCTTCTCGCGGATTTCCTGGAAGAGGCGGGAACTCATATTGCCGCCCAGGAGGATGTTGAGCAGGAAGAGGGTGTAACGCGCCTCGGCGGCAATGGGCAGACCGTAGGTGCCGAGCACCATGTGCACCTGCTCCAGCGGCTTGGGGTAGACGAGCCGCTGCGGCGCCACCGGTTCCGGCGTGGTGCGGGGTGGCGGCGTGCCCTTGGCGGCAGTGAAACCGGCCAGCTCCTGGCGCCACAGCGCGCAGAAGGCGTCGTGCTCCACGTTGCCGGCCGCGACAATGAGCACCCGCTCGGGCCGGTAGAAACGTTTGACGTAGTCGAGGAGATGCTGGGCGGAGAGCGCCCCCACCACCTCGCGGGGACCGAGCACCGTATTGCCGAGCGGGTGGCGGCCCCAGAGCTGACGGTTGAAAAGTTCGTGGATCTGATCGTCCGGGGTGTCCTCCACCATGCTGATCTCCTGGAGGATCACCTCGCGCTCCCGCTCCAACTCTTCGGGGGCAAAGAGGGAGTTGAGGAAGATATCGGCAAAGAGTTCCACCAGACGGGGCACCCGGTCGTCGAGGACCGTGGCGTAGAAGCAGGTGGTTTCGTTGGCGGTGAAGGCGTTGGACATGCCGCCCAGCACATCGAGTTCGCGGGCGAGCTGCTGGGCGGAACGGCGGGCAGTGCCCTTGAAGAACATGTGTTCGACAAAGTGGGCACTGCCGTTGTTGAGGTCGTGCTCGTCGCGGGAGCCGACCTCAACCCAGATACCGACGGAGACGACGCGGGAGTCCACCTTTTCGGTGACGATGCGGACCCCGTTGTCGAGGGTAGTTTTACAGTACATATAGCCGGGTGCTTACGAGCCCAGCTCCTTCATGGCTGCCTTGCGGGAGAGGCGGATCTTGCCGCGCTGATCGATGTCCAGCACCTTGACCGTGACCACCTCGCCTTCCTTGAGCACATCGGTCACCTTCTCGACCCGGCGGTCCTCCAGCTCGGAGATGTGGACCAGGCCGTCGGTGCCGGGCAGGATCTCGACGAAGGCGCCGAAATCGACAATCTTCTGCACCTTGCCGGTGTAAATCTTGCCGATCTCCGCCTCGGCGGTGAGGGACTGGATGCGGTTCTTCACCTGCTCGCCGACAATGCCGTTGGGCGCGAAGATGGTGACCTTGCCGTCGTCCTCCACATCGATCTTGACGTTGAACTCGGCGGTCATTGCCTTGATCACCTTGCCCCCCGGGCCGATGATGTCGCGGATCTTGTCGGGGTTGATCTGCATGGCGAAGATCTTCGGCGCATGCTCGGGCACATTGGGCCGCGGGGCCTCGATACCGCTCTTCATCTTCTCGAGGATGTGGAGGCGGCCGGCCTTGGCCTGGGCCAGGGCCCGCTCCATGATCTCTTTCGAAACCCCCTCAATCTTGATGTCCATCTGCAGGGCGGTGATGCCCTCGTCGGTACCAGTGACCTTGAAGTCCATGTCGCCGAGATGGTCCTCGTCACCGAGAATATCGGAGAGGATCACCACGGTATCGCCCTCCTTGATCAGACCCATGGCAATACCGGAAACGGCCTTGCGCACCGGCACGCCGGCATCCATCAGGGCGAGGCTGCCGCCGCAGACGGTGGCCATGGAGGAAGAGCCGTTGGACTCCAGCACCTCGGAGACCACGCGGATGGTGTAGGCAAAGTCGCCATTGGGCGGCAGCACGGCGCGGAGCGCCCGCTCGGCCAAGGCGCCGTGGCCGATGTCGCGACGGCTCGGGCCGCGCATCATCCGCACCTCACCGACGCAGTACGGCGGGAAGTTGTAGTGGAGCATGAAGGGCTTGAACGACATGCCGCTCAGGGACTCGATCTTCTGCTCATCCTCACCGCTGCCCAGGGTGGTGGTGACCAGTACCTGGGTCTCGCCGCGGGTGAAGAGCGCCGAGCCGTGGGCCTTGGGCAGGGCCGCGACCTCGCAGGTGATGGGGCGCACCTCGTCGAAACGGCGGCCGTCGATGCGGCACTGCTCCTTGACGATGCGGTCGCGCATCATGGTCTTCTTCAAATCGTAGAGCAGGGCCTTGGCCGCCTTCAGTTCCTCGGGGAACTCAGTCGCCAAGGTGGCGAGTGCCTCCCGCTCCAAGGCATGGTAGCTGTCGCTGCGCTGCTGCTTGTCGGCGGTGGTGACCACCTCGCGCATCTTGGTCTGGGTCAGTTCAGCCACCCGCGCCTTCAGGGTTTCGTTCACCGGCGGCGGGGTGACCTGCATCTTGGCAATCCCCACGGCCTGCTGCATCTCCTCCTGGATGGCCAGGATCGGCTGCAATTTCTCATGGCCGAAGAAGATACCGCCCATGACCTCGGCCTCGGAAAGGTTATCGGCGCCGCCCTCCACCATGACCACCGCGTTCTTGGTGCCGGCCACGATGAGGTTCAAGCGGGAGTCTTTGCGCTGCTCCGCGGTGGGGTTCAGGACATACTCGCCGTTGATGAGGCCGACCCGCACCCCGGCCACCGGGCCGAGGAAGGGAATGTTCGAGATGGAAAGCGCGCAGGAGGCACCGATCATGGCCAGCATGTCCGGGTCGTTCTCCTGATCGGCGGAAAGCACGGTGGCAATAACCTGGGTCTCGTGCTGATAGCCCTTGGCAAAGAGTGGCCGCAGCGGCCGGTCGATGAAGCGGGCGGAAAGGGTCTCGTTCTCGCTGGGGCGACCGATCTCACGGCGGAAGTAACTGCCGGGGATGCGGCCCACCGCGTAGAAGCGCTCCTGGTACTCGACGGTGAGCGGCAGGAAATCCACCTCGGGCTTGGGGTCCTTGGCGGCAGTGGCGGTGACCAGCACCACGGTGTCGCCGTAACGCACGATCACCGAGCCGTTGGCCTGCTTGGCCAGTCGGCCGGTCTCGATGGAAAGCGGCCGGCCGCCCAGATCAATCTCTACTTTCTTTTGCATTGCTGCTCCTGTGTGGTGGCCAGATGCCCGCAGAGGGGGTTCGTTGAAAAAACGCTCGGCCCCTGGCTTATGGCAGGGGCCGAACGCGACGGGCAAACAATGGCCGGTGGTGTGTTACTTGCGGATGCCGAGCTTCTGGATCAGGTCACGGTAGCCGTCGACATCCTTGCCCTTCAGATAATCAAGCAGCCGGCGGCGCTGGCCAACCAGCTTCAAAAGGCCGCGACGGGAATGATGGTCCTTCTTGTGCGACTGGAAATGCTCGGTGAGGTAATTGATCCGCGCGCTCAACAGGGCGATCTGCACCGCCGGGGAGCCGGAATCGTTCTCGTGTTTGCCGTACTGACTGATGATGGTCTTCTTGTCTTCGGTCTGCAGTGTCACAGCAATAACTCCTTCTTCGGATTAATATTCGGGAGATCGGCAGAAAGGCCCTCAGGCCCCCCATCGATTCCTAGGGTAACGGTTCTTCTTACTGGAACAACGCCTTCTTGTCAACTGATTGTATTCAGGCGCTTTGTGGCAAACGGCCCAAACCCGGCCAGGACGCAGCCCGCATCAAGACTGCATCCACCGTCAACCGATGGCCGGCCAAGCACACCCGCGCCTCATCGCGCTCGGCAAGGCAGGCGCCATCCAGCGCCTCCTCCACCCGGAAAGGGCCGCTGCGCAGGCGACGGAGGGCGACAAGGTGGGCGCCGCACCCCAGGACCGTACCGATATCGGCGGCCAGGGTGCGAATGTAGGTGCCCTTGCTGCAGACCACCCGAATGGTCAGCTGATTTCGTGCCGCATCAAAGGATTCGGCCTCCAGGGTCGCGATCACCACCGGCCGCGGTTCCTTGGTCACGGTGATGCCCTTGCGGGCGTAGGCATAGAGCGGCTTGCCCTCGTGCTTCACCGCCGAATACGCCGGCGGCGCCTGCATAAGCTCGCCGGTAAACTGTGCCAACACCTGGTCGATGCGCACCGCCTCGATCCCGTTCACCGGCCGCTCGGCCGTAATCCGACCTTCCAGGTCCTGGGTGTCGGTCTCCACGCCCAGTTGCAGGGTGGCGCGGTATTCCTTGTCGCCGACCATGAGTTGATCGATGATTCTGGTCGCCGGTCGGCCGGCGCAGAGGATCAGCAATCCCGAGGCAAAGGGGTCCAGGGTGCCGGCATGGCCCACCTTCTTGATATTGAGCGCCCGCCGAATCCGTTGCACCATGGCAAAAGAGGTAAGGCCCACCGGCTTGTCGACAAGAAAGACACCCGCCTCGGCGGAAGCAGCCTCAGTGGCGGACAGCGGCACGGTCGCCCTGCCCTGTTCCGATCCCGCGGTCAGGCCGGCCATGGAATCAGCGGGTAACCAACGGCAGGAGTTCGGCCAGCAACTGCTCCCGTACCGCGACGATGGAGGTTTCGGTCAATCGGAAACCGGCGGCGTTGCGATGGCCGCCGCCGCCGAACTTGGCTGCCACTTCGCCCACATCGCAGTCGGTGCCCTTGGAACGGAGACTCACCGAGATCAAGCCCTTTTCCCGTTCCTTGAGGAAAACGGCCACCCGCACCGTGTTGATGGCCCGCGGCAGATTGATGAAGTTCTCGGCGTCGGCCAGGGTGGCCCCGGTCTGCAGGAAGACCTCGCTCGACGCGTCGATGATGGCGATGCGATTGCCGGCGTAGAGCTTGAGCGAATCGAGCACCATCTTCATCAGATGCAGGCGGTGCACCGAGAAGTTGTCGAACAGCTTGGCTGCCACCTCCGAAGGCTTGACTCCCTTCAGGACCAGCTCCCGGGCCACCCGGAAGGTTTCAGCCGTGGTGGAGGAGTATTTGAACGAGCCGGTATCGGAAACAATGGCGGCATAGAGGCAGTAGGCCGCGGGCGCCGGAATTTCGGCACCCAGCGCCTGGGCAAGATCATAGACCAACTCGCCGGTGGAGGCGCGATGCAGATCGACCCAACGCAGGTCGCCGAATTCGCGGTGGCCGGCGTGGTGGTCGATGACCACGAAGGGATGGAGGCCGAGCAGGTGTTCCCGCCCCTTGCCGAGCCGGAACTCGTCGCCGCAGTCAAGGGCGATGCCGCAGTCGAACTCCTCCACTGCCGGCAGTTCGGTCACCAGCCGGTCGCTGCCCGGCAGGAAATCGTAGAGATGGGAGACCTGATCCTCGCTGTAGAGCACCACCTGCTTGCCGATGCCGGTGAGGATGGCGCCCAGGCCCAGCTGCGAGCCCAAGGCATCGCCGTCCGGGTGCACATGGGTCACCACCAGGATACGGTTTGCCTGGCGGATGGTCGCCACAATGGGATCAAGCGGATGCGCCATCTTCGTCCCTGATCTCCTGAAAGAGCTGTTCCAGTCGCTGCTGCTCCGCTGCCATCCGGTCCAGGGTGAAAATCAACTCCGGCACCGCCCGCAGGTTGAGGGTTTGGGCCAGGGTGCTGCGGAAGAAGCCCTTGGCGCTGGCCAGTCCCTTGGCGGCTGGGGCTGCTTTCTCCTGGTCCAGCACCGAGTAATAAATCCGGGCACAGCTCAAATCGTCGGTCACCTCGACCCGGGTAATGGAGACACCCTCCAGCCGCGGGTCCTTGACCTTTTGCAGCAGGAGCATGGCGATCTCAACCTTGATCGCATCCGCCACCCGGATCGGCCGGCGCTTCGGCGCGGGGCCGACCAGGCCGGGCAAGACGGCGGAAGAGCGGCGGCGGGATCGCGATCTGGCCATGACAAAGGCGGGGCGGCCTACAGCTCCCGCGCAACCTCCTTCATCACAAAGAACTCCAGGGTGTCACCGACCTTGAGGTCGTTGAAATTCTCCAACGACAGACCGCACTCGTAGCCCGCCAGCACTTCTTTGACGTCGTCCTTGAAGCGCTTGAGCGAACTCAGACTGCCGGTGTAGACCACCACGCCGTCCCGCAGCAGGCGGACCTTGGCGTTGCGCTCCACCTTGCCGGTACTCACGCCGACGCCGGCGATGGTGCCGACCCGGGAGACCTGGAAGGTCTGGCGCACCTCGGCGGTACCAATGACGTTCTCCTCGAACTCCGGCTCCAGCATGCCCACCATCGCCTTCTGAATGTCTTCGAGGGCGTGGTAGATGACATCGTAGTAACGGATCTCGACCTTCTCCTGCTTGGCCAATTCCTGCGCCTTGGCGCTGGGGCGGACGTTGAAGCCGATAATCAGCGCGTCCGAGGCGGCGGCCAGCAGCACGTCCGACTCGGTGATGGCGCCGGTGCCGGAGTGGAGGATCTTGACCTTGATCTCGTCGGTGGAGAGCTTCTCCAGCGCGGAGCCGAAGGCCTCCAAGGTGCCCTGCACATCGGTGCGCAACGTGATGCGCAACTCCTTGATCTCGCTTTCCTTGAGCTTGGCAAAGAGGTTGTCGAGCGAGATCTTGGTGTCCGAAGCCAGCTCTACCTCGCGGCTCTTCATCTGCCGTTCGGTGCTGACGTTCTTGGCCATCTTCTCGTCCGGCACCACCACGAACTCGTCGCCCGCCTGCGGCACGCCGCTCAGGCCCTGGACCTCCACCGGCATGGCCGGTCCGGCCTCCTTGACCATCTCGCCCTTGTCGTTGACCATGGAACGTACCTTGCCCCAGTGCTGACCCACCACGCAGTAGTCGCCGACCTTGAGCGTCCCCTGCTGCACCAAGACCGTGGCCACCGGGCCGCGGCCCTTATGGAGCTGCGCCTCGATGACATGGCCGCGGGCGCGGCGGTTGGGGTCGGCCTTGAGGTCGAGCACCTCGGCTTGGAGCAGGATGTTCTCCATCAGATTGTCGATGCCGGTGCCCTGCTTGGCCGAGGTTTCGCAGAAGATGACATCGCCGCCCCACTCCTCGGAGAGGAGATTCAGGTCGGCCAGTTCGCGCTTGACCCGCATGGGATCGGCATTGGCCTTGTCGATCTTGTTGATGCAGACCAGGATCGGCACCTTGGCGGCGCGGGCATGGTTGACCGCTTCCTTGGTCTGCTCCATGACGCCGTCGTCCGCCGCCACCACCAGTACGACCAGGTCGGTTACCTGGGCGCCGCGGGAGCGCATCTCGGTAAAGGCCGCGTGGCCCGGGGTGTCGAGGAAGACCACGTCGCCCTGGGGTGAACGGACGTAATGAGCGCCGATGTGCTGGGTGATGCCGCCGGCCTCGCCGGCCGCCACATCGGTCTTGCGGATGGCGTCGAGGATCGAGGTCTTGCCGTGATCGACATGGCCCATGACCGTGACCACCGGCGGCCGGGGCACCATCTCGCCGCCGCTCTCCTGCTCCTCGAGGTTGATGATGCCGTGCTCCTCGGTCACGCCCTGCTCCACCTCATAGCCGAACTCGGTGGCGAGGAGGGTGGCGGTGTCCACATCCATAGCCTGGTTGACGGTGGCCATGACCCCGAGGCGCATCAGTTTGGCGATGACCTCACTGGCCTTGACCCCCATGCGGTGGGCGATGTCGCTCACGGTGATGGTCTCGTGGACGGTGATGCGCTTCTTGATCGCCTTGGTCTCCGCCGGGGCCTCCGTCTTCACCGGCTTGAACTTCTTGCCGCCGCCTCGCACGCCGCGGCCGACCCGCAGGCCAGAGGGCAGCGCGACGCCTAGTTCGTCCACCTCGTCGATGGATACATCGGCTTGGCGCCGCGGCCGCTGTTTTCCGGCGGCAGCCCGGCGCGCCCGTTCGGCCTCGCTCTCGTGCTCAAAACGGACGAACCGTTTGGCTGCCTTGTGTTTTGGCTTGCCGGCCTCATCGACTGGCGGCGGGCTCGGTGGCACGCCAACGCCGCCAACCGGCGGGCGGCCGGTCGGACGACCGGTCGGGCGACCGGCCGGGCCACCCGGCCTGGGACCAGTGGGCCGAGGCCGCGGGGGCGGCGGCGGGGCCGGGGTAATGGTGATCGCCGCTTTTTTGATGATCCGGGCCAAGCCCCTGCGCGGCCGCTCTTCACGAGCCCCTTCCGGTTTGGCCACCTCACCTTCGGGCGCTGCCGGCTCTTGCGGCGCCGCTGGCGCGGTTTCTGCAACCTCCGCCATCTCCGGCACAGCCGGGGCAGCAAGCTCTTCCTGAACCGGTTCTATCTTCGGTTCCTGGGCAGCAGCGATCTCCACCGCCGGCGTCTCCGGCGCCGCGGCTTCAGCCGTCTCGGGTTCTCCTTTCTCTTCCGGGAGCGGCTCCGCCTCTACCTGGGGCGCTGCCGTTGCGACTTCAGCCTCTTCTTCGGCCAAGGGTTCCGGCTCAACCTCCTCAGCGGTAACCGGCACAGCCTTACGACGCCGGATAATGGTGGTCTGGCCACGCTGCTGCACCCGCTTCTCTTCGGTTTCGGTCTGGACCAGGCCCAGTTTCTCCCGTACCTTCAGGGCGACGTCCTCGTCAAGGCTCGAGCTGTGCGACTTGACCGCAAAGCCCCACTCCTGCAGCCTAGACACCAGCTCCTTGTTTTCGAGGCCAGCCTCCTTGGCCAGCTCATACACTCTCACTTTCTTCATGCCACCACGCTCCCGAAGAGACTCTGCAACCCTTCGTCAAATTCCACCGCTTCGGCCCGGAGGGCCCGCGCTACCCGTTTCCTGTTCTTCATCAACCGCTTGAGACAAACCTCTGTCCGACAACAGTAGACATGCCTGCCCGGCAACCGCCGCTCCACATCCGGCCCCACCCGGCCCGGCCCAGTGAAGGCAAGGGGCAAGAGGTGTTCCTGCCGATCTTTTGCGCCGCACCCTAGACAGGTGCGAAGCTGTTTCTCCTGCCGCCGTTGGCTGGCGGCAGGCGTCTCACTGGCCGGTACTCTCATCCCCGGTTGCCGGCTTTTCCTCGGAGGGAACCGCTTCATCATTGCCAGCGGCCTCGACCGGCGGCACCGGAGCGCCCCCGCCTTCCGCCATCAGGGCCTTGGCGTCGGCGATGATCGCCGCCGCCTTCTCCGACTCCATGGGCCGGATGGCCTGCAGTGCCTCCACCGTGGATTCGGCCAGTACGCTGGCCGAATTGATGCCATTGTCGTACAGCGCCTCGGCCAACCGCTCGTCCAGGCCCTCCACGTCGAGCAGCGACTGGAATCCCTCCTCGATTAATTTGGCATAACGCGATTCACTCTTGACGTCAATCCGCCAGCCCAACAACTGGGAGGCCAGCCGCACGTTCTGACCCTGGCGGCCGATGGCCAGCGAGAGCTGGTCGTCCGGCACCACCACCAGCAGGGTCTTGCTCTCCTCATCCACCACCACCATGGAAACCTGCGCCGGCGACAGGGCGTTGGATACGAAGCGGGCCGGGTCCGGACTCCAGGGCACGATGTCGATCTTCTCGCCCTGCAACTCCTGCACCACGTTCTGCACGCGCGAGCCCTTCATGCCGACGCAGGCGCCCACCGGATCAACATCCGACTCCATGGAGGAAACCGCGATCTTGGCGCGGGAACCGGGTTCGCGGGCCACCCCCATCACCTTGACGATCCCTTCGGAGATCTCGGGTACTTCCAAGGCGAAGAGTTTGGTCAGGAAATCATCGCAGGTACGGCTCAAAACCAGCTGTGGGTCGCGGGAGGACTGACGCACGTCGAGCAGATAGGCGCGGATGCGGTCGCCCTGGCGGTAGGATTTGCGGGGCATCTGCTCCTTGGCCGGCAGGATGGCGTCGGTGCGGCCAAGGTTGACGATGATGCTGCCGCGCTCAAAACGCTGGACAATACCATTGACGATCTCGCCCCGGCGGTCCTTGTACATATCGTAGATAACGTTACTCTCGGCATCCTTCATCTTCTGGATGATGACCTGCTTGGCCGACTGCGCCGCGATACGGCCCAGTTCCGCGGCGCTCTCCATCTTGGAGCCGAGTTCGTCGCCGAGCTGCACCTCCGGATCGAGCTTCTTGGCCTCCGCCAGAGAGATCTCGGTCTGCTCGTCCGCGACATCATCGTCCTCGACCACGGTGCGGAACTGGAAGAGTTCCACCTCGCCCAGTTCATCGTTATAACGGGCCTCGATCTCGCGGCGCTGGCCGAATTTCTTCTTGGCCGCCGACATCACGGCCTCCTCAATCGCTTCGACGAGCAACTGGCGATCGATGCCTTTATCGCGACTAATCTGGTCAATAATCCGTTTCAGTTCTGAGATCATCATGCACTCCAATCGATGTTCGCCAGGGCAATCGGACTGCCCCCGCGTCTAATCAGGATATCACAATAACCGAAAGCCGGTCTTGCACCCCACGGAACCGCAGAAAACCTCCCTTGGTCCTCACAACCGCTTTATCAGCCGTCCGGCCGTACGCCGACCTAAACGCACCTGCAACGGCCGGCTATAAGTCGATCACCAGCCGGGCCCGCTGGACCTCGGCAAAAGGAATGGCCACCAGGCCCTGTTCGGCCTCCACCGTGATCACGCCGTCGGCAAAGTCCCGCAGCACCCCAACAAAATGACTGCCGCCGGCAATCGGTGCCTTGGTGACGATTTTCGCCTTCTTGCCGAGGCAGCGAAGATAATCGCGCTCGCGCTTCAAAGGCCGGTCAAGCCCCGGTGAGGAGACCTCAAGGCGATACGGCCACTCGATAGGATCCTCCACCTCGAGCAGATGCCCGACCTCGCGGCTCACCCGGCTGCAGTCGTCGAGGGAAATCCCCTGTGGCCCGTCAATGATGAGCCGCAGCACCCAGCCGGCCGGTTCGCGGCGGAACTGCAACTCCACGAGTTCCAGTTCCTGGTCCACCACCACCGGCTCCAGCATCGTGGTCAGCCGCGCGATCAGCGCCTCAGTCTTCGCATCCACGGCCACGGCCGTCTCCTCCAATAAAAAAAGCGGGCAGAGCCCACTTTCTTCAACCTTCCCTAGTCCACGAGAGCGGACACTTTCAGAACAAGAGCCCCTTTGTTGCAAAGGGGTGCCCAGCCAGGCCGGGCCAAACCGCAGCGCGTGCGGGTCATTCGCTGGAGCGGACAACGGGATTCGAACCCGCGACACCAAGCTTGGGAAGCTCGTACTCTACCAGCTGAGCTATGTCCGCGCCTTGGGGTAGAATAGAACGAATATACTGGTTTTTTCGCGGTTGTCAAGAGCGGCGTTCCCCGCTGCCGGGCCAGGAAAGGCCGGACAAGGGGGGAACGCGCGGCAGGGAAAACTAGAGCAGGACGCGGACGGCGCTGGTGGCGATGTTCATCATCGCGGTGGGCAGCACACCCATGGCGATAATGACCAGCATCAAGAGCACGCCCACCAGCTTGGTGGTGCCGGCGACCTGGACGGCCGGGTATCCCTCCGGACTGGTGGTGTAGGCCACGCGGACCACGGAGAGATAGTAGAAGATGGAGATCGCCGTGTTGATGGCGGCGAGGATGACCAAGGCGAGATACCCTTCGTTCAGGGCATTGGCCAGCAGCATGAATTTACCCATGAAGCCGACGAAAGGCGGGATGCCGGCCAGGGCAAACATGCCCACCGCGAGCGTCAGCGCCAGCAGCGGCGAGCGCTGATGCAGCCCGCTCAGGTCGTCGATCTGAAGGTTTTCGCCCTTGGGGGAAACCGCACAGATCACCAGGAAGCAGGCGAGGTTCATGACCAGATAACCGGTGATGTAATACATCGCGGTGGCGTAGCCGTTCTGGCCCAGGGTCAGGATACCGAGGAGGACGTAGCCGGCATGGGCGATACCGGAGAATCCCAGCATGCGCTTGATATCCTTCTGCACCAGGGCCACCAGGTTGCCGTAGAACATGGAGGCAACCGCCAGCACCACCAGCAGGTTCACCACCGGCCAGCCGCCGGGGGCGATCAGGGTCGTCATGCGGATAAGCAGCGCCACCGCGGCGATCTTCGGCACCGAGGCGATGAAGGCGGTGGTCTCGTTGGAGGCGCCCTGGTAGACATCCGGCACCCAGAAATGGAAGGGGAAGACCGCCAGCTTGAAGAAGAAACCGCACAGCACCATGGCGAGCCCCACGATCGCGGCCGGCTGCGCCATGATCGGGTGCAGCCGGGTGACCAGCTCGCCCAGATAGGTGGTCCCGGTGAGACCATAGAGGTAGCTCATGCCGAAGAGCATGATGCCGGTGGCCACCACCCCGAAGAGGATGTACTTGATCGCACCCTCCATCTGCATCCGGCTACCGGCCCGGTCATCGCGCATCGGCACCAGCAGGTAGAGCGAGTAGGAGGAGAGCTCCAGGGCGATGAAGAGGGTCAGCAGCTCAACGGAGCTGACCAGCATCATCAGACCCAAGGTGCTCATGGTCAGGAAGAGATAATATTCGGCCCGCACATCGTCGGCCACTCCCTTGAGCTGGCGGCCAACCAGCAAGACCACCAGGAAGCCCACCGCGATAATCAGCTTGATGAACTGCGAAAAGAAATCGATCCGATACGCATTATAAAAGAGGGAACCCTCAAGGTGGAGGCACACCAGAGCGGAGGCCACCGTAACGATGGCAAAAAGCAGCGTGGTGCCACGCGCCTTGCCGCCTCCGGCTGAGCCCAAGCTCAGCAGAAAGAGAACCAGCGCCCCTGTCAGCAGGAACAACTCCGGTGCGAAGAGCATGATGTTCATTGTCGATCCTATCCGTCGTATCCGTTGAAGACCCTTACGGGATCATGAGTTTCGCTACGGCCATCGGCCCACTCGGCGGCAGCGTGCCGACCTGGGTGAGCAGATGGTTGACACTGACATGCAGAACCCGCAGGAACGGCTCAGGCGAGAGGCCGATCCAGAGGACGAAAAAGAGCAGCGGCGCCAGGGTCACGATCTCCCGGGTGTTGAGGTCCAGCATTCCGGTGTGATCGGGGTTCTGGGGAGCACCCCAGACAATCCGCTGCAGCATCCGGAACATATAGGCCGCCGCCAGTATCGCGCCGGGAACGGCGCAGACGGTCACCACCATCGACTTGGAAAAGCTGCCCGCCAACACTAGAAATTCGCCGACAAAGCTGTTGGTGCCGGGAAAGGCCAGCGAGGAGAGCGAGAAGAAGGCGAGAAAGGTCACGTAAACCGGCATGTATTTGCCGAGGCCCGCATGCCGGGCCAACTCGCGGCTATGGGTCCGCTCGTAAACCATGCCGACGCAGAAGAAGAGCGCACCGGTGGTGATGCCATGGTTGATCATCTGGAGAATGGCGCCCTCGATGCCGCGGCTGTTGAGGATGAAGATCCCCAGGGTGACAAAACCCATGTGGCCCACGCTCGAATAGGCGATAAGCTTCTTCATGTCCTGCTGGGCCAGAGCGGTGAAGCCGCCATACAGAATGCCGGCGACGGAAAGCCAGAGGATATAGGGCATGAAGGTCATGGTCGCCGCCGGGGTGATCGGCAGACAGAAGCGCAGGAAGCCGTAGGTGCCCATCTTCAGCAGCACCGAGGCCAGGATCACCGAGCCGGCAGTCGGCGCCTCAACGTGGGCAGCCGGCAACCAGGTATGGAAGGGGAACATCGGCACCTTGATGGCAAAGGCCAGGAAGAAGGCGAGGAAGACCCAGGTCTGGAAGGCGGGGGAGAAGCCCTGTCCCATCAACTGGGGGATGCTGAAGGTGTGCGGGTTGGTGTTGAGATAGAGGGCGATGATCGCAACCAGCAGGAGCACCGAGCCGGCCAGGGTATAGAGGAAGAACTTGATCGAGGCGTACATCTTCCGCGGCCCGCCCCAGACGGCGATGAGCAGGTACATGGGAATCAGCATCGCCTCCCAGAAAACATAGAAGAGCACCAAGTCAAGCGCCATGAAGACGCCGAGCATGGAGGTCTCCATCAGGAGCAGGCAGAACATGAACTCCTTGACCCGCTTCTCGATATAGCGCCAGGAGCCCAGCACACAGAGCGGCATGAGCAAGGTGGTCAGCAGCACCAGCAACAGACTAATCCCGTCGATGCCGAGGGTATAATTGATATTGAGCCCTGGGATCCAGACATGGTGCTCACCGAATTGGTACAGATGGGTGGTCGCATCGAAATGCTGATAGAGTGGCAACGAAAGGAGCGCGGTCCCCACGGTGACGATGAGGGTCCAGTTGCGGCAGGCATTCTCTCCCGGCATGGCGAGCAGCAGAAGTGCCCCGACCAGCGGCAGGAAAATGAGGGCACTCAGATAGGGGAAGCCGTTGTTCAGTACGAGAAAATCCATGATCGCAATCCTCAGCTCGAGAATACGTAGAGGGTGACCAGCAGGGCAACGATGGAAACCGCATAGAATATATTGTATTGGAGCTGGCCGGCCTGCACCTTGCGGACCTGACCGCCCACCCCCCGTACCGATTTGGCAATGCCGTCCACCACCCCGTCGATGGCGTGCCAGTCAAACCACGACCAGAAGCGAGCAGTGGTCATCAACGGGAAGAGGCCGAGGTAACGGTATGCCTCGCTCACCGCATTATCCGTCCACTGGATCGGCTTCTTGGCCAGCCACAGGAAGCCGCGGCCGCCCATCCGGTAGAACCAGTCGAGATCGATGCTGATGGTCGGCTCCGGCGCCAGCTTCTTGGTGAAGAGGAAGAAGCCAAAGGCGGTAAAGAGCAGGATCTCCAGGGTTTCGGCCAAATGGTACTGGGTGTACGGCTCAAAATGCACCGGATAGGGCAGCATGTTGTAGAGATACGGCGTGTAGGAGCCGATGAAGATACAAAGGAACGCGGCAATGCCCATCGCCGCCTGCATGTTCCATGGCGGATCTGCGGCCTTCTCCCAGGTCTCTTCCGAACAGTTGTTTTTGCCGAACCAGATGAAGTACGGCACCTTGAGGCCGGTGTGGAGGAAGGTACCGGCGGAGGCCAGCAACAGCAGGAAACCAGCCCAGTAGATATGCTCCTCGAAACCGGCGGTGATGATCATCGATTTGCTGACAAAGCCGGAAAAGAGCGGGAAGGCGGAGATGGACAGGCCGCCGATCATAGTGAAGACGAAGGTCATCGGCATCTTCTTGTACAATCCGCCCAACTCGCTGAACTTGCTCTTGCCGGTCATGTGCAGCACGGACCCGGTGCCCATGAAGAGCAGGCCTTTGTAAAGAATGTGGGCAAAGGCATGGGCGCAGGCGCCGTTGATCGCCATCTCGGTGCCAATGCCGACACCGGCCACCATGTAGCCGACCTGGCTGATGATGTGGTAGGCAAGCAGCCGGCGGGAATCGTTCTCCAGCACCGCGTAGACAACACCATAGAGGGCCATGCAGACGCCGAGCGGCACCAGGATCTCCATGCCGGCGAAGCCGCGCGCCAGCGCATAAATGGCGGTCTTGGTGGTGAAGGCGCACATGAAGACCGCGCCGGAAACCGTGGCCTCGCCATAGGCGTCGGGCAACCAGGCATGGAGCGGCGGCACCGCCGCATTCAGAATGAAGCCGATCATAATGAGGTAGGTGGAGACGGTCGGGCTGTCAACCCCCACCGGGCCAAAGGAAAGGTCGCCGCCGGTCGCTTGGTAGCGCAGGACAAAACCGGCCAGCAAGGCCAACCCGCCGGCGGTATGGACCAGGAGGTAGCGGTAGCCGGTGGCCAGCGACTGCTGACGCTTGCGGAACCAGACCAGAAAGACCGAAGAAAAGGCCATGACCTCCCAGAAGAGGAAGAGCACCAGGTAGTCGGCCGCGAAGATGACGCCGAGCGAGCCGGCCACGTAGAACCAAGCGGCCATGTGCTCGAACTCGTTCTCCACGTGCAGTCCGTAGAGCGTGCCGATAATGCACATGAGCGTCATGATGTAGGCAAAGACCAGACTCAGATTATCGACCCGGCCGAAGGTCACGTACCAATCGAGGAAGCGGAAGACCCCGAAGGTGCCATGCGGCATGGTGAGGACCGAGCCAAAGGCCAGAACCGGGATCAGCAGCAGATACGGTTTCCGCAGCACGCCACGGAAAAACGGCAACCCCAGGGCGCCCAGGATCAGGATCAGCGATGGATGCAGCCAGAGATTATTTATCATAGTAGTCCTCGCGGGTCATGATACCGAGGTGGCCATACCACTTCGAAACAAAGATGATGAGCACGCAGGCGATAAAGCCGAAGAGCGACCAGAAACCGGGATAATGCTCGATCGCGGTGTGGGCATGGTGCTTGTCGACCAGCAAGGCATCCCATACCACCAAGAGCGCCAGCACCACGTAGCTGAGCCGGATGACCAGCCGCAGCCGGTCACGCAAGAAGTCGATGAATTTGACGATCATCTTACCACCGCCTTGACGAAGTTCATGATGAAATCAGGGTAGATACCAATGACCACCGAGATGATCGCCGCGATCATCAACGGCACCACCATGGTCAGCGGCGCCTCCTTGATGCCGGTATACACCTCGCCCGCCGGCGGCTTGCCGAAGAAGGCCTTGAAGGTGACCGGCGCGAAGTAGCCGACATTGAGCAGGGTACTGGCCAAAAGGATCACGAGAATCCCCAGCTGGCCGGCATCCAACGCCCCGTTCAGCAGATACCATTTGGTGACGAACCCGGCCACCGGCGGGGCGCCGATCATGCTGAGCGAGGCAATGGCAAAGGCGGCGAAGGTAAAGGGCATCGCCCGACCGAGGCCGCTCATCTCGGAGATGTTCTTCTTGTGAGTCGCGACGTAAATGGCGCCGGCGCAGAAGAAGAGGGTGATCTTCGAGAAGGCGTGGTTGGCGATGTGGATGATACCGCCTTCGATGCCGGTGGGCGTCAGCAGCGCCACGCCGAGGATGATGTAGGAAAGCTGGCTCACCGTGGAGTAGGCAAGTCGTGCCTTGAGATTGTCCTTCGAGAGCGCGATGACCGAGGCCATCAGGATGGTGAACGAGACGAAGTAGGCGGTGGGCATACCAAGATGCAGGGCATTCATGGTGTCAACGCCAAAGACGTAGAGCATCACCCGGGTGGTGGAGAAGACACCGACCTTGACCACCGCCACGGCATGGAGGAGCGCCGAGACTGGGGTGGGAGCCACCATGGCGCCGGGCAACCAGTTATGGAACGGCATCACGCCGTTCTTGGCGAAGCCCAGGAGGCAGCAGACATAGAGCGCGGTCACCAGGAGACCGTGGGCATCGATCACGCCGGAGGAGAAGATTCCGGTGTGGATGTTGTCGGCGAAATCCAGGCTGCCGGTCAGCACGTAGATGAGGATCATCGCCGGCAGCACCAGCCCCTTGGCGGTGGTGGTGAGGTAGACGATGTATTTCTTGGCGCCTTCGTAGCCCTCTTCATCCTGATGATGGGCGACCAGCGGGTAGGTGCAGATGCTGACGATCTCGTAGAAGAGATACATGGTAAAAAGGTTGTCCGAGAAGGCGACGCCGACGGCGCCGAACAGCGCCAGGGCGAAACAGGCGTTGAAACGGGTCTGGGCATGTTCCTGCAACCCCCGCATGTAACCGGCCGAATAAAAGACTGCCAGAATCCACAAGAAGGAGGCGACCACCGCGAAGATCATCGAGAAGGCATCGACCCGCAGCGTGACCGAAACACCCGGCAGTATCTTAAAGAGCGGCAGCAGGATCTTCTTGCCCAGCCCCAGCGGGGCCGGCAGGATGGTGGGGATCATGGAGGCAATGATGCCGAACATGGTGATCGCCGCCACAAAGGACCACGCTTCCCGGATGTTGGGCTTCTTGCCGGAGAGCATCACCATGACGCTGCCGGCCAGGGCGACCAGCAGGGCGAGCAGGGGCTTGATTGAGACGATGGTTTCCATGGTGCGCAATCCTTATCCTTCCAGTTCGGCCACGTCATCCGTGTCGATGGATTTGAAGTTCCGATAGACGGCGATGATGATGCTCAGCGCAATGGCGGCTTCAGCCGCGGCAAGACCCATGATGAACAGAGTGAAAATCTGACCCACCGTCGGGTCGGGCGCCAGAAACCGGCTGAAGGCCATGAAGTTGATCGAGGCACCACCCAGCACCAGTTCGGCGGAGATGAGCATGCCGATGAAGGTCCGGTTGCGCATCATGCCGTAGGCACCGAAACCGAACAGCAGGGCTCCGAGCACCAGATACGTGTTCAGGCTGTTTTGCAGGGCGAGAATATCCATTTACTTGCTCCTCCCGGCCCGCGCCAAGGCCAGCGAACCGATGATCGCGATCAGCAGCACCACAGAGATCAATTCGAAGCTCATGCTGTAGGTGGTGAGCATCGACTGTCCGACCTCCTCAAGGGTACCGTTCTTGGCTCGACAGGCAACGGGCTGCCAAACGGTCTTGGTCCCCAAGGCGGCCAGGCCCCAGACCAGCACCGTGGCGGCCAGGATGCTCGCCGGGCCGGCCAGGGCATGCACCTTGCCAACTCGCTTCATCTCATGGGGCTCGGCCAGCATGATGGCAAAGATAATGGTGACGCATACCGCGCCGGCATAGATCAGGATCTGCATCAAGGCGACAAAGGGACTGCCGAGAAAATAATAGATGCCGGCCACTCCAACCATACAGAGGGCGAGACCGGTGACGGCCCGGATCAAACGGGTGGCATTGGTGGCGAGCAGGGCGCCGGCAATGGTCGCCGCCACGCAACCGAGAAAAATGAGGCCGGCCAGGCCCTGTGGTGACAGTATGGGGGTCATCCTTTCCGTTCCTCCAACCGTTTTTTCAGATCGAAGATATACGCCTCGCGGGAGGGCCCGGCGAGGTTGTAGTCCTTCGAGAAGGTGATTGCATCGGCCGGGCAGCTCTCAACGCAGAGGCCGCAAAGGCTGCACTTGGTAAAATCGAGGATATAGCGGCTGAGCGCCTTCTTCTTGGCCCCTTCCACCTTGTCGCCCACCACGGTGATACAATTGGAGGGGCACGCCTTCTGGCACATGCCGCAGACGATGCACTTGTCGCCGCCGGTTTCCGGGTCGCGGGTGAGCTCGATGTGGCCCCGGAAACGCGGGGTCATGGGCAATACCTCGCGCGGGTACTGCACGGTGACCACCGGCTTGAAGAAGTACTTGATGGTGATCCCCAGGCCGACGAACAGGCTCCAGGTCCCGCTGAAAATCTCTTTCAGGTAGCCGATCATGGTTAGAACACCTTCAACATGGCGCTGGTAAGCAGCAGATTAACGAAGGAGATCGGGATCAGGATCTTCCAGGACAGATTGAGCAAGCCGTAAAAGGTGGTACGCGGGTAGGTCCAGCGAATCCAGATCACGGTGAAGATCAGGAAATACATCTTGAGGAGGAACCAGTGCACGCCGGGGTAGAGGCCGAAGGGGCAGTCCCAGCCGCCCAGAAAGAGGATGGTGGCCATGCTGCAGCCGATGACGATGTTGGCGTACTCCGCCATGAAGAAGACGCCGAAACCCATGCCCGGATACTCGGTGAAGGCGCCGGCAATGAGCTCGCTTTCGGCCTCCGCCATGTCGAAGGGCGCCCGGTTGGTCTCGGCCAGCATGCAGACGAAGAAGATCAGAAAGGCCACCGGCATCAGGGGGCTGGCGGCAAAGTTGAAGATATTCCAGTGCCAGAAACCGCCCAGCTGCTGGCCCACGATCTTAGTGAGGTTCATGGTGTGGCTGACCATCACCAGGCTCACTACCGTGACCAGCATGGGAATTTCGTACGCCACATTCTGCGAGACCACGCGGGCCGCGGAGATCACCGCGTACTTATTGCGGGAGCCCCAGGCGCCCATGAGCAGGCCCAGCACGTTCACCGAGGCAAAGGCGAAGACCGCCAGCAGGCCGATGTCGAGATTTCTCGCCACCAGCGTCTCGCTGAAGGGGATGGTGACAAAGCCCATGATCGCCGGAATCATCACCAGGATTGGCGCGATCCTAAAGAGCACCGGGTCAACGCCCGCCGGCACGATGAGCTGCTTGGTCATCAGCTTGATGCCGTCGGCCAGAGGCTGCAACAGGCCGAAAGGACCAACCTCCTTGGGGCCGATCCGGCGTTGGATGTGGCCAGCCTCCTTGCGCTCCAGCCAGACCAGATAGGCGGCGTTCAGGGCGGCAAAGGCGATGATCCCCACCAGGAAGATCAGCAGCCTGATCACTTCGGGATGTACACTCATGTCTAATGACTCCTTACCTGTCGATCTCGGGGATGACCAGATCGAGACTTCCCATGAGGGCGAGGGCGTCGGGCAGCAGCATTCCCTGGCACGCCTCGCCGAAAAGGCTCAGATTGGAGAAGGTGGGGGAACGCAGCTTGAGGCGGTAAGGCGTATTGGTGCCGTCGCTGACCACCCGGATGCCGAAGGAGCCGCGCGCCGTTTCCACGGCATGGTAGTAATCGCCCTTGGCCGGCTTCAGAATCTTGGGCGCCTTGGGGGCCATCACCGGGCCGTCCGGGAGCTTGGCGATGGCCTGCTCCACAATGCGCATGGACTGCTCGATTTCGTCCATCCGCACCATGTAGCGGGCCATGGAATCGCCCTTGGGGTAGACGGGAATGTCGAAGTTGAATTCCGGATAGACCGAATAGGGCTCGTGCTTGCGCACGTCGAAGTTGATGCCGGAGCCCCGGGCCACCGGGCCGGTCGCGCCGTACTTGCGGCACATCTCCGGGGTGATGAAGCCGATGTCTTCGAGTCGCGTGCGGAGGATGACGTTCTTGGTCACCAAGGCGTGATACATGGGCAGCCGTTCGCGCAGCCGCTTGATGAAGGCCAGGGCGCCGGGCACGAAGTTCTCGTCGATGTCGTTGTACACCCCGCCGAAACGGAAGTAGCTGTAGGTGAGCCGGGAGCCGGTCACCGACTCCAGCAGATCCAGAATCTGCTCGCGATCGTCGAAGGCGTAGAGCAGCGGGGTGAAACCGCCCAGGTCCAGGACAAAGGCGCCAAACCAGAGCAAATGGCTCGAGATGCGGTTCAATTCGGCGGTAATCACCCGGATGTACTCGGCGCGCTCCGGCACCTCGATGCCGGCAGCCCGCTCCACCACGGTCACATAGCCATGGTTGTAGGCCAGGGCATGCAGATAATCCATGCGGCCGGTATTGGGCATGAACTGGGCCCAGGTGCGGTTCTCACCCATCTTCTCGTGCATGCGGTGGATGTAGCCGAGCACCGGCTCCGCCTCGACGATGTACTCGCCATCCATCACCAGCTTGACCCGCAGAACACCATGGGTGGCCGGATGCTGCGGCCCCAGGTTGATGACGAAGGTTTCCTTGAGTTGGGTCTGGGCAAAGGCGCTCATGGCTTATAATCCTTCAAGAGAGGATGGAAGTCGGCGTCCTCGGGCAGGAGCAGCGGCACCAGATAGGGGTGGCCCACGAAGTTGATGCCGAAGAAGTCGTGGGTCTCCCGCTCATGCCAGTTGGCGCCGGCATAGACTTCGGAGATGGTCGGCACCGCGGGATTGTCCCGAGGCACGCGGGTACGCACCGTCACCCGGCAGAGCGTCTCATAATGATTGAAGTCGTAGATCACCTCCAGGTCGTCGACCTGGGAGCCCTCGGGTTCGGCCGGGGCAGCCGGCGGCGGCGGGGGCGGCTCCTGGCCCGCTGCTTTAGCAGCTTCGGCGGCGGCTTTTGCCGCGGCCGCGGCCTTGGCGGCGGCCTCCTTCTTGCGGGCTGCTTTCTCGCCCAACCAGTCCACGCCGGTGATCGCCTCGATGAAGAAGCCGTTGCCGTCGAGAATCGTTACCGCAGCCACCACCTGGTCCGGGGCCACGGTCACATCAAGATGGTTGCCCCGCTTGGCGTGATCGTTCTCCGCCACTGCCTGGGCAGGCAGGGCGGCCATGGCCTGCTTGATCGCACTCGCATTCATCTCAGGCCACCTCCACCCGCGGGAATCGGCGGGAACCGGTCACCTTCTCCTCCAGTTCCAGGATACCCTCGATCAGGGCCTCGGGGCGCGGCGGGCAGCCGGGGATGAAGACATCCACCGGAAAGAGCTTTTCGGCGCCTTCGACAATGCCGTACTGACCGTCGAACACGAACGGCCCGCCCGAGATGGCGCAGTTGCCCATGGCGATGACCCACTTGGGCTCGGGCATCTGGTCGTACAGGGTCTCTACCGCCGGGGCCATCTTCTTGCTGATGGTCCCCGCCACGATCATCACGTCGCACTGACGCGGCGAAGGGCGAAACACCTCGGCGCCGAAACGGGCCAGGTCAAAGCGGGAGGCGCCGGTGGCCATCATTTCGATGGCGCAGCAGGCCAGACCGAAGGTCATCGGCCACAGGGAATTCGCCCGCCCAATGGCAAGCAGCTTGTCGAGCTGGGCAAACTGAACTACCGGTGGCTGTAAGATTTGCGTTCCCACGTGAAGACTCCCTTGTTCCAGGCATAGACAACGGCAAGCGCAAGGATGCCGACAAATATGACGATCTCGATGAAATCGCGGATAGCGAAGACCCGATTGTAGACCAGGGCGACCGGAAAGAGATAGAGGATGTCCACGGCAAAGGCGAGGAACATCAAGGCATAGAGATAATAGACCACCCCGAAACGGATCCAGGCGTCACCGATGGGCACCATGCCGCATTCGATGAGCTGCGCGGTTTTCTGCTGGGTGTTTCTGGTAGACCGCGGCGCCAGAAGAAGGGCGATGATGAAGGGGCCGACTGCAAAGACCAGGCCGCCCAAGAAGAAAGCCGCTACATACAGGAGATCAAAAAGCGATTGCTGTCCCACGATATTGCTCCTTTTCCTAGAGCCCCACTGGAATGGTCAGCGACCTAATTAAACCAATCGTTAACCGATGTCAAGGAAAATACTGAATGATCATTCAGAAAAATACGTGCCCCCAGCATAAAGCATAACTATTCAAAATGACAAAGTATTTCATGAGTCGCTGCAACCCAGGCCGCGGGCCATTGGCAGCGATTATCACTCCGGGGAGGAAAAAATCGCAAGCAAAATAAAGAAGAGAAAATTGGGGACGGAAATCAGGCCTGCCGAAGCAGGTCAAGGAGGCGGGTGTGGATGTTGTCGAAACCGCCGTTGGAAAGGATCGCCACCACGTCACCGGGGCGAAGCTGGCCACCGAGATGGGCGAGGATCTCCTCGGTGGTGGCGAAATAGCGGGCATCCCGCCCCTGCCCTTTGAGCTCCGCCACCAGCTGGGCCGAGGAGAAACGCTCCTCCTCGGCGAGCTGGGCCAAGGCCACTGGCTCGCGGACCACCACCTGGTCAGCGTGGTCGAAGGCCGCCACATAGGCCTCCTGAAAGACACGACGCCGACTCGAATTGGTGCGCGGCTCAAAAACCGCGATGAGCCGGTGGCCCGCATAGGCTTGACGCAAGGCATCGAGGGTCTCCCGCACTGCCGTGGGGTGGTGGGCAAAATCGTCGATCACCGTGACGCCCCGTTCGACACCGCGCACCTCCTGCCGACGACGTACGCCCTGGAAGACACTGAGGCCGCTGGCGATGGTGGCGGCGTCGATGCCGAGGCGGTCGAGTACCGCGATGACTGCCGCACTGTTCAAGGCGTTGTGGCGCCCCGGCATCCGGCTGGTGAACGCCCCGAACCGGGCCCCGTTCTTCGTGATGGTGAAGGTGGTCCCGCTCGGCGTGACCGCGAGGTCGGTCACCTGAAAATCCCGGCCTGCTGCCTCGCCATAGCCAACCACCGGGCAGGAGGCCTCGGCGGCGATCTCGGCCACGGTCGGGTCGTCGAGACAGGCGACCAGGCAGCCATCCGGCGGCAGGATTTTGACCAGCCTGCGGAAGGCCGCCTGCACCGCCGCAAAATCCGCGTAGATGTCGGCGTGGTCGAACTCGACGCTGGTGAGAATGCAAATTTTCGGCTGGTAATGGAGGAACTTGGGCCCCTTGTCGAAAAAGGCGGTGTCGTACTCGTCGCCCTCGGCCACGAAATAGGGGCCGCTGCCCAGGTTGAAATTGCGACCAAAGGCCTGGACAATGCCGCCGATCATGAAGCTCGGCTCCTGCCCCGCGTGCTGCAACAAGGTGGCGAGCAACGAGGAGGTGGTGGTCTTGCCGTGGGTGCCGCAGACCACCAGCGAGGTCTTGCCGTCGATAAAGTAACGGCTCAGGGTTTGCGGAAAGGAGAGATAGGGAATACCGGCCGCCGCTACCGCCTGCGCCTCGGGATTCACCGCCCGGATGACGTTGCCGATCACCACCAGATCGGGCCGCTCGGCGAGGTTCTCCGGCCGATAGCCGCTCATCACCGGGATACCGAGGCCGGCAAGATAGTCGCTCATCGGCGGGTAGACGTGCTCGTCCGAACCGCTCACCCGGTAGCCCGCACTCTGGAGCATGCCGGCCAAGGCCCCCATGCCGGTGCCGCAGATGCCGAGCAGATGGATGTGGGAAACGTGATCGGGGCTCCGATTCAGGGAGGGATCGAGGGTCACCGCGGAAGCCACCACTCAGGAGCGCACGGTCTTTCTGACCGCCTTGTAGACATCGTCGAAGATCTCGCCGAATTTGGCGGGAGAGAGCTGGCCCACCTCGATGAACTTGACCACGATCTCCTTGGCGACCTTGAGGATCGCCTCGTCGCCGACGGGTTTCGATTCGGTATCAGGAGTGGCGTGCTTGCTCATGTGGATCACAAAGAAAAAGCCCCTGCCGATCGAAGAAGGCCAATTCGTTCCATGCGGCAGAGGCTTCGCTTTTTAGGAAAAACCGTGGAAGCCCTCCCCAAAAAGGATCTATTCGGAAGTGGTGGAGCTAAGCGGGATCGAACCGCTGACCTCTTGAATGCCATTCAAGCGCTCTCCCAGCTGAGCTATAGCCCCACACCGGTCAACCAACAAACAACGCGGCAAAACCACTGCCGCGTCAGCGACCCCATGGGTACCATGACCCCCTATCGGTGTCAAGTTTTTTCCTTGCGCGCCGCCGCCATTTTTCTTGCGGGGAATCAGAGACTCTGCTAGACTTTCTCAAATTTGTGCGGTAAGTAACCCCCTCAAACCATAGGTATTCCCAACATCCCAACCCTTGAGGTAGCCGTGTATGTTCCTTGATTCCCTGTTCGGCTGGCTTTCCAACGACCTGGCCATCGATCTCGGCACCGCCAACACCCTGGTCTTCGTCAAGGGCAAAGGCATCGTGCTTCGCGAGCCCTCCGTGGTCGCGGTACGCAAGGATGCCCGGACCAACAAGGTGCTCGCCGTTGGCAAGGAAGCGAAGATGATGCTCGGCCGCACTCCAGGGAATATCGTGGCCATCCGCCCCATCAAGGATGGCGTCATCGCCGACTTCGAGGTGACCGAGGCGATGCTCCGCTACTTCATCAACAAGGTCCACAACCGCCGCACCCTGGTGCATCCGCGCATCATCATCAGCGTGCCTTCCGGCATCACCCAGGTGGAAAAGCGGGCGGTGAAGGAATCGGCCGAATCGGCCGGCGCCCGCGAGGTCTATCTCATCGAGGAACCAATGGCCGCCGCCATCGGGGCCGGACTCCCCATCACCGAACCTACCGCCAACATGGTGGTAGACATCGGCGGCGGCACCACCGAGGTGGCGGTCATCTCGCTCGCCGGCGTGGTCTATGCCGCCTCGGTCCGGGTGGCTGGCGACAAGATGGACGAGGCGATCCTCCACTACATCAAACGCAAACACAACCTAGCCATCGGCGAGCACACCGCCGAGCTCATCAAGACCACCATCGGCGACGTCATGCCGACCGAGCCCTACGAGAGCATGGAGGTCAAAGGCCGGGATCTCGTCTCCGGCGTACCGAAGACGCTCACCATTACCTCCGAGGAGGTCCGCCAGGCCATCACCGAACAGGTGGATGCCATCATCGAGGCGGTGAAGATGGCGCTGGAACTCACCCCGCCGGAACTGGCCGCCGACATCGTCGACCAGGGCATCGTGCTCACCGGCGGCGGGGCGTTGCTCCGCAACCTCGACAAACGCCTCCGCGAGGAGACGGGCCTGCCGATCATCATTGCCGAAGACCCCCTCTCCTCGGTGGTGCTCGGTTCCGGCAAGGCCCTGGAGAACCTGGAAGTCCTCAAGGAGGTTATGACCACCTGATCGCTTTCGTGTTGACCTTCCCGGCACTGTTTGTCCGTATCAGCCCCGGCCTGCCTCTTGCGGACCGATTGACTCTCTGTGGCCTGCCCGCGCAGGCCTTCGTCCCGCGGTAACCAGACGCCATGCGTAAAAAAGGGAAACGCACCCGCCAGCTTAAAGCGCTGCTCCTTTTCGGATTGACTCTGACCCTCATCCTGATGCTCATCGTTTCCACGGTGGGGCGCCGGGAGTTCAACACGCCGCACAAACTCGCCCTCGAGGTGCTGGGTAGCGCCCAGGCCGGGGTCAGCCGGGTGGGTGGCTTCTTCACGACCTTCTGGCACAACTACACCACCCTCCTCAGCATCCGCGAAGAAAACGAACGGCTCAAAGAGGAACTGCGCAAATACAAAGCCGCCACCACCAGCTATCGGGAGGCGGTGGCCACCAACGTGCGGTTGACCAAACTGCTGGAATTCAAGGAAACCCTGCCGCCGCCGACCCTTACTGCGCAAATCATCGGCCGGGATCCTTCCCAGTGGTTCAAAACCCTGATCATCGATCGCGGCAGCAGCGACGGCGTGGAAAACGGCATGCCCGCCGTGATCACGGAAGGCATCGTCGGCCAGGTGGTCAACACCTCGCCCCACTATGCCAAGATCCTGCTGGCCAATGACCCCAACAGCGCCATCGACGCCGTCATCCAGAAAAATCGGATCCAGGGGATCATCAAGGGCAACGGCAGCAGCTTCGACCTCTACTACGTTCTCAAGAACGCCGAGGTGGCCCAGGGCGACCAGGTGGTGACCTCGGGCGTCGGCACCGTCTTCCCCAAGGGACTGCTGATCGGGACCGTCAGCGCCGTCACCAAGAACCGCCACGGCATGTTCCAGAACATCACCGTGCAGCCGGCGGTGGATTTCTCCCAACTCGAACAGGTGATCATCGTCATGAAAAAGGCCTCGCTCGCGGAATAGGCCATGCTGATCGGTATTTTTCTCGTCATCGGCACCCTGTGCCTGATCCTGCAAACCACCATCCTCCACAGCCTGCCCGCCTGGATGGGCCAGCCGGATCTGCTCTTCCTGCTCATCGTCTTCGCCGCCACCCACCTCGACCTCTTTCGCGGCGCGGTGCTGGCGCTCCTGCTCGGCCTGCTCATGGATATCTTCTCGGGCATCTTTCTGGGCCTTTACCCCCTCACCTACCTGCTGGTCTTCTTCGTGCTTAAGGCCTCCACCCAGCGACTGGCCTTCACCGAGACCCTCCACCAGGTACCGCTCATCGTCATCAGCTATCTCTTCGCCAACGGCGCCATCTACGTCATCACCTCGATCCTCGCACCGGAGGCGGCGCTTTCCTGGGCGTGGGACAGCATGCTCCAGCAGATCATCATCATGTCGGTGGTCTGCATCCCCTGCTTCAGCATCTTCCGCTGGCTCCAGTTGCGGATGACCCCGGGCAGCGGCTCCTCCTTTCTCCCGTTGGGCTCCAGACCGTCCAACCGCTTCAAGGGATAGGCCATGGCCCGCGGTCTTGGCAATATCAACAAGATGGACCCGGCCGAGCTCAAGATGCTCAAAACCCGGATCGACATCGCCACCGCCATCATGGTCACGCTGATCGCGGTGCTGGTGGTCCGCCTCTGGTATCTCCAGATCCGCAAGGGCACCGAATATGCCCAGCTCTCGGAAAACAACCGCACCCGCATCCAGTACATCGCCGCCCCGCGCGGCAACGTGCTGGACCGCAACGGCAACATCATCATCGCCAACCGCCCCCGCTTCAACGTCATCTGGATTCGAGAAGATGCGCCCCATCCCGACGAGGTGCTCAAACAGCTGGCGAAAATCCTCAAGCTCGATATCTCGGTGCTGCTCGATCGCATCCGGGCCGGCGCCGACCATCCCCGCTATCTGCCGACCCGCCTGAAGGAGGATATCGACTGGGAAACCCTGGTCGCCATCGAAAACAATGCCTACCGGTTGCCGGGCGTGCAGGTGGAGGTGCTCCCCTCTCGCGACTACCTGTATGACGAGATGGCCTCCCATCTCCTGGGCTACCTGGGTGAAATCAACCAGCAGGAGCTGGATGCCAGCGACGATAACACCTATATGCCCGGCGACCTGATCGGCAAAGGCGGGATTGAAAAACTCTTCGATCGCTACCTGCGCGGCGAGAAGGGCGCAAGCTTTGTCGAGGTCGATGTGCGGGGCGTGGTCCAGAAACGCCTCAAGACCCAGGAGGCCGTGCCTGGGAATGATCTCCAGCTCACCATCGATATCGGCATGCAGAAGGCGGCGGAAGACGCCATGGCCGACAAGGCCGGGGCGGTGGTGGCCATGGAGGTCAACACCGGCCGCATCCTCGTCCTCACGAGCCTGCCGGCCTTGCCGCTCCATGAATTCAGCAGCGGCATCCCGGCAAATGTCTGGCAGCGACTCTTGAGCGACCCCAAAACGCCGCTCATCAACAAGCCGATCCAGGGCCAGTATCCGCCCGGTTCCACCTACAAGATCGTCACCGCCCTGGCCGGACTCAGTGAGAAGGTGATCACCCCCGACACCAGCTTTTTCTGCTCCGGTTCGATCAACTTCGGCAACCGTTCGTACGGCTGCTGGAAAAAGGGCGGCCACGGCTCCATCAGCCTTCACCGCGCGTTGGCCGAATCCTGCGACGTCTATTTCTATCAGGTCGCCCAGAAGCTCGGGCCCGATCTCCTTGCCCACTACGCCCACAGTCTGGGGCTGGGGGCAAAAACCGGCATCACCCTGGAGAACGAAAAGGCCGGCAATATCCCCACCACCGCCTGGAAACTCAAGCGCTTCAAGGAACCATGGCAGGAAGGCGAGACCCTCTCGGTGGGCATCGGCCAAGGCTTCGACCTGGCCACCCCCCTCCAGATCTGCCGGATGACCGCGGCCGTCGCCAACGGCGGCACCCTCTATCGGCCGCAGTTCATCGCCGCAGTCAAGGATTCCACCGGCGCCTTTGTCTCCCGGTTCAAGCCAATCGTCGACGGCACCTCGCTGGGCAGCCCGCGGACCCTCCAGCTCATTCGCGACGGCCTCGAGGGGGCGGTCAACGAGCCGCATGGCACCGCCACCGCCGCCAAGATGGAGAACGTCATCGTGGCGGGCAAGACCGGTACGGCCCAGGTGGTGCGCATGGCCCAATACAAGGCGACCTCAGCCAGCAACGTTCCCTACCTGTACCAGGATCATGCCTGGTTCACCTGCTTCGCGCCCTTTGACAAGCCGCAGATCGCGGTGACCGTGCTGGTCGAGCATGGCGGCCACGGCGGTTCCGCCGCGGCGCCGGTGGCCAAGGCCGTTCTCAGCAAGTATTTCGAGATGTATCCGCCCCCTCCCCTTCCCGCGGCGGAAGCGGCAACCGCCGCCACCCCGACCTTGCCGGTGACGACGACACCCGCCACGCCACCGACCAAACCCGCGGCCCCACCGACCGCCACACCATCGCCCACGCCATCAACCAAGCCATCAGCCAAGCCGATGGCCAAACCGCCGGCCAAGAAGAAGCCGTAGGAGGGAAATCATGTTCCGCTTCGACCGCCGCCTGCTGCAAAACATCGACTGGGCCATCATCGGCGGGGTGCTCATCGTCACCCTGATGGCGCTGCTCAATCTCTACAGCGCCACCCGCCTCAACGACGCCGTCGGCCTCTCCGCCTTTTTCAAGCAACTCTATTTCAACCTGATGGGATTCGGCCTCATCCTGCTCATCGTCACCATCGACTACAAGGTCCTCATCGGCCTGAGCTATCCGCTTTACATCTTTGGCCTGCTCATGCTGGTGGCCGCCATGGCCTTCGGCCAGACCGTGGCCGGCAGCCAACGCTGGATCGGCCTCGGCTTCTTTCGCCTGCAACCCTCCGAGCCCGCCAAACTCATCCTGGTCATCACGCTTGCCAGCTACTACTACCGCAAGGACACCGGCAAAGGGTTCACCTTGCCGGAACTCTTCGTGCCCATCATCCTCACCCTCGTCCCCTTCCTGCTCATCCTGAAGCAGCCAGACCTCGGCACCGCCCTCATGCTGCTCATCATCTTCGCCTCCATGACCCTCTTCGTCAAATTGCGTTGGTCCACCTTCGGGATCCTGGCTGGTGGGGCGCTGGGGGCATTGCCGGTGGTCTGGAAACTGCTCAAGCCGTACCAGCGCCAGCGGATCGAAATCTTCCTCAACCCGGAGAGCGACCCCCTGGGCAGCGGTTACCACATTACCCAATCCAAGATCGCGGTGGGCAGCGGCCTCAAGTTCGGCAAGGGATACCTCCACGGCACCCAGGGGCAGCTCGACTTCCTGCCCGAGCGCCACACCGACTTCGCCTTCTCGGTCTGGGCCGAGGAGTGGGGCTTTTTCGGCTCGCTGGTCTTTCTGGCCTGTTATTTCTTTGTCCTGCTCTGGGGGCTCAACATCGCGGTCACCGCCCGGGACAAATTCGGCATGCTGCTCGCTTTCGGCATCGTCTCGCTGCTCTTCTGGCAGGCCTTCATCAACCTCGGGATGATCATGGGACTGCTGCCGGTAGTCGGCGTGCCGCTGCCACTCTTCAGTTACGGCGGCTCGTCGCTGCTGACCAACCTGGCGGGTATCGGCCTCTTGCTCAACATCCGCATGCGCCGCTTCATGGTCGCGGCCTGACCACCTCGCCCTCCGCGCTTTCGCAACAAAAAAGGGGAGATGGCTTTCGCCACCTCCCCGAACGCTCTCGCCACCCGGCCCTGCTCGCCCGAACTACAACTCCGTGAGGGTAACGAATTTCAGGGCATGGGTGGTGCAACGGGTGACGCAGGCCGGCTTGAGACCGGCATCCACGCGATCAAGGCAGTAGTCGCATTTGACCACCTTGCCGGTGGCGGGGTTGTGCTGCGGCACCCCCCACGGACAGGCCCCGACACACGCCATGCAGCCGATACACTTTTCCTGCTCCACAAAGACGATGCCGTCGGCCCGCTTCTGCATGGCCCCGGTGGGGCAGACCGGCACGCAGTACGGCTCCTCGCAATGGTAACAGGAACGGAACTGGAACTCGGTCTTGGGCACGCCGCCCACCATCTTCAACGGCTCATGGCTGATTTCGCAGAGGAGCGGCCCTTCCGGCAGCCGTTTGTTGGTCTTGCAGTGAACCTCGCAGCCATGACAGCCGATGCACCGTTTGGAATTGAGATAGAGCATGTATTTATTCATAGTTCCACCATCCGCTTCGGGTTCTTGGCGCTGCGGCGCACGGTGACGAAGCACTCGCAGAGGTTGAGGCCGCCGCCCGCCGGGTCCATCTCCTGGAGCATGCCCTTCATCAGTTTCTGATCCGCCATGCCGGCATGGTAGGCCCGGCTTTGCAGCGGGACCTGCCGGCCGAAGCCATGCGCCATGTACACCGCCTCCGGGTGGATGAACTCGGTGAGGTGGGCCTTGATGGTGCCGCTGCAACCGCAGACTCCCACGTCGACCAGGTCGCCGTCGTTGACGCCCAGTCTGGCCGCCTGCCGCTTGTTGATCCACAGGGTATTCTCCGGCATCAACTCGTAAAGCAGCGGGTTGTTGACCGTGTGGCTGTGGGCATGGACCGGCGACCGCCCGAAGACCAGCCGGAAGTGCCCCTTGGGCGGCTTCTCCGGGCTCTCGTAGGGTTTGAGCGACTCGAGCCCCGCTTCGGTGAGTTTCCCGCTCACCATCTCGATCTTGCCCGAGGGCGTCTTGAACTTGCCGTCGAGGTGGTTGCGGTCGAACATCACCGGCTTGTCGGTAAGCGAGATGAATCCCTTGGCGTCAAAGTCCTTGAGGCTAAAACCGGTGGGTTCGAGCTGCCACGCCCACAGCTCCTCAATGGAACTGCCGGGGAAATACTGGCCCACGCCGAGGCGGTCGGCGAGCTGCTTGATGATCTCGTAGAGGCTCTTGGTGTCGTGCATGGGCGCAATCGCCTTGTTGCGCTTGATGAACCGCGGTTTGGGCCCCTTTTGCGTCGCAATGATGCTGTCGCGCTCCAGGAAGGTGGATTCGGGCAGGATGACGTCACTGTACCAGCCGAACTCACTGTAATGGGTATCCACCGAGACCAGCAGGTCGAGCTTGTCCAGCGCCTCCTTCTGGGCCTGCGGGTCCGGAAAGCAGGTGAAGGGATCATGGCGCATGCAGATGAGCGCCTTGAGCGGATAAGGCTCGCCGGTCAGCATGGCATCGTAGAAGAGGTGAAAGAGCCCCGGCCCCTTGTCGAAGTGCTGGTATTTCCAGCCTACCCCGTCGGCCCTTTTCGCCGTCGGCTTGGGCACCTGGGCATCCAGACTGCGGATGCCCTTCACCCCGCAATCGCCCGCCCCCTTGGCGAAGATCTGGCCGCCTTCCACCTCGACGTTGCCCATGAGCACGTTCAAGATATGGAGCGCCCGGCTGGCATAGAAGGAGTCACGGTAGCGCGAGAGCATCCAGCCCGGATGGAAGACCACCTTGGGCCGCTGACTCCCGATCTCGGTGACGAACTCCTTGATGCGATCCGCCTTGACCCCGCATTCCTTGGCGGCCCAGTCGGCGGTGTAGGGCTCGACAAAGGCGACCAGCTTGTCGAAGTCGGCGACGTAGCGGTCGATGAATTCCTGGTCGTAGACCCCCTGCTTGATCACCTCGTGGATCATGCCCAGGGCCAGGGCGTAATCCGTACCCGGCGTCACCAGGAAGAAGCGGTCGGCCTTGATGCCGGTCAGCGTCTGGCGAACATCGACATAGGTCATGGTGCCGCCGGCATCCAGCATGTCCATCACCTGATTCACCTCCGCCGGCCGCAGGGAGGCGAGGATGTTGCGGCCGAAGAGGATGAGGTGTTTGCACTTCTTGAGATCGTAGACAAAGTCCTTGCGGCCCAGGCCGTAGACCGAGAGACTCGCATGGTGCACGTTGCGGCCGCAGGCGCTGTCATGGTTGCTGAAGTTGGGGGAGCCGACCGCATGGCAGAAGGCCTTGATGAGGTCCATGAAGGGGCCGCCGCGGCAGCTCATCATGATGCTCTCCGGCCCGTGCTCCTTGATGATGGCGTTCAATTTATCGGCCACGTAGTCGAGGGCCGCATACCAGCTCACCCGCTCCCACCGGCCGGCGCCGCGTCCGCCTTTGCGGATCATCGGCGACAGCGGCCGCTCTTCGTCCTTGAGCAACGCCATGCCGGCCGAACCCTTGGCGCACAAGGCGCCCTCCAGCAGATGCGGATTGCCTTCGATCCAGGTGACCTCGTCGCCCTCGGTCTCCACCCGGATCGGGCACCGAACCGTACACATGCCGCACATGCTCCACACCGATCGTGTTGTCATATAACGCTCTCCTCGGGCCTGGACCGGGGTTGCCTGCCCCGCTCCGCCCGCTTGCCGGCGCTCATGCCGCGCCGATTACCGCACTGACCTTCGTTTCGAGTTCTTCCTTGTCCAAGGGCTTGACGCAGTAGTCGTCGGCCCCGAGAGTTCTCGCCTGCTGGGCGGTCTGCACCGTCGGGTACCCGGTGAGCATGATCACCCGCATGGCCGGGTCCATCTTTTTCAACTCCGCCAGTACCGCAATCCCGCTCATCCTCTTCAGCTTGATGTCGAGGATGGCGAGGTCGATCCGGTGGTGCCGCGCATAGGCCAGGGCCTCCTCCTCGCCGGTAAAGGCGACCACCGCATGGCCTTTTTTGCCGAGGATTTTCTGCACCAGCATGCCGGCCTCGGGCACGTCGTCCAGCACCAGGATATGCGCCATGCTTCCCTCCTCGCTTCGTGGTAAGGATTTCCTGCCGGCCGGGCTCCCCCAAGGAGCCGGCCGGCAGCGGCGCCGGTTATCGCGTGCTCAATAAAGGCCCAACAGATTGAGACCCAGCAGCGCCAAGCCTGCACAGGCGATGCGCTTGACCACGATCGGGCTCACCTTCTTGGCGATCTGCGGACCAATGTAGCCGCCCAGCAAGGCGGCCGGAAACATGGAGAGAAAAAACACCAGGTCGAAATTGCCGAACTGCATATGGCGCAGGGTGCCCATGGCCGTATTGAAGAAGATGGCGAGCAGCGAGCTGCCCACCACGATGTACATGGGCAGTCCCATGCCGACGGTCATCAGCGGCACCATGAACGGGCCGCCGCCAAAGCCGAACATGGAGGACATGATGGCAATGAGAAACCCGCCGATACAACCGACAAACAGATTGGCCTCGAACTCGTGGCCCCAGAATTCTACTTTCATGACAGGATGCCTCCCGGTGATGGTTGCTATTTCTGGTCCGTCGGGCAGGCGGCAGTGCCGCTCTCGCCACGCTTCGCGCATTCCTCGGCCCGCTTCCTAAACTCCTTCAAAATGGCCTGTTCCTTCTTGTTTTTCTCGAGATAGCCAGCGGTGGTCTGCCAGAACATCAGCGCCGCCAGTACCAGGAGGATCCAGCCAAAGACGAACTTGAACTGGTCGAGGGTGATCATCTCGGTCAACTTGGGGCCGATGAAACCACCCACCATCATGGCGCAGCCGATGGTGATCCCCAGCTTCCAGTTGATGAACTTGATCTTGGAGTAGTTGTAGATGCCGCTGCCCTGGGAAAAGAGCACGGTGGGCATGACGGTGCCGGCCACGATGGTGTGCGGCAGGGGGAAGAGCGAGACCAGGATCGGGTTCAGGATAAAGCCGCCGCCGGCGCCCATCAGCACGCCGAAGATGGAGATGACCAGGCAGAGCAGGAACGGCCACAGCAGATTGAGGCTGGTGCCGGCCGAGCCGAGGTACACATAAGGCAAGGCAATGGTGTTCTCGAAGGAGGCCTCCCCCTTGACCTTCTTGACCGTCTCCTTGTCGCCTTCCTTGAGCCGCTCGGTCACCGCGGTGACGGTCACGTTGTATTTGCCAGGGGCCTGACCGGTGGGCAGCTTGATCTTGGCGGTGTAAGCGCCGGCCGGGGTGACCTCGACATTGGCCTCCAGGAGCTTGCCCACGCTGCGGAAGCGGCCCTTGACCAGCTTCATCGACTCGCTCTTGCTCGCCTTTTCATCCATCGGTGCGAGCAGGGTGCCGCGCGAGCCGATGATGCTGGCCATGATGGTGGCCTGGTAGCTGTCGATCTTCATCTTGGCCGGGGCATTGTAGGCGGCATTTGCGCCGGTGGCCTTCAGCGTCTCGGAGTATTTCCACCCCTTGCCTGCGGCCTTGGCCTTGTCCAGTTCGCCGGCCATCTCCTTCGGCACCAGGATCTTATAAAAGGCGGGCATCTCGTGGGTCAGGTAAAACTTGTAGGGAATCTTGCCGGTCTTGGGATCCCTCTTGCTGTCGAAGCGGTTGGCCCGCACCTGCTTGTCGGCGGCATAGACCTCGACATAGACCTGGGCGCCGGCGGGCGCCTGGCCGGTGACGGTGATCTCGCCACCATTGGCCAGCGTGGTTTTATCGAGCACCACGGTGGGGGCCTTGGCAGCGGAGGGAGGTGGGGGCGGCGGGATTGCCGCAGCGGCAGCTTGCGGGCTCCCCGGGACGGCCGCAGCAACGCTCCAGGGAATGCCCAGGAATAAGACCATAACCAACGCCAGAAACGGAACCCCTCGGAACTTCCTCTGCATCATCGTTTTCTCCTTTGGCTACAGAAGGTTGGACAACAAGATCGGTTCTTTCCCTCTTTTGGTTGGGTTTTTGCGGCACCCCTCCTTCCGGTTCCGCCCCAAGCCCTAGGGCCATTGGCGGCAGCAGCGACGCGGCGACCATGGGGGAGGTGGCGGCGCCAAACAGCCACTGTCCTGAACAGAGAGCAAAAAGGATGCCTGTGGCCCGGCGGACGGCCGCCTTTTTTCTTGTCTTTTTTCTGTAGAAAAATCGAGTTGTTAACAGCATGCTTCGCACCGGCTGTCGAGTGCGTGACATCACCGGCCATCCTCAAGTGCATCATTTTTGATGCGGGAATGCCGCCAAAAGGAGGCGCCTGGTCACCAGATGGCAAAAGGTGGGTGGGGAATTGCCGAGAAGGGGGGTATGGCCTTAATCAGACACCGGGCGGCTCGAGACGAAAGCTTTCGGCGTCCAGGCCGAAACGCCGCAGCAACCGCTGAAAGGCCTGGCGGCCGATGCCGCTCGCCTGGGCGGCAGCGGTCACGTTGCCGTGCGTTGCCCGCAGGGCCTGCTCAAGGTAGTCGCGGGAAAATTGGGCCAGCAGTTCATGCTTGGCCGCGCCGTAAGGCAGGTGGTGGAGGGATGGCAGCCGCATCTGCCCGTTGGCCGGGGCCGCGGACGGACCGCCGCTCAGATCGGCCGGCCCGATGGTCGAACCAGCGGCAAGCAACACCGCCCGCTTCATCACGTTCTGCAACTCGCGCACATTGCCGGGCCAAGGCCGTTGCAGCAAGAGCTGCTCCGCCTCCGGCGCCAGGCCCAAGTCGCCGCGCCCATACTCGGCCGCATACTTGGCAAGGAAATGGCGGGCCAACAGGGGGATGTCCTCGGGCCGCTCCCGCAAGGGCGGCATCTCCACGGTCACCACGTTGAGTCGGTAGAAGAGATCCTCCCGGAAGCACCCCTGCCGGATCTTCGCCTCCAGGTCCTGGTTGGTCGAGGCCACCACCCGCACATCCACGGCCATGGTCCGGGTCTGGCCGAGGGGCATGATCTCCTTTTCCTGCAACACCCGCAGCAGTTTGGTCTGGAGCGCCGGCGGCAGGTCGCCGATCTCGTCGAGCAGGAGCGTCGAGCCGTCGGCTTCCTGAAAAAGCCCCTTCTTTTCCTGGACCGCGCCGGTGAAGGCGCCCTTGGCGTGGCCAAAGAGTTCGCTTTCCAGGATCGGTTCCGGCAAGGCGGGACAGTTTACCGTCACCAGCGGCCGGCCGGCCCGCCGGCTCAAGGCATGCAGAGCGCGCGCGACCAACTCCTTGCCGGTGCCCGATTCCCCCCGGACCAGCACGGTCACGTCGGTGTCCGCCACCTTCTTGATCAGCGCGAACACCTCCTGCATCCGTGGTGAGCGCCCCTGAAAACCGGCAAAGCTGGTTTTGTCGGCCAGTTGCGCCTCGAGCTGCTGGTTTTTCCTGAGCAGCCGCACCCGCTCGAGACAGCGCTCCAGGCTGTGAACGATCCGCTCCTTGTCGAAGGGCTTTTCGATAAAGTCATAGGCCCCGGCCTTGAGCGCCTGCACCGCCAGTTCCACGTTGCCGTAACCGGTCATCACGATCACCGAAACCGCCGGCAGGGACGCCTTCACCCTGGCCAGCAGTGCCATGCCGTCCAGTCCCGGCATCTTGATGTCGGTGACCACCACGTCGGGCCGCCACTCCTCGATCATGGCCAATGCCCGGTCGCCGGCCACCGCCGTCTCCACCTGGCAGGCGCACTTGCGCTGCAGCAGGCGGGTCAGCATGGCCAGCATGTCGGTATCGTCGTCGACCAGCAGCACCCGCGGTGCCCCGGCAGGGTCTCTCATCGTTTCCGGCAACGGTTTCTCTCCTTTTTGGTCCGTCTCCATCCTTTATGGAATGGCCCAGCGCGCGAAAAAATGCAAGAGATAACCATAGAAAAGCCTGTCTCCTCGGCGCCGTTCCGGCAGACCAAGGGGAGTTACCAAGGCGGGATGTCCCGGATGCCGGGCCATTTTCCGCCGGAGGATATGCCCTTGCAGGCGGGCCGACGGGTTTGGTATGCTGACCCCGTGCATACCATGCAGCGCGGACATAGGACGCGGTGGCACCGCCTCGCCGCTTCGCCTCGGGCCCTGCCGGGCCTGATCGCGCTGGCCATGACCCTGGCCCCCTCCTCCGCCTGGGCGGTCCAAGCCCATGGTGGCCCCGAGGGCTATCTGGTCCACCAGATGGGCCACCTCTTCCTCGGCGCCGCCCTCATCTTCCTGCTGCACCTGCTCCGCCAACGTCCGCCCGGCACCGGCAAACCGTGGCGCCACCTGCAACTTTCCCTGCTGCTCTTTCTGCTCTGGGACCTCGACACCATGGCAATCCACTGGCTGACGGAACGGTTGCCCAACGAGGCCTTCATCGCCGGCGCCACTCTGGCCGGGGACCGCGTCCTGCTGCCGGCCTCGTGGCCTTGGCTCTTCTATTATATCGGCAGCCTCGATCATCTGCTCTGCGTGCCGGCGGCCTGGTTTCTGGCCTTGAGCCTCAAGGGCCTCGGCGATGTCGCCGCGACCCGGCAGTCCCCGACGCCTTCGACGCCGCGACCGTCATGATCAACCTGCCGCTGCTGCCGATCTACCTGGTTGATTCCGTAGGCTCCGGGATCATGATCCTGCTGACCTTCTCGGCCTTCCTCCATGCCCGGCGTCTCCAACGGCTCGAACCCGCCAATTTTCTCTGGACCTTTTTTTTCTGGCTCACTCTCACCCTCACCGCGCTGGCGGTCTCCCGCAGCCTCTGGCATCTCCTGCGCTATCTCTTCATCCTGGGCGGCCATACGGAGATCTGGCAGAGCCTGAGGCCTTACAGCGGCGGCATCAATACCCTGGCCTTCTGTGCCGCGGCGGTGGTCACCTTCTATTACTACCATACCGACCAGGTGGTCGCCTCCGGCCAACGCGAGGCCGAGGCCCTGCGCCACGCCCACAGCGAGCTGGCCGCGGCGCATACGGCGCTCGGTCAGCTCAACCAGACCCTCGAAGAACGGGTGGAACGCCGCACCCAGGAGCTCCGGCTCTCCGAGGCGAAATTCCGCAGCCTGTTCGAGTCGTCCAAGGACATGATCCTCTTCTGCGACCAGCAGGGGATGATCTGCGACATCAACGACAGCGGCCTCGATTTCCTGGGCATTGCCGACCGGGAAGTGGTGATCGGCCGGCCCTTTGCCAGCTTCTTCCTCAATCCGGAAAAAGGTGCCCGCTTCCGGGAGGAACTCCTGACGCGCGGCCACGTCAAGGGCTTCGAATGCCAACTCAAGGGACCGAACGACGCCAGGCGCTATCTCATGCTCACTGCCGCGGCCATGCGCAACACGGCGGGAGAATTCGAGGGCTGCCAGGTCATCGCCATCGACCTCTCCCACTTCAAGAAGATGACCGACCAGCTCATCCAATCGGAAAAGATGACCTCGGTGGGCCAGTTGGCCGCCGGCGTGGCCCACGAAATCAATACCCCGCTTGGCATCATCCTCGGCTATACCCAACTTCTGGCCGAGGACTTCGAAGACAACGCCGAGGTGCATGAGACGCTGGCCATCATCGAGAAGCACACCAAGATCTGCCGCCGCATCGTGGCCGATCTGCTCAAGTTCTCCCATCCCTCGGCGGAACAGCAGATGCAGCCCGGCGATATCAACCGCTGCCTCGAGGAAGTGCTCGCCATCGTCGAACACACCCTCAACATGGATCACATCTTCATCCACCGCTGCCTGGCCAGCGGCATCCCACCGGTCCTCTTCGATCCGGAACGGCTCCGGCAGGTGTTTGTCAACCTGCTCACCAATGCCCACCACGCCATCGGCGAAGAGGGCATCGTCGGGGTCTGGAGCCGCTATCGCCCCGAGCAGGGGAAGGTGGAAATCATCGTCGGCGACAGCGGCAGCGGCATCTCCCCCGAGGTGATGGGTCGGATCTTCGATCCCTTCTTCACCACCAAGGGAGTGGGCAAAGGCACGGGGCTGGGGCTCTCCGTTTCCTTCGGCATCATCAACGACCACAACGGCCGCATCGAGGCGCATTCGCCGCCGGAAGACCCGGAACTCACGGCGGTGGGTATGCGGACCGCCTTCCATGTCTTGCTGCCGGTAGCGACGGCCAACAAGGATGAGGGGTAACCAATAATGGCACGGATACTGGTGCTGGACGACGTGGCGGATTCCGCCCTGATGATCAAACGCATCCTCGCCAAGCAGGGTCATGAGGTACAGGTCTTCAGCGACGAGGATGAGGCCCTCCGCTTTGCCGCGGACCACGACCTGGAGCTGGCCATCCTCGACGTCAAGCTCCCCAAGCTTGACGGCACCGAGGTGCTGGCCGAACTGAAGAAACTCAGGCCCGGTCTCCCGGCCATCATGCTCACCGGCTTCCCGACCAAGAACGCCGCCCAGCAGGCGATGCGCCTCGGCGCCGCCGCCTACTGCGCCAAGCCCATTGAAAAAAAGGATCTTGAAGAGACCGTGGCCGCGGTGCTCGGCAAGGCCTCGGCGCCTGGTTGATCTTCCTTCCGATTGCACACCAAAAAAGGAACGCGGCGGCCTTTCGCGCAGCGACGAGACCGGCCCGTACGGCGAGAAGCCGCGCAGTGCCTTGAGCCGGTCACCGCGAGGCGGCGAGATTAGCCGCCGGACGCGGGCGGGCTGAGTTCCCGCTCCCGCAGCACCCCCAGGTGGGTCGGCAGCGTCACCTCCACCGTGGTGCCGGCCCCCGGTTGGCTGCGGATGGTCAATTCACCCTTGTGGCCTTCGATGATCTGCTTGACGTAGGAAAGCCCCAGGCCGGTCCCGCGGCGGTCGATCTGTGCCGAGTCCGTCAGAATCCGACTGAGGCGCTCCGGCGGGATGCCGGGGCCGTTGTCCTCGATGCGCAACCCGACCCCCCGTTCGGTCAGCGCGGTCACGATCCGAATCGCCTGGCCCGACCGGCAGGCCTCGATGCTGTTGCGGATGAGATGCATGATGGCGATCTTCATCAGCCGCGCGTTGCCCAGGAAGAGCAACAGGGCCGGCGAAAGGGACTGCGTGATCGCCACCCCCTTTTCCGCCGCCTCCGGGGTCAGCAACGTCGCACACTCCTCGGCCAGCCCGCTGAGATCGAGCGGCCCAAAGGCGCCAGGCGCGTCGGTCCGCACGGATTCAAAACGGGCCACCATCTCCTCCAGCCGCTTCGCCTGCTCCCGCACCCCGGCCAGCCGCTCGCCATCCGCCGCCGGCATCCGGTCTACCTCCTGCGCCATCCGCCGCACCAACCCGCCGATGATGACCGCCGGATTGCGGATGTCGTGGGCAAAACGCAGGGCCATCTCCATGCGGGTCCGTTCGAACACCGTGCTCTCCAGGGCGCGGTTCAGGTCGAGCAATTCCCGGCTGGTGCGCTCGATCTTCTCGCGGTCCCGGGCCATGCGGTCGATGATCGTCTGTATCCGCTGAAAAAAGAGGGTTACTGCCGCAATGAAGACGAAGGTCAGGGTGTTGATGGAGCCGCTGATCGGCGAGAGCCCCTGCCACCAGTCGGGATGCCCCCCCAGCACGAGCAAATGCCGGACCAGATGGCCCATGGCACGCGAGACGGCAAAGGCGAACAGCGCGCCGCAGAACCAAAACAGGTAAGTGGCCAGCGGGTCTTCCTGGTCGTGGGCGAGGATTTGGTAGGACAAGCGCAGGCAGAGGGAGGAGCCGACGATCATCAGGGCCGAGCCAATGACGTCGATGGCCCAGACCGGCAGGAGCGAGAGGGTGGTCATGCGCCGCCTCTGCCGGTCGGGGGAGGCGGCTGCCGGATGGACCGATAAATGCCGCGCATGCCGAAATAGAAGCAGAAGATGGCCGGCACCGCCAGCAGATGATCCATCTTGACCACGAAGTAGGCGACCTCGCGCCAGGAGGCCAGAGCGAGCCACGGCACCGCCTGGCCTGGCTCCTGCAACAGCGAGGTCGCCGGCATGGCATCCTCGATAAAATGGCCGACAAAGGCCCAGAGGTTCCACAGGGCCAGCAGCCAGGCGCCGGCTGCCATCAACCGCCAGGGTCGGTGGACGATGAGCCGGCTCTGCTGGATGCGCCAGGCAAAGAGCACCATGGCGGCCAGGAAGAGAAGATGGGCCATCTGGTGCAGGTAGGGGCCTTCGCCGCCATGGGTCTGCAAGGCAAAGACCGGTGACGGCGCCACCAGTGCAAGAGGCACCAACCATACCCCGTCCATCCACCGGCGCCACCGGTTCGATCGCCTCACCCCGCCTCCCCGCACGAGTGGCTTATTCCCCTGTCCGGTCGCCAGCCCCAAGCGGCCGCCTTGCTTTTCATCTTAGCAAAATCATGGCCTCGGCGGGAAGTGGGAAATCGCGGGGCACCAAGGTGCCGGATAAAACGACGCGCTTCAGCGCAGGAAGTGGTGCCGGCGGCAGGCGTCGAGCACCAGGCTCGTCAGGCCGGCGATGAAACGGGGGTGGGCATTGAGGGCGGCGGTGCGCCACAGACGCACCCCGTGGGTGGCGGCCAGCTCGCGGTACTGGATGTCGATCTCGTAAAGGGTCTCCACATGGTCGGAGACAAAGCTGATCGGCACCATGAGGATGTTCTTCACTCCCTGGCCGGCCAGCTCCCGGATCATCTCCGGCGTGGAAGGCGTGAGCCAGCGAACCGGGCCGCTGCGGCTCTGGAAACAGAGTTTGCCGGTGATGCCGGTTTCGCGCTCCACCGCGGCAATGGTCCGCGAAATATGGTCGAGATACGGGTCCCCTTCCACGATGAAGGAAACCGGCAGGCTGTGGGCGCTGTAGACCACGGTCACCCGCTCGGTGGGAGGGAAGGCCGACAGCCCCTCGCGAATGGTTTCGGCCAGGGTGGCGATGTAGTCCGGCTGATCGGGCCACGCCTTGATGATCGCCAGTTCGAAGGGGTCCTTGGCCTCCTCGACGGCCCGCTGCAAATCATTGAGCGAGGAACCCGTGGTGGCCTTGGAGTAATGCGGGTAAAGCGGCAGGACCACGAGGCGCCGCACGCCGTGCGTCGCCAATTTGGTCAGGGTCTCATCGACCCGTGGCCGCCAGTAGCGCATGGCGGCGCCCACCAGGAAATACCCGTGCGGCGAGAGCTGTTTGGCCAGAGACTTGCCCTGGTCCGCGGTGATCCGCGCCAACGGCGAACTCCCGCCGATGAGTTCATACGATTTGCGGCTTTTCACCGCCCGTTTGCGGGCGATGCGGCGGGCGATGAATTTCTGCAGGAAAGGAAAGGGGGAGAGGCGGATGATGTTGCGGTCGGCAAAGAGGTTGAACAAAAACGGCTCGACATCGGCCAGCTTTTCCGGGCCGCCCATGTTGAGCAACAGGACTCCGATGGGGTTCGTTTTCGGCCGGGCGTCCATCAGACTCCTGGGCTAGAAGGTTTCCTCGCCGAGGGTGACGGCGTGATTCGCCACCACCCCGGCCAGTTCAGTCGGCGCCCACGGCAGCAGGGCGAAAAGCCGCTCCTCCACCTGGCGGCAGAGCGCAAAATTCTGCCGGATCAGGCCGTGCAGCCGCTGATCGTCGCGGCCGTAGCGGGCCAGAATGTAGGTGAGCCGCTCATCGAGCCCCACCACCTGGTCGTGCAGCACCCGCTTGTCGGCGTAGTAGACGATCTCCTTTTCGCGGCAGCATTCCGGGGCCAGACCGTCCTGGAGCAGCACATGCTCGGCCACGATCTCGGCGAGTTCCCCGTAATCGTGGCGCCGGCAGATCTCGCTGCCCATGGCCGCATGGTTGCCGTCGCAATCGAGGCAGACCGTCTTGGCGATGTCGTGCAACAGGGCGCCAGCCACGGTCAGCGCCACCGAAACCGGCACCCCCCGCCGGTGCAACTGCTCGGCCATCAGCCCGGCCACCCGCGCCACCAGCAGCGAATGAGCGCGGATGTTGGCCAGCATCCGGTACTCATCCATGAGCGCAAAACATTGCTGCAACGAAGGGATCATCGCCTACCGCTGCCGAAGTCGTACCTTAGCGCCGGCTCAGGCGGTGAACCGCCTCTACCATGAACTTGGCCTGGGCCGGCGGAATCTCCGGCAAAATACCATGGCCGAGGTTGAAGATGTGGCCGCGGGCCCCCTTGGCGCCGGCGAGGATGGCGCCAATGCGCTCCTCCATCTTGGCCGGCGGCAGCAGCAGGGCGCAGGGATCGAGGTTGCCCTGGAGCGCCACCTTGCCGCCCGCCACCTTGACCGCCTCGGCCATGTCGATCCGCCAGTCGAGGCCGATCACATCGGCGCCGCTGGCAAGGCTCTGGGGCAGCAAGGTCGCGCCGTTGTTGGCGAAGTAGATGATCGGCACCGTCACCCCGCCCTCTTTCAACTCGCGGATGATGCGCTGCACATAGGGCAGAGCGAAAACGCCGAAGTCGTAGGGCGAGAGCACCCCGACCCAGGAGTCGAAGATCTGCAAGGCCTGGGCGCCGGCCGCCACCTGCGCTTTGAGGTAGAGGGTCGTGCAGGCGGTGATCTTGTCGAGCAGGGCCGCATAGAGCTCCGGATCGGTGTACATCATCTGCTTGGTGAGCAGGAACTGCCGCGAGGAGCCGCCCTCGATGAGGTAGGTGGCCAGGGTGAAGGGGGCGCCGGAAAAGCCGATCAGCGGCACCTTGTTTGCCAGCTCCCGCCGCAGCAGGCGGATGGTGTCGAGCACGTAGGGCAGTTCCAGCTCCGGGTCCGGCACCACGAGTTTGGCCACCGCGGCGCGATCCCGCACCGGATGCGGGAAGACCGGCCCGCGCTTCTCGTGAAACTCAAGCGGCGCGCCCATCTTTTCGAGCGGCACCAGGATGTCGGAAAAGAGAATGGCGGCGTCCACCCCGAGGATGTCCACCGGCTGGATACTCACCTCGGCCGCGGCCTCGGGCGTCTTGCACATCTCGAGGAAGGTGTACTTGCTGCGCACCGTATGGTATTCCGGCAGATAGCGGCCGGCCTGGCGCATCAGCCACACCGGGGTGTAGTCGGTCGCCTCGCCCCGGCAGGCTTTCAGGAAGGTCTCGTTCATGAATCCCCCAATCTTTTCCCTTACTTTTTCGTCTTCGGCGGCACGTAGTTGCAGAACGGCTCCTCGGCGAGGTAATCGCCGGTCACCGCATAGGCCCGCGCCCGGCAGCCGCCGCAGACGTTGACGTACTCGCAGCTGCCGCAGCTCCCCTTGTAGCTCTTGAAATCGCGCAGCTCCTTGAAGAGCTTGGAGTTCTCCCATATCTCCCTGAAGGACTGCTGGCGGATGTTGCCGGCCGGCAGCGGAAAATAGCTGCAGGGCAGCACGTTGCCGTCCACGTCGATGAGGGCGATGAGCTGGCCGGCCAGGCACCCCTTGGAACCGCCGGTGGAAAATTGCAGGCTGCGGCGCTTGAACTGGCTGCCCTCCTCCTTGGCCTTCTGCAGCACCACCCGGTAATAGTGGGGGGCGCAGGTGGGCCGCATGAGGAGTGCGTCCTCCTCCTTTTCCATCTCGTAATGCCAGGCGAGCAGTTTTTCGTAATCCGCCGGCGAGATGAGTTCCTCCATGATCCCCTCGCCGCGGCCGGTGGGCACGATCATGAACATGTACCAGGCCGTGGCGCCCAGCTCCTTGGCGAGTTGATAGACCTTGGGAATCTCCGCCTGGTTGCGCTTGGTGAAGGAGGAGTTGATGAGAAAGGAGATGCCGTGTTCTTTGAAGAGCCGGGCGGCGTTGGTGGTGCCGGCGAAGGCGCCGGGCTGGCAGCGGAAATCGTCGTGCACCGCCGCGGAGGCGCCGTCGAGGGAGAGCGACACCATGCGGATGCCGGCCGCTTTGATCTTGGCGCAGATCGCCTCGGTCACCAGGGTGCCGTTGGTGGCGAGGCACATGCGCAGCCCCTGCTCGGTGCCGTAGCGGGCGATGTCGAAGACATCCTCGCGCAGCAGCGGCTCACCGCCGGAGAGCACCACCACCGGCTTGGCGTAGGAGACGATGTCGTCGATGACCCTTTTGGCCTCGGCAAAGGGAAAATCCGGGTGGCCCTTGGCCTCCAGTTCCGATGAGGAGCGGCAGTGTACGCACTTGAGGTTGCAACGCCGGGTGATCTCCCAGGCCAGCCATTTCGGTTCGAACTCCACAGTCGCTCCTTAACAAAATTTTAGGCCACGAAATCCACTAAAAGACACTAAATTTTTCGTGTTTTTCGTGGGTTTCGTGGCTGATGTTCTGAATTATGACAATTCCCTGCCGCTTTCGTTCTCCAAAATCTAGAGATAGGTCGCCGCCGCGGCCGCCAGCGGACTCCGTTCGCTCTTGGCCAGGGTGACGTGGCCGTGGAAGGGCTGGCCTTTCAGGCGCTCCACCGCGTAGGTCAAGCCGTTGCTGCTGGAATCGAGATAGGGGTTGTCGATCTGGTACGGGTCGCCGGTCAGCACCATCTTGGTGCCCTCGCCGGCCCGGCTGATGATGGTCTTGATCTCGTGGGGCGTCAGATTCTGCGCCTCATCGACCACGACGAACTGGCGGGGAATCGAACGGCCACGAATGTAGGTGAGCGCCTCCAGCTCCACCACATGGCTGTTCAGCAGCCGCTCCACCTTCTGGCGGGTGGACTCGCTCTGGCCCTCCTTCTCCTTCCGCTCCTTGCCGTCGCCCATGAGGTACATGAGGTTGTCGAAGATGGGCTGCATCCAGTGGGCCAGCTTCTCGTCCTTGTCGCCGGGCAGAAAGCCGATGTCCTTGCCCAGGGGGATGATGGGCCGCGACACCAGGATGCGGTCGTAGCGCTTGTCGTGGATGGTGTTCTCCAGGGCGGCGGCAATGGCGATGAGCGTCTTGCCGGTGCCGGCCTGGCCCACCATGGTCACCAGCTGGATATTGGGGTCCATGAGCAGCTCCATGGCCATGCGCTGCTCCTTGTTCCGGCTGCGGATGTTCCAGACCGTTTCATTTTCCTGATTCAAGGGAATCAGAGTCACCGGGTCCTTGGCCCTGGCCAGGGCGGTGTGCTTGGGCTCCTTTTCGTCCTGGAGCAGCACGAATTCATTGGGCAGGAGGTCGAAGCCGCTCACGGTCACCTCCTTCTTGCCGTAGAACTCGTCAAGCACGGCGGCCGGCACGTTCACCTCGCGGAAGCCTTGATAGAGCTCGTCGAAATTGACCTTCTGCTTCTCGAAGTCCATCACCCCCAGCCCCAGAGCATCGGCCTTCAGGCGGGCATTGATGTCTTTCGAGACGAAGATCACCTTCTCGCCCTGCATGTGCAGGGTATAGGCCACGGCGAGGATGCGGTTGTCCGGCACGCTCAGGTCGAGCCCCGGGTCCACGCACTTGCCCTTCTCGGTGAAGATCCTGAGGATGCCGCCGTTGTCGAGGGCCACGCCGTCGCCCAGGTGGCCCTTGCCGCGCAGGGTGTCGAGCTGGCGGATAACGCGGCGGGCGTTGCGGCCCAGCTCGTCGTTGTGGCTCTTGAATTTGTCCAGCTCCTCGATGACCGACATCGGCAGCACCACCACGTTGTCGGCAAAGGAGTTGATGGAATCGGCGTTGTGCAGCAGCACGTTGGTATCGAGAACGAAGTATTTTCTCATGCAAGACCCCGAAAAATTCCAAAGGATGGGACGAAAAGGCGGTCAGCCTGCGACAATTTGCATCGCAGAGTAACCGCTTTAACGCGCTGTTGGCAAGGGAAATGATGCCTTTCCCCTTGATGCATTCTTGATCGTTTTCAGCCCCCTTTTGATCCCGACTTGACCACGGCCGGGCTATGATGATCGCAACTTGGAAGGGGGTAACACGCCTGAACCAATCACCCGGAGCGTCGCCCATGAAAAAACTCGCATTATTCCTGCTGTTGCTGGCGCCATTCCTCATGACCAGCTCCCTGCATGCCGTGACCTATCCCTTCCCGGAGAAGGGGCCGGCATATCTCGACAATGACGCGGTCATGAAACCCGGTACCAAGGTGTATCTCTTTCACAGCGGCACGGAGGAGGTAAAAAAAACCATAAAGACCAACGAGGTGCTGGGCGTTTACCGGGAATACCCAGCCGATTTTTCTCCCGGAATCAAAGAGACCGGCAAGGTCAAAATCCTTTCTGCCCTGGGAGAATATTATTTTGCCGCCGAGGTGATTGAAGGGGAAATACAACCCGGCTATCTGGCAAAGAAAGGAACGGTTGCCTGTTTCATAACCCCATTCAAGCGGGAGTGAGCTTGGGTTACCAACAGCGGCATCCCAGCGGCACACAAGAGTATCGGTCACGAAAGGCTAACAACAATATTGTGGTAGATATTTCACTTTCCCTCATCGAAATAGGCTGAAAATATGGCACGCGGCCTGCGGAGGCAGTTTTGACCTTGATGCTTTCTTGATGGGGTGTGCCCACCTTTTGATCCTGCTTTGACAATCATTGCGTTATCATCGCTATAATAATTTTATTATTTATTAAGATACCGCCGGCCGTGGTGCTGTTCGCAAACCATCAGTGAGGCAAGAAACCGTCATGAATCTCCCCAACGATCTCTTCCAGTTCTCCGCGCTGCTCGCCGCCGTGGTGCTGCTGGCCATCCCCTTGGGCGGCTACCTGGCCAAGGTGTACCAGGGCGAACGCACCTGGCTCTCCCCCTTCCTCGTCCCCTGCGAGAATTTCTGCTACCGCCTCTGCGGGGTGGACCAAAACGACGATATGAGCTGGCAACGGTACGCCCTGGCCATGGTGCTCTTCAACCTGGTGCTCTTCCTGCTCCTGGTCGCCATGCTGCTGATCCAGCCGCTGCTGCCGCTGAATCCGCAGAAGCTGCCGGGTCTCTCCTGGCCGCTGGCTCTGAACACCGCAGTGAGCTTCGTCACCAACACCAACTGGCAGAACTACAGCGGCGAATCGACCCTCGGCTACTTCAGCCAGATGGTGGGCCTCACGGTGCACAACTTCGTCTCCGCCGCCAGCGGCATGGCCATCGCGGTGGCGGTGATCCGCGGCTTTGTCCGCCGCAGCAGCGCCTTCATCGGCAACTTCTGGGTGGACCTCACCCGTTCGGTGCTCTACGTCCTGCTGCCGCTCTCGCTCGTCGCCGCCCTCTTCCTGGTCTCCCAGGGGGTGATCCAGAACTTCAGCGCCTATAAAACGGTCCCGCTGGTCCAGGCCACCACCACCGAAAAGCCGCAGCTCGATGCGCAGGGCAACCCGCTGCTGGATCGGGCCGGCAAGCCGCTCACGGACAAGGTGACTGTGCGGCAGGCCACCATCCCCATGGGGCCAGTGGCCTCGCAGGAGGCGATCAAGGAGCTGGGCACCAACGGCGGCGGCTTCTTCAACGCCAACTCGGCCCATCCCTTCGAGAACCCCACGCCGCTCGCCAATTTCGTCGAGGTCCTGCTCATCCTGCTCATCCCGGCGGCGCTCACCCGCACCTTCGGGGTGATGGTCGGCAACCCCCGCCAGGGCTGGGCGCTCCTCGGGGTGATGCTCTTCCTGTTCGTGCTGGCCCTGGGCGTGCTCCACTGGCAGGAACTGGCCTCGACCCCCCTCCTCAAACAGCTCGGGGTGGTGGGCGGCAACCTGGAAGGCAAGGAACTGCGTTTCGGCCTGGCCGGTACCGACATGTTCGAGGTCGCCACCACCGCCACCTCCTGCGGGGCGGTGACCGCCATGCACGACTCGTTCACTCCGCTGGGCGGCCTGGTGCCCCTTTCCCTGATCCTCTTGGGCGAGATCGTCTTCGGCGGCGTGGGCTCCGGCCTCTACACCATGCTGGCCTTCGCGGTCATCGCGGTCTTTGTCTCCGGCCTGATGATCGGCCGTACCCCCGAGTACCTGGGCAAAAAGATCGAGGTGCGGGAGATGTGGATGGCCATCGTCACCATCCTCATCGCCGGCATCGTGGTGCTGATCCTCTCCGGGATCGCCATCATCACCCCTGCCGCCGTGGCCTCCATGGCCAACCCCGGCGCCCACGGCCTGACCGAGGTGCTCTACGCCTTCGCCTCCATGGCCAACAACAACGGCAGCGCCTTTGCGGGCCTCAACGGCAACACCAACTTTTATAACCTCCTCGGTGCGCTGGCCATGCTGATCGGCCGCTATGCCCCGGCGGTGGCCATGCTGGCCATGGCCGGCGGCCTGGCGGCAAAAAAATACGTGCCCCCCAGCCTGGGCACCTTGCCCACCGACAAATTCCCCTTTGCCTTCTGGCTCACCCTGGTGATCCTCATTGTCGGCGCCTTGACCTTCTTCCCGGCCCTGGCCCTGGGACCCATTGTCGAACATCTTGCCATGGTCGGAGGGAATTAAGCCATGTCGAAACATCTGCCTGAACAAAAATCGATCTTCGATCCGGAACTGCTGCGGGCCGCCTTCGCGGAATCGATCAAGAAGCTCGACCCGCGCATCCTCTGGCGCAACCCCGTGATGTTCTGCGTCGAGATCGCCAGCGTCATCACGGTAATCACCTTCCTGATGTCGCTCGCCGGCCTGGGCCGGGAGCCGGCCTGGTTCACCGGCCTGGTCTCGCTCTGGCTCTGGCTCACCGTCATCTTTGCTACCTTTGCCGAGGCGCTGGCCGAGGGGCGGGGCAAGGCCAGGGCCGCCTCCCTGCGCAAGTCGCGGACCGACGTGACCGCCAACCGTCTCGCCAGTGCCGACCCCGGCGGATCGACCACCAAGGTCGGGGCCAGCGAGCTGCGCAAGGGGGACTACATCCTGGTGGAGACGGGCGAGATCATTGCCGGCGACGGCGAGATCGTCCATGGCGCCGCGCTGGTCAACGAATCGGCGGTGACCGGCGAGTCGGCCCCGGTAGTGCGCGAGTCGGGCGGCGACCGCAGCGCCGTGACCGGCGGCACCACCGTGGTTTCCGGCAGCGTGGTGGTGCGGATCACCGTCGATCCCGGCGAGACCTTCCTCGACCGCATGATCTCGCTGATCGAGGGCGCCAAACGGCGCAAGACCCCCAACGAGGTGGCCCTGGAGGTGCTGCTCATCGCGCTTACCCTGGTCTTCCTGCTGGTCTGCGCCAACCTGAGCCCGCTTTCCCTCTATAGCGTCGCGGCAACCGGCCACGGCACCCCGGTGTCGCTCACCGTGCTGGTGGCCCTCTTCGTCTGTCTCGCCCCCACCACCATCGCGGCGCTGCTGCCGGCCATCGGCATCGCCGGCATGGACCGCCTCTTCCAGAAGAACGTCATCGCCCTCTCCGGCCGGGCCATCGAGGCAGCCGGCGACGTCAACGTACTGCTGCTCGATAAGACCGGCACCATCACCCACGGCAACCGCGAGGCGGTGGAGTTCATCCCGGTGGGCAGCCACAACGAACGGGCGGTGGCCGAGGCGGCGCTGATGGCCTCGCTGGCCGACGAGACCCCGGAGGGCCGCAGCATCGTGAGTCTGGCCCGTCAGCGCTTCAGCCTACCCCAACCGGCTCGGCCCGCCGACGCCGAGGCGGTGGAATTCAACGCCGATACCCGCCTCTCCGGCCTCAACACCGGCGGCAAACAGTACCGCAAGGGTGCGGCCGATTCGCTGGTCGCCTTTGTCCGCGCCCTGGGCAGCAAGTCCATCCCGGCCGAGCTGGCCGAGGTGGTGGACCGGGTCGCCCGCGCCGGCGCCACCCCGCTGGTGGTCTGCTGCGACACCGAGGTGTATGGCGTGGTCAACCTCAAGGACATCGTCAAGTCCGGCATCCAGCAACGCTTCCTGCAATTGCGGAGCATGGGAATCAAGACCGTGATGATCACCGGCGACAACCCGCTCACCGCCGCGGCCATTGCCGCCGAGGCCCAGGTGGACGACTTCCTGGCCCAGGCCAAGCCGGAAGACAAGCTGCGCCTCATTAAGGAAAACCAGGAGGCCGGCCTGATGGTAGCGATGACCGGCGACGGCACCAACGATGCCCCGGCCCTGGCCCAGGCCGACGTGGCGGTGGCGATGAATACCGGCACCCAGCCGGCCCGCGAGGCGGCCAACATCATCGATCTGGACAGCAACCCCACCAAGCTGCTGGACATCGTCGAGGTGGGCAAGCAGATCCTGATGACCCGCGGCAACCTCACCACCTTCAGCATCAGTAACGACATCGCCAAGTACTTCGCCATCATCCCGGCGATGATGCTCTCGGTCTACCCCCAGCTTAAGGCGCTGAACGTCATGCACCTGGCGACCCCGCTTTCCGCCATTCTCTCGGCGGTAATCTTCAACGCCATCGTCATCCCCTTCCTGGTGCCGCTGGCGCTCAAAGGCACCAAATTCCGCCCGATGCCGGCAGAGCGGCTGCTGATCCACAACCTGCTCCTCTACGGGGTGGGGGGCATCATCGTGCCCTTTGTCGGCATCAAGGCCATCGACGTGGTGGTCGGATTGTTTGTATAATGAATCACCTCTGTGGAGAACGAGAATCATGAAAGAACTGAAGCCAGCCATGCTGATGTGCCTCCTCTTCACCCTGCTCTGCGGCGGGCTCTACCCGGCGCTGGTCACCGGGCTCGGCCAAGCCCTGTTCCCGCACCAGGCGGGCGGCAGCCTGCTTACCGCTGCCAACGGACAGACGGTCGGCTCGGCCCTCATCGGCCAGCCCTTCACCGCCCCGGGCTACCTCTGGCCGCGGCCTTCGGCCACCGCCGACTTTTCTTACAACCCCATGGCCTCGGGCGGTTCCAACCTCGGCCCCACCAACCCCGCCCTCCTCACCGCCGTAAAGGAACGGATTGGCGTCCTGCGCGCCACCGGTGTCAGCGGCCCCATCCCGGCCGATCTCGTGCTCGCCTCGGCCAGCGGCCTTGATCCGCACCTCTCGCCCGCAGCGGCCCGGTTGCAGATTCCGCGCATCGCCAAGGCCCGCGGCCTGAGCGAAGAAATGGTGGCCAATCTGGTGACCAGCCACACCGAAGGGCGCCAGCTCGGCCTCTTGGGCGCGCCGCGGGTCAACGTGCTGGCCGTCAACCTGGCCCTGGATACCATCAGCCGGTGAACGACGCGACCGACGATATCCGGCCCTCGCCGGAGGCGATGCTCAAGCTGGCCCAGGCCGAAGAGGCCCAGGAGAACAAGGGCCGGCTCAAGATCTTCCTCGGTTATGCCGCCGGGGTGGGCAAGACCTACTCCATGCTGAGCGCGGCCCGTCAGCGCAAGCGGGAAGGCCGGGAAGTGGTGGCAGCCTATGTCGAATCCCATGGCCGGTCCGAGACCGACGCCCTGCTCGAAGGGCTGGAGGCCATCCCCCGCCTGCGCATCTCCTACCAGGGGGTCACCCTCTTCGAACTCGACACCGATGCGGTGCTGCAACGGCACCCGCAGATCGCCCTGGTGGACGAGCTCGCCCACACCAACGCCCCTGGCTCCCGCCACGAGAAACGGTGGCAGGACGTGCAGGAGCTGCTCGCCGCCGGCATCGATGTCTACACCACGGTCAACGTCCAGCACTTCGAGAGTCTGAACGACGTGGTGGAGCGGATCACCGGGGTGGTGGTGCGGGAGACCGTGCCGGACCTGCTGCTCGACCTGGCCGACGAGATCCAGCTGGTGGATATCCCGCCGGATGAGCTGCTGGAGCGGTTGAGCGAAGGGAAGATCTACATCCCCGAACAGGCAGTGCGGGCCATGGAAAAATTTTTCCAGCCCGGCAACCTCATCGCCCTGCGGGAACTCTCGCTGCGCCGCGCCGCCGCCCGGGTGGACGACCAGATGCGCTCCTATCTCGAAACCCGCGCGGTGGCCGGCCCGCGCACGGTGGCGGAGCGTCTGCTGGTCTGCATCAGCGGCAGCCCCTTCGGCGAAAAGTTGCTCCGCACCACCCGGCGCCTGGCCGACGAGATGAAATCCCCCTGGCATGCAATCTACATCGAGACCCCGGACACCGGCCGCTTCAGCCGGGAAAACCGGGAACGGATCTGGCGCGACCTGCGGCTGGCCGAGAGCATGGGCGCCACCGTGGCCTCGGTGGCCTCCACCACGGTGGCCGCGGCAGTGGCCGATTACGCCGGGCGCCACCACATCACCAAAATCGTGGTGGGCAAACCCACCAAGCCCCGCTGGCGGGAATTCCTGCGACCGCCCATCGCGGACCAGATCATCCGGGCCAGCGGCGAAATCGACGTTTACGTGGTCAGCATGAGCCAGGCCGAACGGCGCACCGCCACCCGGCAACACCGACCGGTGCGGACCATCCCCTGGGGTGGCCACGCGGCAGCGGTGGCGCTGGTGGCGGCCACCACCGTCTTCTGCACCCTGATCTCTCCCTTCCTCTCCCTCACCAACATCGTCATGTTCTACCTGCTGGCCGTGGTGGTGGCCGCCATCCGCCTCGGGCTGCAACCGGCGGTGCTCACCGCCTTCTTAGGCGTGCTCGCCTTCGACTTCTTCTTCGTCCCTCCCCGCTTTACCTTCGTGGTGGCCGACGGCGAATATCTGGTGACCTTTGCCGGCTTCCTCATCGTTGGCCTGGTGATCAGCGACCAAGTGGCCAGGAGCCACGAACGGGCGGAAGCCATGCGACTGCGCGAGGTGCAGACCGCGAGCCTCTACTACCTGAGCCGCGATCTCGCCGGGGTCGCCGATCTCGTTTCCGTCACCGCGGCAGTGCTCCGCAATCTCCGGGAAAGCCTCAAGGCGGAAATCGTCATCTTCCTCGCCGATGGCGAGCAACTCAAGATCATCTCCCAAAGCGAACACCTGAGCCTCGATCTCAAGGAACGGGCAGTGGCGGACTGGACCTTCCGCAACCGCCAGCCAGCCGGCCGCGGCACCACCACCTTAAGTTCCGCCAGCCTGCTCTACCTGCCGTTTCAGACCGCGACCGCCGTCCACGGCGTGCTGGGGGTCAAGCTGGACCAGGCGGCGGATTATACCTCGCAGCAGCACCGCCTGTTGCTCGATGCCTTTGCCAGCCAGACCGCCATGGCCCTGGAGCGGGTGCGCTTCTCCCAGCAGGCGGAGCAGGCGCAGATCCTGCAAGCCCGGCAGAACCTGGAGCGAGCCCTCCTCAATTCCATCTCCCATGACCTGCGCACCCCGCTCGCCTCCATCACCGGGGTATTGAGCAGTCTGCGCGATCAACCAGGGCTGGACGACCAGGCCCGCACCGCCCTGCTGGCCACCGCCAACGACGAGGCGGCGCGGCTGAACCGCTTTGTCGGCAACCTCTTGGACATGACCCGTCTGGAAGCCGGCGCCGTGCGGCTCAAATACACGCCCTGCGATATCGAGGAGCTGATCGGCTGCGCGCTCGCGGCACTCGATCCGCGCCTTAAAGAACGCGAGATCGCGGTGCAGCTCCCGCCGGACCTGCCGCTGGTGCCGCTGGACATGGGCTGCATGACCCAGGTACTGGTCAACCTGCTGGACAACAGTCTCAAGTATTCGCCGCCGGAAAAACCCATTGCCATCGCCGCCCACACCGATCGAGCATGGCTGGTACTGGAGGTGATCGACCACGGGCCCGGCGTGGCCGAGGCGGACCTGCACCGGATCTTCGACAAGTTCCACCGGCTGCCGACGCCGGAGAGCGCCCGCGGCACCGGCCTGGGTCTTTCCATCTGCAAGGGCTTCGTCGAGGCCCACGGCGGCCGGATCAAGGCATCCATCACCCCGGGCGGCGGCTTGACCGTCACCATCCGACTGCCCCTGACCCCGCCGCCCCAACCCGAGGCGCCTGCCCATGACTGAGGCACAATCCGGCGATCATCCCCCCCGCATCCTGCTGGTGGACGACGAGGCCGCCATCCTGCGGCTGCTGACCACCGTGCTCGAGAGCGCCGGCTTCACCGTGCATACCGCGGAGAACGGCCGCCTGGGCCTGGCTGCCGCCGCCGCGGTGCGGCCGGACCTCATCCTCCTCGACCTCGGCCTGCCGGACTTGGAAGGGGTGGAGGTGCTCCAGCGGCTGCGCGAATGGTCGCCGGTCCCGGTCATCGTCCTCTCGGTGCGGGAACGGGAGGACGACAAGGTGGCCGCCCTCGATGCCGGGGCGGACGATTACCTCACCAAACCCTTTGGCGTGCCGGAGTTGCTGGCCCGCATCCGGGTCTCGCTCCGGCGGGTGGTGGACCAGGCGCCGGAACCGATCTTTACGAGCGGCGGCCTCACCGTGGACCTCGGCCGGCGGCTGGTGCTGGTCAACGACCAGGAGGTCCAGCTCACCCCCACCGAGTACGAGATTCT
>JAJZRO010000006.1 GCA_021802645.1 Deltaproteobacteria bacterium | reverse complement strand
TACCAGGAGGCCTATCGGATCATGGCGCTGATCGTCTTTGTGACGGTCTGTATCCATCTCTTCCTGATGATGAACGACCTGGTGATCCATGCCTGGTTTGGTGCCCCCGAAACCCACCGCATCATGGCCCTCGCCTGGCACGATCTCCGCTGGCAGCACCTCTTTGAGGTGGTGGCGCCCCTGACCGGCGCGGCGTTGCTCCTGCAAGCCCGCACCCGACGCTCGCTCTCGCGGCTGACTCTGAGCAGCGGCCTGCTCATCGCCGGCGTCTTTGTCCACCGCCTCCTGATCATGCCGGCCGCCTACAACGACATCCCCCTGACCTTCACCCCCCTCGGCCTGCCCGGCGTCGAATGGTCGCTGCCCATTGCCTCGGGTCGCTTCTTTGCCGGCAGCAGCACCTTTGTCGAGCACTATGCCTATGCGCCTTCCCTGATCGAGATCGTTATTCTGCTCGGCATCGTGGCCTACGCGATCTTCCTGATCCTGCTGGCCATCGCCAAATTGCCGATCCTGGCCAAGAAGGAGGTGGCTTGATGCTCGCCCCGGCGCCTCACGCCGGGCTCGGCTTGATCTCGCAACTCTTTGCCTATCCCGAGCGGGACTTGGCCCCCGGCGCCATGCCGGCCGGGATGGCCGCCGAGGCGGAGACACTGGTGGCGGGAATGAACCGCATCGAGCTGGTGCGCCGGCAGAACGAATATGTGCGGCTCTTTATCAACGCCCTGCCGGAGGTACCGTGCGCGCCCTACGGTTCGGTCTATCTGGAGGGGGCGCTCATGGGCGAGTCCACCGTGTGGGTGGGCGAGCTCTACCGCAAGTACGGCCTGGCCACGACCGAATTGGCGGACCACATCGCGGTGGAAAGCGAGTTCCTGGCCTGGCTGCATGGGGCCGCCCTCAACGACGAAGCAGCCCGGCAGGATTACGATGCTCTCCTCGCCCATCTGCTGGAATGGGCCGGTACCTTCTTCGCGCAGGTGGAGCAGCACGATCAGCTCGGCTGCTACCGGCAGAGCGCCTTACTCGCCCGCGCCATTCTGGCCGAAAGCGCTGGCGGCGGTTGATTGGCGGTTGTCCCTCCTTACCGCCGGCCCATTTCCGGGGGGCGGCGGCTATTATTGATGATGCGCCATCCGCCCAAGCCGGGTATTATGGCGGCAACCATCGCACCTCCTCTGCCGCCAAAGGATCGCGGGCTCTATGGACAACCTGATCGGTACCCACTGGCACCATCTGCCCGCCCGCGAAGTGGTGGAACTGCTCGAAAGCGACCAGCAGCACGGGCTCGACCGCTTTAGCGTCGAACACCGGCAGAAGGAGTACGGCCCCAACCGCATCACCACCAGGCGGGAGACCCCCGCCATCATCCGCTTCCTGCTCCAGTTCCACCAGCCCCTGGTCTACATCCTCATCGCCTCCGGCATCATCACCGCCTTTTTGCGGGAGTGGGTCGATAGCGGGGTCATCTTCGGCGTGGTCATAGTCAACGCGGTGATCGGCTACATCCAGGAGGCCAAAGCGGTCAATGCCCTGGCGGCCCTGGCCCGGACCATGACCGCCGAGGCCACCGTGGTGCGCGGCGGCGAGAAACGGCGCCTTGCGGCCGAGGCGCTGGTGCCGGGCGACATCGTGCTGCTGCAAAGCGGCGACAAGGTGCCGGCCGATCTCAGGCTCCTCCAATTGCGCGATCTCCAGATCGACGAGGCAGCCCTCACCGGCGAATCGTTGCCGGTGGCGAAAAAGGAGGCGATGCTGGCCCATGAGACGCTGTTGGCCGACCGCGCCAACATGGCCTATGCCACCACCCTGGTCACTTACGGCCAGGGGCTCGGGATCGTCACCGCCATCGGCGACCACACCGAGGTGGGCCGCATCTCCCAGCTCATCGCCGCGGTCGAGGAACTGGAGACGCCGCTGACCAGAAAGATCGGCGCCTTCAGCAACCTCCTTCTCTACGTCATCCTGGGGTTGGCCGTCGTGACGGTGGCCGTGGGCATGTGGCGCGGCGCGAGCTTCGTCGATATGTTCATGGCCGCGGTAGCCCTGGCGGTGGGTGCCATCCCCGAGGGGCTGCCCGCCGCGGTCACCGTGACGCTCGCCATCGGGGTCGGCCGCATGGCCAGGCGCCGTGCCATCATCCGCAAGCTGCCGGCGGTGGAGACGCTGGGCTCCACCACCGTGATCTGCTCCGACAAGACCGGCACCCTCACCGAGAACCAGATGACCGTGCAGGCGATCTGGGCCGGCGGGTCGGCGTATACGGTAAGCGGCGCCGGCTATGATCCCCGCGCCGGCCGCATCGAGCACGCCGACCTTGCCGCCCTGCCCGCCTTGCGCGAGTGCCTTACGGCCGGGGCGCTCTGCAACGACAGCACCCTGGTGGAGGCGGCAGGCGACTGGCAGGTGCACGGCGACCCCACCGAAGGGGCCTTGCTGGTGGCTGCCGCCAAGGCTGGCCTTGACCTGGCCCGCTTGGCCGGTGAATTACCCCGGCGCGATACCCTGCCCTTTGAATCGCAGCACCAGTACATGGCCACCCTGCATCAGGCGGGCGACGGCGGTCGCATCTACGTGAAGGGCGGGGCCGAGGTGGTGCTCGCCGCCTGTAGCGACCAGCTTGGCCAGAACGGCGCCAGCGCGCCGCTGGACGTCGCTGCCATCCACGCCGAGGTGGTGCGTCTGGCCCGCCAAGGGTTGCGGGTCCTGGCCGTGGCCCGCAAGGAGTGGCACGGCGAGGCCATCGATCATGGCTCGGTGGCGGGCGGCCTCACCCTGCTCGGTTTGCAGGGCATGATCGACCCGCCGCGCCCCGAGGCGATCCGGGCGGTGCGGACCTGCCTGGAGGCCGGGGTAGCGGTCAAGATGATCACCGGCGACCACGCCGTCACTGCGGCGGCCATTGCCGGTCAAATAGGATTGCACGGCACGATGGGCCAGGCGGGGGCGGTATTGACCGGCCAGGAGCTGGCCCGGCTCACCGACCGCGAACTCATGGTGGCGGCGGAGCGGACCGCGGTCTTTGCCCGGGTGAGCCCGGAGCAGAAGCTGCGCCTGGTGGAGGCGCTCCAGGCCGGCGGCCATGTGGTAGCGATGACCGGCGACGGGGTCAACGACGCCCCGGCCCTGAAGCAGGCCGACATCGGCGTGGCCATGGGCATCTCCGGCACCGAGGTAGCCAAGGAGGCGGCGGCCATGGTGCTCACCGACGACAACTTCAGCTCCATCGAGGCGGCGGTGGAGGAGGGGCGCGGCGTCTTCGACAACCTCGTCAAGTTCATCGTCTGGGCCCTGCCCACCAACATCGGCGAGGGGCTGGTGATCATGGCCGCCATCTTCCTCGGCCTGGCGCTGCCGATCCTGCCGGTGCAGATCCTGTGGATCAACATGACCACCGCCGGCATCCTCGGCCTGACGCTCGCCTTCGAACCCAAGGAGCCGGGGATCATGCGCCGGACACCGCGTTCCCCCAAGGCCCCCTTGCTCGGCCGGCCGCTCATCGTGCGGATGACGCTGGTGAGCCTGCTGCTGATGGCCGGCGCCTTCGGCCTTTTCGCCTGGCAGCTGGGCCAAGGCGGCACGCTTACCGAGGCCCGGACCGTGGCGGTCAACACCTTCACGGTCATGGAGCTCTTCTACCTCTTCAACTGCCGCTCGCTCACCCGCCAGGTGCATGAGCTGCCGTTCTTCTCGAACCCGTTGGCCTTTGGCGGCGCCGTCGTCATGCTGCTCCTGCAGGTGGCATACACCTATGTGCCGGTCATGAACCGCCTCTTTGCCAGCGCCCCTATCGGGGGAAAGGCGTGGCTGGCGGTCTTTGCCAGCGGCCTGGCCATGCTGCTCCTCATCGAGATCGAAAAACGGCTGCAGCAGCCGGCATGACCGCCGGGGGCCACGGATTGTCCTTGCCCTTTGCCCGCGACGGGGTAAGATGCGATCCATCCACCACCGAGGAACACACGATGGCCTTTGCCCTTGCTCCCACCATGGCGACCCGGATCGCCGACCTCTACCGCCGCATGGAACAGGCCTACGACATCGTGGCCCGCCAGCTCGATTTCACCTGCGACGGCTGCCCCGACAACTGCTGCGACTCCTATTTCCAGCACCACACCTACCTCGAATGGGCTTACCTCTGGGAGGGGCTCAAGGCGCTGCCGGAGGCGCGGCGCAAGCTCATCCTGGAGCGGGCCGCCGACTACGCGGCCAAGTGCGAGGAGGCGCTCGCCAACGGGGAGCGGCCGGTGGTGATGTGCCCCTTGAACGAGGAGGGGCGCTGCGCCCTCTACGCCCACCGCCTGATGATCTGCCGGCTGCACGGCGTGCCCTCGAGTCTCACCCTGCCCAATGGCCAGGGCAAGACCTTTCCCGGCTGCCCCCGCTGCCAGGAACTGACCCGCGGCAGGGCGGCGGTGCCGACGGTGGAACGCACCCCCCTCCTGCGCGAGCTGGCCATGCTGGAGCAGGAGTTGCTGGGGCCGCAGCGCGGGGTGCTGCCCAAGGTGAAGAAGACCATCGCCGACATGATCATCCTCGGCCCGCCGCAGCTCTAGGGCAAGCGGTCATTTGTTGCCGTACTTTCCGACATTTGCTTGCAAAAGAACCGGGAGCCATCTATGATGCCCCCCATATTGGTGTTCATTTATCCGACTGATTATAAGGAGTTGCCATGATGATGGAACAGGTGAAGCGAGCGGGGGTGGCGGTACTGGTGGCCGCATTGCTGTTGGGAAATGCGACAATATCGTTGGCGGCCGCCCCGAAAAAGGCGGCGACGGGCAAGGTGGCGGTGGTCAATGGCGTGGCGATCTCGCGGAGCGATTTCGACCGCGAGGTCTTTGCCATCAAGAACCGCATCGCCCCCCAGGGCAAGCTGGAACCGGCCCAGGAAGAGCAATTGCGCAAGTCGGTGCTGGAAAAGATGATCGGCGGCGAGCTGCTTTTCCAGGCCAGCAAGAAGAAAGGGATCAAGGTGGAGCCGGCGGCGGTGGATGCCGAACTGGCCCAGCTGAAGAAACGGTTCCCCGACGACAAGACCTTCAAGGAGGCCATGAGTCGTTCCGGCGTCACCGAGGCCGTGCTGAAGAGCCAGATGCAGAAGAATCTCTCCATCGAACGCCTCATCGACCAGGACTTTGCCGCCAAGGCCACGGTGACCCCCGAGGAGGCCAAGGATTTCTACGAGAAGAACAAGGAAAAATTCAAGCACCCCGAGCAGGTCCGGGCAAGCCACATCCTCATCGAGGTGAAACCGGATGCGCCGGAGGCGGAGAAGAAAGCGGCCCGCGCGAAGATCGAGGCGATCCAGAAGCGGTTGAAGGCGGGTGAGGACTTCGCCAAGCTGGCCCAGGAAAATTCCCAGTGCCCCAGCAGCAAGCGGGGCGGTGATCTGGGCTACTTCGCCAAGGGCCAGATGGTGCCGGCCTTCGAGACCGCCGCCTTCGCCCTCAAGCCCGGCGCGGTCAGCGATATTGTCGAGACCCAGTTCGGCTACCACATCATCAAGGTGACCGACAAGAAGGCGGAAGGCACCGTGCCCTTTGACACCGCCAAGGATCAGATCATGCAACGCCTCAAGATGGCCAAGGTGCAGGAGGCAGTGGGCCGGTACGTGGCCGAGCTGGAAAAGAGCGCCAAGATCGAACGACTGCTGAAGTAATCTCCGTAACGCGATTCGTTGCCGAGGGCTGTCGGAGCAAATCCGGCAGCCCTTTTTTTGTGGGGGATCGCCCCCCAATGTTGCTTGGCCAACCGCCGCCCCAGGCGTGCATGCCGTTTCCCCGCCGGGTTCACAAAACCCCTTCTTGTCCGGCGTGTTCCGCCGGTTTTTCGGTTGCCTTGATTCCCAGGTAGGTTCCGGAGCTTATTCCCATAAGGACGAGAAGGGAAGAATTGAACTCCGGCATGGTCAGGTATGCGGTCACCTGTCGTATGAACACCGCGACCAGGACTATGGTCCAGGCAAAGATCTGGAAGCGGTGAAAACTGATGCCGTAATCATCCGAAATGATATCCCTTAAAAAACCCTGCGATTGCTTCACAGGCCTCGTTCTGCTGGTATCTATGGCCACGCCGCCGATCCCGGTCCCTGCGCTGATTCCCATCAGGAGGACAAGCGTATCGGAGATCGTGTTAACGCTGTGCTTTACCACGTAGAGCAGCAGCCATGACGTCATGATGGCGAAAAACCAGACGGACATCTGTACGAGCGAGAGGCTGTATGGCTTTCTCCCGGCATCGGGATCCGGACCGATCTCGCGTAGAATGTTGGTCTTTGCGGCAAGAAGCAGGAAAAGGATAACCATCGCCACGATGATAACGATGCTGACGGTAAACCATGCCTTATCTACCAGGACAAGGGTGAACGATTTTTCGTTCCCCACCAAAGTCGGGATCGGCTCCTGATCTTCGAGTCCCACGCTGACTGAAACCTTGCGGCTAAAAAACTGCCCCGTCCCGCGCGAGGAAATAAGCTGGTCCCAAAAAGCAATCGGGGCGGCAGTGTGGCCGATGAAAAAATGCAGATCGTCTTCGTCGCTGTTGATGACATACGCTTGGGGATAAACCTCCTTCAAGGGCATCTGATCAAAAAAAAGAATGATATTTTTGTTCTTGTGGCGTGCTTCGTCGACCAGTTCTTTCCCGTTGATTATCGTCACGCGGATCTCTTCCGCGAGTCCCGCCGAATCAGGGCAACGGGGGTTGCCGGAAACGACGGAGAGGACATAGGGCCTGCTCTTGTCCAGCGGCATGGCATGGGCAGAAGGAGCGGCCGCCGTTACCCCCGCGAGGACAATCAGAAGGCCAAAGATCCCGAGGCACTTGGATTCATGCGACATCCACCCACCTCCTGCTTGCTAAAAGCCGCAGTTTTCCGGACACCGCAACCGGCAGAAACTCAGTAAAAAGTAAAGACGGTGATGAGGAACAGCAGGGCAAAAAGGCAAGGCCAGAAACAGAGTCTTGGAATCAGGTTTTCCCGGTACCGGATCAGGGGAACATTCGCGTTCAGGGAATAGAGGACCGAGTTTATCGAGATCATCAGGATGGTGACATAGGTGAGAAAGAAAAAATATTCCAGGTAAAAGACCTGTTCCACCACGATGGTCCGCCTGATGCTGACGTGGCTGAAGGCGATAACCAAAAACATCGAAGCGCAGATATTGAGTATCCTGCCGCTGCCGATCTGCATGAAGGTCACCCGCTGGGCATCTTTGCTCGTCAGCATAAGAAGCGTAAAGAGAAGGATCGTCACGATGATAAGAGCGGTCAGGTTGGAGATAAAGGCATCGGTAAAGTTTCTTTGAATCTCGAAGCTGAAGCAGAATGACGGGAACCTGTCTTTATCCAGCGGCCGCTCCAGCCCGAAATTGGTATTGTCGGTGTTTTCCCGTAACTCGAAAAAACTGCGGCATATCTTCCAGCCCGGAATGCTCAAGCCCTTCCTGAACCCTGGAAGAGCGGTCGAATTTATGAAGTTGTACGCGGCAAGGTCAGGCACCAGGAAAACGTTATGGTTCAGATCCTGGTGCAGGATGCGCAGGCTTAATCTATCCTGCTCAAGCGGATACTTTGAATGATCTATCACCTGTGGCACCGCGCATCGTATATGCCAGCGTACGATCTCGAAGCCGTTCTCCTTGATGCTGTAACTTTCCTGCGCTGTCAGGCTTGATGCGCCGCTGATGGTGAATCCCCGCGGCACTGCATCCTGTTCCCCCAGCCGGTATTTTTGCCAGATGTAGCCGGTAACCGCCAGCTCGCCGATATTGTTCAACGACGCGGATTCGATAAAGATCCCGGTCGGGATGTACACCGGAGCCTCGGTATGTCTCTCCGCCGATGCCCGGCTATACGAGTGCATGATCCGGGTCAACGCCGTTTTATCGTTGACCCGGACGCCTTCATTCCTGCTGAGGGAATTATGGGAAAGTGAAATTTTCCACAGGACGCCGATACCCACCGCCAAACAAATCGCCATGGTCGCCGATAGAGCCCATAAACGCGTTTGGTTGCCGTCGGATACCCGATAGAGAAGTGCTGCCACCGCGGAGGCGAAGATCACCAGCACGGTAGTGATCTGCATGAGTTGGTGGCGCAACAGATCAATATCCCAAGGCAGATCATCTTTGATAAAGGTATTCTGCATGGACCACCCGGTGGACGGGATGGGGGCGTAGATCAGCCAGGAATCAAGCCCGGTGCTGATACTCCGATGATCGAGCACACCCGAAGCGCGTTTGCCTGCCTGTTCGGCCAGGATCAACCTGTCCCGGTCCTTCTGCGCGCGTGATATTTGCATCAGCGTTTTGCGCGAGAGCACCATTTCCGTGTCCGGATGGTAAAGATATGTCCCCTGTTGCGAAACAAGCGCCCCGAAGCCGGTAGGCCCCAGATCCAAGGATTCGATGATCCGTCCGATCTCCTCCATGGAAATGGTGATGGTGACAACGCCCCTTGCGAAGCGTCGGCCGGTGGCCTTATCCGAGCCGTAGAATGGTACGGAGTATGCCACCAGAAGGGCCCTGGACGCTTTGCCGTAAAAAGGTTGCGACCACCGGGGGCCATGGTCGATCGCGGCCCCGAACCAGTCGTATTCCGGTTTGGTGTAATCGTATATCTTGTCAAGCTGGGTCCGCTCGATCCGGCCGTCTCTCCTTGCATAGAGCAGCGAATAGAGTCTGCGGTGCGGGTCAAAGGCATACGGTGTGTAGGACAGGGCGGAACTGAGGAAATGAGGATAACGTTCCAGAAGCTCCCGAAGTCTTGCCTGGGCGGCTTTATTGCTAAGTCCGCCGCGACTCAATTGATCGGCGAGCGAATCGCCATTCTCGGTTACGGTACGGGTGACCAGATCAATTGACCGGGTCGCCTGGAAGGTGAGGGAGGTAAGGCGGCTCTTGGTGGCTTCCATCACCTCCCGCTTGTACCTCAGATGACATGCAATCAAAACAATGCCCCCAACAAGGCTGGTCGCCGCGACCAGCAACAGCAAGGCAAAGATGATGCGTTTTTTGGTGTCTCGCTGCATTTCCGGCTGTTTTGCTCTCAGTTCCCCCATCACCCTTCCCACTTTATTCCTCAATCAGGAATGTTTCCGGAGAGCGTTATTCGACGGGAATATTCCGGCCAGTGCCGGACCCGCGCTGTTGGGTAGAAAAAGCAGGTCCGGCACGGTGATGTTTCATCCGCTTTGGGGAAAAGAGTTTCCTTACGGAGTTGCGGATATCACTCGGGGTAGATAGTGAGCGTTACATCCAGCTGGATGCTCTTCTTGATGATCTCAGCCGCTTGAGTCATTTTTTCGGCAACCTCCATTTTGGTTACCGTACCTGCCCTTATTTCATCGATTCTGCCAAAGCGGCCTGATTTGTTGGAGAGCTCCCATTTTCCGGATTGCTTATTGAACCGGAGCTCCCCCGCGACGTAGGCGGCACCGGCGTAGCATGACGAGGAGCCATCATCGGCAAACCATGCGGCGAGCGTCGGATGACCGCCGCTGCCATCCTTTTCAAAGATCGTTTTATTATGCTCAAAATATTCCCGCATTTTTTCCAGGGTGGGCTGGAGTGATGGGTCAAAGGCGTCCGGAAATCTCCATGGTTCCTCAATGCCAACGATCACCTTGCCGTCCTCCCTGAGGACCCATAAAAAAACAACATCCTGGAACGCCTGGATCACCTTGATCTGGCTGAACTCCTCCGGATTGGCCTGAATATCTATCCAGACGGGGTTGATCATGGTCAGTTCACTGGTTTTGACTCTTCTCGGCAAAATGGGATTCATAGTAGTATCTCCTTAAATTACAATTGAATTCACGGATTGTTCTTTGCGCCTATAAGCGACCGGGAGCTTATCCCGGGCATTCCCCGCTGCCGCTACAGGAAAAATTCAAATTGCTGGAGAAGTCGTCATATAACAGCTATCGGGTCTCCAACCCAGTTATTCCGCCTACAGGTGGGACACGTCTGGTTATAAGGACTTTGCCCCTCCGGGTAGTTATCCAGGCAGGAATAGCAGACATAGGTCGCGCATCCATAGGCGCACGGCAGCACCTCCTGCCCGGCGACAAGTCTTTGCTGGCATATGACACATTGATCTTGACTCAGAACGGTCGGCTGTCTTACTGGCATGGTCATTCTCCTTTTGCTTGTGTAATTCACAAAAATCCCGAACGATTGCCTCCCTCATTACACCGTCACTCCCCATTGCTCATTGTTTGACTCCGGTTCAGCGTGGCCCGGCGGAGCGGTTCAGTTCCCTGCCCCATCCGCTCTTTTCAAATCCAGCCCGAACTGCGCGGCAAGGTCATAGCTGATGCCGTGGACCACCCCTTTGCCTTCGGCAATGCAGAGCTTACGCCTCCGGACGTCTTCCACGAACTTCGGATTGGCAGCCTCGGCCCGCCGGTTCGCCACGATCCGCATTCTTGCCAACTCGCTTTCCTCCGGCGTGGCTGCTTGCGACAGTTTCCCGAAGTCCGCCATGATCAGCGCCTTGACACTGTCCGCAATGCTTCCGTTCTGAACGCAGATGTCGAACATCAGCGCCCTGGCGCGCTCGGACCAGAGGCCATAATCCTGGCAGAGCCGAAGGCCTTTTCCGTAGTACGCCGCCGCCCCTTTCACCTCGATGGCCTGGAATTCCGGGGTGAGCCCGAGGGCCCTGAACATCTGTTTCCAGGGATCTGTAATGGTATGCTTGGTTGGGTCCTGGATCGAGGCGGCAAAGGACAAGGCTGCCTCCCTGCCTCCGTTTATCGCCTGCTGCAGCCGGCCCAGGTTTTCACCAAAAATCCCCGCGGCGATGTCCTGATGATCGGCGAGCATCTCCTTTAAAAGCGACTGGAGTGTTCCCTGCCCGAAATTCCACTGCAAGGCGCCAAAACTCATGCCCTGGCCGTCGAAATTTCCGGTCATCGCTGCGAAACACTCCGGGGATAACTTGCCGGTTTCGAACGATCCGGTGAGCGCCAGACAACGCGAGTCCAGGCCGCCGGACACCTTCTTGGGTGGGGAAACCGGGGAGGAAAAGAGTTTCTCCCAGGTAGCGGGGCCCACAATCCCGTCCGCCCCCAGCCCGGATTTGCTCTGAAAATTCTTCACCGCGGTCTCGGTTTGGGGGCCGAACACCCCGTCCGGTTCCCCCTGATAGAAGCCCCCATCTTTCAGCGCCTTCTGGATACGCGCCACATCCTCTCCGGTTGAGCCGTTTTTATATACCGCCATCAGCGCACCTCCTCGTGATGAGACGGCATTCGTCGCCTCAGTCACTCTCTTGCATGGCTGCATGCGACCATTCACTCCACCTTGAACGTCTTGAACACCCCTTGCGTCTGCGCCAAGTGGTTCATCAGCCTGGCCGCGCCTTCCGTAGGCTCCGAACCTTCCACGCGCAAGACCACGTGGATGCTTCCCCCTTTGCCCTGCTTCCCGCCGGCCATATCGACGAAAATATTCTTCTTCGGGGCTTCGCTTTCCTGCCGCTCGTCCCCGGTAGAGGCTTTCTCCGCCTGTTCGACCGGCTCTTCCGTGAATTGACCGAGATCCACGTCAAAGGTGATTTCGACATCCTTAATTTTCAGCATGTTCGAAGAAACAAGGGGCAGCAGCGGCGCACGATACATGTCTTCAGCCCCCTCTTCGGCCTGGGGATGAATCGACGGCATTCTGACAACCAGGCTCTTGGGCCGGTTCTGACTGTCGAAATATCCCAGCAGATTGGAAATCTGATGTTGCTCGATATTGTCCTGCGCTTCAATAACGGCGCCTGCCAACGCCTCGATCAGATCGTTCAGCGGTATGTTGCTGGCCATGTCTTCTCCTTTTTTTCACTTGTTCTCCAATCCGGGCGAAGCGGCGAAGCGATTAAACGGGGCGGTTTGCCGCTCTGATTCAGGGCGATACGCCGGACCTCCGCAACGTGCCTTTTTCCGATATTTTTGTTGCTGATTTGTCTGGCAGGGAGGTCATCTCGCATGCGAGAGTGTTGTCTCCCTGTTTCTGCACCGAGAGTTTCCCCAGCAATAACTTGTCGCAGAACCCGCCCGATGATTCGGTGAACGAATATTCCTGCCCGCTGTCCCCGACGCTTTTCAAGAACTTGACCGTGAGGGTGCAGCCGCGCGGACTTTCGTATGTCAGGGTCGACTTATCCTTGATCCCCTTGAGACCGAGATTCACCACGGCGCTCTTGCCGTCCGAAGCCTTTACTTCCCCGGTCCAGGAGCCCTCGAACCCTTTGCCGAGGTTGGGGGCGCCCCCGGCGGAACATCCCGGACCAAACGATGACAGGAGCGGAATGGTCACCAGGAACGAAAGGGCTACGATTGTTCTTTTAAACAGGCTGTGCTTGTTCATTCTTTCTCCTCACCAGGAAGTCTTTTGCAAAAATTGCTTTCTTCCATATCGCCGTTTCACCACGGGGCAGTGTCTTGGCGTCCGATTGTGCCACGATTTCCCTGACTCTCTGCGATTGTTCCGCCGTCATGACGAAGTGTTGCGGTCGCCATCGGTTCCGCAGCCGATGTATCAGTTTCGAAAATATCGACCTTTTTGCTTCAGGCGTCGCACGCCCCTTGCCTGCCCAGCCATCTCCGGGAATCTCCGCAAGCAATTCGCCGTCCATTCTGACTTCGCCGGAAGGCCGGTCGGCGCCATGAAAAACAATTTGCATCCGTCGCCGTTTTTCATGCCACCACCTCCTTTGGTTGCGCGCCACGATAACCAGCGCATAGCGCCGGGATGCATCGGGGAGCCTTTTTTCTTTCAAGTAGAATTCGAATTCCAGCGAGAGCATGGATAGCCAAGGCCGATGAGGCGCACGAAAACTTGCGGCAGGCAAGGGCACCAGCGCATATTTGTCTCCACCCGTGCCGGGTTGCGGAATGGCAAAGGTAAAGAAAGAAGCGCGCCCGCGCCCATCCGCCTCGAATCTTCGCCGGATCGCCTCTTCGCTCCTTATCCGCAGCGAGTCCTGTGCGGCAACCAAGGCCGACTGAAACGCCTGGAGCAGATCATCGAAACTTTGATCGCCCATGCCCCCCCTTTACCCGGATCAGTCATCAAGCCAGATCGGCTTTCGCGCGAAACCGACATGGTAGACGATCCACTGGAGCACCACCTGATGTTCACCCATCTGCAACACGGCAAAACTTTTCTCGGTGGCAATGATGCAACCCTTGGGCGTGCCGGTCAGACACTTGTTGAGCAGGGCAGCCGCCGCCTCGATCTCTTCGTTCGTGCGCATCCGTCCCGGGTTATCGCTTCCTACGGTGATGCGTTTTACGTATTTAACTTCCGTGAGATCAAACATGTCTCCTCGATAGTGGGCGGCCCCGGGTACGCCTGACGACGTCCCGGGCCGCGATGGGTAAAAGTTAGCTATTTATTCGTTCGGTTTTTCACCGTTTACGGCAACACAGACCGTTAGGCTGCCGCCAGGGCCGGCACCGGCTGGGCCGGGCCGATCGCCCGGGGAGCGCAGGCGGTCTGCAGGATATCCATAACCCTGGCAAGGCCTTCCGGCATGCCCTTGTCCTCGGCATGAACCAGGACGTGGTATTTCGCGGAGTTGTCCGAGCTGCGCGCATTTTCCTTGTGGGTCGCCACCGAACCGTGGACTTTTACCGATCCCTTGAAACATCCCCAACCAAAGGACATCTCAGCCTCCAGCGAGGCTTGGGCATCGGTGGATTCTTTCGAGGAGAAAGAGGATTTGACCTCCATGTCGAAAGAAACATCAACCGTTGTGATGCTCAGATTAGGAACCTTGACGATGGCGAGCAGAGGCACGCACATCTCGACTTCCTCCTCCATGGTCGAACCCGGTTGTCCCGGCTTGACCGCGGGGTTGTCCACCGGCCGCTTGAATTTGAACGTGGCCGTCCGGGTCCCGCCGCTGTAGGGATCGTTCGCATCTTTCGGCTGCAAAAATCCGATAACCTTGATGAAATCGGCGGTCGCCTGTGCCAATTTCACCTGGGCCTCACAGGCCGCGTTGAGGGGACCTCCAATGAGGTCACCCATCGGCAACCCCTTGAACTGATCCGACATGTTTACAAGTTCACCCGCCATTTTCAGATCCTCCGTTCATTTGTAGTGGAATGTTCTCCATGGTGGAACCGACCCGCACCGGAATCATTTCCTTCACTCCCCTCGGCTCTGGCGAATAAAACGGATCGGCACAAGGAGATGATTCTTGCCCTGCCCGTTACATTTCGTGGCAGTGCTCACAGGCAGCAACCCCTTCAGGTGTGTTGCTGCTTACCTTCATTACAAGGATCACATGTGAATGGTTATTTGATGAATGTAATTCTTTTCTTAAACAACCCGACGAAATGACCTTTATCCATCAAATATTCTTATGCCATCGACCATCCGCTCTCACCTCCTTCTTGCCCAACGTTAGGACAACTGACTCGAATAGCATTGAACATGCTGATGCGACGCAACTCCGCTTGCCGTTAGTAATATCTTCGCCAAGCATCATTCGGCACGTCAACAAAACAGCTTGTTAAAATTGTTAAAACCGGCTAGCAGAGCGAAGATACTGGATTATCAATCATCATAAGGATGACTGGCCTGTTCTCGGGAAAAGCACAAGAGGGCTGGGAGAGGGATGCTGCTTCTCCATGGAGGAGAAAAGTTGCTCTACATTTTTTTCAAGGTTTTCACGCAATGGAGAAGGCTCAAGGCAACTGTGCAGCACGAAGTCGGCGGTGGCCAGTACTTTCTTCCAGTTCGGCCTTTTCGGTAACGTGTTGAGATCAAAATATTTATCAAGAGTCTGGGTGCGTTCCCAGCCATCCGGATTGATGTAGACCGTCCAGAGTTTGGAGCTGCGGGCAAGATCGAATTTGTCGGTCCCGCTGCAGCTCTGCCAGTATGCAACGCAGAGGTTCATCACCCGCACGGCGAAAAAACGGCTGTCGTTTCCATGGAATGGGGGACGTCGCAGAAGAAGGTTGATCTGGACAAAAAAACGATTGATCTCGCTCAGGCCGTACAGTATTTCCGCGGCCTTTACGGAAGATTCCGGCAACACCCCGGCCAGGATATCGTCAAGCTCCCTCAGCCGCTCCTGAATCGCCGCCAGCTTTTCAGCAACGGAATTTCCGGGAAAATGCCGCTGCTGACAGATAAAGCCGGATGCGTTGCCAGGGCATTTCAGGATGAACAGATAGTAAAGCGAACTTTCACTGAGAAGCGGGACAATCTGGACGTTGACGAAGCAATCATTTCCGGTCCGCCCTACAAGGCCGACCCGGAAAACTTGTTGCTTGCCCTCCTCACCAAGTCCCGTACTATCAAGGCAGCATAAACACGGGCGGAGAACCTCGACGGTTCTGGTTCGGAATATCGACCAGATCATCCGGCCGCGAAGATCCTCGGCCGGATGGCACAACAGGCTTTCGCAGGCACTATTGCAAAAGCGTATCTCCTCGCCTTCGTTTACGGCAATGACGGCATCGTCAAGGGCGTCAAGCATCCTCCTCAACGAGGTGCGATATCGAGGCGCCCCCCCGGCTCGCCGCATTTACCGTTCCCGTGTCCTTTTTCTCAGTTGCACGTTTTCAATAAACGCCAGCACCAGCCCGTCGCAGCGGTTCCGTTCTAAAAAATCGTCAACCCTTCCGCCAAAACCCTCCCGCGGCCTTAACGGCCTAAAACTGGATGAACGAACGGGTTCGCCGAAAAACAAGCCAACCCAAGCATTGGGCATCCCTTCCTGGTGTGCCCTGCGCGGAAGTCACATCATCCACCCCGAAATCATAGGAGACAGCAGCAGAACGAAGAGTAACGCTTATTCACTGCTTCAAGTCCGACGTCGTGACTTGAAAGCTTCATTCCACCAGCCCGGTCGGGAGATGGACCAACCGTTTTCCTTCGTTGCCTGGGGCACGATGACGATAACCATCACTTCCCGACAGGTCGGCAGTCTCCATGTCGGCGCCACCGTCGCCCTGAATAGTGCCCCGGGATGTCGGCGAGGCCTCGGGTCAGCGCGAAGGGTTCCAGAGGCGCCTCCCCCGAGAGGGGCAGAATCGTCTCCACGCCGACTCGGCCGCCGTTGGGCGACCAGTGACATCCTTGCTCCAGCATGGCGCCGGCGGACAGCGCAGCCCATGTTCGGCTTTGCGAGCAAGACGGCTGGCGCCGTCCTTTACCACCACGATGTGAGAACCCGGAGCGGTCTCTGACCGCCCCTCCCGGTTGGAGAGTTTTTTGCCCTTCCCTTGTGTTTCTTGTCGAAACGGACCGTGGCGGCAGGGTCACCGGGATCTTCCCGAGCCTCGCACCTCGGCGCTTTGGCGTATTCCTGGCAGGTAATGCCCCTGTCTTTTACCACAGGCCGCCGGCTGACCCTGGCCGCAAGGGTGGTCGAATCAACACCGGCTGCGTAATTGAATTGCCCCTGCCGAGGCGCAATGCAGAAAATCCGCGGCATGGCCGTGTAGTAATAATCCAGCGGTAAACGCCAACGCCAGATCGTGAAACCAGGTTGGGATTGGCCAGGTGTTTTCTGATGGGAGTGACAGGTGAGAAATTCCCGCAGCGTCATGCGGTCGCAGTAACAGCAAACAATTACGCGTTCGAACTGAAATCCTGGGGCACCGGCCAAGAGCATCGGAAAGCAGAGACTGGCCGGCATGGCAGAGTTGCCACCGCCGGAGAAAGATACAGCGCTCTCTCGTTCCGGCCAGGCATCAGAATCGGCACCGTCGAGCAGACAATCGAACCGCGTGTAGGGAAGAGGCCCCTCTCGGGACGCTTGGTGGCTGGGCTTTATCCGGGGTGGTTGCCATGCGGGTTTCTTGCGGTTGCCAATGACCATCGAGGTTTCCTGTCAGGTTATTGTTGTTGGTATTTTACCCTATCAGCCCTATGACTCACAGGGCTTTATGAAAAAAATCCTCTTTTCATTTAGATAATAGAGAGTTCGTGTCTCAGGTACAGAGCAAAACGAAGCTGTCGTTTGCTTGCCGCTCGTGTATCTTCAGGTTTTGGTGGGGCCCCAAGGGGGGCAAACGCCCCCCTTGCCACAATGAAAAACAACTCGCGCGCAAAAAATATTTACAAGTAAATTTATATAGTTATCCAGGCGTCGTTCTCTAGCTTCTTGAGAATCCTGCGCTTTTTTCTTGTTGACTTTCATGGCGATCTTTGACTTTTATTTAACAAGAAGAAAGAGTCTCGTCCGTCGCAAGATCAAAACCGGAAAATCGCGGGGCTCATTATCCCGCCACGCTGTTTCTGCTTTCCATAGTTCCGTCGGTATCCTTTTTGGATTCTCCCTGGGGGGGGGGACGAAGATGGACGTATCCGAATCCGCGCGAGGATCTCATCAGAAGCGGCGCAAGAACCGCTTTTCTGCTCTCGGCATTTCGGGCTCGCCAGGCGATACACGCCACGGCGCCATCGGGAGTGATTCCGTTACCCCGCCAGTGCGGGGCACCACGCCACTGCCGGGGGCAGCCCTTTTGTCCTCTCTTCTCCCCCCGGCGTTTTTATCCGTGCCGGTGTCGCCAATCGCCTGTCAATCCGTTGCCCACGGTTCCCGTGCTTTTCCCACTGCCCCGCAATCAAACTGGCTTTCCGATCTTGAGACAATAGGAGCGATTCGTCGCTAAAGGAGAAGACCATGCCAGCATACCTGCATCCCGGTGTCTACATCGAAGAGATCCCCAGCGGAGCCAAACCCATCGAAGGCGTGTCCACCTCCGTGGCCGCGCTGATCGGCTACACGACCGAAGGACCCATCGGCGAAGCAACGCTGGTGCACAGCTGGGATGAATACAAGGGCGCCTTCGGCGGCATCCACAGCGAAACCGACGTGTTGGGCCTGGCCGCTTTCAACTTCTTCCTCAACGGCGGCCGCGACGCTTACGTGGCCCGCCTGGCCAAAGATGCCAAGGCCGCAACCCTGCCCACTGCCGCCCCGGCCAAGATGCCCGGTCGGGGTGGCGCCGCCACCATCAACGTCCTGGCGATCGAAGCCCGCAGTGCCGGCGCCTGGGGCAACGGCCTCAGCGTCAATGCCCTGATGGAGCCCAACGGCTATCGCTTCAAGCTCCAGATCCGCCAGGACGGCGAAGTGGCGGAAAGTCTCAGCGGCTTGTCCATGGACCCCTCCGATGCCGCCTATGCCCTGACGGTGGTCAATGCCGGCTCCAAACTCGTCAAGCTCTCGCTGCCGGCCGGCCTCGACAGCAAGTTCAAGAAGGCCACCAGCGTCTCCGGCGACCTTACTGCCGCCCCGGCAACCAACTGGGCGAGCGTCGTCAAGGATGCGCCGCTGACGCTCAACATCGACAACCTCGGCGCCAAGACCATCACCCTCGGCGATCCAGGCGTCGGTGGCTATGACGGAGCCAAGGTGGCGGCGGAGATCGCCAAGCAGGTGTTGCTGCTCGGCCCCAACTACGTCGGCTTCACCTGCACCTACGATGCCGGCACCCACAAGCTGACGCTGACCTCCGGGCAAAAGTCCGCCTCCTCGTCGGTCCAGGTCCGGCCGGGCGCGCTGGCCAGCGCCTTGAAACTGGGCAAGGCGGCGGGCGGCACCGAGCTGCACGGAACGGAAGACGTCGTGCCGGCCTCCATGGGCACCCCGGCCGCGCCCACCTTCGAGGCCCTGACCGGCGGCGACGACGGCGTCGCTCCCGGTCTCGATGACTACAACACCTTTTTCGCCAAACTGAGGAAGGTGCGCGATGTCAACATGATCCTGCTGCCGGGCCAGACCATGCCCGCCAGCGGCAGCGGCAACCAGGTCATCGCGGCAGCGGTCGCCCATTGCGAGGAGACCGCCAGCCGCATGGTGCTGGTCGACCCGGCATCCGGGTACGAACTGGCGCAGCAGAACGACGTCGACGCGCTCAGCCTGTCCACCTCGACTTACGCCGCCCTCTATTATCCGTGGGTGAAGGTCGCCAATCCCTTCTACGATCGGGATACCAACGCGACGGCCCCGACCACCCTGACCGTGGCGCCATCGTCCTTTGCAGCCGGGCTCTGGGCGCGTACCGACGGCACGCGCGGGGTGTGGAAGGCGCCCGCCGGCGTGGAGGCCTCGGTGCGCGGCTTGGCCGGCCTGGAATTCACCGTCGAGGACGGCGATCAGGACCAGTTGAACCCCGCAGGCGTCAACTGCCTCCGCAAGCTGCCCAGTTATGGCGCGGTGCTCTGGGGAACCCGGACCCTCGCCACCAAGGCCAACCCGGAATGGCGCTACGTCCCTGTACGGCGCACCGCCATCTACATCGAAAGCAGCATCTACAACGGCATCCAGTGGGCAGTATTCGAGCCCAACGATCATCGGCTCTGGTCATCGCTGCGTGCCAATATCGGCGCCTTCATGGATGGCCTGTTCCGCGCCGGCGCCTTCCAGGGCCAGAAGGCCTCGGACGCCTATTTCGTGCGCTGCGGGCTGGGCGACACCATGACCCAAGACGACATCGATCGCGGCATGGTCATCGCCATCGTCGGCTTTGCCCCGCTCAAGCCTGCGGAATTCGTAATCGTTCGCATCCAACAGAAAGTCGGCCAATCCTAAGTGAGGAGGAAGTAAAATGGCTGCTCCCATGTTTCCGGTCAACGCCCACCGCCACGACCCTTACCGCACTTTCAAGTTCCAGATACTGATCGACGGCAAACCGGTTGCCGGGCTGAAGAAGATGGGCGCCCTCAAGCGCAAGACCGAGACGATCAAGTGGCGCACCGCCGGCGATCCGAGCAAGGAACGGATCCTGCCCGGCGGCACCACCTACGAGCCGATCACCCTCGAACAGGGCCTGTCCCACGATCCCGTCTTTGAAAACTGGGCCAGCCTGGTCAACAATATCGAGGGCGATGCGGCCATGTCGCTGAAGAATTTCCGCAAGGACATCGTCATCAACGTCCTCAACCTGCAAGGCCAGGTCGCCATCTCCTACAAGGTCTATCGCGCCTGGGTCTCCGAATACCAGGCCCTGCCGGAGATGGACGCAGGCACCATGAACGCCGTCGGCATCCAGACCATCACCCTGCAACACGAGGGGTGGCAACGCGACCCGGCAGTGAACGAGCCCGCCGAATCGTAAGGGCCGGCCATGCAACTGCCTGGTGGCCTGGTGGAAAACGGCATGCGCCAACGGTGCTGGGCCTTTCGGCCGATCTCCGGTGGGCTCGAACTCGCCGTGGCCGAGGTGGGGGAAAATGCTGCCAGCACGCCGCAGGCAGTCACCCGAGCCCTCGCTTTGGCGCTCGAACACCTTGCCGGCGAAACGCCGAGCGAGTCACGGGTCGCCGCGCTCTGCGTCGCCGACCGCCAGTTCTTGATGCGCGAATTGGATCGCCACCTCGGCTTTGCCGGCGGCTGGCTTCACGTCGGTTGCGTCGGTTGCGGCGTCACCTTTGACTGCCACCTCGACTACGCCGAGCTGCCAGTGCAGGAAGCAGGCGCGGGGTACCCGTTCGCAGCGGTCGAAATGGACGGCCGCCTGCTTCGATTCCGGCTTCCTCAAGGCGCCGACCAGGAAATTCTCGCGGGGTTGCCGGAGGCCCAGGCCCGTCCTTGGCTGCTGCGACAATTGGCCCAAGAGCCCGATCAGCTCGGCGACACGAACGAGACCCGCATTGCCGCGATCGAGGCCGCGCTGGAAAGCATCGCGCCCGGTGTGGTGCTGCGCCTGCAAAGCCGCTGCCCGGAATGTGGCGCCGCAAACGAAATCGAGTTGGATCCCTACCGGGTGCTTTCACGCCGCAGCGACATCTTGCTGCAGGAGGTCCACCAGATCGCCATGCACTATCACTGGCACGAAACCGACATCCTCGCCTTGCCGCGTACACGGCGGCAGCGCTACCTCCAACTGATCGACCATGCCCGCGGCATGACGGGGTAGGACATGGGCCTGTTCGACGACACCATCCGCGACGCACGCCGCCCATTGGCCGGCGCCTGGGTGTGGCGCGCGGCAGCGGACGACGAGACGGAAGTCGACCAGCCGATGGTGGTGGACGAGCCTGCGGACAGTGAGCCAAGCGGCATGCAGACCGTATTCAGGTTTCAGAAGGCGGGGTCGCCGGCGATGCCGGGCGGATCCCGAGAGGCGTCATTCCAGCGGGGTGCGGAGTATAACCGCCTTCCGGCTGGCGACCTTTTGCCAGCGGGGGCCGAGGATGAGAGTCCGGAGCCGCCCGCCGTGAATGTCACTGGCAACAGAGGCATTTCCGTCGCGTCGGATAGCCGAACAAGCCACCTGGAAACAGGGCAGGAAGAACACGCAAGTCCAAGCAAGATGGCGGTAGCCAACGCAGGCATCGAGTCGGCAACAACGGTTCAGTCGGTAGTTTCGCCTGATCCGGTCGGCACGAAGCCCTCTCGCGGACAGCAACCCAATATCCCAGAAGGCAGTGAACAACCTGTGAGCCGAAGCGGTGAACCGTACCAGAGCGGGCCAACGGGTCGGGGCGCCCCTTCTGAATTTTTTTTCTCGTTGCCGCCGGGAACGAGGCCGATCGAGGCGTGGCCTAGGCCAGAAGGGGTAACGGGCGCCCCCCAGGCGAAAGGGCTCGATCTGCCGGCAACCACGCCGGAAGCCCCGCTGCCTCGCCGGGGAACCGTTTTTCCGGCTCCGGCGCCCGACCTCCGACCCACCGGGGCGATTGGCTCCCCAAGTCGTGGCGGCGTCCATACTCCGACGCCCAGCCCCGCGGGGCCTGGCCTGGTCATCGGTCGCATCGACGTGGTCGTGGTCGCCGGCAACACGCAGGCCCAGCCTGCCGCCCGACCCAAAACGGATGGCAGCTTTCTCAGCCGCAACTATTTGAAACGGCTTTGACATGGCACTGGCGCTCTCCCCCCTCTCCCAGGTTTGCAAGGGCATCCGCGCCTATTTGGACGGCGAGATCAACGCGCCCACGCGCAGCAAGGTCACGGTGGTTCTCGCCACCCCGGCCGAAACCGCATCGGCGGGCGCCGGCGACAGCGAACACCGGCTCAACCTTTTCTTCTACCGTTTCGAGCCACCCGGGCTGTTTCCGGATATCCTGCCTGGCGAGACAGGCTGGCTGCGGACCTTCTGCCTGATCACGCCCTTCGCGGTGGACGAAGAGCCGGTCGGCGCCGGCGAGAACGATCTCCGGTTGCTCGGCGAGGTCATCCGCATCTTTCATGAGCGGCCGGTGCACCTGCTCACCGTGGACGGCGAGGAGTACCACCTGCAGGTCATTTTCCAGCCCCTTGGCCTCGACCAGCTGAACCAGCTCTGGTCCACGCAGGGCGATACGATCTACCGCCCCTCGGCGCTCTTCGAAATTTCACTGACCCCGGTAGTGCCGGCCACCAAGGCCGTCTCCGCGCCGCTTACCGGCGGCTTCGGCCTAGGGATGCAGGCGACCATGGAACGCCGGGAGGCCAGCGCCATCGGCACACGGCCCGAGGTCCCGGTTATGAACCCGGATACGGCTCAGGAAGCCTGGGCGCCAGCGATCGCCTTCGTGCACCAGGGGGCCTGCGCCCTCAGTTTGGGTTTCGCCGTCGGCAGCGCGGAGCTTGCCGCGTTCGTCCCCCGCGTCTGGATTGCCGGCAAAGTCGGCGCGAGCGTCACCCTGCGCTGGGAAACCTGGGCAGCGGCAGCGGGCTGGCAAACGGTGGACCCGGCGGTGGCCGGGGTCGTCGCCAGTGCAGGCATCGATCCGAACGAGGCCGCGGGCGCCGTGACCCAGGCCCTGACTCTGCCATTCGCCGACCACGCGGGCCAGTTGATGCTCTATGCCGAACGCAGCTACACCCGCGCCAGCGATGGCGTGGTTCTCACCGTGCGCTCCAATCCGCTGCTGATCAATCTGTATGGGGGATGAGCCAGAGATGAACAGCCCCTTGCCCCTCACCCCCACCGTATCGGCCCTGGAGCCTGAGTGGGAGCGTCTCGATTTCCTGGCCTGGAGCCTCTCCCGCAGCCGCCGGGGTGAGTCTTTGGCCGACGAGGAAATCGCCCGCCTGCGGGAACTGCAGACGGAGGTTGATGCCCTGCGCGAGCCGGATGGTGCCTGGAAAAGCCTCTTGGGCTTCCAGCTCAATCATCTTGAATACGACATCCTCGCCTGCGCTTTAGGGCCGGAGCTCGAGCCTCGCCTGGGCTGGTCCTTCCAGAACTTGCAGGCCGGGGCCGCCCAACCGTGGGCGACCCGTTCGCTCATCCAGGAGCTGCTGGCCCTCGATGCCACCCAAGGAGAACAACTGCGCCGCGCCCTCGCTCCCGGCAGCGCCCTGCGCCGCCGGCGCCTGCTGCGCCTGGACCATGACGACCCCTACCGGCCGATCATGCCGGAAGGCTGGTTGGTCGCCCATCTCACCGGCCGACCCTTGGAGCTGCCACCCCCGCCCGGCGCCACGGCCGTGAATCAGCGCGCCACCTGGGATGATCTGGTACTGCCGGCCAGCCGCCTCTATATGCTGCGCGAATTCCTCCTGTGGATCGAGCAGCGCGACATTGTGGTCGGCAGTTGGGGCGGCCAGCAGGTCGGCGGTCCAGTGGCGCTCTTCGCCGGCCCCTCCGGCACCGGCAAGACCTTTGCCGCCAGCGTCATCGCCCATGCCTTGGGCTGGCGCCTGTACCGGGTCGACTTGGGCCGCCTGGTCAGCAAGTACGTGGGCGAGACCGAAGAGAACCTCAACCAACTCTTCGACGCCGCCCACGGCCAGCCAATGGTGCTGCAATTCGACGAAGCCGACGCGCTGTTCGCCAAACGGGGGGAGGTGAAGGAAGCGCGCGACCGTTACGCCAACATGGAGGTGAGCCACCTGCTCACCCGCATTGAGGCGCACGACGGCCCCTGCATCCTCACTACCAACATGCGCCGGCAGCTCGATTCGGCCTTCACCCGGCGTTTCCAGATGGTGGTGGAGTTCCCGCGGCCGGACGCGCCCTCCCGGGCCGAACTCTGGCGCCGTCTCCTCCCACCGCGGGCGCCTTTGGAACCGGCGGTGGACCCCGCGTTCCTCGGCAACGCCGTCCCCTTTACCGGAGGCGGCATTCGCAACGCCGCCCTGCATGCGGCCTATCTGGCCGCGGGGCAGGGCAAGGCGATCGGCCTGGCCCAGATTGCTCATGCCGTCTGGCGCGAATTGGCCAAGGAGGGGCGGGAAATCTCGCCCCAGGACCTCGGGCCGTTGGCGCCCCATCTCCCCAAGGAGGTGCTCGGTGAAGACTGAAATCGGCCAGCTTCGTCTCCAGTTACCCGCCGGCTTCGAGGGCCGCGCCCAACGCATCGTCCGCCTGGTGGCTGAAGCGCTGGCACGGCGGGAAAACCTGCCCGCCGGCCGATTCGATCGGGTCGGCATCGGGCCGGTGCAGATCGACGCGCGGGCAGCTGACCGCACCGTCGCCGAAACCATTGCCACCTCCATCTGCGCCGCCATTGGGCGGCAACACGACGCATAGGAGACCAACCCCATGCTTGCCCCCAGCAAAGGCTTACTGATCGAATACGCGCTCTCCCTGCCTCCCCTGGTGCTGGCCTTCGAGTTCAATCCGCAGAGTCTCACCCGCAACCGCAGCGTCACCCTGACCCTGGGGTCGACCCCCGCCACCCGTGGCGGCTACGACTTCGCCCTGCCCACCGAAACCGCTCGCGTGGCGCAGGGGGTCGCGGTGGAGCCGGAAAGTTTCGACGTGGAAATTCTCCTCGATGCCACCGACCGCATGAACGACAGCGATGCCCTGGCCCAGGAGATGGGCATCCAGCCGGAACTCGACACCCTGCGCAGCATGGTGGAGCCCAAAACCCAAGGCCCTGGCGGCATGCAAGTGCTGGCCAGCCTCGGCTTCGGGGGCCAGCGCGCCTTCCAGCGGGCTCAGACCGCCTCGGTCTTGCTGCTGGTGTGGGGCAGCCACGTGCTGCCGGTCTTCCTGAAAAGCATCGAGGTAGGCGAGAGCGCCCACCTGCCCAGCCTGGTGCCCTACCGCGCCACGGTCAAGCTCGGCCTGCAGGTGATCGAAGGCAACAATCCCTTCTACGAGGTCGAGAAGGTACGCCAGGTGGTGGGGGCGGCGCTCAATACCGCCCATACCGCGGCTACTGCCATCGGAGGGCTGTTCTGATGTTTCTCAAGGACTCCCGTTACAAAACCGCCCGCCGTTTCGCGGCGGACGAGAAGGGCGTGATCCCCTGCAAGGGCGCACGGCCGCGCGAGATCACTACCGCCACCGGCGTCATGGAGCACGTCATCCAGGAAGGCGACCGCCTCGACCTGCTGGCCCGCCACTTCTACGGCGATCCCCGCCTGTGGTGGCGCATCATCGACGCCAACCCGGACCTGCGGAACGGCGTCGAGGTCTCGCTCAAGGAACGGGCCGGCGAGATCATCCTGATCCCGAAGGCCAAGGAGTAACCCGACCATGCTGCTCGACCTGCTTTCCGGCAAAGAGCGCGCCCCGGCCGAATGCGTCATCACCGTGGATGACGCCGAGATCGCCGATCTCTACCCCTTCCTGCTGGAGGTGACCGTGGAGGCAAGCCGGGCGGAAGCGACCACCGCGTCGCTCACCTTCGAAACGCGGCGGGATGAACAGGGGCGCTGGACCGTCCAGGACGCCGGCGTACTGGTGCCGTGGGCCCGCATCGTCATCGCCGCCGCCTTCGGCAGCCGCAGCGAGGAGATCATGCGCGGCTACATCCGCGAGGTCAACCTGGAGACGCCGCAGGACGCCGGCGCCGCCCAGCTCAAGGTGCAATGCCAGGACGATTCCATCCGGCTCGACCGCACCCACCAGCGCGTCACCTGGGGCACCGAAGATCTGCCCTCCAGCGACACCATGATCCTGAACCAGATCCTCCCCCCCTACGGGCTTGCGGTGGACCCAGAAAGCGAGGCCGGCCAGGATCATCTGGTCGGCCTGGCCCAGGACGATACCGACATCAAGTTCCTCAAGGCCCGCGCCGAGTTCAACGGCTACGAGCTGATCTTTCGCCAGGGCCAGGTCTACTTCGGCCCCATGCGGCTCACCGCCGATCCGCAGGACACCATCATGGTTTATGTCGGCACCGACACCAACTGCCTGTCGCTCACCGTGCGCGCCGACGGCCACCAGGCCGATGCCGTGGCCTACGACGCCCCGGCGCAAAGCGGCGACACCACTAGCCCGGAGACGGTCTATCCGGACCTGCCGCTGCTCGGCACCACCCATGCCGGCAGTGAAAATGCCGGACTGGAGGAGTTCGTCTGGCGGTTGTCGGCGGAGGCCGGCGCCGACGCCCAGCGTCTGCGGGCGGTGGCTCAACAGAAGGCCAACGATCTCGACATCCATCGCCTCCAGGGGGAAGGCGAACTCGACGGCACCCTCTACGGCCATGTGCTGCAAACCGGCCTGCCGGTAGGAGTGGACGGCCTGGGCGAGTGGATGTCCGGCCTCTACTACGTGGACAGTGTCAACCACAGCTTCACCGCTCAGGGCTACCGGCAGCGCTTCCGGCTGCTGCGCAACGCCTTCGGCGACAACCTGGACAGCATCAGCGGCCTGGCCGGGGCGCTGGCGGGAGTCTTGTGATGACCGACGACGTGCAACGGCAGCTCATTCAGAACCTGGCCCAACGTCTTGCCTACGGCAAATACCGTGGTTTTGTCAGCGACAACGCCGATCCCGACAAACTGGGGCGAGTCAAGCTCCGCGTTCCCGCCCTGCTGGGCGATCAGGAAACCGGCTGGGCCCTGCCGGCGCTCCCCTGCGGCGGCCTTGCCAATGAGGGCTTCTTCTGCGTGCCCGCCACCGGGGCGCAGGTCTGGGTCGAATTCGAGGGCGGCAACCTGAATTTCCCGCTCTGGACCGGTACCTTCTGGCAGCAGTCCGGCGACGCTCCCACCGAGGTGCAGGACCCGCCCACCACCAAGGTGTTGCGCACCGCCAAGGGCCACGTCTTCCTGTTGGAGGACAAGGACGATGGCGAGGAGGTGAAGCTGCTGCATAAGAGCGGCGCCGCGCTCGCCATGGACAAGGACGGCAACCTGGTGGTCAACGATCAGGCCGGCGCCAAACTCACGCTGGACGCCAAGAACGGCAAGGTGGTGCTGGAGGATGCCAACGGCAACAGCCTCACCATGAGCAGCCAGGGCGCCACCGCAACGGATGCCAATGGCAACAAGATCGAGATGGCCGCCTCCGGGGTCACGGTCAGCACCAGCGCCACCATTACCCTGGACGGCTCCCAGGTAATGCTGGGCGGCGCCGGCGGCGAACCGGTGATCAAGGGCACCAGCTTCCTCACCCTGTTCGCCACCCATGTCCATCCCACCGGCATGGGCCCCTCGGGACCGCCAGTGCCGCAAGGCGAGATGAGCAGCCTCTCCAGCAAGGTCATGAGCGCATAAGGAGAACGACGATGGCATGCCGATTGGTCAATCCCCCTTACCTCGCCTTCCCCCTGCGCATGGAGAGCGGCGCCCCGCGGCTGGACAGCCGCAGCGAGCATATCCGCGGACAAATCGAACAGGTGCTGTTCACCTTGCCTGGCGAACGGGTGTTCCGGCCGGAGTTCGGCGCCGGGGTGAAGGCGCTGGTGTTTGAGCCCAACGACACCCCGCTCTGGCAGCTCACCAAGCACCGCCTGCTCGCCTCCCTCGCCGAGGCATTGCAGGGCGAAGTGGAACCCAAGAGCATCGAGGTGGAAGTGGGGGGCGATGATGCCACGCTCACCATCTCCGTCACCTACACGCTGGCCGCCGTCGGCCAGCGGGAAAGCCAGCTCTTTTCGCTGGGAGGCAGCTAATGGCCAACGACCCCACCATCGCCTTGCTCTACGCTGGCCAGTGCCCGGATTGCGGCCGGCGGCAAGTCGATCTGCCCGCCACCCTGCCCGCGGTAGGCGATGATTTCGACTGGGATCAGCGCGACTACGACGGCTTTCGCCTTTTCATGCTGCAGGAGTTGATCGCGCGCTTTCCGGAACGCAAACGCTGGACCCCGGCGGATGTGGAGGTCACCCTCGTCGAAGTGCTGGCCTTCGCCCTTGACCAGCTCTCCGACAGCCTCGACCGGACAACGGCCGAAGCCTATCTGGAGACCGCGCGACGGCCGGAATCTCTGCGCCGCCTGCTGCAATTGGTGGGCTACGATGTGGCCGGTCTGGCCAAGCGCCGCAGACTTGCGCCATTCGCCGGCATCGACGCGACAGCGGCGATGGCCCCGCTCACCGCCGAAGAGGTTGCGCGCTTCGATTCCTGGTGGCTGGACCATCCCGAGAAGATGGACCAGGCGCGGCTGGATGGCCCCCGCGCCATCCACGACCAGCACCGCATGGTCACCCTGGACGACTTCGAAACGCGACTGGAGGAGCATCCCCTGGTGCTGCGCGCCCATGCCTGGGACCGCTGGGACGGCTCCTGGGCCACCGTGCACGTCGCGGTGATTCCTTGGGCGCGCCTGGACCTCGATGCGGCCACGGATTACAACGACGAGGTCTGGAAAGAAATCGTCGATTTCCATGCCAGCCGCGGCTTGTACTGGCCAGACCCGGCAAGCCACCCCAGCGTGCGCAGCGTGCTCTATCCGTATCTGGAGGCCTATCGCATGGCCGCCCAGGAAGTGGTGCTGGAAGGCGCGCAGGAAGTCGGCATCCTGATGACCTTATCAATCCAGGTCGATGCGGACTATTTCCAGTCGGAGGTGCGTCATGCGATCGACCGCGCCCTCGGCACCGGTCCCGGCGGCTTCTTTGAACCCGGCCGTTTGCGCTTCGGCGAAGACCTGTTGGCAAGCGACATCTACCAGACCCTGATGGCGGTAGACGGCGTGGAAAACGTCTGCCTGAACCGCTTCAAGCGTCTGGGCGACCGGTTCCAGGACCAGGCCGCCAGCGGCCGCATCGTCCTCGACGGTCTGGAGGTGGGCGTCTGCGATAACGACCAGGCCCATCCGGAGCGCGGCTACTACATCCTGATGCTGCACGGAGGGAGGAAGGGATGACGGCTGATCTCACCCGCTGGAACCGCGCCGGCCTCTCCCGCTTCGAGTATGTGGAGGGGAATGCCGCCGTCTTTCTGGAACGCCTGCGCGCAGGGCTCGCCGCCGAATTGCCGACCTGGTCGCTGATTCAGGCCAACATCCCGCCGCAGGAAACCGCGGAGGCCCGCAAGACCCGCCTGGAGTCCCTTTACGCCAGTGATCCCGACGACATGCTCTGGCAGCTGACGCGCAGCTTCGCGCGTGCCTGCCATGTACTCGGCGCCCATCTCGACGCTTACGCCAACGAGGGCTACCTCGGCACCGCCAGCCAGTGGGAAAGCCTGCGGCGGCTGGTAGCCCTGCTCGATTATGCCCCGCGTCCCCACGCCTCGGCCTATGCCCCGCTCGCCCTGCTGCTCAAGAAAGGCAAGGCCGGCACGGTGGCCGCGGGGTTGCAGGTGAAGAACGCCCCCAAGGCCGGGGCGCCGGTCGTGTTCGAGACCCTGGCCGACCTCGAAGCCGATGCCGCCTGCAACATCCTCTATGCCCACGACCATGAGCGCAACCCCCACCCGCTCAGCGCCGACGGTCATACCCTGCTGCTGGTCGGCCGGCTGGACAAACTGAAGAGCGGCGAACCGCTGGTGTTGGAGGACGAGCGCAACGGCGCGCAAAAGCCGCTCTCCGCCCACCTCGTGCAGGGCATCCTGCTTGGCGAGAAAACCACCAAGGTGACGGTCAGCCCGACCATTCCGGCGGGCTTCGTCAAGGGGTACACCCTCGTCCACTTGAACGCCAAGGAAAAACTGCGGCCGCTCGCCCCGGCCACCAAAGGCGTGGAGGCTGTCGACCACAGCCTCCAACTGGCGGTGCCGGCTGGCGATCTTGCGGCTGGCGATCTCGTCGTGGTCCGCTCGGTGGACGACAAGCCTTATTTTCGGCGGCTCAAGGCGGTGCAGGAGGACCGTCTGGTGTTCTACCGCGCCATCGGCCAACTCACCCTCAACGGCGCCACCGTGGCGCGCGCCGTCACCGTGCCGCTCACGTATCTTGCCGCCCCGCCGCGCCCGCGCAAGATCGAAACCGACGGCACGATGGTCGACGTCGTCTACGCCGCCGGTGACTGGTCCCGCCTGGCTGGCCAATGGTTGGCGGACATCCGCAAGGTGACCGACAAGGGCAGGGAACGCGAATACCTGCCCGCCTACCGCTGTCTCCACGCCAATTATGTGCCGGTGGGCACCGATCCTAAGGCCGTTCAAAGCGACGAGCGCCCCGGCTACACCGCCCTGACCCTCACCTGGCACCCAAATACCGACGGGGTGCCGGGCGACCTCGACTTCAGGCTGCGCAACCCGCAGACCCTGCTGGCCCCTCCGGCCGCCCCCGGCGCCTGGATCGTGGATACCTTCCTCAACCAGAGCGAGGACAAACGCCTGGTCAAGGCGCTGACCACCGAGTTGTGCAAACAAACCATGGCCGGCGACCTTGCGGTGGTGGTAAAGGGCGGCCAGATGGCCTGGGCGCGTCTGGGCACGGTGACGCTGGACATGGAACACGAGGAGGCGACCTTGACTGCCGCGCCCTACTGGCAGGATCGGGGCGGCGGCCCCTTCTTCCTGAAGCGCACCCGGGTGCACGCCCATTTCACCGAGGCCGCTCGGGTTGTCGACTGGCAGGCAAACGACACCTCGCTCACCGGGGTTCGCCTCGTCCCGGAAGAGTTCCCCATAGGGCTCAAGGCAGGCCGGGCCGTGATCGTGGACAACGGCGCCAGGCAAGTGGAGACCAAAGTAGCCGACCTTGATCCCGCCCGTACCTGGCTGGAACTGGCCGATGCGCTCCCGACCGGCACCACGGCCGGCAATCTGCAGATCTACGCCAACGTGGTCACCGCCGGCCACGGCGAAACGCGGCCGCAACGGGTGCTGGGCAGCGGCGACGGCACGCGCAGCAGTCAGCATTTCACCCTGGCGATACCCAACCTCAGCTTCGTCGCCGATGCAACCATGGGCAGCGGGGTGCGCGCCGATCTCACCGTTTCCGTGACAGGCGAAAACTGGACCCAGGTTGCCAACCTCAAGGATTCCGCCCCCGCCGACGCCCATTACCAGGTGCGCATCGACCAGGACGGCAACGCCGATATCCAGTTCGGCGACGGCCGGCATGGCCGTCGTTTGCCCAGCGGCGGCAACAATATCCGGGTCAGTTTCCGCCAAGGTGCGGGCGTCGTCGGCAACCTCGCCGCCGGCAGTCTCACCAAACCGGTCAAGCCCCATCCCTTGCTGGACGCCATCGTGCAGCCCCTCCCCAGCAGCGGCGGGGCCGACCGCGAGGCCAACGCCGACCTGCGCAAGAACGCCCCCGCCACCCTCCTGGCCCTGGATCGCGCCGTTTCTCTGGAGGATTTCTCCCAGTTGGCGCGCGGTCACGCCAGCGTCTGGCAGGCGCGCGCCTTTCGCTTGCCGCCCGGCCTCGGCCAGCGCGAGCGCCTCAAGGTGGTGGTCATGGCGGCCGGCGGCGGCCATCTCAGCGTGGCGATGCGACAAGACCTGAAGGCCTATCTGGATACGCATGCCCAGCCCGGGGTGGCGATCGAAGTCACCGACTACCTCCGCCTGACCTTCGGCCTCAAGGTCACCCTCCGCGTCCGCACCAAGGCCTTCGACGCCCAAGCCGTGAAGGACGCGGTGCTCATTGCCCTGCGCGCCGCCTTCTCCGAGCAAGGCCGCCAACTCGGCCAGCCCCTCTATCGCGGCGAGATATACCGGGTGGTGGATGGCGTCGCCGGCGTGGAAAACAGCGATTGCGACATCGTGCTGTCTGCCGCCACGGCCGCCCAACTGGCGCAGGTGGCGCAACTAGATGCCTCCGTGCTGGCGGCGCGGCCGGCGCCCGACCAGTGCCTGGTATTCGATGACAGCGACTTCAATCCGATGGTCCAGGAGTACTGGCTATGACCCAGGAATCCGACTACGGCGATCTGTTGCTGGCGTGGCTACCCGCCGTTTGGCGCGAGCGCGATAGCCAGGGCGACCTGCGCCGGCTGCTCAAGGTCTACGGCGATCTGCTCGATGCCTTCCGGGCCACCATGGACCAGCGCCTTTACGATGGCTTCCCGGACCAGGACGAGAACGGCCGCCACTGCCAGGCTTGGCTGCTCCCCTATTTCGCGCAGCTGCTGGACGTGCGTCTGGTGTCGCCCGACGAGGCAGGGCGCCGCGCCGAACTGGCCGATGCCGTGGCCTGGCGCCAGCGCAAGGGCACCCGCGTCTCCATCGAGGCCATCGCCGAGGCGGTCGGGCGCTTCGAGGTAGAAATCCAGGAAGGCTGGAAACGGGTGGCGATCACCCCACGCATAGACCGGCCACTGCTGCCGGAGGCGGCCTACGGCGAGTCGGCCATCCCGTCACCGGCCACTCCAGCCATGCGCGCCCGGCATCCCGGCCTGCCCGCCGCCACCGTGGACAGCCGTTATTGTTCCCGGGCCGTGCAATGCGAGCCCGCCAACTCCGGCGCCCACACCACCAACTTCGCCGGGCAGACGATCAGCTGGCGGCAGGTCAACCGCCACGGCATCCCTTGCGCGCCGGCCAGCTTCCAGGATGTTTCCCCCCGCACCGTGGACCTGCGCACCCCGGACTGGCACCGCGGCCACCTGCACCCGCGGCGGGTTCTGCTCTATTACGCGCCACAGGAGGGCTTTTTCGCCCATGCCCACGAATCGATCGCCTGGACTCTCCTCGCCTCCCAGGTGACACAGGCTGCGGCAACCGACGTCAGCGGCTGGCACGAGGATGACGCCATGGTCCACGTCATCGGCCCCGTGGAACTGCGGGTCAGCAAGGCCAACTGGAACGGCAGCGACCTGCCGCACGTCTCCCTGCGCGGCCTGACCGCCGCGCCGCTGCGGGTATGGGGAGTAATCACCCTGACCACGGCCGCGCTCTACCGCTTCGAAAACCTCTGGCTGGACAACCAGGTGCAGATCAATGCCGGCGCCGCCCAATTGGTTGGCTGTGCGGCCCGCAGTTTCAAGGTAACCACCGCCGAATGCCACGTGCCGGTGATCGAGGCCCACGCCTGCCTATTCAAGAAAATCGAAGCCGCCCAAGGCCTGGTGCGGCTGGAATATGCCACGGTGCTCGAACGCCTCCTGGCGGAGGCCCTGGAGGCCAGCGACTCCATCCTGCTGCCGCCTCTTCGCAAGGACACGGTAGACAACGATGTGCCGGCAACCGGCTGCATCCGCTACAGCCGCCTGTTTCATATTCCGGAGCCAGCCGTTCCCAGCAATCCCCCCGATCCGGACACGCCCTTGGTGGACAACGACCCGCAGTGGCGTAGCCAGGGCAAACGCTCGCTCCTGCGTTGCTACGCCGCCACCTGCACCACCGAAGCCCCCTTGTTCTGGAGCGACACCTTCGGTCAGCCGGGCTGCGGCGTTCTGCACCCGGACTGTGCCGCGGCCCTCCAGTCCGGCGCCGAGGATGGCGGCGAGCTGGGCGCCTGCCACGACTTCCGCTATGTTCTCCGCCAGAAAGCGGTGTTGGAGAAACTGCGGGAATTTTTGCCGCTGGGCATGGAGGCGGTGCTGCTGGCCGATCCGACCCTCGCCTGCCCGCCGCCCAGCGTGACCGAATGACGAAAGAAAACAGGAACCCACGTATTCCGAGTGGGCCAGACGAGCCTTGAGGAGACGGCGCACATCGCGAATTCCGTCACACTTTTCAAGCCACCACTTCAGGAACAGCCATGAAAAATCAAGTCTCCCGCGACTCCTTCCATCCGGCCCGGCATTACTCCGGGGTGTACCTGCAGCAAGGCCGCATGATCCTGGACGCCGACTGGAACGAACTGACCGACATCGAAAAGGCGCGGCTGGTGGAGGCGTTGCGCGACGCCATTTGCGGCACCAACACGACGGGAGGGGCGATTGCCGGCGGCGCCCCGCGCGTGGGCGGGCTGAAGCTCTACGCCGATCCGGACGGCTCTCAGAGCATCCGCCTGCGGCCCGGTGTGCTTTACGTCGAAGGCGTGCCAGCCCGTTTGGAAGACGCCCGTCGGGACGCAACCAAGCCGTTAACCCCCGACAATCAAGCCGACTATCCGATAAAGGCCGATTACACCGGCCAGAGCCTCAAACTCTATGCCGACGTCTGGGACCGCAATGTCACCGCCCTGGAACAGAGCGACCTCCTGGATGCGGCCCTGCATGGCGCCGATACCGCGACGCGCAGCCAGACCATGCTCCAGGTCAAGTGGTGCGCCAATACGCTGGACCCCCTTCACGAGGAAACCAACCCGCCGGTGGGCACCGCGCCGCTCACCCTGAAACTGCGCCTGATCGCCAGCAGCGGCGATCCTTGCGACCCTTGCGCCAGCCAGGTCAAGGTCGACGAGCGGCTGGGCAACTACCTCTTCCGCGTCGAGGTCCACGACTACGATGCCGCCTCACGCACGCTCACGCTGAAATGGTCACGCGACAACGGCGCGGAAGCCTGCGTGGTTGACGCCATGCCCCAAGGATTCAACCAGGGCGACTGGGTGTGGGAATACTTCGACACCGACACCGAACGACTGCTGGGAAACCATTTCGCGGCCAACCCGAAGAAGCTGCGCGGCCTGCTCAAGGCCACCTGCACCACCCCCACCGGCGCCGACGAGCCGAAGGCCTTCATCCGGCAATGGGATGGCGCCATGAAGCTCAACCTCAACACCGGCACTCTGGTCGCCGACGGAACGTGTCCCAACCTGGACCGGGGCGTTGCCCTCTTCACTGGCACGGTCACCAACAAGGCCGCCGGCCGCGTCAACCTCACCGCCGGGGCGCTGCAGATCAATCTGGAGCTGATGGAACTGGAACTGGCCACCACCGGCAGCCGTTTCGTGCCCGGCGATTACTGGCTGGCCGAGGTGCGGGAAGCGGCAGACGAAAGCGGCGACACGGTGCTGGACGCCGCTCCGCCGCGCGGCGTGCGCCACCATTATCTGTTCCTGGGCGAGATCGGCATCAACAAGAAGCTGGTCGATCAGGACGACGCCTTCCGCCGCCGCATGGCCTTTCCGCCCCTCTCCGACATCGTCGCCGCCGACGTCGGTTTCAGCGATCCCTGCGTCGGCCTCTTCGCAGGGGCCAAGAATGTCCAGCAGGCGCTCCACAACCTGTGCACCATCGGTGCCGACGACATCGCCTACTCGCTGCCCAACTGTGGCGCCAACGAGGGCAAGTCCATAAAAGACCGGCTCAAGGACCTGCTCGATCCGGACAACGACGGCACGCTCACGGTCAAAACGGCGCTGGACAACCTGCTGTGCCAGCTCAATGCCGACAGCCTGCCCTATGTCGTGCCCGCCTGTACCGCCTCCCCCCCCAACGTGGGGCATTCGCTCGGCTTGGTCGCCAATGCCACCAACGTCAACGTCGGCCAGGTGCTGCAGAAGCTGTTGTGCGACTTCAGGGCCGACCACCTGCCCTTGAACAAGAGCGACGCCAGCCTGTGCAGCGACCTCAAGGTCTCGGCCGTGGTCACGGTGCAGGACGCGCTCAGGATCCTGTGCGGGAAGATGGGCGGCGGCTGTGCCGTGGTGGCCACCTCCTCCGACCACCTCAACCTGCTGCTGGAGGAATTCGCCTCCAACACGGCCGTCGACCTGTGGGTTTGTCTCAAAGGGGGCAGCTATACCGTCGGCGCACTCTCCGCCATTGCCGGCAAGCGCAGTCTCCGCTTAAGCGGCGAAGGCGCGGAATCGGTCTCCATCATCTTCAACGGCACGAAGATGAGCGTGGATGCCGACGAAGTCATTCTGGAAAACCTTTCCTTCACCTTCTCGATCGGCACCGCTCAGCTCGCCATCACCGCGAATTCGGCGCAGGCGCGGGGGTGCCGGTTCAGCCGAACCAGCAGCCACGCAGGCGCTCAGGCGATGATCAACATCGGCGGTCGCGGCACGACCGCCTGCCGGGTGGAGTGGCGCGACAACGTATTGTATGCCCAGGTGAAGACCGCCAGCGGCGATGGCGCCAAATGGGCGGGTGCCGATGTCACCGGCAGTGCTGCTTTGAGCGCCGCGCTGCTGGGGCTGAGCAAGGAAGAGGTATTGGATGACAAGGCCGCTTACGACGCCGCCCTCGACACGGTGGCCAAGCAGGTGATCGTTCTGCCGAAAGACACCCGCACCGCCTGGAAGGCCAATCTCGATCAACTCGCTGCCGCTCCGGCCGAGGGCACCGTGGTCATGCGCGCTTACAGTCTCCACGTGCCGACCGCGAGCGCCACTCCGATGTCGGAAATACTCGCCGGCGAGAGCATCAGCTATGCCGAAGCGGTCGCCGCGGTGGACGACCTGGTCGCCCAATGGGTCAGCTATAGCCCGGCTTACGCATTGCGCCTGGCCAATCGGAAGGTGGGGGGCGTGGTAACAGGCAACGTCGTCGATGGCTGGCTGCTCCTTGGCAATGGGGTGAACAGCTACACCAGTCCCGCGGCCGACAGCATTGCCAGCGTCAAATTGGGGGAACAGGATGTCCTCCTTCACGGCGGCGAGGATCTGCAGCTGCTCTCCAACACCCTCACCGCAATCAAGGCCAACCTGCCCAGCGGCGCCGTGGATAGCAAAAAACAGCTCATCGCCAGAATACCCGGCCATGAAATGGTGACCATGATCGGCAACCGGATCGGCAGCGTGGACAATTGCGTCACTGCCGCCAACCTGATCGCCCAGGGCAACTATTGGTCCGGCAGCGAACAGGATCTGGGCTACGCCGTGGTCGACCACGCCACCTTCACCGGCAATCTGGCGGGAGAAGGCAATGCGACCAAACGGCTCTATGCCACCGCCCTCGCGAATCAAGTCGCTGCAACCGGCAACCTGCGGCTGAACGTGCAGGCGATACGCTAGGCCGGGCAACCTGCCGCGGCATCCGGCCCATCGACAAGGAGGCTGCCATGAAAATCTTCCAGCAACTTCGCCGACAGGCGAGGTCCCGTCGCATGACGGCGGCGGGCAAACCCACCCGCGCCGAAGGCAACCGCACGGTCTTGCAGGAGGTGCTCGGCTATCCGGTGCAGACGAAGCTCAAGGTCAGCACCCCCGAGGACGCCCAGGAACGCGAGGCCGACAACATCGCCGCCCGAGCCCTGGCGCCGCCCGAGGCTACCCTACAGCGGAAGGCCGCGGCCGGTGAGGAAGAAGACGAGCAGAAAAAGAAAGAAGCGCCCAAGGAACGCGACAAGGAAAAGGAAGAGGACATTCGGCGGAAGGCGGCTGGCGACGAGGCAATTGTGACGAATGCCGCGGCTGCCGCTATTGGCGCCAGGCGAGGCGGTGGCCAGCCGCTGCCGATCGGCGAGCGCGACTTTTTCGAACCGCGCCTAGGGGCCGATCTGGGAGGGGTGCGCGTCCATGCCGACACCGAGGCGGCCAGGCTCGCGGCCAGCCTTTCCGCGCGCGCCTTCACGGTCGGCAACGATGTCTTTTTCGGGCGCGACGAGTACCAGCCCAGCTCGCCGTCAGGCCGCCGCCTGCTCGCCCACGAACTGGCCCACGTGCTGCAACAATCCGGACGCAAGACCAGATCCGGGAACACGCGCCAGGGCACCCCAAAAAACGGCAGCGGGCGCGGCCAGACGCCTACCGGTACGACAACGGCGCCGGCAATCGGGCAGAGCACGGTGGCACCGATGATCATGCGCACCGTGATCTTCTCCAGCACCATTGATATCCGCTATCGCTCCCTCAGATCGCGCAACTTTTCCATTACCAAGGGAACCATCCGCGTCACCGCCGATGCCGGTTATCCGAATCCCGCCACCTGCGGCAGCGGCGGCTATGACATCGAACTCAAGCAGAAAGGCATCTTGTGGGATTCCTCGGAGGGAACCCGCCACTTTCCCAACGGCGTCAGCAATACGGAGAGCTGGGCCGATCTGGCGACCGACAAGACCTATTACCTGGTGATCACGGTGCCCACCTCCCCCATGCGTCCGAATGTCTGTGCCCTCACAGGCAATATCACCGTCGAGGAATAGGAAGGAGGCCGCCCTGCCCTGCGGGCAGGGCGGCAACTGAGCCATGCAGACGATCGCCCTTGCCAACCCGCGCTCGACGCAGCGGTCTCGCCTGCCATGGACACCGCAGGCCGTGCCGCGCGGCCTGCGCGCCAAACTCAAACTGGGTGGCACCCAGGACGAGGTCGAGAAACAGGCTGACCGCCTCGCCGCCCACGCCTTGGGCAAGGCCGTCCCCGGCGAGGCAGCCGGCGACCGGAGCGCAGCCAGGGGACGGGCCGCGGTCCGGCGGGCGCTGGCCCCGGCCGAGGAGAGTGACCGTCTCCAGGCCGCCGCTGAAGAAGAACAGGTATTGCCGGACGCCATCGAATGCGAGATCTCCATGCTGCAATCCGGCGGCCAACCGTTGCCGCCGCCGGTGCGGGCCGAGATGGAAGGACGCTTCGACCTGGACCTCTCGGCAGTCCGCATCCACACCGACCACCGGGCCGCGCGACTCAACGAAACCTTACATGCCCACGCCTTCACCGTGGGCGACCACATTGCCTTCAACGACGGGCGTTTCCAGCCGGAGTCCGGGCCTGGCCGCTTTCTGTTGGCCCACGAACTGGCCCATGTGGCGCAGCAGCGGGGGCAAACGGCAGAGACAGAAAGTAGTCCGGTGCGCCGTGGTTTCTGGAGCGATCTCTACGATTCAGCAGCGGGCGCCCTGGGCGACGTTGTCAACTGGGCCGCCGATAAAGTAACGGAGTTCGGCTGGCGGCTGCTGGAACGCATTTCTCCAGAGTTCGCCCGCACGGTGCACGCCATTGTCGACGAAGGCATCCGGCACTGGCTGGGGCGCCAGGTCGCCCGCGCGTGGGATGCGTACATCGCCACCCTGCGTGCCTTAGTGCCTTTCGAAGGGCCACGCCAACTGATCGACCTCTTCGCCGGGCTGGTGGAACGCGCTGCCCGCATCGTCGCGGCCCTGGCCTCCGGCAACTGCCAACCACTGATGCAGGCAATCAGCGACCTCAAGACCTTTGTTACCGAAACGGTGGGCGTCGCCTGGGACAAGCTCACCGAGTTTCTCCGTCCGGTCGGCCAGTTCTTCAGCGACCTATGGAACAACTTCGGTGCCCCAGCGGTGCGCTGGCTTCAGGATTTCGGCGGCGCGGTCTGGGAGGGCATCCAGGACCTGGGGCGACGCTTCTGGGAATGGCTCCGACCGGTGCGCGAGGCCGCGGCGCGCATCTGGGACTGGTTCAAAGACCTCCTCTTCGGCTCCTCCGAGGGCGAGGACAGCACCGGCAGCCAGGGCGGCGTCCTGGGCTGGATCAGCCGCAAGGCCGGCGAGGCCTGGGATTGGGTGAAGGAACGCACCCGCCCGGTCTGGCAACCGGTGGCGGACTTCGCCGGCCGGGTCGCCGAACTGATCCCCCCGGCCTTCGTCCGCGAGATGGGCGAAAACGCCCAGCACCTTGCCACCGAACTCGATGGCGCCGCCGCCGGCATGAACGGCGGCGAAGGCGTGCCGCAATCCCGTGACACCCTCAACTCGGTGCTGCCCTCGGTACAGAAGATCATCGCCACCGTCCGCCGCATCATCGTCGGGGCCGGGCAGTGGCTGGGCGAGCGCCTCGCCGGCGTTGGCTCCCTCGTCACCGGGCTGATCGGCCGCCTGCGGGCGAGTGACTGGCTCTCCTGGCTGGCCGGGGCCTTCACCTGGCTGGAAGACGCAGTCAACAGCCTGGTTACCTGGGCACGCGACAAGGTCGCGGTCCTGTTCAACTGGCTGGTGCAGGGCTTCGATGCGCTGACCCCCTTCCTGGAACTGGTGCTGGAAACAGTGCGCAAGGTCATCACCATCTTCGGCGACCTCATGCAGTTGCCCCTCTTGATCCTGAGCAGCATCTGGCGGCGGGTGCCGGCCTGCATCCGCGAGCCGGTGGAGAACTTCATCAAGAACCAGATTCTGGCCCGCATCCCGGTCTTCGGCCAGTTCTTCACCGACCCGGAGCTCTGGCCGAGGGTGCAACAGACCGCGCTCACCATCCTGCGCCGCATCTTTGTCGATGGCGATATCGCCGGGGCGGCCTGGCTCTTCTTCCAGTCCGTCCTGCGCATTCTCGGCCTGCCGCCGCAACTGGTGGTGCAGGTCCTGGCCAAGGCCGCGCGGGCCATCGGCGATATCCTCACCAACCCCATCGGTTTTTTGATCAACCTGCTGCGGGCGATGGGCGCCGGCTTCATGGGCTTCTTCGACCGCATCGGCAGTCACCTGCTCACCGGCTTCACCGGCTGGCTGTTCGGCGCGGTGCGCGAGGCTGGCATCACGCCGCCGGCGGATTTTTCCCTGCGCTCCGTCCTCGGCTTCGTCATGGAGGTGCTGGGGGTGACGGTGGACAACATCTTCGCCCGTCTGGCCCGGCGCCTCGACCCGGCCGTGGTGGCGCGTCTGCGCAGCATGCTGGAGGTGGCGACCGGCGTCTGGTCCTTCGTGGCCACCCTGGTGACCGAGGGCCCGGCCGGGTTGTGGCGCGAACTCACGGAGCGGCTTGCCAACCTCTGGGACACCGTGGTGCAGGGGGTGATCGGCTTCATCACTGAGCGGGTCATCGGCTGGGCCACCCGCTGGTTGCTCTCGTTGCTCGACATCAGCGGCATCATGCCGGTGATCAACACCCTCATCGCCATCTACCGGGCCATCGAGTCCTTCATGCAGTATCTGCGGGAGCTGCTGGAGATCGTCTCGCGGGTCCTCGACGGGGTTTTGAGCATTGCCCGCGGCTCCATTACCGAAGCGGCCGGTTTCCTGGAAAACGCGCTGGCCAGCGCCCTGCCCGTGGCCATCGGCTTCCTCGCCAACCAGGCCGGGCTCGGCCGGCTGTCCCAGCGACTGCGGGAGATTCTCGGCGGACTCCGGGACCGCGTGAACGGCGCCATCGACTGGCTGATCGACCGGGCCCTGCGCCTCGGCCGCGCCGTCATCGACATGGTGCGGCGCGGGGCTGCGGCGGTCCGCCGCGGTGTGGCGCGGCTGCGCGAGTGGTGGCGGGCACGCCGGGAGTTCCGGGCCGGCGGCGAGACCCATAGCGTCTACATTCAGGGCAGTGGCAACGCGGCCCGGGTGATGGTGGCAAGCGATCCGGTACCCTATGCCACTTTCATCCGAAATACTCGTGTGCCCCCCGACAAGGAGGCGGACAAACGCACAGCCGTCGACATCGCCACGCGGCTCGACACGGCCATCAATGCGGCAGCCCGGGCGCCGGTCAGTGCCCCGGCCGCCACTCCCGCCGCTGGAGCGACCGCCCCCGCCGTGGACCACGCCACCACCATCGACGGCTTGGTGGGCGAACTGGCGCAGGCGACCGCCCGTTTCATGCCCACCGGCGACGCCAATGCGCCGTCCACCCTGCCGGTGTACGGCAACGTCAACAGCGCCGGTTACGGCACCAGCGCCACCGTGCTGCGCCTCACCCACAACCGCAGTTTCCGCGGCAGCGAGCCGGACCGTTCGCTGCACACCGCAGCCTACCGCCGTCTCAACCAGCGCCGCTCCAGCCTCGGCAGCCGCGGCAGCTATTATGTGCTTGGCCACCTGCTGAACCACAACCTCGGCGGGCCTGGAAACACCTGGCAAAATCTCACGCCGCTCTCGCAGGGCGCGAACAACCGCCGCAGCGATTCGATGCTGCATGGCTTCGAAAAGCTGGTGAAGGATACGGTGGATGCTCCGGATCCGGCGAACCGTAAGGTGGTCAACTTCATCGTGACCGCCAACTACGGCATGCCGAACCGGGGCGCCGATGCGCAACGCGCCCTCGACCGTGCCAAGGCCGCCACGGCCGCCGACGAGAAACGGCGCTGGCTGGCGATTCGTGAGGTGGTGCAGGAAGAGGCGACCGTGCCGCGCAGTGTCAGCCTGCACGCCCATACCCTGAAATCCGACGGCAGCCGCGACCAGCAGATCGGCTCGGGAAACGATGTGGTAAACATACCGACTGGCGAGACGAACATCGACCAATACGGCGTGGCGCCACGCGACAACATCCTGGAGGACCATCGCAGTGAACTCTGAGCCAACCGCACCTTTCTCGGCAGCGTTCGAAGAACTCACCAAAATGCTGGCCGAACCCTATGCCTTTGCCCTGGTCACCTGGCCTGCGGTGGTGGGCCTCATGGTGCATTTGCCCCACGCCTGGGCCACCTATGCCCGGCTCGGCCTCGCCCTCTGGCTTACGGCCATGCACCTGGCGGCCTATGGCCGCGGGCGAGGGCTGGGCTTCGGGAATGTCATGCTCTTCAACAGTGGCCTGGTCGCGCTGGCCTGCGTCAGTTATCCCTCCCCCTGGACCCTGGCATGGCTGTTGGCGCTTCTGGTTGGACTGCAAGCCGCCCAGCGCGCAAGGCTCAAAACAATGCCTGCGGCGACGGTGGCAGGCGCGCCTGTGGCCACAGCCAAGCCGGCCGAGGAAGGCGAAAGAAACTAGCCAGATTCCACCCTGCGCACCTTACCGCACGGGCGAGAGCGCGTATTCGCCTCCCCTTTTCTTGTCGCGTCCTACCGAACGCTTCCGGCAAATCCCGGCCGTCGCAAAAAGAGGTCGCCATTTTTTTTCTTTCCGCGCACAATGGAGGGAGAGAAAAAATTCAGGGGCGGCCATGCTGAGCAAAAAAGAAGTGATCCAGCTTTACAACGACGGGCTCACCATCCGCTGGCGCCGCAAGAAACACCCGCAGCAGCTCAAGGGCGAGTACGACCCGGTCGGCTTCGAGGTCCACATCTACACCCCGCACCTGGTCTCGGAACACGATCGGGATCTCACCCTGCTGCACGAACTCGTCCATGCCAGGGACGACCGCAAGGGGCTGCCCAACAACCGTACCTGTTCGCCGCGGGTGGAACGCGAGGCCGAGGCGACCTACCGCCTGCGGCCAGGGGTGTTGGCGCTGGTCAAGGAACTCTTCGGCGTTTGACGCGGCAAATTACCACAACCGGAAAGGCGGCCAAGATGGCCGTTGACGAAACCGCAACGCTGTGGTTTATGGGAGAAACAGATGGGGCTGTAGCTCAGCTGGGAGAGCGACGCGTTCGCAATGCGTAGGTCAGGGGTTCGATCCCCCTCAGCTCCACCATCCGACACCAACCGGGAAACCGGCTTTCATAAACCCGCACCCACCAGGGCCGCGGGTTTTTCTTTGTCACCTGACTGCTTTTCACCTTCGACTTTTCTGCACGCAAATGCACAAAAGTCTCGACTATTCTGCAAAACGATGCATAATAGTCGTCATGGAACGAAAGCAGTTTCCCCTGATTGCCAACGACCTCCAGCGTAAGATGGTCTTCCTCACCGGCCCCCGCCAGGTCGGCAAGACCCATCTCGCCCTGGCCCTGCTCAAGGCGACCGCCAACGGGGTCTACCTCAATTACGACAACCTGGAAGACCGCGCCATCATCACCAAGGCGGTCTGGCTGCCCACCACCGAACTCCTGGTGCTGGACGAGTTGCACAAGATGGCGGGGTGGAAGAACTACCTTAAGGGCCTCTTCGACACCAAGACACCGCGCCTCAAAATCCTCGTCACCGGCAGCGCCCGGCTCGACACCTTCCGCGCCAGCGGTGATTCCCTGGCTGGCCGCTATTTCCGCCACCGGCTCAATCCCCTTTCCGTGGCCGAGATTGCCAAGGTCTCGGAGAAAACCCTCGATGCGCTCATGACCCGCGGCGGTTTCCCCGAACCGTTCCTGGCCGCCACCGACAAGGAAGCAGACCGCTGGCGCATGCAGTATGTCGATGGCCTCATCCGCACCGACATCCTCGACTTCGAACGCATCCAGGACCTCAAGGCCATCCAGCTCACTGTGGAACTCCTGCGCCGCCGCGTCGGCTCGCCGATCTCCATCACCTCCCTGGCCCAGGATGTGGCCTGTTCGCCCAACACGATCCGGAAATACCTGGATATCCTCGAAGCACTCTTCATCATCTTCCGGGTCACGCCCTTCCATCACAACATCGCCCGTTCGCTCCTCAAGGAGCCGAAGCTCTATTTCTACGATACCGGGATGGTCAAGGGCGACGAGGGAGTCCACTTTGAAAACATGATGGCCGTATGCCTGTTGAAGCACGTCAACGCCATCGAGGATTACGACGGCAAACGCGCCACGCTCCACTATCTGCGGACCAAGGACAAGAAAGAGGTGGATTTTGCCGTGGCGGTGGAGGATCAGCCCACCACCATCATCGAGGCCAAACTTACGGAGAGCGCGCCAACGCCCTCGCTCCGCTACTTCCATGAAAAGTACGAGCTGCCGGCAGTGCAGGTGGTGCGCCATCTGCGCCAGGAAAAGATGGCGGGCAAGATCGCCATCCGCCGGGCGCTGGGGTTCTTGCGGGAGTTGAAGATGTGAAGGAAGCGCCGTTGTTTCGGTTGAGAACGGGACGCGCGATATGCCGACCGCTGATTTAACCCTCAGCCCACCCAGGCAACATCCGGCTCGTTCCGGTTCCCTTTTCAAAAACCCGCTTCCGACAAAGGAAAGCGGGTTTTTTGTTTCCGTTGGCGCGCAAACAAACTCGTTGCAATCCAGAGGCAGGTGGGGGTACGTTGCGGCGGGAACGGCAACATCCGCCGCCTGAAAGCGGTTCTTGCTGCAAAAAACTTAACATGTTGTAGGAGAGGTGCTTCATGCAGCGTTATCTACGATTGATTGCAGCGGCCTTTGTGCTCACGCTGACGTTTGCTCCCGTGGCATTCGCCCAATCACCCCAGTCTGAAGCAATCCATTATTACAACTCCGGGGTAAACAAATATAAGCAGGGAGACCTGGATGGCGCCCTGAAAGATCTGGATAGCGCCATCGCCATCAATCCCCAGTATTGGAAGGCGATTAACAGCCGAGGGGTGGTGGAGCGCGCTAAGGGTGATTTGAAGGGCGCACTCGCCGACCATACCCTCGCGATCAAGCTCAACCCAAACAATGCCTCTGCCTATAGCAACCGTGGTGTGGTGTTGCGGGATATGGGGGACCAGGCCGGGGCCTTGGCAGATTATGCCCATGCACTGCAGCTCGATCCACAGGACGCCTATACCTACAACAATCGCGGAGCAATCTGGGCCGATCAGCGCCATTTTGACTCCGCCATTGGCGACTTCACCCACGCCATCGAGCTTGCCCCAAACTACGCGGAGGCCTACTACAACCGATCGGTTTGCCGTCAAGCAGAAGGCGACATCTCCGGTGCCCAGGCAGACAAGGCAAAGGCGATTCAGCTCGACCCACGTTTCGGCAGACTATAGTCGCTGCCGCACGGAGTATGATGCCGTGATGGACGGCAAGGGGCGATTCGCGCAACCGACAAGCAACCAACGGCCTAGCCGGTAATCATAAAAGCCCGCGACCAGTCATGGTCGCGGGCTTTACCTTTCCTGGGCCGGGACGTTCTTGGTGATTCTTTTGCAGTCGTAGGCAGCCTCAACGCGAGGCGCTGCTAGTGATGGTGTACCGCCGGAGGCGGTCGCCGTACCGCTGGTTGAAATCGGCCAGGGCTGCCTCGTACCCCCACTGCCTGGAGGCCTTGGCGCTTTGCTGCAGGAAGCTGCTGCACGGATCCGGCGGGTTGCTGCTGCCGAGCGGGACGTTGCTGCATTGGGCCACGGTTTTGGCCGCCCGCACATCCTGCCACAGCGCGGCGCCCGGCAAGAAGCTGTATTGCAGGCTGAATCTCCCCAGCGTCATCAACTCCTGGTAGCTCAAATGGTATTGCAGCAGGGCATAGAGCCATTCGACCGTGTAGTTGGTGTAGGAAACGCCTTCGTCGTCGGTGGAAAAGGCGGCCGGCAGTTGGTTGGTCCGGAAATACTTCGGAAAGGGATGGTCGTTGCCGGCGATCCCCAGAATCTGGGCATTGCTGGTCATCGGCACTTCCACCAGGGTGTTCTGCTGCCGCATCAGGTTCACGACGTCAGCCGTGTCCTGGTCGTTGAGAAACGCCAAGGAGATGCCGTGGCCGATCCGCTTGGCTCCGGCGTTAATCGAGCCGGTCAGATGCGTCTTCAGCGCCGGGTTGCCGGCGCCGACAAAGCAGGGGGTGATCTCGCCGCCATGGAGGGCGATGTTGACCTGCGGGAAAAGGGAATGATAGTAGCTGAAGATCGCCATCTGGGTGGTGAAATCCTGCATGGAGGTGGGCTGGTCCTCGCCGCTCACCAGGTTCACGCCCACCACCCGGCTGTCGAAGCTGGAGAGCAGAAACGAGAGCGCCGTCTGGGTGAACACCTTCGGTAGATCGGCATTGCGGTTCACCTCCGACAGGAAGCGGTAAGAAATCCCACAGGCCGGGTCCTGACCGGGAGTGCCGCACTTGAGGATGCCCTGCGTCTGTTTCACGTAGCCGTTCAGATCCTTCCAGGCCTGGACCGCTGTCTGGAAAAGTCCCTTGGAAACGAGATACTGGTACATCGTCTGGTAGTAACTGGTGTCCTGGTAATAGGGGCCGTCGGGCGGATACTGCTGCCGCAGTTGATTGGCCAGATCGGTGACTGCCTGCGACTGGAACGACATCATGGTCTCCACATAATCGACGTTGTCACCATTGGCCTGCTGCAGGAGCTTTGCCAGCATGGCGCCCTGGTTGGCGCCCGAAACCGTGCCGAATTTGCCGAAGGTGGCAAAGAAATGATCGTGGCCGGATTGGATGTCCGGGTAGGCAAAGCCATGCATCGACATGGTGTCGATCAGGTTCTGCCGGTCCACCGGGCCAGCGGAAGCCAGCGGCGGGTTGGCAGGCACGGTGCAGGGCGGCTTGGTGATCGCATATCCCTGGGGATCGTAGCAGTCGCCCGCTGTGATCCCCAGCGCGAGATAGTCTTCAGGCATCACGGTGCCGGAGAGATGGTTGTGGATGTCCCCGCCCTTGGGGAAGAGGGTCATCAGCGTGACCAATTCCGGCGGGGCCGAGTTGATGACGGCAAAATAATCCTTCACCGCGGTGTTGGGTGCGGAGCACGTGCCCGACCCCGGCGTTGCCATGGTCTGCCTGTTTCCATTCAGCCCCGCGCAACCGGCAGAGACCATGCTCCCCAGCAGCAGCAAAAACACCAAACCATGTTGCCATTTTTTCCACGCCCGCATAGCCACTCCTCCCTTGATGCGTTCTCGTTGGAACACCTCACCCCACACTTACGGCACTTCCATGGGTTAGGAAAAAATTGTCTCCCGATTGCCGGCACAAGTCAAGCGATCTGTCGGAAGGAATGTGGACAGCCGTCATCCTTAGTGCAGTAAGGAGTTGCGGAGCGGCTTGGTGAGAGTCAAGCGGGATCGGAGAGAGTAGTCGGCGACCATTGCCAGCCATGGCCATATCCACTATGGTGGCAAAAGAGACCACTGCATGGCAGACATGAAGAACCCGACCGCATCACATCCCCCCCTGGCCCGCAGACTCGCGGTGCGCGTTACCGCAGCGGACGCGGGCTGCGGGTTACTTGATTTTCTCAGCCGGCGTTTCACCTATCTCGATCGCGCGGCATGGCAGGAAGAAATTGCTGCCGGCCGCGTCATCGTCAACGCCGTATCCATCACGACGACCCACACGCTCCAGGTAGGCGACGAGGTCGAGTACCATCCGCTTCCCATGAGCGAACCGGAGGTCGCCACCGACTACCGGGTGGTGTACGAAGACGATGACCTGCTGCTGATCGACAAGCCCGCGCCCCTGCCCTGCCATCCCGGCGGCCGCTACTTTTGCCACACCCTCTGGGCACTGCTCAAGGAACATCACGATCTCCCACAGCCCTTCTTCATCAACCGATTGGATCGCGAAACCTCGGGGCTGGTGCTCGTGGCGAAAAATGAAGATACAGCCCGCCATTGCGCCGCCCAGTTCACCAATCATATGGTGGAGAAGGAATATCTGGTGCTTGTCGAGGGAATGTTTCCGGCCCCCGAAGTCACGGCAACCGGCTGGCTCGCACCGGACCCGGAGAGTGCGGTGCGCAAGAAGATGCGATTTTATCGGGAATGCCCGCCGCTCGACGCCAAGGCGTGCTGCACCGAATTCACACGGCTGACCACCAACAACACTCTGAGTCTGCTTCGCGCCCGGCCGCGCACCGGCCGTTGCCATCAGATCCGCGCCACTCTCCTGGCCTTGGGTTTCCCGGTGGTGGGCGACAAACTCTACGGCGTGGATGAAACACTTTTTCTTCGCTTCATCAGCAACCGCCTCACTGCCACCGACTGGCAGCGTCTGCGCATCCCGCGTCAGGCGCTCCATGCGAGCCGACTCACCATCACCCATCCGGCCACGGGCAGGCTTCTCACCGCGGCGGTGCCGCTCCCGCAAGAGGTGGCGAATCTGCTGACCATCGACCACAAAAAAAGGACGGAGTCACCGTGAGCGGGTCACTCCGTCCTTTCATTTTTTGCCGGGCACCGCGCAAAGCTGCGGCGCACAAGGCGCACGAAGAAAGGTTGTTCAGCCTACCTTTTTCGCGGCAACGGCTGCCTTCTTGGCTGGGGCCTTCTTGGCGGCCGTGGCCTTCTTCGCCGGGGCCGCCTTCTTGGTCGCGGTCTTCTTGGCGGCGGTCGCCTTCTTCGCCGGGGCCGCCTTCTTGGTCGCGGTCTTCTTGGCGGCGGTCGCCTTCTTCGCCGGGGCCGCCTTCTTGGTCGCGGTCTTCTTGGCGGCGGTCGCCTTCTTTGCCGGGGCCGCCTTCTTGGTCGCGGCCTTCTTGGCCGTGGCCTTCTTTGCCGGAGCCGCCTTCTTGGTCGCGGTCTTCTTGGCGGTGGTCTTCTTCGCCGGGGCTTTCTTCGCCGCGGGTTTTGCGACCGTGGTTTTTTCAGCCATCTCTCTTTCTCCTCTTGCTAATGTTGTTCAGTGAATTTCACGGTCCAACAGCTACTCCCTTATCCCTTCTACAAAAACTCTAGCAGAAAAAAAAGAAGATTGACAAATTTACCTGCTTAATTTTGCATTTTTTTTCGCATGTCGCTCCGCGAACAGCGCGCAATCCCCGCTGCCGATAAAAAAATTTTCGCGCGACATCATCTGCAAATCCTTGTGCCGCAAGGGTTTGCAAGATTCACCCCGCGCAGCGAAAACCGCTCACGCCTCCTCTTGTCCACCGACAAAAAAAATTTCCAAGCGTTCGACAAATTGCGCCAAGGTTCGACTCCGCAGCAATTGCCGCACCGGACGCTCGGTTGCCGACTCCCGCACTTGGCAGAGCACTTCCTTCATCTTGCAGAGAACCTGCTGATCGCCGCAGAACAAATTCCGATAACGAACGAGCAATGCCTGGAGATAGGCATGCAGCTGGGCGTGACGGGTGGCCACGTCGATCTCGCTTGGCGCGTTGCCACGTAGTCGCTCGAAGAGAAAAGGATCGTTGATGGCGCCGCGACCGAGCATGAGCCCGGCAGCCCTAGTTTCGGCGAGCACCCGATGCCCCTCGGCAGCCGTGAAGATATCGCCGTTGGCAATGACCGGCAGATGCGTACGGCGCACCACCTCGGCCGTGAGGCGATGGTCCGCCTGGCCGGCGTAACGTTGTTTGACGGTGCGTGGATGAATGATGAGAAAATCGATACCGCACGATTCGAAGAGCGGCAGCAGGGCAAAAAGTTCAGCCGGTTCGGTGAAGCCGGCCCGGGCCTTCACCGAAAAAGAACCGTGGATCGCGACGCGCAGCGCTTGGAGAATCGGTGCCAGTCGTTCCGGATCGCGCAGCATGCCGCCGCCGCATGCGTTGCCGGTCATGCGGCCGTAAGGACAACCGAGATTGATGTTGAGATGCGCCGCGCCCAATTCCTGCACGGTGGTCGCGGCAGCAAGCAGGGCCTCGGTGTCGCTGCCGATGAGTTGCACCACCAGCGGCACCTGGCCGGAACTGCTCGTCACCTCCTGGCGATCGTTGCCGGAGATGTTCTTGCGGGCACTGGCCTTGACCCGGACAAACTCCGTAAACACCACATCGGGACGCACCTGTTCGATGAACAGGCTCCGCAGGGCGCGGTTGGTGAGGCCCTGCATCGGCGCCAACATGAGTGGTACAGTGCCGGGTTGCCACGGCAGCCTAGCGGATGCGGTCACCCCCGCCCTCCCGGATCATGCATCCTGCCACCAACGCCAGCGGGTAAAAAGAACCGGATCAGGCGCGCCCCTTCTCCGCCTTCTTGGCCTTCTTTTCCGCCCGCTTTTCCTTGATGGATTTGGCCGGGGCCTTCTTGGTTTCCTTCTTGCTGTCCTGTGCCTTGCTCATGGTCGTTGCTCCTTCTGCTGATGGATTATCAGGATACGCCGGCCCATCTGCTGCGCCGGCGCCTTTGGGAAACAGCGTCTGAAACCGCTTCGGCATCGCTGCCGTAAACTCCAACCGCTCGCCGGTGACCGGATGCGTGAAGGCGAGAGATGCGGCATGCAGCGCCAGCCGCCCAACGGGATCGGTCGTGGCGCCGTATTTTTTGTCGCCCGCCACCGGATGACCGAGGTCGGCGAGATGCACGCGGATCTGGTTCTTGCGGCCGGTGGTGATGGTGATGTCGAGCAACGCATACTCCGGCCCGGCTTCGCGCACCGCATAGTGCGTCACCGACAATTTGCCTTCCCCCTTGCCGCGCACCGCATGGACCCGCAGCGCTTTGCTCTCGCGCAGGTAGCTGCGGATGGTACCGCGCCGCTCGCGGGGCACCCCCTCGACCACGGCAACGTATCGCTTCTCCACCGTGGGCCATTGCTCCTGCAAACCTTTCTTGACCGCCTCGCTTTTAGCAAAGACTAGCAAACCAGAGGTATCGCGGTCAAGGCGATGAACCACGAAAATTCGCGCCGCCGCATCCCGTTCTCTGAAATAGGCATTGAGCCGGTAGTAGGCGGTGTGCTCCTTCTCCTTCTCGGTGGCGATGGAGAGGAGCCCTGCCGGTTTGATGATGACGATAAGCGCATCATCTTCGTACACCACGGGCAGGCCAGCCGGTGGTTCGGCGTCACGCATCTCCTGGGCGGTTTTGATGCAGACCTCGGCACCGGCCGGCACCCGATGATCCAGTTGCGTCACCGTTTTGCCAGCCACCGCGACGGCCCGATATTTGATGAGTTGTTTGACCTTGGTGCGCGAATAGCCTGCGTTGGCCAGCAGTTCCAGCAGGGTGGTCACGTTTTTTGCGGTCAGCGTTTTCATGCTGCCTCATGCCGGAAAGCGACGGAAGCGCTGCTGACGGCGGGCGCTCGCAAGGTTATCGCTTGGCGCCGGAACGGGAACCGGAACGCCGGCCGCGGGGCCGCCCCGAGCCCGAGGGCGAACCGGAGCGGGGCGGTCTGCCCCCGCGCGACTGTTCGCTGGTTTCCACGGTACCGCGCGGCGCCGGAATCAGCAACTCAGCCGGCGGGTGCACGCATTCAAGCTTGTGGCCAAGCAACGCCTCGATCTCCGGCATGTAGAAGGCGCCCTCTTCGCAGGCAAAGCTGATGGAAACCCCTTTGGCGCCGGCGCGGCCGGTGCGGCCGATGCGGTGCACGTAATCCTCTGCCTCGTATGGCAGGGTGTAGTTGACCACATGGCTCACGTCATCGATGTGGATGCCGCGTCCCGCCACGTCGGTAGCGACCAGCACGCGAATCTTGCCGTTGCGGAAATCCTCCAGCGTTCTGATCCGCTGCCCTTGGGAAACCTCGCCGGAAAGCATGGCGCAATTGATGCCGTTGCGTTTCAGCCGTTCGGTGAGGCGACGGGTTTCGTCCCGGCGATTGGCAAAGACCATGACGCGCTGGAGGTTCTGATTGGTGATGAGATTGTACAGAAGGTCGTACTTCTCCTTGGCGGTGGCGAGATAGACCACCTGCTCGACGCTCTCCACCGCCACGTGTTCCGGCGCGATCTCGACATGCACCGACTTTTTGGTCCACTGCGCCGCCAAGTGGTTGACCTCCGGAGTCATGGTGGCGCTGAAGAAAAGAGTCTGGCGCTCCTCCTTGGGCGGCGTGCTCAGCACGATGCGGCGCACATCGGGGATGAACCCCATATCGAGCATGCGGTCCGCTTCGTCGAGAACCAGGATTTCAACCTTGTCGAGATGCACCGCCTTCTGGCGCTGAAAATCGATGAGGCGGCCTGGGGTCGCCACCATGATGTCCACCGGCCCGGCGGTGATCTGCAGCCGCTGTTTCTGGTAATCGATGCCGCCGAAAACGGTAAGCACCGTAAGACCGCTGTATTTGGCCAGCGCCGTTGCCTCCTTGCCGATCTGGATGACCAGTTCCCGGGTCGGCGCCAGCACCAGAGTGCGGGGGGGGGCAACCGGATGCTCGGCAGGACGCGGTTTGGTGAGCAAGGCCGTGATGAGGGTGATGAGGAAGGCGGCGGTTTTGCCGGTGCCGGTCTGGGCCTGGCCAATGACGTCACGTCCGCTTAGACTGTGGCTCAAGGTTTCGGCCTGGATCGGCGTGCAGTACTGAAAGCCGAGATCCGCGATGGCATGCATGACTTCAGGCGGCAGGTCGTAATCGTGGAAGCGGGTTTTGCCCTCCTCCGGCACCACGACAAAATCATCCAGCGCCCACGGCGTTGGGGGCGCAAGCGCGACGCTCGCTGGCGGCGCGCCCTCGCGTTCCACCGGCTTTTTCCTGCGCCGACGCCGGCGCCGCCCGCTTGGCGGCGCCTCTCCCCCCGCCTCCGCCGGGGCTTCCGGCTCTGCCACTGGCGGGCCTTCTTCGCGCAGGCTTTTTTCGTTATCGCGTTTCCCGCGGAAAAACTGCAACAATCGTCTAATCATCCAACACTTCCTGGCTCCTGGCAGAGGGCACCGCCGCAGGCTCCGACCGCTCGCTGCTGTCCCCTGTTTTGCTGTTCCGTTCCTGGCTCCTTTCTATAAAATAATTCCCGCCGCCTGTATATCGTTATTATCATGCCAGCCGCAATCCCTGTTCTTACCATGCTTCTCGCGAAGGTCGCCGCCGCCACGGCCAACAAAAAACCCCGCCGTGGCGGGGTCTCTTGCTACACATCGCGCACCAGACTCACATGGCGCCGGATGGCAGAGCGAGGTGAGACGAACCCGCGTTCCCTCCAGCCCGGCGGCTGCCCTTCCCCTCCACCAGCTCGGTCAGCGCCTGGATATTCTCACGCAGCATGATCGTCTGCGACATCACGGCCTCAGCGGCGGCAGCCAATTCCTCGGCACTGGCGGCCAACTGCTGCGTGCCGCTGTCCATTTCGGTCACTGCCTTGTTGATCTGCACAATACCTTGCGTCTGCTCATGGGAGGCGGTGGAGATCTCCTCGATAAGTACACTGACCTTCTTGGTCCCACTGATTACATCGTTCGATTGATCCACGACGCCGTTGACCTTGGCAAGGCCATCGTTCACGTTCTTGATCGCACGCTCGATGAGGGCCGAGGAATTTTTGGCCGATTCCGCCGCCCGCATCGCCAGATTGCGCACCTCATCGGCCACCACCGCAAACCCCGCGCCATGCTCACCGGCCCGGGCTGCCTCAACCGCCGCGTTCAACGCCAGCAGGTTGGTCTGAAAGGCGATGCTCTCAATCTCTTTAATGATACTGGCGATCTCGTCGCTGTCTTGCTTGATGTTCTGCATGCTCCCCTGCATCTGCCCAACGTCAAGATTCGCCTTGTTGCTCACTTCGGCATTGTGCCGCATGGCACCGTTGGCTTCGGAGGAATTGGTATCGTTCTGCTGAATCATCGCCGTAATTTCCTCCAGCGAGGCGCTGGTCTCCTCCAGGGAAGCCGCCATTTCCGAGGCCATCTCCGCCAAGTGCTGCGTCGAGGCCGAGGTGGACCGAGCCTCATCGGTGATGCGGTCGGCAGCATGATCCAACTCGCCGACAATGCTATTGATGGTCCGCACGATTATCTGCACGAAAAGCACGGAGAGCACCAGCACTACCACGATCGACACCATCCCGCCGGCGGCAAAAAACAGGGTGAACCAGTTCACCTCTTTGATGGTGGACTCCTGGATCTCTCCTGTCACGCCGCGCAGCTCATCCACCGCCGCCTTGGTGCTGTTCATGAGGTCGTAGTACATGTTGAAAAAGTCGCCCTCAAAGATGGCGGTAGCCGCGGCGGCATCGTGCCGTTGCAGCGCCGGCAAGATCTGGGTATTGATGATGTCCTTCATCTTGCCCCAGTCGGCCTCGGCCTGCTGATAGGAGCTTACCACCGCCGACCCTTCGGGAATCGCATGGCAGGAACCGCAATGAAGCTGCTTGGGATCACCACTCCCCTTGAGCTTCTTCTGCATGGACGCCAACGCCTCGTCCTGTTTTTCGATTGTGGTCCGCAGGCCGCTGAGGGTGCTCTCGTCGTATTCGAGAATCTGGGACTTCAGGATGCTGTTCAGCAGGTTGAAGTTAAGGCGGGCACGGGCAAGGTCATCGATATAGTCGGTCTTCATCTCGATGCCACTGTAGGCATGGCCACCGATCTGGACTTTCTTGATGATAAAAAGCCCCAGCCCGATGCTGACCATAAGGGAAACAGCGGCAAACGCCACCAGCAAGAACAGTTTCTTCCGCAGACTCAGTCCACTAAACCACGCTGCCATATTTGCCCTCCTCCATCGCGGTAATCCCGCCACCCACCTTGGTGAACCTTACTAACCATAATTTTGTTGCCTTGACCAGTGCAAATCACCGCTGTTCCGGGGCGCCGTTTTGCCCTGTGTGGTGACCCAAAAACAGCGAGTTCCTGCCATCCCGTCACGATATAATTTTTTATACGGGTACAAAATTCATCCTGCGTTTTTTTCTGCCGCCAACCGCGCAGAACCCTTTGAAATGATCACAACAACTGGATATGACGATATTTTTCAAGAAATACCCATAGCCTGCGGTTTTCACAGAAAAAATCCCGGCAGGCGCCCCTGACATTTCTCCTGCCGGTACAAAAAACTATACTACCCCTTTTCCCGATATCATTTCTCCGCAACAACAAAACCAACGCCAGAGCAAGAAGTTATCTCACAACCCCGTTACCGTTCCTATTATGGCACAGAGTTTGCTTTACAAACGTACCGAGTACACAACTCTTATCTCCTTTCTCCTGCAAGCGGGCCGGCTCTGGCAACAGAGTCGGCCTACTTGTTTTGGCCTTACGCCCTGGCCAATCGGCCGCCCTCTCCCGTCACGCCGCGCCAGCGCTCACACCTTAAAATTCCGTTTCCGCCTTTTTCAGTGGCACAAAGCGCAAACCAAGGTGGCAGCCACCGCTTGGCAAGCGTCGCACCCAAACACAATGGGCCCGTCTGGTCTGGACACGTCCGTGCAGGGCGAACCGCATCTCAAACGGCAGATCTTCCCGCACCTCGAAACAAATACCGTCCTCGGAGATGTTCACGCCCCTGGCCTGGAGCACGTCGAAATCTCCCATGAATTCCACCCTCGTTTCCAGCGGCAACCGCGGCGGCCGTGCAATTGCCTGACGGCTTGGCACGATGGCGCCAGCGAGCTTTGCCTCCAGTTCGGCCACCTGCCGCCGGAGCGACACGATCTCGGCCTCAAGCTCCTCTTCGTTTTTCCGATGGTTGTCCATGCAGGCCTCTCTGACGGGGGTTGCAGGAATACGTATTGGTGCAGAGTTGTAAAGACACCCATAGTTGATACTTTTTTCGCAAAAAGGCAAGAAAAGGATGAAGTTGCCAGGAAAGCCAAACAGCCCGCCCATCGACGACCGCCATCCGCGGTCCGGTCACGGCGGCGGTGACAAAAACCAGGGGAGTGCGCGCCGAGCCTCCCCCCAAACACCTCCCGGCGGCAGGCACCGGGTGCGGATACCGTGGTAGAAGCAGCGGTTCGGGTGGCATGCCCTGGGGTTTCGATTTTCCTGCTGCACGTTCTCTCCCGACAGGTTCCGTCCCGCCCCCACAGGACGACGCCTCACGACTTTGCTTGCAACGGAACGCTTTTCTTGATCTGTTCCAGCTCCTGCCGGACCTTGAGATATTCTTCGGTGGTCAGTCGCAACCGTTGCGTCAGGATGTGGGCGAACATTTTATACATGGCAGCCTGGAAGACGGCATCCTTCTTCGCCTCCGGCTGTTCCAACTGCGCGGCATCCACCGCCAGGCAGGTGGTTTCCCCCACGGCCCGCGCCGAGGCGGAACGCGGTCCGGGGGCCACCAAACTCATTTCTCCGAAGACATCGCCGGTACGGCGCAGAATGGAGACCACCTTGCCGCCCTTACTGATCTGCACGGCCCCGGAGAAGAGAAAATACATGCACTGTTCCTCTTCCCCCTCCTGAATCACGAGTTCCCCCGAATCGTAGATGCGAATCTTGCAAAGACGCAGCAGCGCCGCGAGACGACCGTCGTCAAAGGCGGCGAAGGCCGGCAGCAATCTGATCCGCGCCACCAGATGATCTTGCCCCTCCAGATAGGCGGATTCCTTCATGGCCTTCCCTCCCTGCCGAGTCCGGCAAATCAGCAGACAACGCCGGGGAAATTGGCCGGGTCGCCGGCTACCTGCCACATGCGTCCGGTGATTTCGTCGATCGCCTCCATGGTCACCGAGAGCGGCAGCCAGAGATAGACCACGTTCCCCAGCGGCCGCAGCACAATCCCCTGTTTGAGTCCCTCAAGATAAATAGGCCAGCCGACCCGTTCTTCGGCGGCAAAGGGCGTTTTGCCTTCCTTGTCCTTCACCAGTTCCAGGGCCGCGATCAGGCCGAGCTGACGCACCTCGCCCACCCAGGGCAAGTCGGCGAAACGGGCCAAACAGCGGCGCAGATGGGCAATCTTGTCCGGCAACCCAGCCAGCACTCGCTCCTCGGCAAAAACCCGCAGGGAACCGAGAGCAGCGGCCGCTGCAATCGGATTGCCGGTGAAGGTGTGGCCGTGGAAGAAGGTGCGGCCGGCGGCATAGTCACCATAGAAGGCCTGATAGATTTCTTCGGTGGTCAACGTCGCCGCCATGGGCAGGCAGCCGCCGGTAAGCCCCTTGGAAAGGCAGAGGAAGTCCGGGCTGACCCCGGCCTGCTCCAGCGCGAACATGGTGCCGGTGCGGCCAAAGCCGGTGGCCACCTCGTCGAGGATGAGATGAATCCCGTGCGCCTGCGTCATGGCGGCGAGCCTGGCCAGATAGCTGGCCGGGTAGATAATCATCCCGCCGGCGGCCTGGATGAGCGGCTCGACGATCAGCGCCGCGATCTCGTGACCATGTGCAGCCAGCAGCGCCTCGTAGGCGGCCAGGCATTCGCAGCCGCAGGAAGCCGGATGCTGGCCCGCCGGACAGCGATAGCAATAGGGTGACGGCAGCCGATAGGATTCAAAAAGCATCCCGCTGAAAGCCTGATGGAACTCGGGCACGCCGCCCAGGCTCATGGTGCCGATGGTGTCGCCATGGTAGCCGCGGGTAAGGGCCACCATCTTGGTCCGTTCCGGGTGGCCACTCTGCCGCCAGTACTGGATTGACATCTTGACCGCGATCTCGCAGGCGGTGGAACCGTTGTCCGAATAAAAAACCTTGGTGAGAGGGGGCGGGGTAAGCTGCACCAATTTTTCCGCCAGCAGAATGGCCGGTTCATGGGTGACGCCAGCCAGCAGCACCTGATCGAGCCGTGCCAGTTGACTCCGGATGGCCGCCATGATGGTCGGATGGTTGTGGCCGTGGACAATGCACCACCAGGAGGAAATCGTGTCGTAATAGGGCCGGCCGGCCCGGTCGTAGAGAAACAGCCCTTCGGCCCGCTCGATGCACAGCAGATCGCGGCTGGCGTAATCGTGCATCTGGGTGTACGGGTGCCAGAGGTACTGCCGGTCCTTGGCCTGGAGATCGTTGTCCATCAGCACTCACCGCCGCAAGAGCCGGTAGACCGCGGGCAGATTGCGGTACTGCTCGGCGCAATCGAGGCCGTAGCCGACGAGAAACCCTTCGGCCACGGTGAAGCCGGCATAATCCACCGTCACCGCCACCTCGCGCCGCTCCTGTTTGTCGATCAGGGCGCAGATCTTGAGCGAGGCAGGGCCGCGCGCCGCGATCGTCTCGGTAAGCCAGGCGATGGTCCGGCCGGTGTCGACGATGTCCTCCACCAGCAGAACCTCCTTCCCGGCAATGGCGAGCTCGATATCCTTGGTGAGCCGGACGGTGCCCGAAGAGTTGGTGCCGCTGCCGTAGCTCGCCACCCGGATGAAGTCCACCTCAAGCGGCAGCTCGATGGCCCGCGCCAGGTCGGCGGTGAAGATGAAGGCCCCATTCAGGATGCCGACCAACACCAGCGGTCGCCCTTTGTAATCCCGGCGGATCATCTCCCCCAGTTCGCGCACCCGCGAAGCAATCGCCGCTTCGTCAATGACAATCTCCCGCTCCACCATCGCCCTTTCTCCTCCATCGCGGCTCCGTCGCACAAAAAAATCTTGACGCCCCTGCCCTCCCTCTATAATCCTTTGAGAAAGAGCGCTCAAGGAGGGTGCGATGAAAAAATACGAATGCAGCGTCTGTGGCTACGTCTACGAACCGGAACTCGGCGACCCCGACCACGGCATTCCCCCCGGCACCGCCTTCGAAGCCCTGCCCGACGACTGGACCTGCCCGGTCTGCGGGGCCGCCAAGGAAATGTTCACCCCCATCGACTGACGCCGCCTTGTTATGGCGCGAAATCGCCGACCATGGTCGGCAGGGCTTTGGTGAGTTCCCAGCGGAACTCACCGACAAAGCTCGGCACATCCGCCGCCCGGAAAGACGCATGCTCCGCCGTAATCATTGTCCAGGCGGCTGAACGTATCACCTCATCCTTCATCGGTTTGACCGGCTCGCCGAACGCCTCCCCGCACTCCCTGGCAAAAAGGTCGGCCAGGGCGACCAACGCCACCGGCAACCGGTGCACCGTCGCCCGTTGCGGCGCATGATGGTAATACATCACGTCGAGATAGGGCTGCGGCAATCCAAACTGCTCACCGAGCCATGCGCCGGCCTTGTCGTGACCCACCCCGATATACTCCTTCTCCGCCCGGTCCAGCTCCGCAAAGGACGCGTTCGGTTCGGCGAGCTGGGGGTAAAAATCGGGCATCACCAGATCGAGCGCCAGCACGCCCACGTCGTGAAGCAGGCCGGCCAAGGAGATGTCGATCGCGAGATCGAAGCGCAGCGCTTCCTTGAGCAGATCGGCTATCTTGGCGACGACAATGCTGTGGCGCCAGAAAGCGCGGGCGACTTCGTCGTAACCGCTGAAGGGCGAGACCTCCCGGCTGGCGGCAATGAAGCGCTCCACCTCCGTCCGGATGTTGCGCATGCCGATGATGACCATGGCATGCGGCACCGAACTGACCGGGGTGGCACGACGGTAAAGCGGGGAGTTGGCGGCCTGGATCACTTTACAGGCCAGCACCGGATCAAGGCCGATGAGGTCGGCGAAGATCGGCGTATTGTCGGTATCCCCCCCACCCCGCAGCAGGCGTTTGATTTCCCGGGCCACTGCCGGATTGATACAGCGGATCTGCTCCGCCTTGATCAACAGCAGAATCTTACTCGGATTCAGCCGCAATTCCGGGCTCGGCATCGGCGGCAGGACCGGCCGGGTCATCTTTTTCGGTGGCGCCTCGGCCGGTTTGGAGGAAGCGGCCACCGGCGTTGCCGCCGGCGCCGCGCTTACAGCCAGACGCTCCGGCGGCCGGGCCACGGCCTCCTCGCCAGCCATTCGTCGGTTGGCCTGGTCCAGGCGCGACACCAGAATCTCGCTGAACCGCTTGTAAAATTTGAGTTGGAGAAAAACGTTCGCAGTGCTGACCACCTCCGGTTCCATCCGCAGCACAAAGGTATCCTGACTGGCGATTACATCGGCGGTACGCTTGAGTTCGGTCACCATGGCCATCTCGCCGATACATTCCCCGGCGACAAGCGTGGTGAGGACCACCGACTTTTTGCCCTTGCCGGCCTTGACTACCTGGGCTTCGCCCTTGACCAGGATGTAGAAAGCGCGTTCGGTGGTGCCTTCCCGCACGACAAAAGCGCCCTTCGGCACCCGTAACCACTTGCTGACCGCAAGAAACTGCTCCAGCTCGTGATCATCGAAGTCCGCGAAAAAACGAAGCTGGCGCAAAAAACCGATCCGCTGGTCGAGATCGACTTCCCGGCCCCGCCCTTTCTGCCCTTCTCCCATGCCCTCTTCCTCCCGCTATTTGCCGATACAGAAACGTGAAAAGATCAGATCGAGCATCTCCTCAGTGGTGGTTTCGCCGACAATTTCACCAAGATGGTCAAGCGCCGCCTGTATTTCCACGGCGACCAGATCCGGCGACAGCGGTGCGGCGAGGCCGGCCAACACCCGGTCAGTTGCCGCGAGGGCGGCCTTCAATGCCGCCTCGTGCCGCACGTTGGGCACGCTGGCGTGCCCTGGCTCCCAGGCCCCGGCGCCGGCCACCGTCGTGAAAATCACCGCTTCCAGTTCCTTGATGCCGTCGCCGGTCTTCGCGGAAATCGCCGCCGCCGGCAGCCCTGCCGACGCCACCCGCGCCTTTACCACCGCCTCCGGGGCGACAAGGTCGCACTTGTTGATCACCAGCACCACCGGCTTCCCAGCGACGCTGGCCAGCAATTGCCGATCTGCATCGGTCAACCCCGCCGTGGCGTCCACCACCAGCAGCACCAGGTCGGCATCCGCCACTTTCTGCCGCGACCGCCGGATGCCCAATTCCTCCACCGTCTCCACGGTCTCGCGAATGCCGGCGGTGTCGATGATCCGCACCGGCAGCCCCTTGATCGTGAAGTACTCCTCGATGGTGTCCCGCGTGGTGCCAGGCACCGCAGTCACAATGGCGCGTTCCTCCCGCAGTAAACTATTCAGCAGACTCGACTTGCCGACATTGGGCCGGCCAAGGATCACCGCCGCGATCCCATCCCGGAAAAGCCGGCCTTGCCCGGCCCTGGCCACCAGTTCCAGCAGGGGTTCGCGGACCCCGACCGTCAGCTGCCGCCGCAAATCCGCGGGCGCGATAATCTCCACCTCCTCGTCCGGGAAGTCGATGGCCACCTCCATGATAGCACGAACGCCGAGCAGGTGGTCACGGATTGTGGTGACGGTGCGCAGAAGCCCGCCTGCCAGCTGCTCCGCCGCCATCTGGGCGCCAGCCGGGCTTTTGGCCTGCAGCAGCTCGATCACCGCCTCGGCCTGGGTCAGGTCGATGCGGCCGTTCAAAAAGGCGCGCTTGGTGAATTCGCCGGGCGCGGCCAACCGCACGCCGGGCTCGGCCAGGATGAGGGCAAGGATCTCCTGCAGAACGAGAAAACTGCCGTGGCACTGCAACTCCACCACGTCCTCGCGGGTATAGGTGTGGGGGGCGCGCATGTAGACGGCCAGCGCTTCGTCGAGGACCATCCCGGATTGCGGGGCGATCACTCGACCATAGGAGAGATGGTGACTGCGGTAGGCGGTGGCGGAATGGCGGGGATGGAAAAGGGCCTGCAGCACGGACAGCGCCGCCGGCCCGCTGATCCGGATGATCCCGATGCCGCCGGGGCCGGGAGGGGTAGCAATCGCCGCAATGGTAGCCTCGAAATGCTCTGGCGTCGCCATGGATTGCCCTCTTTCGCGGCGCCCCGACACCGGTTACTGGCCGCTGCGGCGGGCGCCGGCGCACGTTGCCGGACTTTTCAACAGCGTTTCAACGCGGTTGCAACTGCCGCTCAACAGGTTATCAACAGGCGGTGTTGGCGCGTCACCGATCAGGCGTTGTCCCGCGGCTTGCCGCCACCCCGGCGCCGCGACGAACGCCGTCGGCCAGGAGGCTTGCTGCCGGGCAGGTGGATGAGCACCTTTTTAAACACGCCCTCTCCCACACTCCGGCTGCGGATCTCGGTATCCGGTTGCAAAATGAGGTGGACGATACGGCGCTCCGCCGGGCTGATGGCCGGGATGGTCCGGGATTTGCCGGTGGCCTTCACCTCGGCGGCCAAGGCCAAGGCCCGTTCTTCCAACTCCTTGCGGCGATTCTCCCGGAAGGAGCCGGCATCGAGGCTTAAGACCACTTTCTTGGGAATCACCCGGCTCACGATCTTGCGCAGCAGGTATTGGAGGCCATCGAGGGTCTGCCCCTCGGGGCCGGTGATGGTGGCGAGATCACCCTCGTCGATGCGGACCAGCACCTTGTTGGCGGTATCCTGCGTCGCGGTCACCTGGGCCGGGCAGCCCATCAACCGCAACAGCTCGGCCAGACGGACCTTGATGGTCTCCAGCTCCTCGGCCGTGAGGGGCTCGCCGCCCGTTTCCTCGCGATCGCCCTCTTCCTCCTCCTCGACCGGCCGTTTCTTCCGCTCCGGCTTGGTCTCGGGTTTGGGCTCGGGCTTGGCCTTCGGTTCGGGCCGGGGTTTGGGTTCCGCCTTGGCCTCCGGGCGCGGCTTCGCTTCCGGCTTGGCCTTGCTCTCCGGCGCCTCGGCGGTTCCCGCGGCGCCGCGCCGCGACACCCGCACCACGGCCTTTTTCTTGCCCAATCCGAAGATACCGAGCGAACCGGTGGAGACGATCTCGATCTCGAGTTCCTCGCGCTTCACGTTGAGGCTGGCGCAGGCGTTGCTGATGGCATCGTCAACGTCGAGGCCCCTGTATTCCATCTTGGCGTTGCTCATTTCCCTTTTTCCTCCGCTCTCACAGGATGTTGAAAAAGTCATCCCTGACCTTTTGCAACCACGAACCCGCAGAGGTGAATCCGCGAGTTCGCGCAAAGCCGACGAGTGAAAACTTCGTCGGCTTTGGCGCCCCATCCGTGGGACGCACGCCGGCGGCCGGAGCTGCTCCGATCCGCCGCGAATGGCCACCGCCCGTGGCCGCCATGGCTCACTCCGCCTGCATCTTCCGGTTGACCAGATACTGCTGGCCGATGGTGAGCAGGTTGTTGACGAGCCAGTAGAGCACCAACCCCGAGGCGAAATTCAGGAACATGAAGGTGAAGATGACCGGCATGAAAAGCATCACCTTGGCCTGGGTCGGGTCGCCGGTCGAGGGCGTCATCTTCTGCTGCAGGAACATGGAGCCGCCCATGAGCAGGGTCAGCACCGGGATGCCATGCAGCCATGGAAGGTCAAAACCGATGGGCAGACGGTCCGGCGCCGCGAGATCGGTGATCCACAGCATGAATGGGGCATGGCGCAACTCAATGGACTGCAACAGCACCTTGTAGAGCGCGAAAAAGACCGGAATCTGCAACACCATGGGCAGACAGCCGCCCAGCGGATTGACCTTGTAGGTCTGGTAGAGCTTCATCATCTCCTGCTGCTGGCGGACCTTGTCGTCCTGGTACTTCTCGCGCAGCTTGGCCATTTTCGGCTGGATCTTCTGGAGGGTCTTCATCGACTCCATGCCCTTCTGGGAGATGGGCCAGAAGAGGAGCTTGATGAGCACCGTCACCAGGATGATGGCCACCCCGTAGTTGCCCACGAACTTCTCGAGAAAGTTCAGGAGGTAGAGGGTCGGACGGGCGATCACGTCGAACCAGCCGAAATTCACGGACCGATCGAGATCGCTGCCCATGGTCTTGAGCAATTTCAATTCCTTCGGACCGAAATACAGGGTGTAGGCATATTCCTTGCTCGCCTGCGGGGCGAGGGTATCGGCCGCGCCGGCCAGCACGGAGGTGACCTTGGACTCATCGCTCAACGAAAAATAGGCGGTGGCCTGCCCCATCCCCTCGGGCACGATGGTGGTCATGAAATAGTTGTCTTCATAGGCGGCCCACCGCACCGCGCCGGTCAGACTCATGCTGCCGCCGGCCTTCTTGAGGTCCTTCACCTTGATTTCATGCAGGGTGCCGTCCAGATAGGCGGCGGGGCCGGCAAAGAGGAACTGGCTCTTCTGCTCGTCAAAGGGGCGATTGACCAGCGTGAGATACGGCGCGCCTTGCAGCGGCACGGCGGAGTGGTTGCGGACCGTAATGGTGAGGCCGATCCGGTAATCGTTCTGGCGGAAGGTGTAGCGCCGTTCGATCTCCAACCCGGAGGGGAGGGTGCCGGTCATGGTCAGGTTCTGGGTGCCGTCACCCTCGACGATGACCTTATTCGTGTCGGCGGTATAGAGGAGTTGATCGGCCCGCCCCGGCTCCACCCCCCAGGAAAAAAAGAGCGGCAGTCCTTCGGCGGCCGTGGTGCGGATCAACTCCTTGGGCGGCGAAAGCCGGTCCAGGGTCTCGCGGTAGCGCTTCAGCTGGAAACTCTTGAGCACGCCATTGGCCTCGGAGATCTCGGCCTTGTAGAGGGCGGTCTCCACCGGAATATCACGGCCGGTCGTGAGTGGCAGCGTTCGAGGGGTACCGGGGGCCTGATTGCCGGTCAGGGTCGGCACTGCGCCCTTGGCGGTCGCCGTCGCCGCCACGCGGGCCTTTTCCGGCACTGGCGGCTTCGGGGCGGGCACGAAAAAATACTGATAGATCATGAGAATCGCCACCGACAGGGCGATGGCGATCATGGCGCGTTGGGTTTCCATACTGGTCTCTCTTGGTGGTTCAGGGTAGGGGGCGCAACGGTGGCGGGGCCGTTGGCCGGCGCCGGCACCGGATCGAATCCGCCCGAATGCAGGGGATGACAGCGCAGAATCCGGCGCAAGGCGAGCAATGCACCGCGCCAGGCGCCATGCAGTTCTATGGCCTCGACGGCATAATGGGAACAGGTCGGCGTAAAACGGCAACAGGGGGGAAACAGGGGCGAAAGGGCCAACTGGTAGAGCCTGACAAACGCGATCAACAGATGCTTCACGGCAGCTCCCTGTCGGACGGAACCCCGGCGCCGGCACCTCGCGATGCCGGTTCTGCCTGCCGGACCATTCCGTACTCTTTCATGCGGTCCCTTTACGGTTGCGGCGCCTCGGAAAGAGCCGCCGACTCCATCAGGCCGAAGGCCTTGGCTGGCTGCCGCGCAAGCACCGATCTGACTGCCGCGGCAACCGCGGCCGGCGAATCGGGGGCGAAACCGTCCCGGACGGTAAAGACCAGATCAATAGGTGGCACGATCAACCGGCGCTGCAACCGGAAAAACTCACGGATGATTCGTTTGATCCGGTTGCGCCGCACGGCCGGCCGCACGCCATGGATGCTGATGCCCAACCGGGCCTCGTCCTGACCGTTGTAGCGCCAGATCAGGCTGAAGCACTCACCGCGCAACCGCTGGCCCTTGCTGTAAATCTCGCGGTACTGCCAGGGCTTCGTGAGGCAAACCGTCTTCGGCAGCGACCGCGTCTTCATGGACTGGTCAAGGCAGGCCAACAGCGCCCGAACACCCCAAAAAATCAGACTGCCAAACGCTTGCGGCCCTTGGCGCGACGGCGGCTCAGTACCGCCCGGCCGTTCTTGGTGCTCATCCGGACACGAAAACCATGGGTACGATGCCGCTTCTCGTTGCTCGGCTGATACGTTCTCTTGCTCATGCTGCCACCTCGATTTCTTGCTCGTTTCGCCACCCACGCTGGTGGCCTCGAAATCACGCTCCCGCGACAACGGACGCCAGAAAAATGAAACCCGGAGTACCCGGCACCGCCCGTTCCGGAAACGGCGGATAGTACCCGGAACCTCCGCCTCTGTCAACCCAATCCTGAAAACAGGACGTTACGACGCGGCATCGCCCCCGTCGTCGAGGCCAAAAACCTTGCGCACCAAGGCGAGATGCGCCCGTTTTTCCTCGGCTGGCGCCGGCGCCTTCATGAACATCATCGGGTCGTGGAGCATCTTGTTGATAATGGCGTTGGCCATCATCTCCACTCCCTTACGCTCCTTCTCTCCCAACTCCGCGAGGTTACCCAGGGTCTTGGCCAATTCGGCGTCGCGAACCGCCTCGGCCTTCTTGCGCAGGGCGGTGATGGTCGGCGCCACCTCCATGGCTTCCAGCCATTGAAGGAACTTGATCGCCTCCTCGGCGACGATGCGCTCGGCCTTGTCCGCCTCCTTCTGGCGCTCGGCCCGGTTCAGTTCCACCACCTGCTTGAGGTCGTCGATGTCGTAGAGGTAGACGTTGTCAAGGTCGTTGAGCTCGGGGTCGAGGTCGCGGGGTACCGCGATGTCGATCAGAAAGAGCGGCCGGTTGTGGCGCTGCCGCATGATCGGCCGCACCTCCTCCTTGCGCAGGATGAGGTCGGGCGCGCCGGTGGAGCTGATGAGGATGTCCACCTCGGCCAACTGCGGCACCAGTTCGTCAAGACCCACCGCCGTACCGTGGAAGGTTTGGGCCAGCTTCACCGCCCGCTCCAGGGTGCGGTTGGCGACCACCACCTTGCCGATGCCCTGGGCGACCAGGTGCTCGGCCGCCAGCTCCGCCATCTCGCCGGCGCCGACCAGGAGCACCTGCTTGTCCTTGAGCTCGCCGAAGATCTTCTTGGCCAGCTGTACCGCCGCGTAGCTGATGGAAACCGCGCTGCCGCCGATGTTGGTCTCGGTGCGGATCCTTTTGGCCACCGAAAAGGCCTTGGTCAGCAGCTTGTTCAGCACCGCGCCGGTGGCGTGCTGCTCGGTGGCGGTCCGGTAAGCGTCCTTGAGCTGCCCGAGTATCTGCGGCTCGCCGACCACCATGGAGTCGAGGCTCGCCGCCACCCGGAAGACATGGCCGATCGCCGCGCTGCCTTGGTGGAAGTAACTGTACTGCTTCGACTCCTCCAGCGAGATCCCGCTGGCGCCGAAGAGGAAATTCCGCACCGCCGTTTCCGCCGAGGCCGCGCCCTCTTTCGCCACCAGCAACACCTCGACCCGATTGCAGGTGGAAAGCAGGCAACATTCCTCGCAACCAGGCAGGGCCTTCAGCTCGGTGAGCGGAGTAGCGCAGTCGCCGGAAAAGGCCAATTTCTCGCGCACCGCTACCGGCGCGGTCTTATGGTTCACTCCCAGGCAGAGGATCGTTTCAGCCAGCATAGGAATGGACTCCGCCCAGCAGGAAATTCACCCCCCAGAGGGTGAAAAGCACCGCGGAAAACCCGACGATGGCCATGATCGCCGCCCGCCGCCTTCGCCAGCCCACGGTGAGGCGCTGGTGGATGATGGCAGCGTAGATGAACCAGGTAATCAGCGACCAGGTCTCCTTGGGGTCCCACTGCCAGTAAGCGCCCCAGGCCTGCTTGGCCCAGATCGAGCCGGTGACGATGCCCAGGGTCAGCAACGGAAAGCCGATGGCCAGGCAGTGCTGGTTCAGGTTGTCGAGCGCCTCGAGCGACGGCAGCCGGCTGTAAAAGAGGCCGAAGTGCTTCTTCTTGATCTGTCGTTCCTGCAGGAGGTACATCACCCCGCCGCAGAAGGCCAGCGCCATGAAGCCGTTGGCCAGGATGGCGATGCTGGCATGGATCGGCAGCCAGTAGCTTTGCAGGGCCGGCGGCAGTTCGACGATGTGCCGGGAGGAAAAGGTGGCGATCACCATGAGCAGGGTGATGAGCGGCGTGACAAAGACCCCGAAGTTCTTCACCTGATAGCGCCAGCGAAAGGAAAGGAAGCCCCAGGTGAGCGACCAGGCGAAGAAGGAGACGGTCTCGTGGTTGCTGGTGATGGGCGTGTGATCCGAGGCGAGGTAACGGGCGGCGATATAGAAGGTGTGGAGCAGGCCGGCGCCGAGCAGCAGCCCCCGGGCCCCGCTGCGCACCCGTTTGTTCTGGCTGAAGAAATACACCAGATAGGTCGTTGTGGCTGCCGCGTAGGCCAGCACGGTGAGCTGGAACAGCTCTTCCATCGTCTCATTCCCCCTTCAAGAGTGCTGCCGCCTTGGCCCGCACGGCATCGACCACGGCCACGGCCGCTTCATCGTCCAGCAGCTGTCTGACATGATCGCGCAACCGCTGCCATTCCCCGGCCCGGAGCCAGGCCGCCAGATCCGCCTCCACCAGCTGCTGGAACAACTCCTTGTTCTGTTGGTGGGACATGCCTCGCCCCAACACCACCTGCCGCAGTTCGCCCAGGAGCTCGACCAGTACCGCGTATTCAACCCCAAACTCCCGATCAAACCCCTCGCGCAGTTTGCGGGCCAGGGCCGGACTTTTGCCCGCCGTGGAAACCGCGATCGTCAACTCCCCCTGCCGGGTGGTGGCCGGCAGGATGAAATTGCACCACTTGGGCACATCGGCCACGTTGAGCAGGAGGTTGCCCTGCTCGGCCTCGGTATGCACCGCCTCCTGCACGGCCGGATCGTCGGTGGCGGCGATCACCAGAAAGGCGCCGGCAAGATCGCCGGGCTGGTACGGCCGGGCCACCCAGTTGATCCCGCCCCGGTCGGCAAGACAGCGCAGCGGTTCGCTCAGTTCCGGACTGACCACGGAGACCGTGGCACCGCACTCGAGGAGGCCCGCCACCTTGCGTTCCGCCACCTTGCCGCCGCCGATCACCACGCAGCGCCGGCCACCGATATCGAGACAGATGGGGTAAAAGGCCATATCAGTGCTTGGGCAAGAGCTCCACCCGGACCTTGCCGGCCAAGATTTGGGCAAAGTGGGCGGCATCCTCGGCGGTGCCGACCACGCCAGCACCGTAATGCATGGGGATCGCCACCTGCGGCTGGATCATCAGGGCCGCCTGGGCCGCCTCCTCGGCGGTCATCGTATAGGTGCCGGAGACCGGCAGCAGGGCGATATCGGCCTTGATCTGCCGCATCTCCGGGATCAGGTCGGTGTCGCCGGCGTGGTAAATCCGTACCCCCGCCACCGTGACCACGAAACCGAGCCAGCGGTTGGTCTGGGGGTGGAATTTCTTGTTGGTGTTGTAGGCCGGCACCGTTTCCACCGTCACGGCGCCGAGGGTCACCCGCTCGCCCGGCTTGAGGACCCGGACTTCGCCGGAGAGTTTTTTCGCGGCCTGCGATTCGGTGAGGATCACCGTCTGCGGCCCTGCGATCTTGGCCACATCCGCGGGCGAGCAGTGGTCATAATGCTCATGGGAGATACAAATAAGATCCGCCGCTGGCGGCGCGCCGCTCAGTTTGAAGGGATCGAAATAGATGGTCTTCCCCCCCGCGACGAGGCGGAAGGCGTCGTGGCCGAACCACGTCAGTTGCTTCAGGATGTCGCCAACCATCTTTCCTCCGTTGGATGATGCGGCCGGGGCGGCCACAGAGGGATCATGCCAAAAGGCCACGACCAACGCATTCTGGTTTCCCCTTTTTTCCGTGCCATCCGTTCCTGTTTGCTTATAATCAATTTGACACATCCTGCAAACTATTATACTCAATAATCTTGGCTGGTTCGGCTCCTTCTGCGCCTCACGACCGGACCTGGCCGAGCCTACCAGGAGGCGACCATGGCCAGCGGCACCATCACCCTCTCCACGAAACGGCAGATGGAACTCATCGACATCACCGCCGAAATCAGCAAGGCGGTGCGCGCCTCCGGCGTTGCCGAGGGAATCTGCCTGGCCTACAACCCGCACACCACCGCCGGACTCACCATCAACGAGGGGGCCGACCCGGACGTGCAGCGCGACCTCATCGCGGCCTTACGGGAGATGGTGCCCCTGGATTATCCCTACCGCCACGCCGAGGGCAACTCGCCGGCCCATGTGATGACCACCCTCACCGGCAGCTCGGTGACCGTCTTTGTCGAGGGCGGCACTCTCAAGCTCGGCACCTGGCAGAAGATCTTTTGCTGCGAGTTCGACGGCCCCCGCACCCGCACGATCCACTGGCGGATCATCCCGGGCTGAACCGCCTCCCTGGCGATAAAACAGGGGCGTCACCCGCTCCCTTTACGCTGCAAACCAAAGGAGTTGGCCATGCCCGACCATGACACCCTGCCTCCCCCGCCGCCGATCTGCTTCGGTCTCGACCGGCCGACCGACGAGGTCTCGCTCATTGCCTTTATCGAGCGTTTTGCCCGGCCAGAGTTGCTGGCCACCTTGGTTCCGCGTCTTGGCGATGACGAGATCATCGCCACCCTTGATTTTCTCACCAATCTGATGCAAAAGCACCTGAACGATCCGGAATACCACCGCCTCTTCCTGGCCGAGAGGCCGTAAGACCCATTGCCCCGCCACAGGCGTGCAGGAGGGCCCCATGGCACCACATCTCACCAACGACCTGCGGGGCTACCTTGCGCTCCTCAAGGAGCAGAACGAACTGCTCACCGTCACCGAGCCGGTGGACCCCCATCTCGAGATCGCCGAGATCCACCGCCGGGTCATCGCCAAGGGCGGACCGGCCCTCCTCTTCACCAAGGTCAAGGGCAGCCGCTTTCCGGTGGTTACCAACCTCTTCGGCACCAGCCGCCGCATGGAACTCGCCTTCGGCCGCCGGCCCCAGCAATTCGTCGCCGACCTGGTGCGGACCCTGGAAACGATCATGCCGCCGAGCCTGGAAAAGCTCTGGGCGCTGCGCCCGCTCGTGGGCCAGCTGGCCAGGGTCGGGCTCAAGAAGGTGCGGAGCGCGCCGATCCTTGAGCAGTGCATGCAGCCGCCGCGCCTTACCGAACTGCCGCTCCTCACCTCGTGGGATACCGACGCCGGCCCCTTTGTCACCCTGCCGCTCGTCTACACCGAGCACCCCGGGGGCCGCGGCCACAACCTCGGCATGTACCGCATCCAACGCTACGACGACGCCACCACCGGCATCCACTGGCAGATCCACAAGGGGGGCGGCTATCATTACCACGAGGCGGAGAAGCTGAACGAGCCCCTGCCGCTCACCCTCTACATCGGCGGGCCGCCCGCCCTGATGCTGGCGGCCATCGCGCCGCTGCCGGAAAACATCCCGGAGCTGATGCTTGCCTCCTTGCTGCTGGGCAAGAAGCTGCCCATGGTGGAGGACCCCTTGGGCGGCCACCGGCTGGTGGCCACCGCCGAGTTCGCGGCCAAGGGGGTGGTGCCGCCCCACCTGCGGCGGCCGGAAGGGCCCTTTGGCGACCACTACGGCTACAACTCGCTCACCCACGACTACCCGGTCTTTCAGATCGACCGTATCTACCACCGCAAGGACGCCATCTACCCGGCCACCGTCGTAGGCCGCCCGCGGCAGGAGGATTTCTACATCGGCGACTTTTTGCAGGATCTGCTCTCGCCGCTTTTCCCGCTGGTGATGAGCGGGGTGCGGCAGTTGAAGACCTTTGGCGAGACCGGCTTCCACTGCCTGGCCGCCGCCCGGGTGGCGGACCGCTATCCCCGCGAGGCCTTTGCCTCGGGGCTGCGCATCCTGGGCGAGGGCCAGCTCTCGCTCACCAAGTTCCTCATCGTCACCGATGGCGACCTCGACGTGGCGGATTTCAGGAAACTCTGGGTCCATGTGCTGGAGCGGGTCAACTGGGCCAGCGACCTCTTCATCTTCGCCAACGTCTCCCAGGACACCCTCGACTACACCGGCCCCTCGGTGAACTCCGGCTCCAAGGCGATGCTCATGGGGTTGGGCAAGGCGGCCAAGCGGGTGTTGCCCGAGAGTTTCCACGGGGAACTCCCCCAAGGCGCCAGCAAGGCAGTGGCCTATCTGCCCGGCACCCTGGTGGTGCAGGGTCGCCCCTTTGCCGAAGACAAGGAGCTGCCCCAGCGCCTTGCCGCTGCCGAAGCCCTCGGTGACTGGCCGGTGGTGGTACTGGTGGACGATGTTGCCGCAGCCACGGTCAGCCTTCAGGAGTTCCTCTGGACCTTCTTCACCCGCTTCGAGCCGGCCGCCGACATCCATGCCGCCGCCAGCGCGGTGAAACGCTTCCATGTCGGCCTCACCCCGCCGGTGGTCTTCGACTGCCGGATGAAGCCGTGGTATCCGCACGTCCTGGAGGTAGACCCGGCGACCAAGGCCCTGGTGGACAACAAACTCACCAAGCTCCTGCCGCCCCAATGGCGGTAGACGGCCAACGGTTCAGAAAAAACTGGCCAGCAGCACACCGTTCAGTACCGCCACCAAGAGGCCGAGCCCCCAGAGCAGCCATTTTTCGCCGCCGCGATTGCGGTACTCCCCCATCACCCTGGCCGACGAGGTCAGAATGATGAGACCGAGGATCGTCCACGGCAACTGGATGCTGAGCGCCACCTGGCTCCAGATCAGCCCCTGAAAGGGATCTTGCAAAAAGAAGACTGCCAGCGCCGCAAGCCCGATGGAAAGGAGCGCCCCCAGCCGGGAATGGTTGTCGCGCAGATCGAGCGGTTCAGCGAAATAGCCGGCAAAGATGCTGGCCCCGGCCATGGCCGAGGAGACCGAAGAGGAAAACCCCGCCAGCAACAGCGCCACCGCAAAGACCAGGGCCGCGCTCTGGCCAAGCAGCGGCCGCAGGGTCGCCTCCGCTTGACTGAGCTCACGCACCGTGACATGATCGGTAAAAAAGACCGCCGCCGCCATGACGATCATGGCGCTGTTGATCGCCCAGCCCACCACCATGGCGAAGATGGTGTCGATGTACTCGTAGCGCAGGTGCCGCCGGATACTCGCCGCGTCGCCCCGGTGCCACTCACGGCTCTGAATGATCTCCGAATGGAGGAAGATGTTGTGGGGCATGACCACTGCCCCGAGCACCGCCATGATGATGAGAATCGACTGCGCCGGGAAGGTCGGCATCACCAGCCCGCGGGCAGTGGCGGGCCAGTCCACCCGGGCGAGAAAGAGCTCGTAGATGAAGGAAAAGCCGATCAGGGAGACCAAGCCGATGATGTAGCGCTCGATGGCCCGGTAGCCGTTGCTGGAGACCACCACGATCACCACCCCGGCGGTGAGCAGGGTGCCGACCATGAGCGGCAGGCCGAAGAGCATGTTGAGGCCGATGGCGGCCCCTAGCAACTCGGCCAGCGAGGTGGCAATGGAGGCGAGCATGGCGCTGCCGAGAAAGAGGGCGCGCCAGGGCTGACGAAAAAATTTCGTGGCCGCCTCGGAGAGGCAGAGGCCGGTGACGATCCCCAAATGGGCCGCGTTGTGCTGGACCAGGATGAGGATGAGGGTGGAGAGGGTGACCACCCACAAGAGGCTGTAACCGAACTGTGACCCTGCCGCCACGTTGGTGGCCCAGTTGCCCGGATCGATAAAGCCCACGGTGACCACGAAGCCGGGACCGATATATTTCAGAATGTCGAGCCCGCCCAACCGTGGCCGGTGGCTGGCAAACAACCGCCGCATGAAATCGTGCATCCTTCCTCCCTGTCAACGAGGCCCTGCTCTTCTTTTTATAGAGGCAATGGCCGCCGCTGGCAAGGCAGGACCACGCCGTTCCGCGCCGCACCTTTCCGTTAATGTTTGACGCCCGTTGCGCCGATACGCTAAAATGAAGAGCAACAATAGCCCCTAGCGAGGCCCAGCGTGAAGATCCAGGACATTTTTCAGAGCATCAAAAGCCGTGGCCCGGTGAATGCGACCACGAACAACGCCACCGACTTCCAGCAACTCCTGGCCCGGGAGATCGCGACCAGCGCCGCCGCCAATCAGGCCGCTGCCGCGGCGCCGGTGACGGCCGCCAGCCAAATCCCGGCCGCTCTTCGTTTGCAAGGATTGGAGCTGAGCGAAACCACCATCAACACCCTTGATTCCTTCAGCGCCGCCTTGGGCAACACCGCCCTCAAGCCCGAAGAGCTGGAACCCTATGCCGCCGCCCTGGAAGAGGACGTGGCCGCCCTGCTCTCCATCAAGAATCAGATGCCGGGCGATGACCCGCTGGCCAAACTGCTTGACCGGGTGGCCACAGTCTCCTATCTCGAAACCGCCAAATTCCGGCGGGGAGACTACGCCTGATCCCGCTGCCACACCACTGACCGCACCTGAAGGGGCATTCCGCACGGACTGCCCCTTTCCTTTTGCCCCGAGAGGACGATGAAAGAACGGCTGCAAAAAATCCTTGCCCAGGCGGGCGTCGCTTCCCGCCGCGCTGCCGAGGAATACATCAGGGCCGGCCGGGTGGCGGTGGACGGCAAGACCGTTACCGAGATGGGGCTTCAGATCGACCCGGCCCGCCACCGCATCACCTTCGACGGCAAACCCATTGCCCGCGAGGAAGAGCTGGTCTATATCCTGCTCAACAAGCCGGCCGGCTATGTCACCACCATGAGCGACCCGCAGGGCCGGCCGTTGGTCACCAGTCTGCTGCGCGGGGTCAAGGCACGGGTCTTCCCGGTCGGCCGCCTCGACCTCGACACCGAGGGGGCCTTGCTGCTGACCAACGACGGTGAGCTGGCCAACCGAGTCATCCACCCCAAGTACGAGATCAACAAGACCTATGTGGCCACGGTCAAAGGCCGGCCCGACCGCCGCCAACTCCGGCAACTGGAAGAGGGCATTGTCCTCGACGGCCACAAAACCTGGCCGGCCAAGGTCCGGGTGGTGAAAGAGGAGGAGAAGGCCACGGTCATCGAGATCGTCATCCATGAGGGGAAAAAACGCCAGGTGCGCAAGATGTTTGCCGCCATCGGCCACCCGGTGCTCCATCTGCAGCGTACCGCCTATGGCAAACTGCGGCTCGGCTCGCTTCCCCTCGGATCCCACCGATATCTCAACCAAAAAGACCTGGCGCAGATTTTCGCCGGCAAAAATATGCTTTACAATTCATAAGTTACCTGTTTATGATAGGTCATCTGCTTGGATTTAAAGTGTTTTTATGATGGCCCGAGGACCCGGTGCCGCTAGGTACCACAGGAACTACGGAAGCAACCCAACAGAGTGCGGAAACGATCTGCCACCGTCGTGGCAGACCAAGGCAGGAGAGGGGCATGAACAAATCGGAGCTGATCGAGGCGCTGGCCGAGGAAACCAAGATCCCGCTGCGGGATGCGAGCATGATTGCCAACACCATCCTGGATGCCATGAGCGACGCGCTGGCAGCGAACGACAGCATCGAAATCCGGGGCTTCGGCAGTTTCGTGGTAAAGCAGTACGATTCCTATTTCGGCCGCAACCCCAAGACCGGCGAAAAGATCAAGGTCAGGCCCAAAAAGCTGCCCTTCTTCAAGGTCGGCAAGGAACTCAAGGAGCTGGTGAACAAGTAACCAACCACCTCACCCCTCATTCCATTTCTCAATCAAGATGGAAACGCGAAGGCCAGCGAGCAGCGACGAGACAGTACAATTCAGTACGGCGAGGAGCCGCGCAGCGCGTTGAGCCGGCAGCAGCGAAGCGGCGAAGTTAACGCTTGATTGAGGATTGGAATTCCTCTTCAATCTCCCCCACCAAATCATAGGGATGTGCCTCGGTGATCCGCACCGCCACCAGGTCCCCCGGATTGCAGGTCCCGGCGCTGATGTAAACGCAGCCGTCGATCTCCGGCGCCTGCGAGGCCAGCCGTCCCTCCAGCAACAGCTCGGTTTCCTCACTCACCCCCTCGACCAGCACCGTTTCGACCGTGCCGATCCGTAAGGTGTTGCGGGCCAGGGAAATCTCGTGCTGCACCGCCATCAACCGCTCCCGCCGCTCCTCCTTGATCTCCTCCGCCACCTGATCGGGCAGAGAGTAGGCCGCGCACCCCTCCTCGTTCGAGTAGGTGAAGATGCCCACATGGTCGAGGGTGTGCTCGCGGAGAAATGCCTCGAGCATGGCCACATCCTGCTCGGTCTCGCCGGGGAACCCCACCATGAGGGTGGTGCGGATGGCGGCGCCGGGCAGATGACGCCGGATGCGACGCACCACCGCCTGGGCCTGCTGATGGTCGTACGGCCGGTTCATGGCCGTAAGCATGCGGCTTGAGACATGCTGGAGCGGCACATCGAGATAAGGCACGACCCGCGGATTGGCGGCCATGAAACGAAGCAGCTTCTCATCCACCCGAATCGGGTAAAGATAGAGGAGGCGCAGCCATGGAATGGCGGTGGTCTCGAGCAGACCGGCCAAGAGATCGAGCAACCGCGGCCCCGCCGGTCCCAAATCGCAGCCATAGGCCGTGAGATCCTGGGCCACCAGGGTCAGCTCCCTCACCCCGGTCGCGGCCAGAGCCCGCGCCTCGGCCAGCAGGTCGTCAAGCGGCCGGCTGCGCAAGCCGCCCCGCAGGGAGGGAATCAGACAATAGGCACAACGGTTGGCGCAGCCTTCCGTCACCTTGAGGTAGGCCCGATGGGACGGGGTGGAGAGCTGGCGCGGCAGCGTGGCGTCCATCAAAAAGGTCGGAGGCGCCAAGGCTAATGGCACCGGCTGCCCGGCCAGGTATTGCCGCAGGCGGGTCACGATTTCCTGGATGCCCTCGGTGCCGATGAAGAGGTCCACCTCGGGCAGCTCCGCCGCCAGCTCCTCGCCGTAACGCTGGACCATGCAGCCGGTAACCACCAGCACCTTGTCCGGCAGATCCTCCTTCAGTTCCCCCAGGGCGAGGATGGTATCGATCCCCTCCTCCACTGCCGACTGGATGAAACCGCAGGTATTGACCAGCAGGATGTCGGCCGCCTCGGGCTCGGTGACCGCGGTAAAGCCTGCCTCCTGCAAGAGGCCGAGCATCACCTCGGAATCGACCAGGTTCTTCGGGCAGCCAAGGCTGATGACATGGACACGTTTCATAAGAAGCGATTCTCCTCGGTTGCTATCACCACTACTATACCATTCACAAAAACGACGCCCCTGGATGTCTGGGAAGCAATCAAGCACACCTCCCGTCTCACGCCGCCGAGCACCGCAGAGCAGGCCGAATAAGCCTGAGTTCCGCAGCGCCCGGCCTGATCGAGGAGTGCAGGGAAGCCAGCCTCCGGCGGGCCAAGTGACCGGGTGCCCTTTCTTTCGCCGCTTCGCTGCTGGTTCGTTTTCTTTGCACCCATGCGGGCATAAAGGCACGCAAAAAAATGAACGAAAAAAGTCGTGATTCTTTGTTTGCCGAGTTCTCCGGACATGCCAACAAAAAAAGGCCGCGGGGCAACCCCGCGGCCTTTACATCATGCGCACCAGGCGCTGCGAAACTACTTCAGCAGCGGGTTGGCGAAGAGCAGGATCAGGGAGATAACCAGACCGTAAATGGTCAGAGACTCGATCAGGGCCAGACCGATGATCATGGTTACGGTGATCTTGCCGGAGGCCTCCGGGTTGCGGGCGATACCGGAGCAAGCGCCACCGATACCGGAGCCCATGCCGATGCCGCAGCCCAGCGCGGCCACGCCTACGGAGAGGGCAGCGGCCAAGCAGACCAGAGCGAGGTTGGTGGCAGCCGGAGCGGCGGCCGCAGCCTCACCACCCTCGGCAGCCATGGCCACGGTGGCCAGACCCAGAACCATCAGTGCAGACAGAATACCGACCTTCTTCATTGTGTTCCTCCTTGTTGCAAAAAAGTTGTTATTTGGCCTTCTTCGTTGATTGCGCAACGGGTTTCACTTGCTTAGTGGGCATGTTCCATGGATGCCGAGAAGTACAGAATCGACAGCAGCAGGAAGACCATGGCTTGGACGATGGAGACGAAGACACCCAGGCAGAGGATGGGCAGCGGCGCGAAGTAGGCGCCGGCCAGCATGAAGAGGATGCCCAAGAGGGTCTCCTTGGCCATGATGTTGCCGAAAAGACGGATGGAGAGCGAAAGGATACGGGCCAGATGGCTGATGAGTTCAATGGGGAACATCAGCGGAATGAGCCACGGAATCGGCCCCAGGAAGTGCTTGATGTACCCTGCCCCGTGGAATTTCAACCCCAGGATATGGGTGGTGAAGAAGACGATCAGGGTGCAGCCCAAGGTGACATTGAGGTTCGAGGTGGGAGACATGAAGCCGGGCATCAGGCCCACCATGTTGGCCACCAGGATGTAGATGAAGAAGGTGGCCAGCATCGGGAACATCATCCGGGCGCCCTCCTTGCCCATGTTCTCGGCCATGAAGTCTTCCAGGCCGCCGATGATCACCTCCCAGAAATTCTGCCCCTTGTTCGGCACCATGCTCAAGTTGCCCATGGTGAGCTTCGGCACGATGATGAGGAAGAGCATGACGAACCAGGTGTAGGTCATGTGCGGGGAAACCAGCTTGGCCAGCAGGGTATCCCCAACCGGGCCGTGCGGTACCGGCAACCCGAGGTACTGCAGGATGAGCGAGATGAATAATATTGGATGTTCCATGCCCTATGCCTCCTTACTGCGAGTTGTATAAAGCCTGCGGGCCGCTCCCGCGACCGCGATGCCGATCCCCAAGAGCACCGTGGAAAGGCCAACGAGCAACCCCACGGTATGCACCTGCCGGAACTTGACCAGCAGGAAGAGGATCACCACCACGATTCCGAGGCGGACATAATATCGCATGAAAAACCGGGCCTTGGCCGCGGTCAGGTCCCCACTGAGCAGCCGGGTGAGGTCCCTTTGCAAAAAGAAAAAACTCGCATTGGCGATCACGCCGCCAATCAGCACCGAACGGGCCACAAAACCGGAGTAGCCCACCCAGGCTGCGCCGGCCAACCCGGCAAGCGCCAGCCAATTGACCGCCTGGACCACGCGAAGGGAGATATCCCCGGCCTTCGTGTCGCCCGAAGGCCCGACCATCAGAGGTCCTTCCTTCTGGCCATGGTGAAGAGGTTCTTGAAGGCCGCCACCACCCCGAAGCCCAGAAAAATCAGGGTAAACCACGGCGAGGTCCGCCCACCAAACACCTTATGGTCCAGAAAATAGCCGATGCCGACCCCGACAAAGATGGAGAAGGCAACCGCCATGCCGATGGTGCTGAAATCGGCCAACAACTTCATCATTTCCTTACGATTGTTGGCCATTGACTCCTCGCGTTCAGCGCCGGAAAGCGCACCACGACGATAAAATCGTTTCGTTTCGTATCATGGCCGCCCCCCAAAGTCAACGGCTTTTTACCCCTCACGCCAACTTTTTGAATGACCATTCAGTTTTGTCGAGGGCAGCAGCCAAATCCGCCTCTGACTGGGCCGCCGAGACAAAGGCCGCCTCGAACTGGGAGGGGGCCAGCCAGACCCCTTGGGCGAGCATATTACGGAAGTGGGCACCGTAGCGTTCGGTGTTCGCCTGCATGGCGGTGGCAAAGTCGGTGACCGGCCCAGGGGTGAAAAAGGTGGTCATCATGGAGCCGACCCGGTTCAGGGTGGTCTGACCGGGGAGATACCTCTCGGCAATGGCCTGCAACCCCTGGGCAAAACCAGCAGCCTTCTGCTCCAGCGCCTGATAGAAGCCGGGTTTGGCCAGTTCCTTCAAGGTGGCGACGCCGGCGGCCATGGCCAGCGGGTTGCCCGACAAGGTGCCGGCCTGATAGACCGGGCCCACCGGGGAGATGTGGTCCATGATTTCCTTTTTGCCGCCGTAGGCCCCCACCGGCAGGCCGCCACCGATGATCTTGCCGAGGCAGGTGAGGTCGGGCATGATGTTGTAATACTGCTGCGCCCCGCCCAGGGAAAGGCGGAAGCCGGTGATCACCTCGTCGAAGATGAGCAGGATGCCGCGCTCGGCGGTGAGGGACCGCAGTGCCTGCAAAAACTCGGGTTGCGGCACCACCACCCCCATGTTGCCGGCCACCGGCTCGACGATGACGCAGGCAATATCGAGGCTCTCATCCCGCAGGGTCTTCTCCAGGGTGGCCACATCATTATAGGGAATGGAAAGGGTGTTCTTGACGATATCCTCCGGCACCCCAGGGCTGCCGGGGATGCCGAGGGTGATCACCCCGGAGCCGGCCTTCACCAGGAAGCTGTCGGCATGGCCGTGGTAGCAGCCGTCGAACTTCACCACCTTGGTGCGGCCGGTGTAACCGCGGGCCAGACGAATGGCGCTCATGGTCGCCTCGGTGCCGGAACTGACGAAGCGCACCTTCTCCACCGCGGGCAGGGCCGCGATCACCAGCTCGGCCAGCTCGATCTCTTTGGGGGTCGGGGCGCCAAAGGAGGTGCCGTCGGCCAGCGTCTCGGTAATGGCCGCCACCACCGCCGGATGGTTATGGCCGAGGATCATCGGCCCCCAGGAGCAGACAAAGTCGATGAACTCGTTGCCGTCGACATCGTAAACCTTGGCGCCATTGGCCCGCGCCACAAAGAGGGGGTCGCAGCCCACCGACTTGCACGCCCGCACCGGGCTGTTCACTCCTCCGGGGATCAGGCTTTGGGCCTTGGCAAACAACTCCTTGGAACGCTCGATTTTCATGGCTCCCCCTTCCTGCTCGGGCTCTCGTTGACGGAACAGCGTACTTTGGCCGGCAACTATAGCACGGGGGCCGCGGAACTGTCAAAATGAATAGCGTCGAACTCCCGGTCGCCGCCGCTGGTCGCTCTCGATCCGTTCTCCCTTGCTTTTGGGATGCCGACTGGCGTATTATTTTGGTCAGGAGGACGCCATCATGACCGAACCGGCCCCTGATACCATCCTCATCGTGGATGACGACCCCGCCTTCCTCGACCTGTTGCGCTCCTATGTGCAATCCTTCCACCTGCCCTTCGCCGAGGCGCACGACGGCCAGGAGGCGCTTGGCAAACTCCGCCAGGGCCACTTCGCCCTGGTCATCAGCGACCTCAAAATGCCCCGCCTCACCGGCCTCGATCTCCTCCGCGAGGTGCGACAGCATTTTCCGGAAACCGGAGTGATCATCGTCACCGGCTACGGCGACGCCCACTCCTATACCGAGGTGATCCAGGCCGGGGCCATCGATTTCCTGGCCAAGCCCTTTTTCCGTGACGAACTGGAGGCCAAAATCAACCGTGCCCTGCGGGAGCAGCGTCTGATCAACGACCTGAATACGCTGGTCAAAACCCTGGAGCGGCAGCTGGCGGAAAAAAACGCCACCATCGACGAGGTCCGCGCCCAACTCCAGGAAGCCGCGGGAAAAGTGAAACAACTCCAGGCCCGCACCGTCCTCACCACCTACGGCCCGCGCCGCATCCGCTGACCGCGATCCCGCCTTGACATTTCCTCCCGGCGTGCTGAAGATACTTCGAGAAAGAATTGGTTTCGTTCACCCCAACGACGAGGCACCCCATGCAACTGCACGACCCCAACCCGCACCAGAAACTCATCGAGATGTGCGACTGCTATCTTGACACCAACTACCATGCCAACCTTCAGGCGGTGGCCACCGCCACCCCAGCCGACATCGGCGAAGAAAGCACCCGCTACCTGGCGCTGGCGCTGCTCCATGCCATCAGCGAGAAGGCCGGCAAACTTTCCTTCAAACGCAAGAAGGAACACCTCACCGTGACCATCCAGGTGGAGGACGAAAAAATCTCCCTCCCCACCCCGCCTCGCGCCATCTTCGACGGGGTAGTGGCCATCATGCGGGCCATCCTCCACGCCGAGGGCAACAAAAGTGCCATGCCGCTTGCCCTGGGCCTGCGGAGCGGCGAGCTGGAGATGCAGGTGAAACTGGAGACGGAAAAGGAAAAGGAAAGCCTCAAGATCAAGCTGCCGGCGCTGTAGCCCCGGACGAGCCGGCCACCACCACCCGGTTGCGGCCCTCCTTCTTGGCCTGATAGAGGGCGGCATCCGCGGTGGCGATGAGTTTCTCCGGCGCGGCGAGTGCCTGGCCCGTAAAAACCGCCACCCCGAGGGAGATGGTGATTCCCCGCAACACCTGGCCGTCGGCCTCGACCACCAGGTCACGGGCCACCATCTCCCGCAGTTCCTCGGCCCGGCGCCGGGCGTCCTCCTCGCCGATGCCGGGAAAGAGGATGGCGAATTCCTCGCCGCCATACCGGCAGGCAATATCCTCCCCACGGATGTGTTGCTGCACCAAGGCCCCCAGGCTGCGCAGGACCGTGTCGCCGGCCAGATGGCCATACTGGTCGTTGATCCGCTTGAAGTGATCGATGTCGAAGAGCACCACCCCGAGGGTCGCCTGGTGCCGCCTGGCCTTGCTCACCGCCTGGCGAAGGGACTCGTCCAGATAGCGGCGGTTGAAGAGGCCGGTGAGCGGGTCACGGATGGACTGGGCGAGCAGCGCCTCCTGCATCTCCTGCAATTCCTCGATCAGTTGCTGCTTCTGCTCTTCAAGCTGCTTCCGCTGGGTAATCTCGTCGATGACCCAGATCACTCCCTCGTCGAGATCATCGGGGTTCAACGCCTTGCCGGAAAGCAGGCACCAAATCGGGGTGCCGTCCTTGCGTCGGAGCTGGTATTCGAGATGGATGAGCTCGTTGGCCGCCAGCAGGTTGAAATATCGGGCGCCGAACCGCTCGAAGCTCTCCTGGGAAAGATGGAGCAGCCGCACGCTCTGACCCAGCAACTCCTCCCGACGGTAGCCGGTAATCTCGCTCAAACGGGGATTGACGTCGGCCACGGTGCGGCCGCCGCGCAATACCAGGATGCCCACCAGGCTGTTTTCGTAGATCGCCCGCAGGGTGGCCAGGGTGGCATGCAGTTCCTCCTCCGCCCGCTTACGCGCCGTGACGTCGGCGAAGATGCCGCGGGTGTACAGCGGCGTGCCCTGATGGAATTTGCAGCTCACGTTGCCGAGGACATGAATCCGCCGCCCATCCCTGGCCAGAAAGACGGCCTCGACCTCCCTCCTGACCCCCTGCACCATCACCTCCTGCAGAATGGCGCGGCAGCGCTCCCGATATTCCGGCGCAATGATGTCCCACACCTGGAGCCTCTTCACCTCGGCCTCGGTGTAGCCCAGGGCCTCGCGCCACGCCCGGTTCACGTAGAGGAAGCGACCCTCCGGGGTGACACTCTGGATCAGGTCGCTCGCATTTTCGAAGAGGTCGCGGTAGCGCTCCTCGCTCTCCTGCAGATTCTTCTCCCAGCGCTTGCGTTCGGTGATGTCCCTGAAATCCTCCACGATGCCCAGCAAATCGCCCTCGGGTGAACGGTAGGGGGTGGCCGTAACCAGGAAGGGCACGAAGCGGCCGTCGGTGGCCTCCTTTTCCTCCTCGAATTCGACCCGCGTCTCCCCTTCGAGGATGCGCACCATGGGGCACTCTACGGTATGACAGACGGCACCGGGAAAGACCTCGAAACACTTCCGGCCCACCAGGCTGCCCTTCAGGACGAGCATACGCCGCATGGTGCCATTGATCCGCAGGATGGTGAACTCCCGGTCGATGACCACCATGCCGTCCGCCGCGGTGTTGAAGATCTGGTCCAGGTCGGCGTTGTAGACCTTGAGGGCGTATTCCGCGTTCTTGTATTCGGTGATGTCCCGCAGCAGGACCAGGAGATAGCGGGGGGTATCCGCTTCGGCCACCAGCCGCATGCTCAAGGCCAGCTGGCGCGCACCGCGGATGATCGGCTGCTCGGCCTTCAACAGTTGCTGCCCATCCGCCGCGACCCGCTGCAACAGGGACCGGGCTATCTGCTCACCAGGACCGGAAAAGAGGAGAGGCAGGGGAGCCGCCAGCACCTCGGCCTCGGTCTTCGCCAGCAGGTCGAGGGCCGCCGGGTTGGCATAAGTCACCCGGGCATCGGGCAACGAGACCTCCAGCACCCCCTCGGCCAGGTTGGCGAGCATGGCCCGATAGTGGCGGGCGGTGGTGAGCAGTTCCTGCGTGATCTCCCGCTTCTCGAAATGCGCGGCGCCCACCACCCGCGGCGGCTGCTCCCCGCGGCGTGAGCCGGCGAGCTCGAGGGCCTCGGTCAGATGCGGGGCGATAACGGTCAGCGGCCCCTTGGCGATGCAGAAATCCGCGCCGATGGCGGCGAGATCGATCGCCTCCTCGGAGACCACGGCGGAAAGGATAACCAGCAGCACGTCGGCAAAACCCGGTTTGCTCCGAATGAGCTGACACAACTTGTCGCCGCCGATATTGGGCATCACCAGGTCGATGAAGATCACGACCGGCTGATGGCTCTCCAGCAGCCGCAGGGCCTCGAGCCCGCTGCCGGCGGCGAGCACCTCGTGGCCGGCTTTGGCGAGAAAATTCTCCAGCAGCCGCAGGAAAACCGGATTGTTATCCACCACCAAAACTTCCATGGCCACCTCGATGACAAGACAATGCGTACCCCAATCCGCGCCAGCGCCTGGCAATCATGGCCTTCATCGCACCAGGCCGGCAACGCATGAAGACACTATACCCGCCCCGGCACCTTCCCGCCAACCGCGATTGTCGGGGGGATGTATCCGGGTTGCCAAAAAAGGGCCAAGCCGCTATGGTTGGTGCAGCAAAGAGGAGAATTCCATGCGCGACTCGCAAAAGACCGCCCGCCTGCAACAGGCGATCAACGCCGTGATCGAGCAGCAGCTTGCCGCCAACGACCCGCCGGAGATGCGCCTCACCCTGGCACGCCTCATCGCCCAAGGCTTGACGGACCAAGAGGCCCGCATCCTCATCGGCCATGTGGTGGTCGAGGAAGTCCTGCAGGTCCTCGCCGCCGGCCAGGCCTTCGACCCGGCCCGCTACGGCAGGCGACTTCAGGAATTGGTCAACCGCTCCGGTCCGAACGACTTGTGATATCGTCGGCGACTTTTTTGACCCGTTCGCCCGGCTCTACAGCGCCTTTCTCCTTGACAGGGTCAACGATACCAATCCATAATCGAAAGAAATCCGCGGCGGCCACCCATGGCGGTCGCCTTGTTGCAGGAGCGAACGGGAGGAGAGGATGGCACCCACCAGAAACGGCGCACCGGAAGATGCACCGCCGGCCGAATTGAGCCAGGCCGACGCGGATGACGTCACCCGCGACTCCTTCCGCAGCCAAGTCACCGACGCCGACCACATTACCGTGCAGATCGCGGGCCAACACCACGCCCTCGTCGATATCGGCAGCCATGGTATCGGCATCCTGCTGGCCGAAGGCACGGTTTTGGTGCCTGGCCAGACCCACGACCTCCTCCTGACCCTCGGCAACCAGACCCTTGCGCTGCGGGGGCTGGTCCGGCATGTCACGAAGGATGACAAGGCCAACGCCTTCCATTGCGGCATCGAACTCGTCGATCTCGCCCTGCCGGCGGCGCAACAACTCCAGGATTTCATCCTCCGCCAACGCCGCGACCTCTTTCCGCATCCGCCGGCATGAGCAGCAGAAAAATCGACATTCTCGGCGCCCTCCTGCACGGCCGGGAGCAACCGCCAGCCGAGGCGGCCAAGGCCATCGAAAAAATGATTCGCGGCAAGAAGGGCGAAGCGGCGGGGCATGACCAAGCGGAATGGCGCGCGGATCTCCGACTGACCAAGATCAAGACCACCTACTATCTCGGGGAAGCGGTTTACGATCATCTGGAGGACGCCCGCCAAACCATCATCGACATGCTCCCCGAAAAGGATCGCCCCCGCGTCACCCGCTCGCTGCTCGTAGAACTTGCCGTCCGGATCGTGTTGCAGGATTTCAAGAAACAGGGCCAGAAGAGCGCAATCTACCAATGGCTCTTCCGCGGGCTCGACCGGGCTGAGAAACGATGAGGAACCCCATTGCCATGATGAGCACCCGTCAGCCCTTTCCGCTCACCGGGCCGCCCGAAAAGGAAACCAAAAGATGCTGATCATCTGTCCCCATTGCAAAAAGCAGCACAATATCGACGAGAAGCGGATCCCGCCCAACGTCAAGATGGCCCGTTGCCAGGGGTGCAACCAGCAATTCCCCCTCGAATTTCCCCGTCCGGCACCGGCACCACCGCCACCGGCGGCACCGACCCCCGCGCCGGCGGCCCCCAAGGTTGCCAAGACAAACGACAACGTCCGCCGCATCGGGGTCTCCCTCAGCAAAGGAGGGGTCGGCAAGACCACCACCTCGGTAAACCTGGCGGCCGGGCTTGCCATGGCCGGCTTCCGGGTGCTGCTGGTGGATACCGATACCCAGGGGCAATCGGCCTTCATGCTCGGCATGAAACCGAAGGCCGGGCTCACCGAACTGGTGGCCGAGGAACTGACCCCGGCCGAGGCGGTGATCCAGGCCCGCAAGAACCTCTGGCTGTTGGCCGGCGGCAAGGGGCTGGCCGGACTCAAGCGGATCATCGATCGCAAGGATTTCGGCGGCGAGCAGACGCTGGCCGACGCCCTCACCCCCTTGGAGGCGGACTACGATTACGTGGTGGTGGACACCTCGCCGGGGTGGGACCCGCTCACCGTCAACGTCCTCTTCTATGTCAACGAACTGCTCGTTCCGGTGTCCCTGGAGATCATGTCACTGCAAGGTTTCGGCGAATTCCTCAAGAGCATCGCCGCGATCCAGAAATACCGCAAGGGACTGGCGCTCAAGTACATCCTGCCCACCTTACGCGACAGCCGCGTCAAACAGGGTGACGATTTCCTCGAGCAACTCAAAAAATTGTACGGCGCCGCGGTTTGCGAACCCATCCGCTACAACGTTCGTCTTTCCGAAGCGCCTGCCTACGGCCAGACGATTTACGAGTTCGCGCCGGGTTCCAACGGCGCCCAAGACTACCGCGAACTGATCCGCAAGATCACCGGCAACCAGAACCTGTTTACCTGAACTTCCCTCCTGAGCCTGCGCCTCCTCCTGGATTTGTCGGCACTGCCCGGCCGCTCACGGGCAGTAATCTGTCGTTTTCTTACCCCCGCCAAAAGTCCTCTCCTTTTCTTCATTTGTCCTTTGGGCGTTTTTGAGGTTTAATAGACAGAAACCTCTACCACCGCGACGGCCATGCGCCTCCCCTACCCAATCCTCCGGCACCCTTTCACCACCCACCTGATCCTCATCGGCCTTGTTCTCGCGGTCCTGGCCGGCGCGGCCATCTCGCTCGACGATCATCTGGCCGTGGCAAGGATGGAAAAGGATCTGGAGGCGCGAGGACGCATCGCCCAAAGCGAGGTCATCGCCCTGGTCAAGGCCGGCGACCACAAGCGACTCCAGACCTTCTGCACCGCCATCGCCTCCGATACCGCCACCAGGGTCACCATCATTCTCCCGGACGGCACCATCCTGGCGGATTCCCACGAAAAACCGGCCGACATGGAAAATCACCGCGACCGGCCGGAGGTCATTGCCGCCCTTGCCGGCCGCGTTGGCGCCTCCCACCGCCACAGCTACACGCTCAACACCGAAATGTTCTATGTCGCCCTGCCGCTCAACGATGGAACCAGACTGCTCGGCGTGCTCCGCACCGCTTTACCCGCCGCCGCGTTGGCGCACTGGCAAAGGGCGCAGCAACACGGAATCATCGTGGTCGCCATGGTGCTCTTTGCCGTGGCCGCGACAATCGCCTGGTTCCTGCATCGCGACCAGGAGCTGACGCTCAAGGCGATGCGCCAATGGGCCACGGACCTCGCCACCGGTACCCCCTCCCGCAAAAGCATGAGCTTGACCGGCCCGGACAGCATCCTTGCCCTCGCCGCGGCCCTCGATCACCTGGTCGGCCAACTGACGGAACGAATCGCCCTGGTCAGCCAGGAGCGCAACGAACTGGAGGCGGTCTTCGGCAGCATGGTGGAAGGGGTGCTGACGGTGGATGCCGAGGAACGCGTCCAGAGTTTCAACCCCGCCGCCCTCGCCCTCCTCGGCCTCGATCCCCGTCGGGTCAAGGGAAGGCCCACGCTGGAGGCAGTGCGCAACCTCGATCTCCAGCGCTTCATCAAAGCAACGCTCGCCGCGGCAACCCGCCAGGAACGCGAGATTGCCCTGCCGGATGCCAAGGGCGACAGCCGTTCCTTCTATCTCTGCGGCGTGCCGCTCAAGGAAGGAGAAGGGCAACGGGTGACCGGGGCGCTCGTCGTCATGAGCGACGTCACCAACCTGCGGCGACTGGAAACGGTGCGCCGCGATTTCGTCGCCAACGTTTCCCACGAGTTGAAAACGCCGATCACCTCCATTGCCGGCTTTGTCGAAACCTTGCTCGATGGCGCGCTTACGGAGCCTGACAACGCCCGCCGCTTCCTGAACATCATCCACCAGCAGGCCAAGCGACTGCACGCCATTGTCGAGGATCTGCTCGCCCTCTCACGGCTGGAAAAGGAAACGGAACGCCACGAGATCACCCTCGACCATCACCCGATCCGGGAGGCGATCGCCGGGGCGGTCCAAACCTGTCTGCCCGCGGCCACGGCCAAGAAAATCAGCATCCGCCAGGAATGCCCGCCCACCTTGGCCGCCTGGCTGAACCCGCCGCTGTTCGAACAGGCGCTGGTCAACCTCATCGACAATGCGATCAAATACAGCCCGCCAGACAGCGACGTGCTGGTCTTCGCCACGGCAACGGACGACGAGGTAGTGGTGACGGTGGAGGATCAGGGGGTTGGCATCGCGCCTCGCGATCAGTCCCGCGTCTTCGAACGCTTCTTCCGGGTGGACAAGGCGCGCAGCAGCGGTACGGGCGGTACCGGTCTGGGGCTGGCCATCGTCAAGCACATCGTCCAGGCCCATGGCGGCAGGGTGACCCTCACCAGTACGCCCGGCAAGGGCAGCACCTTCGCCATCCATCTGCGCCAGGCGCCGACGACCACGCCGGCCTAATTTGCCAGCAGCAGGCCCTGCCGACGCATCAGGGATGCGGCGGCCGTCAGCACTTCGCGCACCGAATAAGGCTTGGTGAGATAGAGATCGGCGCCCAGTCGCAACCCATCGGCCTTTTCCTCCGGCGCCGACAGGGCGGTGAGCATGATGATGGGAGTGGCCGCGATGCCGGGGTCGCGATGATGCCGGATCAGCCGGCAGACCTCGCGGCCGTCGAGTCCCGGCAGCATGAGATCGAGCAGGATGGCGTCCGGCCGTTCCCCTTCCACCAGGCTACACGCCGCCAGGCCATCCCCGACGATGCGGGTCACGAAACCAGCCCGCTGGAACCAGTAGCGCAACAACTCGGCGATGTACTCGTCGTCCTCGACGATGAGCACCTTGCCCGGCCGCGCCACTGCAGCGGCCTGTTCCCTCTCCGTCATCATTCGATTACCTTTCCTTTTCTGTCGATGGACCCCCGGCCTGGAGCCCGCACCCGCATCCTTCTCCTCAGGCCGCCTCGTTGGCTTGGGGCAGCACCGGCGATTGGGCAATCTCCCGCCGGTTCCGCACGATGGAGCATCCCTTTTCCTGCTTGGCGGCCCGCTTGACCCCGGAGGCAAGAAAGGCCAGTTCGCCGTAGGACTGCACCACACACTCGCCAGTGCCGACAATGCCAATGGAAAGCGACAGCAGCGCAATCCTGCGCAGTTGTCCCTGGCGGTCGGTGGCCAGGTAATATCCCTGTTCCAGCTCCGGCATCCCGTGAAACTCCGCCAGCATTTGAGTGAATCCCCTGACGATGCGCTGGCAGGCCGGGTAGGAAAGGAGCGAACGGGTGACGACGATGAAGTCGTCACCGCCGATATGGCCGACAAAACGGAAGCGATCGCTCTCGTTGGGCTGCACGATATCGACAATGAGCTGCCCCAGCCGCTTGAGCACCTGGTCGCCCTTCTCGAAGCCGTAGTAGTCGTTGTACGGCTTGAAGTCGTCGATATCGATGTAGCACACGTCGAAATCCACCCGCTGCTCGATGAGGTTGGTGATGGTGCGCTGGATGAATTCGTTGCCCGGCAGACCGGTGAGCGGGTTGGAGCCGCGCGCCAGCTGGATACTCCGCTGGGTGATGGCGTCGAGCAGGGCGGCGATGGCCACCGTGCCGAGATACCGGCCGTGCTGGGCAACGCAGATGTCGTCGTAGAGGTGCCGCCCCCGCCGGGCCTTCACCCGCCGGACCACCTCCTCCACCGGCGTTGCCGCGTCAACCAGCAGATATTCCCCTCCCAGCACCTCGTGGATGCGCCGATGGGCGGAAAGGGCAAAGCCATAGCCGCACGGTCCCACCAGTTCCTTTTCCAGAAAGTCCATCCGGCTCAACATGCCCAGCACCCGCCCACCATCCACCACCGGCAGGCCATTCTGATCGGGGTCTTCCTTGAAGCGCTGAAATGCCTCCATGAGCAACTGGCCCGGGCCGAGAGGCTCCACATAGCGGACCGTATTGCCGATGGCGCAAGGCTTCAGGGAGTTGGCGCAGCCGGCCACCGCCTCCCGCTCGCGGACAACCGGCGCCATCTCCTGCCGGAGCAACTCCGGCGCCGGCCGCCCCAGCAGATATCCCTGAAGCAGATCGATGTCAAAGCGCGCCACCGTCTCCAACTCCTCCGGCCGCTCGATGCCTTCCGCGATCACGGTGATGCCGAGCTTGTGGCAGACCGTGGCAATGGCATCCACCAGATTATACTTGAAGGAGTCATGGTCGATTCCGGTGATGAAGTGACGGTCCACCTTGACGTAATCGGGCTGGATAATGGAGAGCATCTTGAGCCCGCCGTAGCCGGCGCCGAAATCGTCGATGGCGATCTTGTAGCCACGGTCCCGGTAGTGCTCCACCGAGCGCTTGAAGAGATCGTAGTTGCGGATCGCCTCCTGCTCGGTCAACTCCAGAATGATCCGCTCCTTGGCGATGCCGCATTCCTCGGCGAGTCGATCCGTCAGCCCGCCCCGGTGCTCCGGATGCATGAGGGTCGCCGGGCAGATATTCACGTACAGATAGGCAGGTACCTCGGCCAGGCCAAGTTCGACCGCACGACAGAAGGCGTTTTCCCGACACAGCATGTCGAGGGAAGAAACAAGCCCTTCGGCCTGGGCCTTCTGGAACAGGGCGGCAATATCGGCTGCGCGACCGCCGGGGTCGCGCAGCCTGGCCAGGGCCTCGTAACCGAACACCGCGCCGGTACGACGGTTGAAGATCGGCTGGAACCAACTGGTCAGGCCGTTGTTATCCAACAGTTGGATGATGGTTTCCCGAGAAAAATTGTCTGGGGCGAGGGTTTCCATACCTATTTCTCCTTGCGTGTATTGCCTGTCGCACCCGCGTCTGCGGCCGACGCGGCAAAACTGGCCGATATTCGGCAACCGCCTGCCGTGTTCCCCCCTCGCCGTTGGCCACCAACATGTGGCGACCGGAACACGTTTGGCCGTTGTTGCCTTCTCGATGGCGGGCTTTCGGCTCCCTTGCCGGCAGCCGAAAGCCAGAGACTAAAGGACCGACACCAGCAGTACGCTGTCGATGCCCTCCCCCTTCCCGTCTTGGGCCTCTTTTTCTGAGGTGCTCCCGGCAACCGGCCTCCCCTTGGTGCCTTGACTGGCCTCGACGACAGGCCCTCTCTGAGAATTGCGTGAGAGCGCATGGAAAACACCCAGACCACAGCCGGCGGCCAACGCCACCCCCACCAGGCAAAACAGCAAGTTGAACCTCAGGCTGGAACGCATGGTTTTCCTCCTTGTTGTTCCTTGGTCATGGCATGCTGGCGGCCGTGGCTACCGAAAAATCGCCGACCGTCAAGGCGATGCCGGCATGCTCCCCTGCGAATCCCTGCCCCCCAAGGTCGGCCAGAAGATAGAAGGGGCAAAGGGCATGGCGACCGCTGCGACAGAAGGCCTCCAGGTCGCACAGACTGGGGACATAAGGCGTCTCTTTGGCGGCGCAATGAGCGACTGCCCAGTTGTTCCCGGCAGAGCGATAACACGAGAGGTGTTGGCAGGACATCGGACGTTCCTCCTTCTTGGCGTTGATGGGGGCGCGACCTTCCGCGCGACGGGATAACGGTATCCCCTGCCCGTTAGGGCGGGATTAGGGGATCGTTATTTTCCGGTTGCGGAAAGTGCCCCCTGCCGCAGATGCGGCAGGGGGCGGAGAAGAGAAGGAAAGAAGGAGAAAAACACCTGCGATGCCGGCACCCTGAGCCGCTCGCCGGCATCGCAGGAGGGGGATGATCCGGTTAGAATTTGTAATTCACGTCGAACTGGAGAAGATTGACGCTGTCCACCTTGTTGTTGGCCGAGTAGAATCGTTCGTCCTGCTTATAGTTGAGCCAGGTGAAATCCGCCGCCCAGTTCTTGGTGAAATCGTAGCCCGCCTGCACCCGGTGGCCCTTCTTGTTGGTGGTGGAAATACCGTCGCCGAAATCGGAGTCCGTCAGCCCGCCATAGAGGGAGTCGGCCTCCACCACCGCGTAGGCATAACCGAGCCGCACCTTGTCGATCTTGGCATCAATCCCCACCACCCAGCCCACATCGGCATCACCCGGCTGCTTGGGGAAATCCTTGACCTGGCTTTGCCCCACGGCGCCGTCCGCGCCGAAGTTCTTCCAGATATGGCCGTAAAGCGAGAGGTTGGCCGCCGCCACCGGGAAGGAAACCTTGCCGTACAAATCGCCGATCTCCAAGGCATACTTGGTCGGGTCGATATTGTTGAGCGCGGTGTTGGCCTTGTCGTTGATAAAGGACTGGTCGTACTTCTGGTAGCCGGCAGCCACGGTGTAGCCCACGCTGCTCACCTTGCCCCGGTAACCCGCCTGCCCCACGTAGAGCATGGCGGAGTTGTCGTCATTCACCAGCTTGGCATCGTAGCCGCCCACCGTGACAAACGCGCCCTCCTTCTTGCCATACTGAGCGGTCAGGCCGGCGAGCCGCACATCGCTGTCCCACAAGACCCAGGAGGTCTCGTAGGGGTTGAACTGCTGCCCGATGGTGAATTTGAAGTCCTGCCACTTGTGCGCGGCATAGGCGTAGTCGAGCCAGATATCGTTGGACTGGAAGGGGCTGCTTTTCGACCAGGTGCCGTTGGTGCTGGTCGCCAGATGAGAACCATCGGCATTGGCCGCTTCGCCGGTGGCCAGGCCAGCACCCACCTCCCAGTTCTCCGCCTTGTTCTCCCACACCCCGCCAAGCCGGAATCGGGTGCGCCAGCGGTCACGATTCACGTCGCTGGCGTTGGCCTGGTCATAATAGTCAAGAGCCCGCCGCTCGTAGCGGACCCGCAGATCGCCCTTTAAGGTCAGCTGATCGATGAACTCGTTGGCCAGCGTCACCTTGCTGGGGCTGGCGCCCGCCTCTTCCTGCTTCTTGAGTTTCCCTTCCAGTTCTTCGATGCGCCCCATCTGGGAGTTCATCTTCTGCCGCAGGGAGTCCAGCTCCTGCCTGATCTCGTCCTGAGATTCCGCGCCGACTCCGGCATGCGCCAGCGTCGGCAGCCCCGCGCCGATGGTCAACACCGCCACGGCAAGTAACATCTTCCTCATGATACGTCTCCTTTGCTCCCGAAAGTTTTATCTCCGATCGCCCTGGCCCGGCAGGAACGATCATTGCCTCTTGTGGGAACGACCTTAGGAGACGACGGTTAGCGTGGGGTTATCTTTCCGTAAAAAAATGATTAAAAAGCATCTCGACCGCGACATGCGGGAATAACGCGGAACTTCTATTGCATTCCTAATCGAAAACTAACCCCTCCATAACATCCGTACGGCATGATGGCGCGCCGGGAAAAGCGGATCGGAACGGCGGCCGCCACCACGGCCGCGCTTATTCCGGCCTTGACTATCCAGCCCCGGACGAGGTATTCCATGGAGGAAGCCTCATCCGGAGACACCGCAACCGGCGGCAAAGAGGCCCAGCCTCTTCCTTAATCGTTATGCCGCCAAACCGTCCACCAGTCAGGGACTACTCCGAGAGACCGAAACCACGGCACCGACCGCATCCGGCCAGGCAGGAGAACACGCCATGTCAGAGCATCTGCGCAAGGAAATCGAGAATCTCAAAAAAAAGGTCATCACCATGAGCGCGGTGGTGGAAGAACACGTGGCCAAGGCCACCCGTTCCGTCCTGGACCGGAGCGCCGACCTCGCCAACGAGGTGATCCGCGGCGACGTCAACATCGACCAGATGGAGGTGGACATCGAGGAGGAGTGCCTCAAGATCCTGGCGCTGCACCAGCCGGTGGCCATCGACCTCAGGTTCATCATCGCAGTGCTCAAGATCAACAGCGACCTCGAACGGGTGGGGGATCTCGCGGTGAACATCGCCGAACGTTCGCTCTTTCTGGCGACCCAGTCCCGCATCTGCATGCCCTTCGACTACGAATCCATGTCCACCACGGTGCAGCGGATGCTGGGCGACAGCATCGACGCCCTGGTCAACCTCGACCCCCGCTTGGGCCACAAGGTGCGGGCCCAGGACGACAAGGTCGACGCCATGAACCGCGAGATGTACGAAACGGTAAAAAGCGAGATGGCCGGCGGCCCGGAGCACGTCAACTGCCTGCTGCACGCCCTGTCGGTGGGCCGCCACCTCGAACGCATCGCCGACCACGCCACCAATATCGCCGAGGACGTGATCTATCTGGTCGATGCGGAGATCGTCCGCCATACCCCCGAATATTTCATGGACTAGCCGCAGCCGCCGTGAAAATAAAACCGCACATCCTCATCGTCGAGGACGATGAGAACATCCAGCAGCTGGCGGGCTATAATCTCACCAAGGCGGGTTTGGCGGTGAGCCACGCCGAAAACGGCATTGAGGGCCTGCGCCGAATCAAGGCGGAACCGCCGGACCTGGTGCTCCTCGACCTCATGCTGCCGGGGATGGATGGTCTTGAGCTCTGCCGGGCCCTGCGGGCCGCCCCCGAAACCGCCGACCTGCCGATCATCATGCTCACCGCCAAGGGCGAGGAGAACGACATCGCCACCGGCCTGGAGCAAGGGGCGGACGACTACATCACCAAGCCCTTCAGCCCCAAAATCTTGGTCGCCCGCGTCAAGGCGGCCCTGCGGCGCAAGAGCGGGCTCGCCGACGGGGAAGAAAAAGGGGGCGCCCCGCTCATCGTGGTCCACGATATCCGCATCGACGCCAAGCGGCACGAGGTCGCGGTGGCCGGCGAAGCCGTCACCCTCACCCTCACCGAGTTCGGCATCCTCGAACTGCTGGCCCGGCGGCCGGGCTGGGTCTTCAGCCGCCAGCAGATCATCGACGCGGTGCGGGGCTACGAGTACGTCATCACCCCGCGGGCGGTGGACGTCCAGGTCTTCGGCCTGCGCAAAAAACTGGGGGATGCCGGCCAGCACATCGAGACGGTGCGCGGCATCGGCTACCGTCTGAAAGGTTAAACCTGCCGATACCGCCGACCCCGCCCGGCAGCTACAGCCGCTCCTGGCGAACGTGAAAGGCCAGGGTGGCGCCGGTCACCTTACTCAATCCCGTGTAAAGAAAGAGCGCCAGCCAAACCCCCTGGAAAAAGAGGATGGGCATCGGCTGCCAGAGGGCGGCAAACCCCGCCCCGAGGTCCGCCTTCGTCTCCATGGGGCTGTTTGCCGCCACCGCGAGCAGCAGCGAGAAGACCATGGCCGCCACCGCCATCTGCTGATAGAGGGTGAAGGTGGCGGTGCCACGGAAATCGGCCCGGAACCGCTCGGAGACAATGCGCCAGCCGAAGGCGAAAAGAGAGGCGACGAGGAAGGCGCCGGTGAAGTAGCCCTCCAGATAGCAATACATGGCAACCAGGCCGACGCTGACCGAACAGTACGACGTGATGGCCTGGATCGGCACCACCTTGACATTATCGAGGCCCGAGGCGTAACTGATCTTCTTGGTCCGCCCCTCGAAGGTGGTGGCGATGCGGCTGAAAATCCGCTGCCCCCAAGGACCCAGCTCGGAAACCGGACGGCCGTAGCAGCAACCGAAACTGATGCAGGCGAGCCGGCCAATTCCCTCGCCGAACAGATAGGCGACCGCCAAGGCGGCCATCACGGGCATGAGCGCCAAGGGCGCGGCCTCGAACCGGGGCGTTAGCCCATTATAGAGGATGACTACCAGTGGCATGGCAATGAGTCCGGTAATGGCGGCACCGGCCACGGTCAGGGTATTGCGCTTCCGCTCCACCAACCGGGCGAAGGCTTTGGCCGCCAGGGTCGAACCGAAAAGAACCGTGGCGATCAAGGCCATGGTCACCTTGAGCGGCACCCCGACGGTGGCGAGCAGGAAGAAGAAGGTCACCACGCCACCGAGACCGCCCGTGGCAAGGAGTACGCCATAAAAGGTCATATTGGTCCCGTGCCAGCAACCGTCGGCCTGGGCCTTGCGGGTCGGGACCGCGGCCAGAATCTGCCAGCGCTCCCGCGGCAGCACCGTACTCGCCCACCAGAGGAACGGCTTCAGCAACAACCCCAAAACCACCACAAAAACCGTATTGTTCATTCGCTTTCTCTCCTTGTCATGCTTGCCGTGGCCAGCAGCGACCGCACCTTGACCTCCACCTCCACCAGCGGCTGACCGAAGCCGACGGAAAAGCGGCTCACCACATCGGAGCGCCGCGCCTTTTCCACCAGGTCCTCGGCGAAACGGATCCGCCCCTTCTGAAAAAACAGGATGTCGGTGCTGCTGCCCGGGCGATAAAGGCTCTTGGGCACGCCCTTGCTCAGAAACATGCCGGGCCGCACCCGCTGCGGCCAATCGTAGCCGGTGTCGCTGTAGCACTGGACAATGTCGCCGATCATCATCGCCACCACCTCGATTATCGCCACCAACCCCACCCCGGTGCCGCCCGGAACATCGGTATCGATGATGGTCACCACCCGCCGGTTCTTGGAATAGGGGGTAACCATGGCCACCACCGCGCCAGGATTGCAGGAATGATAGGCGCCGTCGAACAGATAATGATCCACTACCCGGCCGGCCACCGGCGTGTGGTTGTAATGGTACTTGTCCGGGGTCAGCCGGAAGATCGCATAGTCGCCCTCGGCAAAGGCGGCCAGCCACCGGCTTTCGCCCACGCCCAGCAACTCCTCGTACTCGAAGAACTTGCCTTTGACGAACAAGGCCGAGTCGGCGGCCAGGGAGCCGATGATGACCCGGGCGTCGGCCGGCGACACCACGGCCTGCCGATCGCACTGCATGGGACGGCATCGCCAGTAGCGGATCTGCCGTTCGAAAACGCGGCGCGGCGTGGTGAAGTGGGCGGCCGGAGCCAGACACTCGCTGAGATCGACCCCGCAGCGCGCGAGGAAGTTGGTGTTCCCCAAAAGATACGGGGCGAACCGGAGGTCGAAGTTACACCAGCCCAGCAGGCTTGAAATGCGGGCCGAGGTGGCCAGGCGAAAGAGGAAGGGCGCCCGTTCCCGCGCCTGGGAATAGAGAAAACGGACGATGCGGTCGCCGAAGAGTTCCTCGTCGAGCGCCACCCCGTGCAGACGTTCCACGTATTGATGCATGGCTTCCCCCTAGATTGCCGTGCGCAACCGCTTGCTGTCGAGATCTTCCGCCAGCAGCATGAGCTGAATGAGCCGCACCGCGGTACGTGGTGCCAGCCGCTCGCCCAGCAGTTCGTCCTCTGCCTGTTGCAAAAAGCCCTCACTCCCCTGGTCGCCGAGAATGGCCGCCACTTCGGCGCGCACCTCAAGGGCCAGCGGCATCTCGCCGGCCGCCATGGTCCGGATATCCTCGGCCACATACTGCCAGCCCTCCAGCATTTGCGCCTGCCGGAGCTCCTCCCGATAATAGCGTTCCGCCGCTAGATTGAATTCACGGGCCGGCAGAGCGAGCGGACTCTTACCGCCGGCCTTGGCAAGAATGCCGGCCGTGAGTCGCTCCTGGGCCGCATAGCGCTGCGGCTCCCGCACCCGTAATTCCAGGTCGGTCAACAATTCCTCCAGCCCCATGGCTGCCACCAGCTCCTCGCCTTCTTCACGGATGAACTGAAGGAGCGCCAGGCGGTACTCCTGATGGAGCACCCGCAGATAGCCACCGTAACGACGGCTGGAGCGGGTCTTGGTGGTTTTCTTGAGCAGGGCGCGCAGGAAACGGTTGGGCGTCTCCTTGTGCACGAAGAAGGTGGGAATGCCGATGGCGGTGCCGAACAAGAGCTGCCGCCGCTCGCTCTCGACAAAGGGGGTGTCGGGAATATGCTGATGGCTGCACATCCCGCTGGCGATGAGCTTGAAGGCCAGAGCAGTGAGCAGGGTTTGCAGTTCGGTGGCGCGGCCGAGGTCGAGGGCGAACTGCTCGAACTGCGAATAGTGGCGGGCCTCGAAGCCGGCAAAGCCCATGACGGCGAATTCCCGCAGCTTGTAGGGCAAATAGACCGACATCCGCCGATCGAAGATGCCGAGGGTGTCCAGATCCTCCTTGAGGCGCTGGTCGTTGCCGAGGCGGCCGTCCTGGCTGGCGCTCCGCTCGCTGGAAAGCAACGCCACCGGATAGTCGATGAGGCGGAAGTCCGGGACGAAATCCCCTTTGCAGCCGCAGAGCCGGCCGAGCCAGTGATCGAGCAGCGGCGGGCCGAAGGGGGTGATGGCGCGGCCGCAGACCTTGTTGGCCGCCTTCTTCCGCCAGCGGCGCCAGAGCATGCGCAGGTGGGTGTAGTCGAGTTCGTGGGGCAGGAAGCCCAGGGCCTGTTCGGGGTGGAACTCCTCGAAGCCGAGGCGGTACGGCGCGGCGCTGTAAGTGCCGACAAAGAGAGGGAAGAAATGCTCCATCACCTTGGCCACCAGGTCGCCCAGGTATTTCTCGTGGCGGGCGGCAAAACCAGAGGCCGGGTCGCGCAGCAGCCGGGAGAGCTTGCGGCTGCCGATGCTGACGTGGGTGCCGTTGTTGGCCAGGCTGATGTTGGAGGTCTGGGGCAGCACCACCAGGTTGTTGCCGATGATGCCCGCCTCGCGCAGCTTCATCACCGCGTTCAAATGGCTGCGGCTCAGTACCTGGTGGCAGAGGATCATGTACTGGTGCTTGGCCTCCCCCTCGTCCCAGCCCGAGAGGCAGGGGCTCATGAAGAGTTCGCGGTAAAAGGCATCGGAGATGCATTCGTTCAGGTAGCGCTGCCGCACCGGCGGGTGGGGCGAGAAAAAAAGCGCCGCGTTCTGGCCGCGGCGGCCAAGTTCGAATTTCTCGTTGGCATACATGACCAGCAGTTGGGTGAAGAGAAAGCGCTTGGCGGTCTCCCGCGCCAGGGCCCGGCCGTAACCGCTCTGCGGGTGCATATGCACCACATGGAAGGAAAAGGTCTCCGGCGAGGTGTTGTCGCTCAAGAGATGGCCCAGCAGCCGATGGCCGGTGCGCTCGATCGTCTCCTGCCCGTCGCCCTCGCCCATCACATCGGCCAGGGCCAGCTTGAGCAGGTAGCTGATGGGGATCCTGAGCTGCCGCTCGCCTGCCTCCTCGACAAAGAAGCGGCCCGTGTCGCCCCGCTCGGCGCTGGCAGGATTCTGCTTGTCCGCCTTGAGATCGGCGGCCAGAATCGCCTGCGCCTTGGTGTTCAGGAGACGGAGCGGGAAACGCACCCAGCTGTTTTCCCAGACCTGCTCGACATTGTCGGCGAGATACCGTTCGAGGTGGCGGCGCAGCCGGGACGAGGTCTCGCCACGACTGGCGCGCTTGATGATGTTGGCGTAAAAACTCGATTGCTCGATGACCCGCGGCAGGTCGACGGTCTCTCGACGACCGGTCACCGCCACCTGCAACTCGTTCTCGCAGCCGGCGGTGGTGTCCGGTCCGAAAAAAGGCAGAGTCGCGGGCTCACGCGGGTCGAGGCCCAGCAGGGCGATGCATTCACGTTCGGTAGGACGCGAGGCGGCGGCAGCGCTGGGCGCAGGGGCGGGAAAGGCGGCGAAGGAGAGTCGGCTCACGGACGGGTACCTCCTGGCGTGATCGTTTCCTCTCTAATACCTGGCCCGTGTGATGTTTCGGTTAAATTTGCGACAGGCTTCGGTTACGCCACCTCCCAAATAGGGGCTGGCTCCGCACGACGGAAGAAGGTATGGTAATGGGAAGGGCATCACTACTTACTGCGGCGGGAGATTGCATGCACGGCACCATCTTTGCCATCGGCGACATCCACGGCTGTGCCGACAAGCTCAGCCGGCTGCTCGGTCGCCTCCCCCTTGATCGGGCGCATGACACCCTGGTGGTGCTGGGGGACTATCTCGACCGCGGACCGGCGGCCCGGCAGGTGCTCGACCAGTTCTGCGAACTGCGGGCGCAGGGGGTGCACCTGGTGGCCTTGATGGGCAACCACGAATATCTGTTGCAGGAATACCACAAGAGCGGCGATCAGGCGCTGTTGCCCTACCTGCGCCGCCTCGGTCTGGAAGACACCCTGGAAAGCTACGGTGGCGCCAGCCTGGCCGAGCTCGCCGCCCTCTCGTTCCTCCCTCCGGCGCACCGGGCCTTTCTCGACTCACTGCTGCCGTACTGGGAGACGGAGGAATACCTCTTTGTCCATGCCGGGCTGCGGGCCGGGGTGCCGCTCGCGGCACAGAGCATGGCCGACCTCTGCGAGGTCCGCGAACCCTTCCTGAGCGAGGAGTACGACTACGGCAAGCGGGTGGTCTTCGGCCATACCCCTTTTGCCACCCCGTTCATCACGCCGCACAAGATCGGCATCGACACCGGCGCCGCCTACGGCCACCTGCTCACCGCCGTGGAGCTGCCGGCGCTGCGCTTCTACCACGCCGCCTGAGCCGTCCCGGCTCAGAGCGCCACGCGATAGTCGCCGGCCAGGAAACGGCGGGCCAGGAGCCGCACCGTCTCGTCGGCCTCCAACCGGGCGTCGAGCTGCCGGGTAAAGCCGATCAGCCGCCCGATCTGGGTGAGAATCCGTTCGATCTCCGGGCGGCTCAGGCCGGAAATCCGGCCGACCAGGAGATCGCCCTTGGCCTTGAGGGCAAAGCCGTATTCCGCCAGCACCATGGCCATGAGGGCGATCCGGCGGGAACGGTTGGTGATGGCGGCGGCGCCGCCGACAAAACGGAAATAGATGTGGTTGTTGCGCGGCGTCTCGCTGCAGTAGCAGTCCAGCATGTTGAAGTGGTAGCCGAAACGCAGCCCCATGTTCAGATAATCCCGGCTGACCAGGGCCACGTTGTGGGCCAGCGTCGCCTCATTGCCGGCGGTGAGGTCGGCCGCCCGCATCATGCCGGAAAAGAGGTCCGCCCCACGCAGGGCCATCGCCTCCTGCTGCCAGACGCCGGGGGTCAACATGCCGGCCAGCACCGCCGCCAGGGGCACCGATTCCACCTGGGCCGGTTCCACCTCCTTTTTGCCCGCCGCCTTGCGCAGGCCGTCGCCAAGGTCGATCACCAGGAGTTCGACCGGAATCGGCAACGCCAGCTTCCGCGGCCCTGTCTGCCCGCCGAACAAACGGCCCCGTCCCTGGCGTTCGGCGCTGGCGACCAGCGCCTGCACCGCCTTCTCGTGCATGAAGCGAATCAGGTCATGGATCGTCTGGCACTTCTCCGGGGTAAATTCCTGGTCGAGGGGGTTGATCAGATGGAGCGGCGCGATGTGGCGCATGATGTATTTCTGGCGCCGAAACTCGTAGAGCGCCCGCATCTTGGCCGCGGTCTGCTTCTCCTGCCGCAGCAGGCCATGGACGATACCCTCGTAGAGCACCCAATCGCTGCCCTCGTTGGCGTGCAGGGTGACCTCCTGGCCATGGCGCAAGGTCGCGGTGGCGGACCCGGCATTGACCACGGTGGGGAGGTTGAACTCCCGGCAGATGGAGGCCATGTGGCTGGTGGGCACGCCGACGTCGGTAATGATGGCGTGGAGAAAAGGGATCGCCTGGACGAAAAGGGGGGAGTCGTGGCCCGCTACCAGGATGCTGCCCTTGGGGATCCGCTCCAGTTCGTCGAGGTGGCGCAGGAGAAAAACCGAGCCCGCGGCAATCCCGCGCTGGACCACCACTCCCTGGCCGCGCAGCAACACCGCATGACCGGTCGGCGTCTCCGGCGGCAGCGCTGAGGCAGTCGCCTCCTCCGGTTCCTCCATGCGCAGCGGCCGGGTCTGGAGGAAAAAGAGGCGGCCGGCCGCATCCTTGGCCCATTCGATATCCTGCGGGCACTTGAAGTGTTCCTCGATGGCCGTGGCCTGCTGGGCCAAGGCGAGCACCTCCTTCTCGCTCAGGCACGCCACCTGTTGCTGGGCCGGCGGCGTCTCTTTGGTCTCGATGCCGCTGGCGCCGGTGTTCACCACCATCTGAGCCTTGGCGCCGATGCGGCGCGCCACCAGCCGCAACTCGTCGCCCTTGGCCACCGTGTACAGGTCGGCGTCGGTCAGGCCATCCACCACCGCCTTGCCGAGCCCCCAAGCGGCGCTGATCGCCAGCCGGCTCCGGTCCCTGCCGCCGGCGGCCGTGAAGATGACGCCGCTCGCCTGCGCCGCGACCATGGCCACGCAGCCCACCGCCATCTTAAGCCGGCCGAGATCATAGCCCAACTGGCGCTGGTAGCTGATGGCGTTCGTCTGAAAGAGGCTGGCCACCACCTCCTTGTAGGCGGCCTGCACCGCCGCGACCGTGCAGGGGATGTTGAGCACCGTTTCGAACTGGCCGGCAAAGGAGAAGTCGCCATCCTCCTCCTCGGCGCTGCTGCGCACCGCCAGGGTGGCGGTGCTGCCGAGCCGGCTTCGCAAGGTGGCCACCGCAGCCGCGAGCGCGGCAGTGAACTCCTCCGGGAACTCGCCGGCCAGGATCGCACCCCGCAAACCGGCGAGCGCGCCTTCATCCGCCCTGGGCAGCTCGGCCAGCCGCTCCTCCAGCCCATTGTGCCGGAAAAAGAGAGTAAAGGCGGTGGTGGTGATGGCAAAGGACTCGGGTACCGGCAGGTGCAGGGCATTGGCCAGCTCGGCCAGATGATAATTCTTGCCGCCCACCTCATCGGCCAGGTCCCAGGTGATCTCGGGGTAGAAGAGGACCAACCGGCCGGAGGCCGGTTCGGTGTTGGTGAGCATCCGCTGGACCAGGCCGTCGATGCGGTTTAAGGTCTTGGCAAGCTCGGGATAGCGGTCATCGGTAAGCTGATTGAAATTGCGCAGGGAATCGGAGATGGCCGCAAACAACGCGGCATAGGCGCTCCTGGTGTAGTTGACGTCAAAGAGATAGTCGCCGCCGAGCTTTTCTCCCATCTCGGTCATGAGTTCCAGGGTGCGGTTGTTGCCGTCGAGCACCGCCTGGAAAAAATGAAAGCGCGCGGCCAGATCGGCCGACGTGCCTTGCCGCCGCCCCGACAGCCCCGTCAGTTTATCCCACCAAGCCGGTGTCATGTCACGCGCCCGTGGGTTCGCGCCGCCTGGGCGCTCTCACAGATCGCCCAGGGCCTTCTTGATCGAGGTCTTCAACTCCTTGATCTTGACCGGCTTGGGGAAGAAGTCGTGCACATCGTCCCGCAACGCCTCGATGGCCACGTCCAGGTTGGCAAAGGCGGTAATCATGATCACCACCGTGCCGGGATGGAGCTTCTTCACGGTGCGCAGCACCTCGAGGCCGTCCACCCCCTTCATCTTGAGATCGGTGACCACGACGTCGAAGCGCTTCTCCTTGAGGCGCTCCAGAGCCGACTCGCCGTTCAGGAAGGTCTCTACCTCGTACCCGTCCTGCTCGAACGAGAGTTTCGCCATGTCGCCCACGATCTTCTCGTCATCAATGACCATAATGTTATGCTTCGCCATCACAGCACCTCTTTAACTTTTTGCAACTGGGTAGGGTTATGGTAAACGTCGTGCCGACGCCGACCTCGCTGGCCACTCGGATGTTCCCCTGATGGTTCTTGATAATGCCGTAGCTGACCCACAGACCAAGTCCGGTGCCGGACTCCTCCTTGGTGGTGAAAAACGGGTCGAAGATGTGATCGAGAAACTCGGGGGCAATGCCTTTGCCGTTGTCGCCGATCTCGATTTCGATGTCGTCCTGGGCCGGCAGATACCGCGAAACGATCCGCAGCTCGCCGCCTTTGTCCATGGCCTGGATGGCATTGGTGACGATATTGACCAGCACCTGCTGGATCTGATGCTCGTCGATATAGATATCCGGCAGGTTGTCGGCCAAGGCCAGCCGGGTCTGGATGTTGGAGATATCGAGCATGTTCTGCACCAGGGCCAGGATCTTCTGGATCACCATGTTGGTAACCGCCCTGGCCAGATGCTGCTCCTTCGGCTTGGCGTAATCCAGCAGGTTGCGGATGATCACCCGTAGCCGTTCCGTTTCTTCATCGACCCGCTCCATGAAGCCGATGCGCTCCTCCCGGCTGAGGCTGTCGTACACCTCGGCATAGGTCTGGGCGATCATGGAGATATTGTTGAGCGGATTGTTGAGATCGTGGGCCACGCCGGCCACCAGCACGCCGATGGAGGCGAGCCGTTTCGATTGCACGATCTCCTTTTCCCGTTTCTGCAACTCCTCCGCCATGGCATTGATGGCGCTGATCACCGCCCCCATCTCGTCATTCGACGGTTTCTCCGCGATCTTCTCATAGTTGCCTTTGGAGATCGAACGGGTCAGCTCCACGATCTTGCGCAGCGAAAAGCCGATATTGTGCACGATGAGGTAGCTGAACAGAAAGGCGAACAGTACCACAGCCCAGAAGGAATAGAGCAAGATATTTTTGGAGTGGACGATGATCGCCCCGATGCTGTCGCTTTCAAGGGCCGTGATGTTTTCGGAAAAGGTCTTGAGGTTCTGGCCCGCCTCCCGGAGTTTCTGCTGGGCAACCGGGTCCCGAAGCCTGCTTTTGTCGAGTGAAGCGATGAGTTGGCCATATCCCTTGAGATACCCTTGCAGCCGGTTGTATTTCTCGGCCCCCACCGCCCGGGTGATATCCTGCCGCACCTGCTGGAGCGTCTCGCTGGTCTGGTCGATCTTGCCTTTGATGTTGGCCAGCGCCTCGGCGTCGCCATAGAGGAAATAGTTCTTTTCCGCCAGCCGCATCTCGAGGAAGGTGGCGTTCAGCCCTTCGGCAATGACGGTGAAACGGAACTTGGTCAGAATCTGATTGAGGTTCTGCAGGGCAAAGATGCCGATCAAGACGAGCAACAGGATATGGATCGCGTTGGAGAGATAGATCTTGTATTCGATCTTCATGCCGGCTCACCCCGCCAAAACGGCGCTCCGTGTCCTGGGCAGCTCGGCCTGCTCCTTGCGCACCGGCAGGTACCAGAATGCGCCATCGACGATCATCAGCAGGCCGATGATAATCAACATCATATCAAAAAGGGTCTGCCCACCCAAGCCGAAGTAACCGATGAGACCGATGCCGATACTGACGAAGGAGACGCCGGTGCGGATAAAGGCCAAGCCGGTGCGGGCCCGCGCATAAATGGTGCGGTAGCAGCCGGCCACGGTCCGCTGGCCGGCCAGCACGTTGCGTTCCCGCGCCAGGTGGGTGCGTTCGCGGCTGGCCGGGGCCGGATAGATGATGGTGCTGTAATCGGCCAGCAGGTCGCCGAGGCGCGCCAGCATGGTTTCCTTGATCTGCGCTGGTTTTGGCGCACATTCCAGGTTGTGGTAGTTCTCCAGGAAACTCAAGGTGGCGGCGCTCACCTCGACCAGCGTCTGGTGCCGTGGTGGGGTCATCCGTGACCGGCGGACCTTGAGGTAGGTGGGCAGCGCGCCGAAAAGCAGCAGCAGCCCCACCGCCAGCACGCCGTAGGCCACGGCCGGCGCAATGCTGAAGCTCTTGCTGCTCAAAAGCGTGCGGGACAGGGTGGCAAAGGCAAGCCCCATCCGGACAAAGGCCAGCGCGGTGCGGGCCTTGGCGAGATCGGTGCGGTAGCAGGCCATCCTGGTGCGCCAGTGGGCCATGATATTGCGCCAGAAGGCCAGGCCGGTCCGTTCAGTGCCGATGAGCTGACCAGGGGGGGCATGCAGGAAGTCCTGGATGAACCAGGCGATGTCGTCGGGCAAGGCCACCCGGAACTCATAGGGACCGGGGCCAAAGGCCGCTGCAACCTCCGCGCGCATGACCGGGTCGGTGGGGACGCTGGCCGCGACAACAATGGTGCCGTCGATATCCTTGATCACCGGGAACCAGCCGCGTTGCCCCATCTGCTTGCCCAGCTCGCCGCGCAGCAGTTCGGGCGGGATGGGCAGCCGCTCGTCGTATTCGATGGCGGCGCACCGATAATAGGCGCACAACGCAGCCAGCAACTTCTCGCGCGGCACGCCGTATTCCTCATGGAGGATGCGGGCCAAGGGAACGCCGCGCAGGACGGCGGCCTCGCCGGCCGCTACCAGCTGTTCCGCCGGCAGCAAACCGGCCCCGGCAAAGGGCTGTGCCAGCATCTCACTCTCAACTTTCGCCATTGCTGAATACCACTTTTTTCCAGAAACGGGCCGGGGTGCCGTAATCCGGGATGGTGATCTCCATGTAGCCGTAGCAATAGGGGAACTGCCGCCGGGTCCGTTCGGCCGGCAGGCTCCAGAGAAAACCATCGGTCACCAAAAGAAGGCCGGCCACCATCATGGAATAGCTGAATGCCGCCCAGCCGGGCCCGCCTTTATCGGTAAAGGCAAGCAAAAAGGCAACGCCGATCAAAAACACGCTGAGTCCCGTGCGGATAAAGGCGAATCCGGTCCGCGCACGGGCCATGACCGTGCGCAACCGCGCCATCACGTTGCGGCGTTCCGCCAGGACGGTGCGCTCCAAGGCAACCCCAGTCGTGGCCCAGATACCCGGCACATGCGAACTCTTGACCGGCAGGGTCATGGGGTTGCTCGCCGGCCCCGGCGGGAAATGACGATGCGGGAAGAAATAATCCCAGACGGTGGAGCGCCCGCCCTTCTCCTGCACCGAGGCATGACCTTCCACGCCCGCCTTGCGGCCGCGCAGATACCAGAACAGGCCCTCCATTGCCATCAGCATGCCGATGGCAATGAGGCCAATGTCGAAGGGCAGCCAGCGACTGGCATGAAACTGGCGCAGCAGGCCCAGTCCCAGGCTGATAAAGGCAAAGCCGGTGCGGGTGAAGGCCAAACCGGTACGGACCTTGGCCATTTTGGTGCGGAAGCAGGCAAGCACCGTCCGCTCCTCGGCGAGATCGGTGCGATCACTGGCCAGATAACGACGCCGCATCACCGGCGACAGGCTGGTCCAGCCGACGCGCAACGCCGCAGCCCCGGGGATCACCGCGCTGCGCCGGAATTCCGGATTTTTCTCGGCATTATAGGCCTCCAGCACGGTGGTGCCGCCGGTGGCCCCGGTATCGATACAAGACGGCAGACCGCCATACAGCTGCCGGGCCGGCAGATACCACTTGAGGCCATCATAGGCCATGATAATCCCGCTGACCAACAGCGGCACTTCCAGGAGCAGATAATACTTGGCCCCCAGCAGGCGGAGAAAAAGCAGGGCGATGGTGGTGAAGGAGAGCCCGGTGCGGATGAAGGCGAGGCCGGTGCGACTCTTGGCCAGCAGGGTGCGGTAATGGGCGAGGAGCGAACGCCGGCCGGCCAGGTAGGTCCGCACCTTGGCCAGCGGAGTACGGCCGCCAGTGGGCGGAAAGCCCGGGTTGAGATCCTGGTTGTGGTCGAAGATCCGGGCAAGGTCCTCCGGCAGCGTGACCTGGAAGTCAACCTCCTTTACGCCGATGGTCTCGCGCACCTTGGCGGCCACGGCCGGACCGGGGGCAGTGGCGATCACCACCGCCCGCCCGTCGGCCACCACCCGCGGGAACCAGCCTTCGGCCAGGAGCTTGGCCATGTCCAAGGTCCACAGCAGGAACTGGGGGCCGGTCACCGACTCATGATATTCCACCCACGGGCAACCATACTGCTCACTCAACGCCACCAGCGCGGCATATTTTTCAGGACCTGCCAACATGATATCCAACTTCTTTATTGTCCCGGGCCGTTACACGGTCCCCTTGTTCCCTGTCGCTTCCAGCCGGCGGAGCCCGAAGTCGCCTTCGATAAACGCCTGCGCCACCGCATGCACGGTGGCCTCGTCCCGCATTACCGCGTCCAGCAGGCGTGTGAACCCGAGAACCCGGCCGACCACCTCCAGTTTTTCTTCCACCACCTCGTGCGGGGCCCCCTGGAGCGTCGCGTTGACCAAATCTTCCCGCACGTCGACTAAAAAGCCGTAATGTACAAAAATTTCTGCAATACACAAGGCCCGACGTCGTCGTCGCGGCAAATTAGTTCCTCCGCCCTTGAAACGAAAGCGGATATGGTTGCTGCGCGGGTCCAGACCGCAGACCGCATCGACCATGATGAAATGAAAGTCCATGCGGGCGTTCAGGTTGCAGTAGTCGCGGCTGACCAAGGCGTAGTTGGGCATGCCGATGGGCCGTTCCGACTTCTGGTCGGTGAGCCAGGAAGACATCACCGCGCCCATGGGCGCGCCGCCCGGCGGCGGCCCCCACCGCAGGCCAGGGGTGACGATCCCCCGCCACAGCGCCTGGAAAGGCAAGGAAACCACCTGGTCTGGCGCAATGCGGCGTTGGCGGCCCTCGGTCAAGGTCAACCCGCCGCCCAGGTCGATGACGCTGACAAAAAAGGGCACCGGCACCTCCAGCACGTACACCGCCTGCAGATTCGCCTCCAGCAATTCGTCGCCGGCCTCGAACATGGCCAGTACCGCCTTTTCATGGGCAAAGCGGACGATATCGTGCAGCGAACGGCACTCCACGATGGAGAAAGTGGGGCCGTAGGCATCGGTGAGGTGGAGGGTGGTCACCAACTCCTGCAATGCATGGGAGAGCGGCGGTAACGGCGGCGGGGCCGGTCGGGCAAGACCGCCTGCCTGCTGCCAGAGTCGTTGCGCGGCGGCAACCTCCTCGCCACTCGCGGCATAGATCAGCCCGTGATCGCCGTCCACCGTGACCCACTCGCCTGCGGCCAGACGCCGGCCGGCCCCCTTCACGCCGCAGACCAGCGGAGTGCCGTGTTCCCGTGCAACACAGGCCAGGTGGTCGGCCGGACTGCCCAACTCAACCACGACCGCGCTCACCAGCCCGAGGAGGTTGGCGGCATCGACAAAGCTCTGCGGCATCACCAGCACCAGCGGTTCCTGCGGCACCTGGCTGAAGTCGCTGCGCCCCTGCACCAGCCGCACCCGGCCAGTGGCGCGGCCGCCCGCGGCAACGAGCCCCTGGGCCAGCGGGGGAGAGTGGGGCTGCCACTCGGCGCTGGCCTGGCGGCCTTGGCTGATCAACGGCCGGGCCTGCAGAATGACCGGCTGCCCTTGACGATCTAAAGCCCATTCGATATCCTGGGCTACCCCTTCCCGCGCCTCCACCAGCCGGCCCACGCTCGCCAAGGCCGCCAGTTCCTGGTCAGCGAGAAGGGCGCGCTGGCGCTCGGCCACCGGTACCGCCCGCCAGCCGACGCCGCCTGCCGCCTCGCTGGCCAGATATTTCTCCTTGTCGGCGACGGTGGAGCGCGGCCAGTCCACGGTGCCATCCCGCGCCACCACATAGAGATCCGCCGCGGCGCTGCCGGCGACCGCAGCCTCGCCCAGGCCGGGCACCGCGCTGATCAGCATGGCCTCCCCCTCCGGCGCCTGGGGCAACCTGGTCAGCAGGACGCCGGCCGCCCGGGGTTCGATCATTTCCAGGCACAGCACTGCCATATCGAAGGTGAGGGGATCGAGGCCGGCATGACGGCGATAGGCAAGGCTGCGGGCATTGAAATTGCTGGCCACTACCTCCTTGAAGGCCTCGTGCAACTGGGCCTCGGTGCGCACGTTGAGCACCGAACTGAACTGGCCGGCAAAGGAATGGTGGCGGCCGTCTTCGCTGATGCTGCTGCTGCGCACCGCCAAAGCTAGGCCGGCGGCGAAGAAAGGACGGGCCGCGGTGGCCATGGCTACCGCCAGCTCCGGCGGCAGTTGGGCCTGGCGGATAAGCTGCTGCATGGTCTCGGCCGCGGCCGGGGGAATATCCTGGGCCTCGGCGCCCAGGGCCGCCAACCGGTGCACCAGTTCCAGCGACAACCCCTGATGCTCCAAAAACAGGCGACCACCGGCCACGCTGATCACGAAACCGGCCGGCACCGACACCCCGTCGACCCCCTGCAATCCGGCCAGGGCGGCCGCCTTGTTGCCGATCAGCAACGGCTGGTGGCGCAGTTCCCCGGTGAGCGGCAGGCAGAGTGGCGGCTGCGTCACCGGCGCCAACTCCTTGAGCTTGGCGGCAACCCGCCGGGCCAGACCCTGCTGGACGCCCCGCAACGCCCGATAGCCGGTGGTCAGCTGCTCCAGACGCTCCACCATCTCGGCCGTTTCGCCGATCAGGCTGCCCACCAGGCGGGTCAGGGTGGCGGTTTCCCCTTGCAGCCGCAGCAGAATGGCGATGTCGGTCAGGGCGTCCACTGCCCGGTTGTTGCAGGCCAGCAGGGAACGAAAGACGTGATAGCGCGCCTTGAGACGCTGATCGGCGGCGAGCTGGCGCTGCCGCCGCGCCTCCTGCCACTTCGTCCACTGTTGTCGCAGCATCCGCAGCACTGGCATCACCCGTTGCCGCCGGCCTGTTCGTCCTTGACCGCCGCCAGAAAGCGCGCAAAAAACTGGTCGATGGCCTCCTCGTCCCGCATCCGCACATCGAGCTGGCGGGTAAAGCTGATCAACTCGCCTAGCCGGATCAGCACCCGCTCCATCTGCCCCGGATCGAGATTCCTGGCCTTGGCCACCACCAGATCGCCATGGCGTTCCACCTTGAAATAGAGGCCGGCCAGGATGGCGCCGATCAACCGCGCCCGCCGTTCGCGTTTCTGCTGCTCGGCCATGCCGCCGACAAAGCGGAAGTAGATGTAGTTGTTATCCGGCTCCGCCGACAGATAGGCGTCCACCACATTGAAGTGGTAGCCGAGACGCAGCGACAGGTTGCAGTAATCCTCGGCGATGATCGCCAGGTTGTTGCCGGCATAGGCGGGCCAGTTGGTCAAGAGCGATAGCGGCCGGCTGATGGTGGTCAGCAGATCGCGGAAGTCGAGGGCAGCCGGCCCTTGATCGCTCTCCACCCCACGCAGAAAGCCGGTGAGGATCGCCAACAGCGGCCGGCTGGCCAGCTTGGTCCAGTCGAGTTCGCCCGCCGGCGGCGCCCCCGGCGCTACGCCCGAACCCAGATCGAGCACCCCGAGCTTGAGCGGCACCGGCAACCGCACCAGGCGGCTGCCCCCTTCGCGTTCGCTGCCGATCGGGCCGGCATGGAGATGGATCAGGGCGTCCACTGCCTTTTCATGGCAGAAGCGCAGAATGTCGTGGAAGGTGCGGCAGTTTTCCGCCCGGAATTCCGGGGCGGTGGGATCGGTGAGGGTGATCGGCGCCACCCAACGCAGCATGCGCCGCAAGGTCCGCAATTCGGGGGAGGCGCGATAGGCATCCTTTTCCGCCGCCTGCAGGCGCACCAGCCCTTCGATCACGCCGCGGTAGACCATCTTGTTTTCGACGTCGACGGTCACCTCCTCGCCGGCGGCCAACCGGCGGGTTGCCTCGCCGGTGCCGAACAGGGCAGGAGTGCGGTACTCGCGGGCAATGGTGGCAAGATGGCCGGTGGGGCCGCCGATATCGGTGATGATGGCCGCGGCCCGCCAGACGATGGGGCTCAGCTGTGGGCTGGGGAAACGGGCCACCGCGATGGCCCCCACCGGGAATTCCTCGGCCACCGTGGCCTGGTCCACCAGTACCACCCGGCCGGCGGCGATCCCCAGCTGGGCGACCTGCCCCTTGCCCGCCATCAACGGCTGGGCAGCCGCGAGTTCGGCCGCAATGGCGGCGGGCGGCGGGGGCGGCTTGGCCGGCAGGGCAAAGGGGCGACTCTGCAGGATGATCGGTTCCGCCTCCCCCGCCACTGCCCACTCGATATCCTGCGGTTCGCCAAAGGCCTTCTCCAGCAGCACCGCCTGGGCGGCGAGCCGGGCGAGCACCTCCGGGGTCAGGGTGGCAGAGCCGCGCCGCAGGCCGTTGGGCAGCCAGGCCAGGGGATCGTCCGCCTCGGCAGCCTCCGCCACCAGCTCACTTGCCAGCAGCGCAAACGGCCAAGTGCGGCTCACGGTAAAATGGTCGGCGGATTTGCGGCCGGCCACCAGATCCCGGCCGGCGCCGCGCACCGCGGTAATCACCAACTCCGGGCGCTCCGGGTCCACCGGGTTGCGGCTGTAGGTCACCCCGGCGGCATGACCACCGACCATGGGCTGCACCGCCACCGCCATGGGAATGGCCCGGCTGTCCGCCGCGGGGCCCAGATACTCCAAGGCCGCCACCGAAAAACGCGAGGCCACCACCTGCCGATAGGCCATCAGCACCGCCTCCGGCTTCGACGGCACCGCGAGCAGCGAGCGGAACTGGCCGGCAAAACTGCGGGATTCGCCATCCTCGCCGATTCCGCTGCTGCGGACCGCCAGGGTGAGGCCAGCCTCGCTGCGGCTCCGCAGTTGGGCAAGCGCTTCCGTCACCGCTGCCACCAGGGCTCGCGGCAATACGGCGCTGGCCAGCAGGGCGCTGATCTCGGCGGCGCGCTCGGCCGCCGAGCCGCTGGCAGCGGCAATGGCATCGATCCGGCTATAGAGCTCGTTTTCCGCCATGAACTGCCGATAGGCCGCCACCGTGATGGCAAAGCCATCCGGCGCCGGCAGTTGCAAACGGTTGCGAATCTCGCAGAGGGTAGCGTTCTTGGCGCCCACCAACTCCTCGAAGTCGCTGTTGAGCAGGTCGTAGGGCAGAAGCAGGCTGCGATCAAAGGGACCGGCCGCGCCGCTGGCCAGCGCCGCCAGCTTGTCGCCGATCTCGCCATAGGCGTCGTAGAGCGCCAGATGGCCATCGTTGGTGAGGCGGTTCAGGCAATAGACCACCTCCCGCACCAGTTCTCCGGTTTCGCCGACGATCTCGCCCAGGAACTTGCGGTCGAAGACGTACTCACCGGCCAGGGCGCTTTCCATGCGGCCGATCTTTTCGAGCACCGCATTGTTCAAGGCGAGAATCCGGCGAAAGTGCTGGAAGGGGGCGGCAAAAGCGGCGGCCTTGCCGGGGGGGTCTGGCAGCGGAGGCAGGGGCATCGGCGGTCACCGGGACGATGCTTGCGGCAACCGGATGCGGAAGGTGGTGCCCCGGCCTTCCTGGCTCTCCACCTCGATGTCGCCCTGGTGATCCTTGATAATGGAATAGCTGAGCGACAGCCCCAACCCCGTGCCTTCGTTCTTGGTGGTGAAAAAGGGATCGAAGATGTGGGGCAGCAGCTGGGCGGGAATCCCGGCGCCGGTATCGCTGATGGTGGCCACCACCTCTTTCTCCCGCCCCTCCACCGCCAGCCCCAGATGCCCGCCGGGCTGCATGGCCTGGACGGCATTGAGGATGATGTTGACCAGCACCTGCTGGAGCTGGTTCGCGTTGCCCAGCACCATGGCCGGTTGCGTCGGCTGGTCGTACTGGTAGGTAATGCCGCCCAAGCGGAATTGGTTCTTGACCAAGACGATGGAGTCGGCCATCAACTTGCCCAGGTCCAGCGGTTGCACCCCTTCCGCCTTGCGGGTCCGCGAAAACTCCAGCAGGTGATGCACCACGTTGCGGGCCCGGTCCGACTGGGTGAGGATGTCGCGGACCATGTCGAGCCGTTCGTGACAGTCGAGATTGGGCAGATCCTCCAGCAGCACCTCGGCGGTGAGCGAGATGTTGTTGAGCGGATTGTTGATCTCGTGGGCGATGCCGGCGGTCACCTTGCCGATGGCGGCCAGCTTTTCCGACTGCACCAGCTGCCCCTGCTTGACGTGAAGCGCCTTCAGCATCAGATTCAGGGAATTGACCAGCTCCAGCCCCTCCACCGAACAGACGATATCCTCGTTGACCGGAATGGAGCTCAGCTTGCCCTGCATGATCTGGGCGGAGGCCTCACGGATGGCGCCGAGCGGCCGGGTGATCCAGCGGATCAGATAAAAAATCAACACCCCGCCCAGCAGGATCGCCAGCCCGAGGATGAGAACCCCGGTTTTCTTGTAATTGGCCACCTCCCGCTCCACCCGCAGCCGGGCCCGGGTGTCCATGTCGAAAACGCGCTTGATGATCTCCTGGCCGTGGCGGCGCAGGAGGCTCTCCAGCATCTTCTTCTGGCGCTCCGCCGAGGGCGCGGCCAGGAGCTGCCGGGAGATGTTCTCGTAGCGGACCAGTTCCTCGCTGTAAAAAACCTGCAGTTCCGCCTCGTCCTGCGGCAAGGCCTTCTTGACGAGCATAATGGTGGCCCGCACCTGGTCGAGGTAGTCAAGGGCGCTCATCAGATCCTTGGTATTGTTGTAGAGAAGATAGTTCTTCTCGTAACGCCGCACCTCCAGGACATTCTGGTTGAGTTCATAGAAGGATTCGATGACCCGCACCTTGTCCTCGATCCGCCATATCGCATAGAGGGAGGTGGCGACGGCCACGATGCCGAGCACCGCCACCACCACAAAGGAGAAGATCAGCCGGCCGCGAATGGAGCGGGGGAGCATGGCAAGACACGGACAGCCGGGGGCGGAGTCCTCGGGCGGCTGACCGCTTTCCTGGGGCGCTTCCGGAACGGGCGCGACAAAGAGATCGCTGCGCATCAGGCGCCTCTCCTGCTCATTGGCCTGCCTCCAACTCTTCCAGAGCCCGAAAAATCACCTGTTTCAGCTCATCCAGCCGGAAGGGCTTGGCCAGGAATGCGAACACCCCCTGCTGTTGCGCCAGCTCGGCGGTATCCGGCGAGGCATAGCCGGTGATGATGATCACCCGCGCGGCCGGGTTCATCGCCTTGGCCTGCCGGAGCACCTCCAGGCCATCCATGCCCTCCATCTTGAGATCGGTCACCACGATATCGAAGGGGTGGGCCGCCATGGCGGCCATCGCCGCCACCGGCTCGGTATAGGTCTCGACCTCGAAACCGATCTTGCTGAACACCTGCTGGAGCCTTTTTCCCACAATCGGCTCATCATCGATCACCAGCAGCCGTTTTACCTTGTCGCTCATGCACTCTCCTCCTCACTTGCCCACGCCCGCTCCCCTTGTCGGCCTCGCAAAAAGCCGCGCCGCAGATGGTCCGCGTTATGTACCTTGTCGCTTCCTCGTTCCCGCCCGCCAGCCTTCAGGGTTTTTTGCAAGAGCATCATCCTTCGCGGGCGACGATGCCGTAATCTCCCATGAGAAACGCCTCGGCGTACCGCTCCACTGCCGCCTCGTCGGTCATCTGCACATCGAGCTGCCGCGTAAAGCCGACCAACCGGCCCAAAATATCGAGGCTGCGCTCCATCTCGCTCTGCACCAGGTTGCTGGTGCGGGCGATGACCAAGTCCCCCCGGGTGCGCACGCTGAAATCAAAGGCCTCCAGAATCGTGGCGATGAGCGTGGCCCGCCGCGACCGCTTGGCGATGTCGGTGGCGCCGCCCAAAAAGCGGAAGTAGATATGGTTGTCGCGCTCCACCTCGTGGCAGAAGGCGTCGATGATGTTGAAATGATACCCGAAACGGAAGCAAAGATTAACATAGGTATCGCTGATGATGGCAATATTATGGCCGGTATACTGACCGGAAAGGGCATCCTGGGGGGCAGTCAGCATGCTGTGCATCATGTCCCGGAAACTCACCGGCATGGCGGCCCGATGCCAGACCTCGGGAAAAAGCATGCCCTGCAGAATGGCGCGAAACGGCAAGGAACGGACGGCACTGTAGGGAACGTGGTCGGCCGGGGCATCCGGCGCCAGGCCGCCGCCGATATCGATGACCAGGATGCCGGCCGGAATGGGCAGATCCAGGTGACGGGCCACCTTGCCGCCGCTGACGCACTCCTCGTCCCGGCCGATATCCACCAGGGTGAGCACCGCGGTCTCATGGATGAACCGCAGCATGTCGTGGAAGGTCTTGCAGCCCTCCGGCCGAAAATCCTGCATGAGGGGGTCCACGAGATGCAGGCGGGAGACCGTGCGGAGGATGCGGCGCAACACCCGAAACTCCGGGGCCATCTGCACGTTCATGGCCGTGGCCGCCTGGTAGGTGAGGAGTTCCACCACCCGGCCGCGGTAAATCCGGCGATCATCGGCGTCGACGGTGATCTCCTCCCCGGCGATGACCTTGCCGAAGATCTCCGGCACCCCCACCAGACACGGCACCCGGAACTCCCGGCAGAGAGTGGCCATGTGGCTTACCGGCGTACCCACCTCGGTGACGATGGCCGCGGCCCGCTGCATCACCTGGACAAACTGGGAGGAATCCCGATGGCTCACCAGCACCGCCCCCTCGGGGAAGGTTTTGAGGTCGGCCAGGGTCTCCACCAGACAGACCGGCCCGGCCCCGATGCCCTGCTGGGCGACGCGGCCCTGGGCGGTGGCGATCAGCGGATAGTCGGCGAGTTTTTCCGACAGCGGCTTGCGCTCCTGCCCTGCTTCGCGCAACAACAACGGCCGGGCCTGGAGGATATAGAGGGTATCGGCCGTATCCACCGTCCACTCGATATCCTGGGGCCGCTTGAACAAGGTCTCCAGACGGCTGGCGATCCCGGCCAGTTCCAGCAACTTGGCCTCGGCCAGACAGGGCTCCTGGGCCTGCGCCGCCGTCACCTTGACGGTGGCAAGCCCGCCGTCAGCGTCGGCCACGCCCATCAGGGCCTCCTCCTTGCGGGCGATGGTGGCGTCAAGAAGCTGCGGCGGCTCCCCCTTGGCAAGGCGGAAAAAATCGGTGGGCAACTGCCCCTCCACCACGGCCTGGCCTTGGCCGAAGGCGCCGACCACCAGCATGTCCCGCGAACCGGGCGTCATCGGATCCTCGGTGTAAATGATGCCGCTGGCCTTGGCGCTGATCATGCGCTGGCAACAGGCGGCAATGGATAAGGGCCCCCCTTCGGGAAAGACCTGCCGCCGGTAGCGCACCGCCTTGGCCCCGAAGAGGCTCGCCACCACCTGCAGGTACGCCTGGAAAATCGCCGCCGGTTGCGCCGGCACCTGCAACACCGAACGGAACTGACCGGCAAAGGAAAAATCCATGTCCTCTTCTTGGGCGCTGCTGCGGACGGCGAGGAAAAGAGGGGCTGCCCCGGCGCCAACCGCCTCCTGCAGACGCTCCACCATCGCGGTCAGGGCCGCGATCAGATCGGGTGGCGGTTGAGCCTGTTGCACCTTCTGTTCCAGCGCGGCCCGCAAGGCCTCCAGGGGCTCCTCATCGACCTGCCCGTCGGCCATGAGTTGCTCGAAGCGGGCAAAATCCTCCCGCAGCCCGTTGGCATCGAGCAGGTCGTGGAACGAACGGGTGGTGATGACAAACCCTTCCGGCACCTGGGTCTGCGGACTCTGGCACAACTCCGAGATGTGCGCCGCCTTGCCGCCAACCAGCGGCCAGTGGTGCGATTGGATATCCGTCAGCCAGAGCAAGGCCGGCCCTTCCCGGTCATCACGGCCGGTAACGATGGTCCGGACCCGGGCCTCAAGCTCGGCCAGAATCTCGACCAGAGCGGTCCAGCGGTCTTCGGTCAGATTGTTGAGGGCGGCAACCGCCTCATGCATGGCCTGGATCAGCTCTTCCACCGTGGTGTGCACGTAGCGCTGGTCGAAGAGGTAATCACCGCTCAGCTTCTCGCCCATGTCGGCGATCAGTTCCAGGGCGCGGTTATTCGCCTTGAGCACCTCGCGAAACCGGGAAAAGATGAGGGGGATGGGGCGGCAGTACTTGGGCGCTCCACGCTGCCAAGGCCAACCGCCGGGGAAAAGATCTTTCAGGGCATCGACAATCGCCATATCCTTCCTTGGAGTATCCCCCCCAGCATGCGGGAAGGGCAGTCACCGGGGTACCCCGGTGGCAAACGCGGTCGGCATGGCGATAAGGCCTGCGGGCCGGAACCTCTCCGAGCCCGCGCACTATAACTACGGAACAAATGTGGGGACACGCCACCTTGCACCATGACGCGCCCCCACCAGAGAACCGGGCAGTTAGTTACGGAAACGACTCTACCCGTTGTGGGCCTTAATGGCTGCCACCGCCTTTTTTGAAGATGACCCCGACCGCGAAGCCAGCCATCATGGCGATGGCAACCGCCATAATCCCATAGAGCGCGGCCTGATCCACCGCCATCTTGGAGAGGGCGGCGATGAGCCCGGTCCGCTCCACCTCAAAGGTGGTGGCCGCCTTGTCGACCACTTTACCGCCATTGACGGCGAAGACTTCGACATTGTAAACGCCCGGCGCCGCCTGGTAAGGCCAATCCATCACGACCTCGAAGGCGTTGCCGTTTTCGCCGTGTTTCCGGGTGATGGTGCCTTCCTGGATATTATACACCATCTCCTTTTCCTTAAAACGGATAAACTCGTCGAACCATTTCCGCTCCACCGGTTGGCCCTTGCTGTCTTCCACCTTGACCGCGTTCCCCATGGCGTCATAGCCGAGCTGGTACTGCTGGCGTTCGGCATCGGAGAGGATCAGGTTCAGCTTGGCGGTGCTGCTCACCAGATAGACCTGGGGCACCCCCTTGAACTCCATGGTCCCCTTCTTCATCCAGAAGAGACCGGCGGCCTTGCCCTTGTACTTCATGGCCGCATCCTTCGGCGGGGTGGAGATCTTGAGCACCAGTTCGTCGTTGAGGGCGCTCTGGCCGCTGATGGTCAGCTTAGCGCCGTGGTACGATAACGTAATCGGCACCTTGGTCGGGTTCACCTGGCAGGTCAAGGCGGCCTGGGCCGCTGCCGGCAAGGCAATCATCGCCGCGGCAGCGACCGCCACGGCTGCCCACTGTTTCAGTACGGTCATCACAGTGCGTTTCATTTTAGTGACCTCCCGCGTAGGAAAGAAGGATGGAGGGCTCCAGAACCAGTTCCAGCACGATTTTTACGGTGACCACCAGCACGATGATGGCGAGCAGGATCTTCAACTGATCGCCATGGAGCTTCTTGCCAAGCGCGGTGCCGATCTGGGCGCCGAACACCGAACCGATCAGGAGCAGCAGGGCCAGGAAGAAGTCCACGGTATGGTTGGAATAGGCCTGCAGAATGGTAACCTCGATGCAGGTGAAGAGCACCTGGAAGAGGCCGGTGCCCACCACCACGTGCATGGGCATGCGCAGCATGTAGATCATGACCGGCACCATGATGAAGCCGCCGCCTACACCCATGATCGCCGCGAGAACGCCGACGAAAACGCCGAGGACGAGAGGCACCAGGGCGGAGTGGGTGACGCCGGATTTCTCGAAGTGGGTCTGCATCGGCAGGGAGGCAAAAAAGCCGCCCTTCTTTTCCGCCTTCGGAGCATGATGCTCCTTGGTGGTGCCCGCCTTCTGCTTCTTCAGTGCCGAAAGGCTCTCAAAGAACATGAAGATGCCGACGACACCGAGCATGACCACGTAGGTCATCTTGATGAGGAAGTCGGCACCGCCGGCGGCAAGCAGGGCTTTAATCACCTGCACGCCCACCGCGCCACCGGCAAAACCGCCCAGGGTCAGCAGGAGCCCCATCTTGATATCGACGTTGCCCAGCCGCCAGTGCGAAAAACAGCCGGAGGCCGAAGCCGCCACGATCTGGTTGGCGTCGGTCGCCGCCGCGATGGTCGGCGGAATGCCGATCATCATCAAAAGCGGGGTCATGAGAAAGCCTCCACCCACGCCGAAGAGGCCGGACAACAACCCGACCGCCAGTCCCAAGCCCACCACCACCAGATAATTCACGCTGGTGAGGGCGATTGGAAGATACATGTACATTTCCTTTCCTCCCTTTAGTTTGATTCGGTCCCATTAAACTATAGGAGACCTGGTTGCAGGCTGCCCGCCAGCCTTTTGATGGCGGCAGTGCTCCAGGCCCCCTGTTTCAATCGATTGAGCATCTGTTCGAAAACCGGCTTTTCCCACGGCGCAATAATGACCGACCAGGGCAGCGGCAGAAACCAATCGCGCTCCCCGGCAATGCGCCGCCGGAATCGCTCGAACCAGGCGGCCTTGCGCACGATGGCCTCCCGGTCCCGAGCGCCGAGCACCAGACAGAAGATGCGATAGGTGCTGCAGAACCGCACCAGCAGCTCATCGGCCCAACTCTCCAACGTATGGACGTGAACCCGCACCTGTTCCACATCCCCCAACCAACACGCCAATGCAATAAACTGAGCGGCGCGGCCCTCGGTTTCACCGCCCTTCAGGCCGTCGCCCTCGCCGCCGGCGTTCTGCCCCCGCCCATCCGTCTCGACAAACACGGCATGGACAACGCTGGCGGTTCGTTTCGCCAATGCAATAGCGTGAACGGTGGCGGAAAGATCAGCCATGGAGCCGTTCAGCAGAAGGGCAATCCCCGAGGTCATGCGGCTCCTCTCTTCCGGATCGAAACACCACGATGAGGCATCCAATGCCCCTCATCGCAAGCACTATCCGTGCCAAATCGCACATCTCTTTGTTTTTACGACTTTCACGCCTATGCGCCCGCAGACGGGAACCCAGGCCGTGAGTTCCACTTTGAAACACTATAATGGCAACTTGGCGGAATTTGGTGGTTTAATATTCTGGAACAGTTGTTCAACTATGAAACAAGAGGGGGATAAAAACGGGGAGGGAGTTACTTTTTGTCCGGAATCAGATGGCACTCTTTCAGGCGGCGCCACAGAGTAGTCCGGGAGATACCAAGCAGGCGGGCGGTTTCGGTCTGGTTGAAGCCGGTCCGGCGGTAGACCTCGAAGATGTGCTCCTGTTCGAGCAGCTTCAGATGGTCGGTCATCGTCTCCGGCGGGGCCGGCCGCGCCTCGGTCAGGAAAATGTCGGGCGGCAGATCCTTCGGCGTCAGGACCGGCTCCTGGGCCAACGCCACCGCCCGTTCGACAATATTTTGCAACTCCCGCACATTGCCGGGGAAGGGATAGGAGGCCAGAACCTCCAGAAAATCGGCCCCGACCTCAGGAATGACCGGCTTGCCGAACTGGGCGGCGACCAGGGAGACAAAGTGGTTCACCAGGAGCGGGATATCTTCGGTCCGTTCCCTGAGCGGCGGCAACTCGATGAGCACCACCTTGAGGCGGTAGAAGAGATCCTGCCGGAACTCACCCGCCGCCACCATCTTTTCCAGGTCGCGGTTCGTCGCCGCGATGATCCGGACATCAATGGCGATCGGGGTCACCCCGCCGACCCGCAGCAAGGTCCGCTCCTGAATGACGCGCAGGAGCTTGATCTGCATGGCAAGCGGCATCTCGCCAATCTCGTCGAGAAAGACCGTGCCGCCGTTCGCCGCCTCCAGGAGACCCAGCTTGGTGCTGACCGCGCCGGTGAAGGCGCCTTTTTCATGGCCAAAGAGTTCGTTGGCCACCAGATCGACACTGAAGGCCCCGCAGTTGAAGGGGATAAAGGGATGGTTGGCTCGATGGCTGTTGGCGTGGAGCGCCCGCGCCACCAGTTCCTTGCCGGTGCCGCTCTCTCCCTGGATGAGGACGTTGCAGTTCAGCGAGGCCACCTGCCGGATGGCCTTGAAGACCTCCTGCATGGCCGACGAGCGACCGATGAGCTCACCGAACCGGTCACCGCCACCGACCTCCCAATCGGGCTCTCCTTCCCCCTGGCGCGCCTGCCGGGCCAGGAGGGCGTCCCGGATGGTCTGTCGCAATTCCTCCAGACGGAACGGCTTGGCGAGGTAGTGGAACGCCCCACCCTTGATCGCCTCCACCGCCTGACTGATCGAGGCGTAGCCGGTCATGAGGATGATCATCGTCTGGGGCGCCAGGCCAACGACGTGCTGGAGCATATCCAGGGCATTGGCATCGCCGAGGCGCACGTCGGTGACCAGGACATCGGGCGCCCGCTCGGCAATGCGGCTCATGGCCTCGCCAGCGGTGACAAATCCCTCCACCTGGTACCCATCGCGTCCCAGCGCCTGCACCAGGCGCCGGACCGTCACCAGCTCATCGTCGAGTATGTAGACAATCGTTTGTTGCGAAACCATCTCCGCCCCAGGGGGAGCATCGCCCGAAAATCATCCATCAATTTATAACCGGCAATCGGGCCCACCCGCCCTCGCAGCCGCCGCAATTTTGGCGTCACCGTAGCATGCCGAAGACAACCTTGCAAACTGAAAATCCCGGCGCACTCCTCCCTCTCGTTTCCGCGCCCTTCTCGCGCCCCGAACCTCGCACGGTCTTTACATCCGCCAACCAACCGGCTATACCGGTAACGAACAAGCAGATCATTCACATCGGTCGCAAGGCCAACACCCCAATCGGCACGAGGAACGGGAGCCCATGCTGCAAATCTTTCGCACCAAAACTACGACGCCGGACGATTTTGAGGAAACGGGGCTGAAGAAATGCCTCTCCGCCTTTGACCTCACCTTTCTCGGCATCGGCGCCATCATCGGTACCGGCATCTTCGTGCTGACGGGCATTGCCGCCGCCACCCAGGCGGGTCCTGCGGTCGTGCTTTCCTTTGTCGTCGCCGGCATTGCCTGCACCTTCGCGGCCCTCGCTTACGCCGAGCTGGCCGCGGCGGTCGGCGGCTGCGGCAGCGCCTACGGCTACAGCTACGCCGCCTTTGGCGAACTGATCGCCTGGATCATCGGCTGGGATCTGATTCTGGAATACGGAGTGGCCACGGCGGCGGTGGCCAATGGCTGGGCTGGCTACTTCACCAACGCCCTCGCCGCCATGGGTCTTGGGCTTCCCGAGGCGCTCACCAAGGCGCCGATTCTGGGCGGCATCATCAACCTGCCGGCCGCCGGCATCGTCCTGGTCCTCATGGTGTTGCTCATGATGGGGGTCCGGGAAAGCGCCCGCACCAACATGGTGATGGTCGTAATCAAGCTCATCACCATCGCGGTCTTCGTGGCCGTCGCCAGTTCCCACGTCAATCCCGCAAACTGGCATCCGTTCATGCCCTTCGGCTGGAGCGGCACCAGTCCGGAGGGCAAACCCGTCGGGGTGCTGGCCGGCGCCGCCATGGTCTTCTTCGCCTACGTCGGCTTCGACGCCGTTTCCACCGCGGCGGAAGAGGCTAAAAATCCGCAACGCGACGTGCCGATCGGCATCATCGTCTCGCTGATCTTCTGCACCGCCATCTATATCCTCGTTTCCGGGCTGCTCACCGGGGTGGTCTCCTACACCGAGCTGAATGTCGCCTCGCCGGTCGCTCACTCCCTCCAACTGCTGGGAATCCGCTGGGCCTCAGCCCTGGTCGCCACCGGGGTCATCGCGGGACTTACCACCGTCATGCTGGTCCTCTACTACGGCCTGACTCGGGTCTTTTTCGCCATGTCCCGCGACGGCCTGCTTGCCAAATTCTTTGCCGACGTCCACCCGAAGACCAAAACCCCGGTCCGGGTCATCGGTCTCTGCGGAGTCATCATCGCCACCATCGCCGGCTTCATTCCCTTGGGCGAACTCGCCGAGCTGGTCAACATCGGCACCCTGGCCGCCTTTGTTCTCGTCTGCCTCGGGGTCATCGCGCTGCGCATCAGCCAACCCCACCTGCACCGGCCGTTCAAGAATCCACTCAACCCGGTGTTCCCGCTGATGGGCGCCGTGTCGTGCGGAGCGCTGATGGCCTTCCTCCCGCCGCTGACCTGGATCCGCTTCGCGGTCTGGCTGGTGCTGGGACTGATCGTCTACTTCAGCTACTCCATGCACCACAGCAAACTGGCGCCCGGCAACGCGCAGGGAAAAAGACGCCACAAGCGCAAGGGCTAAAGCAGGTTGCTGGCCAGCTCGGCCAGCTCGGAGCGCTCGCCCTTTTCGAGGTTGATGTGGGCGTAAAGCTTCTGGCCCTGCATCTTCTCGATGAGATAGCTCAAGCCGTTGGAGTGGCTGTCCAGGTAGGGGTGGTCGATCTGGAAGATGTCGCCGGTGAAGACGATCTTGGTGCCCTCGCCGGCGCGGGTGATGATGGTCTTGATCTCGTGGGGCGTGAGGTTCTGGGCCTCATCGACAATGAAGAAGACCTGCACCAGCGAGCGGCCGCGAATATAGGCAAGTGGCGCGATCACCAGTTTCTTTTCCGCCAGCAGTTCGGTGATGCTGCGGCCGCCCTTCTCCTCCTCGGGAAACTGCATAACGCCCAGGTTGTCGAAAAGCGGCTGCATGTAGGGCTCGAGCTTGGAATGCACATCGCCGGGCAGATACCCCAAATCCTTGTTGGAGAGCGGCACCACCGGCCTGGCCATAAAAATCTGCCGGTACTCCTTCTTCCGCTTGAGAGCCGCGGCGAGGGCCAGCAACGTCTTGCCGGTGCCGGCCTTGCCGGTGATGGTCACCAGCTGGACATCCCGGTTGAGCAAGGCATCCAGGGCAAAGGTCTGTTCGGCGTTGCGCGGCATAACGCCGTAGGAAATCGCCCGCTCCACCCGGCGGATACGATGGCTGGCGGCATCATAAACCCCCAGCGCCGACTTGACGCCGTTGCGTAGGATCATATACTCATTGGCCTTGAGCTGCTTGGCTATCGGCAACTCGGCCGCATCACAGTCGGCGGTGCCGTTGAAAAGCTGGGCAAAGACCTGCTCCGGCACCCCCTCCTGAATGCTGTGCCCCCGATAAAGCGCATCGACATCCTTGACATGGTCGGTCTTGTAATCCTCGGCCAAGATACCGACTGACTTGGCCTTCATCCGCAGGTTGACGTCCTTGGTCACCAGAATCACCTGCCGGACCCGGTCCTCCTGGGCCAGGTGGTACGCGATGTTCAGGATGTGGTGATCGGTCTTCTGGGTGGAAAAATTGCCGGCGAGATCGGGATGCATGTCGCGGTCGAGCTTGATGCTCACCTTGCCCTGCCCCGCGCCGATCGGCACCCCGCCGTTGAAAAGTTTGTCGCCGCTTAGGGCATCGAGGGAGCGGGCGAATTCACGGGCATGAAAGTTGAGGGCGTCGTTGCCCTTTTTGAATTGATCGAGTTCTTCAAGGACCGGGATCGGGATGGCCACATCATGTTCGTCGAACTGGTAGATGCAGGAACTGTCGTGCAGGATCACATTGGTATCCAGCACGAAAAGCTTCTTCCGTTTCCGCATGGACGCACCTTGGTTGATGGAGGGGGAGGAGCAGGAGGGTGGGAGGAATAACGCCGGACCGCATGAGCAAATTGTCGGCAAAAACAGGGAAAGAAGCAAGCAAATAGTGGGACAGTCAACTGGAAAAAAAATTGGCAATCTTCCCTGAATCGCCTAAGCTGTCCGCACACTTTTCATTCACGCTCCTGCAAGGGAACAACACATGAAGATCAACACCATCCTCGTCACCGGCGCCGCCGGGTTTATCGGTTCCTTCCTCTGCCAGCGCCTGCTCGCCGAGGGCAAAACCGTGGTTGGCATCGACAATCTGAACGACTACTACGATCCGGGACTCAAACAGGCGCGGCTCGCCCAGGTGAAGGGGCACCCCCAATTTACCTTCCGCCAGATCGACCTGGCCGACCGTCCGGGCATGGCCGCTCTTTTCAGTGAACACCGTTTCGATGCGGTGGTGAATCTGGCGGCCCAGGCCGGGGTGCGCTACTCCCTCCTCAACCCCAATGCTTACGTGGATGCCAATCTGGTCGGCTTCGTCAACGTCCTGGAAGGGTGCCGCCACAACGGTGTGCAGCATCTGGTCTTTGCCTCCTCAAGCTCGGTCTACGGCGCCAACACCAAGTTTCCCTTCTCGGTCCACGACAACGTCGACCACCCGGTCTCGCTCTATGCCGCCACCAAAAAGTCCAACGAACTCCTGGCCCACACCTACAGCCATCTCTACGGCCTGCCGGTGACCGGGCTTCGGTTCTTCACGGTGTATGGGCCCTGGGGCCGGCCGGACATGGCCTATTTCCTTTTCACCAAGGCGATCCTGGCCGGGGAACCGATCAAGGTCTTCAACCACGGCAAGATGCGACGCGACTTCACCTACATCGACGACATCGTCGAAGGAGTCTGCCGGGTGCTGCACAAGCGCCCCGAGGCCGATCCGGCCTTCCGCAGCGACCAACCCGACCCCGCCACCAGCACCTGCCCCTACCGGATCTACAATATCGGCAACAACCAGCCCGAGGAACTGCTCTACTTCATCGAAACCCTGGAGGAGTTGCTCGGCAAAAAGGCGATCCGGGAGTATCTGCCCATGCAGGACGGCGACGTGCCGGCCACTTACGCCGACATCGACGATCTCACCCGCGACGTCGGCTTCCGGCCTTCCACGCCGCTGGCCGAGGGATTGGAAAAATTCGTAACGTGGTACCGCAGCTATTACCGCATCTGAACGAGGAGGGAGCACCCCATGCACATCACCATGATCGGCACCGGCTACGTGGGATTGGTTTCCGGCGCCTGCTTCGCCGAGTTCGGCCACCAGGTCCTTTGTATGGACAAGGACGCCGCCAAGATTGCGGCGCTCACGCGCGGCGACATCCCGATCTACGAGCCAGGACTCCACGACCTGGTGCGAAAAAACGTGGCAGATGGCCGCCTTGCCTTCACCACCGACATGGCGCAAGCGGCCCGCCAGGCCCAGGCAATCTTCCTCGCCGTGGGCACCCCCAGCCACCGCCATGGCAACGGCTACGCCGATTTGTCCTATCTCTACGCCGCCGCCCGCGAATTGGCCCCCCATCTCAACCGCTACACGGTGATCGTCGACAAGAGCACGGTGCCGGTGGGTACCACCCGCCAAGTGGCGCGAATCATGGCCGAAGCGAACCCGCAGGCCGATTTTGAGGTGGTCTCCAACCCGGAGTTCCTGCGGGAGGGCGCCGCGATCAACGACTTCATGCGGCCGGACCGGGTAGTGATCGGCACCGGCTCGGAGCGGGCCGCCGCGGTGATGCGCGACCTCTACGACCCGCTCTACCTCATCGCCACGCCGTTTGTCATCACCACCCCGGAGACCGCGGAACTGATCAAGTACGCGGCCAACGCCTTCCTGGCGGTGAAGATCAGCTTCATCAACGAGATGGCCAACCTCTGCGAGGCGGTGGACGCCAATGTCATCGACCTTGCCAAGGGCATCGGCCTCGACGGCCGCATCGGCAAGAAATTCCTCCACCCCGGCCCGGGGTATGGCGGCTCCTGCTTCCCAAAGGATACCCTGGCCCTGTTACGCACCGCCCAGGAATATGGCGCGCCCTCCCGGATCGTCGAGGCCGCGGTGGAGGTGAACGCCGCCCAGAAGGCCCGGATGGTCAAAAAGATCCGCGATGCGCTGGGCGGCAGCGAGACCGGCAAAACCATCGCCGTGCTGGGGCTTACCTTCAAGCCGGAGACCGACGACATGCGCGAAGCACCGGCGCTGACCATCGTGCCGGCTCTGCATGAAAAAGGCGCCCGGCTCCGGGTTCACGACCCGGAGGGCATGGAAGAGGCCGGCCGCATATTGCCCGAGGTCACCTTTGCCGCCAACGCCTACGAGGCCTGCCAGGACGCCGATGCCGTGGTGCTCCTCACCGAATGGAATCAATACCGGGCGCTCGACCTTGACCGCCTCAAGTCGCTCATGCGCAACCCGGTCTTCATCGACCTGCGCAACGTCTACGATCCGGTACGGGTCCGCGCGGCCGGGTTCACCTATCTTGGCGTCGGGCGCCAATAAGCGGCAGCACGCTCCCTCCTGCGGTGGGGGCCAACATTATATTTTTGTAACGTGACGCTCCTTCCTTGACGGCACATTCCCCTGGCTGTAGCATGGGTTGTGCACTGTGGCAGGGGCCACAGCCGCACAAAAAAAACATTGTCAGGAGACTCCACCCATGAAGAAGCTGCTTTCTACTCTCGTTGCCGGTATCATTGCCGTTTCGTTCGCCGCGGTAGTTAACGCCGCCGAGCCGGCCGCCACCACCGACGCCGCCGCCACTGCCCCGGCTGCCGACGCCGCCGCACCGGCCAAGAAGGCTCCCAAGAAGGCCCACAAGAAAGCCCACAAGAAGGCCCACAAGAAAGCGAAGAAAGAAGCCGCTGCTCCGGCTGCTGAGCCGGCTGCCGAACCGGCGAAGTAAACAGTTTTTTTCTTGCTTTACAGATATAAAAAAGCCGCATCATTTGATGCGGCTTTTTTATCCTCATCACGCCTTGGAACGGCCCGACACCGACGGGTATCGTAAGGCCCCTCTTCCTCAACGCCTATTCTGGCATCTCACGGTTTTCTGCTGTTTTTACTGATATAATCGGCAAGACACGCCACGGACTGCAACACCTCCCGGCTGGTGTTCTCCGAATCCATTCGGACCCCGTACCCTTTCTGGACCGCAACGGCAATCTCCAAGGCATCCAGAGAATCGATTCCCAAGGGGGAGTCCGGCCCGATCAAAGGGTCATCCGGCCCCACCTGCTCCGTATCAACATCATCAAGATTGCAGGTCGTGCATATCAAGCGGATAAGCTCTTGCTGTAATTCGTCCATGGTTTGTAGCCATAAGGGGTTATTGCCGTGTCAGCGCAAGCTTCCAGGCCAGGAAAGCACAGACCGCAAAGAAGAGAAACAATCGGCCAAAATCACCGTACACTGCGGGCAAGGCGGCTCCCCGCAGGAGCAGGGCATGAATGGCGTCCAGCCCCCAATTAATGGGCGATATGATGCTGAGGCGCTGCATGGTATGCGGCATGGCATAGACCGGTACCATAACGCCACCAATGGCGGCGGCGGCAACCACCGTGGTCGCTCCCAAGGTGGATGCCTGTTCGTAAGAGTTACAGGCCAAACCGAGGAAGATGCCGTAGCCGCAGGCTGCAAGGCTTGAAAGCAACAAGGCCAGCAACACGGCGGGAAGTTTTGTTGCGATGATGAAGGCGGGCAAGCCAAGAAGGGGAAAAAGAAAAATACCGATCAGGGCAATAAGCAAAAACTGGCAAAAACAGACGCCGATGTACGCGAAGGCCTTCCCCGCAAAGAGGGCCAGCGGGGAAACAGGAAGCGTCATGAGACGGGTCCATACGCCTGAAGTACGCTCACGAATGATTGAGCCGGCAATAGGAATGGCGGTAAAAAACATGCCGAACAAAGCCCACGCCGGCACGTTTTGCTGAACCGGATTATATTGGGGCACTCCTCCTGATTGGCCGCCGACCTGGTTTTCTGTCACCGCCAGAAGCGGCTGTCTAAAAAGAACGGCGAGCTTCTCGTTGGCCAGCGGGGTGCTTCCCGGAGGGACGCCAAGCCGATCCAGCGCCGCCTGCATCGTCTTGCTGAGCATCGAAAGCTTGACCTCCAAGGCAATCGCGGCCAAGGCATTTTGCAAGCGACCAGTGATCGCTGCACGTGAGCCGGCCATCATCGCGGGATCCATAAAAAGATACAGAGAGGTGACGAGGCTGTCCTGCGGGCGGGCCGCGCCTTGGTCGGGCTGCAACAGGCGCGCTGCCGCCTTCTGAAAGCGCCGGGAGGCACCGGGCGGGATGACAATCCCGGCCTGGTACTCGCCATTGGCGACCGCTGCCTCAATATCTCCGACCCGCGCCTGCTTCGCATCCTGGACAACCAACTCCAGATTGCCGCTCGCCAGCTGCTCCCGCAGTAATTTGCCAAGTCCACCCTGGTCCGAGTCCAGGAACAGCACCTTGAAATTTTTCTGCCCCGTGAGTTCAAGGATATTTTCCTGCACCAAGGTGATTACCACGACGAGGATTGCAGGCATCAAGAAAAGGACCAGCAACCCGGCGCGATCCCTCACCAGGGTAAGCAGTTCCTTGATGATTGCGGGAAAAACTTTCATCATGAATCGCGGAGCCCCTTGCCGGTCAGGTCCAAGAAGAGTTCCTCCAGATTGGCCTTCCCGCGTTGCTGGAGCAAGATGACGGGCGTTCCCTCCTGGATCAATCGGCCATTGTCGATAATGCCGATACGGCCACAGAGTTGCTGGGCTTCCTCCATATAGTGCGTTGTGTAGATGATGGTGGTTCCCCGTCGATTGATGGCGGTCAGCTGCTCATGGATCAGATTCCTGGACTGGGCGTCAATGCCGACGCAAGGTTCATCAAGGATCAGCAGTCGCGGATCGCCCAACAAGCCGACCGCCAGGTTCAATCGCCGTTTCATCCCGACGGAAAAAGTGGCGACCTGGCTACGCGCATGCCCCGTAAGGCGCGCGAACTCGAGAGCATATTGGACCCGTTCCGTCAGTTTCTTTCCCCTGATGCCGCAAATCTTCCCAAAAAAAACAAGATTTTCAATGGCCGTGAGCTTATCATACAATCCGATTTCTTGGGGGACCACGGCCGCAATCCGTTTAATCTCGTTCCGTTCTTTCTGAAACGTCATGCCCATAACCCGAATGGTGCCATAATCGGGTGGCACGAGACCGGCGATAATGGAGATAACCGTGGTTTTCCCTGCCCCGTTGGGCCCCAGCAGGCCATAGAACTCCCCCTGCCGCACCTCCAGACTCAAATCATTCAGGGCTGGGGCCGGGGCGTTCTTGTACCGCTTACACAAACGCTCAGCCGAAACAGCGCTTGCGCCACGATCAGGCCGCCATTGTTTTTCGTGATTCATGGCTGCTGCTTCGCCCATTGTTTCAGCCCCGCAAAAGCTTTCCCCTCTAGGGCGGCGCACTGATTGAGGCACTCCACCATGGCGGGATAGCTGTCATCGGGACGGACACGCCCCTTGCATATTCGAACCGCCATCGCGGCGAACTCCCGCCAGGCATCCCCGGCTGCGGTCAAAAGCGCGGCGTATTCGCGCAGCTCCTGATCCTGCATGATTGCAGCACCCTCCTGAAGAAAGGCCGCATACATGAATCGAAAACCTCCCCCGCCAGTGCCGATTTCCTCCTGCATGCGCACCACATGTCCGAGATGCAGCTCCGCTCGCTCCCGCCCCAGACGCTGTGGCCAGTGACGCATTCTTTTGGCCAAAAAGCGGATACCACGAACCCCAATCAGGGGGAAATAACTGTCCAGCATCATGCGGCAAACAGAGCGAATCCCGCGGGCGATCAGGGGACCATAGTCCAATTCCGGCGGCGTTCGCGTCAGATAGTACATTTTCCCCTTTGGCGCAAGAGCACCGGAGGCGAATCGAGCCCGCGCCAGATCCTCTGCCGGGCAACGGACCGGCGCGGGGAAAACCGGGTCGCTGATCAGGTATTCTTCCCCTTGTTTGCCATAGACAACGAGGTTGTGGGCGTTGAAATGAAACCGTAGCGCTTTGGGAAAATAAGGAAGCCAGAAAACCCCGGTTTGCAACCCCACCGGGAGAGACGCGGCGAGCGCCTGATCCAAGGCCGCCATCGCCTCATCCGGGTTCCGGAACTTCTTTTCATACATGCACACTTCGTTTATGGAAGCGATCTGCCGCAGAATATGCCCGGCAGGGCTACGGTAGGTAACCAAGGGCAGGCCATTGATCCGGATGAAGGGCAAATAACCGAAAAAAAGACCACCGCCAATGCCAAAGGCCATCGCCTCGGAGATCTTAATGCCCCGCTGGGTCAAAAGATTTGCTGCCACCCCGCTTTCGCAATGGGCAGATTGGCGATGGGGGAAATCAAACAAAAGGTTATGCACGTGACTGCTCGGTCTCGAGATTGTAAACAGGGGGCAGAAGGCGGCCGTGCCTCAACTCATCCACGGAAATCTTGTACAACCGGGCGTATTTCGCCAAAGAACGAGAAGACAGCCTGGCATAGACAAAGGGAGCAAGATGCAGCAACACCTTCCAACGCGGTTGCCCCGTATACTGCGCCACAAGCGTGACATCCATCTGGTGGGCGGTCATATAGTAATGGAGACAACTCACCCGACCTGCCGCCACCCTTTGCCGGGAACAGTCGATCTTCTTTTCAATTTCCTGCCACGCCTGTTGATTGACGACGCTGACCGGCTGCCAGACAAAATCAGGCGTCAATTCGTATTCACCGTGATTATTCAGGGCGTAACTCACGATCTTGAGGCCAGCGGTCATTTCTGCGCTGGCCGGAGTCGCAGGCTCCTGGTGGCGCGGCAGCACGACTCGCTCCTCAGCCCCATCCTTTCCCACCTCTTTCTCCACTGCCATGAACAATCCTAAGGAGATTGGATTGACTCTTTCCCAGAAGGCGACAAGGGTGTCGCCAGCAACGGTCTGGCCGCTTCACCAAGCAACGGCGCGAGGCGGTTTCGGCTGCCGGTTGGTCAAATTTACGGCTTCCTGCGCGAACCACTGTGCTTACTTTTGACCGCAGCCCCTGACGACTTGGAGCCCGACGGAGGGGGCACCACGGTATACAGATACTCCCCGACGATTTTCCCCATATCGGTGGGTAACGCTTTTTCAGCCTCCACCGCCCAGGAGGCGGCAAAGGCATTGTTGTGGGTGGTAAGAATTTTCTCATGGATAACCCGCCGCGTCGACGCATCGGTCAACTTGAGAGAGAGATCCATATACGACGAGCCAGCCATGACCCCTCCCCATATCCTGGCGCCAGTGCTCACGATCCGCATATCGAGGACCTTGAGGTCAACAATCATGGTTCTTCCTTGGGGCTGACGGCCGCTTGCTTCAGCCGCCCCCACGTGCCTATATCCTTTTTTGGTTTTGAGCTGCGCGATCATACCTGACTGCAGTTGCTGACCCGCTTCCGGATAGTCTGCAACAAGCTGGTGGCTCATCTGGACTGGATCCACCACGACATTTTCATAAGCGGCCACACCGAGCTTCGGTTCTTTCTGCACCGTTTCAAGCGAAACCCCATCAAGACGACTGACGCCACCTGGCGCCTGTTCCGCTTGTTCAGGCGCCGGCGCCGCCGTCTGCTGATGCCCCGCACAAGAAGACAACATAACGCCGACAGCCAGTATTCCAAGCAACCTCCAGCTCTTCATCGTACCTCCTCACGTCTCGCCACCGCGACACGACTCGCTGACATTAAAAAGTGATACCGACAAGAATCTTGCAGGAATTCAAGGGCTCATTAGGCTCCTCGCTGCCCCCGTTGGAGATATGATGGTAGCGCCACTCCAACAGAAAATTATGCCCTTGTTCCATTGGGTAATTCAGTCCGATACCGAACTGGTAGTTGCCGTTCCATCTCGCCCCCATCCCGGATATATCCGCGAAACTGTAGACCGGGCCACCGCCCCCGAACACGTAAGGATGGATTTTTTCGCCCGCGGTGAAGGTGTAGCATGCCAGAAAGTTGAGGCCAACCATGCTGGAGACATCGGGGCTCACGACAAAATGCACCGGAACTTCCAGCAAAATGGAATGAAAGCCTCGGTACCAACCGGAACCAAGATCATCGAAGATGTGATGCTCATAACGCGGGACCAGATCAATGGTTTCAACGCGCTGCGTGGTTTGTCCCCAACCGGGAAAACTTTGCCCATACCCCCCCAGCACCGCCCAACTGTCTTTTGAGGTGTCAAACGTGGCTGCTTCGGCAGGGCGCGGCAACAGAGCCACATACGAAATCAGCATGACCAGCAGGAACAGGCCGATGCCTTTCCTGCGGCTCGGGGCGACGTTTCTCATGACGTGTCGTGGGCGCATAACGACGTTTTCCTTTGGCAGACGGCACAGGTTCACCCGCCTAAAGTTGATGAAAAGATGGCTCCTAACGTGTATGCTTCCTCAGGCATACGATAAATTCGGAAGAGATACAATGCGGAGTTTGTGGGCCCCGACTCGTCGCGCATCGCGAGGAATACACCCCCCAATCCACCGATTGGGGGAACGCCCAACAAGACTCCAACAAGATGAAATCCTTATAAAACAGATAGGAGCAACTTGGCAAGAACCCTTTTGTATGGATTACGGAATCTCACCCGGCGCTTTGCCCTCTCTTTCGCCGTGCGGAACTCCCAATGAAGCTGAATCACGCAACCTCTCGCCAACAACCTCCACAACGGGACTAGGCACTCCACGCCGACTTGGGCTGTAACTCGCTGCCCCGACACCGGCTGTCTATAAACCGCAACCGATGAACATCCTTCTTGTCAATCCTCCCAACTGTGGACGGAGTATTCCGGAAGAACGCTACGGGATAGCCTCCATCAAACAAATTTTCCGGGGCGAACCGCTTGCGCTTGAAGAATTGGCAGGGAACCTGCTCGCCCATCAGGTACATCTCCTTGACCTGAAAGTGGAGCCCGATGGCCTGGAAAGGGAATTGCGCGAGTTGCAACCCGACGTCGTCGGTATCACCGGCATGACCTGCGAGGCAAACACCATGCTGCAGCTTGCCGCCACGATCAAGGACGCCTGCCGGGCGTACGTGGTGGTGGGCGGCATTCACGCCAGTAATGACCCGGCGTTTTTCAATCATCCCACCGTGGATTACATCGTCGTCGGCATCGGCAAAAAGGTGTTTGCCGAACTGGTGCGCGCCCTCGAAGAGGGCCGCGACGCCAGTGAACTGCCAGGCGTTCTCCCCACCCGGCCAGGCAAGCCGATGGAAAGGCCGTTGCTTCGTAACAGCACGGATGATTTGGTCATGACCCATCCTCCGGCGTATGACCTGGTAAGCCACTATCGTCCACACTATACGCTGAAGAAGATGAATGTGAGCATGGGGTTCGTCGCTTCGGCATATGGCTGTCCACACCGGTGCTCCTTTTGTTCCGTTCAGGGGCAGACCGGCGGGTGCTATCTGACAAAATCCATTGAAACCGTCATCAGGGATATCAAATTACTCCCCGATATCCCGATGATCCGGCTGGTGGATGCGAATACCTTTGGCAATGTCACGCGGGCCACCGCCCTCGGCCGCGCCTTGCGGACAGCCGGCCTCGACCACAAGCAATATTTGGCGGACATCCGTTCCGATACAGTGGTCCGCCATCCGGAAATGTTAGAGGAATGGAAAACGGCAGGGTTGCGGGCGGTCATTATCGGCTTTGAGGAAATTAACGACGCCAGCCTGTCGGCAATGAACAAGGCCAATAAGGCCAGCATAAACAATGAAGCCATTGCCATCCTCAATGCGATGGGGATTACCATCGTGGGTGACTTTATCATCTCCCCGGAGTACGATGAAGAGGACTTTGACCGGCTGGAGGCCTATCTGGGCACCAGACGGATTGATCTCCCCATGATCACCGTCATGACCCCCCTGCCTGGCACCCCCCTTTACCAGCAAGAGCGCCATCGCATCGTCAATCACGACCTCGACTTCTATACCCTCACCAATGCCGTTACCCCTACGGGGCTTGACGAAAAGCGCTTCTACGAGCGATATGCGACCCTTCTTGCCAACAGCCACCAAAACGCCAGGTTATAGTCAATGAATGCGTTTATCACAGCCGCAGCGGCCTTTCTGCCGGGAAAAGCGGTCAACAATAACGAGCTGGATCGATACCTCGGCAAACCCGCTCGCATCGCCGCCAAAACGCGACAAATCATTCTTGCCAACAACGGCATTGCTGCCAGGCACTATGCCATCGACCCGGAAACGGGTGCCGCCACCCACACGAACGCGGGATTGGCGGCCGAGGCGGTCCGCCGCCTTTTGCCGACCGGTGAGCACTCCATCGGCTGCCTCTGCTGCGGCACCTCCTCGCCCGATCAGCTGATGCCGGGCCATGCCTCCATGGTGCACGGCGAATTGGGGTTGGGCCCGTGTGAGGTCGTCAGCACCGCGGGGATATGCCTTTCCGGAATTACGGCCTTAAAATACGGCGCCATGGCGGTTGCCCTTGGCTTGACTGACATGGCGGTCGCAACCGGCTCGGAACTGGCCTCCACGTTTATGCGGACCGCGTTTATTCAGGCCATGCATCATGAGACCGCCGAATCGCCAGAGAACAAAAAACAAAATCCGGCCTTTTCCTTCGAAGCGGAATTCCTGCGCTGGATGCTCTCCGATGGCGCCGGCGCGGTATTGCTCGAAAAAGAACCGCCGGCGAACCGCCCTGCCCTCAGGATCGACTGGATCGAGATTACCTCCCATGCCCATCTCCTGGAGACCTGCATGTATGCCGGGGCCGTGAAACAGGAAGACGGTCGGCTCAGAGGCTGGAGAGAATATGCCGTGGAAGGAGAGGCCGCCCTGCGGGGTGTTTTTACGGTCAAGCAGGATGCCCGATTACTGAACCGGGAGGTGATCCCGACGCTGGTGGGGAAAAGCCTGCCTGCAATTGCGGCCAAACACGGCCTGACACCCAGGGACATCAATTGGTTCTTACCGCATTATTCCTCGCACTATTTCCGGGAGCCCTTACGCCAGCAACTGCAGGAGATAGGCTTTGCAATCCCCGAGGAGCGCTGGTTCACCAACCTGGCGTACAAAGGCAACACCGGCTCTGCCTCCTTCTATATCATGCTGGAGGAACTCTTCGCCTCCGGCAGGCTCAAGAAGGGAGACAGAATTCTCGGTTTTATTCCCGAAAGCGGCCGGTTCTCCGTTGGCTGGGTGCTGCTGACGGTCGTCTGAACGCGCCCGGGTCTCGTCCTGCAAGGGAAGATGGAAATGGTGCCTCTTTCGCCCCTCAACAGCCTGCTTTTCGTTGCCTTTTCCCTGGTGTTCCTGGCGGTTTCCTGGAAGCCGCTCCACAATCCACGCTGCCACGGCTTTTACCGTTTTTTCGCCTTTGAAGGGATTCTGTTCCTGGTCCTATCCAATCACCCCTTTTGGTTTGACGACTGGTATGCGCCAAAGCAGCTCATCTCCTGGCTGCTGCTGGCGACCTCCATCCTTTTCGTCCTTTGGGGGCTCCACATGCTCCGGACGGTGGGTGGCTCAAGGGCCAGGACGGCGGCGCCGGAAAATTTCGCCTTCGAAAACACGGCCATCCTGGTTACCGTCGGGATCTACCGCCACATCCGGCACCCCATGTACAGCTCGCTCTTGCTGCTGGCCTGGGGGGCCTTTCTCAAGCACTTCAGTCCGGCCGGGCTCATCGCCATCACCGCCACCACCGTTTTTCTGGTGTTCGCTGGATGCATCGAGGAAAAGGAAAACATCGCCTTTTTCGGCCCACCGTATCTCGAGTACCGAAAAACGACCAAGATGTTCCTTCCCTTCGTGATCTGAGAAGGCCAGGCCTGGAAGAGGTTGCAGGCCGGAAAGGGACGAATCAGCTGCCGACACCCGAGGCATTGCGCCAACAGGTGGGGTCTGAGGCAAGATAATCGCCTGTCATCTGGTAGGCTGCCCCGCGGCAGCCGTAGCATTCTTCGGCTTTTTCACAGGTCCGGCATGCCCCTTTGATCATCTGCCGATAATTCTTCAGGTTGTTGACCACCTCGCTGTGCTTCAGGATATGGGCAAGGCTGTGGTTGCGGATATTGTCCAGGACAATGGTAACCCCCACGCAGGGAAAGACCTCGCCGGTGGCGGTAACCACGCAGGAGACCTGGTGGCGCATGCACTTATTCCCCACCAGCGGCGGCTGGGGTTCCCAATTCCGGCCGAATTGTTCCCGGTCCATTGCGGAGAGCCGGGTGAACAACTCCTTCAATTCGCTGGAGGTAACGCTGAGCCACATATTGTCCAAGGCATTGGCCTGGGGGGTGATGACCTCGAAATACGGCTCGATGTTTTCTTGCCGCAGCCACTGCCACATGGCCGGTAATTCCGCGATGTTTTGCCGACAGATCACGGTGCTGATTGCCAGAAACTGCTCCGGGGAGGGATAGCCGACCTGGCGCAGGGTGGCCAGGGCCCGGTGGATGATCTGGAAGGCCCCGTTCTTCCCGGCCAGGCGGTCTTGAATCGCCTCGTCCCGGGAATTCAACTTCAGGACAACCCGCACCCTTTCTTCGGCCAGGACAGCGGCAAGATTTGCATCGATGCCGGAACCATTGGTGAACATCTCGATCTCCAGCCCCTCCCGGCCGAGAAATCGGAGCATTTCGACAAGGTGCGGATAGATGCTCGGTTCACCGCCCAGGATGATGATCTTCCGGGCGCCAAGCCCCTTGGCCTGGAGGATGACATCCTTTATCTCCTCCCGGGAGAGCTCATTGCTCTCTCCACTTCTGTTCGGCACATAGCAGTACGAACAACGGAAATTACAGAGACGGCTGAACTCGATCTCCATGGAAAGCAGTTTGCCTGCGGCCACGGCATCACGGATTTCCTGCTCGGTGAATTCAAGATTATAAATCTGCATACCTTTTCAATCTGCGTGTCAGGTGAGATCCGGAAAGTTGTTCATTTTCTCCCACCGCGCGATCTCCTTTTGATACCGGCCTTCCCAGCCATGTTTCTTCAGAATCCTCTGGAAATAGAGCTTCAATAAGGGCTTAAACACAAAACGCCAGATGGAAGTCCATCCCAGTCCATGCCGTTTGGCGGCGGCGGGAGGATCCCACCAGCCGAGCACGACCTGCCGCTGGTACCAGAATTGGTATCGGAGTTGTTCCGCGTCCAGGTGTTTGGTCCGCACATTGGCCCACAGGCCATTGTATTTTTTGTAATCGGTTGTATTGGTCACCAATCCTTGCGCAATCAGCTGCTCACGCATGGCGGTCTTAGGGTAGGGGGTGAGAATCTGACAATACGCGGCATCCGCCTCGAGATATTTAAAAAATTCATAATTTTCCCTGATAGACTCCGCATCGTCATCCGGAAAGCCGAAGATCAATCCGCCGACCACCATCATGCCATAGCGATGGCAGTTTTCAACGGCTTTCTTGGAATAGGCAAGGATATCGCCCTTGCCGGCGCTGCTCAGGTTCTTGACCGACCCGTTTTCAATGCCGAGAAAGATCGAACGGAAACCAGCCGCCGCCATTTTGGCGACCATCTTCTCGTTGGTGGCCATGGAGACACAATCCGCCTGCACGACGAGGTTGAGCCCCTGATACTTTCTGGCAATGATGGCGTCACAGAGTTCCATGACCCGCGCCGGGTTCAGAACCATATTGTCGTCGGTAATAAATATCCATCGCGTCTTGCAACGATAGTAGATGTCATCAATATCTTCCAGCACCCGGCTGATGGGATAGGTCCGGAACGTCCGGCCGTACATGTGCCGCATGGAGCAAAAATTACACGACCGCGTACACCCCCGGGAGGTCTCGATCAATTCCATCTTGAAATAGAGGGCATGATACCCCCATGTTAAGCGGCGCTTGTCCCGAATAGGGAGTTTCAGCTTGCTCAGGTCAAGGTTTTCTCCCCTGGGGTTATGGACAAAAACCCCATCCCGCTTGTAGGAAAGCGAGGGGATTGCCGCAAGATCGTCAGGCCCCGCCAGCGCGTTCACCAAGCGCCGGCAGGCCTCTTCGCCTTCGCCACGGATCATGAAATCAATCCACTTGGCTTCTTCCGCAACCGCGATTTCCTCGCACATCAGGGTCGCATGATAACCGCCGATAACGATCCTGATGCCGGGGTCGAGCTCCTTGATCAGGCGGGCAATCCTGACACAGGTGTCGTACTGCCACGCCATGGCGGAGAGGCCCACCAGATCCGGCCTGATCTTGCCGATGATTTTGGTCAGGTATTTCTTGATACCCCTCCGTTTGCGGATGAGATCAATCAAATAAACATCATGTTCCTCATCGATATTGCCCCCCACCGAGGCAATGCCATGGTTGGGCAGATGCAGTGCTGCTTCGTGGATGACGATGGGCGTCACGTCGGGCATGGAGATGAGGATAACCTTCATAAGTCACACCTTGAAAATACCTCATTGATCCGCTGTTCAAGCACGGACAGGGAGAGTGCCTCGCCTTGACAGCAAGGTTCGACGCGGGCGAGAAGCTTCAGGCTGATGGGGTTGGTCAGCTTGGTTCGAAAAAAAAAATTCCCTGGCGGGAACAGCTCGTCCGTATGGGCGAGCCGCAGAACGTAAATTGGTGCCCCACACAGTCGGGCAATCTTCAACGCCCCCCGGTTCAGCTTGCCCACCCTGCCATCCCGGCTCCGGGTTCCTTCCGGAAAGACAAAGAGATTGCCGCCCTTCCGCAAGAAATCCTTCATGGTTTCTATCTGCTGAATCATGATCCTGGCGTACTTCCCTTCCCCGTGGGCCGGGAAGTACCCCGCTCTTCTGATTAACCAACCAAAAACCGGCATGGTGAAAAATCGTGCCTTGGCGATGGTTCGGTGACGCTCAAACAAGGCAATTAAAAGCAGCGGGTCCAGGTAAGAGAGGTGGTTGCAGACAATCACTGCGGAACGGATAGCGGTCACCTCACTCGCCACGTCCACCCTGTAGCCGGGAACCGTGCACTTGATGATCCGGAAAAGCACCCGAAAAAAAGAGCTGTTCAGGCGTTGGAAGACGAACTCCGGATCCTTTGCCACCATGGCGTAGAGAGGATAACGCCATGAGAAAAAGAGGAAATAGCCCAGAATGAACCATACCCAACAAAGGCTGGTGACAAAGACATCCCTGAACATGCCTATCCTTTCACCGACGCTGGCAGCTATTCATCCACTGCGCTGCATTTTTTAACGATAAGACAGGTGTTGACTCCGCCGAAAGCAAAATTCTGAATCGCGCCGATGTGGATGGGGGCCATCGTCACTTCCCGCACCAGACGCAGCATGCGACAGCGTTCATCGATGTGCTCAAGATTCAGGGTGGGGGCAATAAACCCCTGCTCCATCATGTAGAGGGTCAAAATCGTTTCAATCACGCCGCAGGTACTCATGGTATGGCCCATGAAACTCTTCAGACCGGTCACGAAGGGGCCGTCGTTTCCGTACACAGCGGCAATGGCCTGGGCTTCGATCACATCGCCCATCTTGGTGGCGGTGGCATGCGCGCTGATAAAATCCACCTCTGCCGGGGAAATCCCGGCATCGTCGAGGGCCAGGCGCAGGGTTGCGGTAATGCCGTCCAGGTTGGGCAGGATGAGGTCGCCGCCATTGTTGTTGCAGGCGAAACCAATAATCTCGGCCAGAATCGGCGCGCCACGACGCTTCGCCGACTCGTATTCCTCAAGCAGCACGGCGCCGCCGCCCTCGCCCACGACCAGTCCGTCGCGATCGCGATCAAAGGGCCGTGGCGTCTGGTGCGGCCGGTCGTTATACGTGGTGGAACAGGCCATCAGATTATCAAACACCGCGACCGTGGTCGTGTCGTATTCATCGGCACCACCGCAGAGCATGGCATCTTGCATGCCGAACTTCACCATTTCATAGCCAAAGCCTATGGCCTGGCTGCTGGTGGTGCACGCAGTTGAAGAGGCGATCACGCGGCCGGTGATGCCAAACATCCTGGTAATATTCACTGCGGTCGTGTGCACCATGGAGCGCAGATAGTCCACCGCACCGAGCGAGGAGAATTTCGTATCCAACTCCTGAAAAAAGGTCTTATAGATCTCGCGTTGCACCGTCGGACTGCCATGGGTGGAACCAAAAGCCACGCCAAGACGTCCGGAGCGGATAAAATCCTCACTCAGGCCCGATCGTTCCAGCACGTCCTTCGCCACCTGGCAGGCGTAATACGCCACCGGCCCCATGGTCTTGCGGTACAAGCGTTTGAAATCATACTCAAGGGGATAATCCACCGTGCCGAACACACGACTGTGGATATGTTTACTCAACAGGCCGTCATCGCGCAGGGGCTTGACCCCTGATCTTCCTCGCTTGAGGCTGTCGATGATGTCGGCTTTCTCATATCCGATGGGCGTAATGGCGGAGCAGGCTGTGATGACGACGCGTCGCTTCTGCATGGAATGTTAGCGCATGAGAAGGTCAGGAGCGGGAGGCGGATATGGCTTCGATATAATCAAGGACATCATTAATCGTTCTGATCCCCATGGCCTTTTCTTTTTCTTCCCTGGTCAGGGAGAAACCGAGAAGAATCTCTATCTTCCCAAGAAGCTCAATGGCATCAATGCTGTCAAAGCCATGGTCATCCCGCAGATTATCGGAAAGACCCGGGTGCTCGAACTCGAAGTCTTCGCGCAAAATTCTCAGGATTTCTTTTTGTAATACTTCTCTTTCCATGGGCGAGCAACCGAGTAATGGCTGGGGAAAATGGATGACCTTGGTCGAGCGCAGAGCATCCGCATAAGATACAAATAATTTCGGGATACTCTATTTTTCCACTAATTTCAAAAGGAATATGCCGTGGTGTGACCAGAGACGGCATTCGCGTGGCGCTGGTCTCCTCCTGGCCGGGTGATGCAAGAGGCTACCTGGATTTTTCTTTGATTGTTTCTGGCGCGCCCGGCAGGATTCGAACCTGCGACCTACGGCTTAGAAGGCCGGT
>JAJZRO010000020.1:42660-44215 GCA_021802645.1 Deltaproteobacteria bacterium | reverse complement strand
CTGGCCGCACTGGCCGGCACGGGCGAGCTGGCAACGGAACAGGTGGCCGCTTTCCGGAATGCCGCCGGGCCTCTCCGGGCCTTGGAGCAGGCCCGCGCCGCGGCAAAAAAATACTGGACAACGCTTTCATAAATCACGGATGATGAACTCTGGTGTCAAGGTCCGGAGCAAGAGGAGAGACGCGGAACCACGGATGGATTGAGGCGGCATGAAGGGAACGAATCAGGCCAAAGTGCTCATCGCGGACGACGATACGTTGGTCCGTGAGGCGGTCCAGAAGATCCTCAGGATGTTCGGCCATGAGGTGGTCGCGGTCCCCAGCGGCGAGGAGGCCCTGGAGCGGCTCACCGCCGAGCTGGACCTCATCATTCTCGACATCAACATGCCCGGCATGGACGGCTTCGAGACCATGCGGCAGATCAACCGCCGGGACCTTGGCATCCCGGTCATCTTTCTCACCGGCGTCGGCAGCATGGAATATGCGGTCAAGGCGATCAACCTCGGCGCCTACGACTTCATCCCCAAGCCCATCGAAGACCTCGACATCTTCAACATCAAGATTCGGCGCGCCATCGAAAAGCGCATGTATGTCCTGCAGGAGCGCGCCTACAAGGAAAACCTCGAACGCGAGGTCAGGGCCAAGACCGCGGAGCTGGCCGACAAAAACCGCCTGCTTGAAGAGTACAGCCGGAATCTGGAGGTCTCCGCCCTCAATACCATGCTCACCCTGCAGACCGCGCTGGAAGAGAAGGATATGTACACCGCCGGTCACACCATCCGGGTGACCAATTATGCCCTGACCATCGCGCAGGCCATGTGTCTTTCCGCCGAGGAGAGCGCCGTCTTGGAGCGGGCCTGCCAGGTGCACGACATCGGCAAGCTGGTGATCGACGTCAACTACATCCGCAAGCCCGGCGCGCTCTCCGACGAGGAATGGGCGCTGATGCGCAAGCATCCGGAGATCGGCGCCAACATCATCAAGCCGCTTAGCTTCATGCAGCAGGAACTCTTCATTGTCCGCCACCATCACGAACGCCTGGACGGCAAGGGCTATCCGGACGGGATTGGCGGCACTGAGCTCGATATCCTCACCAAGATCATCACCGTAGCGGACAGCTACGATGCCATGACCTCCAAACGCAGCTACAAGGTCAACATGGACACCGCCGCCGCCATCGCCGAACTCAACCGCTGTGTCGGCAGTCAGTTCGACCCCGAGGTGGTGCGCGTCTTTTCCGAAGTCCTGCACAAGAAGCGCAAGACCGGCGTCGCGCTCTAGCCCTGCTTTCTCGCCCGGCGCCGGGGTGAAAGAGTGTTTGACTTGGCCCGGGTGATGCGGTAAGAGAAGGGGCTATGAAGATTACCCCCGAAGAAGTGCTGTATGTTGCCAAGCTTGCCCGCTTGAACCTCGCGCCGGAAGAGGTGGGGCCGACCACCGAGCAGTTGGGCCGCATCCTCGCCTATGTCGAGAAACTCAATGTTCTCGACACCGCCGGGGTGACGCCCACCACCCACGCCCTGGACGTGACCAACGCCTTCCGCGACGATGTGGTCC
>JAJZRO010000020.1:0-42560 GCA_021802645.1 Deltaproteobacteria bacterium | reverse complement strand
CCGACCACCGAGCAGTTGGGCCGCATCCTCGCCTATGTCGAGAAACTCAATGTTCTCGACACCGCCGGGGTGACGCCCACCACCCACGCCCTGGACGTGACCAACGCCTTCCGCGACGATGTGGTCCAGCCGTCGCTCTCCCAGCAGGAGGCGCTGGCCAACGGGCCGCGGGTGAACGGCGAAGCCTTTGTGGTCCCCAAGGTCATTTAACCCCAACCGTTTGGCACGCCGGAGGCGCGTAGGGCAAGGAACGACCTGCGGTTCGTCGTCGCGTGCCGGTTGTCGAGGATATCATGGAACTTGCCAGCCTGACCATACATGAGCTGCATGCCCTGCTCGTCCGCCGGGAGATTACTGCCCGGCAGCTCACCGAATCGGTGCTCGCCCGCATCGCCGCGGTGGAGGGGCGCGTGCAGGCCTACATCACCCTCGACCGCGAGGGCGCCCTGGCCCAGGCCGAAGCCGCCGACCAGCGGCTGGCCGCCGGCGAAACCAATCCCCTGTGCGGGATTCCGCTCGCGATCAAGGACGTGCTCTGCACCAAAGGGTTGCGCACCACCTGCGGCTCGAAGATTCTCGAGAATTTCCTGCCGCCCTACGATGCGGCCGTGATCGAAAAATTCAAGGCCGCTGGCGCGGTGCTGGTGGGCAAGGCGAGCATGGACGAGTTCGCCATGGGTTCCTCCAACGAGAATTGCGCCTACACGGTGCCGCGCAACCCCTGGCGGCTTGACGCCATCTGCGGTGGCTCCAGCGGCGGTTCCGCCGCGGCGGTGGCTGCGGATGAGTGCATCGCCGCGCTGGGCTCCGACACCGGCGGCTCCATCCGCCAGCCCGCCTCGCACTGCGGGGTGGTGGGCATCAAGCCCACCTATGGCCGGGTCTCCCGCTACGGCCTCTTGGCCTATGCCTCCTCGCTCGATCAGGTCGGCCCGCTCACCAAGGACGTGCGCGATGCCGCCATCATGCTTCAGGCCATCAGCGGCCATGACCAGCGGGATTCCACCTCGATCAATGCGCCGGTGCCCGACTACACCGCCGCCCTGGTCGAGGGGGTGGCCGGCATGAAGATCGGCATCCCCAAGGAATATTTCGGCGCCGGCCTCGACCCGGAGGTGGAGGCGGCGGTGCGGAACGCCATCCGTCAGCTCGAAGCGGCCGGGGCGGAGGCGGTCGAGGTGTCGTTGCCCCATACCGAATACGGGGTGGCGGCCTATTACATCATCGCCCCGGCCGAGGCCAGTTCCAACCTGGCCCGCTACGACGGGGTGCGCTTCGGCTATCGCGATCTTGCCGCCGACACCCTGCACGACATGTTCTGTCAGAGCCGTTCCCAGGGCTTTGGCCCCGAGGTGAAGCGCCGCATCATCATCGGCACCTACGCCCTCTCCTCCGGCTACTACGACGCCTACTACAAGAAGGCCTCCCAGGTGCGCACCCTGATCGTCGAGGATTTCACCAAGGCCCTGGCCCAGTGCGACGCCCTGCTTTCGCCGGTGGCGCCGACCCCGGCCTGGCGGCTCGGCGAGAAGGCCAGCGACCCCCTGGCCATGTATCTTTCCGACGCCCTGACCATCCCGACCAACCTGGCCGGGCTGCCGGGCATCTCGGTCCCCTGCGGTCTGAGCACTGCCGGCCTGCCCATCGGCGTGCAGCTCCAGGCCGCTCCCTTTGCCGAGGAAAAGCTGCTGCGCCTTGCCTTCAACCTGGAGCAGCGGCTGGACCTGGTCGGCAAGAAACCCGCCCTGGCCTGAGCCGCTTATGAAACTGCACGTCGCCGACAACATCGCCACCCTGATCCCTTACCCGCCCGGCAAGCCGCTGGAAGAGCTGGAGCGGGAATATGGCATTACCGGCTCGATCAAGCTCGCCTCCAACGAAAACCCGCTGGGCCCCTCGCCCAAGGCGGTGGCGGCGATCCGCGCGAGCCTCGACAAGCTGCACCGCTATCCGGACGGCAGCTGCTACTACCTGGCGCAGGCGCTGGCGAAAAAGCTCGGGGTGGAGCCGGCGGAGCTGGTCTTCGGCAACGGCTCCAACGAGATCATCGGCCTCCTCATCGCCGCTTTCCTGGCCCCGGGCCAGGAGGTGGTGACCAGCCACCCCACCTTTCTCGTCTACCAGAAGATGGTGCAGGCCCAGGGCGGGATCAACCGGGTGGTGCCGCTCCGCGACATGCGTCACGACCTGGCCGGGATTCTGGCGGCAGTGACGGCCAAGACCCGCCTCATCTTCCTCGACAATCCCAACAACCCCACTGGCACCGTCTTCACCGCCGCCGAGTTCGAGGCCTTTCTCGATCAGGTGCCGGAGGGGGTGATCGTGGCGCTGGACGAGGCCTATGTCGATTTCGTCGAGCCGACCCTCCAGCTCGATGCCCGGAAGTACCTCCATCACCGGACGCCGGTGGTGGCCTTGCGCACCTTTTCCAAGGCGTACGGCCTGGCCGGACTCAGGGTCGGCTACGGCATCATGCACCGCGAGATCGCCGATTATCTCCATCGGGTGCGCCAGCCCTTCAACGTCAACCAGCTGGCCCAGGTGGCGGCGCTGGCGGCCCTGGAGGATGACGATCACTACGCCAAGACCCTGCGGCTGACCCGCGAAGGCATGGCCTGGCTTGCCTGTGAGGTGGAAAAGCTTGGCTGTACCGCTTTTTCCAGCCAGACCAACTTTTTCCTCATCGACGTCAAGGGGGATGGCAAGGCCCTCTACGAGCGGATGCTCAGGAAGGGGGTCATTGTCCGGCCGATGCAGGCCTATGGCTATCCTACCTACATCCGGATCACCGTGGGGCTGACCGAAGAAAACGTCCGCTTCGTGCAGAGTCTGGCCGAGTCGCTGGCGGAACTGGGCTATGGCCGCTGAAGAGCCCATCGTCACCATCGACGGCCCCTCCGGCGCCGGCAAAAGCACCATCAGCCGGATGATGGCGGCCCGGCTCCATTTCACTTATCTCGATACCGGCGCCATGTATCGGGCCGTGGGGCTGGCGGTGGAGCGACACTCCATCGACCTGGCCGACAGCGCGGCCCTCAAGGGCTGTCTTGATGCCATTCGCCTCGAACTCCTGCCTAACGCGCATGACGACGTGCGGGTGTTCCTGAACGGCGAGGACGTTTCCGCCGCCATCCGCACCCCGGCCATGGCTATGGTCGCCTCCCGGGTCTCGGCCAATCCCCTGGTGCGGGAAAAGCTCACCGAACTGCAACGGGCCATCGGCCAGCACGGCGGCATCGTGGCCGAGGGCCGCGACATGGGCACCGTGGTCTTCCCGGCCGCCCCCTACAAGTTCTACCTCGACGCCTCGCCCGCGGAGCGGGCCCGTCGCCGCTGCGAACAACTGCGGCAGAAGGGGCAGGAAGCCGATTATCAGGAAATTCTGGACCAGATCGTCAAACGTGACTATGATGACAGTAAGCGGGCGCTCGCCCCACTGAAACCGGCCGCCGACGCGGTAATCATCGACTCGTCGGCCATGGACCCGGAGGCGGTGGTGGCGTTCATGCTGCGGCATATGGGCAAGGCGTAAGCCCTGCACGTCTGACACGAGGAGGACGGTATGGCGGGAAGAGAGTCGCGGGCGCTGCCGCGGCGTCACCTCATCTATTATCTCGAAGTCCATGACGACACCACCGGCAGCTTGCTGGGGCACCTGGTCGACATCACCACCGAAGGCATCAAGCTGGTGAGCAAGGCGCCCATCGAAAAGGGCAAGGTGTTCCGCCTGCGCATGCAGTTGCCGGAGGATTATTTCGCGGGAAAAACCTTGCGCTTCGAGGCGAAAAGCCTCTGGAGTTCCAACGACGTGAACCCTGATTTTTATGACACCGGCTTTGCCGTTGCCGGGTTGGAGGCGGGCGCCAAGGAGATCGTGGCCGATTTGGTGCGGCAGTTCGGCTTCAACGACTGATTGCACGCAGGAAAGCGAGAAGCGGCGCGCCTTCCTCCGGAAGGGGCGCCGTCTTTTTTAGGGAGGTTCGATGGAGCAGATTTTGGATTGCCAGGGCATGGTGTGCCCGCAGCCGGTCCTCGCCACCCGGGACGCCTTGGCCACCATGGCCGCGGGGGTGCTCACGGTGGTGGTCGATAATGAGGCGTCGCGCAGCAACGTGGAGCGTTTTGCCATCAGCCAGGGCTGCGCGGTGACCAGCCAGGCCGAGGGGGGGCGCTTCCGCCTGCTGATCACCAAGCGGGGCGACGCGGTGCCGCAACCCGATGCCCCCTCCGCCGAGGCCTACGTCTGTCCCACCCCGGCGGCGGCCGGCCTGGTTTACGTGATTCCCTCTGACACCATGGGTCATGGCGACGATACCCTCGGCCGGGTGCTGCTGCGGGCCTTCATCAAAACCATCAAGGACGTGGAGCCGCAGCCGGTCACCATCTTCTTCTACAACACCGGGGTCAAGGTCACGGCCACCGATTCCGATTGCATCCCTCCGCTCCAAGCGCTGGCGGCCCAAGGCGTGGCCATCTTCTCCTGCGGCACCTGCCTCGATTTTTTCAACCTCAAGGAGCAGCTCCGGGTGGGCAAGGTGACCAACATGTACGAGATCATGACGGCCATGGCCACTGCCGCCAGGGTCGTGAGCCCCTGCTAGGCCAAGGCCATGCCGACCCCTCATCCGCCGGTCTACCTCGACAACGCTGCCACCTCTTTCCCCAAGCCGGAAGCGGTGGCCACGGTCATGGATCGCCTGCTGCGCACCACCGCCCTGAGTCCCGGCCGGGCGGCCCATGCCTTTTCGCTCGCCGCCAGCCGCGAGATCTTTGCCGCCCGCGAACGGCTGGCCGCTTTTTTCGGTTGCCCCGATTCGAGCCGGCTGATCTTTACCGCCAACGTCACCGAGGCGCTCAACGTCGGGCTCTTCGGCTTGCTCCGGAAAGGCGGCCATGTGATTGCCACGAGCCTGGAGCACAACTCGGTGATGCGTCCGCTGCGCCACCTCGAACGGGAAGGCCATATCTCCCTGTCGCTGCTGCCGGCCTCCCCGGCCGGCGAAACCGATCCGGCCGAGCTGGCCAAGGCCAGGCGGTCTGACACGCGCCTCATTGTCATCAATCATGTCTCCAACGTCACCGGCACGATGGCGCCGCTGGCCGAGCTGGCGGCCCTGAAGGGCGACGCGCTGCTGGTGGTGGATGGTGCCCAATCGGCCGGCGTCTTCGACCTCGATGTGACGGCGCTGGGCATCGACTTTTTTGCCTTCACCGGTCATAAAGGGCTGCTGGGGCCAACGGGCACCGGCGGTTTTGTGCTGGGGCAAGGGGTCGAGCTGCCGCCCTTCAAGATGGGCGGTACTGGCAGCGCTTCCGAATTCGAGTTGCAGCCGGACTTTGCGCCGGACTGCTACGAGGCCGGGACCCCCAATACCCTGGGGATCGCCGGTCTGGCCGCCGGGGTGGCCTTCATCCAGGAAACCGGGCTGGCGACCATCCGCCAGCATGAGTTGGCGCTCGCCGACCGTTTTCTCGACGGCCTAAGCCAGATCAATGGGGTGACGGTCTATGGGCTGCCGGCCGGTGGCCAGCGTGGGGCCGTGGTCTCTTTCCGCCTCGCGGGCAAAGGGGTGGACGAGGTGGCTTATCGGCTCGACCGTGATTTCGGCATCATGGTGCGGGCCGGACTCCACTGCGCGCCAGCGGCCCACCGCAGCCTCGGCACCTTCCCCGAGGGCACGGTGCGGGCCTCCTTCGGCTTCTGCAATACCATGGCCGAGGTGGAATACTGCCTCGATGCCCTGGCCCGCATCGCCGGGGCTTAAGGCAGAGGGTATCGCCTATGCCGGGTACCGCCAAGTCCGCCAGTGGGGACGCCTTCCAACGCCTCAGCCCTGATCTCGTCTTGCGTTTGGTCGAGGAGGCACTCGGCGTGCGGTGCACCAACCTCTGCCGGCCGCTGGCCAGCTACATCAACCGGGTCTATGAGCTGGAGCAGGAGGATGGCAGCGGCCTGGTGGTGAAGTTCTACCGGCCGGGCCGCTGGAACCTGGCGGCCTTGCAGGACGAACACGATTTTCTGCTGGAACTGGCCGGCCGCGAGATTCCGGTGATCGCCCCCCTGGTGCTCACCGGCAATACCACCCTGGGCCAGCACCAGGGGGTCTCTTTCGCCCTCTTCCCCAAATGCGGCGGCCGCAGTTTCGACGAGTACACCGACGAGCAGTGGCTGGAGATCGGGCGGCTGCTTGGCCGGGTTCATGCGGTCGGCGCCGCCCGGCCGCCGAGCGGGCGCATCGTCATGCGGCCGGATCGCTCCACCCGCGAGCAGGTCCGCTATCTCCTGTCCGGCGAGTTCATCCCGCCGGACCTGGCCGGCGAGTTCGGTGGTCTGGCCGAAACCCTCATCCAGGAAATCACTCCCTTCTTCGAGGGGGTCGAGATGATCCGCATCCACGGCGATTGCCACTTCTCGAACCTTATCTACCGGCCGGGGGAATCCTTCTATCTCATCGATTTCGACGACATGGCCCTCGGCCCGCCGGTCCAGGATTTCTGGATGCTGCTGCCGGGGTACCGCGACGAAACCCTGGTCGAGATCGATCTGTTGCTGGAGGGCTACGAGACCTTTCGCGATTTCGACCGGCGGACACTGCGGCTCATCGAGCCGCTCCGGGCCATGCGTTTCATCCATTACACGGCGTGGTGCGGCTATCAGGTGGCCGAGGAAGGGTTGTCGCGGGTGATGCCGGACTTCGGCACCCGTGACTACTGGCGGCGGGAGATCGATGACCTGCGTGACCAGCTTGCGCGGATCCGCGCGGCTGGCGCGGGGGAGATTTTTCCGTTTAGCTGACGGCCGGTGGCCTACCGCCACCGGCCGTGTGGTGCTCTGCGTATCGGGGCGTCCCCATTTCCCCCTAACGGGTAAAGACCATCATCCGCAGCGAGTTGGGGTGGTGCATCTCGTCCTTCATTTCCGTGGTATGGCAGAGGGCGCAGTTCTTGTTGGCGCCCAGCGGATACGGGTTGCCTTGGTATTGGCGCGGCTGGAGGTTGTCGCGTTCCGCGTCGTACGGGTTGGTTGCCGGATAGATCGCATGCTGGTTGTTGTGACAGGCGGCGCAGGGGATGCCGAGGTTGTCGGTCCGCTGGCGGTAGAGTTCCCCTTCGCTCGGCGTCCACTGGTTGAAGGCCGTGAGGCCGGTGGGTGCCTGGAAATCCGTGTGACAACCCAGGCAGTCCGGTTCGTTGATCCAGGCCTGGCGCGGTTTGAGTTCCGCCAAGGTAGCCACGCCCTTGGGTTGCAGGTGGGCGAGCCATTTTCCCGCCGCCTTCTTGCCGGCCTTCTGCTCGGCCAGCAGCAGGCTGGCGGCATGGTCCTCGATGACGCCGTGGCAGGTGGTGCAGTCGAAGCCCAGATCGTTATGCAGCCCGCGGAAGAAGCGGGTGGCCCCGTGGGGCGCCCCATCCTGGTGGCAGAAGAAGCAGGCATCGGCGCCACGGCCTTTGAGGATGTTGGCGTGGAAGCCGTGCATGGCGGCGGACAGGCTCAGCAGCGCAGGATTGCCCGACTTCTGGCGGGGGTCCGGATGGCAGCTCTGGCAGCGCTGCGGCTTGCCGGCCTTGGCCTGTTTGGCGAGATCGGTCTTGGTGTGGCGGTCGTGGACGGTGAGAATGGCGGCGGCCGTCTCCGGGCTGATGCCGGCCGAAGCCTTGCGCCACGGGCCGCCGTGACAGTTGCGGCAACCCCACTCGGTGGAGACCGGGGCCACCATGGTGGTGGTGGCGAGCATGGCGCTGCTGGCGCGGTCGACCGCGGTCAGCGTCACCAGCGGATAGGGCAGATAGCTGCCGTCTTCCTGATAAGGCACCAGCGGCACGTCGGTGGCGGCATAGGTACGGCCGTCCGCCGCCAGCCGCATCAGGCCGCTGACCCCGTTGCCGGTGGAGCCGGTGTTGGGCGCGAGCTTCTGGCCGGTGAGGCTGGCCGCCTGTTGCCAGAAGTCCACCTGGCCGGACGGATTGGCGGAGCCGGCTTCCACCGCGTAGTGGATATCGATGCCGTCGCTGATCACCTGCGGTGTCTGGCCGCGTTTGATCAGCATGGCATGGATGGTGTTGCCCGGCGAGCGCAGGCTGAATTGGGCGTCGCTGTCGCTGATGGTGTGCATGCCGTAGTCGTTCCAGCCGAGCAGTACGTATTGCGCCGTGGCCGGATCAAAGGGCGGCACCTCATGCTGTCGCGGCGTGATGGTAGCCGCAGCGGCGGCCACATCCTCGCGCTGCTGGAGCACCTCGAAGATATAGGCAGCCAGCGCCGTCTGCTCCGCGGACGTGCCGGGGAAGGGCGGCATCGGGCTGTTCAGGTCGCCCAGGCCGCTCAGGCGGGCGGCCAAGCCATCGATACTGTTGTAGCCTTTGGTGAGTTTGACGATGTCGCGGCTCGGGCCACCGATGGAATGGCAGGAGGCGCAGGCGAGGTAGAAGAGTTCGCGGCCGGCGGCCAGCCGGTTCTGATCGGTGATTTCCTTGTATTCCACCCAACGGGCGCTTTTCAGGAGCCCTGCCTGAGCCACGGCCGGGACCTCCTTTTTCAGCACGGAGGAGGAGTAGAGATAATTATAGATGGTGTAGGGGCGGCGGCTGCCTTCGCGGATGTATTCGAAGGCGCCGAAATAACAGAGGCCGATCAGCAGAAGGAGGACGGCCAGCCCTTGTTTGGCAAGCTGGGGCAGTTTGATGGCCATGATCAGTCCGCCCAGGATCAGCACCGGCGCCCCGAGCAGAAAGATGTCGATGAAGGGCAACAGTTCCGGCGGTTCATCGGTCAGCATGGCGTGGATCGGCGGCGGCAGGGCCTGATGGTACCACCAGCTGGCGCCCATCAGCAGCAGGAGTGGGAAGATGAGCCAGGAGGCGCAGAAACGCACCATGCGGAGGCGCAGGGCGTCCTCCTTGATGGCGGTGGCGGTGAGAAAACCATACAGCCCCGCAAAGCTCAGGGCGAGGAAAGTCCGGAACCAGAGGGAGGGCCAGAAGGTGGGGTTGAAGATGCCGTCCCAGAAGCTGCCGGTGGCGAGCCACTTCCCCGGCGTGAGCATGAAGTCGATGATGCCGTTGATGGTGAAGAGCGAGAGCCAGGCGAAGACGAAGTAGAGCCAGCCCAGGGTGAGGTGGTGGCGCCGCTGCATGCGGCCGAAGGTGTAGTAGTAGAGGAGCAGGGAGACGATCTCGCCCACGAAAAAGACCCACTCGATGGCCCAGCCAAAGACGAAGTTGTGGATGAGGATCGAGGTGGTGGACGGATTGATCAGGGCGATGATAAACCAGATGCCCACCCCGGTGATACCGCCCAGCACCATGGTGACGAGCAGGAAGAACTTGGTGTGCTTTCTGACGTAGTCGATGATGGCTGGGGAGTTTTCCCGGTAACCCTCCATTTCGGTCAACACCAGGAAAAGGCCGCCGCCGACGGCGAACTGGGCGATGAAGACATGGAAGACTGCCATCAGGGCGATGGTGAGCCCGCCGCCGAAGAAGGTGAGCTGCCAGACCGGATAGTTCATTGCTGTACCTCCTTGGTGCTCTGCCAGCCGAGTCGCAGCATGTAAGCAACGATGCCGAGACCGAGGATCAGGATCAGGAGGAAGAGCAGCATCGGCGAATACTGGGGCGCCACCGGCAGCTCGGCCGGATGGAAGTAGGGCGCCAGATAGGCTTGGCGGGCCAGATCCCGCACCAGGACCATCAGCAGGATGGTGGTCGCCAGAGCGGCGGTGGCGGGCCAGAGCCGCTCCCGGTTGCCGAATTTGATGCAGTAGAAGGAACCGATCAGCGCCCCGATGAAGAGCGAGGTGGCGAGCCAGTCACCGCCCACGAAGCGATGGAGGATCGGTTTGGGCAGCGAGAGGAGGAAGACGATGCCGATGCCGATCTCCACCATGGTGGCATAGGTGAACCAGGTCAGGCCGTTCTTGATTCGTGCCTGGCGTTCCTGGGCGGGCAGCCGTTGCTGCAGGTGGGCGCTCGCCGCAAGGAAGAGGCCGCCGGTGGCGACGGCCGCGACGAGGAAATGAAGGTAGCGGGCCACGAGGGTCGGCTCGGCGAGGTTGAGGAAGAGGCCGCCCGGATGGCGGAAGTACGCGAGCCAGGCGGCCGGGGTCTGCATGAGAGTCACGTTGTTGGTGAAGAAGAAGCCGACCGTGAACATGCAGAGGAGGCTCGCCCCGAGGAACCAGCGGCGCTGGCCGGCGCTCCAGGCCGTGAAACGGAACTTGTGGAGATAGGCGAGTCCGTAGGCAGCGATGAGCAGGAAGACCACCGACAGCCAATAGGCACCCATGATGATCGAGCTGGTGTAGATGAACTGGCCGTAGAGCACCTGGAGGAAGAGGAGTGGGGCCACCCCGAAGTTGACGGTGAAGGCAATCGCATGGGTGAGTTGGTTGCTGAGGTCGTGGCAGAGGGCCTCGTTGGCCATCGGGTTGCTCAGTTGCTTTACGAAGGTGATGACCCCAGAGCCGATCATGATGTTCATCGCCACCATGTGGAGGAAAAAGGTAAAGAGCAGCAGGAATTGGAACCATCCCCACGGGACCTGGAGCGGGTCCGGCGTGGGAATAAGGGCGGCTGGGTGCATGGCGGCCTCCTTGGTGTCGGGGGTCTGGGGTTGGCAGTGTTCCCCATCATCTTGGCACAAGCCGCGGCGGGCCGTCAAATGGAAAGCGTTTGCCGTTCTCATGATGGGGTGTTGCGAAAGGGGCGCCTGACCAATGCTTGGCTGGAGACGGCCGCCGGAGCGGGGTGGCGGCAAGCAGGCGGCAGCGGCGACAGGTGTTTGCTCAAATCACCCCAAAGGGTCGGATTAGGCAATCTGATGTGGGGAGTGGAGGGGATTTCCGGGCGTGACGGAAACAATGGTGTTGCCTGCCGGTCGCATGAAATCCCTTTTCCTGTCAAGGAAATAAAAAAAATAATGGCGATTTTTTTGATCTTGCCGGAAGCACGATGAAAAAAAAAATCAAAGGAGAAAAAGGGAGATTTTATGATTATGGAAGAGCTTGGAAGAGAAAGAGTGATATTTTAGTGGTTAATTAAAATGCGAGCTACCCGGAGGTGGGATGGCTAATTCCTCGAAATTCAGCGAAAAAGATGGTGAGGAAAAAAATGGCCCCAATTGAGGCCGTTAGCGGGGTTGTCTTCTTATCTCTTTGAAAAAAAGCCCATCTTTCGTTGTTGAAAACTTGGGGGAAGGCCCCGGCAAAATCTGCCAAAACCGCTTTTGACACCCCCCGGCGTTTCTAATAAAACCCCCTTATCGTTTTCCGGGGGAGCCATTTTCTGTAGAGCCAAGCAGGGGGAGCAATGTACTGGCAGGATGTCAAAGAGGTCTTGCGTCGTTCTTTACCCGAGAGTGTCTTTGCTTTGTGGGTTGAGCCGTTGCAGTGCCGGGTGGCGGATCGGCAGATGCTGGAGTTGGCCGGACCGGATTGCTTCTTCTGTTCCTGGGTGGCGGACAACTACCAACAGGAGATCGAGGCCGCCCTGGTGGAGGCCGGCTATAAAGGGGTGACGGTGCGCTTTGCCGTGGCTCCCGCCGTGGCCGATGGGGCCGGGCAGGCGCTTGCCGCCGCCGGTGAGCAGTTGCGGCTGCCGGCCATGCCGGAGGGCCGCTCCCATGTGCGGACCCTCCATCCCCGTTATACCTTCGATGAATTCATGGTCGGCGAGTCCAATGCCCTGGCCTTCTCGGCCTGCGAGGCCATTGCCAACGGCGATACCGCCATGGGTCCCTGTGTTTTCATCCACAGCGGCACCGGCCTCGGCAAGAGCCATCTTACCCACGCCGTGGCGCACCATCTTCTCAACCACGCCCCTAACCTGCGGCTGCACTATTTGACCAGCCAGCAGCTCACGGCCGAGGTGGTTCGGCATATCAAGAACAACACCATGGAGCACTTCAAGGAGAAATACCATCGGCAGTGCGATGTGCTCCTCATGGAGGATGTGCATACCCTGGCCGGCCGCGTCAAGACCCAGGCCGAACTGGCCGAGGCGGTGGACGTGCTGATGGAGGCGGGCCGGCGGATCATCTTCACCGGCGCGGTGGCGCCGCGGGACATCCCCAACCTGGATGGCGGCATGCGCTCGCGCCTCTGTGCCGGCCTCATCACCTCGATCAATCCGCCGGATCCGCGTACCCGGCGGCTGATCATCCTGCGCAAGGCCCGCTACCACAACCTGGCCCTGAGCGAGGAGCTGGTCGACTACCTGGCCGAACACGTCAAGGGCGACATCCGCCGGGTGGAGAGTGCCATCATTGGGCTCAAGGCCAAGGCCAATCTGCTCAAGACCCCGGTCACCCTCGACATGGTCAAGGAGGTAGTGGCGGCCATCGTCGGCCAGCACCTGCGGCTCTCCTCGGGGGTGATCCGTGATTTCGTCGCCCGCCAGTTCCAGGTGCCGGTGGCGGAGATGCAATCCAAGTCGCGCAAGAAGTCGGTGGCCTTTCCGCGGCAGGTGGCCATGTTCCTCGCCCGCAAGCTCACCGACGAGGCGCTGTCCGATATCGGCAAGACCCTGAATCGCGATCATTCCACGGTGGTGCATTCCATCCGGGTCATCACCGATGCCATTGCCCGGGACGGCAGCATCCGCGGCCAGATCGAGCACTTGTCCGAACGGATCATCAAGAAGTACCAGTAGGGGCCGGCCAAGGAGGGAGGGGATGCGAACGGTCTGCTGCGTCTGTCACCGGGTGAAGGGGGAAGATGGCTGGGTACGGGTAGCCGGCATGATCGCCGGCCGGCTCTCCCATGGGTACTGCCCGGAGTGCTACGAAAAGGCCATGCACGTCCTGGAGGATCAGCTTGTCCTGCCCCGGCCTGCGGTGCCGGCCCCGCGGCGCGCGGTTCAGAAATAGACCGGTTTGACCGCCGCGGCCCTGGCGTCGGTTGCCCCGGCCGTGATGGCCATGGCTGTGGCCTGGGCCATCTGCATCATGTCGTTCATCCCGATTCCCTCCCATCCGAATCCGCACACAAAGAGTCCTGGTTGGGCTGCCTGGAGTGCCGCGCGCCACTGCTGGAGGCGCAGGTGACCGAGCTCCAACTGTGGGATGCCGCTGCCTGACCGCAGCACCCGGCTGTAGGTGGGGGGCGTCGGCAGGTGGAGAAGCTGCCGCAGGTCGGCATAGACCCGCTCCACCAGGGTGGCGTCGTCGAGGTCGAGGCGTTCCGGATGGCGACGGCCACCGACCAGGGCCTCCAGCAGCACCTGCCCCTGCGGCGCCCGGCCCGGAAACATGTGGGTGGAAAAGAGGGCGCCGAGGGCGAAACGCTGTTCGCGTTCCGGCGCCAGATAGCCGAAGCCGTAAGGGATCTGGGCGGTGGCCGCGTCGAAGCCGAGGGCCACGGTGGCGATTTTCGCCTCGGGAATGGCGTTGACCGGCGGGCCGAAGGGGCGCAGCAGGGTGAGCGCGGCATTGACCGGCAGCGCCACGATCAGCCTGCGGCAGACGAACGAGACGCTGCCCTCGCACCCCACCTCCCACCCGCGCTGAACGCGACGCAGGCTGGTCACCGTGGTGTCAAAGCGGATCGGTTTGCCGGCCGCCAGAATCTCGGTAAGTTGCTCCATGCCGCCGGGAAAGCTGGTCATGGCCGGCAGTTGCCGTTTCTCCCCGCTTCCCTTCTTTTTCTTCTCGCGCATGGCATGGAGGAGTCCGCGCAGCACCGAGCCATGTTCCTTTTCCAGCCGGCGGACGCCGGGCATGACCGCATCGATGCTCAACCGTTCGTAATCGCCGGCAAAGGTCCCGGTCGCCGCGGCGTCGGCCAAGGGCAACAGGCCAGGACCGAAGCGGCGGGCCACCCAATCGGCGATGGTCTGCTCGGTCGGCAGTGGCTTGCGGAAGAGGTCGCCCAGCACTCGCACTTTGCCGGCCAGGCTTACCAGCGGAGTGGCCAGCAGCTTCTGCGGCTGCTGCGGCAGAACCACCAGCCGGCCCCGATGGCAGAGATAGCGAACGAAGTTGGTGAGCGGCGCCTTCTGCGCGAGGCGGTCGAGGCCGAGGTCGGCCAGCAGCTCCCGGCTGGCCGGATTGTTGTCGAGGAAGCCGTGCGGTCCCCATTCGGCGAGATACCCCTGGTCGTGGCAGGAGCGGACGGCGCCGCCGGCGCGGTGGCCGTGCTCCAGGAGGAGCAGATCAAGCCCGGGGTTGGCCTTGGTGAGAAAGTGGGCAACGGCCAGCCCGGAGAGGCCGGCGCCGATGATGACGACGTCGTGGGATTGGGTCATGGCTTTGGCTGGTCCAGGGTTTCGAGGCAGGCGTGGAGTTGGCCGTTTGCGGCGGTGATCACCACGTAGCCGCCGTCCTTGAGCATGCCGGGATTGATGATGGTGGTGCGCCCTAGGCGGTCGACGGCGCGGGCTTCGTGGATATGGCCGCAGATGGCGACCGCCGGCTGGTGGGCCTCGATGAAATCGCGCACCGCACTGCTGCCGACGTGGACGCCGTTGGGAAGCCGATCGGTCAGGGTCTGGCGCGGCGGGGCATGGGTGACCAGCAGCAGGGTGTTCCCTTGCACCGGCCCGTGGCCTTGGGTAAGCAGGGCCGCGAGTTCCGGCTCGGCGAATTCGTTGGGGGTGTGAAAGGGCGTGGGATTGGAGCCGCCAACGCCGCAGAGGGCGATCTCGCCGTAGCGGCGGCCGATGCCGTGCAGGCTGATGCCGTGGTCGGCGAGCAGGTCGTTCACCTCGGGCTGGTCGAGGTTGCCGGCCAGGGCCAGGAGGTTGGGGTTATATTGCCGGATGGCCGCAAGCACGGTGGCGGCGTCGGTCGCGGTGCCGAAGTTGGTGAGATCGCCGGTGACGAGCAGCAGATCGGCTGTGTCGATCTCGGGAATCCGGGCCAGGTTCGCCCAGTCCATATGGATGTCGCCCACCGCGATGAATCGCATCCTCTTCTCCGTGAAAGCCCAGGCAATTCCGGGCCGGGTGTGCTATGATGACATCACTGTACCCGATCCCGGCCGGGGTCGGCACGAAAAAATGGCAACCAGAGCGCTGGGCACGGCCCGGACGCAGCGGGATGAGGCAGCAGGGAATGACCGAGGCAAGCAGCGAGCAGCCGCGGGTATTGGTGATCTATTTCTCCTACAGTGGGCAGACCAGCGGCCTGTTGCACCGCCTAGTGGATGGCCTCCGCGAAGAGGGGGTGGCGGTGACGCTGGAGCGCTTGCAGCCCGTTGTCCCGCTGCGTTTTCCCCTCGGGTCGGTGGCGAAAACCCTCCTGATGATGCTGACCACCTTCCTGCGCTTCCGCGTGCCGATCGCGCCGCTCGGCGATTCCTGCCGGCAGCCGTCCGATCTCGTGATCCTCGCCGGCCCCACCTGGTCTTACAATCCCAGCGGACCGGTGTTGTCCTTTCTCGACCGTGACGGCAGGCTGCTCACCGGCCGCACCGTCCTACCGCTCATCTCCTGCCGCGGCTACTGGCGACTGCACTGGTATGGCCTGCGGCACCTGCTGCGGCGCCTGGGCGCGGTGGTGCAGGAACCCCTGGTCTTCAACCATCCGCAACCCGAGCCGTGGCGCACCATCGGCGTCTTCCTGAAGATCGCCGGCCTGGTGCCGGAACGGAGCCCGCTGGTCGGCCGCTACTATCGGCGGTTCGGCCACTCCAAGGAACAACTGGAGTTGGCCTGGCAAGAGGGCCGGCAATTGGCTGCCCGACTCTGGGCCGCCGCTCCCCGCTAAAACTCGATCCCTGCCTGGGCGGTGATGCCGCGCTGGTACGGGTGTTTGATCTCCCGCATCTCGGTCACCAGGTCGGCGGCGGCGATGAGTCCCGGTCCGGCGTGGCGGCCGGTGATGACTAGGTGGAGGCGCGGCGGTTTCGCGGCAATGGCGGCGAGCACTTCCGCCTCCGGCACCAGTTCGAAATGGATGAGGTAGGTGAGTTCGTCGAGGACGATGAGGTCGTAGTTTCCGCTGGCGATCTTTTCCTGCGCCAGCCGCCATCCCGCCTGCGCCACCTCTTTAAAGGCGGTCTGGTCGCGCTGCGCCCAGGAGAAGCCGGAACCGGTGACGTGCAGCTCGATGCGGTCGCCCAAGGCCGCCAAGGCCAAGGCCTCGCCGGTATCGGTGCGTTCCTTGATGAACTGGATGATGGCGATTTTCTTCCCGTGGCCGGCGGCGCGGAGGGCCTGGCCAAGGGCGGCAGTGGTCTTGCCCTTGCCGTTGCCGGTGAAGATGATGGTCAGCCCGGTGGTCATGGGGTTCCTCGTCTCAAAGGTTCAGCGCGGCGTCGGCAGCGGCGCCGGAAAGGTCGCGGTGCGGAACCGTTGCAGCTGTTCCTCGTAATATGGCCGGTTGTCGGGTGCCGATGCCAGTGCTTGCCGTTCGAGGGTAATGGCCCTGGCGCGGTCGCCATTGGCCCAGTAAGCGGTGGCGAGGGTGTCGAGGATATGGGCGGGAACCGGCACGCGGCGGGCCGCCTTTTGCGCCAGCGCCAGGGCGCGCGGCGGATCGAGCAGGGCCTGATCGTCGGCGGCGAGCAGCAGCCAGGCCAGGTTGTTCAGGGTCTCCGGATTGGCGGGATCGAGGCGCAGCGCCTCTTCGTAGGCGGCTTGCGCGCCGGAGAATTCGCGCAGGGTGAAGCGCAGGTCGCCGAGGTAGTGATACCAGAGGGGATTGGTCGGTTCTTCCTTGGTTTTTTCGAGCAGGAGCGCTTCGGCGAAGCGGGTTTTGGGGGCGCCCTCCAGCAGCTCGGCCGGCATCCGGGCCAGGAAGAAGGCGCCGGCCGCCATGGCCACCACGAAGAGGGTGAGGGCGGTATAGACCTTGCGGTGGTGGCGCGCGATGCAACGGGGGTCGGCCTCGCTTTGCCGCAGAAAGTCGATGCGCTGGCCGATGCCGAAGTGGTGCCAGCTCGGCAGATCGCGGATCTTGCCGCCCAGCCAGGCGATTTTTTCAAAGACCCGGATCAGCGGCGCTGCCTCGCCGATGGCGCTCAGGGCGTAGAGATCGGCCTGGCGTTCGAAGTTGCGCATGAAAAACCCGAAGAGGTAGCGGAAATAGAGGATCATCAGGAGGAGCAGGGCGGTGCTGCTGGCCACGGTCAGCGCGGTGACCGGCGACCGGCCGCTCAGCACCACCGCTTGGTAAAAGAGGTTGGAATTGAGCAAGAAGGCCAGAAAGGGGTAGGTGGCGAGCTGGGTCAGGAGGCCGAAGCCCAGGAAAAAAAGCAGGTAGAGCTGGAGGTGGTAGCGCTTCACGTGGCCGACTTCGTGGGCCATGACCGCCTCGACCTCCTCCGGGGTCATGGTTTCGAGCAGGGCCGGGGTGATGAGCAGATAGCGGAAGCGGCCGGCAATTCCCATCACCCCGGCGGTGAGCAATCGGCCTTCGAAGAGCGGCCAGAGCATGATGTCGGCGTAGCCGATGCGGTGGCGCCGGCAGAACGCCTCAATCTGCTGGCGCAGCGGGCCGGCCGGCATGGGCGTGCAGCCCCAGAGCCGGATGATCAGCGCCGGGAAAAAGATGAGCAGCAGCAGGAAGAAGAGAAGAATGAGCAGCGGTTCGCCCCATGGCGCGGCGAGCAGTGCGTGGAGCGCCGGCAGCGGGACGAACTGGAGCAGGTCGAAGAGCAGGGAGAGGAGCAGCCAGGGGAGGACCAGGGCGAGGTTGATCTTGAGATTGGCGGCCAGAAAGGCGCTCACGCCATGGCGGCGACCAAAGACATTCGCGTAAACGGGCCGGCCGGCCGTCCACATCAGGCAGAGGTAGCCGAAAAAAAGAACGAGGCCGCCCCATTGCGTGATGGTCGGCAGGGCCGCGGCCAGCGGCAGTTTGGCAAAGTAGTAGGCGGCATCGAGCAGATAGATGTCGAGACCGAAGGAAAGGATGGCGAGAATGGAGAGCTTCTGCTCGGTGGCAAAATATTCCGGCGCGCCGGCCTGGCGGTTCCGACGGAAGAGATGGCGGGCGAGGAGGAAATAACCGGCGGCCTTGAGCAGGAAGAACAGGAGAGCCGCCACCGCCGGCAGCTGGGGCTCGGCCGGCACCGCTCTGGTCGAGAGGATGAAGAGGACAACCAGAATATAGATGAGGTTGTTGTAGATCATGGGGGCAGCTCCCAGCCCCAGGGGCTAGAAGCGGAAGCGGACCCCGAGCTCCTCGCTGAGCCGGGCATTGTGTGCATGGTATTGATGGAGCAGCAAGGCGAACTGTTCCGGCCGCAGGATCCTTTTTTCGAGGAAGTATTCGCCGAATTTCCGCTGCAGCCGTTTTTGGTGGTGGACCAGCACCTGGAGCTGGGTTTCGGTGAGATAGCCCAAGGCGACGGCCGAGGCGCCGAAGGGTTCGAGCAGGGTCTTGCTGCGGAGGATCTGGGTGATTTCCTCCTCCGCCAGCAGGCCGAAGCGCTGGCCCAATTCGCCGAGTCGCGGCCGTTGCGTCCGCTGCCAGATCAGGGCCTGCACCACCATGCGCCAGGAAGCGATGCCGGAGTAATAGAGGAAGTGACCGAGCAGCAGGCGGCGATGGGGCAGGGGGCCGCGGTAGCGTTGTTCGACGTTCCAGTCGGTGAAGGTCGGCCGGTCCGGCCTGCCCTGGCGCGACGTGTCGGTATGGGCACGGAAGCCGCCGCTGGCCGTGGATTTGTGGTTGGAGGTTGGCCGGTGGGCAGCGCCGCTGGCCCGACCGGTCGGCCGGGCTGCTGGCCGGGGAGCGGTCCGGGGAGCCGGTTGGGGCGGCAGGTGGAATCCCTGCTCCCGCGCCTTCAGATACTGGAGCAGGTGTTCGTAAGAGCTTTGCACCGCGTAAAAGAGTTCGTTGTTCTGTTGCTGGAGGGCAAGCTCGGTGGCGGTGAAACGGTCGGGATGGGTCTCCATCGCCCGTTTGCGGTAGGCACTCTTGACGCCGGAGGGTTGCAGGTATTCGAGAAACTCGCGGGTGACGACGAGTTCCGGGCCGAAGATGACCTCGCAGGCGCGGTGGAGTTCATGTTCGGTGGTGATGAAGGACATGGCAGCCGGTGGCGGTCAGTGTTGCCGGCGGCCATCGGGAATGGCGGCCGCAGAAATGGTTGGATTTGCCGGACGGCGTTGCGCTATAATGGCGTAAAGGGCTTGGCGCGGGGCTTGGGCGGTTGGCTGCACGCAATCTCCTTGGAAATCCCAAAGGTTTATCCAAGACTAGCACATAACAGGCTCATTTTTAATACTTTTTTTAGGGGGTGTGGTTTTTTCTGCCGTGAAACGCATGACACACCACGTTGGGTGGTGGGGAGCGGGGAATGACGGATACAGTACCAGTGGGGCTTTGTCGGGATTTTGACCGACTCGCCGCCACCGGCGTGTTGCAAAGGCTGGCCGAACACCCTTTCGATCTGACGGCGCCGGCGGCGCTGACACCCGAGCGGATCAGCCGTTATCGCTCTTCTGCCGCCGGCCTCGACCTTCTCTACGCCACGCAGCGGATCGACGAGGCAACCCTTGATGCCTTGCAGTCCCTGGCCGACGAGAGCCGGGTGGTGGAGCAGTTTTTCCTCATGCGGCAGGGGGCGGTGCTGAACCGCATCGAGGGCTTCGCCAGCGAAAACCGTCAGGTGCTCCATACTGCCTGCCGCGATCTTTTCGCCGAGGCGCCGCTGGCCCCAGCGGCCACGGCCCAGGCTCGGGCCGAACTCGCCAAGCTGCGCACCTTTCTGGCGGAACTGGACAACGGCCAGCTCGTGAACGCCGCCGGCGCGCCGTTTACCGAGCTGGTCCACGTCGGCATCGGCGGCTCCGACCTCGGGCCGCGGGCGCTCTATCTGGCCCTGGCCGCCTTTGCCACGCCCGGCCGCCGGGTCCATTTCATCAGCAACGTCGATCCCGACGACGCGGCCGCCGTGCTTGCGGGGCTTGATCTCTCCCGCACCCTGGTCAACGTGGTCTCGAAAAGCGGCACCACCCTGGAAACCTTGACCAACGAGGAGCTGGTGCGCCAGGCCTTTGTGGCGGCCGGACTGGCGCCCGAGCGCCATTTCCTGGCAGTGACCGGGCAGGGCAGCCCGATGGACAATCCGGCCCGCTATCTCCGTTCCTTTTATATGTTCGACTATATCGGCGGCCGCTACAGCGCCACCTCCATGGTGGGCGCCGTGATGCTCGGTTTCGCCCTGGGCGACGAGCAGGTGGTCGAGATCCTGCGCGGCGCCCATGCCATGGACCTCGCGGCGGCCGAGCCGGCGATCCGCCACAATCCGGCCCTGCTGCTGGCCCTTCTCGGTATCTGGAACCGCAACTTCCTGGGCTGCGACACTGTGGCGGTGTTGCCTTACAGTCAGGCGCTGGTGCGTTTTGCCGCCCATCTCCAGCAGCTCGACATGGAGAGCAACGGCAAATCGGTCAGCCGGGGCGGTCGCGAGCTTGCCTGGCAGAGCGGGCCGGTGCTTTGGGGCGAGCCGGGCACCAATGGCCAGCATGCCTTTTACCAACTCCTCCACCAGGGCACCACCATCGTGCCGACGGAATTCATCGGCTTCCGTCAGAATCAGCTGGATAAGGATCTGCTGCTCCAAGGCACCACCTCCCAGGAAAAGCTGGTGGCCAACCTGTTGGCCCAGATCCTGGCCCTGGCCACCGGCCAGCCCCATGAGAATCCCAACCAGCGCTTTGCCGGCAATCGCCCCAGTGCGCTGCTCATCGCCGACCGGCTCACCCCCTATGCCATGGGGGCCCTGCTGGCGCTCTATGAGGCCAAGGTGGTCTTCCAGGGCTTCCTCTGGAATATCAATTCCTTTGATCAGGAAGGGGTGCAGCTCGGCAAGAAACTGGCCAATGGGCTTCTTGCACATTTTTCTGCCCACCGGCAGAATTTCCTCTATAATGGCTCCGAAGCCGATCCGCGTGGCTGGGCGCTGCTCAAGGCCGCCGGTCTGTTGGACGAGCACGTTTAGACAAAATGCGGGGCCAGGGGGAATTGTTGGGCTGATGTCCGAAAGCATCAAATGGAAGGCTACTCTTATCGTGCTGGCGACCATCCTTGCCATGGCCGTCAGCTTTCTTGTCTGGGAAATCAGTCACCGGAAGGCGGAGCTGAACCACCTCCTGACCCAGCAGGCCGAGGAAATCCAGAATCATCTCGCCCTGGCAGTCCGCTATACCTACGAGCCCTATCGTTCCCGGCTTGCCGGAGAGGTGATGGCCCAACCGGAAATGATGGCAGCCTTTGCCCAGCGGGACCGGGAACGGCTGTATCGTCTGGCCACCGCCATTTATCTGCATGAGTTCCGCCGGGAAGACCCCGATGTCGTGAGATTCCAGTTCCAAACGCCGGATAACCATTCCTTCCTGCGGCTGCATCAGCCCGACTGCTTTGGCGATGACCTCACCGCCACCCGCCCCATGGTGGTGGCGGCCAATCGGACCAGACAGCAGCAGGCCGGCTTCGAGTTGTGTACGCAGGGGCTTTTTTATCGGGTGGTCCAGCCAGTGAGTTATCACGGAGCGCCTGTGGGCACCGTGGAGGTGGGGGTCAAGGTCCAGCATCTGCTGCGACTGCTCGGTGAGGAGCCGGGGGTGAGCGTTGCCCTGCTCATCGATCCGGCGCTGATGCCGGCCACCGGCGAAAGGATCGGCACCGACCAGCATCTGCTCTATTTCAGCGACGCACTCCTGCTCAAGTGTCAGGAAAACCTCTTTGATGCATTGCCCCCCAATTTTTCCTTCTTCCACGGCCCGGAGCGGTTCCAGCACAAGGGGCACTGGTATCAGTTGAACTCCCAGACCGTGCTCGCCGACTATCAGGGCAAACCGGTGGCGCGGGTGCTCTTTGCCGCCGACATTACCGATTATGTGCACGGGTTTTATCGTTTTCTCGTCATGGGGGCGGTGATCACCGCCCTGGTCGTGCTGGTGGCCTTCCTGGTGCTTCATACCGCCTTTACCAAGCTGAACCAGGAGCTGGTCGAGCTCAACGCCTCGCTGCGGCAGAAGGCCAATGAGGCGAGCACGAATTACGCCGAGTTGGAGACCTACCGCCACCAGCTGGAAGATGTCATTGTCAAGCGTACCGTCGACCTGGCCCGGACCAACGAGGATCTGCTCCTGCAGATCGCCGAGAAGGAGCGGGTCGAAACGGACCTGCGGCGCAGCCAGAACAGTCTGGCCAAGGCGCAGCAGGTCGCCCGCCTCGGCCACTGGGAATGGATGGTGCCCCAGAATGCCATGATCTATTCCGACCAGGCGCGCCGCATCTTCGGGGTGCCGACGGAGGAGCTCACCCATACCCTGGAAGGGATTCTTCGTTTTGTGCATCCGGATGACGTGACGCCGCTGCGGAAGGCATTGGATGCGGTGTTGCGGGATGGTACCGCCTTCCAGGCCGAGTTCCGGATCGTGCGACCCGACGACCGGATTCGCTATGTGCATTCCGAGGCGGAATTGACCCGCGACGCCCAGGGGCGGCCCTTGCGGATGTTCGGCACGGTGCAGGATGTCACCGAAAGCCACAAGGCCACGGAGGAACTGCATCTGGCGGCCAACGTTTTTGAAAGCAGCATCGAGGGCATCATCATCACCGACCCCAATGGCACCATCGAGAAGGTGAATCGCGCCTTCACCGAGATTACCGGCTACAGCGAGGAGGAGGCGCTGGGGCAGAATCCGCGGCTGCTCAAGTCCGAGCGGCACGACCGCGATTTTTTCACGGCGATGTGGCAAGCCTTGCAGCAGGAAGGGAAGTGGCAGGGGGAGATCTGGAACCGTCGCAAGAGCGGCGAAATCTATCCCGAATGGCTCACCATTACCGCCATCCGCGATGACCAACATCGTCTGACCCACTACGTCGGGGTCTTCCACGACATGACCGCCATCAAGGTGCATGAGGAGCGGTTGCGCTACCAGGCGCACCACGATGCCCTCACCACCTTGCCCAACCGGGTGCTGTTCCGCGAGCGGCTGGCGCTGGCCATGGGCTACGCCCAGCGCCACGAAAAGAAGCTGGCGCTGCTCTTCCTCGACCTCGACAACTTCAAGCGCATCAACGATTCGCTTGGCCACAGCGTGGGCGACCGGCTGCTCAAGGAGGTGGCGGTGCGGCTCAAGCACTGCGTGCGCGAGAAGGATACTGTGGCCCGCCATGGCGGCGACGAATTTATCGTGCTGCTGGAGGGGGTGGAGCATACAGACGACGCGGTCTTTGCGGCCCGTCGTATTACTCAGGCCATCGAGCCTGCCTTTGTGTTTCAGGATCAGGAACTCTATCTCTCCGCCAGCATCGGCATCGCCCATTACCCCGAGGATGGCCTCGACCACGAAACCCTGATCCGCAACGCCGACACCGCCATGTATCGGGCCAAGGAGGAGGGGCGCAACACCTTCCAGGTCTTCACCCCCTCGATGTCCGCCCGGGTCAGCGACTGGCTGGCGGTGGAAAACAGCCTGCGCAAGGCCCTGGAACGCCGGGAATTCGTCATCCACTACCAGCCCAAGGTCGATTTGGTGAGCGGCAGGATTGTCGGGGCCGAGGCCCTGGTGCGTTGGAAAAACGCGGCGGGGGAGCTGGTTTCGCCCCGGGAGTTCATCCCTCTGGCCGAGGATACCGGGCTGGTGGTGGGGATCGGCGAATGGGTGATGGAACAGGCCTGCCGCGACGCCAAGTTGTGGTGCGATCAGGGCTTCCCGGTGCAGGTCTCGATCAACCTCTCACCCCGCCAGTTCCGCCAGGATAATCTGCTGGAGGTCGTCGCCGCGATCCTCAACAAGACCGGGCTTGCCACCGAGTGCCTTGCCTTTGAGATCACGGAAAGCACGGTCATGGACAACGAGCAGAAGGCCTTGTCCGTGCTGGGGCGGATGCGGGAAATGGGCATCACCCTGTCGGTGGACGATTTCGGCACTGGTTATTCCTCGCTCTACTACCTGAAGCATCTGCCGATCGACGAGCTGAAAATCGACCGCCGCTTCATTCAGGATCTGCCCGGCGACGAGGACGACTGCGCCATCACCGCGGCCATCATTTCTCTGGCCAAGAGTCTGAAGCTCAAGGTGGTGGCGGAGGGGGTGGAGGAAACGCGGCAGCTTGCCTTCCTGCAGGAACGGGGCTGCGAGCAGATGCAGGGCTATCTCTTCAGCCCGCCGGTCTCGCACGAGGAACTGCTTGCCATGCTTGGCGCCGACCGGCGGCTGGAGTTGCCGCGTTGCGCCGAGTCGGGCCAGATCCTTCTGCCCTTCGACGAAGCCTGAGGCGGTTGTCGCGTAAGGAGTTAACGGTATAGAAGTTGGAAGCGTTCCCAGAAATCCGGGAACGACTTGACCACGCACCCTTCCCCTTCGATCCGCACCCCCGGCACCATCAACCCTGCCACCGCGAAGCTCATGGCGATGCGGTGGTCATTGTAGGTATTGATGGTGGCGCCGTGGTAGGGGGCAGAGCGACCCTGACCTTCGATGGTCAGGGTGTCGGCGCCTTCCTCGGTGCGGACTCCGAGTTTGGCCAGTTCGCTGGCCATGACGTGCAGCCGGTCGCACTCCTTGATCCGCAGATGGGCGATGTTTCTGATTACCGTGCGGCCGGTGGCAAAGCTCGCCACCACCGCCAGGGTCGGCACCACATCCGGGCAGTCGCCCATGTCCACCTCGATGCCTGCAAGCTCTTTCGTGCCGCTCACCGTGATGCCGTGGGCCGTGGTTTCGACCCGGCAGCCCATGCGGCCCAGGATCTCCGCCAGCACCGCATCGCCCTGCAATGAGGGAGAAGGGACATTGGCGACGGCGACCGAACCGCCGGTCACTGCGGCGGCGGCCCAGAAATAGGAGGCGCTGGAGGCGTCCCCTTCCACGTGGTATTCCTGCGCCCGGTAGCGGCCCGGGGGGATGGTGAAGCGGTTGAGCGCCCCGTTGGCGGTTGCGGTAGCCCCGAAGTCACGCATCACCGCGAGGGTCATGTGGACGTAGGGTTTGGAGAGCACCTCCCCTTGCACGGTCAAAGTGGCCGGGTTTGCGGCATAGGGTGCCACGAGGAGCAGCGAGGAGAGATACTGGCTGCTCTTGCCTTCGGGCAGCACGGTCGCGCCGCCGGTGAGCCCCTTGGCCATAATCTCGATGGGCGGACAGCCGGTGTCGTGGATACTGCGGATGGCCACTCCCCAGCCAGTCAACGCCTGCATCAGCGGGGCGATGGGACGCTCGGCCATGCGCTGGTCGCCGGTGATGACAAAGGTGCCGTGGCCCAAGGCGGCCACCGAGGTGAGGAAACGGGTGGCAGTGCCGTTGTTGCCGAGATAGATCGGGGCCGCCGGCGTGGCGATGCGGCCACCCTGGCCGTGCACCAGCCAGCGGTTGCCGTGGTGCTCGACGCCGATGCCCATGGCGCGCAGGGCCGCGGAGGTATATTCGGTGTCTTCGCTGGTGAGCGGGCCAATGAGGATGGAGTCGCCGTCGGCCAGGGCCGCGGCGATGAGTGCGCGCTGGGTGAGGCTTTTCGAGCCCGGCACCTCGACGGTAGTCTGGATGGCACGATGGGGAACGATTTCTTTCATGGTCTCGGCAGATGGGCAAGCAAGGTTTGGCGCATGACCTCGAGTGGCGCGGTCATGCCGGTCCAGAGTTCGAACTGGGCCGCGCCCTGGTAAAGGAGCATGGCCAGGCCATCCACCACGGTGCAGCCGGTGGCGCGGGCAGCGGCCAGCAGCCTGGTTTCGAGCGGGGCATAGACGATGTCCATCACCACCGGGAAGTTGGCCAGCGCAACGGCCGGCAGCACCATTTCGTGGGCCAGCGGTCCCATGCCCACCGCAGTGGCGTTGATGAGAGCATCGGCCCTGAGGGCGGCCGCTTCTGCCAGCGGGACCCAAGCGCAGCCGAGGGCGGCGGCGAGGGCGGCGGCCTTGTCGCTGGTGCGGTTGGTCACCGTGATTTTGGCGCCGGCTTCGAGCAGGCCGAAGCCGATGGCCTTGGCCGAACCGCCGGCACCGATGAGCAGGACATGGCTGCCCTTGAGCTCCATGGCCTCGCTCAAGGCGCGGTTGGCGCCGAGCCAGTCGGTGTTGTAGCCGTGCAGGGCGTTGTCGCGCACCACCAGGGTGTTCACCGCCCCGATCTTGGCCGCCACCGGATCGATGGTGTCAAGGTAGGGGAGCACCGCCTGCTTGTGCGGGATGGTGACGCTCACCCCGCGGATGCCGAGGGCCTTGAGGCCGGCGAGGGCTGCCGCCACATCGGTCACCGGAAAGGCGACGTAGGCCTTGTTGAGGCCCAGGGCCGCAAAGGCGGCATTGTGCATGAGCGGGCTCAGGGAGTGCGCCACCGGGTTGCCGATGATCCCGTAGAGTTCGGTCTTGGCGTCGATGGTCATGGCCGGAGGGCGGCGCGGAGCCGCTGGAGGGTGGCGATGGGCAGCTGGCCGGGGGCGGTGGCACCGTTTTCATCCGGCGCGGCGTAGGTCATGTAGCCGCCCAGTTCCAGGGTGGCAAGCCGGCTGATGACGCCGGGCGCTCCCATGCAGAAGGCGATGAGCGGGAAGTTGCGGGCGGCCGCGGTCAGCTGGAGCTGGAGCACCCGCAGGACATCCTGCCAGGAATGGGCCATGGTGACCAGTTTGCCGATGTGCGCCCCGCTTGCCATCTGCTGGGCAAGGATGTCGTCCAGGGCTGCATTATCGGGGGTTTGCTCGAAGTTGTGCCAGGAGAGGATGACGCGGCTCTTGGTCGCCGCGGCCAGCAGTTCGCGACGCAGGCCAAGGTCGGCCTTGAGCTCGAGGTCCACGTAGGCGCAGCCTGCTCGCGCCGCTTCCAGCAGCAAGGCCCCGCGCTGGGCCTCGTTGCCTTGGAACATGCCGCCTTCCCACTGCGGCCGGTTGGTGAAGAGCAGCGGCGTGCGGAGCTGGCTCAGGAACGGCGCCACCGCAGCATCGGCCAGGGCGTCGAGCCGAATCTCGATCACGTCGGCCTGGCCTTGCAGCCGTTCGGCCGCCGCCAGGGCCAGTGCAACCTTCGGCTGCGCCACCGAGACGCAGATCAGGCCCGCCGGCGTATGCGTTGCTATTTCCGTTGTCATCCGTTTACAAACCCGCTACCGTTCGAATAGGCTCCCTTGGCGGGAGCACAGGTCACTCAACCTATTCCATCCGTCGCCCCCTTGTCAACCATCTCGCGGGCGTTGGCGACGGCAATGCGAGGGGGAAGCATGCCGCGTCTCTTTGTCGCCATGGACCTGCCCCAGGCGGTGATGGCCGAACTGGCGGTGTTCTGTTGCGGGGTGCCGGGCGCCCGTTGGGTGGCGTCGGAGCAACTCCACCTCACCCTGCGCTTTGTCGGCGAGGTGGATGGCGGCCTCTTTCGTGAGATCCGCGAGGCGCTGAACGCCGTGGATGGCGGCGCCTTCGACCTGCGGGTCAAGGGGTTCGGCTACTTTCCGCCGCGCAAGGAGCCGCGGGTTTTGTGGGCGGGGGTGGAGCCGAGCGATGAAGTGACGGTGCTGCGCAACCGGGTGGAAAAGACCCTGATCCGCCTGGGGCTGGAGCCGGAACCCCGCAAGTTCTCGCCGCATATCACCCTGGCGCGGCTGGATGGCACCCCAGTCAGCAAGGTCACCCAATTCCTCGCCGGCAACTCGCTCTATGCCTCGCCAACCTTCACGGTGAGCGAGTTCCATCTCTATTCCAGCGTGCTGACCCCCAAGGGCGCCATCCACACCATCGAGGCGTCCTATCCCCTGGAGATGGTCGCCCTATAAACGGCTGAGCAACACCACGGCGTGGGCGGCGATCCCTTCCTCGCGGCCGGCAAAGCCCATGCCCTCGGTGGTGGTGGCTTTGAGGTTGACCGCCTCTTCGCTTACCCGGCAGGCTTTGGCCAGGTTGGTGCGCATGGTCGCGATGTGTGGGGCGAGCTTCGGCTGCTGGGCGATCACCGTGACATCGGCGTTGGCCAGGCCAAACCCTTGATCGTGCATGAGGCCAACCACGTGTTCCAGCAGGATGAGGCTCGAAATGCCGCGGTACTGCGGGTCGGAGTCGGGGAAGTGGCGGCCGATGTCGCCTGCGCCCAAGGCGCCCAGGATGGCGTCGCAGAGGGCGTGGGTGAGGACATCGGCGTCGGAGTGGCCGAGGAGCCCCAGGCGGTGGGGGATGGTCACCCCGCCCAAAATCAGGGCGCGGCCCTCCACCAGGCGGTGGGCGTCGTAGCCGTGGCCGATGCGGAGAGAAGTTGCGGGAGTAGTCTGCATGAGCAGGGCCTCGGCAATGGTGAAATCTTCGGGGCGGGTGATTTTGAGATTGGTCTCGCTGCCGGCCACCAACGCCACCGGGCAGCCGTGGTGTTCCAGCAGCGAGGCCTCGTCGGTGCCGACAAAGTGGTCGCGCTCCGCTGTCGCGTAGGCGGCCACAAGCAGGTCGCGCCGCGCCACCTGCGGGGTCTGCGCCTGCCAGAGACCGGCGCGGTCCACGGTGGCCGCGATCATCTGGCCAGAGGCCTCGCGCTTGAGGGTGTCCTTGACCGGCACCGCGGCAATGGCGGCGCCGTGTTCCTCGGCGGCGGCGATACACGCCTCGATCAGCGCCGGCGTCACCAGGGGGCGGGCAGCATCGTGGACGGCCACCAGTTCCGTCTCCGCTGGCACCGCGGCGAGGCCGCGTTGCACCGACTCCTGCCGGGTAGGGCCGCCGGCTACCACCGCGTGGATTTTGGTAATGCCGTGCTGGCGGAGGAGCTTTTCGGTGCGGGCAATCTCGGCGGCGGGAACGGCCACCACGATGGCGGCAATCGCCGGCGTGGCGTCAAAGGCGCGCAGGGTGTGGATCAGGAGCGGCAGGCCGGCGAGGGTGACGAATTGTTTGGGCTCCGCGAGGCCCATGCGTTGGCCGCTGCCGCCGGCCGGGATGACCGCCGTTACCAGCATGGCCGGCGGAAGAAAAAAAATGGAGTGGGCTGTAAGCCGAATTCTGTACCCTGACGGGCCATGATCATTTCTCTCGGATGCCGGTCGCCCGGCACCTCATGCAACCTACCCGGAAACTTCGGACGGGCCGCCCTCAAACGTTTCCCTATTTGGTCTTGCTCCAGGAGGGGTTTGCCCTGCCTCCCGTGTCGCCACGGGAGCGGTGAGCTCTTACCTCGCCATTTCACCCTTACCGGTTGCCCGGCGGTATGTTTCTGTGGCACTTTCCCAGGGTCGCCCCTGGTTCGCGTTACGAACCTCCTTGCCCTGCGGAGTTCGGACTTTCCTCTGGCAGCCGAAACCGCCAGCGATCATGCGCCCACTCCGCCCACAATGTACCGGATTTGGGCAGAAATGAAAAGGGGGTGCAGGGGAAGCGCGGGGCATGGGCGAGGTAGCGAGCAAAGAGATTGTCTGGCGTCAGCCGTGGTTGACCTGCATGGCAAGGAAAATATGGGGGGTGTCCCTAATTCCTTGGAGCTCAACGGAAAACTGGCCGGAGGCCGGATTTTGCGCTGAAGCATTTTGTTATACCTATCATTTTAATCTAGGTAACGATTTTAAGTTTTTGTCAATAACCTTAAACAATGAGAGCATATCTTTGTCTTCGAGAGAGAAGAGTAAAAAAGCGAAAGAACGAACTGAAAGTGACATTTGTAACGCCACCATGGCATCTTTTATTAATGTTTTTTCAGCTAAGCGTTGGTCCGCGCATATGTCAGAATCTCTTTGAGTACTTGGGCCACCGTGGACAAACGAGGACAATTCTGAGTATGCCGGAATTATATTAGGAAGAAAAGGATTTGGTGTTTCTTTTTCGCTGTCTAAAATTTTCGTTACGTATTCAACCATATTTTTATGTTTGAACTGGTCAGCGATTTTGTTTATGGATCTGTTTGACTCATTTTTTAAAATTGGTTGATATTTTTTTAATATTTCAAGAGGGTCAATGTCTATTTTTTCCCCTAACACACTTGCTCTTTTTTTTAATGACTTCGCAAAGTTCAGTTCTTCCTGAGCACCACAGAAAATAAAGTACTCTTTCCCTATATCATCATTTTTATCCTCGGTGAAACGAGTAACAATATATTTAAATTTCAAGAAGTGTTCACAGATAGACCTGAATAATATTTTTTCAGAATAAACTTCTCCGGCTCTAGCCAGTTCAAATATTCCAGATCTTATACTTTCAACTTTGGGGATAAAACTAAATAAAGCTAAATTCGTTGAGGGGAATTTAGTATTTCTTATATTAAGAGCAAATTTACCCAACTTGCCAATATGGTCATCAAGCTGCTCAGCTACATTTTCAGCTATGGATTCAAGTTCATCGATGTCCATGTCTTGCTATTCAGGCATAACATTGTGTTAGACAGAATGGGCCAATACGGTGTTATACGGAATCCGTTGTATGACCTTCCTGCTTTCTGTGTATTGTGGCAGCGGTAAGGGCTTGGCTGTCCGCTGCGGCGGCCGTTTTTGCCATAACTCTTTGGCAGGATAGCAGGGGCCATTGATAAATTCAACCACAGAAGCAACCGTTTGGGCGTGCTAACTCAGATGTGATCTTGCCCAAGTCGCACGGCGTGCCTCAGCGGACGAAGTTTTGTTGGTTTGGCAAAAGAGAGCGTGTCGCAAGCGATGACAGGTTTGCCGGAGGCGCGGTCAGCCTGCGCTTCAGCGCTGCCGCGCGTCGAGTGCCTGGTTGGCGAGTTCGTCGGCCCGCTGGTTTTCGCGGCGCGGCACATGGCTGATGGTGTGGCTCCTGAAACCCCGCAGCAGGCTCATGGCCTTGGTGTAGAGCGGCTTGAGCTTGGCATCCTTGACCTGATAGCGGCCTTCGATCTGGCGGGCCACCAGCTCGGAATCGAGTCGGATGGTGAGCTGCTCCACCTTGAGTTGGTGCGCCTCGTGGAGGCCAAGGATCAGCGCCTGGTACTCCGCCATGTTATTGGTGCATTGGCCGAGATAGACCCCCCTGGCCACCAGTTCCGTGCCGTGGGCGTCGAGAATCACGAAGCCGGCGGCGGCCTCGCCGGGATTGCCGCGGGAGGCGCCGTCGCAATAGAGGGTGATGGTGGGGCTGGCTTGCGCTTTGGCCGGCGCCTTCGCTTCCTGGGGAAAAAGGGGCGGAAGTGCCGGAAGGTGCGCCGCCGCCTGGTGGAGCAGGGCGCGGATGGCGGCCGGCTCTTGCTGCGGAAAGAGTTCGGTCAATATCGCGTCGCTCAACCCGGCGGCCAGCCGTTCGACCACGGAACGGGGCGCCGTGGCCGGCAAGGTCGTGGTGCGCATGGGTGGGCTAGGCCTGCTGCTCGGCGTCGGCCTGATAGAACATGATGCGGTTGCAGGTCGGGCAGGAGAGAAGGGCGTTCTCTTTGCGCAGTTCGTTGAACAACTGCGGCGGGATGTTCATGTGGCAGCCGCGGCAGACGCCCTGCACCACCTCGACCACGGCGATGCCGTTGCGCCGCTCCCGCAGCATGTCGTATTTCTTGAGCATGGCCGCGGCCACGGCCTTGGCCTTGGTGGCGCGCTGCTTCATGATCTTTTCCTTGGTCGCCGAGAGTTCCGTGGTCTGCTGTTCGGACTGGGCGGTTTCCTCGGCGAGCAGGGACTCCTCGGCCGTGCGCAGGTTGTTCTCCTCTTCGGCCTTGGTCTTGCACGCCTCGATCTGCTCCATGAGCTGGATGATTTCTTCTTCGCGCTGCTTGTTGGCCTTTTTGGCGTCGTCGGTTTCCTTGAGCAGGCTCTGGTACTCGCGGTTGGTCTGGACGTTCATGAGCTTGCCCTGGCGGTCGCGGATGCGGCTGACGTCGTTCTCCACCTCGCCCTCCAGATCACGGCGACGCTGTTCGAGGGATTCGATCTTCTCCGCCAGTGCCTGGGCCTTGGCCGCATGGTCGGCGATCTGGGCCTGGCGTTTGGCCAGCCCCGCTGCGGCGGCGGCCATCTGCGCCTCGAGCTGGCCGATCTGGAGGTCAATGGTCTGGAGTTCCTTGAGGTGCGCGAGATTTTCTTTCAAAGTCTGCCTCTATCGTTAAGGTTAAGTGAGTTTCGGAAGGAACTGGCAGCCGCCGGCCGGGCAATGAACGGTAAAAGGCGGTTGCAGGGCGGTGGTGGCTGTTACCGGCACCGAGTGGCCGGTGGCGCCAAGCGTTGCGGCGATGCGGTGCGCGAACGCTTCGGTGATGCAATTTTCGGTGGCAAAGTGGCCGGCGTCGACCAGGCAAAAGCCGGCCATCTCGGCCCAGCGGGCGGTGCTGTGCTTGATCTCGGCGCTGATGTAAATCTGCGCCCCCAGATCACGCGCCTTTTCGGCCAGCTCGGAACCGCTGCCGCCGCAGACCGCTACCCGCGCAACGGTTGGCGGTAGTGGGCCGGCCACCAGCAGCGCCGGGCAATGCAGCACCGCGCAGAGGGTGGCCAGGAGCCGATCGCCGGCCATGGGCTGGTTCAGGGTACCGATGCGACCAAAACCCAGGTCGGTGGCCGCGCCGGTGGTTTCCAGCGGTTGGCAGTCGGTGAGGCCCAAGCGTTGGGCCAACAGATCGCTCACCCCATCGGCAATCACATCGAGGTTGGTGTGGCAGGCGATGAGGTTGAGGCCGCTGCCCAGGGCCTTGGCGATGGTGCGGCCCAGAGGCTGGTCGGTGCGGATGGTTTTGGCTGGTTTGAAGAGCAGGGGGTGGTGGGTGACGATGGTATTGGCGCCGAGGGAGAGGGCCTCGTCGAGCAGGGATTCGGTCGGGTCGAGCCCGACCAGGATGCCGGTTACCACGTGGTCCGGGGCGCCAACCATCAGGCCGACATTGTCCCAGCTCTCGGCCAGGGCAAAGGGGGCCAGGCGGTCAAGGGCGGCGAGCAGGTCGCGGGTGGTGAGCCTCACTCCCATGGCCCCCCCGAAAAAACAAAAAGGTGCAGCCCGGATCGGGGTGCACCTTGAGGTCGGCGAGGGTCTTCTCCCCTCTGACATGCAGCAGTACGTGGTGAGATGAAATGCCTGGCTGTTTCCCGATGCATTTGGTGTCTGGATTTTTTGGTGGGCCCACCTGGACTCGAACCAGGGACCGACCGGTTATGAGCCGGTGGCTCTACCAACTGAGCTATAGGCCCATTGTACAATAGGAAATCGCGTTATCTTAGCCGATATTTCCTTTTTGTCAACTGCCTCATGGTGCCATCCCGGTGATATCTGGCGGAAAAAGCGAATCCATCGGCTGGCGGTGGCCCAAAACAAAAGGCCCAGGCAGAGGGGCCTGGGCCTTTGGCAATGGTCGCGGGGGGGGGCGGACTGCCCTTTACGGCAGCACCGCCTGCTGGAAAGTGGCAAAGCCGATCCGGTCCATGAAGCGGCCGATCCGCTCGCCTTTTTTGCCGTGTGCCTTGAAGTAGGTGAGGATGTTGTCGGTCACCTGGAGGGCCTGGGCGGTGGTGAGCCCTTCGGCCAACACTTCCGCGATGCGGGGCCGGGAAGCGGCGTTGCCGCCCACCACCACCGTCCACCCCTTGGCCTTGCCGATGAAGCCGATGTCCTTCACCGAGCTTTCGCCGCACTGGTTCGGGCAACCGGAGACGCCCATCTTGAGCTTGCCGGGCAGTTCCATGCCATGGTAGCGCTTGTCGAGTTCCATGCCGAGTTCAATGGAGTTCTGCTGGCCCAGCCGGCAGAGGGTGTTGCCGGGGCAGGATTTGACACTGCGCACGCAGAGCCCCACCGCCGCGCCGGGCGGCATGTCGAGATCCTTCCATGCCTGGTCGATGTCGCCCTCCTTGAGGCCGACAATGGCGATGCGGGCGGCGCTGGTCACCTTGAGGGCCGCGCTCTGGTATTTTTCCGCCACGTCGGCGATCTTGCGCAGCTGCGCCGGGGTGATGAGTCCGAGTGGCAGGTGGGGGACGATGGCATAGGTCTCCTTGTCCCGTTGCAGTACCGCGCCTTTTTCTCCGTCTTCCAGCATGGTTTCCTCCATCGATGCAATATTGAAAGGGTAAGGTTGGACGTTGTTGGGTGACGCGTCTCTGGGGCGCCTACCATAGCCGGGCGCCAACGCCGGGCCTTGATGCAAGTCAAACGCTTTGGGAAAAACGCTGCGCCTTCACGTTACGATTTTTTGACCAAAAGTCAACCGGCGGGCGGTGCGTTCCGCAGGAAAAAAAGGCGCAGAAGCGGAGCCGGATGGTATAGTGGGCAGCAAAGGCGGCATGGCGTGTGGCCGTGAATGATGAAAAGTTTGGGGGCGGGGAATGGTTTCGATGATGACGGGAGGGGGAATATTCTGGATGATTTTCGGTCTCGTCGCGGGCGCTGCGGTGGTTTGGCTCGTCATGCGCTCGCGCTCCGGCCAGCAGCTGGCCCTGGCCGAGGTGCAACGGCAATCCGAGGAGGCGGTCTGGCAGGAGCGCCTCCATGCCAAGGAAGAACAGTACCGGCTGGCAAGCGAGCAGCTCGACCGGCTTCAGGAGCAATATGGGGTGATGCTGGTCGAGAGCCGGGGGCTTCAGGCCAAAGTGGCGGAGTTGGAGGCGAGCCTCGGTAACGAACAGCGCAACAGCGCGGAGAAACAGACCTTGCTGCTGGAGGCGCGCCAGGAATTGGCCGATGCCTTCAAGGCCCTTTCCTCGGATATCTTCCAGCAGAACAGCCGTTCCTTTCTGGAACTGGCCAAGGAGACCTTCGGTAAATTCCACGAAGGCGCCAAGGGCGAACTCGAACAGCGCAAGCAATCCATCCACGAGATGGTGCAGCCCCTGCGGGAATCGCTCCAGCGGGTGGACACCCAGCTCCGCCAGGTGGAAAAGGACCGGATCGAGGCCTACTCCGGCCTCACCGAGCAGGTCAAGGCGCTGGCCACCTCCCAGGCCAAGCTCCACGGCGAAACCGCCAACCTGGTCAAGGCCCTGCGCACCCCCAATGTGCGCGGCCGTTGGGGCGAGATCCAGCTCCGGCGGGTGGTGGAGATGGCCGGCATGATGAAGCACTGCGATTTCGTGGAGCAGGAGTCGGTCACCACCGAGGGTGGCGGCCGGTTGCGGCCCGACCTCATCGTCAAGATGCCGGGCGGCAAGAATATCGTGGTCGATTCCAAGGCCGCGCTTGCCGCCTATCTGGAAGCGGTGGAGGCGCCGGATGAAGAGACCCGCCAGGCGCGGCTCAAGGACCATGCCCGCCAAATCCGCACCCACTTGAGCCAGCTCGCCAGCAAGGCATACTGGGAACAGTTCCAGCCGACCCCGGAGTTGGTGGTGCTCTTCCTGCCCGGCGAGAATTTTTTCAGCGCCGCCCTGGAGCAGGACCCGTCCCTCATCGAATACGGCGTGAGCCAACGGGTGATCCTGGCCACCCCCACCACGCTCATCGCGCTCCTGCGGGCGGTCTCCTACGGCTGGCGCCAGGAGCAGATCGCCGAGCATGCCCATAAGATCGGCGACCTCGGCCGTCAGCTTTACGATCGGCTGTATACCATGGTGGCGCACTTCCAGGCCATGCGCGGCGGGCTGGATAAGGCGGTCGTCTCCTACGACAAGGCGATGCGTTCCTTTGAGACCCGGGTCCTGGTGAGCGCCCGCAAGTTCCGGGAGCTTGATTCGTCGATCGGCAAGGAGATCGAACCCCTGGAGATGCTGGCGGCCGGCCCCCGGCTCGTTGAAGGCGAACCTCTCGGCGCGGCGAGCGAAGCCTCTGGTCGCGCCGACGAATAAGCCAAGCCGCAATACTGGCTTTTTGTTCAATTTTACAACTTTGCCCTTGCCGGATGCCGGCCTCTTTTTTATTATTTCGCCTTTACAGCAGGCTGCACGAATTCCACGAAATCAACTGACGATGGAGGGGATTCGCCTCGTTTTATTACTCACCAGGCAAGGAGAACCGCAGCATGAAGTTAGGTATCAATGGCCTCGGCCGGATCGGCAAGCTCTCCCTCTGGCACCACGTTTCCCGCAAGCATTTCTCCGAGATCGTGGTCAACGTGGGCCGTCAGATCGGCGGCGGGCTACACGACATCGCTTCCTGCATCGATCGGGACAGCACCTACGGCCGCCTCGGCATGTACCTCAACGGCTGCAAGAGCGGCCAGGTGATCGAGAACCTCGATGAGGCCGCCGGTACCATGGTGGTGAACGGCGTGCCGGTGAAGATTCTGCGCGAGGCGCGCAACCCCAAGGACATCAAGTGGAAGGAGAACGGCGTCCGGCTGGTGGTCGATTCCACCGGCGCCTTCCGCGATCCCACTGCCGATGCGGGCGATGCCAAGGGGTCGTTGCGCGGCCACCTCCAAGGCGGCGCCGAGAAGGTGCTCCTTTCCGCCCCCTTCAAGATCAAGACCAAAGGCATGGCCATGCCGGAGGATGCGGTGACCACGGTCATGGGCATCAACGACGGCGACTACAACCCGGCCAAGCACTCCGTGGTCTCCGCCGCCTCCTGCACCACCACCTGCCTTTCCTTCATGATCAAGCCGCTCCTGGAGTACTTCGGCGCCGACCGTTTCCTGAGCGCCTCCATGGTGACAGTGCACGCGGCTACTTCGAGCCAGCAGGTGCTCGATCGGATGCCGGGCGCCGGCGCCACCGATCTCCGCAAGAATCGCGGCATTCTGAACAATATCATCCTCACCTCCACCGGCGCGGCCAAAGCCCTGCCGCTGGTGATTCCCGAGATGAAAAAGATCGGCTTCATCGCCGAATCGGTGCGGATCCCGACCACCACCGGCTCGCTCATCATTCTGGTGCTCAATCTTCAGGATGAACTGGAAAAGCCGATCAAGCGCGATCGCATCAACTCGATCTATCGCGACTACGCCAAGAACTCCCCGTACCTTGATTACTCGGACGAGCAGAACGTCTCCTGTGATATCATCGGTATGCCGGCGGCCGCGGCGATCATCGAGGGCACCGAGACCCATACCCGCACCGCCACCATCAATGTCAATCTTTCCCAGATGGGCTGTGCCGGTACGCCTTCCAGCCTGGAGGTGCCGGTGACCCAGGCGGTGATCTACGGTTGGTACGACAACGAGCTGGGCAGCTACACCAACATGCTCGGGGATCGCACCGTTTCCATCGCCGAGCAGATGGTGTAAGTGCTCCCGGTTCGGATCGAGCCGTTTTCGGCCGCGACGCTCCCGGCAGTGGCGGCCATCGAGGCGGCAACGCCGGCGCCGTGGAACGCGGCGCAATTGGCCGCCGAACTGGAACGGCCAGGGGGCTGGGGCGCGGTGGCCCGGTATGAGGATGGCACCATCATCGGCTATCTCTGCGGCTACACCGTGGCCGACGAAGCCGAGATCTTGAAGGTGGCGGTGGCCGGTTCCTGGCGGCGGCAGGGAGTAGCGGCGCAGCTCATGACCCATGCCCTGGCCGGGCTAGCGGCCCAAGGGGTGCGGCGGGTCTTTCTCGAATTGCGGGTCGGCAACCAGCCGGCCCGAAAGCTGTACGAAAAATTCGGCTTCGGGCAGGCCGGCATACGCAGGGACTATTACCGCAATCCAGCGGAGGATGCCCTGCTCATGGAGAAAACCGTTATCAGGGGGGAGGGTTCGTGAAGAACATCCGCGACATCGATATCCGGGAAAAGAAGCTGCTGATCCGGGTTGATTTCAACGTGCCGCTCGACGATCAGGGCAACATCACCGACGACATCCGCATCCGGGGCGTGCTGCCCACCATCAATCACGCTCTCGACGAAAACGCCAAGATCATCATCTGCTCCCACATGGGCCGGCCCAAGGGGCAACGCAAGGAGGAGTTCAGCCTGGCTCCCGCAGCCAAGCGCCTCTCCCGTCTGATCGCCAAGGAGGTCAAGCTCGCCCCGGACTGCATCGGCCCCGAGGTGACGGCCATGGTCGACGCCATGCAGCCCGGCGATGTCATCCTGCTGGAGAATCTGCGTTTCCATGCGGAGGAGCAGGCCAACGACGAGAATTTCTCCCGTGAGCTCGCGGCGCTGGCCGATGTCTACATCAACGACGCCTTTGCCGTGGCGCATCGGGCCCACGCCTCGGTGGTGGGGGTCACCAAATTTTCCAAGCAGTGCGCGGCCGGCTTCCTGCTCCAGAAGGAGATGGACTATTTCCACCGGTCGGTGAGCAACCCCATGCGGCCGCTGGTGGCCATCGTCGGCGGGGCCAAGGTGTCGAGCAAGCTCGGGGCGCTCCGCAACCTCATGGACCGGGTCGACAAGATGATCATCGGCGGCGCCATGGCCAACACCTTCCTGAAGAGCATGGGCTACGAGATGGGGCAGTCCAAGGTGGAGGACGACCTCCTGGACACCGCCCGCGAATTGCGCGAGAAGGCGAGGGCGCAAGGGGTCAAGCTCTACCTGCCGGTGGACTGCATCGTGGCCGACCGTTTCGAGGCGCGGGCCGAAAACAAGCGGGTCACCACCCAGGAGGTGCCCAGGGAATGGATGGTGCTCGACATCGGACCCGCCACCACCACCCTCTTTATCGAGGCGCTGGAGGATGCCAAGACCATCATCTGGAACGGCCCCATGGGCGCCTTCGAGATGGATGCCTTCTCCCGCGGCACCATGGCCATGGTGCATGGCGTGGCCCGGTCGCATGCGCTGACCATTGTCGGCGGCGGCGATACCGACGTGGCCGTGCATCAGGCCGGCGAATCCAATAATATCTCCTACATCTCCACCGGCGGCGGTGCCTTCCTGATGCTGATGGAGGGCAAGAAGCTGCCCGGGGTGGACGCACTGGAACAGTGTAAATAAGGGAGACGCCCATGCGCAGACCGCTCATCGCCGGCAACTGGAAGATGCACCTGACCATCCCGGCGGCGCGCGCGTTGGCCGCGGCGGTTGCCAAGGCGGCCGAGAATGTCGCCGATCGGGATGTCCTCATTGCCCCACCCTTCACCTCTCTTCCGGCGGTTCGCGAGGCGGCCGGCAATCGGCTGTTGCTCGCCGGCCAGAATGTCTGCTGGGAAGAGCAGGGCGCCTTTACCGGCGAGATTGCGCCGGGGATGCTCAAGGAACTGGGTTGCACCATGGCCATTGTCGGCCACTCCGAGCGGCGCCAGCTCTTTGGGGAGACGAATAGCCTCATCAACCGGCGGGTGGCTGGTGCCCTCAAATTCGGCCTGATTCCGATCCTCTGCATCGGTGAGACCCTGGCCGAACGGGAGGCCGGCACCACCTTTGCCGTGCTGGAGACCCAACTCAAGCAAGGGTTGGCCGGCATCACCTTGACGGCCGCCGCTCAGCTGGTGGTCGCCTACGAGCCGGTGTGGGCCATCGGTACCGGCAGGACCGCCACCGCCGCCCAGGCCCAGGAGGTCCACGCCTATCTGCGTCAGACCCTTGCCGCCCTGTTTGAGAAAAATATTGCTGGTCAAATGAGAATATTGTATGGTGGCAGCGTCAATCCGGCCAATGTGGACGAATTGATGCGCCAGGCGGACGTAGACGGCGCCTTGGTTGGTGGCGCCGCCCTTAAGGTGGAGTCATTCGAGCGCATCATCCACTTTCAGTGAGAAGGTGGGCGAGGCGCTGTTTTTTCTGGGACCTTGGAAAGATGCAGACCCTTTTGATCATCATCCATGTGTTGGTGTGTCTGTTCCTCATTGTGATCGTGCTGTTGCAGCACGGCAAGGGCGCGGACATGGGTGCCACCTTCGGCGGCTCCAGCCAGACCGTGTTCGGCACCGAGGGGCCGCTGCCGCTTTTGAACAAGATCACCACCGGCGCCGCCATTGTCTTTATGGTGACCTCAGTGTTGTTGGCCTACCTTTCTTCGAGCGTGGGCAAGGGAACGGTGATGCAGGATGTCCAGGCGCCGGTGAAATCGGCGCCCGCGATTCCGTTGCCACCGGCTGGCGGCACTCCGCCGCCAGCGCCAGCGAAGTAGTATTTTTGTTGTTTGCTCTGTGAAAAAACTGGTATTGCCGAAGTGGTGGAATTGGTAGACGCGCAGGCTTGAGGTGTCTGTGGGGAGACCCGTGTCGGTTCGACTCCGACCTTCGGCACCATTTTTGAACCCGCCTCCGGAAACGGATCGCGGGTTTTTTTCGGGGCTGTCCTAGAGATTTTTTTATCCAGGATAGCCCCTTTCTTTTGCCTCAACACGTACACGTCGGGCTCAACGTCCCATCGCAGCATTCCACCCGGCCGCTGCTGTTGCAGCCGCAGACCCCGCCGTGATGCGAACAGCAGCCGCGCTTTTCCATTTCCGTCTCGCCGTTTGGCTGGGTCAGTCCTGGGCGCGCTTGCTCAGTGTTGATGGTCTTTTGCGGTTCTTCATGGTCAATGCTTGTGGCGGCAGAGCTCGTTCCTAAGGCAGCAGCGAGACCCAACAGGCCCACCATGAATATCCGGGCAACCTTTCTCATGTTCTCTCCCCACTGCCATAGAATGCAATCTGTGCGGGCGTCGATTTTGCTTTTGATAATTGGGGAAGATGGGCGTGTCCCTAATGCTTCGGGCTGACGGCGGATTGAGTCAAGCCGGTCATCGGTACAGGTCTTCTCTGGTAAGAGGCAGGCCGGAGGAGCCCCTGGCGGCATGCTTGCTGGCAACCACCTGGCAGATGCCTATCGAGCCATCCGCAAAGCCGATGGAGACTCCGGCCAGATAGAGCGCCCACATCCGAAGTTTCTCCACACCCACGAAACCGAGCGCCTCCTCTTTTTTGGCCATGAGGCGGCGGTACCAATGTGCGGCGGTGAGGGCATAATGCTCGCGCCAGGCCTCGACATCGTGCACCTCGAAGCCGCAGATTTCAAGCACCTCGGCCGTGTGCCCCACATTGTCCAGCTCGCTTCCCGGGAAGATATATTTCAGGATCAGGCGGCGCTCGGGGCTGATCTTCTTGACCGCGCGGCGGGTCGCTTTGGCGCGGCGGGAGATGCCATGGTTTAGGAGAATACCCCGGTCCCGCAGGAGGGAATTGATTTTTGCAAAATACTTCGGCATGTTGGCGATCCCGATGTGCTCGAACATGCCGATGCTGGCAATCTTGTCATAGGTGCCCTCAACCGTTGCGTAATCCCGGAGTTCGACTGTGACCCGGTCCGCAAGGCCGAGCCGCTTTATTTTTTCCTGGGTATATTCCAGCTGTTTTTGGGAGAGCGTGATCCCATGCGCGCGGACGCCATAGTTTTTCGCGGCATAACAGATGAGGCCGCCCCAGCCGCAGCCGATGTCGAGCAGCTTTTCCCCTTCCTGCAGGCGCAGTTTCCGGCAGATCATCTCCAGCTTATCCTGTTGGGCCTGGTCCAGGGAATTGTCCGACTGCCTGAAATAGCCGCAGGAATAGAGCATTTCCTCGCCGAGAAAGAGCCCGTAGAACTCGTTGCTGATGTCGTAGTGGAATTGGATGAATTCCTTGTTGTCCCGGCGCGACTCCCGCCGACCCACCTCGTCATGCCGGTATTCATGGGCAACCGCAGCCTTCCGGCCAAAGGTCAGGAGAAGCGGCAGGGCCAACCTGAAGAGAAAAAGCCGGTTCAGCTTCTTCAGTTTGTCTCGGGGCCGTTTTTCCCGGGCAACGGCAACGAAGTCAATCAGGTCGCCGTGAATTTCCAGATGATCGCTGGCATAGTGGTGCAGGAGGTTTTCGGGAGTCGGCCGCCGCAGGAGTGACCCAATGACGCCCGGCTCGTTGATGGCGATAAAGAAATCGGTATCGACATTCCTGCCCAGCGGTATCATCGTGCCGTCCCACAGGCGCACGGAAAAACGGACATCGAGCAACTCTCCGACATACACAAAGAGTCTGCGAGCAGCGGCCAGCCTGTCTTGCTCGGAAAAAAGCATCATTGGCGAAATCCTCCCTTGGGGCATGATCCCGAATATTCCCAGACGATTTCTGGCGTTCCGGTGGCCGCCGATGGAGTTTTAAAAAAAGAGACGATTTATTTATAGTATGCGATTCCCTGGGAAAATAAACCTGTCACCATTTTTCTTGGACACACCAAAAGCCCCATCTCTATTGAAAGAAAAGCCGCTTAATTCAACGATTGATAAGTAGTTATAAAATCATCAACTTCTGTGAATGATCCAAAAACAATTTTCCCTGGCATAACCGAACCAGTTGCGTCAATAGTGGCCCCGTTACCGTTTTTGGAAACAATTACGTTTAACAACACAGCATTGTGAACTTTAGCACTGATGGTGCCAGAGTTTTTATCTTGACTTATAATTTCGGAACCAAGTGATGCAATTGACCGAATCGATTTACTATATGCTGTGTCGTAATTATCTTTCACGCTGATGCTTCGTGTGACAGGGTTATATGCTTCTGGTCGCATAAATCCGGCACAGCCACCGAGGATCAAAAGTAGTGGAAGCAAAACCAGGGCACTTCTAAAAACGATTCTTTTCATTTGCTGTTACTCCTGTTTGATTATTATTAGGGACCTTCCCCTCTTTTCGTGAATTGCTGTATTTCGCTGGCCAATATCGCATCCATTTCCACCACCAGTTTGCTAGAGTCTATCTGACGCCGCCGGGGAAAACAACGGCAAAAGAGATGATTGCCGTTGTTGGGGCAAGATTACCCGGCGATTTTCAGAAAACGAGAAAATTAAGGATACGGCGGCCCGTTGGGCGGCCTGCTCTGAGCGGGGATGGGGCCAAGCTGGGCGAGGTCGATCTTGCCTTGAGATATCCGGTTCTGCGGGAGTTGCCGGCAGAGGCGAGAGCCACCGCATCGGATTGAAAAATCTACTTGATTCACCAG
>JAJZRO010000033.1 GCA_021802645.1 Deltaproteobacteria bacterium | reverse complement strand
GGCCGCTACGGTTGGCTGGCCGCCTTTCTCTATGTCGCCACCACCGCCCTGCGCCTGGCCCGGTTCAACACTCAAGATACCAAGGACGCCAAAAAGACCTTCACCGGCCTGCCGTGTCCGGCCGCCGGTGCCACCATCGCCACCTCCTTGCTTTTTTGCAGGTTTTTCCAACTGGCGGGTAGACACATCGAGATTCCCTTGGTGGTGGCGGTCTATGTGCTCTCCTACCTCATGGTCAGTTCCATTCCCTACCAGAGCTTCAAGCAGGCGGAGACCCAGGCCAAGAAAGCCTTTCAGGTGCTGGTCGCCGTGGTACTGCTGATCATGGTGCTCGCCACCGAGCCGCAGGTCACCCTCTTTTTCCTGGTTCTTGCCTATGTCCTTTCCGGGCCGCTGGCGGCGGTTTACGGTTTGTTGACAAGGGACAAGAAGGTCGTTGAAGAACAGGAAAAGTTAGTTTAAAGAGGCTGTACCAGCCCCCATCCGAATAGAGAAAACGGTTTCGCGGAGCTTGCGGCTGGACAGCCGGAGGAGTTTCCATACTATGTCCGAGAAAATCTATATCTTCGATACCACCCTGCGCGACGGCGAGCAGTCGCCCGGTTGCAGCATGAATATGCACGAGAAATTCCGCCTGGCCCAGCAGCTGGTGAAACTGCAGGTGGACATCATCGAGGCCGGTTTTCCCATGGCCTCGGCCGGCGATTTCGAGTGCGTGAAGAATATTGCCGATCATGTCCGCGGTGCCCAGATTGCCGCTCTCGCCCGCTGCAACGCCAAGGACATTGACCGGGCCTGGGCGGCGCTCAAAGGGGCGGAACAGCCCCGCATCCACACCTTCCTGGCCACCTCGGATATCCATCTCAAGCACAAGCTCAAGATGAGCCGCGAGCAGATGCTGGAGCTGGCCGTAGCCTCGGTGCAGCACGCGGCCCGGTATACCTCGAATGTGGAATTTTCAGCCGAGGACGCCTCCCGGAGCGATCTCGATTTCGTCTGCCAGGTCTTCGGCGCCGTGATCGAGGCCGGGGCCACCACCCTGAACTTCCCGGATACCACCGGCTATGCCCTGCCCGACGAGTTTGGCGCCAAGATCCGCTACCTCATCGAGCACGTGCCCAATATCCACCAGGCGGTGCTGAGCGTCCACTGCCATAACGATCTGGGGCTGGCGGTGGCCAATTCGCTCGCCGCCATCCAGAACGGCGCCCGCCAGGTGGAGTGCACCATCAACGGTCTGGGCGAACGGGCCGGCAACACGGCCATGGAAGAGCTGGTGATGGCGGTCCGCACCCGGGCCGACCAGATGGCGGTGCATACCGACATCGTCACCGAGCACATCTACCCCACCAGCCGGCTGGTCACCACCATCACCGGCGTGCCGGTGCAGCCCAACAAGGCCATTGTCGGCGCCAATGCCTTTGCCCATGAGTCGGGTATCCATCAGGACGGCGTGCTCAAGGAGCGCACCACCTACGAGATCATGAACCCGCGGGATATCGGCATCTCCACCGGCAACATCGTGCTGGGCAAGCATTCCGGCCGTCACGCCCTCCGCGACCGCATCGCCGAGATGGGCTATACCCTTTCCGAGGAGGAGCTGAACCGGGTCTTTGTTCGCTTCAAGATGGTGGCGGACCTCAAGAAGGAGATGTTCGACGAGGATCTGGAGGCGATCCTCATGGACGAGGTGCTGCGGATTCCCGAGGCATACCAGCTGCTCCACCTGGGCGCCATGAGCGGCAGCAAATCGCTGCCCACCGCCGCGGTGAAGCTGCTGATCCACGGCGAGGAGGCGGAGCAGGCGGCCATCGGCGTCGGGCCCATCGACGCCTGTTTCCGGGCCATTGCCGCGTTGACCCGTACCAGCAGCAAGCTGCTCTATTTTTCGGTCAGCTCGATTTCCGGCGGCACCGACGCCCAAGGCGAGGTACTGGTGCGGATCGAGGACCAGGGCAAGGTGGTGGTGGGGCAGGGCGCGGACCCGGACATCATCACCGCCGCGGCCAAGGCCTATCTCACCGCCTTGAACCGCTTGGAATATCTGAAAAAGGAGCTGCCCGGCAAGGCAGAGGCCTGAACCGGCAGTGATGTTTTTGAACCAGGAGCGGCGGGCAGCCGCTCTTTCTTTGCACTCTCAAGGAATAAGGCAATGAGCACGAACAGAAAGTTCAATGTGGCAGTGGCCGGCGCGACCGGGGCAGTGGGTGGCGCCATGCTGGAGGTGTTGGAACGGCGGAATTTTCCGCTGGGCGAGTTGCGTCTCCTTGCCTCCGAGCGTTCGGTGGGCAAGAAGCTCAAGTTCAAGGGCCAGGAGATTCCGGTCCAACTGATGACCAAGGATGCCTTTAAGGATATCCAGATTGCGCTCTTTTCCGCCGGCGCCTCCCGCTCCCTGGAATTCGGCCCGGCCGCTGCGGCCGCCGGCGCGGTGGTGGTGGACAACTCCAGCGCCTTCCGCATGGACCCGGAGATTCCGCTGGTGGTGCCGGAGGTCAACCCGCACGCCATCGCCCAGTACACCAAGCGCGGCATCATCGCCAACCCCAACTGCTCCACCATCCAGATGCTGGTGGCCTTGAAGCCGATCCACGACAAGGTGCGGATCAAGCGCATCGTGGTCTCCACCTACCAGGCGGTCTCCGGCACCGGCGCCAAGGCCATCCAGGAGTTGGATGCTCAGGTGCGGGCTTATGCCGCGGGCAAGCCCATGGAGCACAAGGTCTATCCCCACCAGATCGCCTTCAACTGCCTGCCGCAGATCGACTCCTTCCTGGATAATGGCTACACCAAGGAGGAGATGAAGATGGTCAACGAGACCCGCAAGATGTTCGAAGACTCCACCATCGGCGTTACTGCCACCACGGTGCGGGTGCCGGTCTTCTACGGCCACTCCGAGGCGGTGAACATCGAGACTGAAAAGAAGATCACCGCGGCCGAGGTCAAGGCCCTCTTGAAGGACGCGCCGGGCGTGCAGTTGGTGGATGAGCCGACCTTGAGCCAGTACCCTATGGCAGTCAACTGCGCCGGCCGCTTCGAGACCTTTGTCGGCCGCATCCGCGAGGACGAGTCCATTGCCAATGGCATCAACCTGTGGGTGGTCTCGGACAACATCATGAAGGGCGCGGCCTTGAATGCCGTGCAGATCGCCGAAGTCCTCATCCGGGAATATCTGTAATTGCGGATCATCGGCGGCAGCGCGAGAGGGAGGCGGCTGCTCGCCCCTGGCCGCCAGTTCGGTCAGGCGGTGCGACCGACCTCCGACCGCGCGCGCGAGGCGCTTTTTAACATCATCAGGGACGAGGTGGCCGGCCGCTCGGTGCTGGAACTTTTCGCCGGCACCGGCGCTTTAGGCCTTGAGGCCGTGAGCCGTGGCGCCGCCTCGGTTCTCTTCGTTGAGGGCAACCGGGCGGTTGCCGATCTTATCCAGCGCAATATCGATCTCTGCGGCTTTAACGACCAAGCTCGGCTGGTCGTGCGTGATCTGACCAAGGGCATGGCCTTCCTGGCCGAGTTGACGCCGGCGTCCGGCTTTGGCCTGATCCTGCTCGATCCGCCCTATGCCAGCGGCCTGGCCGAGAAAGTGCTGGCAGAACTGGCGCAGCTCGCTATAGTGGGAACAGATGGCTTGGTGGTGGCCGAGGTCGGGCGCAAGGAGGTTTTGCCCGAACAATTCGGTTCCTTGTGGTGTTCGGATCATCGCCGCTATGGTGAAGCGGCTTTCTGGCTCTATCGTGCCCGGGGGGGCAGCAATGAGCACTTATGAACCCTTTGTGTCTGAGCAGACCAGCCAGCGAGTGGCGGTCTATCCTGGGACCTTTGACCCCATCACCATGGGGCATCTCGACATCATCCACCGCGCCCTCAATCTGTTCGACCGCCTCATCATCGCCATTGCCAAGAATCCCGCCAAGGAACCCCTCTTCACCCTGGAAGAGCGCATCGCCATGATCCGCGCCTCCTTCCCCGCCAAGGAAAAACGGATCGAGGTGGATATGGTCTCCGGTCTCTTGGTCGATTATGCCTACAAGCGGGGGGCCAAGGCGATCATCCGGGGGCTCCGGGCAGTGTCGGACTTCGACTACGAGTTTCAGCTCGCCCTCATGAACCGCCGCATCGAGCGGGAGGTGGAGACGGTCTTCCTCATGACCGGTTTCCGGTGGATCTACATCAGTTCGAGTATCATCAAGGACGCGGCCCGCCACGGCGGCGACGTCAGCGGCCTGGTGCCGGACCATGTCTGCGAGAAGCTGCGCGAACGCTTCATGCGCCCATGAAACCGCCGGAATATCCCTACCCGAGTCCTCGTCTCCCAGGTCTTGCCGAACCATGACCCCTCCCGCCGACGAACAGAAACCTTGTTGCGCCAGCCGCCGGACCTTTCTCGAAAGGGCCTGGGGAGTGGTGCAAGTTGCCGTTGTTGCCAGCCTCCTCTATCCGTTGCTGCGTTTCCTGGGGTATTACGCCCCGCGCCAGCCCAAGCTGATCAAGGTCTACAAGGAGCCGCCGGTTGGGGGCTTTGTGGTGGAACACGACTTCATTCTCTTTGTCGGCAACAAAGGGCCGTGGGCAGTATCGCGCAAGTGCACCCACCTTGGTTGCCGGTTGAATTATAAGGAAAAGGAACAGATACTGCTCTGTCCCTGCCACCAGAGTCGTTTTACCGTGGCGGGCAAACGGATCAGTGGGCCGGCGCGCAAGGATCTGCCGACCTTTGCCGTGACCCGTATGGCAGCGCAGGAGGGCAAGGGCTATGTCGTCACCCTCTAGCCAGGCGGCAAAGGCTGGGTGGTTTTTCTCCGTCCGGTGGGGGGAGAAGAGTTTCGTCGCCCTCTATTTGTCGTTGCTTTCGGGGGTGGTGGTGGCGCTTCAGTACGACCCGGCCACCCCGTTTTACTCGGCCAGCACCATTGATCTGCTGATCCCCTTTGGCGACTTCTGGCGGTCGCTTCATTTCTACGCCAGCCAGCTTTTCTTTCTCTGCTTCCTCTGCCACCTTGCCGTGATCCTCCTCAGCGCCGACATGCCGGCCATTCCGCACACGAAATGGCTGTTGTTGGTGGCCTCGCTGCCGGTTACCGTCCTGTTGCTCTTCACCGGTTACATACTGCGCGCGGATACCACCGGAGAAGCGGCCGGCGCCATCGCGGAGAACATCATGCTGTCGATCCCGGTGGTGGGCGAGTGGCTCAATGCCGTGCTCTTTTCCATTACCCGGGATGGGATGATGCGGGTCTACGCCAACCACTTGGTGGGGCTGGGACTGCTGTGGTTGGTGCTCTGTTGGGATCATGTGCGCCGCTATCGCGTGAGTTTCCGGCAACATGGCGGCTTTACCGTGGCCCTGCTCCTCTTCTGCCTTTTGGTCAAGGCGCCGCTGGAACCATACCGCCTTGGCGTCTTCCACATCGCCGGCCCCTGGTTTTTTCTCGGCTTGCAGGAATTGCTGCGGGTGGTCCAGCCCTTCTGGGCCGGAGTCCTCTTTCCTTCGCTTTTCCTTGCCGCGCTGGTGCTGGTGCCGATTGACGCGGTCTGGCGGCGCCGGTCACTGCGGTTCGCCGCCCTCTGGCTGGGCGGCTACGGCGTGTTGACCATCATTGGCGCCCTCCGCGGCGTGTTTTTTTAGGGCAAGGGCAGGATGATGGTGAAGCGGGTGCCCTGATCCGGGGAACTTTCCGCGCTGATGGTGCCGCCATGGCTGGCGATGACCTGGTGGACAATGGCCAGCCCCAAACCGGTACCGTTTTCCTTGGTGGTGAAATAGGGATCGAAAATGCGCGGCAGGTGTTGGGCCGGGATTCCTGGCCCGTCGTCCTGGAGCGTTATGCGGAGTTGTTTTTTCTCCCCTCTTTTTTCCTCTGCTGCGGCGATAACGATGTCGCCCCCTTCCGGCATGGCCTGCCAGCTGTTGCTGCACAGGTTGAGCAAGACCTGGCGCAGCTGCTTGGCATCGGCCCAACAATGCAGCTCTGCCGGAAAGTCACGGATCAGGCGGCAGCTATCGTCCCAGGCCGGATTTTGCTGCAGGACTTGTACTGTTTCATCAACCAGCTGACTAAACCGGCCCCATTCCTTTTCCGGCACGGCGGGTTTGGAAAAGAGGAGAAATTCGCTAATCACCCCCTCCAGCCGGTCGCTTTCGCGGATAATGATCTCCATGAGCTTGCGGTTTTGGGCGTTACTGCTGCCGATTTGCTGGGCGAGCAGTTGGGCGGAACCGGAGATCGCGGCCAGGGGATTGCGGAATTCATGGGCAATGCCGGCGGCCATCTCGCCGATGGCGGCCATCTTTTCGGCCTGCCGGACCTGGAGTTCCATCTTTTTCACCTGGCTGAGATCCGCAATGGTGAAGACGCGGCAGTTTTCGCAACCGTCCGGGGTGTTCAGTTTGGCCCAGGAGTAACCCACCGGGATGGACTCGCCATCCTTGCGGAGAAGCTCCACCTGCGGTCTTCCTTCGACGCCGGTTATGGGCAGCAGCGCTGGAAAGATTCCTTCAATTTCCCGATCCAGCAATTCAGTGGCCTGGTAACCGGTAATCTGCTCCGCCGCGCGGTTGAAGGAGGTGATGCGGTTTTGGCCGTCCACGGTGATGACGCCACTGGCGATGTCATCGAAGATCTGTTTGTAGAGCAGGGCGAGTCGGTCGAGGTTGGCGGTGGTCTGGCTGAGGGCCGCTTCCACCCGGTGCAACCGTTCCGCCAGGGTGGAACTCAGGATGGCCACCAGGAAAAAGGAAAGGCCGTTGATGCTGAAGCTGTGCAGCAGCATGTCGGCGCCGGCGATCGGCAGGGCGATGGTGGCCAGCAGAAAGTGGGTCTGGCCCGTGTGCTCCAGCACCAGCAGGATGCCGTAGGTTAACGTGGAAATGGCGGCCATGAGCAGGCCACCTTGGCGAAACAGGAGGAAGCCGCCGGTGATGATCGGCAGGAAGTAGACGACGGTGAAGACCGATTGGCTGCTGCCGCTGTAGAAGACCAGGCAAGAAGTAAGCAGGATGTCGATGATGACCTGAAGATAAGCGAACCGTCGGAAGCACGAGATGATGCGGAGCAAGGCGGCGGAGAGCAGGGTGAAGCAGTAGACGCCGATGATGAGCGCGGCGATGGATTCGATCGGCAGTGGGGAGGGATCGTGGCTTCTGGCCAGAATCAGGGCGGTGAAGCCGAGCAACAGGGTGGCAAAGAGGGTCCGCAGCAGAAAAAGCCATTGCAACTGGCGTTTGAGGAGCTGATCCGCCACACTGCTGGGGAAGGCTGACCTGCGGCAGAGCATGGCTAGGCGTCGAGTTGGTATTTTTTGATCTTGTAGCGCAGGGAGCGGAAGCTCATCTTGAGAAGGGCCGCGGCCCGCGTTTTGGAGTGGTTGGTGTGGCGCAGGGCCAGGGTGATCATCCGGCGTTCGATATCCTCCAGGGATTGCTCCAGGCCGGCGGCGAGAATTCCCTCCTCGGTGATCAGCGTGGGGCTGTGGACCTGGCCGGCGGCCACTTCTGGCGCGGTTTTGCCTTTGCGGTGTGCGGCCAGCGCCAAGCTTTCCGGCAGGATGATGGTGGAGTTGGCCAGGGCGACGCCGCGCTCGATAATGTTTTCGAGTTCCCGCACATTGCCGGGAAAGTCATACTCCATGAGCACCTCCATGGCATAGGAGGAAATGGTGCGCACCTCCTTGCCGAAGAGGTCGGAGTATTTCTTGAGAAAGTGCTCGGCCAGGAGCGGGATATCGCCTTTTCGTTCCCTGAGCGGCGGAATGCGGAGGGGGACCACCGCGAGCCGATAGAAGAGGTCTTCCCGAAAACGGCCGGCCATGACCTCTTCTTCGAGGTTGCGGTTGGTGGCGGAGATGACCCGGACATTGATCTTGACCGTGTCGGTGGCCCCGACCCGTTTGCACTCCCGTTCCTGGAGCACCCGCAGCAGCTTGGTCTGGATGAGGGGTGAGAGTTCGCCGATTTCGTCGAGAAAGGCGGTGCCCTGGTTGGCCAGTTCGAAAAGTCCGATCTTACCGCTGTTGGCGCCGGTGAACGCCCCCTTGACGTGGCCGAACACCTCGGACTCGAAGAGGCTTTCGGGAATGGCGCTGCAGGTGATGGGCACGAATTCGTGGTCCGCCATCGGGCTCAACCGGTGAATGGCCCGCGCCACCAGTTCCTTGCCGGTACCGGATTCGCCGTGGATGAGGACATTGGCCTGGGTGGGGGCGACCCGGGCGATGAGGTCGTAGATTTTGACCATCTCGGCACTTTCGCCGATGAGGCCGGCGACCGGGGCCACGGCCTCCCGTTGGGGTGCCGCTGGCGGGTTGTGGACCAGCGCCGAATGGATGATATTTTTGATCTCCTGGACCTTAAAGGGTTTGGTGATGTAGTCGTAGGCGCCGTTCTTCATGGCGAGCACCGCATCTTCGGGCGAGGCGTAGGCGGTGATCAGCACGATCGGCAGATGCTGGTGGTCGTGGCGGGCCTGTTCCAGCAGCCGGAGGCCATCCATGTCCGGCATGCGGATGTCGGAGATCATGAGATCAAAGGGTTCGCGACCAAGCATGGCCATGGCTTCGGCGCCGTTGGCCGCAAGTCTGGTTTCGTGCCCTTCGTTTTCAAGAAGGATCTTCAAGAACTCCCGCATGCTCAATTCATCGTCAGCAACGAGGATACGGGCCATGGTCGTGATTGATCGGGTGATGGGTTAAAGGGTTCCGCGTGCGCATGGGGCCATTGTAACAGAAACCTTAGAGGGGCAAAGACAAAAACGCGCACAGCGTGAAGCCGTGCGCGTTTTTGCGGAACACGATGGAAAGCGGCGAACGGGATTATTCCGCGCCGACTCCGAGGTAGGTGCGGAGTTTCTCATCCTCGAACTTCTGCTCGGCGGTTTCTTCCTTGGTCAGCAGGGAAACCAGATAACCGACCACAAACGAAGCGGTCATGGAAACGATGGCCGGATTCTTCAGCGGGAAGAGGACCGATTCCTTGGGATTCTTGAGCACGTCGACCCAGACGGTGGGGCTGACGATGATAAG
>JAJZRO010000019.1 GCA_021802645.1 Deltaproteobacteria bacterium | reverse complement strand
GACCATACCGGCATCGCCTACCAGTTCCAAGGCGAAGGGACCCAATCCAGACTCCACCGCCAGGTAGTGACCATGGCCATCGGTTTTCCTTTCCAGCAGGACCCGGAATACCACCGCCTCTCGCTTAAGCCGAACCAACAGATATTGCTCTGTTCCGACGGTCTGTGGTCCATGGTGGGCGACGCGGAACTCCAAAACATCCTGCTGGCCTCCCCTTCGCCCGAGGAGGCGTGCTCGACCCTGATCGCCGCCGCCAATGCCGCCGGGGGCCGCGACAACATCACCGCCGTGGTGGTCGCCCCCCCTGATCCCCTGCCTTTTCCCCTTTACTTTTGGCCGGCATGTCCTATGGTGTAAAAAGCGGCCCTGTTCGCGCCAGGTAACTGCCAAACGATACCGCATGACCAAGAGATCCAGCCAGACCAGCATCGACCGTACCAGCTTGGCAGCAGAACTGCGCCATCTCGCCGACCAGATCGAGGAGGGCGTCATCCACACCGATGCCGGCCCGGTGACCATCGGCGACCCGCTCTTTCTCAAGACCAAACACAAGGTCAAGGAAGACCGCGCCTACCTCACCTTCGCCTGCAAAATCTCCCTCGCCGCGCCAACCGTCACGCCGGCCCGCGCGGCGGCCACGCCACCACCGCACAAACGCCAGCCGCCACCAGAGGGCATGCCCGCCGCGGCCAAAAGCATGAAGAAGGAGATTGCCCGGCTCTGGAAGGAAGTGGGCAGCCGGATCAACGCCGAGACCAAACCCGCGGCGGCGGACATGGCCAAGCTCCGGCGCCTCACGGAAGAGTATCGGCTTTACACCCCGGCAGCGTGGGCGACGGACTGGCAGACGTGCCGAGCAACCGTGGACCGTTGCCTCGACGCCGCAGCCGCCGGCGACCTTGCCCTGGCCCGGACGCTCCTGACCGCGATCAACCACCAGATCAAAACCTGCCACAAACTGCACAAATGATTACGCCGCTGGAACTGGTCAAACGCACGCCGAAGTCCAACTGCGGCGAATGCGGCTACCCTACCTGCCTCGCCTTTGCCGCCCTGGTGGTAAAAGGTGTTGCCGACCCGCAGCGCTGCCCCTACCTGGACGCCACCGGACTCGACCTGCCGCAGACAGCGACCGTGGCGGCAGATCAACTCCACCAGGCCCAGGACCTGCAACTCATCGAACAACTCAAGGCCAAGATCCTCCCCCTGGATTTCGGCGCCATTGCCGCCGCCCTGGGGGCGAACTGGCAGCCCGACGAACCGGATCGCCTCTCCTTCCGCTACCTCGGCCAGGAGGTCGCCCTGGCCAAGGCCGGCATTCGCATCAACGGCAGCCCGCCGGAAGACCCCCGCGACCAGATCCTCCTTTACAACTACGTCCATTCCGGCGGCAGCACGCCGCCACGTGGTGACTGGGTCGGCCTGGAGAGTCTGCCCAACTCGATCTCCAAGGTCCGCACCCTGGCCACCTACTGCGAGAACCGGCTGGCGGACCATTGCGCTTCCTTCCCGCTCGCCGCCATCGCGGCGGCGACCGCAGGGCTGGGCGGCGTCCGCCAACCCGAGACGGCGGCCAGCCTCGGCTGCATCATCCCGGTCCTGCCCCGGGTCCCGCACTATCTCCTTTACTGGCAGGCCGAGCCCGAAGAAGGCTTTCCCGCCCGGGTCAAGGTGCTTTTCGACCGGCAGGTACTCGCCTACCTCGACCTGGAATCCCTGGTCTTTTCGGCAGAACGACTGGCCGATGCCCTGATGGCGGTGCTGCGCTGATGGCTGCTCCCGACCGTCATATCCCGCTGGCCGAACGGATGCGGCCGCAGAGCCTCATCGAGTTCGTGGGCCAACACCACCTGCTGGGGCCGGACAAACTGCTCGACCGGCTGGTGCGCCAGCAGTATCTGCCCTCGCTCCTGCTCTGGGGCCCGCCTGGCAGCGGCAAGACCACACTGGCCCGCATCCTCGCCCAGACCACCGGCGCCGACTTTGTCTTCTTCTCCGCCGTGCTCTCCGGGGTGAAGGAGATTCGCCAGATCGTCGATCAGGCGAAGGCGCGCAAGGAAAAGGACCAGGTCGCCACCGTCCTTTTTGTCGACGAGATCCACCGTTTCAACAAGAGCCAGCAGGACGGCTTCCTGCCCCATGTGGAAAGCGGCCTCCTCACCCTGATCGGCGCCACCACCGAAAACCCCTCCTTCCACGTCATTGCCCCGCTGCTCTCCCGCTGCCGGGTCATCGTGCTCCAGCCGCTCACCGAAGAAGACCTTGCCACCATCCTGGCCCACGCGGTGGCGGACCACGAGCGGGGCCTGGGCGATCTGCGGCTGACCGTCGAGGCGGAGGCCGCTACCCATCTGGTCCGCATGGCCGACGGCGATGCCCGCCGCCTGCTCAATAGTCTGGAGATCGCCGCCAACCTCGCCGCGACCGACGCGACCGGCGAACGCCATATCACCCTGGCCCTGGTGGAGGAGGCGATCCAGCGCAAGAGTTTGCGCTACGACAAGGACGGCGAGGAGCACTACAACCTCATCTCCGCCCTGCACAAGAGCCTGCGCGACAGCGATCCGGACGGCAGCCTCTACTGGCTTTGCCGGATGCTGGCGGCCGGCGAGGAACCGCTCTACATCGCCCGCCGGCTGATCCGCTTCGCCTCGGAGGATATCGGCAACGCCGACCCCCAGGCCCTGCCCCTGGCCATCGCCGCCCGCGACAGCTACCACACCCTCGGCACCCCGGAGGGCGAGCTGGCCCTGGCCCAGGCCGTGATCTATCTCGCCACCGCCCCGAAGAGCAATGCGGCCTACGTTGCGTACAACGCGGTGATGGCCGACATCAAGAAGACCGGCAGCCTCGAGGTGCCGCTGCACATCCGCAACGCCCCCACCGGGCTGATGCGCGAACTGGGCTACGGCAAGAATTACCAGTATGCCCACGACGACCGCCACGCCTTGGTCGCCCAGGAACACCTGCCGCCGGAACTCAAAGGCCGCACCTACTATCATCCCACCAACCGGGGCTACGAGGCGGTGGTCAAGGATCGCCTCACCAAATGGCAACAACTCTTGCGGCAACGCCAGCAGGAAGAAAAGGAACGGAAAAAATCATGAAGCGCGCTATGGCCGGCCTGATCGCCCTCGCCCTGGTCGCCTGGCTGCTGCCGAGCGTGGCAGTGGCGGCGGTGGCCAGGGGCACCCAGCTCACCCTGGTTTACGGCAACGATGTCCGGGGGGAACTCGCGCCCTGCGGCTGAAAAAGCCACCAACTGGGCGGTCTGTCCAAGAAGGCATATCAACTCGAGCAGTTGCGGCAGGCGGGCCGGCCAGTGGTGGCGGTCGACGCCGGCGGCCTGCTTTTCAAGAGCAACGCCCTGACCCCGGAGCTGACCGCCCAGGAGCAGGCCGCCGCCACCGGCGTCGCCGAGGCCTACCGCCTCATGCGCTACGATGCGGTAGGGATCACGGGCCAGGATCTGGCCGCCGGCCTCCCCTTTCTCCAACAGCTTGCCCACCGCACGGCCCTGCCCTGGCTGAGCGCCGATCTCGTCCAGCGCAACACCGGCAAACCGTTTTTCCCGGCGAGCGTGATCAAAAAAATCGGCAACCTCAGGGTAGGGGTCTTCGCCCTGTCTGGTCCAGCGGCCACGGCAGCGCTCCGGCCCGAAGACCAAGCCATGGTCCAGCCGTGGCAGGAGGTGGTGCCAGGGGTACTTGGGCAGCTCAAGAAAGCCGACCTCGTCATCCTGCTCTCCGGCTTGCCGACCGCCGAGAACGAGGCCCTGGCCCAGCGCCATCCGGAGGTAGACCTGATCGTCCGGGCTGGAGATGACGGGGCCAGCAATCAACCACCGCGGCAGGTGCGCAACACCCTGCTCCTGCAAACGGAAAAACAGGGCAAAAGTCTCGGCGTACTCGACATCCAATGGAACGCCTCGCGGCAATGGGGAGAGGATCGCGCCACGCTGCTGACCACCAAACGCAGCGAGCTCGATCAGGTCGAGTGGTTCCTCCGCGGCCATGGACGGAAGGGAGACCCGGAGATGCTCTACCAGAACGAACCGGCCAAACTGAAGGCATACCGCGAGCTGGTGGCTGAAAAACAGCGCCTAGAGGAGGAAATCAAACGACTGAACGGCGAACTTACCAAGGGCACCGGCCGCCCAGAGCCACTGGCCAAGAACCGTTTTCTCGCCCTCTATGCCGAATTGCCGGATCAGCCGGCCGTGCAGGCCGTCGTCGAACGGACCACCAAGACCATGAACCAACTGGGCCAGGAGCTGGCCAAACGTCACCTGGAACAGGACAAAAAAGGGATAAGCGCGCCTGGACCGCTCGTGGGGTGGCAACGCTGCGCCGGCTGCCACCGCGCCGAGGCGGATTTCTGGCGTCAGAGCCGTCATGCCAAGGCGTATGCGACCCTACGGGCCAAAAACCAACAATTCAATCAGACCTGCCTGCCCTGCCACGTGACCGGCCCGGCGAGCACCGCCATGCCGGAATCCCTGCAGGCGGTGGGCTGCGAGTCCTGCCACGGCCCTGGCCGGGAGCACAGCAACGACCCAAAACGCCCCATGGTCAAGCAGCCCCCCGCCCAATCCTGCCTGGGCTGCCACACCCCGGAGCACGACGACAACTTCGACTTTTCCCGCGACCGGCACCGCCTCAACTGCATCCACGTCCGCTAGCAACAAAAAAGCCCCAGGCAGTTGCCCGGGGCTTTTGCAAAAACAACGGAAAAAAAACGGAAGCGACTTAGGCGCCGAAGGCCTTCTGCAGCGGCGGTACGGTCTGCTTCTTGCGGCTCATCATGCCATTCACCCACATGGAGCCATTCGCGATCTTGCCGCCAAAGGCCTTCTCGATGAGGGCGTTGTCGTCGGAGACCACGATCAGGTCGGTACCCTCCTTGACCACGTCGGTGAGCATGAAGAGCACCGAGTGACGGCCATCCTTCTTGAGGTCTTCCAGGGCCTTCACCAGATCGGCACGGATGGCGGCAACCTGATCGATGGTGGCAAGTTCCAGCTGGCCGATGCCGACCTTCTTGCCGCCCATGTCGAAGTCCTTGTAGTCGCGGAAGACCAGGTCCTTCATGGGGATGCCGTCCACGGAAGACTTCGCCTTGAGCATCTCCATGAAAAGGGCGTCCTGATTGGACTCGCCGGCGATGGCCAGCAGTTCCTTCACAGCGGCCTTGTCTTCGGCGGTGCAGGTCGGGGACTTGAAGTTGACGGTGTCGCTCAGGATCGCGCAGAGCATGGCGCCGGCGATGTTCTTCGGCAGGTCCACCTTGTTGTTCTTGAACATCTCGAAGAGCACGGTGCAGGTGCAGCCTACCGGCTTGGCGTAGAAGAAGATCGGGGAGCCCGTGGTGATGTCGCCGATCTTGTGATGGTCAACCACGCCCACCAGGTTGGCCTTCATGACGTTGGCCGGGGCCTGGGCGATGTCGCTGAAGTCCACCAGGGCCACGTCCTTGCCCTCGGCGTCCATCATGGTCTCGGGGGCAGTGAGGCCGTAACGGGCCAGAACCACCTTGGACTCGGGGTTGATCTTGGCGGCCTCGATCTGGGCGCAGGCCTTGGCGTCGGTGCCGGTGGCCTTCAGATAGTGGGCGTAAGCAATCGCCGCGGCAATGGAATCGGTATCCGGATTGGAATGGCCAATAACACAAACAGACATAGTACGTTCCTCCCTTAAAATTTTAGAAATCCTGAATGAACTAACTGAACTGTCACCAAATTGGGACAACTCTGTGCCGTAGCGTCATTAAGGGGACATTATCCCTTTAAAAATGTGGCAAAGAATAGTGCTCTTGGGCCGTTCCGTCAAGCAGAAAGACGAAAAAATCCATACCGCATCACCGCCCAATTTGACTTGCCTCCGTCCGTCGCTTCCCGCTATAGTAACCGCAGTTGGCAACCAGAAAAAAGGAAGAGACCATGGCCGACGACGCCCCCACCCAGAAATCCCCGGCCGCCAAGGCTGCCGCCAAACCGGATGCTGCGGCCAAGCCCCCTCCCGCCGCCAAGCCGAAAACCGCACCGCCGCCCCAGGGGCAATCCAAGCGGCCCATGAAGGTACTTCTTGCCGAGGATAACCCCGTGGTCCGTAAGGGACTGAACAACTTCGTCAAAAAATGGGGGTTTGAGCCGGTGGAAGCGGAGAACGGCGACGATGCCTGGCAACTGCTCGAAAGCGACCCGACCATCCGCCTCGCCATCCTTGACTGGAACCTGCCGGGATTGACCGGCATGCAGGTCTGCCAGCGGTTGCGCACCAAACGCCCCAAGCCCTATGTCTACGCGCTCATTTTCAGCGCGCGCAAATCCGATGAAGAACAGCTTCTGGCCTTGGAAGGCGGGGCGGACGACTATCTCGCCAAGCCAGCCAAGCCTTCCCTCCTGCGCGCCCGTCTTGGCGTTGGCCGGCGGATCATCGACCTGCTCAACGACAACACCTGAGCCTTCGCGGCACCCACGATGTACCGATGCGTCCTTTTTGACCTCGACGGCACCCTGCTCGACAGCCTGGCGGATTTGGCCCACTCCATGAACACGGTGCTGGGGCGCTTCGGCCTCCCGCAGCACCCGGTGGCGGCCTATCGATATTTCGTCGGCGACGGCATGGAAACCCTGGCCCGTCGAGTGCTGCCGCCCGGGCAAGCCGACGACGCCATGGTGCAGCGAACGGTGACCGCCATGCGCCAGGAATACGCCGGCCGCTGGGCAGAGGAAACCAGGCCTTACCCCGGCATCCCCGAACTGCTCGACGGCCTCACCAGCCGCGGGGTCTCCATGGTGATCCTCTCCAACAAGCCTGACGATTTCACGAAAACAGTGGTGGCCACCCTGCTCGGCAGGTGGCGCTTCCGGGTGGTGCGCGGGGTGCGGCCGGATGGCATCAAAAAACCGGACCCGGCCGGCGCTCTGGCCATCGCCAGCGAACTGGGTCTTACCCCTGCTGATTTCCTCTACCTGGGCGACACCAATACCGACATGCTCACCGCCAACCGGGCGGGCATGCATGCGGTGGGAGCCTTGTGGGGGTTCCGTACCGCCGAGGAACTCAAAAAAAATGGGGCCAAGGCGCTCATCGCCCGGCCCCAGGAACTGCTTCATTTTTTGTCGTAATCAGATCGCCGAGGGCGAAACCCCCAAGCGGGCAGCCTCTTTTTCCTTGCGAATCTGGCAAGCCAGCTCAAAGGCCTTCTCCTTGCCGTGTTTGCGGATCGAGACCGAGGTCTTGCCCTGCCGGCCGATGTCGTTCACCCAGCTCACCTCGTAGCGGTTCAACTCCTCGTTGAGGCGCACGCCGACCACGCCGGTCTTGGTATTGCTCACCGTGACGATATGCTTGTCGGTGCGGATCTTGCCGATCTTTGCCTCGGTCTGATCACGCCACGCCAATGCCGCCAGCAGGCTCGAATACCGGCCGCCGTATTTGCCGTCGGAAAAGAACTTCGAGTGGGTCTTGCCCATGAAACGCACCCGCACGTACCAGCCGTGCGTGCGCTTGTCTTCCTGGTCGATTCGAGCGACGTCCTTGTGTTTTTCGAGAATTTTCTTTGCCATTGTTGCACCCATACTCTCTGAGGTTGGGTCGATACGGCGGCATGGCCGCCTCTCTGTTTGTCCCCCTCGGATTGTCCCCCTCGGACATTTGAAAATTTCCCACGCTGGTCGCGCCAATGTACACTAGAAATATGCTTTTGCAACGACCGTTTTGGGCTCCTCTGAAACTTTTTTGTGGCAATCCGGCCTGCTACTCCGCTTTCACCACGGATGGTGCCACTTTTGTCCCACACCGTGGCATTTTTGCTTCAAATATATTATAGGCATCATGCCGCCACAGGTCAACCACAAAATGTTAGGCGCAAACCCCTTCTCAAATCAGAGGCAACCTGTTAGAAGGAAAAGGCTCTCATGTCCCATCCACCTCACCCCCCAGCCAAGGAGCCGCTGTGCAGGAGACCGCCGCCAACTTCATTCGCCTTGTCGAGATCATCACCCGACTGCGGGCACCGGATGGCTGCCCCTGGGACCAAAAGCAGACGCCGCAGACCTTCAAAGGCTATCTGCTCGAAGAAACCCATGAACTGCTGGAGGCCATCAATCACGATGACGCCGACCATGTCCGCGAGGAACTGGGCGATCTCTTCTTCCAGATCATCTTCCTGAACAACCTGTATGCCGAACAGGGCCGCTTCACCTTGGCCGAGGTGCTCGACACCATCAGCGCCAAGATGGTCCGTCGTCATCCCCACGTTTTTGGCGACCAGGTCGTCAAGTCGGAGCAGGAACTCCGCCAGCAGTGGCACGCCATCAAGGCCGCGGAAAAGGGCCCCAACGCGCCGCCCAAGAGTGCGCTGGCTGCCGTGCCCAAGAGCCTGCCAGCCCTGCATCGCGCCCAGCGCGTGGCAGACCGCGCGGCCCGCACCGGCTTCGACTGGCCGGATGCCAACCAAGCCCTCGCGAAGACCCGGGAGGAACTGGAAGAATTGCAGCATGCGCAGTCTGAGGGCGATCAGCAGCGGATCGCTGAGGAACTGGGCGATCTGTTCTTCGCCTTGGTGGTCTTTGCCCGCAAAAGGGGGCTGGACGCGGAAACCTCCCTGCAGACCGCCACGGAAAAATTCATCGACCGGTTTACCCACTTCGAGGCGCAGATTGCTGCCCGCGGCGAGACCATCCCCGAACTCGCCCCCGAGGCCATGCTCGCCCGCTGGGAGGAGACAAAACCCCGGTCCGGCGGCGGAAAAAAGGTTTGACAGCTCCACCATGCTGTGGTAGTTATCGTCGTTTCGTCGCCCAAGGCGACACGTTACCAACCCCTCTTTGCCCTTGGCTCTGCGTGCCGAAGGCCTTACGCCCACAAGGAGGAACCATGCGCAGGTACGAAACCATCATCATCGTGCGTCCCGGTGCCGGCAGCGAAGACGAGCTGAATGGCATCATCGAGAAGTTCACCGGGATCGTCAAGGAACATGGCGGCACCGTCGCCACGATCGACAAGTGGGGGCTCAAGAAGCTCGCCTACGTCATCAAGAAGGAACAACAGGGCTCCTACGTCTTTTATGCGTATGAGTGCGCGCCTGCCGGCGTCGCGGAGATGGAGCGTCAGCTCCGCATCGACGATCGGGTCCTCAAGTACCTGACCGTCAAGCTCGACGCCGAAGAGGAGGTCGCCGAGGCAACCACGGCGGAATCCACCGAGGCCGAGGCATAATCCCACCTGCTGCCCAACTTCGACGACAAGGACCACGACCATGATCAAGAAAAAGAAACCCTTCGGCCGCCGCAAGGTCTGCCGTTTCTGCACCGACAAGGGGATGACCATCGACTATAAGGATGTCCGGACCCTGCGCAACTACCTGACGGAACGCGGCAAAATCATCCCCCGCCGCATCTACGGCAATTGCGCCAGGCACCAACGCCAGCTGACCGAGGCCATCAAGCGGGCTCGCCAGATCGCGTTGCTGCCCTATACTGGCAACCCGCACCCTTAACGGGCGTTGACCAAATCCGTGGAACCGCACGGCGAGGGGGCTTCCCCGCGCAGCGCTCTGCTGGGCCTGGCATTGACGGCCGCCAGCTTGGCGTTGCCGGCATCCAGTGCGGGTCTCGCCGGGCTGCACGGCATCATCCCTTTGGTGGTCATGTATCAGGTGATCACCCTGGGCTGGAAAGAAGGGGGAGCCTTAATCGCCGCCGCGTTAGTCCTGGCAGGAGCCGTCACCCTGCGGTTCGGCTCGTTCCCTGCCCTGCTCTTTGCCATAACCCTGGTGCCGGTCGGACTGTTGCTGGCACGCGGGATAGAAAAAAACGAACCACCAGGCTACACCGGATTTAAGGCGGCAGCCAGCTTGGGAATCCTCTGGTTGCTGGCCGGAGCCTGGTATGGCTTTCGGTATGGCGTCAATCCCTATCGGGAAATCCAGCAGGGACTGGACCAAGGCTTCCGGCAAACGCTGGCCTTTTACCGCGGGGCGGAGTTGCCGATCGAGGCCATGAAGGAGCTGACCATCGCCCTGGAGACCACCCGGCAGTTTTTCGCCAGGGCGTTGCCAGCGGTGCTCCTGAACATACTCATCACCACGGTTTGGCTAAACCTGCTGGCAGGCTGCTGGCTGCTTCAGAAAACCCGGCCGGATTTGATCCGCTGGCCGGAGTTCAAGACCTGGCGGCTGCCGGAAACAGTCGTCTGGCTGGTGATCGTGGCCCTGGGCCTGCTGGCCAGCAACCGGGAACCCCTAGTGACCGTCGGCCTCAATGCCGGCTATGTGCTGGGGCTTTTGTACTTCATGCAGGGACTGGCGATCGTCGCCTATCTCTTGGCCCGCTGGCGGATGCCGCGATTCTTCAGGGTCATGGTTTATGGCCTGCTGCTGATCCAGCTCTACGGGCTGCTCCTGCTGGCGATACTCGGCTTGGTGGACACTTGGTCCAACCTGCGGCAAAAGCCGGTGGATAGCGCATAATATTTTGAAACGATTCGGGAAACCGAAAGACAATAAAAACATCTGGACAACGACTCCGACCCGGATTCACAATTCATCAGGTTAGGTGGAGGCACCCCATGCAAGTCATTCTCAAGGAAACCATTGATACCCTCGGCGAAGAGGGGGATGTCGTCAAGGTCAAGGACGGTTACGCCCGCAACTACCTGTTGCCGAAAAACTTGGCCGCCGTTGCCACCGAAGGCAACATTGCCGTACTGGCCAAGCAGAAGGCCGCCATTGAGGCCCGCAAAAAGGAACAGCGCGCCACCGCCGAGGCCATGGCCAAGAAGCTCGCCGCCGTAACCATCACCATCGCCCAACGCACCGGCGACGACGGCAAGCTCTTCGGTTCGGTCACTGCCAGCGACATCGCGGCCAAACTTGCCGAACAGGGCATCGAGATCGACAAGAAGACGATCCTGCTCGACGAGCCGATCAAGGCCCTGGGCAGCAAAAGCATCCCGGTCAAGGTCGGCTATCAGGTCAAGGCCGACGTCACGGTCGAGGTAGTTGCTCTGACCGCCGCAGAAGCATAACCGAAGCACTCACAGCGACGGGCGGGAGGACGGGCACCCTCCCGCCTGCCCCGCTTGTTTCTTGTGCCCAGCGCAACCGACACCATGGAAGCTGGGAACACCGCTCTCTCCTCCTCCCATCACCGGCTGCCGCCCCAGAATCTCGAGGCGGAACAGTGCGTGCTCGGCTCCGTACTCCTGCAAGCGGGGGCCATGGCCAAGGCCGCCGAACTCCTCACCGAAGACGATTTCTACCGCGACGGCCACAAGGTCATCTTCGCGACCATGGCGGGCCTCTTTGAAAAAGGGGAGCCGCTCGATCTCATCACCGTCAGCAACGCCCTCAAAGACGCCCGCAAGCTCGATCTGGCCGGCGGTCCCGGCTACCTCGCCGCCCTTTCCGATACCGTGCCGGTGGCGGCCAACATCGCCTACTACGCCAAGATCGTGCGCGAAAAGGCGATTCTGCGCCGGCTGATTCATACCAGTACCGAGATCGCCAGCCGTTGTTACGAGGAGCAGGACGACATCGATGGCCTGCTCGACGAGGTGGAGCAGACCGTTTTCGACATCTCCCGCTCCAAGAGCGCCCAGTCGGTCCATCCGATGAAGACGGTGATCAACGCCACCTTCAAGCACGTGGAGCAGCTCTACGAGCGCAAGGAGCACATCACCGGGGTACCCACCGACTACCACGACTTCGACAAGATGACCGCCGGCCTCCAGCGCTCGGACCTGATCATCCTGGCCGGTCGGCCCAGCATGGGCAAGACCGCGCTGGCCATGAACATGGTGCAACATGCCGCCATGATCCACAAGGTGCCAGTGGGGATCTTCAGCCTGGAAATGTCCAAGGAGCAACTGGGGCTGCGGATGCTCTGCTCGGTGAGCCGGGTGGATGCCCAACGGTTGCGCACCGGCTTTCTGAAGGAGCAGGACTGGCCCAGGCTGACCCGGGCCTACAATATGCTGCTCGACGCCCCGATGTTCATCGACGACACCCCGGCCCTCACCGTGCTCGAGATGCGGGCCAAGGCGCGGCGCCTCAAGACCGAGCACAACATCGGCCTCATCGTGGTGGACTACCTCCAGCTCATGCGCGGCCGCAGCAACGTGCCCTCCCGCGAGCAGGAGATCAGCGAGATCTCCCGCTCCTTGAAGGCCATGGCCAAAGAACTCCATATCCCGGTCATCGCGCTCTCCCAGCTCAACCGCAGCCTGGAAAACCGCCCCAACAAGCGGCCGCAGCTCTCCGACCTCCGCGAATCGGGCGCCATCGAGCAGGACGCCGACCTCATCTGCTTCATCTATCGGGACGAAGTCTACAACAAGGCCGAGGACAACCCCAAACGCGGCATCGCCGAGTTGATCATCGGCAAACAGCGCAACGGCCCCACCGGCACGGTGGAACTGGCCTTCCTCAATCAGTTCACCACCTTCGAAAACCTGGCGCACCACGATTTCCCCGCCCAACAGTGAGGAAGGCGGTTGTATTTTGAGCGCCGGTCAAGTAATAACCAAGGTGCACCCAACGCTCAACGAGCCGAGAGCGTCGCTGAGGGATACCCTTTGAAATTTCAAGCAAATACCATACGGATCTCATGACCACGCCCGATACCACGCGCTACGATTTCCAGGCCATTGAAGAGAAATGGCGCACCCATTGGCTCACCAACAAGAGCTTCAAGGTAAGCACCGACCCCGGCCGCAAGAAATATTATCTGCTGGAGATGTTCCCCTACCCTTCGGGCCGCATCCACATGGGCCACGTGCGCAACTACACCATCGGCGACGTGGTGGCCCGCTACCAGCGGATGCGCGGCATGAACGTCATCCACCCCATGGGCTGGGACGCCTTCGGCCTGCCGGCGGAAAACGCCGCCATCAAGCACAATACCCACCCGGCGAAGTGGACCTTCGAGAACATCGACTACATGAAGGGTCAGCTCCAGCGCATGGGGCTCAGCTACGACTGGGATCGCGAACTCGCCACCTGCACCCCGGAGTACTACCGCTGGGAGCAGCTCTTCTTCACCAAGATGTACGAAAAGGGGCTCGTCTACCAGAAGGTGACCACGGTCAACTGGTGCGAGACCTGCCAGACGGTGCTCGCCAACGAACAGGTGATCGACGGCACCTGCTGGCGTTGCGACCAGCCGGTGATGCCTCGGGAGATGAACGGCTGGTTCTTCAAGATCACCGCCTATGCCGACGAACTGCTCGCCGACTGCGACCGCCTCACCGGCTGGCCGGAGAAGGTGCTCACCATGCAGCGCAACTGGATCGGCAAGAGTGTGGGCGCCGAGATCAACTTTCCGCTCGCTTCCGGCGCGGGTGCCCTCACCATCTTCACCACCCGGCCGGACACCGTCTTCGGTGCCACCTTCATGTCGGTGGCCCCGGAACACCCGCTGGTGGTGGAATTGAGCCGCGGCACCGGCCAGGAAGCGGCGGTGCGGGAGTTCGTCGAACGCACCCGCCAGGAAAAACAGCGCCGCAAGCCGGACGAGGAGGTGGAGAAGGAGGGGGTCTTCACCGGCGGCTATTGCGTGAACCCCTTTACCGGCGACAAGCTGCCGGTCTATGCCGCCAACTTCGTGCTCATGGAGTACGGCACCGGCGCGGTGATGGCGGTGCCGGCCCACGACCAGCGCGATTTCGAGTTCGCCCGGAAATACCAGCTACCGATCACGGTCGTGGTACAGCCGGCCGGCGAGCCGCTTGATCCAGGGACCATGGCCGCGGCCCACGAAGGCTCCGGCACCCTCGTCGCCTCCGGCTCTTTCACCAGCCTTGACTCCCAGGCAGCGAAGAAGGCGATCACCGACCACGCCGCCAAGGAAGGCTTTGGCCAGGGTCGCACCACCTACCGGTTGCGCGACTGGGGCATCTCCCGCCAGCGGTACTGGGGTGCGCCCATCCCCATGCTCTACTGCGAGCAGTGCGGGGTGCAGCCGGTGCCGGAAAAAGACCTGCCGGTGACCCTGCCCACCGACGTGCAGTTCGAGAAATCGGGCAAATCGCCGCTTCATACGCTCGAGAGCTTCTACCGCACCACCTGCCCCAAGTGCGGCGGGGAAGCCAGGCGGGAGACCGACACCATGGATACCTTTGTCGAGTCCTCCTGGTACTTCGCCCGCTACGCCTGCCCGCAGTTCACCGACGGCCCGCTGGAGAAGCAGGCGGTGGACTACTGGCTGCCGGTGGACCAGTACATTGGCGGCGTGGAGCACGCCATCCTCCACCTCCTCTACTCCCGCTTTTTCACCAAGGTGCTGCGCGACCTCGGCTACCTCACAGTGGACGAGCCCTTCACCAACCTGCTCACCCAGGGCATGGTGATCAAGGACGGCTCCAAGATGAGCAAGTCCAAGGGCAACGTGGTGGACCCCAACGAACTGATCGACCGCTACGGCGCCGATACGGTGCGCCTCTTCAGCCTCTTTGCCGCGCCGCCCGAGCGCGACCTCGACTGGAACGACCAGGGGGTCGAAGGCGCCTACCGCTTCCTGAACCGCATCTACCGCTTTGTGAACGACCGCCTCGCCACCCTGCACGCGGCTCCGACCGCCATCCCGACCGAACTGAACGAGGCAAGCCGCAGCCTCCACCGCAAGACCCATCAGACCATCCGCAAGGTGAGCGGCGACCTCGATGGCAAGTTCCACTTCAATACCGCCATCAGCGCGGTGATGGAGCTGACCAATACCCTTTTCACCCTCACCGCGGAAGAAACGAAGGAGGCGGTGGAGCCAGCCGTGGCTCGGGCGGCGGTGGAAACGATCCTGATCCTCCTTTCCCCCATGGTGCCCCATCTCACGGCCGAACTCTGGCAGCGGATCGGTCATGGCGAGTCCCTCGACGGCCTGCCCTGGCCCGCCTTCGACCCGGCGGCGGCCAAGGAAGAAGAACTCACCATCGTGGTCCAGATCTGCGGCAAGGTGCGCAGCCGCCTCGCCGTGGCGCCGGACACCGATGAAGAACAACTCAGGGCCCTGGCCCTGGCCGACGACAAGGTGCAGAAATTCATGGAAGGCAAGCCGGCCAGGAAGGTCATCGTGGTGCCCAACAAACTGATCAACATCGTGGTGTAGCCCATGGCAAGAAACTCCCTTTCATTGCGTCTGCTGCCGCTGTTGCTCCTGCTCCTCACCATGGCCGGTTGCGGGTACTACAACCCCAACATGCTGCCCGATGAGGAACTGGGGCCCCAGGTACGCCTCTATGTGCCGGTGTGGCCCAACTCCACCAACGAGCTCAACCTCGAAACAAACATCCGCAACGCCATCAGCGACTGGCTCATGCAGTCGAAACGCATCACCCTGGTGGGCAGCCAGGCCGAGGCCGATTACGTGCTTAACGGCACCGTGACCTCGGTAAGCTATCCGGGCCTCTCCTACGACATCACCGACACCGCCAAGAGTTTGAAGGCGGTGCTGACCGTCAACTACACCGTCAAGGAAGTGGCCACCAACCGCATCCTCTGGCAGATGAACGGCTATAGCCTGGAAGAGACCTACAACCTTGGTGGCAGCACCGCGCAGACCGACGTCAATAAGCGCCAGGCCCTGCAGACGCTCACCGACAAACTGGGTGAGCAGATCTACATCCGCCTCTTCCGGGTACTCTCAAAAAACCGGCGCCACGGCGGCATGGAAGGAACAGCGCCCGCCACCGCCCCCAGGCCGGCCATGACTCCGGCGCCGCGCCTCAATCGCTAACCAACGCACACGACCAGACGATACCCATCATCATCGCCCGGAGGAGACTATGCCCACCCGCAGAGAACTTGCCAACGCCATCCGCGCCCTCAGCATGGACGCCATCCAGAAGGCCAAATCCGGCCACCCCGGCGCGCCCATGGGCATGGCCGATATCGCCGAGGTGGTGTGGAACGACTTCCTGAACCACAATCCGGCCAACCCCAAGTGGGCCAACCGCGACCGCTTCGTGCTCTCGAACGGCCACGGCTCCATGCTCATTTATTCCCTGCTCCATCTCACCGGCTACGAGGTGCCGATGGCGGAGATCAAAAACTTCCGCCAGCTCCATTCGAAAACCCCGGGCCATCCCGAATACGGCTACACCCCAGGCGTGGAGACCACCACCGGCCCCTTAGGCCAGGGTATCGCCAACGCGGTGGGCATGGCCATCGCCGAAAAAACCCTGGCTGGCCAATTCAACCGGCCTGGCCATACGATCATCGACCACCACACCTATGTCTTCATGGGTGACGGCTGCATGATGGAAGGCATCTCCCACGAGGCGTGCTCGCTGGCCGGCACGCTCAAACTGGGCAAGCTCATCGTCTTCTATGACGACAACGGCATCTCCATCGACGGCGAGGTGAAAGGGTGGTTCACCGACAACACCCCAGCCCGCTTCCGTGCCTACGGCTGGCATGTGATCGAAGGGGTGGACGGCCACGACGCCGCGGCGGTGCAGAAGGCCACGGCCGAGGCCAAACAGGTCACGGATAAACCTTCGCTCATCTGCTGCAAGACCATCATCGGCTTTGGCTCGCCCAACAAGCAGGGCAAGGAGGTGTGCCACGGCGCCCCGCTGGGCGACGACGAGATCAAGCTCACCCGCGAGGCGCTGGGCTGGCAGTATCCGCCCTTCGAGATCCCGGCCGAAGTCTACGCCGGCTGGGATGCGAAGAAAAAAGGCGCCGACCGCGAGGCTGCCTGGAACGACCGCTTTGCCGCCTACCAGGCCGCCCACCCGGAACTGGCCGCGGAACTGGAACGCCGTTTGTCCGGCAAACTCCCGGCCGATTGGCGGGAGAAGGCGGGCGCCTACATCGCCGCGGTCAATGCCAAGGCAGAGAAGGTCGCCACCCGCAAGGCCTCGCAGAATTGCCTGAACGGCTACGGCCCGCTGCTGCCCGAACTCCTCGGCGGCTCGGCGGACCTCGCCGGCTCCAACCTCACCCTCTGGTCGGGCAGCAAGGGCATCCAGAACGAGGCGAGCGGCAACTACGTCTTCTACGGGGTGCGCGAGTTCGGCATGGCCGCCATCATGAACGGTATCGCCCTGCACGGCGGCTTCATCCCCTACGGCGCCACCTTCCTCATCTTCTCGGAGTATGCGCGGAACGCCATCCGCATGTCGGCCCTGATGAAGGCGCACACCATCGAGGTGCTCACCCACGACTCCATCGGCCTCGGCGAGGACGGCCCCACCCACCAGCCGGTGGAACAGGTGGCGACCCTCAGGATGATCCCCAACTGCCATACCTGGCGCCCCTGCGACGGGGTGGAGACGGCAATGGCCTGGAAGGCGGCGGTGGAGAAGCAGGACGGCCCGAGCTGCCTGGCGCTTTCCCGCCAGAACCTGCCGCATATGACCCGCACCGACGAGCAGCTCAAGAACATCGCCCGGGGTGGGTATATCCTCCTCGACTGCGGCTGCAACACGCCGGACGCCATTCTCATCGCCACCGGCTCCGAGGTGGAATTGGCCATGAACGCGGCCAAGGCCCTGGCGGACAAGGGCAAGAAGGTACGGGTGGTCTCCATGCCCTGCACCAATGTCTTCGACGCCCAGGATGCAGCCTACCGCGAATCGGTGCTGCCGGCGGCGGTCACCGCCCGGGTGGCGGTGGAGGCCGGGGTGAGCGACGGCTGGTACAAGTACGTGGGCCTTGCCGGCAAGGTGGTGGGGCTCGACCGCTTCGGCGAATCCGCCCCGGCCGAGCAGCTCTTCAGCTACTTCGGCTTCACCGTGGACAACGTGGTCAAGGCCGTGGAAGCGGTTATGAGCTAAAAAGGTGACCCTGCATCAATCATAGGGCCGGGACAACTCCCGGCCCTTCTTTTTTCTCCATCAGCCCCCATGCACTTCGGCCACCTCACCCTCGACAAACCATTCATCCTGGCGCCGCTGGCCGGCTTCACCGATCTGGCCTTCCGCCTCCTCTGCCGCGAGTACGGCGCCGATCTCTGCTACTCCGAGATGATCAGTTGCCACGGCCTCGTCTTCCGGCAGCAGAATACCCTGGACATGATTGCCACCACCCCGGCGGAACGACCGGTGATCATGCAGCTCTTCGGCGGCGAACCCGCGGTGATGGGCGAGGCCGCCGCGATCCTCTCGGAGCGACCCATCGACGGCATCGACATCAACATGGGCTGCCCGGTAAAGAAGGTGACCAGGAAGGGAGCTGGTTGCGCCCTGATGCGGGAACCGAAGATGGCAGGGGCGATCATCAGCGCGGTGGTCAAAAACACCCCCCTGCCGGTGACGGTGAAATTCCGCTCCGGCTGGAACCACCAGCAGATCATCGCCCCGGAGTTCGCCAGGATGGCGGAGGATCATGGTGCGGCGGCCCTCACCATCCACGGCCGCACCTGGAGCGACGGCTTTGGCGGCACCGTGGACTGGGAGGTGATCCGGCAGGTAAAGGCGGCGGTCTCCATTCCGGTGATCGGCAACGGCGACATCAAGTCCCGCGCCAAGGGACTCGCCATGATGGCGGCCACGGGCTGCGACGGCGTCATGATCGGCCGGGCCGCGGTGGGAGAGCCGTGGATCTTCGACCCCACCGCCCCCGACTCCCCGTCGCTCGCCTATCGCCAGCAGGCACTGCGCCGCCACCTGGCCCTGATCAAGAAGTTCCATCCGGACACCCATCTGGCGCCGGTCAAGAACCACGCGGGCAAATACTTCCGCGGCCTGCCGGGCGGCAACTTGATTCGTCGGGCGATTTATGCGACAAGGAGCATGGAGGAACTGGAACGCCTCATCGAGGCTCCTCCGTTGCCGAACCCCGACCAGGCACCCTGACATGGGCAGACCACTCCACTCCCTGCTGCTTGTCCCCCTGCTGCTCCTCGCCATGGCTGGCTCGGCGGCCGCCCTCGATCTCCAGTGTTCCACCACCAACGGCGGCAAGGTGGTGCTCAACGAACTCTTCTCCGGCGGCGGTGGCCAAGGCAACCTCGAGTTCGTCGAGCTCTATTTCCTGCAACAGACCAATATCTCGGGCTGGAAGCTCTACTACCACGACAGCAATACCGACACCGGCGTCGCCCTCGGCAGCGGCAGCAACCGGGCCACCGCCTACCTGCCCGGCGGCGCCCAATACTCCGACAATAACTGTCCCAGTCCGCTCTGCACGACCCCGACCACCTTCCCGGCCGGGACCTTCATCGTGTACCGCATTGCCAATATCAGCCCCGAAAGCGGGGAATTGCTCCTGACCGATACCGTCCAGTCGCTCCGGCCCAACGCCCCGGTGGTGGTGGACTACCTGAAATATTACAAAACCTCCCCCACCGACCAATGGGACGTGCCGTCCAGCTGCGGCCTCAGCCTGGCAAACCACAACTCCGCCAGCAAGGACATCGGCCGACTACCCAATGGCACCGGCTCCTGGAGCGATACCGGTTCCACCCCCACCCAGGGCGCCACCAACACCACGGCCACCAGCAACGTGGATCACTACGAGATCTGGCACGACGGCCAGGGACTGACCTGCCAGCCCGAGACCATTACGATCAAGGTCTGCCAAAACCCCGACTGCTCGACCTTGTACAACGGCATGGTGACCATCACCATGTTGCCCGCGACCGGCTGGATCAACGGGGCGACCCGCACCTTCACGGGCGGCAGCCTGGACATGCAATTCCGGCAGAACACGCCAGGCGTCGTCACCATCGGCATTGCCAGCGCCGACCCGGTTGCCCCTTACCTCTGCCGGGAAAACGGCGTGGCTGGCGACTGCACCATCACGTTTGCCGACAGCGGTTTCGTCTTCAGCATCCCCACTCAGATCGCCAACAAAACGTCCAGCGCCATCACACTCTCCGCAGCCAGCCGCAGCGGCTCGCCCCGTCGCTGTCAGGACCTTTTCACCTCGGTGACCAAAAACATCACCTTCCTCCTGAGTTACGTCAACCCGAACACCGGCATCCAACCGGTTTACATCAACGGCACCCAGGTCAATGCCGGGGTTCCCACCACCATCCCACTCACCTTCAACGCGAGCGGCGACGCCACCTTTACCGTGAAATACAGCGACGCCGGCCAGATTCGCCTGGACCTCGCCTACAACGACGGCACGACCATTCTTGACGGCAACGACACCTTCGTGGTGCGGCCCGCTGGCCTTTGCGTGGAAAGTCCGGATCCGAACGCCGACTGCGCCAGCCTGAACGGTTCCTGCACCAAATTCAAAAAGGCGGGCGAATCCTTCAACCTGCGGGTCAAGGGCGTGCAGTGGGTGAATGACACGGAAACAAACAGCCAATTTTGCGACAACGCCGTCACCCCCAACTTCCGACTCAACGCCATCCCCCTGTCGCTCACTCTGGTGGCACCGACCGGCGGCAACCTTGGCAGTCTCGGCCAGAGCAGTATCGACCTGCTGGCCGCGGACGCAGGCAGCAAGACTATCTCCAACCAGACCATCTCCGAGGTGGGGGTCTTCACCATCACCGCCGCCCCGCCCGAATACCTGGTGCCCGGCGTCATCATCCCTCCCTCCACCAGTGCCGCCATCGGTCGCTTCTATCCCGATCAGTTCACCACCGCGGTGACCAACGGCACGCTCGCCAACCCCTGCAACGGCTTCACCTATACCGGCCAGCCTTTCTCTTATGGTACCCGGCCCCAGATCACGGTGGCGGCCTGGAACAAACTGCTTGGCCAGGTGCAGAACTACCGGAGCGATTTCCGGAAACTCACCATTGCCAGCTTTTCCCTCGGCTATCCCACCAACGACACGCTCCAGAACGGGGCGAACAACGCGACCAAGCTGGCCGTGGCCTCGGTACCGGACCCGGCCTCGGCAGTAATCACCGATACGCCGGCGCCGCTCGTCGTAACGCTGGGCAATGACTCCTTCACCTACACCCGCACCCCGCCCACCGACACGGACCAGGCCAGGGTCGGTTCCTTCACCGCGACGCTGGCCATCACCGTAAACAACCTTACCGACAGCGACGGCGTCACCACCGCCACCGGCGACCTGCCCAAGATCATCGTCCCGGCCGGCAACACCATCCGGTACGGCGAAGGGGTGATCCAAAACACCTTTGGCCCAGAGAACATCGCGCTCACCATGCCCTTGTTCGCCTTCTATTACAATGGCACTACCTGGGCGACCAACACCCTGGACAACTGCACGCAGTTCGCCTACGCCAAGGTGGAAAACGGCACCATCTCGGTCAGTGTGACGCCGGCCTCGCCGCTCACTCTGGCCAACGGCACGGCGAGCATCATCCTCACCCCGGTGAGCGATCCGTCCCCACCCGGCGGCACGGTCACCATCAACGGCAATGTTCCTGTCTGGCTGGAACCCGACCCGGCAGGAGAGGCGATCTTCGGCCTCTGGCGCGGCAACAACCGCATCATCAACTGGAAGGAGATCCAACGATGACCCCCTTCGCCTCCTCCCGCGCCGCTTCCGAAAAAGGCTTCACCCTCACCGAACTGGTGCTGATCATCGTCATCCTCGGTATCCTCGCGGTGGTGGTGATCGAAAAATGGCCGAGCGGCATGAAGGAAGAGGCGGCAGCCCGCGAATTCAAGCGGCTCTTCCGGCTCACGCAGCACAAGGCGATCACCCGGCCGTTCACCGGTACCGCCACCGCGTGGGGCATCGTCATCAACAACAACCGTTATACCATCCAGCAAGGCGCCACCGGCCCCGCCGACCCGGAATACCAGAACCGCTGCCTGCTCGACGACTGCACCATGACCCTCACCGGCCCTGCGGTATGGTTCAACGGCCTGGGCGAACCCATCGACGGCGCCGGCACCCTGCTCACCAGCAGCAGTGCCCGTACCTACATCATCGGCGGGACCAAGCTGTTCACCCTCTGCCCGGAAACCGGCTATATCAACGAGGGGAACACATGTCCCTGACCCGTCGCCCCCTCTCGGCCGCCAGCCACGGTTTCACCCTCATCGAACTGGTGCTGACCATCGTCATTCTCGGCGCGGTGTCGCTGATTCTCATTCCCTTTGTCAACTCTATCGTCCATGGGCCGGACCCCATGGTCCGCCAGCGCGCCGTGGCCTTGGGCCAGGCCCTGATGGACGAAATTATGGCCAAGCGGTGGGACGAAAACACGCCGGTGGGCGGCGGCCCCATCTGCTCGGGCGAGAGTTCGAGCAAAGCGACACGGCCGTCGCTGGTGGACAACTGCGGCGCCCCTGGCGCCCGCACCGCCTCGGCCATCGGCGCCGATGCCGGTGAGACCGACCGTACCCTCTACGACGACGTGGACGACTACAACGCCATGGCCGAAGAGGTGGACACCTTCCACGACCAGCGCGGCACCGCCTTTTCGCTGCCGGGCTACCGCCGCAAGGCCACGGTGCGTTACATTGCCAGCAGCGCCAACCCCATCGACCAGAATACCCCGGCCGCCCCAGGCACCACCGACACCAAGCTCGTCGTCGTCACGGTGACCTCGCCAACGGGCGAAATCTTCTACTTCGTCGCCGCGGTGACCAACATATGAACCCTCTCCATCGCCATAGCACGCAGCATGGTTTCACCCTGGTGGAACTCATCATCGTCATCGTGCTGCTCGGTATCCTGGGCAGCATGGGCGCCGAGTTCATCACCCAGGCATTCAAGGGCTTTGCCGACACCGACGCCCGCACCGAAATCTACGAGGAGGGCCAGCTCGTCCTCGCCCGCATGGAACGGGAACTGCGGATCACCCTGCCCAACGCCATCCTGGTCGAACCGGGCAGCCACGGCCTTACCTTCGGCATGATCGACGAAAATGCCATGACCTGTCCTCCCACCGCCGCCCCGCAGGACTGCGTCTTTGGCCAGTACATCGACAACAACCCGAAGCAGTTCATCCGCGACCAGACCAACCCCTTGCCGGTGGGCAGCATTATCTCCATCTATAACCGCAACTGGAGCGACTTCAGCAGCACCGATCCCAACCAGCGCCGACTCTACCGGGTGACCGGCACCATCGCATCGACCAACCGGATGAACCTCTCCCCCGACATCATCGCCGCCTCGCCCGACAGCCGCTTCTACGCGGTCAACCGGGCAGTGCGCTATTATCTCAACGGCACCACCCTGACCCGCGCCGCCATGACCATCGACAGCACCAACTACCAGAGCCCCATCACCTTTCCGGCCGGCAACCCGCTGGCCGAAAACGTGAGCAACCTCATCTTCGACTTCACCCCCGGCTCGCTGACCAGCAGCGCATTGGTCAGTATCCGCTTCACCATCAGCCGCAACGGCGACTCGGTGGACTTTCACAAGGAGGTGCAGATCCAAAATGCACCCTGACCGCCTCCGCCGACCAACCGTTAATCAGCAGGGCTTCGGCCTGATGACCGCCATCTTCGTCATCGTCGTCCTCGCCCTCTTCGGCCTGCTCATCGCTCGCTATACCGTAATCAGCAGCCTCTCCTCTTCCGAGGACTACCTCTGGGCAGAGGCGATCTACGCAGCGGACACCACTGCCCAGCGAACCATCCTCTTCCACGACCACGGCGGGGGCGGCGCCTACGCCGGCGACCCGACGGTGGCGGGATTCACCACCTCTCGCACCATCATCGGCGGAACCTTGGGCGCCAGCGGCACGCCGACCACCATCCGCGTCACCGCTACGCGGGCGGTGAGCCCCACGGAGAACATCAGCCGCACCATTGAAGTCAAATATATTCTATGATTTCAACGCGTTAAAGATGCAATCCCGCAATTTCCCGCAGCCAGCCGGTTTTCCCACTCTTTAACTACTTGATATTTTTCTGCAAGATCAGTACGTTGATAACAAACAAAAAAATGAAGTACGCTGTTTCACTGGGCACACGCCGACGGGAGGGAGGGGAGACCAACCATGACGATCCGCAACAGCCGGGGCTTTACCCTGCTCGAACTGATCATCGTCATCATCATCCTCGGCATCATCTCCGCCACCGCCATCCCCTATTATCTCAACATGCAGAAAGAGGCGAAAATCGCCGCAGTCAAGGGTAAGCTCGCCGCCATCCGCGGCGGCATCGAACTGGCCCACGCCAAGATCCTCGTCTCCGGGGTGAATACAGGGCCGGACGGCGACAACCCCGACTGGCCGACCCTCGACGAGGTGCAACGCAACGAACTCTCCCTGGCGACCCGACCGGCGGCCCTCAGGGGGTACCGGCTGGTACGTACCGATCAATATTCCACCGTAGCCAACCAGGCCTTGCCCACCTGCGACCTGCCCGACCTGGCCCCCGGCATGGCCGCGAGCCCTGCAGGCGTCACCGGCCGACTGCTCGCCGATATTCTGGTCACTCCGCGCCGGGCCGATGAAGGAACCGGCTGGGCCTATTATCCCGGCAACGAGCGGGACGCCAACGGCCGGGTGGTGGATGCGGTCTTCTATATCAACGACGACCGGCCTTCTTCGGACAACATCGACAGCGCCGACCGCGTCCCTTCTTCTTGGTAACGTGCCCCAGTGAGCAAACTCTTCAACACCCTGGAGAAAATCCGGCACCATGAAAGCAGCAACGAGCCGGCACGGCGCTCCCCCAGCCGCAAAAGCCCAGCCGTGGTCAAGAGCGGCCCACCCCGCTTCCTTTCCCTGCTGCTGGTGGTGATGCTCGGGGTGATGGTACTCTATACCGTCCTACTCTCGACCCGCCTCAACCTGACACCGCTCACCGCCAACTTCCGCCAGCTGCTCATCACCCTCCAGCTGTTGCCCAACCCTGATGCTGCTCGTTCCGCCAGATCGGCGGCATCCAACATCAACGTGCCTCCCCAAGACCGCGGTCCGGCAACGACCTCGGCTGTGGAACAGGCGGTGCAGTTGAGCCGAACCGGAGCGGCACTCTTCCGCAGCGGCGACTATTGGCGCAGTATCTATTTCTTTGACCGCGCCCGGCAACTCGACCCACAGGCACCGGAGCCGCTCATCGACATGGCCGCCGCCTTGAGCGAACTCGGCCTCTTTGGCCCTGCCAACCGCCTCTTGCGGGAGGCCAGCGTTCTCAATCCCGACGACCCGGCGCTACGCCGCAACCTCGCCATCCTAGCCGAAGCCGGCCGGCTCGACGATGCCTGGCAGGCGAAGCAGCCCCGCAGCACCGGGCCGAATGCCCCGCACGGACGCTGAACCACCATGGCCTTGCCACGCCTGACCAAACGCCATTTCACCCTCACGAGCTCGGATAACGCCTGTTTCCTCGGCGAGGTGATCCGCTCGACCGTGGGTACCGCGGCACTAACCATCCACGCCCGCACCGACACCCCCATTATGAGCGATGTGGCGGCACCGCGTCTGCTCTCCACCCTCAACAACCTGCGCGGCGAGGTCTCCCTGGCCGTGCCGCTCCATTTCCTGGAGATCGTCGCCATCGCCCTGCCCGCCATGCCCGACGCGGCTGTAGGCAAGGCGTTGCCCTATCACTTGGCCAAGGCAGTCAACCGACCGCTTTCCGATTTCATTTACGACTGGCAGATCGTCGAGCGCCACCGCGACCGCCTCCAGGTGACGGTCTACCTCTTTCCAGCGGCCAGATTCCACACCCTGCGCAACGAGTTCGCACGCAAGCATCTGGAAATCAAACACCTAGAGGCGGATGTCTTTGCCGCCTTCGCCCTGCTTGGCCGGGAAAACCGCCTCCGGCCGGAGACCGCTACCCTCTGTGCGCTGATTTGGAAAAACAGCATCTCGCTGGCGGTCTACGAACAGGGGCTCTTGACTCTGGTGCGCACCGTGTCGGCCAACCAACCGCAGAGTCCGCCCCATCGCACCTTGTCTCGCCAGTCACCGGAATCGGCGGCAGAACCCCCCGTCACGAACGCGCCGCATCATCCGGAAGCCGGGGAAGAGGACTCCCTGCTGGCCGGGTTCGCCATCCTTTCCGCCCCCGGCGGTGCAGTGCGAACTTCCGCCGCCACCGCCGACGACACCCCGGCGGATACCTCCTGGGCCGACTATCTCCAGCATATCGGCCTCGAAATCATGCGCACCCGCGACTACTACGCCTCGGTAGTGAAAGGCGGCGCCATCAAGCGGGCAGTGGTGGGCGGGGCCGAAGCCTTCTGGCAGGAACTGCAACGCTGGGGCCGCACCTCCCTCGAACTGGAGTTGGAACCACTCACCACCTTGCCGGAAACCGCCGACTGCCCGCCCATGCTCCAGGCGCTTGCCATCGGCACCGGGACACGGGGCTGACCATGCTGCAACTGCAACGGATCAACCTCGTCCCGCAGACTCCGATTCCCCAACGGATCAGGAAGGCACTGCCGTTCGCCCTTGCTGTTTTGCTCTTGCTGATCGTGACCTTCCTCTACACCCGCCATCTACAGCTTGTCGCCAAGAACCATCAGCTCGACGCGGAAATCGCGCAGCTCGAGACGCGGGTACGCCACTCCACCCTCTTGGCCAGTGACCTCAAGCAACTCGCCGACGCCATCAGCCAGCGCAAGCAACAGCAGGGCGAACTCCAGACGCAGGTGGAGTCGCTTTCCCGCCAGATCGCGGAAAAACGCAGCTTCTCCAGGGTGCTCGCCACCATCAGCGAGGCAATACCCTCGTCGGTCAAGTGCGACAAAATCACCTTCAAGGGAGATGCCGGCCTCATCAGCGGCAGCGCAGTCCAGTACCGCGAACTGCCGGAACTGGTCAGCCGACTGCAGGCCAACCCGCAGTTCAAGCGGGTCACCCTGCAGGACATCGACCGCAACAGCCAGGCCGCCGAAGGCCGCTTCCTCTTCACCCTCGCCGTGGAGGTCAAGTAAGGCCATGCCACCGCGCCAAGCCAAAGAACTGACCGACCTCCTGCGAAACTGGTATTTCGTCGTCAAGGGCGACCCAGAGATGCTCCAGGAGCTGCGCCATCTCCTGCTGGGGCTGGCGGTCTGCCTGGTGGTTTTTTATGCCGGCAATACCCTGTTCGTCAAACCGCTGGAAAAGAGTCTGGCCCAGAAAACCGTCCAGCGCACCGAACTGCTGGCCAAGGATCCCGGCCTCGCCAGCCAGGCCCTGACCACGGAACAACGAACGCTCAGGGACGAGCAGCAGCGCCTGGAGGAGCAGAACGCCATCCTAGGACTCCAGGAGGGATTCCTCAAGGAGCAGTGGCAGATGTGGGGCAATGCCGAGCGCTTCACCAAGATCATCTTCACCCTGCTCCCCAAGGCGCCGGTGAACCTCGAAAATAGTCTCAAACAAATGAGCCAGCTCGAAAAGAAGAGCAAGGACGGCTTTGCCGTCTACGCGGTCAATCTGGCCGGCGAGGCCACCTTTCAGGATCTGTACCGCTACCTGGCCTATGTCGAAGGCCAACCCGAGGTGAGCGTCATCGAGGACCTGGCCATCGAACGGCTGCCGATGGAAGGCTACCAGAAACCCGCCAAGGTGCGCTTCAGCGTGGTGATGGGCCGCCTCGCCTACGAAGGGAAGTCCGCCGAGGCGGCCACCGAGGCGGCGGCCCAGACCCCAACGCCGCCGCCTGCGCCCCAGTCTTCTCAGGTTTCCCAGGCTGCCGCTGCGACCAACCCTGCCAGCGGAGACAAGAAGCCATGAAGCGCCGGCCCATGATCCTGCTCGCCTGTGCCTTGGCGTCTATCGCCTGGAGTCCCTTTGCGCCGCCGGCCGAGAAACCGGAGGTGGTGACCATCCGGCCGGAAAAACTCCAGCGCCAGGAGATCGCCGCCCCGGTACCGGAACGCGACCCCTTCAACTGGTCGCGCGAACAGATCAATCGCTTCAAGGACCAGGAACCGCGCATACGGAGCAGCTCCGCCGCCGGTCTTACCCTGTCGGGAATCATCTGGGATCGCAAGAAACCGCTTGCTATCATCAACGACCGTGTTGTATCGGTGGGGGACACGGTGAAAGGTTCGACCATTTTGGAAGTCCTCAAAGATATGGTAGTATTCGAGCAGGATGGCGTCTACCACACCCTGTGGTTGCAGCCTTCGGCAGCGCCCATCCACCCGGCAGGAGGGAAAAAAGCACGATGAAATTGCTGCACCTTTGGGCAACAGGCCTCATCCTGCTTCTGCTGGCCCTCGGCAGTGCCCAGCCCGCCGCGGCCAACAGCAACGGAAGTTCTCTGCTCGACAAGCTCAAAGGACAACCCACCTCCATCCGCAGCGAAAACCTCAAGGTCGACCTGCTGCTCCGCAGCATCGGCAAACAGGCAGGGATCAACATCGTCATGGCCGACACCATCGACGACACCATCACCCTCGACGTGGACAACGTCAGCCTCTACGAGGTCTTCAACATCATCATCGACACCAAGCATCTCCATTACTACGAAAAGGATGGCGTCATCTTCGTGGCCAAGGGCAGCGGCGCGGACGGCCGCCCGCAGGAGGAGGTGACGGTGCGACTCTGCACCCAATACGGCAATGCCGGCGACTATCTCGACGCCCTCAAACCGCTCTTGAGTGCCAACGGTTCACTCACCGTGGCCAACCGCGGCAACTGCCTCATCGTCCGCGACCGCGACGTGAACGTCGCCCGCGTCGAGCAGATGCTTGCGGAACTCGACACGCCGATGCCGCAGGTGCACATCGAGGCACGCATCGTCTCCATTTCCAGCGAGGCCAAGAAGCAACTCGGCATCGTCTGGGGCTACGACAACCTGAGCACCAACAACTCGCTCAAGGCGGCGGCCGATCTCTCTCTCGCCGCACCTACCACCAACCTCACCTTCGGCTTCCTGCGCAACAACCTCAAACTCGACCTCAACCTCCAGGCGCTCCAGCAGGAAAACAAGCTGGAAATCCTCTCGGCCCCGCGCATCATGGTGGTGAGCGGCAAAGAAGCCGAAATCAAGCAAGGCAAAGAGGTGCCCTACGTCTCCCAGACCACCAACACCATCAACACCTCCTTCCGGGAGGCCAACCTCTCCCTCAAGGTAACCCCGCGCATCATCCAGGATGAATTCATCGACCTGGCGCTGACGGTCACCAACGACAGCGTTGACTCAACCACCGTCGGCACCACCGGCGAACCACTCATCAATAAGCAGGGAATCTCCACCAACCTCTTCCTCCAGAACGGCTTCACCGCGGTGATCGGCGGCATCCTCCAGGAGAACAAGAGCGACAAGGACTCCAGCGTTCCCGGCCTGGGCAGCATCCCGATCCTGGGCCATCTCTTCAAGAGCAACCAGAAAAGCAACGACAAGACCGAACTGGTGGTTTTCATCACCCCCACCATCGTCAATCTCAAATCTGCGGTACTGAACAAGGAAAAGACCCCAGGCTATGCGAAAAAGGTTTTGAGCCGGCAGAAAGAAGAGGCGCGCTCCGCTCCGGCAGCTCGACCCGCCGCCCAGCCTGCGGCCCAAACCCCGCCACCGCCCGCGACGCCGTCCGGTGCCCCTGCTACTCCTGCCACCCCCGCCCCCACCGGCCAGGCCCAATGAATCATCTGACCCACTTCGGCCTCCAGGAAGAACCCTTCCGGCTCACGCCGGACCGCAACTTCTACTATCCGTCGTCGACCCACACGGCGGTCCGCGAGGTGGTGCGTTTTGGGCTCGACGAGGGCGAGGGGTTCATCGTCATCACCGGCGAGGTGGGCACCGGCAAAACCATGCTGCTCCGGCTGCTCATGGCCGAACTGCCGACGCACTTCGATACGGCGCTTATCCTCTCGCCCCATCTGGCGCCAAAGGAACTGATACTGGCCATCATCCAGGATCTCGGCTTGGAGCCGCCCCCCCGCGAAGCCAGCATGGACGATCTGTTGCGGCGCTTTAACGAACACCTCTTCCGGCTCGCCAAAGACCAGAAACGGCTTATCATCGTCATCGACGAGGCACAGAACCTGCCGGACGAAAGTCTCGAACAGTTGCGGCTGCTCTCGAACTTTGAATCCGATACCCAGAAACTCCTACAGATCGTGCTGGTGGGCCAACCCGAACTCCACGCCCGAGTCGAAGAACCTCACCTGCGTCAACTGTTGCAGCGGGTCACCATCATGGAACGCCTGCGGCCGTTGCCCAAGGACGAACTCTCCCAATATGTTCATTTCCGTTTGAGCCGCGCCGGCCGGCGCAACTTCCGGCTCAGCCGCGCCACCCTCGACCTGCTCTGGCAATACTCCGGCGGGGTGCCGCGCCTGATCAACAAGGCGCTCAACCGGGCGCTGCTGGTGGCCTATGCCCATCAGAAAAAAAACGTCGACCGGGCCGTCCTGCAGGAATCCATCGACTCGCTGGAGGAATCGCGCGGCTACCGGAAACGCATGCCTCGCTGGCTCTGGCTTGCGGTCGCCACCTGCATCATCGCCACCGTCGGTTCGGCGGTATACTTTTTCCTCTTCCCCGGTTAAGCCCATCGGTACCGCCCTATGACCGCTCCCGGCAAACGCCAAAAATTCGGCGATATCCTGGTGGAAGGTGGGCTCATTACCGCCACCCAGCTCCAGCAGGCGCTCTCCCATGGCAAAGAGCGGGATATCAAGCTGGGCGAGGCGCTGCGGGCCTTGGGGTTTGTCAACGAGGTGGCGGTGGCGCGCACCATTGCCAAACAGATCAAGATCCCCTTTGTGGATTTCGACAAGATCGTGGTCGATCCGGAGGTGGCCAAGCTCATCCCGGAGATGGTGGCGCGCAAATACAAGGTGATCGCGCTGGGCAAGCGACCGGGCGAGGTTCTGGTTGCCTTCGCCGATCCGCTCAATATCTTCGCCGCCGACGACATCGCCCGCTACCTGCAGGACAAGATTGTTACCTGCGTAGGCATCGAGTCGCAGATCATGGCGGCCATCGACCGTATCTACGCCGGCCAGAAACCTGCCGCCAAAGTGGAACGCGAGGTGGAGGAGGAATCCGCCGCGGTCTCAGTGGTGAACGACCTCATCCTCCAGGCGGTGCGCCACGGCGCCAGCGACATCCACATCGAACCCACCGCCGAGAACCTGCGGGTTCGCTACCGGGTGGATGGCCTGCTCCGCAACGCCGGCCAGTTTCCGTTGGAAATGCACCCCAGCATGGTTTCGCGGCTCAAGATCATGTCGCAACTCGATATCGGCGAACGCCGCAAACCGCAGGACGGTCGCTTCGAGATCCCGGTCTCCGGCCGCGAATTCGATGTGCGCGTCTCGATCCTGCCGCTTAACAACGGCGAGAAGGTGGTGCTGCGGCTGCTGGACAAGAGCCAGGTCAAGATCGACCTGGCGAGCCTCGGCTTCGAACCCGACCACCTCAAGCTCTTTGCCGAACACCTGCACCGGCCGCACGAAATCATCCTGGTCACCGGCCCCACCGGCAGCGGCAAGACCACTACGCTCTACGGCGCCCTGAACCACATCAATGCCATCGAAAAAAACATCGTCACCGTCGAAGACCCGGTGGAATACGAACTCACGGGTATCAACCAGGTGCAGGTGAACCGCAAGGCCGACCTCACCTTCGCCAACTCGCTGCGTTCCATCCTGCGCCAAGACCCGGACGTGATCATGATCGGCGAAATCCGCGATGCGGAGACCGCCGAAATCGCCATCCAGGCCGCGCTCACCGGCCATCTGGTGCTCTCGACCCTGCACACCAACGACGCGGCCGGCGCCATTACCCGCCTGATCGACATGGAGATCCCGCCCTTCCTCATCGCCTCGTCGGTGGGCTTGGTGCTGGCCCAGAGGCTGGTGCGGATGCTCTGCCCGCTCTGCCGCGAACCCTTCAGCCCGCCGGAATCGTTGCAACAGGAGATGGGCGTGGCCTTCGACTCGGGCCGCACCATTTACCGCGCCAAGGGCTGTCCCAAGTGCGAGGGCAGCGGCTTCAAAGGCCGAGTGGCGATCTACGAAGCGCTGCCGGTTTCCGGCGCGGTGGAGGAACTCATCATGAACAAGGCCACCAGCCACGAAATCTTCCGGCAGGCCCAGGCCGAGGGCATGCAATCCCTCCGCCAGGCGGGCATCGCCAAGGTGCTCTCCGGCGTCACCTCGCTCGACGAGGTGATGCGCGTCACCCTGGACACCAGGGGATAAACCGTGCCGCCGTTTCATTACGAGGCCATCAACGCCAGCGGCAAGATTGTGAACGGCACCTTCACCGCCGAGACGATCCCCGACGTGGAGGCCTGGCTGGCGCACAACGGCCTGAGCCCCATTGCCATCCAAGTCGCGGCCGAAACCGCCAGAGAGGCCGGGGGCAAGACCATCACCCTCAAAGACCGCCTCCTTGGCGTGCGGCTCGACGACCTCATCCTCTTCTGCCGTCAGACCGCCACCATGCTTGGCGCCGGCGTCGCCATCCTGCAATCTCTCAAGGTCATGAGCCAGCAGGTGGCCAACCCGATCCTTCGGCAGGCAATCCTCGACATGATCGGCAGCGTAGAGAGCGGCGCCAGCCTGAGCGATGCCTTTGCCCGCTACCCCAAAATCTTCAACACCCTCTTCTACAACGTCATCCGGGTGGGCGAAGAGACCGGCACCCTGGACCGCTCCTTCGAATACCTCGCCGCGCTCTACGAAAACGAAAAAGAGATCAGCGAACGGATCAAGGCCGCGACCCGTTACCCCAAGATCGTGGTCACCGCCCTTTTCGGCGCCATCTTCTTTCTCATGGCCTTTGTGGTGCCCAAGTTCGTCAAACTTTTTGCCAGCGCCAAGGTGGCCCTCCCCTTGCCCACCCGCATCCTGGTGGCGGTGAGCGGCTTCTTCGCCAACAACCTCTTTCTGATCGCGCTCTTTGTCGCGGCCCTGGTGACGGCCTACCGACTGGCGCTCAACTATGAGGAATTCATCCTGGCCCGCGACCGCCTGGCGCTCAAGGTGCCGGTCTTTGGCCCGCTGGCCACCAAGGTTTACATGTCACGCTTCTGCCGCGTCTTTGCAGTATTGACCACCAGCGGCATCGACATCATCCGCACCCTGGACCTGGCAGCAACGGCCCTGGAAAACCGGGAACTCTTTCTGATGATGGAGGAAGTCCGGAATGACGTGGAAAAAGGCGTGAACCTCAACGAGGCCATGGCCAGGCACCCGGCGGTGCCGCCCATGGTGCGGGAGATGGTGGCGGTGGGGGAACAGTCCGGCCAACTCGACGCCATGCTGGCCAAGGTGGCGGATTACTACGACGCGGAGAGCAACTACACCATCAAGCACCTCTCCACCATCATCGAGCCGGTACTGATCCTGGCGCTAGGTATTATCGTCGGCTTTATCGCCCTGGCCATCTTTACCCCCATGTGGAACATGATGAAGGTGGTGCGAGGAGGATAAGGCTCACGCTCTTGCCCACAAACTCTCCAAGACAAAAGACCCGGTCCCCTCACGGGAACCGGGTCTTTTGTTCGCGCCCTTTATTGTTTTCTCTGCTAGCCTATCACCAACTCTTCGAAAGCACCGCAGGGACGGTCGTTGTTTCGCCAGTCGTCACGGTAATAGTATAGGTGGTCCCGTTTATGGTCGAGGAAATACCCGTCTGGGCAGTTGAAACAGCCCAACCATTGGGCGGGGTTGTCAAGGCATCCATCAAACAATTGCCGGCAACATTACCTGCGGCTGTGGTGCTGACAATGAGCCCGCCGGTACAGTTAGTCGCATCATATGCCGGTCGGTCCGTTGCCACCTTACCCACGATGACTGCGGCATGATTGATGGCGACCGCAGCCTGGGCCGCGCCAAAAACTCCATTCGCCTGCGCCACCGCCGCCTCGGTTTGCATATCGAGGTACTTCGGAATCGCCACCGCCGCCAAGATACCCAAAATGACGATGATGATAACCAACTCGATCAGTGTAAAACCCTTCTGCCCTAATGCCACATCCTTACTACCTTGCTTCATGACTTGGACCCTCCTGTACAAACGTTATCTCCTGTTCTCCGTTGGTTTTGCTACAAAGGAAACATCATGCCCCGGCAAACCCATGCCCCCATGGCTCTGCCAAGACTATCCCTTATAACAGTTTTAAATTACCCGAAAAAATAGCAAAATAAAAGAGAAAGTTAGAGTGCACGTGCGGTTGGGCCCCGCAACAGCCTATCATTGCCCAAGGACCGAGGGGTCCGGCCGTGTCCCGTGCCCCCCACGAAATTCTTGACAAATCAACCGCTCCTTAATAGTTTTTGAACGGCCTAATTCTTTTCGGGAACCTTGTGGTATCCGGTGGGAAAGGCCATCATCCTTCAGCCCAGAGGCCTCCATGAAGAAGACCATGCACCTGAGCGCCAGCCTCGAAGACTATCTGGAGGCCATCTTCCATATCGTGGCGGAAAAGCAGGTGGCCCGGGCCAAAGAAATCGCCAGTCGCCTCAGAGTGAGCCGTTCATCCGTCACCGAGGCGTTCCGTTCGCTCTCCCAGAAGGGGCTGATCAACTACGCGCCCTACGAGGTGATCACCCTGACGCCGGAAGGCGAAAAGTTGGCCAAGGATGTGATCCACCGTCACAATGCGCTCAAGGATTTCTTCATCAAAGTGCTGGCGGTGGATGAAAAGCTGGCCGAGGAAGGTGCCTGCAAGATCGAACACGCCGCGCCGCGCCAGATCATCGAGCGGCTCACCCAGTTCGTGCGCTTCATCGAAGAGTGCCCGCGCGGCGGCAACGATCTGATCAACAGCTTCGCCAAATACTGCAAGCACGGCAAGGCCACGGACAAATGCCAGGAATGCATTGCACTTTGCCTTGATAAATAAAAATTACCGGGTAGGATAGAGGCATCCCGCAGCCAGTTTCAGGAGAGATTCAGCATGGACGGTACGTTTAAGGAAGGCTGGTACACGCACCCCAGCCTGGGCTTGATTCGCATCTTCATCAGCGGCCCGGAATGGGTCTACGTCTGCTATACCAAAAACGGCATGAAGGCGCTCTCCAAGGAACGGACGCTGGATAGCTGGACGTGGGCCTTGAGCGACACCACCCGCCCCGAGAGCGGGACCATCGACTAGTCCCGACTTCGCACCCTGGCCGGCCAGAATCCCGGCCGCTCCTTTTCATTCCCCAACAAAAACGGCCGCAGCGAGTCCAAAATCGGACACTCTGCGGCCGCTGCCTTACTCTTTGTTGTCTCCGAAAATTCAGGAAAGGCGGGCCAGCGCCTCCTTGAGCCGCTGCATCCCCTTTTCGATGATGGTCATCGAGGTGGCAAAGGAGAAACGGACAAAGGGGTCGGCGCCGAAGGCCGCGCCCGGCACCGTGGCGAGCAGCGCCTTGTCGAGCAGGTAGTCGGCCATGTCCACTGAATTGGCGATGGTCTTGCCGTCCACCGATCTGCCGTAGTAGGCGGAGAAATTGGGGAAGACATAGAAGGCGCCCTTGGGCCGCACACAGGTGACGCCGGGGATACTGGCCAGCTCCTTCATGATGTACTCCAGGCGCGGCACAAAGGCATCGCGCATGGTGCGGGGGAAATCCTGCGGGCCGGTCACCGCCGCCAGGGCCGCCTTCTGCGCCACGGAGGAGGGATTGGAGGTGGACTGGCTCTGAATCTTGTTCATGGCGCCGATGATGTGCTTGGGCCCGGCCACGTAGCCGATGCGCCAGCCGGTCATGGCAAAGGACTTGGAAACGCCGTTCAGGATCAGGGTCTGGTCGATGAGGCGCGGGTCCACATCGAGGATGTGCGGCAGTTTGCCGTCGCCGTAAACGATGGTGTCGTAGATGTCGTCGCTGATGACAACCCAGCCCTTTTCCAGGGCCATTTTGCCGATGGCTTCGAGGGTGGCGGCGGAGAAGACCGAGCCGGTGGGGTTCGAGGGGCTGTTGAGGATGATGCCGCGGGTCTTGGGGGTGACGTAGCGCGCCAGCACCGCCGGGTCGAGGTCGAAGTCGCGCGCCTCGTCGAGGGGCACCTCCACCGGAGTGGCGCCGGCCAACTGCACGATGGGCGGGTAGGAGACCCAGTAGGGCGCCGGCACCAGCACCTCGTCGCCGGGACCGAAGAGGGCCTGGGCCATGTTGTAGAGCCCCTGCTTGCCGCCGCAGCAGACTTCGATCTGCTCCGGTTCGTAACGCCAGCCATGATCCTCGGCAAAACGCTGGCAGATCGCCTGGCGCAGCTCCAGGATGCCGGGCACCGGGGTGTAGCGGGTGAAGCCGTCGTCGATGGCCTTCTTGCCGGCGGCGCGCACATGTTCCGGGGTGTCGAAATCCGGCTCGCCGACGCTGAAGTTCAAGACATCGGCGCCCGAGGCCTTGAGCGCCTTGGCCTTGGCATCCACCGCCAGGGTGGGAGAGGCCTTGATCTGCCGTACACGTTCCGCCAGAGGGATGGTCGTAGTGGTCATGGTCGTTCCTGCGCTGGTTCAGGGTTGGGGTGGTACGTGAATGCTCCCGTGCGGGAGTGCTGTGTTATACCGTGAGGCCGGCCACACGCCAATATTTTTTTCATTCACCGCGACAAAGTCCGTTCTCCATAGAAGACCTCTTGCAGCAGGAGGCCGTGGGGCGGGGCGGTGGGGCCGGCCTGGGTGCGGTCGCGGGCCGCGAGCAACTGCCCGAACTCCTCGGGCGTCCGGCGCCCCTGCCCCACCTCCACCAGGGTGCCGACGATGTTGCGCACCATATGCCGCAAAAAGCCGTTGCCGGCAATGAGCAACTGACCGCGCGCCCCATTTTCCCGATCTTGCCGGAGGGTGGCCACCTCGATCCGCCGCACTGCGCCGCGGCCGCCCGCCTGTTCCGGATCGCGCGAGCCGGTGGCCTCGAAGCTCGAAAAATCGTGCTCGCCAATGAGGTACGGCAGGCAGGCGGCCATGCGGTCGAAATCCCCGGGGCCGGGGAAACGGGCCCTGTAGAGCCGCTCGGTGGGCAGCACCGTCGCTTCAAAGGTGAGTCGGTAGCAGTACGCCTTGCCGGTGGCGCTGAAGCGGGCATGAAAATCCGGCCCCACCTCCTCCACCGCCAGCACGCGGATATCGTCGGCCAGCATGCTGTTCATTCCCCGGCGCAGGCCATCCACCGGGATGGTGGCTTCGGTGTGGAAGTTGGCCACCATGCCGAGGGCGTGCACCCCGGCATCGGTGCGGCCGGCACCGTGCAGGGTAACGGCGTGGCCGGTCATGGCCGCGAGCTTTTCCTCCAGCACCCCCTGCACCGTGGGCGCCCCCTTCTGCCGCTGCCAGCCGGCATAGGCGGTGCCATCGTAGGCGAGCAGCAGCTTGAGATTGCGGTCCGCCATCACGGGAAGAGGGGCACCACCTCAAGCCCCTGCCCCTCGGGCAGGTTGCAGATGAGGTTCATGTTCTGCACCGCCTGGCCGGCCGCGCCCTTGACCAGGTTGTCGATGGCCGCCAGCACGATCACCCGGCCGGTGCGCTTGTCGAACCGCGCGGCCAGGTCGCAGTAGTTGCTGCCCCGCACATACTGGGTGGCGGGCAGGCTGCCCGGCGGCAGGAGGCGGACAAAGGGTTCGTTGCGGTAGAACTCCTGGTACAGGGTATCCAGCTCGGCCTGCGTCAGGGCCTTGATGGCCTTGGCGTAGATGGTGCTCAGAATGCCACGGGACATCGGCACCAGGTGCGGGGTAAAGGAAATGACCACCGGCTTGCCCGCCAGCTTGGTCAGCTCCTGCTCGATCTCCGGCGTATGGCGGTGTTCGGCCACCTTGTAAGCCCGGAAGCCGTCGGTCACCTCGCAGTAGAGGGTGCCGACCGCCGCTCCCCGACCCGCGCCGGAGGTACCGGACTTGGAATCCACCACCAGGGTGTCGGGGTCGAGGAGACCGGCTTTCAAGAGCGGGGCCAGGCCGAGGATCACGCTGGTCGGGTAGCAGCCGGGGTTGGCCACCAACTGAGCGCCCTTGATCGTCTCCCGATGCAGCTCCGGCAGGCCGTAGACCGCGGTGGCCAGCAGGTCCGTCGCGGTATGGGGCTGGTACCACGCCTCATAGACCGCGGCGTCGTGGATGCGGAAGTCGGCAGAGAGATCGACCACCTTCTTGCCGGCGGCCAACAGCTTGGGCACCAGGCCCATGGCGGTCTGGTGCGGCACCGCGGTGAAAAAGAGGTCCGCCATGGCAGCATACTCCTCCACCGGCAGGTCCTGACAGACGGCGGTACAGCGACCGGCCAGATGGGGAAAGACCTGGGCCAGCGGCTTGCCGGCATACTGCCGGGAGGTGGCCAGGGTGATCTCGACTGCCGGATGGTTCACCAGGATACGGACCAATTCCGCCCCGGTGTAGCCGGAGGCGCCCACAATACCTACCCGAATCATAACTTGCTCCTTGCGCTGCTCACTGATGGTGCCGGCCCCTGCGGGTCGCGATTGGACGCCAAAAACAAAAAAAGGGAAGGCGCCCGAAGCACCTTCCCTTGCGATTCCTGAAACCAGGCCGGTCGCCTCGAAGCGACCTGCTCCAAGACGGCTTAACGCTTGGAGAACTGGAATCTGGCGCGGGCGGACCGCTGGCCGTATTTCTTCCGCTCCTTGGCGCGCGGATCGCGGGTCAGCAATCCGGCGCGCTTCAGCGCCTGGCGATATTCCGGGTCGGCTATGGTCAAGGCGCGGGAAATGCCGTGCCGCAGAGCCTCAGCCTGGGCGGACTTGCCGCCGCCACGCAGGGTGGCCATGATATCGTATTTGGCCGCGGTGTCGGTCACCTTGAGAGGCTTCTCCACCGCCGAGCGGGACTGCTCAATGCCATCGAAGTACTCGTCAACCGACACTTCGTTTACAACGATCTTGCCGCTGCCAGGGGTGAGCCACACCCGAGCCACGGCGGTCTTCCTCTTGCCGGTCGCGTAAAAATTGCCTTTTGCCATGCCTTACTCCAAGTCTTTCTAGCGGTTACAGAGCAAGCTTCTCTGGTTGCTGCGCCATGTGGGGGTGCTCCGGGCCGGCATAGACCTTGAGCTTCATGAGCTGCTTGCGGCCCAGCGGATTCTTCGGCAACATGCCGCGCACGGCATGATACACCAAATCTTCCGGCTTCTTGGCCAGCAACTCTTTGGCGGTCTGCTGCTTGAGGCCGCCCATGTAGCCGGTATGACGATAGTACATCTTGTTGTCCCACTTCCGGCCGGTCAACCGCACCTTCTCGGCATTGACCACGACGACGAAGTCGCCGGCGTCAAGAAAGGTGCAGAAATTCGGCTTGTGCTTGCCGCGCAGGCGAAATGCCACCTCGGATGCGAGTCGGCCCAGGATCAGATCCTCGGCGTCCACCACATACCACTTGCGCTCAATCTCCTTGGTGGGAGTCACTGGTGTCTTCATTGTTTCGTCCTCAAAACCGTTCGCGTGCTACCGGCATCCGCTTCAAAAGGACCGCTGCTGCGAGTCCTTCTCGCAACCGGGTACCGGTCTAAACTGAAAAAGGCTCGAAACCGGGTTCGAACCTTAACATAATTCGCTGGAGCGGGAAACGAGATTCGAACTCGCGACTTCAACCTTGGCAAGGTTGCACTCTACCACTGAGTTATTCCCGCTTATACAGTCGCCTACGCAAAAACGCCCTCTATATAACAGCGGCCTCCCCTGATGTCAACAAAAAATCCTCCATCTGCGAGGGGCAGGTTTCCCGCACGCCCCGTCCCGTCGGACCGCGCCGACAGTGCTTGCCGCTAAAGCCCTTGCGCACGCCAGTTTTTACAAAAATTCCCGAGGCAACTCTTGCCACGGTCGCCTGCTCCTTGGTATAGATAGTGACATAATGGTATCAACTCTGCATCATCGCAGAAAAATCACGCATCCACGCAAGGAACGCCATGGCCTCCACCCCACGCACCGGCGACATCCACCGCAAAACGCGGGAAACCGACATCACCCTGACCCTCGCCCTCGACGGCAAGGGAGCGGCCACGATCAGAACCGGCGTACCCTTTCTCGACCACATGCTGACGCTGCTCGCCGTCCACGGCTATCTTGACCTCACCATCACCGCCTCCGGTGATACCGAGATCGACGCCCACCACACCGTGGAGGATGTCGGTATCTGCCTCGGCCAGGCCTTCAAAAAGGCGCTGGGCGATTTTTCCGGCATTGTCCGTTATGGTTGTGCCGCCGTTCCCATGGACGAGGCCCTGGCGCGGGTAACGCTCGACTGCTCCAACCGGCCGCATCTCCACTACGGAGTGACGGTGCCGGACCAAAAGGTCGGCGAATTCGATACCGCCCTGGCCAAGGAATTCCTCCGCGCCTTCGCGCTGCACGGCGGCATCACCCTCCATGTCGAGCTGCTGCACGGTGAAAATACGCACCATATCCTCGAGGCAATCTTCAAGGCCCTGGGCCGGGCACTCGACCAGGCCACCTCTCTCAATCCGCGCGCCACTGGGCCGCTTTCCTCCAAAGGCTCCCTGTAACCAGGGGAAGGAGTCCGTTGTGAAACGTTTCCTCTCTTGCCTCGCTATTCTGGCCCTGTTTCCCCTGATGGGTTGCGCCGCCAAACAACCCGCCGGCCAACAGGCAGCCGACGACGTGCCGGCCCTCAAATCCATCGTCGTGATGCCGGTGGATATCGCCCCAACGGAACATGGTGAAAAACGGCCAGCCGCCGAACAGGAGGCGCTGGACAAGGGGCGGCTGCTGCTCGACAACCTGCTGGCCGAATACCTGGCCGACAAGGAAAATGTCCGCTTCATGTCGGCGACCGAGCGCGATTCCCTGAGTGGTGGCTCCTTTGCCCGCTGCCGGACCAGCGCCGCGGTTACCATCTGCAAACAGGTGGGCGGCGAGGCGGTGCTGCTGGTTACCATCAACCGCTACCGCGACCGGCACGGCAACGACTATTCCGTGGCCCATCCGGCCTCAATCTCCTTCGACTATAAGCTTCTGGAGGCTGGCAGCGGCCGGACCCTGTGCAGCGGCCTTTTCGACGAGACCCAGCAATCGCTGTTCGAGAACATCCTCGATTTCGCCCGCTTCTCGAAACGTGGTTCCAAATGGATTACCGGCGAGGCCTTGGCCCGCGAGGGCGTTGAAGAGCGATTCTCGAACTGTCCCTATCTCAAGAAAAAGTGATCCCGCGGCGGTGGCGACGTTTCCCCCGCACAGCAACCACCTGATCGGCAAGGCCCTGCACGACTACCAGATGCTCGTCGACGGTGACCGGGTGATGGTCGCGGTCTCCGGCGGCATCGACAGCCTGGTTCTCTGCCATACGCTGGCCCACTGGCGCCGCAAGGCGCCGATCCACTACGAACTGCTGGCCGTCCACCTCGACATGGGCTTCGGTTCCGACGAGGCCGAGCGGGTTACCGCGCAGCTCAAGGCGAGCGACCTGCCCTTCCTCGTGGAACGAACCACCTTTGGCCAGGAGGCTCTGAAGGCAGAGGACGGCCGCAGTGGCTGTTACCACTGCGCCCGGCAACGGCGCAACCGGCTTTTCGCCCTGGCCCGGGAACACCAATGCCGCAAACTCGCCTTCGGCCACCATCAGGAGGATCTGATCGAGACCTTCTTCCTGAACCTCCTTTATGGCGGCAACCTGAGCACCATGGTGCCACGCCAGGAACTCTTCGGCGGCGACCTCACCCTGGTCCGCCCCTTGGCCTATCTCGCGAAGAACCAAGTGCGTGAACTGGGCGAACTGTTCGGCATCACCCCGGTGGGCAATCCCTGCCCGCTGGCGGCGGACTCAAAACGCGAGGCGATCCGTCGCCTGCTGGATGCCCTCTATGCGGAGAACCCGCGCTTCAGGGGCAACATCTTCGCGGCCCTCGGCCACGTCCGTACCGATTACCTGCTCAAGCCGCTGGCCGACCGCGATGCAGACCGCCCCTGAGTGCCTCTCCTGCCTGAGGCATCAGGCCGAAAGAACCGCCAGGCTTGTCACCAGCGAACCGGCGCGGCAGCAGGCGATCATGGCCGAGGTAGCGGCCCTTCTTCCCCGTTTCGACCTCGCTCTCTCGCCGCCGGAAAACGCCACCGCCATGTACCGGCTCATTGCCGAATGCTCCGGGGTGGCCGATCCCTATGCCGCGATCAAGCGGCAGAGCAACGAGCTGGCCCGCACCCTGCTGCCGGCGGTGCAGGAGCGGATACAAACCGCCGCCGACCCGCTATTCGCCGCGATCCAGTATGCCATGGCCGGCAATGTCATCGACTACGGCGCGCACCACGAACTCGACGTGGAGAAAACCATGGCCTCCTGCCTGGAGCAGGTGCCGGCCATCTGCGACTATCAACCATTCCGCCGCGACTTGGCTGCCTGCCACACCGTGCTCTACCTGGCCGACAACTGCGGCGAGCTGCTCTTCGATGGCCTGCTCATCAAGCAACTCAAGCGGGAGGTGACGGTGGCGGTAAAGGGACGCCCGATCATCAACGATGCCCTGGTCGATGATGCCCGCGCCTGCGGGATCGACCGCCTCGCCCGGGTGGTCAGCAACGGCACCGGCTGCCCCGGCACTCCCCTGACCATGGTGCGAGAGGAGTTTGGCCGTCTCTTCCAGCAGGCCGATCTGGTCATCAGCAAGGGCCAGGGCAACTTCGAGACCCTCTCCGAGTGCCATCGCCCCGTCTATTTCCTGCTCACCGTGAAATGCCAGGTGGTGGCGGACCATATGGCGTCACGGTGCGGCCATCCGGTTGCCATCGGTGCCACCCTGCTGCTGCGCCACTCCCCCGATGGCCGGTGACGGGGGCTGCCGGCAGGGGCGATAAAATCTCGCCGACTTTTGCCCTGCTTCGTGGTATAGTATGTATGCTTACAGGATCACAGCAGCCGATCCCACCCAGCCCAAGGGAGGTCTCCTATGGCAATCACCAAAACCCAGAATCCCCTCGCAACCAGCGCGATCACCACCCTGACCAAACCACCGGCCACCGCGCCCGTACCCCAACCAACCCCCGCCCCGACTCAGCCGACCGATCGGGTCACGCTGTCGCCACAGGCGAAGAACAACGCGGCACAGAGGCCGACAAAGGCAGCCGCTCCGCAGACCCAGACCGCGACCACCCAGGGGCAGGCCCAAGCTACGCAACGGCTGGAAAGCCGTAAACAGGCGCCCCCGCCGCCCACTGCCGCCCAGAGCCCCAACCAGCCGCCCCCCAACCCGGTGAACAAAATGGTCTAAGGGCAACGCCCGCTGCCACAAAAAAAGCGGTGTGCCAGAGGCACACCGCTTTTTTAATTTGTCTCGTGTGCTATCGACTTGCCGCGTCTCAGCCGCAGTCCACCTCGACCAGCGGTTCCTCCTTCTTGGGAGAAACCGGCGCAATCTCACCGATAAGATACGGTTTTTCGCCCAAGGCTTCCAGCTGCTGCACAGCGTCGCCCGCCTCCTTGGCATCGACGATCACCACCATGCCGATGCCGTTGTTGAAGGTGCGGCACATCTCGAGAGGGGTGACCTTGCCGTGCTCCCGCAAAAACTCGAAGATCGGCAACACCTCCCAACTCTTTTTGTGAATCACCGCCCGGCAACCGTTGGGCAGCACCCGGGGAATATTGTCGATCAAACCACCGCCGGTAATATGAACCAGCCCCTTGACCTTGTAATTCTTGATCAGATTGAGCAGGGGTTCGCTGTAGATGCGGGTCGGCCGCAGCAGTTCCTCGCCCAGCGTGCAGCCGAACTCGTCGATCCTGGTCTTGACCGTAAGCTTCATTTCGTCAAAGCAGATCTTGCGCACCAGAGAATAACCGTTGCTGTGCAGGCCGCTGGAGGCCAAGCCAATGAGCTTGTCGCCCACCTTGATTTCAGAGCCGTCGATGAGCTTGTCGCGCTCGCAGATGCCGACCACGAAACCGGCGAGGTCATAGTCGCCCGGCTTGTACATCCCGGGCATTTCGGCGGTCTCGCCGCCGATCAGGGCGCATTTGCTGATCTCACAGCCAGCGGCAATCCCCTTGACCACGTCGGTCGCCACGTCCAGGTCCAACCCGCCGGTGGCGAAGTAATCAAGGAAGAAGAGGGGGTGGGCACCGCACACCACCACGTCGTTGACGCACATGGCCACCAGATCGATGCCGATAGTGTCGTGTTTCTGGCACAGGTTGGCGATCATCAGCTTGGTGCCCACGCCGTCGGTGGAGGAAACGAGCACCGGGTCCTTGAACTTGCCGCCGCCCAAGGCAAAGAGACCGCCGAAGCCGCCAATGCCGGTCAAGACCCCGGGGCGGAAGGTGGCGGCCACCACCGGCTTAATCCGCTCGACAAAGGCATTGCCTTTGTCGATATCAACGCCGGCCTCGGTGTACCTGCATTTTTCGCCATTGCTCATAGTGTGCCATGAAGGTGAAGTGAAGGTTACAAAATTATCGACGGAGGGGGGTACTCCGATACGCTCAACGACTCACAACCTGAGCTCATGTTTAATTGCCCCACCCCCAAAAGTCAACGATTTTTCGGCCCCCCACGGCCCATAGCTCCTCCCTTGATTCTTTTGCCGACTTGGTATTGAATGAAAAAAAGGGCCCTGCCTCCATAACACCAACCCTTGCGCGGCGACCTCCATGAACCTCATTCTAACGGGCGATATCGGCGGCACTAAGACCAGTCTCGCTCTCTTCCGCGGCCCCGCGGAACGACTGACCATGGCGGGCCTCGCAACCTACGCTTCGCACGCGGCTGCCTCCCCGCTGGAACTGATCGACCGCTTTCTCGACGAGAACGGGCGACCCGCCCTGGCCGGGGCCTGCCTCGGTATTGCCGGGCCGGTGGTCGGCGGCACCGCCACCGCCACCAACCTGCCATGGACGGTCAGCGAGGCAAAGATCGCAAGCCACTGCGCGCTCCCCCGGGTCATCCTCATCAACGACCTGCTGGCCACGGCCTGCGCCGTGCCGCTGCTTCCCGTCGACAAGTTCCTGCCCCTGAACAATGTCGCCTTTCCCGGCCAGGGCCCCATCGGCCTCATCGCCGCCGGCACCGGCTTGGGCGAGGCGCTGCTCATCCCCCACCGGGCCAGATATCTCCCCTGTGCCTCCGAGGGCGGCCATCAGGATTTCGCCCCCCAGACCGACCAGCAATGCCGCCTCCACCGCCATCTGGCACGACAACACGACCACGTCAGCCTGGAACGCCTGGTATCCGGTCCCGGCCTTGCCGCCATCTATCATTTCCTGCACACGGAAGCAGGTCAGCCGGAATCGCCCCTGGGCGGAGAAGACCCCGGCGCACACATCGCTGCCGCCGGAATGGGGGGCACCGATCCGCTCGCCGTGGAGGCACTCACCCTCTTTGCCACACTTTATGGCGCCGCCGCCGGCAATCTGGCGCTGGTGGGGCTGACCACCGGCGGCATCTGCCTGGGCGGCGGCATCGCCCCCAAGATCGCGCCAATACTCAGCGGAGGCGCCTTCATGGACGCTTTTCTCGCCAAGGGCCGGCTTTCGACGCTGCTCGCCCGAATCCCGGTCCGCATCATCATGGACAGCCAGGCCGCCCTCTGGGGCGCGGCGGCCCACTTCCTCCAGGCCTCGAAACCCGACTGAGCGCTCTCTCTATATCCCGCCGATTTCCATGAATTTCTTGCACCGTCATTGACAACCGGCCGAGGTGCATTATTTTAGAAAAAAATTAAACCCCGCCACCCCCACGGAGAGCGGCAATCAGAAGCAAGCCGACCCGAACCTCCCGACCCGGTTCGCCCGCCCCTTGCTCCTCATGGATTCCGGAGGTTTCACCATGCAATTCGAAGACAGGACCGAGCGCTGCCTGCGCCTGGCCAAGGAAGAACACTTCTGCCCCCATTGCAAGCAGAAGCTCTCGTGCTGCGAGGCGCCGCCCTTTCACATCGGCGACGGCCTCGGCTGGGGAACCGACGTGCTCTTCATCTGCCTCAACGACGAATGCCCCCTCTTTGCCGGCAGCTGGCAGCAATTCGAGGAGCAATACGGCCATTCCGCCTCCTGCCGTTATGTCCTCTGTCCCGGCAACACCACGGGCGAATCCATGATGGTGGGAGGGAAAGACGCCTTCAAGAACTCCGTCATCAACATCGAGGATCTCCAGCGCCAGAACACGCGCTTTGCCGAGGAAAAGGCCGCCAGCGCTCAGCTCGATACCTGCGTGGCAGAAAAGAATCTGGAACCCGTGCTCTATCTTCTTCTCGACGAGCACGCAGACCTCGCCGTCCGCAAACGCGCCTGCGGGCTGCTGCTGGAACTTCAAGACGCCGCCTGCGTCGACCCCTTGCGCAACCATACCTTCCGTAATACGGACTTGGAGCAGATGGTCAACCTCACCATCGCCGAGATGCTCAAACAACTCCACCTGCGGGAGTGCCCCTACTGCGCCGAACTCGTCAAGGCGCAAGCGAAGGTCTGCAAGCACTGCGGCAAGGAGGTGTGAGCCGAAGGCCGACTTTGCCCTTGCCAAAGCAGGGGCTATCTATTATAAAAGGGCCTTCCGAACGGTGAGCGTAGCTCAGCTGGTGGTAGCACCGGGTTGTGGCCTCGGCGGTCGTGGGTTCGAATCCCATCGCTCACCCCA
>JAJZRO010000018.1 GCA_021802645.1 Deltaproteobacteria bacterium | reverse complement strand
GTGCGCCAGCGGCTCGGCTACGACAACCTCGAATTCAAAAAGGGGTATCTGGAGGCGCTGCCGCTGGCGGATGCCGCGGCCGACGTGGTGATCTCCAACTGCGTGGTGAACCTCAGCCCGGACAAGCGCCGCACCTTCCACGAGATCTTCCGGGTCTTGAAGCCCGGCGGCCGCCTGGTGATCTCCGACATCGTCACCGACGGGCTGATCCCGGTGGCGATCAAGAACAACGCCCGCTTCCGCGGCGAATGTTTGGGCGGCGCCATGCAGCAGGAGGAATTGATGGCCATGCTGCGGGCCGCGGGCTTTGCGCAAACCCGGCTGCTGAAGCGCTTTCCCTATCGGGAGGTGACGGGCGTCCCGTTCTACTCCCTCACCTACTGCGCCTTTAAACCCGGCCCAGCCGCGACAACGGCGGCAATTTATCGCGGCCCCTTTGCCGCGGTAATGACCGAGAGCGGCATCCCGCTGTTCAAAGGCCGCCGCACCGTGATCCCGCTTACCGATGCCAAAGAGCTCGACGACTCGGTGCTGCTCCTCGACGAAAACGGCGCGGTGACCAACCTCGCCATGCCCTCTTCCTGCTGCTCCGCCTCCGGCCCCGCCACTCCGGCACCAGCCGGCTGCTGCGGGAACGGGCCGGAGCATGCACCCTCGCCCAAGATCGTGGCACTGCCGACTGCCGCCGCCTCGCCCCGCCACGTTGCCGGCTGCATGGTGTGCGGCAGCGAACTGACCTACCTGGCCCATCCCAGCCCCGCCGCCTGCTTCTACTGCGGCGGCACCAACGTCACCCACAGCGTCTGCACCCAGGGTCACTTCATCTGCGACGACTGCCACCAGCGCGACGCCCTCTCGATCATCCGGCTGCGCTGCACCGAATCGGAGAAGACCGACATGCTCGCCCTGCTCCAGGAGGTCCGGCAGCATCCCGCCTTCCCGCTGCACGGCCCGGAGCACCACGCCCTGGTGCCGGGCATCATGGTCGCCACCTACCGCAACCGGGGCGGCGCCATCGGCCGCGAGGCGATCCTCACCGCCATCGAGCGCGGCAGCAAGGTGCCCGGCGGGGTCTGCGGCTTCTGGGGCGCCTGCGGGGCGGCGGCCGGGGTGGGCATCGGCATGAGCGTCCTGCTGGCAGCCACCCCGCTCACCCCCAGGGCCCGGCAACTGGCGCAGCAAGCCACCGCCCGGGTGCTCGCCCGCATCGGCGAAACCGAGGCCAGCCGCTGCTGCCAGCGGGAGAGTGTCATTGCACTCAAGGAAGCGGCGCTGCTCTCGCGCGAGCTGCTGCCTGTTCCCCTTCTGGCCGACTTTCCCTTCCAGTGTCGGCAACAGGGGAAGAACAAGGAATGCCTCCACCACCGCTGCCCTCTGGGGGCAGGCCAGCAGAAACTGCGGAGCCAGCCATGAGCACTTCCCACCGAGGCGCGGCCAAGGCCGTATTCTTCCTCCTCTTCCTGGCCGGCGCCATCTGGCTTTTCCGCGCCACCGATCTCCGGGAATGGCTGGTGCCCGCCCGGATCGAGGCCTTGGTACGGGAGAGCGGCCCCTGGGGGCCGCTGATCTTCATCCTGGCCTATGCCTTCGGCATCTGCCTCTTCCTGCCGGCCACCCTGTTCACCGGCATCGGCGCGGTGCTCTTCGGCACCTTCTACGGCTTTCTCTACAACGAGGTCGGCTCGCTCACCGGCGCCGCCATGGCCTTCTACATCGGCCGCTACCTGGGGCGCGATTTCGCCGCCTCGCTCATCGGCAGCCGGCTCCGGCTGTACGACGACCGCATCGCCGCCAACGGCTTTCGCACCACCCTCTACCTGCGGCTGCTCTTCTTTCCTTTCACCGCGCTCAACTTCGGTATGGGGCTCACCAGGGTCACCTTCCGCGACTATTTCTTCGGCACCTTCTTCGGCACCCTGGCCGGCGGCTTCGTCCTCACCTTCTTCTTCGCCACCCTGGCCGCGGTATGGAAATCAGGCGACTGGCACCAACTACTGAACTGGCAGACCGTGCTCTCCGTTGCCCTCTTTGTCGCCTCCTTCTTTATTCCCAAGGTCGTGCGAAAATTTCAGCCCAACGCCGTGAGTGGCCGATGATTCCCTGGCCAAATCGAAAGGGAACGCAAAAGTGGATGGGCGAAGCCCATTGACGAGGGAATATGCCTGAATTACCCGAAGTGGAGGTGGTGCGGCTGGGGCTCGCCCCCCATCTCCTTGGCCGAAAAATCGTCGCCATCACCCATTCCGGCAAGAAGCTGCGCAGCCCCTTCCCGCGGGCGGCAATCGCGCGCTGGGGAATCGGCGCCACTGTGGTCGCGGTGGCGCGACGGGCCAAGTATCTGCTCCTCTCGCTGGACAACGGCGGCCTCATCGTCGTCCATCTCGGCATGAGCGGCCGCCTTTGCGTCACCAACCCCGGGGAGCCGCTGCGCTCCCACGATCATGTCCGCCTCCGGCTCGATGCCGGCCTGGAACTCCGCTTCAACGACGCGCGCCGCTTCGGCCTCTTCGACCTGCTGCCGCCCGGAGAGGCCGGGAACCCGAAATGGCTGCGCGACTTGGGGCCGGAGCCGCTCGGTCCGGAGTTCACCGCCGCCTTTCTGCACGCGAAGGCCCAAGGGAAGAAGACGCCGATCAAAAACCTGCTGATGGACAACCGGGTGGTGGTGGGAATCGGCAACATCTACGCCAGCGAATCCCTCTTTGCGGCGCGGGTGTTGCCAACCAAACCGGCCGGCACGTTGAGCCTGGCCGCCTGCCAGCGGATCGTCGCCAATAGCCGCCAGGTGCTCGGCCAGGCGATTGCGGCAGGCGGCACCACCATCAGCGACTTTGCCAACGCCAGCGGCGAAGCCGGCTATTTCCAGTTGCAGCTCATGGTCTACGACCGGGCTGGCCAGCCCTGCCGCGTCTGCGGGGCAACCATTCGCAAGATCGTGCTTGGGGGGCGTTCCACCTTCTTCTGCCCCCGCTGCCAACGCTGATTCCGTACCCGCTGCGGCCGACTTCCTCCGACGCCGGCACGAGGTTTTCAAATCACCGTTGATGCGCTATATTTGAGGTAGCCGGCAGCACCACGTTCATCGCCGGGGAGTTCCGCCACCCCCACCAAAGGAGCACCCATGTCCTCCGCCACCATCCGGCTCGATCTCTACCGCTTGCTCCTCTCGGTTTCCGAGGCCCTGGACCTGGTGAGCCGGCCGCTGGTCAATCACCACCGACAGGTTTCCTACGTCGCCTTCCACCTCGGCAAGGCCGCAGGGGTGACGAGTCAGGAACTGACGGAGCTCACGCTGGCCGCCGCGCTGCACGACATCGGCGGGCTGTCGCTGGCCAGCCGCCTCGATGTGCTTGATTTCGACCTGGCCACCCCGGAGCGCCATACCCTCCCCGGTTACCTGCTGCTCAAAAAATTCCCGCCCTTTGCCGCCATCGCCACCCTGACGCGCTTCCACCATCTGCCCTGGCACGATGGCGCCGGCGCCGAATACAATGGCGAACCGGTGCCCCGCGCCGCGCATCTGCTCCATCTCGCCGACCGCGTCGCGATTCTGCTGCGGCCGGATACGGAAATCCTCGGCCAGACCGCGACGGTTCTCGAAAGAATCGAGGCCCGCAGCGGCAGCAAATTCATGCCGGCAGCAGTGGAGGCCTTGCGAGAGGTGGCGAGCCGCGAGGCCTTCTGGTTCGACCTCGCTGCCCCCTCGGTATGCGAAACCGTCATCGGCGCTCAACTCTCCGGCATCGCGGCAGACTCGGCAGACCTGAACGACCTGGCGCAGATGTTCCGCCAGATCATCGACTTCCGGAGCCATTTCACCGCCACCCACTCCAAGGGGGTGGCCGCGGTAGCGCCCTGGATCGCGGACAAGGCCGGTTTCTCCCCGGCAGCGTGCGAACGTACGCAGATCGCCGGCCTGCTCCACGACATCGGCAAACTCGTGGTGCCCCAGGAACTTCTCGAAAAGAGCGATCCCCTTTCCGCGGAGGATTTCTACATCATCCGCAAACACCCCTATTTTTCGCACCGGATCTTGAGCCAGGTCGCCGACCTTGAGGAAATCAGCCAGTGGGCCGCCTTCCACCATGAGCGGCTGGACGGCACCGGCTACCCATTCCACCTGGACGACGCCCACCTCCCGATGGGCGCCCGGCTCCTGGCTGTGGCCGACACCTTTACCGCGCTCACCGAGACCCGGCCCTACCGCGCATCCATGAGCAGCCGCGGCACTCTCCAGGCCATGGAGGGCATGGTCAGGGCGGGGAAACTGGACAGTTCCCTTTACGGCCTGCTCCATGATCATGCCGACGAGGTCGATGCGTTGCGGGCGGATGCCCAGCACGCCGCTCTGGCGGAACACCGGACGTTTCTGGCGGATTGGGCCGCGCTTGGCCCTCGATGAGACGCAACGGGAATACCCCGTTGCCCTGACGCTGCCGGGTTACCGCGGGCAGCAGGCACACAGGGCCGCAGCGGCCGCGGCAAGATCCACCTCGCCAAGGTGGCGGGTGATGGAGAAGCGCAGGCGGGCAGTGCCTTCCGGCACCGTGGGCGGCCGCACCGCGGGCACGAAAAGACCCTGCGTCCGCAGTCGCTCGGCCATGGCCATTGCCTTGGCGCTGGCCCCGAGCTGGAGGGGGATGATCTGGGAGGGGCCGAGGTCGGCACTGATGCCGCCCTGGCGCAGGCATTCCTTGAACAAGGCGACCCGGCTGTGCAGTTCCTGCCGCAACCCCGGTTCCTGCCGGATGAGTCGGACCGCCGCCAGCGACGCGGCCGCCACCGCCGGCGGCAGGGCGGTGGAAAAGACGAAGCTGCGCGCCCGGTTAACAAGAAAATCGATCATCTGTCGCGAGGCGGCCACATAGGCGCCGTAGCTGCCCAGGGCCTTGCCGAAGGTGCCCATGGCGAGATCGACCCCGCCGGCCACTCCCGCTTCCTCGATCATGCCGCCGCCATGCGCGCCGAAGACGCCGGTGGCATGGGCCTCGTCCACCATGAGCAGGCAGTCGTAGCGTTCCTTGAGCCGCACCAGTTCGCGCAGCGGCGCGCAATCGCCGTCCATGCTGTAGACCGACTCCACCACGATGAGCGCCCCGCCCTTGCCGCGCCGACTGGCGAGCAATTCCGTGAGGTGGTCGAGATCGTTGTGGCGGAAGCGGGCGAGCTTCGCCCCGGCGAGTCGACAGCCGTCGTAGATGCTGGCGTGGTTCAGGCGATCGGTGAAGATGATGTCGTCGCGCCCCATGAGCGCCGCGATGATCCCGACATTGGCGCCATAGCCGCTGCCGAAGAGCAGCGCCGCCTCCTGCCCCTTCAAGGCCGCCACCGCCTGTTCCAGTTCCTGATGCACCGGAAAGTTGCCGCTCATCAGGCGGGCGGCGCCGGCACCGGTGCCGTAGCGGTGCAGCGCCTCGCTGGCCGCCGCGATCAAGGCGGGGTGCTCGCTCAGGGCGAGATAGTCGTTGGAGGAAAAATCAAGCAGTGCCGGCCCCGCGCTGCCGGTGAGCCGCACCCGGCCGTGACCCAAGTGATCCAACCCCACCAGCGCCCGCAGGGTGCCCTCTGCCTGTCGCGCCCGCAGCCAGTCGCCTATCTCGACCATAACTGGGCCAACTCGTTGATGAAACGGTGATCCTCCGCCGGCAGCCGCCCCCGCTGGGTGAGGTAGCCGCCGATCATCATGCCGTCGGCCCCGGCCAGAAAGGCGGCACCGAGGAAATCAGCCAGCACGCTCTCGCGGCCGGCCGCGAGGCGAATCGGCACCGTGGGCAGGATCAGGCGGTAAAGGGCGATGGCCCGCAGCACCTCGGCCACGGCCAGCGGCGCCCGGCCGGCCATGGGGGTGCCGGGCAGCGGGATGAGGAGGTTGATGGGAACCGAATCGACCCCGCACTCCTTGAGGCTCAGGGCCATGGAGATACGGTCGTCCTCGGACTCGCCAAGGCCGAAGATGCCGCCGGCGCAGACCTCCAGCCCCACCGCCTTGGCCGCGGCGATGGTGGCGAGGCGTTCCTCGAAGGTGTGGGTGGTGCAGACCTCTCGGAAAAACTCCCGCGAGGATTCGAGATTGTGGTGGTAGCGGGAAAGGCCCGCCGCCTTCAGTTCGGCCAGGGCACACTCATCGAGGATGCCGAGGGAGGCGCAGACGTTGATGCCGACCTCCTCGCGGATGGCGCGAACCATGGTCGCCACCTGGGGAATCTCCTGGGCCGGCAGGCCGCGGCCGCTGGTGACCAGCGAGAAGTGGCTGGCGCCGATGCGCTTGGCCTCGGCCGCCGCCGCCACCATCTCCCGGCAATCTTGCAGCGGGTAGACCGGGGCCGCGGTGGCATAATGGGCGGACTGCACGCAGAAGCGGCAATCCTCGCTGCATTGGCCGGATTTGGCGTTGGCAATGGTGCAGAGCGAGACGGTAGCGCCGCGGCGGGCGAGCTTTACCGCCAGCGCCTGCTGCATCAACTCGGAAAGCGGCAGTGCTTGCCAGGTGGCGATCTCGGGCGGCCAGGTCATTGCCATCCCCTATTTTTTCAGACCGAAGATACCGCCCTTGGTGGCGGCAAAGGCCGCAGTGCGGACGCCACGATGGGGACCGCCCCCGCGTCGCCGCTTGGGACGCGGTGGGGACGGCGGGGGCGCCTCGAGCGCGGGAGGTGGGGCGCCGGTGGCCACGGCCTGATAGAGGGTAAAGAAGGTCAAGCCCCGCTGGAAATAACTCTTCTTGGCGAACCAGCGCGGCCATTCCTCGCCCTGTTGATGCTGGGCAAAGAGGGAGAGATTGGCCAGCAGCAGGGCGATCTCCTCCTTGCTGGCCCGTTTGACGCCAAGATGCTCCAGATTGGCGTCGACCGCCTCGCGCAGCCGCCGGGTGAAACGGTGGCCCTCGCCGCCTTTTTCATGGCGCCGCTTGAGCAGATCGAATTCCGCCATGGCCCAGGGCAGCAGCAGCAAGGCGAAGAGGAGCTCGTCGGTCAGCGCCTGTCCTTCCCGGCAGTATCGGTCGATGAGGTCCAGCACGTGGGACAGGAGGGTGAGGGTCTCGTTGCCTTGGGTTTCCACCGCGTCGTAGAAGGTCGGGTCCTCGCCGCCGGGCACCTGCTGCTCGTAGCAGGGGAAAATCCTGAAAAAGAGGGTGGAGGCCAGCGCCAGCTTGGCCCATTCCCGCATGGCGCCGCTCTTCAGATCCTTCATGAATTCGTCGCGGATGCGGGAGACCGGGCAGAGCGCGAGTTTGTCCGCATTGGCGCGGATCGCCGCCCAGGTCTCGGGTTCCACCGTGAAGCCCTGGCGGGCGGCGTGGCGGATGGCCCGCAGCATACGGACCGGATCGTGGATGATGCGGCGTTCCGGCTCGCCCACCATGCGGACGATCCGGTTTTCGAGGTCCTGCACCCCGCCGGTGTAGTCGATGACCGTGAAGTGCTCGATCTCGTAAAAGAGGGCGTTGATGGTGAGATCGCGGCGAAAGGCATCCTCGGCCGGGGTGCCGAAGGTGTTGTTCTGGGCCAGCACCGCCGCCTCGTCGCCGTCTTCCTCGAACTCGCTGCGGCAGCGGAAGGTGGAGACCTCGATGATCTTGCCGCCGTGGTAAAAGACCTGCACCAGCCGGAAGCGTTTGCCGATGATGCGGCTGTTGCGGAAAAGTTTGCGGAGTTCGCCGGGGTGGGCGTCGGTGCTGATGTCGAAATCCTTCGGCGTGCGGCCGAGCATCAGATCACGGACGCCGCCGCCGACCAGATAGGCGCGATAGCCGGCATCGCGCAGCCGGTACATGACCTTGAGTGCCTCGCGGTCGATGTTGGCGCGGGAGATGGGATGTGCGGACCGGGGGATGATCCGGGGTTCTGGTAGGGTTGGAGGTGTCATGCTCCTGCGCTAAGATAGCGCCGCCGCGCCAAAGGGGAAAGCAAGGAACCGATCAACAGACGGCGGCAGGCTCCTTGTAGACCGACTCGGCCTGGCTGATGAACTGGTCAAAGACCTCGCGCACGGTGAGAATCTCCTTCATCTTCCAGACATTCTCGCCGGTGAAGAAGAGGCCTTCCTCGACGTTGCCGTCGCGGGCCTGCCGCAACCGCTCGCTGATGCAGTAAAAGTAGTCGCACTTCTTGAGGCACTGGTACTTGCACTCCTTGGCCTTGACGCTGATCTGCTGCGCCATCTTCTCGACGAAAGGCGTGCGCAGCGCCCGGCCGGGCATGCCCACCGGCGACTTGACCAGCACCACATCCTCCTGGCTGGCATCGAGCATCGCCTGCTTGAAGGCGTCGGCCACCGGGCATTCCTTGGTGAGCACGAAGCGGGTGGCGACCTGCACGCCGTCGGCGCCGTATTTGTCCATCATCTCCGCCATCTCGAAGCCGTTGGTGATGCCGCCGGCCGCGATGAGCGGCACCTTCTTCACCACCTTGCGTACCTCGGGGAAGAGATCGCGCAGGGCGACATCGGTGCCGAGGTGGCCGCCCGCTTCCTTGGCTTCGACGATAATGGCGGCGGCGCCCAGCTTTTCCGCCAGCTTGGCGAAGGCGGGGGAGGAAACGATGGACACGATGGGGGTGTTGGTCTCCTCGCCAATCTTGAAGATGTCGCGGGAAAAACCGGCGCCGGTGACGATCATGTCCACCCCGGCGTCGATGGCGCCCATCACCAGGTTGTAGAAGTTCTTCATCGCGAACATGATGTTCACCGCGATGACGCCGTTGGTGGCGGCCTTGGCCTTGCGGATGTCGGCCTGGAGCTCCTCGACCGGGATGGCGGAGCCGCCGATGGTGCCGATGCCGCCGCATTCGGCGACCGGGGCGGCCAGGGCAGCGGTGGAAACGCGGATCGACATCCCTCCCTGCACGAGGGGAACCCGAGCCGTAAAACGGCCAATGGTAAGCGGCGGCAATTTCATCGTATCAATAAGACTCCTGTCCGGAAAAATGCACAGCGCACTATGCTGTGTTTGCCTCTTTTTGTCAAGCAAAGCCGCCTCCGTCGCCTCGAACTGCCGCAAAAAACTTTTTTCGGCTGTACCACGCCCTGGTTATATTTTATGATGAAGCTAACCAAGGCGTTGGCGATGCACCAGCGGAGTGGTTGCATAGACGATCACGACGAAAATGGCAACAAAAAACATCATGATCGCAGGCAGCCCAGGCGTAGCAGGCTGTTCGTCTTGCCGTCCCGCCGAGACGCTGTCCTGGAGACAAATACCGACCATGACCCGCACCACGCCCCCGTCCATCCACCCCGGCCAGATCGGCTTTGATATCGACGGCGTGGTAGCCGACACCATGGAGGCCTTTATCCGCATCGCCCGCGAGGAGCATGGGGTGACCGTGCACCCGGAGCAGATCACCGCCTTCCAGGTGGAGGACTGCCTCGACATGGACCCGGCGGTGGTGGCGGAGATCTTCCAGCGCCTGCTGGAGGACCCGTTGGGCGCCGGCCTCCAGCTCATGCCTTATGCCGGCAGGGTGCTGCGGGAGTTCGCCGGGCATGCCCCACTCACCTTCGTCACCGCCCGCCCCCTGGCCGCCCCCATTGCCGAATGGCTCCGGGCCATGCTCGGCGAGGAAATCCATCAGCAGATGCGGCTGATCGCCACCGGCGAGCACGACGACAAGACCCGCCACATCAAGGAAATGGGTATCCGCTACTTTGTCGATGACCGGGCGCAGACCTGCCTGATGCTCGAAGAGGCGGGGCTTTCCCCCATCGTCTTCAGCCAGCCCTGGAACCGGGGCCGCCATCACCTGCCCACCGTGGAAAACTGGCTCGCCATCCGCGCCCTCTGCCTGCCTCACGACGACCTTCGGGAGGCGGAAACACCATGAGTGCCCACCCCTTATCCTGCGCCTGTTGCGGCCTGCCGGTGCCGCGTTACCGCAACCCGGTGCCCACGGTGGACCTCATCATCGAGGCCGGCGGCGGCATCGTCCTCATCGAACGCCGCAACCCGCCGCCCGGCTGGGCGCTGCCCGGCGGCTTCGTCGACTACGGCGAAACCCTGGAGGCGGCCGCCGTGCGGGAGGCCCGCGAAGAGACCGGGTTGCAGGTCACCCTGGTCCGGCAACTCCACACCTATTCCGCCCCGGAGCGCGACCCCCGGCAGCACACGATCTCGACCGTCTTCCTCGCCACCGCCAGCGGCACCCCGCGGGCCGGGGACGACGCCCGCCAGGCCAGGATTTTTCGCCCCGATCAGTTGCCGCCCCTGGCCTTTGATCATGCAACCATCATCCAGGACTATCTCGCATGCCGGAACAACCCCTCGACTTCCGCAGCCGCATCCTGATCGCGGACGACGATCCCCTGATGCTGGGCCTGCTTGAGACCTCGATCGAGGCCTTCGGTTATCGGTGCACCACCGCGCGCGACGGTCAGGAGGCGATCGAAGCGCTGGCGCGGGATGATTTTGCCATCGTCATCACCGACATGACCATGCCGCGCCTGGACGGCATGGCGCTCCTCAAACACGTCAAAGAGCACTACCCGCGCATCGATGTCATCGTCGTCACCGGCTACACCGAAACCTTCAGCTACACCGAGGTGATCAGGGCCGGGGCCAGCGACTTCATCTCCAAGCCCTTCAACATCGACGAACTGGAGGCCAAAATCTGCCGGGTGGCCCGCGAGCAGAAGCTGATCCGCCAACTGGAACATCTCTCCATGTGCGACGTGCTCACCGACCTTTACAACCGCCGCTGCTTCGACATCAAGCTTCACGAGGAGGTGCCCCGCGCCCACCGGCAGGGGTATCCGATTTTTCTGGCCCTGATCGACGTCGACGGCTTCAAGGCTTACAACGACAAGTACGGCCACCAAGCCGGCGACCGCATGCTCCAGGCCATCGGTCACAGCCTGATCCGCTGCACCCGCGAAAACGTGGACCGGAGTTTCCGCTACGGTGGCGACGAGTTCGCCGTCATCGTCCCCTATGCCTCCCTTGACCAGGTGATGCGCATCGCCGAGCGCATCCTCCAGCATCACCGCGACCACCACCCTCCGGACACCGGCCTTTCCATCGGCCTGGCCCAGTTCGTCCGCCACCCCGAACGGAGCTGGGATGAGGACATCGAGGACCTCATCCGCCGCGCCGACCGGGCGCTCTACGAGAGCAAGAAGAAACACGGCAACCAGGTCGTCTGCGCCCCCTCCGACCCAACCGCCGGCTGATCCGCCCCTCCTTTTTCACGCCACCGCCGCCCGCCGACCGCCTCGGCGCCACCCCGAAGAAAGAGTTGTATTTGCGCCTACTCTCTGGTATATAAGCCCTTTCTTTTTTCATCAAACAGGAGGAGTGTCCCATGGGTAAAAGCACAACCACAACACCAGCTGGCAGTGGCCAGAGCTTTGCCGAACTGTTCGAGCAGAGCAGCAAAGTCATCGATGTCGGCGAAGTAACGATGGGCAAGGTCGTGGCCATCCGCAACGACTATGCCCTGATCGACATCGGCGACAAATCGGAAAGCGAGATCGCCATTGCCGAATTCAGGAACGAAGCCGGCGAGATCGACATCAAGGTCGGCGACACCTTCGAGGTCTTTGTCGAGAAACGGGAGCCGGAGGGCGGCCTCAAGCTCTCCCGCGAACGGGCCATCGGCATCAAGGTCTGGGAGGAAATTGCCCGCATTCAGGAAGCGGACGGCACCATCCAGGGCCGGATCGACACCCGCGTCAAGGGCGGCCTCTCGGTCGATATCGGCGTTCCCGCCTTCCTGCCCTATTCCCAGATCGATCTTCGGCCGGTCAAGGATCTCGATAGCCTGATCGGCAAGACCTTCGACTTCAAGGTCCTCAAATACAACCGTCGCCGCAACAACGTGGTCATCTCCCGCCGGGCCATCCTCGAAGCGGACCGCCAGAAGCTGCGCGAGGAGATGCGTTCCAGCCTCGAAGAGGGTCAGACCCTCACCGGCACCATCACCAACATCACCGACTACGGCATCTTCATCGACCTGGGCGGCATGGACGGCCTCTGCCACATCACCGACCTCTCCTGGGGCCGGGTCTCCCACCCCTCCAAAATGTTCAAGGTGGGCGAGGAGATCAAGGTCAAGGTACTCAAGTACGACCGTGAGACCGACAAGGTATCGCTGGGCGTCAAACAGTTGAAGGAAGACCCGTGGGCGACCATTCAAGATCGCTACCCGGTCAGCTCCAAGGCCACCGGCCGCGTGGTCAGCATCACCGACTATGGCGTCTTTGTCGAGCTGGAGGAAGGCGTTGAGGGCCTGGTCCATGTCTCCGAGATGTCCTGGTCCAAGAAGGCCCGCCACCCCTCGAAGATGGTCACCCCTGGCGAGCAGGTCGAGGTGGTGATCTTAAGCATCGATGCCGAAGCCAAGCGGATCTCGCTCGGCATGAAGCAGTTGCAGCCCAATCCGTGGGACATGGTGGCCGAGAACTACCCAGTCGGCTCCATCATCGAGGGCAAGATCAAGAACATCACCGATTTCGGCATCTTCATCGGCATCGAAGAGGGCATCGACGGCCTGATCCATGTCTCCGACCTCTCCTGGACCGAGCGCATCAAGCATCCGGGCGAGAAGTACAACAAGGGCGAGACCATCCAGGCCGTCGTCTTGAAGATCGACAAGGAGAACGAGCGCTTCTCCCTGGGCGTCAAGCAGCTGGAGCCGGATCCGTGGGAAGAGGCGGTCAAGAAGTACGCCATCGGCACCACGGTGACCGGCAAGATCACCAACGTCACCGAATTCGGCGTCTTTGTCGAGCTGGAGGAGGGCATCGAGGGTCTGGTCCATGTCTCCGAGATCAGCAAGGAGAAGGTGGAGACCCCGGTGGGCATGTACACCGTGGGGGATGCCCTCTCCGCGCGGGTGATCAACGTCTCGGCCAAGGACCGCAAGATCGGCCTTTCCATCAAGGCCCTGACCGAGGAGCCCGAGGGCGCGGCCTACGCCGAGTACAAGCAGAAGCAGACCAAGAGCGGGCCGTCCACCTTGGGCGACCTGATGAAAGAAGGCATGAAGAACAAGGACGCTGACGAGTAATCCAGCTTACGGGCTGCTCCCATGACGACGAAAAGGTTATTCCGCCAAGAACATCCCATCCTGACCGGCTGCCTGCTGTTGGGGCTCCTCATGGTGGCGTTCTGGGGCGGGATAACCTTTTTTGTTGGCTCCCTTTTCCGGCCGGCCAAGGGTTCCTCCCTGCTCCATGAGGAGGGCATCGGGGTCGTCGAACTGACCGGCGTCATCGTCAGTGCCGACGACATCATCGCCCAACTCACCGACTTCCGCGAGCAGAAAGGGATCAAGGCCATCGTGCTGCGCATCGACAGCCCCGGCGGGGCGGTCGGTGCCTCCCAGGAGATCTACGAGGAGGTCAAGCGCACCAATGCGGTCAAGCCGGTGGTGGCCTCCATGGGCTCGGTGGCGGCCTCGGGCGGCTTGTATGCCGCCTTGGGCGCCGGCAAGATCGTGGCCAACCCCGGCACCCTCACCGGCAGCATGGGCGTCATCCTCAAATTCGCCAACCTCGAAGGGCTGTTCGACAAGATCGGCTACAAGAGCGAGGTGGTGAAGAGCGGCCGGCTCAAGGACATCGGTTCGCCCTCGCGGCCGCTCACCGAAGAAGAACGCGCGATGCTCCAGGCGATGATCGACAACGTGCACGACCAGTTCATCAAGGCGGTGGCGGAGAGCCGTAAACTGCCGGAGGCGACGGTGCGCGCCATCGCCGACGGCCGCGTCTTCTCCGGCGCCCAGGCCAAGGAACTGAAGCTCATCGATCAATTCGGCAACCTGAACGACGCGGTGCTGCTGGCCGCCCGCTTGGCCGGGCTCGACACCAAGACCATGCCCAAACTGATCTATCCGGAGAAACACGACTTTTCGCTTTTGTCGTTACTGGCCGGCGAATCCGGCCAGAGCCTGCTCAACAAAACCCACTGGCAGACACCGCACCTCGCCTACGAATGGGTCGTGTCGCCTTTGTAAGGAAGGAATACCATGCTGAAGCGTGACCTCGTGAACGCCGTTGCCCAGGAACTGCCTGATTTCCTGAAGAAGGACCTCGATCAGGCGCTCGACATCATGCTCGACGCCATTGTCCACGCCCTGGCGGAAAACCGCCGGGTCGAAATCCGCGGCTTCGGCAGCTTCGCTGTGCGCCGCCGCAAGGCCCGCTCCACCAAGAACCCCCGTACCGGCAAGGTGATGCACATCCCTGCCCGCCAGAACATCCACTTCACCATGAGCAAATCCCTGAAGGACGCCCTGATCGCCGGGAAATAAAGGGATTAGAGCAAGGTACTGGCGTCGCCCTTACCCTGCCGCAGGATCTCCGGCTGGTCGCCGACCAGCGAGATGATGGTGGAGGGCGCCGCATAGAGGAGCGGGCCGCTGTCGATGATCAGGTCGACCTGCCGGCCGAAATGCTCTTCCACCTCGTACGCCTCCATGAACAGCGGTGCCTCCGGCTCGAGGGCCGCGCTGGTAGTGAGCATGGGATTGCCCAAGGTTTCCAGCATGGCCCGGCAGACCGCATGGTCCGGCACCCGGATGCCCACGGTCTTCTGTTTGGTGGTCATGATCTTGGGCACGATCTTCGCCGCCGGCAGGACAAAGGTGAAAGGGCCGGGCAACCCCTTCTTCATGATGCGGTAGCCGGCATTGGAGATGTGGGCATAGGTGCTCAGCTCCTTGAGGCTGGGGCACATGAAGCTGAAGGGCCGGCCGGACAGCGGCCGCTGCTTGATCTGGTAGATCCGCTTCACCGCCTTCTGGTTGAAGATGTCGCAACCGATGCCATAGACGGTGTCGGTGGGATAACAGACCACCGCGCCATGGCGCAGGGCGTCCACCACCTGTCCGATAAGGCGGGCCTGCGGATTCTGCGGATTGATCGAGACGATGGCTGCCACTCCCCCTCCCCCATGTTTCCATGCCCCGCCGGGGCTGGTGGGGTCATCATAGCGGATCGCAACAGGTGAGGCAATGACAAAGCCCTCAATCCACGCGGCCATCGACCTGGGCACCAACAGCTTCCGCCTGCTCATCGCGGCCATCCGCCCTGACGGCACGCTGGAGCCGCTGGCCAAGGAGTTGCGCACCGTCCGTCTCGGGCAAAACCTCCACGCCACCGGCCAGTTGAGCCCGGCGGCCATAAGCCGCGGCCTTGACGCCCTGAGCCGTTTCGCCGAACACCTCGCCGCATACCGGCCCCACCGAATGCGGGTCTGCGCCACCCATGCCCTGCGGAGGGCGACCAACCGCGCCGCCTTCCTCAGCGAGGCCGAGCACCTGCTGGGCCAGGCGGTGGAAGTGATCGACGGCCATACCGAAGCAACCCTGGCCCTGGCCGGGGTGCGCCAGGCGATGGGCGGAGACGCCCCACTGCTGGTGGCCGATGTCGGCGGCGGCAGTTCCGAACTGATCTGGGAAGGCGGCGTCACCAGCCTGCCCATCGGGGCGGTGAACCTCACCGAACGGTTCCTGCCGTCGGGGTGCCTCCCCGCCGAGGCGGCCCTGGCCCAAGTGCGGGCAGCCATTGCCGAAGCCACCGAGGGAATCGCGCTCCCCACCCTGCCGCCGGCCGGCCTCCTGGTCGGCAGCGGCGGCACCGCCACCGCCCTGGCCGCCCTGGATTTGGGGCTCACCACCTACGACGCCTCCAGGGTCCAAGGCCACCTGCTGCCGCTGGCGCGGCTGCAGGCACTGCTCGACCGCCTGGCCCGTCTCGACGCTGCCGGCCGCAACGCGCTCCCCGGCCTCGACCAGGGCCGCGGCGAGATCCTGCTGGCCGGCGGGCTCATCTACGAAACGCTGCTGACCCGGCTGGCCGCCCCTGCCCTCACCGTGAGCGACACCGGCCTGCTGGAAGGCATTCTCTGGAGCACCTGCGCCTGACCATCCCGGTGCGTTTTTTTTGCATGGTCTACGACTTCTGCGATATGGTGTGTAAAAAAACTTTCGGAAGCTGTCTGATGACAGACCAAATCCTCATCTACGAAGACCCCAACGTATCCAGCCCAGTACAGGTCAAGCTGGCGGGCGAAACCGTCTGGCTCACCCAACGACAGATGGCGGAGTTGTTCCAGAGCACGCCAGAAAACGTGGGGATGCACCTCAAACGCATCTTTGCCGACGGAGAGTTGACCGAGGCGGCAACTGCCAAGGATTTCTTAGCAGTTCAACTCGAAGGCAAACGGCGAGTTTCCCGCCAGCTCAAACATTACAATCTGGACGCCATCATCTCGGTGGGTTACCGGGTCAACTCCAAACGCGGGGTCCGTTTCCGTCAATGGGCCACCGGGGTTTTGCGCCAACATCTTTTTGACGGCTACACCCTCAACCGGCAACGGCTGGCGGAACGCGGCCTCGACGAGGCCCAGCAGGCATTGGAACTGCTTGCCCGCACCTTGCAGGCCAACGCCCTGGCGGACGAGACCGGCCAGGCGGTGGTTAACCTGATTGCCGGCTATGCCAAGACCTGGCGGCTGCTCTTGCAATATGACGAGGATGCCCTGCTGTTGCCGCCGGGGTGCCAGCCCGCCCGTGGGGTTTTGGCCTATGGCACGGCCCAAGCTGCCATTGGCCAACTCAAAACGAACCTGAGCGGCCGTGGCGAGGCCACGACCCTTTTCGGCACGGAGCGGGGCGACGCCCTGGCGGCCATCCTCGGCAACCTCGAGCAGACCATGTTCAGCGAGCCGCTCTACAAAAGCCGCGAGGAGCGGGCCGCCCACCTGCTCTACTTCGTCATCAAGGACCATCCCTTTGCCGATGGCAACAAGCGCATCGGCTCCTTCCTCTTCCTGCTCTATCTCCAGCAGGAGGGCATGACCATGGGCATGAACCAGGCGGCGCTCACCGCCCTGGCCCTGCTTATTGCCGAGAGTGCGCCAGCCGGCAAGGAGTTGCTGATCCGGCTGATCGTCAACCTCCTGACCGCCGATTGACCCGCCGTTGTCCTCGGTTCCGCACCCTGGCCGATAATCCCCATTGACCGGAAGCGGCCAACTCGTTTACTCTTTACGCAACCACTCGAATGGGGTAGCATGGGGGTTTTATCGCGGCCGTAACGCCTGGCGAGGCTGTCTGCCTCCCAGCCGGCGCATCGACAAGGAGAGAGTGCATGACGCTGCTCAACATTGAACCCGCCTTTACCTTCGACGACCTGCTCCTCATCCCCGGCGCGTCCGAAGTACTGCCTTCGGAGGTGGACCTCTCCACCCGACTCACCCAGTCCATCACCCTGCACATGCCGCTGATGAGCGCCGCCATGGACACGGTCACCGAACACCGCACCGCCATCACCATGGCGCGGGAGGGCGGCATCGGCATCATCCACAAGAACATGACCATCGACGAGCAGGTCCGCGAGGTGCAGCGGGTGAAGAAATCGGAATCGGGCATGATCGTCGATCCGATCACCGTGGTGGAGGAGCAGACCGTCCGCGAGGTCAACAAGATCATGGGCGACTACCGCATCTCCGGCGTGCCGGTGCTGCGCGGCAGAAAACTGGTGGGGATCGTCACCAACCGCGATCTCAGGTTCGTCACCGACGAGGGGCTCAAGGTGAAGGACGTGATGACCGGCAAGAACCTAGTCACCGCCAAGCCCGGCATCACCCTGGAGCAATCCAAGGCGCTCATGCACGAGCACCGCATCGAAAAGCTGCTGGTGGTGGACGACGACTACAACCTCCAGGGCCTCATCACCATCAAGGACATCGAGAAGATCCGCAAATATCCCAATGCCGCCAAGGACGAGCGCGGCCGTCTGCTGGCCGGGGCGGCCATCGGCGTCAACACCCCGCTCGACCACGTGGAGAAACTGGTCAAGGTCGGGGTGGATATCGTGGTGCTCGACTCGGCCCACGGCCATTCGAGGAACATCATCGACGCGGTGCGGCGGGTCAAGGATGCCTTCCCACAGCTCCAGGTAATCGCCGGCAACATCGCCACCGCCGAGGGCGCTGAGGCGCTCATCAAGGCGGGCGCCGACTGCGTCAAGGTCGGGGTGGGCCCCGGCTCCATCTGCACCACCCGCATCGTCGCCGGCGTCGGCGTGCCGCAGCTGACCGCCATCCACAATTGCACCAGGATGGCGGACAAGTACAACGTGCCGGTGATCGCCGACGGCGGCATCAAGTTCTCCGGCGACATCACCAAGGCGATCGGCATCGGCGCCAGCGTGGTGATGATCGGCAGCCTCTTTGCCGGCACCGACGAATCCCCCGGCGAGACCTTCCTCTACCAGGGCCGCACCTACAAGGGCTACCGCGGCATGGGCTCCTTGGGCGCCATGCAGCAAGGCAGCCGCGACCGCTATTTCCAGGAAGGCATCGAGAGCCAGGCCAAGCTGGTACCCGAGGGCATCGAAGGCAAGGTCCCCTACCGCGGCTCGCTCTCCACCATGATCTACCAGCTCATGGGCGGCCTGCGCTCCGGCATGGGCTACATCGGCGCCCAGACCATCCCCGAGATGCGGACCAAGGCAAAATTCGTGCGGATCACCGCGGCCGGCCTCAAGGAGAGCCACGTCCACGACGTGATCATCACCAAGGAGGCGCCCAATTACCGGCTGGGCGAGTAGGCTCACACCGCAGCACCTCGCCCCCTCTTTGCGGCAAACAAGGTTCCCCATGAACATCCACAGCGAACGTATCCTGATCCTCGACTTCGGCTCCCAGTACACCCAGCTCATCGCCCGCCGGGTGCGGGAGGCCGGCGTCTACTGCGAAATCCACCCCTGGGAGATGGATGGCCCGGCCATCCGCGCCTTTAACCCCAACGGCATCATCCTCTCCGGCGGGCCGCAGTCGGTGCATGAGGCCGAGACCCCGCGCGCCAACGAGATCGTCTTCTCGCTCGACGTGCCGGTGCTCGGCATCTGCTACGGCCAGCAGACCATGGCCGCCCAGCTGGGCGGCGAGGTGGAGCCGGCCAGCCACCGAGAATACGGCTACGCCCAGGTGCGGGCCCGCGGCCACTCCAAGCTGCTGGCCGATATCGAGGACCATGCCAGCCCCGAGGGCTATGGGCTGCTCGACGTCTGGATGAGCCACGGCGACCGGGTCACCAGATTGCCGCAAGGCTTCGTCGCCATCTGCGAGACCGCCAGCGCGCCCTTGGCCGGCATGGCCGACGAGGCCCGCCGTTTCTATGGGTTGCAGTTCCACCCCGAAGTGACCCACACCCGCCAGGGGCGGCGGATCATCGAACGCTTTGTCCACGACATCTGCGGCTGCGGCCGCCTGTGGACCCCGGACAACATCATCACCGACTCCATCGCCCAGCTCCGCGCCAAGGTCGGCACCGACGAGGTCTTGCTCGGCCTTTCCGGCGGGGTGGATTCCTCGGTGGTGGCGGCCCTGCTCCATAAGGCGATCGGCGACCAGCTCACCTGCGTCTTCGTGGACAACGGCCTCCTGCGCCTCAACGAGGGCGACCAGGTGATGACCACCTTTGCCAGACACATGGGGGTCAAGGTGATCCGGGTCAACGCCGAAGAGCGGTTCCTCGGCAAGCTCAAGGGCGTCGAAGACCCGGAGCAGAAGCGCAAGATCATCGGCACCACCTTCATCGAGGTCTTCGAGGAGGAGGCAGCCAGGCTCACCAACGTGAAATGGCTGGCCCAGGGCACCATCTACCCCGATGTCATCGAGTCGGCCGGCGCCAAGACCGGCAAGGCCAAGGTCATCAAGAGCCACCACAACGTGGGCGGGCTGCCGGAACACATGAAACTCGGCCTGGTGGAGCCGTTGCGGGAACTCTTCAAGGACGAGGTGCGCAAGATCGGCGTCGAGCTGGGGCTGCCTTCCGAGATGGTCTTTCGCCACCCCTTCCCCGGCCCGGGCCTCGGAGTCCGCATCCTGGGCGAGGTGCGGAAGGACTACGCCGACACCCTGCGCCTGGCCGACGACATTTTCATCGAGGAGCTCCGGAAGCACGACCTCTACGACAAAGTCTCCCAGGCCTTCACCGTCTTCCTGCCGGTGCGTTCGGTGGGCGTGGTGGGCGACAACCGCCAGTACGCCCACGTGGTGGCGTTGCGGGCGGTGGAGACCGTCGACTTCATGACCGCCCGCTGGGCCCATCTGCCCTACGAGTTCCTCGACCACGTCACCCGCCGCATCTGCAACGAGGTGCGCGGCCTCTCGCGCGTGGTCTACGACATCACCGGCAAGCCGCCCGGCACCATCGAGTGGGAATAGCGCTGGAACGCAGCGCCCTGGCAGGCACCGCCGGGGGCGGCAGGTTTCGTGTCGCCTTTTCCCGCGGCCGTATCAGTATTTGTCAGCCGCTTCTTTTTCCGCTATGATTGAACCGATTGGGGGCCGTCGTCCGTAAACCGCCTCCCACCGGGGACACATGATGCCAAAAAAGAAGACCGCCACACCCATGCAACCGCCTGACCAGAACCTCGCCAGCCGGCTGCTGGACAGCTTCGGCCGGATCGCCGCCATCCTCCACACCCCCCACCTCAGCGACGACCAACGCCTCAGCCGCATTCTCCGATGCATCCTCGACTACCTCGGGGTGGAACAGGGCTCCATCATGGTCATCGCGGGGAAGAAGAAAGAGTTGGTCGTCCGCGCCGCCACCCGCACCGAATTGATCGGCCATACCCAACGATTGGACATCGGCTCGATCGCCGGTTGGGTGGCGCATCACCGTGAACCGCTCTTTATTCCGGACATCGCCAAGGATACGCGCTTTCAAGGGCAATGTCGCCAGCACTATAAAAAGAACGCCCTGCTGTCGGTGCCGATCCTCCACAAGAACAAACTCCTCGGCATCATCAACGTCACCGACAAGGCCGGCGAAGAAAATCTGCTCAAGGAAGATCTTACCCGGCTGCTGGACTTCACCGGCATCGTGCTCTCGCTCCTGGTGCAGCAGTCGTTGCAGGAAGAGATCAAAAAACAACGCGACACCCTGCGCCGGCGCAATCAGGAACTCCAGCGGCAACAGGCCTTGCGGGCCGAACTGTCGAAGCTCCTGATCCACGACCTCAAGGGGCCGCTTTCCGAGGTGGTGGCCAATCTCGACATCCTTTCCTACTCCATCCACGATGAGCAGCGGGAATTCCTGGAGGCGGCGCAGATCGGCTGCAACCGGGCGGTGCGCATGGTCGCCAACCTCGGCACCATCGACAAGATCGAGGACGGCCAGCTCAACCTCATTCGCGAAACCGTCGATCCCGAGGTGATCCTTAAGGAATCGCTGAGCAGCATGCGGGGACTGGCGCGGATCAAGAACATCAACATCGCGCTCTCCATCCCGGACGAGGAACTGCCGCGGATCGAACTCGACCGCATCCTGATCCTGCGGGTCATGCAGAACCTGCTGACCAATGCCCTGGGTTACAGCCCGGCCGGTACCGAGATCACCTTCGGCTGCCGGGTGGCCGACAGCCGCCACCTGGAATTCTTTGTCGAGGATCAGGGGGGCGGCATCCCGCCGGAAAAGCGGACCGCCATCTTCGAGAAATATGCCCGCATCTCCGACAAGCAGGATGCCCTGGTCGGTACCGGCCTTGGCCTCTATTTCTGCCGCCTGGCGGTGGAACTCCACCGCGGCCGGATCGGGGTCGAAGACTCCCCCGCCGGGGGCAGCCGCTTCTTTTTCATCCTGCCGCTGTAACGACGCAACCGAGGATCCCATGCCGCCCAAACCGCCCAAAGATATGGTCTTTCTCATTGTGGACGACGTGGACAACATGCGCCGCTCCATCAAGGCGATGTTGAAGCTGTTGAACTACGGCCACGAATATCACGAGGCCTCAAACGGCCGCGACGCCTGGAAACTCCTGCAGGAAAAGGAACTGACCTTCGACTTCATCATCTCCGATTACTACATGCCGCACCTCTCCGGCACCGGGCTGCTCAATCTGGTGCGGGCCAACCGGAAGACCCGCGACATCCCCTTTCTGATGATCACCGCCGAGGCCAACATGGACATTGTCGCCGAGGCGGCGGAGCACGACGTCGATGCGTACATGACCAAGCCCTTCGTCACCGCGACTCTGGAACAGAAGGTCAACGAACTCCTCGACCACCAGAACAACCCCGACCAGATGACCCGCCACCTGCTCAATGCCCGCGAACTCGACGAGCAGGGCAACCTGGACGGCGCCATTCAGGAAGCGACCAGGGCCACCGCCCTCAACGCCCGCTCCTCCCGCCCCTACCGCGAACTGGGGCGCCTGCTGGTCAAGAAGGGCGATCTCAAGAAAGGCCAGCTCTGCTTCGAAAAGGCCATCGAACTCAACCGGCTCGATGTCTCCTCCTATCACGCCCTGGGCCAGATCTACTTTCGGCTCAATCAGGTGGAAAAGGCCATGCAGTTCTTTTCCCGGGCCATGGAGATCAGTCCCCGCCATTCGGACCGGGCGCTCAACTTCGCCAAGCTGCTGCTCAAGAAAAACCGGAACGCAGAGGCGGAAAAGATCCTCAAGATGGTCATCAAGAGCAAGGCGCACGACATCGATCTCCGCGAGGAGGTGGGGGATACCTGCGCCCAGCACAACCTCTGCGAACTGGCGGTGAAGATCTACCAGGATGTGCTCAAGGACGACCCGGAGCGCTTCTACCTGAGCAAAAAAATCGGGATGACCCTGCTCAAGGCAGGCGAAAAAAACGAAGCGCTCAAGATTCTCGAAAAAGTTGCCGAAAAATTTTCTGAGGACCTCGACGTGATGCTGACCCTGGCCAAGACCTATTTCGAGATGCGCATGCTCGCCCGCGCCGACTGGTGGGCCGGCAAACTGCTTCGCATCGATCCGAAGCACGAGGAGGCCAGGGAGATTACCCGTAACTGCATCTGACCGACGTGAGACCCTGAGGCAATGGCCGATTTCGATTCCATTCTCATTACCATCCACTCCGACACCCAGCGCGGACAACAGCTGATCGGCGACCGTTGGCTCAGTTTCTTCTACACCCTCCGCAACGCGCTCCAGCAGGATGCCATTGCCGAACTCGAAGGCAACGACGAGTTGCTGCTCTTCCAGCATCACCAACTCGCCACCGCGATCAATTCATTCTTCACCCGTCTCGACCAGACCAAGCAGGAATATCAATGGGATAGCGGCGTCGGCCCGACGCCGATCCAAATCATTCTTCATGGCGGCCGGGCGGAGAATCTGCCGCAGCCGTTGCGCGATCCCGCCTCCAAGGTCTGGACTCTGCTGCACCACGAAATCATTTACATCACCAAACCCCTGCGGGAACAATGGGCAACCCTCATCCAGGGCGGGGAACTGGCCGCCCACCAGATCGGCGACGAGGAACTGGGCCTCTCCCCGCTTGTTTTTCCGTCCCGGACCTTCGAGACCCACGAGCCGATTTTTCCTTACCGCCACCTGGTACGGGCGACCGCAGGGAAAAAATGCTTCTACTGCGGCATGACCAACCACACGCCGACCAATTGCCCCAGCAAACAACTTACCATGCAAACGCAGGGGCTCTCGCTGGTGGGGTATCTGCCGCTGCCGCGCCTCGGCGAGTTGTTCCAGGAGGCCTTCACCCACCAGGAACAATTGCTGCCTTTTCTCACCCCCGGGATTTCCACCTCGCAATTGCGGCACGATCCGGTACTCCAGACCTACGTCGCCTTCTTCGATCTCTGCAAAATCTACCAGCCCCGCTTCCTCTGGAACATCGCCTTCTCCGCCCATTCCCGCTGGCAGGATCTTGGCAAACCCGAAACGATCACCGTCGACAGCCACGGCCTCTATCTCGGCCTCGATTGCCTGCGGGTCGGCCAATATGCCCAGGCCGAAGACCTTTTTATCGATGAATCCCGCCGCCTCAAAGGCAAACAGTTCCACGCCACCATTGCCCGCGCCTTCCTCTCCCTCGAGCTCGACCGTGAACACGACATGGGGCATTACCTGGAAAGCGCGCTGCGGATGGCCACCACCGACAAGGACCGTATTTATGTCTCGCTGCTGCTCTCCCGCCATTACAGCCTGCTCGACAACAACTGGAAGGCGGAGCACGCCCTCGACAACGTCCTCTCCATCGACCGCGACTGCCCGGAGGCGCTTTATGCACAGATCCAGTCCGCCGTCAAGAACGGCTTCGGCAACCGCGCCTTAAACCAGCTCCGGGCGCTGATCATCGGCCAGAAAGAGCTGTTCATCCATGCCCTCATGGATCCGGAACTCATCCCCATCGAGCGGCAGGTGGAAGAATTGCTGGCCACGCGGCTGGAGACCCAGCGGCAGGAGGCGGAGGAACCGGCCGGCAAGGCCCGCGCCATGGTGACAGAGCTTGAAGACTGGCTGACCGCGGACGCCCCCGAGATGAAGCACCTGCTCGCCGATCTCGCCGGCATCGAAGAGCAATACGCGCAACAGAGCTATTACGATCTGATCGATATAGCCGTCAAGGCACGGCTGCTCCTGCAAAGATGCTACCGCGTCCAGGAAATGAAGCTCGACGCCCTAAAGCAGCGCAACGAAAAGGCCATGCAGCGGTGGATGGAACATCGGGCCTTCTGGGATAGCTACACCTATCCCTCGCTCTTTGGGGAATTTCCGGCCACGCTCACGGCGATCAAGACCACCCTGGCCGAGGCGCGGGAAAGCACGGCGAAAAAGATGCACGGCACGCTCTATCGGGAGATTGTCGAGAAACTGGATAAGGCCGAAACGCAGTTCGAGACCCTCAAGCAACTGGCCACCAGGATGACATGGACCTGCGCCCTGCTCGACGGCCTCAAGCTCTTTGGCCGCAAACTTCTCATCGCCGAATGCGGCCTGCTGGTCCTCAGTATCCTCATGCTGGCCGCGGCGATGCTGGCGCTCGACAACCAGTCCGGCACCGGCTTTACCGCCCTGCTGCGCGACTCCTGGTTCCAGAAGCAGATGATTCAGCTCGTCACCTTGCTCATCGCTCCGCTCCTGGCGGTGGCCCAAACGCTCTGGGCCATCATGAACGACTGAGCGCTTAAGGCCCGGGTTCGTCGCTGCCGACCACCCGGTTGCCGCCCTGCCGCCGCGCCTGCCGCAACCGCCGATCCGCCCGCATGACCAGGGCATCGATGCCGGGGTTCGTCAATTCCGTCGCCTCGACCACCCCCGCCGAAAGGGTCAGCGTGATGGCGGTCTCCGCCACCCGAAAGCCGGCCTGCGCCACGAGCCGGCGGAGTCGTTCAGCCAATTCGCGACCGCTCGCCAGCCCGCCGTGTGACAGGGCATAAAACTCTTCGCCGCCATAGCGGCCGATCTCGTCCTCCCGCCGCTTGCTGGCGGTAAGCAGCTCCGCCACCGCCGCCAAGACGCGATCCGCCTCCTCCTGCCCGATTCGCGCACGGATTTCGGCAAAATCGTCAACCGCCAGCATGAGAAAGGAAAAATTATCGATGAGCTGCTTCTTCATCTGACCGAAGCTCATCTCAAGCAGGGTCTGCATGATATGGCGCTTGGGCAGCCGGGTCAGTTCGTCGAAGTAGCCGATTCTCTGGAGCAGGTCCTTCTGCTCCATCTCCTTGGTCACGTCGGTGAGCATGCCCAAGGAAACCAGGATGCCGTCGGGAGCGAAGCTTCTGGTGACCGCCTGGTCCTTGAGCCACAAGGCTTTGCGACCGGCAACCACCACCTTGTACACCGCCTCCACCCCACCCTGCCGGCAGACCGCTTCGCGCAACCCCTGGCGGAACACCTCCAGCTCCCGCCGGGTGGTGACCGCCTCCTGCACCTCGGCGTCGAGGTCGGCATAGCGGTATTCCCGCCGGTCGATCACCGATTGCCGCAAAACCTCCGCCACCTCGTTGCTGCGGCAAGCCAGCAATTCACAAAGGCGCTCGCTGGCGAATTCATACCAGATCACCTGTTCCGTTTCGCGCCAGGCGGCGATGTAAAGCATCGTTGGCGCCCCGGTCTGCTCCAGCCCGCGGAAGGCGTCGATCCAAGCGACCACCTGCTCCTTGAGCTCGGCGGTACACTCCTGCTGCAAAATTCTGCCGCAATACTCCCTGGCCTCGCTAGACGAGGCTCCACCATGCAGCAACATAAAAGGCCCCCCCTCCTGTTGCCTATTTTTTATGATCCGCCGCGGCCGACCAGCCAACCTGAATCGAACGCCCGCGTTATTATTGGATACCGGCGGGGAAAACCCAAGTCAAGCCTTAACGGCAGGGCAACTCACATTTGCCTTTTCCCGGTCGCGCAAGAGCAAAAACCGCAAGGGACTCTTGACAAGAGGAAACGGCCCGCGCTATCCCGTAACTAGAAGGATGTCGCCCCCACCCCCACTACGAACGACATGGACCATCCAATCCTTTTCGTCGATGACAACCCGGTGATCCTGAAGACCATCGAGGTGGCCTTCGCCAACGAGCCCCACCCATTGCTGACCGCTACCGGCGGCGAGGCGGCGCTGGCTCTGGTGCAGAGCCATCATCCCCATGTCATTGTCAGCGATTTGCGCATGGAAGGCATGGATGGGCTCACCTTGCTCCACCACGCCCGACAGCTCGATCCGCATTTTATCGGCATGATTTTTACCGCCTATCTGGATCTCGACAGCGTCATGCAGGCGGTCTCCGACGACGCGGTCTGGCGCTATATCGCCAAACCCTGGCAGGACAGCCGCGAGCTGGTGATGGCGGTGCACAACGCCATCGAACTCTTCGAGGCCCGGGCCGCCAGGCATCATGCCGAGGAACAGCTGGCGCGGGCCGAACGTCTGGCGGCGCTCGGCCATCTCGTCACCGGCATCGCGCACCAGTTCAACAATATCAACGTCGGCATCATGGGCTATACCCAGATGGCCCTGGCCGATCCGCAACTGACGCCGGAAACGCGCGATCACCTCGAACACGTCCAGGTTTTTGCCAAACGCGCCTCCGAAATCGTCAAGGATCTCTCGGCCTTCAGCGACCAGAGCCAACTGTGGGGTTTCGCCCGGGCCGACCTCACCCGCCTGACCGGGGAGGTGCTCGACCGCTTCGGAAAATCCCTGGCCGAGGCCGGGGTCCACCTGCACCGCGAACTGCGGTCAACCCCGCCGGTGGAGGTCAATGGCGGCCTCGTCAAGCAACTGCTCGCCAATTTCATCACCAATGCCCTCCATGCCACGGAAGGCCGGCCGGAGCGAACGATACGGATCGAAAGCGGCAGCGACGGCGGGCGCGTTTTTGTCCGGGTCGTTGACAACGGCTGCGGCATCCCTGCCAAATATCTGGGCCGTATCTTCGATCCTTTTTACACCACCAAGGGCCCCCAGGCTCCGGTCGGCTCACCGCAGGCAGCGCTGCCCGGCGTCGGCCTGGGATTGAGCCTGTGCCAGACCATCGCCCGAAATCACAACGGCGAGATCACGGTAACCTCGGAGGAGGGCAAAGGCTCCGCCTTCACCTTCTGGCTGCCGACCGCCGAGCCATGCGGCCCGGAGGCAAAGGCCGCCACGCGACATACCCCCATCAGCCTCACCGGCCATGGCGATGAACGGCGCTGAACTCTTCATCCGTTGCCTGCTGAGCGAAGGCGTGGAATATATCTTCGGCCTGCCGGGCGAGGAGAATCTCCACCTGATCGAGGCCCTGCGCGGCAGCCCCATCACCTTCGTCACCTGCCGCCACGAACAGGGCGCCGCCTTCATGGCCGACGTGTACGGCCGCCTCACCGGTCGGCCCGGGGTCTGCCTCGCCACCCTGGGCCCCGGCGCCACCAACCTGGTGACCGGCGTGGCCGACGCCAACCTCGACCACGCGCCGCTCATCGCCATTGCCGGCCAGGCCGCCACCAGCCAGCTGCACAAGGAATCGCACCAGGTGCTCGATCTGGCCGCCCTTTTCGCGCCGATCACCAAGTACAGCGCCCGCATCGTCACGCCGGCGGTGATCGCCGAGGTCACCCGCAAGGCCTTCCGCCTCGCGCAAACGGAAAAAAAGGGGGCGTGCTTCCTCGAACTGCCGGAGGACATCGCCCAGCACCCGGTGGATGGCGAGCCCCTGCCGGTTCACAACCCGGTACTGCCCGAACCGCAGACCAACCAGCTCGAAAAGGCGGCGGCCCTCATCAGCCAGGCCCGCCATCCCATGATCCTGGCCGGCAACGGCGCCATCCGCGATGAGGCCTGCCAGGCCCTGCGCCGCTTTGCCGAACAGTGCAACATCCCGGTGGCCAATACCTTCATGGCCAAGGGGGTGATCCCGTTTCGCCACCCGCTTGCCTTGGGCAGCGCCGGACTCCAGGCCAGGGACTACGTCAACTGCGGCTTCGGCCAGGCAGACTGCATCATCTGCGTCGGCTACGACCTGGTGGAATATCACCCCTATCTCTGGCACCCCAGCGGTGACCGGGTCATCATCGACATCGATTCCACCCCGCCCGAAACCGACAGCCATTACCCCGTGGCCGCGGCGCTGATGGGCGACATCGCCGTGAGCCTCGACCGCCTCGCCGGACTTGTCACGCCGCATCCCGGTCAGTTCATGCGACCGTTGCGCGAGGCCCTGCTCGACGCCATGGCGGCCCACGCCGCCGACCCGTCCTTTCCGGTCAAGCCCCAGCGGCTTGTCCACGAACTGCGCAAAGCCTTGGCCCCGGACGATCTGGTGATCTGCGACGTCGGCGCCCACAAGCTGTGGATGGCGCGCATGTTCCCCTGCGAGCTGCCCAACACCTGCCTCATCTCCAACGGCTTCGCCAGCATGGGCATCGCCCTGCCCGGCGCCATCGCGGCCAAGCTCGTGCGGCCGCAGCGCGCGGTGGTGGCGGTGACCGGCGATGGCGGGTTTCTGATGAACGTGCAGGAACTGGAGACCGCCCGGCGGCTGGGGCTGGCCTTGGTGGTACTGATCTGGAACGACGGCGGCTATGGCCTCATCGAGTGGAAGCAGGAGAACGCCTTTGGCCACAGCAGCCACGTGCGCTTCACCAATCCGGATTTCGTGCAACTGGCCGCGGCCTTCGGCGCCAAGGGCTACCGCATCGGCCAGCCGGAAGAACTGCAACCGGTGCTGCGCGAGGCCCTGGCCCAGCCCATGGTGACCCTCATCGACTGCCCGGTGGATTATCGGGAAAACCGGCGGCTCACCGAAGAACTGCGGGCGTTGATCTGCCCGATCTGACCATCCGGTTTTCTTTTCCCGGCTGTCTGAAGAGCCCCCGCAAGGGGAGGCGGAAGACCGCCCGGTGGCGAGGTGTTTGCGGCAAACGGTCAGGCGTCGAGCCGCACCAGCTCCACCTCGCCCCAGGCGCCGAGCTGCTCGTCCTTGATGACCACCACCCCCTGGACGCCGTCGATGGCCTGGGCCACGGCCAGGGCCTGATCGAGGTCGCGCCCGCTGTGCACCACGTTGCCGATCCTCGTAGCGGCGGCGTCGGCCAGGCTGGTGGAGGCAGCCAGCACCGTCACTGCGTCGGCGGTGCCGAAACTCAAGGAATGGCCGACGGTGCCGGAGGAGGTGCAGACGCCGAGCGGCATCCGCGCCGACGGCAGCCGCAAACCCACCCGGTTGCTGAGCGGCGAGGTGCCGGCAAAGATCGCCACCACGCACGCCTCCTGCCGGGCCAGGAAGATATCGCCGCCGTTCTCGATGCTGACCTCCTGCACCCCGGCAAGCGCGAGCAGGTCGCGGCCCACGAACTCGGCCATGGCGCCGGCCACCGCGGCCATGGGGCCAACTTCCGCCGCTATCCCGGCCCACAGCATCTCTTTGACGAGGGGCGGGGCCAGGGGGTCCAGCGGCAACGGCACCAGGGCCGGCAGAAAGGTGGGATGGTCGGCGAGATAGCCTTCAAGCTGAGCGCGATACCGCAGTACCGCTGCCTCGGCCTCGACGGTCAGGTCGCGAGTGGCCAGGATGTGCAGGTCGGTCTCCCGCACCTGCACGTGAAAGGCGGCAAGCTTGCCGGCGCTGACCAGGTTGCGGTAATCCCGCTGCCGGTAGGAGGCAGGGGCGGGCTTCGGCGTTTTTTTGCGTTTGGCGGCCATGGACGGGTCTGGTATGGTGGTGACAACCTCTGCAAGGTACCTGCTCGGAGGCAGCGATGCAACGTCAGAAAAACGATGCCGGCCATCTCATCCTCTTTACCCGCTGGCCGCAGGCCGGCGCCACCAAGACCCGGCTCATTCCGGCCCTCGGCGCCGAAGGGGCCGCGCATCTGCAACGCCGGATGAGCGAAACGACCTTTGCCGCCCTCAGGGCCTGTTGCCTCGCCACCGGGAGCAGCCTGGAGGTTCGCGTCAGCGGCGCGAGCGATACCGCGGTGCGCCAATGGCTGCCCGGCGCCGACCATTACGCCGACCAGGGCGCCGGCGACCTGGGGGCGAGACTCGACCGGGCCATCACCGAGGCCTTTGCCCGCCACCCGGGACCGGTGACGGTGGTGGGGGCCGATTGCCCGGCCCTGCGGCCGACGCACCTGACGACGGCCTTGCGCGCCCTGCCTGGCCACGATCTGGTCCTGGGCCCGGCCACGGACGGCGGCTACTATCTCATCGGCTGCAACCGGCCGCAGCCGGAACTCTTTACCGCCATGCCCTGGGGCACGGCCCGCCTGCTCCGGGAAACCCTCGCCAGGGCCGCCACCCTTGGCCTTACTCACCTGTTACTGGAACCCCTCGCCGATGTCGACCGCCCCCAAGACCTCGCGCATCTCGGTCATCATCCCGGCGCGCAATGAGGCAGCGGCGCTGCCGGCTACCCTCGCCGCCCTCGCGGACGCGGAGGTGCACGAGGTGATCGTGGCCGACGGCGAGAGCCGCGACGCCACCGCGGCCATCGCCCGCCAGCACGGTGCCACGGTGGTCGGCAGCCCGGCCGGTCGCGGCCGCCAACTGAACGCCGGGGCCGCAGCCGCCAGCGGCGACATTCTCCTTTTTCTCCATGCCGACACCCTCCTGCCCCCGGCCTTTGCCGCCGAGGTCCGCCGCATCCTCGCCGACCCGGCGGTGAGCGCCGGCGCCTTCCGCCTCGCGATCGCCGACCGCCGGCCCGGCTACCGGCTCATCGAGTTGGGGACCAACCTGCGGGCTCGACTCGGCCAGCTTCCTTACGGCGACCAGGCCCTCTTCCTCAGGGCCACGGACTTTCGCGCCATGGGCGGCTTTGCCGACCTGCCGCTGCTGGAGGATCTGGAAATGGTCAGCCGCCTGCGGCAGCGGGGGAACATCCGGCTGGCGGCCAGCGCGGTGCAGACGTCGGCCCGCCGCTGGCAGCGTTGGGGAAGACTACGGACGACCTGGCGGAACCAGCTTATGCTTTGGGGATTTCTGCTGGGGGTTGCCCCCGACCGCCTTGCCCGTTGGTATCTCCGCGGCAACCGCGGATGAAATGGCCGGCGGCCTGGGCAAAAACTGGCCCTGAAGTTTTTCGTCCTGGACAAAGACCAGCAGCCGGCGGGAGGTGGCGGCAAGGTACGGAGCGGTCAGAGACTGCCGCAGCGTCGGACTCGTGGCGACAGCGCCGGTAAAGACCATGAACAGGACCGCCAGCAGGAGCACCGCCTTGCCGAGCCCGAACACCCCGCCCATGAGGCGGTCGAACCAGCCCAGCAGCGAGACGCTCATCACCTTGCGGAGGCCAAAGCCCACGGCGATGATCGCCAGGTAGACGAAGAGGAAGAGCAGGGCGTAGGTGATGAGAAAACTGAACCGCGACGGGAGATAGGCCTCCAGCGCCGCGCCGAGCTGCCGGTAGTAATGGCCCGCCGCGACAAAGCCGAGAACCAGGGCGAACAGCGAGGCCAGCTGTCGCACCAGGCCGATCCAGATGCCACGGCCCAGAAAAATAACGAGAATGACGAGAACGCCGATGTCGAGCGAGTTCATGGTGCTTGCCTCTTACCAAAAAAGCGTGTTTCGCATAAAATAGCAAGAAATTTGGCGGGCCGGCTGCGAGGTTGCAGCGGCGGCCCTTTGTCAATCACGCGACAGCGAAAGGACACGATGCCCCTTCTCGACGGACACCCCTTGGGCACAGACCTCTCCCTGCTGCCGTCCACCTCCTGGGCCGCGGCACTCGGGGTGGAGCCGCCCTTCCCCATTGCCCTGCTCGACCTGGCGCCGTTGGCCGGCCCCCTCTCCCCTTCGCAACTGGCCACCATGCTCAGCCAGGCGGAACAGGCGCGCTACCAGGCCTTCCGCTACCCCAAACGCCGGCAGGAATGGCTGGGCGGCCGGCTGGCCGCCAAGGCCGCGGTGGCCGCCCTGCTCACCGCCGACGACGCCGGCAGAGAACCCGCTGCCCCCGAGCTGGTGATCGCCAACGATCCGGCCGGGAAACCCCACCTCGAACTGCCGGGACTTGCGCAGCCGGTGTATCTCTCCATCTCCCACAGCCACGGCCGCGCCGCAGCCCTGGCCAGCCTGCACCCCTGCGGTATCGATCTGCAGGCCGGCATCCCCACGGTGCTCCGGGTCAAGGAACGTTTCGCCACCCCGGCGGAAGAGGCGGTGCTGACCGAGGCGCTCGGCCGGCAGCACGCGGAACTCCTGCGGTTGACGATGCTGTGGGCGGCCAAAGAGGCCATCCGCAAAATGGTGCCCGTGACCCCGCTGCCCGCCTTCCAGGATGTGGTGCTCACCGAAACACGACCGGTGGGCAGCACCCATCTTTTGCTTTTCTCCACCGACAAAATATGCCACAATGCGATCCACCCCCTGCGGGTGGTGGCCGCCATCATGAATGACTTTGCCCTGGCCGCCACGGCCCTGTTCGTGTCCTAGCCATTCCTGTCGCTTCAACCGCGATGAAAATGCGAAGGCGACAAAGTTAACGCGGATTGACCATGGAAATCACCAAATTCCTCGCCACCGTGCCCCTGTTCGACGGCCTTACCCCGGCCCAATACGATGAACTGGCGATGATCGCCACCGACCAGACCGTCCGCAAGGGCCAACCCATCTTTACCGAGGGCGATCCCGGCAACGGTTTCTACGTGGTGGCGAGCGGGCTGGTCAAAATCTACAAGCTTTCCCTCGACGGCAAGGAACAGATCCTCCACCTCTTCGGGCCGGGCGACCCCTTTGCCGAGGCCGCCGTCTTCACCGGCTCCTCCTTTCCGGCCCATGCCATGGCCCTGGAGGAGAGCCGGATCTTTTTCTTTCCCCGCCAGGCCTTCATCGAACTGATCCGCGCCAATCCCGATCTCGCCATGAACATGCTGGCCGCGCTCTCCATGCACCTCAAGAAATTCGCCCATCTGATCGAGAACCTCTCGCTCAAGGAGGTGCCGGGCCGCCTCGCCGCCCATCTCCTCTTCTTGAGCGAACAGCAGGGCGACAGCGATACCGTGGCCCTGCCGGTGAGCAAGACCCAGCTCGCCAGCCTCTTGGGCACCATTCCCGAGACCCTGTCGCGGATGCTCGCCAAACTGGCGAAACAGGGGTATCTCACCATCAACGGCCCGCAGATCACCATCCTCCAACGCGACCGCCTCGAAGACCTGGCGGCCGGCGAGAAACTCTAACCGCGTCCCACCAGGGAAAATCCATGGACCTGCTCGCCATCCTCGCCATCGCCCTGGCCCTGGCGGTGGATGCCTTTGCGGTGGCCATCGCGGCCGGGGTCTCGCTCTGCAACGTCAGCTTCCGCCAGACCTTCCGCCTCGCCTGGCATTTCGGCTTCTTCCAGGCGGGGATGAACATCCTCGGCTGGGCCGGTGGGCTCACCGTGCGCCCCCTCATCGAACGCTTCGACCACTGGGTCGCCTTTGGGCTGCTTGCCCTGGTGGGCGGCCACATGATCTACGAAGCGCTTTTCGACCACGATGAGGAGCGGAGCGAGCGGGACCCGACCCGCGGCCGGCGGCTCATCATCCTCTCGGTGGCCACCAGCATCGATGCCCTCGCGGTGGGCCTCAGCTTTGCCGTGCTCCGCATCCCCGTCTGGCTGCCGGCGTTCATCATCGGCATCGTTGCTGCGCTCCTCACCGCGGTCGGCCTGCGCCTGGGCTGTTTCGTCGGCGCCGCCTCGAAACTCGGCCAGCGGGCCGAGGTGGCAGGCGGGCTGGTGCTCATCGCCATCGGCACGAAAATCCTCCTCGACCACGGGGTGTTCTGACACGGCCTCCTTCCGCCCTGCGCCTTCTTCCTCTTCCATTACGATTGACATATTACGCATCACGTAATATCATGTTTCATGATCAGGTCGTTCCAATGCGCAGACACGGAAAAGCTGTTCCACGACATATTGGTGTCGCGATTTCGTTCCATTGAGCGACCGGCACGGCGCAAGCTGCTTTATCTCAACCGGGCGCGGACGTTGGACGATTTACGGCAACCGCCCGGCAACCGGCTCGAAGCGCTTCGGGGCGACCGCAAGGGGCAATACAGCATCCGCATCAATGACCAGTGGCGCATCTGCTTCACGTGGAAAAACGGCGAGGTGCATGGCGTCGAAATAGTGGATTACCATTAGGAGCGAGAACCATGGCGACCAAACAACTTGATCCCATTCCCCCTGGCGAGATTCTGCTTGAAGAGTTCATGAATCCGCTGAAAATCAGCATCAATGCCCTGTCGCGGGCGATCAGCGTACCGCCCAACCGGATCAGCGAGATCGTGAATGGCAAGCGGTCGATCACGGCGGACACCGCCCTTCGCCTGGGCAAGTATTTCTCGGTCTCGCCGGAACTCTGGCTGGACCTGCAGAGCGACTACGACCTGCGTCTCGCGCAACGCACCACCTGGCCCGAGATCGAGCCGCACGTCCGCAAACATGCAGCATGAAGGGAGACAGTGACCCTTTCTGCCGAAGAGGAGAAAAGAACCTGGGACACACCGATTGTCCCTGGCTCTGTGGCATGGTGGATGGCAGGGTGAAAAACGCTGCGGCGCTTGCGGTTACCAAATCTTGAGCGAACGGGAAAACAGCGGTTGATGGGAAATGAGTATTGCGTCCCCGGAATCCGGTGACTTGTTGCTCTCTGGGTTCCGGCCCTTATAGGGAGCTTGGCAAGGAGGTGGCGTGGAAAATTTCGAACACTACAAAGGCCGTGAGCAGACCTATTTCAAGCATCGCCTGTTGGAAGCTTACCTTGAGCGATTGTTTATGATTGTCGGTCAGCACGCGCCCAGCATCTGCTATGTGGATTGTTTCGCCGGGCCTTGGGAAGAGCAGGGGGAGGATCTTGGCGACACATCAATCGCCAAGTCCCTGGACATCATTAAAAAATGCCGGAGCGGCTTGTCGCGGATGGGCAAAAATGTGCGGTTCCGGGCACTGTTTATTGAACAGAACAGCAAGTCGTTTCAGAAACTTGAAGACTACCTGTCCGGCAGGAAACATGAAGGAACCGAGACCAAGGCGCTCAACGGGTCATTCCATGAGCTAATCCCGGAGATCCTTGACTGGTGCGCCCCAAGAGATTTCGTTTTCTTTTTTGTTGACCCTAAAGGTTGGAAGAATGATGTGGAACGCCCGACCTTGACCCCGCTCCTCAGGCGGCCCAATTCCGAGTTCCTCATTAATTTCATGTACGGTTTCCTTTCCCGGTTTGTATCCGACGCAAAATTACAGGAAGACATGCGTCGTATTTTTGGCATAGTCCCGGATGTTCGGGATATGACACCCGACCAACGGGAGACATTTCTCCTTTCGCTTTACCGCAACAACCTCAAACAGGTGTTGCCGGTTGATGGGCGGAAGCCGCGCACTGCATCCGTGAAAGTCCTAAATCCTATTAAGGATCGCACCCTTTACCATCTCGTCTACCTGACCAGGCACCACCTGGGGATTGTCAAGTTCATGGAGGCATCGGAGCATCTGGATTGGGTTCAGAAAAAGGCGCGGGCAGCGGCGAAGCAGGACGCGCGGGTGCAACGCAGCAAGCAGATGGAAATGTTTCCCGCTGCCGATCAGGTTAGGCCAGAAAGAGAGGACCGGGATCTCGCTGGTGTTGAAGAATATTGGCTGAGCAGACTGAAATTTACCCCGGAACGCTACGGGATGGAGGAATTAGCGGATATGCTGGAAGAAACCGGCTGGTTCGAGAGTGATTTTCAAAAAGCTTTCGGTGAGCTGGCCCGAAAGGGCTTGGTGCAGAATCTCGATGGAACTCCGAAACGGCGGAGCAAATTTGTATATTTCAAGGATGGCGAACAGTTGGTAAAGGTGACACCATGAGTACGCAAACATCAATCGAATGGACCGAGCGGACCTGGAACCCCACCGTGGGGTGCAGCAAGGCCTCTCCCGGTTGCGCCCATTGTTATGCCGAGGTCATGGCCAAGCGGTTGCAGGCTATGGGCGTCAAGGGTTATGAAAATGGCTTTGCCCTGACCCTGCTGCCCAATCGGCTGGAAGAGCCGTTGCAGCGGGCCAAGCCGACCATCTACTTCGTCAACTCCATGAGCGACATTTTTCACGAAGAGATTCCTGATGACTACATCCGGCAGGTTTTCGAGGTGATCCGGCGAGCGCCGCAACACACCTTTCAAGTTCTGACCAAACGGGCCGAGCGCATGGCCAGATTTTTCCAGGATTATAGGCCACCGCGCAACGCCTGGCTCGGGGTCACGGTGGAGGATCGGAAATTCGGGGTTCCTCGGATCGACTTGCTTCGCCAAGTGCCGGCACAAATTCGTTTCCTCTCCGTGGAACCCTTGCTGGAAGACCTGGGCATGGTGAATCTCGACGGCATCCATTGGGTGATCGTCGGTGGCGAATCCGGCCCCAAGGCCCGGCCCATGCGACAGGAATGGGTGCTCAATATCAAGCGCCAATGCGAGGAACAACAGGCCGCCTTTTTCTTCAAGCAATGGGGCGGCTGGGGTGTTGACGGCAAGAAGCGGGCGAAAAAACAGAATGGCCGCCTGCTCCAGGGGCGGACTTGGGACGCGCTGCCGCTGCCCTCCTGGCGGGCCTCGTTGGGACTTTAAGGCAGATGAGGCATACAACGCGTTTCAACTCGGGAATTCGTGACGCGATACCGATACCCATTCCCGCCAACCGCTCTCCCTCACTCCCCCCCCCCAAAGCCTGAAGCACAAAGCCTCATCCTACCCGCTCTCTGAACCGCTGCCGGAAGGCACGCTGTCCACAGCGATTGAGCAAGGGGCCGCCGATTCGCCGCCCTGGCAAACGGTTTTTTCTGCGCGAAGATATTGAGTTGAAAATCAAGGCTGGCCAATTCGTCCTCGATCGATTACAATAGGTCATGCTCACCATCAGGCGCATGCCGGAATTCGATGCCTGGTTTGAAAGCTTGCGCGACCGTCCAACACGGTTCCGGTTGTTGCGGCGCCTGGAAAAGGCTCAGCGGGGGCTGCTGGGTGATGTGGCTCCGGTGGGCGACGGTGTTTTTGAAATGCGGGAATTCTTTGGTCCCGGTTGGCGCATGTATTACGTCCAGCAAGGCGACATGCTGATCGTGATGCTCGGCGGTGGCGACAAAAGCAGCCAGAAGGCCGACATTGCCGCAGCCAGGGTGTTGGCAGCCTCTTTAGCGGAGTGAAAATCATGAGCAAGAAAGTGAAAACGAAGGTCAGCGACCTGCCAGAATTCGACATGGCGCAATATCTTGAAGGCGATGCGGATGTGGCGGAATATCTGCGCCAGGTGCTGGAAGAGGGGGAGCCAGGAGAACTGGCCGCCGCTCTGGGCCACATTGCCAAGGCACGGGGCATGACCGAAATTGCCAAGGCCAGCGGCATCAAACGCGAGGCGCTCTATAAGGCGTTGCGGCCCAACACCCAGCCACGGCTGGAAACCATCCAGCGGGTCTTCAAGGCCTTGGGACTCAAGCTCACCGCCACCACGGCTTCCTGAATGCCGGTGACGCAATGCCAATTCTCATTCTCGCCAAACGCCCTTCCCCTACTCCTCCCAAAGCCTGACGCACAACGCCTCATCCTGCCCCCTCCAGCCCTCTTCCCTCTTTTGCATTGACGGAGCCGGCAGGCGCTGGTAGACTGCCGCTCTTCGGGAACAAAGATCAATTTTTGCCGCAACCGCACCGGCTTGGGAATCAGGCAACGGGGCGTGGGAGTTACCATGAGCATCCGTGAAGACGCCCGGAAGGGCACCGTTACCCCGCTTTTCAAAGAATGCGCCGCCCGCGAGGGCATCAGCGTCGAGGCCCTGATCGCCGGGATCGCCGAGGGCACCATCTGCCTGCCCAAGAACAAGAACCATGACTTTGAAAGGGTGATGGCCATCGGCAAGGGGCTCAAGACCAAGGTCAACGCCAATATCGGCGCCTCCAAGGACATGCCCGAGATCGGCCAGGAGTTGCAAAAGCTCTGCGTCTGTTTGAAGGCCGGGGCGGATGCGGTGATGGACCTCTCCATGGGCAGCAACCTCAACGAGATCCGCCGCGAGATCCTGAAGAACTGCCCGATTCCGCTGGGCACCGTGCCGATCTACCAGTCCATCTCCGAGGTGGTCGAGGCGCAGGGCAAGAAGATCGGCGAGGTCACGGTGGACCAGATCTTCAAGACCATCGAGGAGCAGGCCCAGGACGGCGTGGACTTCATGACCATCCACTGCGGCATCACCAAAAACACCCTCGACCGCATCCGCAACCACCCGCGGCTCATGGGCGTGGTCAGCCGCGGCGGCTCCTTTACCATCGAGTGGATGAGTTACAACAAGAAGGAAAACCCCATGTACGAGCGGTTCGACGACCTGCTCGCCATTTTGAAGGAGCATGAGGTCACCTTGAGCCTGGGCGACGGCATCCGCCCCGGCTGCCTCGCCGACGCCACCGACCGCGGCCAGGTCCAGGAGCTGATCCACCTGGGCGAGCTGACCCAGCGTGCCTGGGAGGCCGGGGTGCAGGTCATGATCGAAGGGCCGGGCCATATGCCGATGAACCAGATCGAGGCGAACATCCTCCTGCAGAAGCGCCTCTGCCACGGCGCACCCTTCTACGTGCTGGGGCCGCTGGTTACCGACATCGCCCCTGGCTACGACCACATCACCGGCGCCATCGGCGGGGCGATCGCCGCCGCGGCCGGCGCCGACTTCCTCTGCTACGTCACCCCGGCCGAGCACCTCAAGCTGCCCACCCCGGAAGACGTGCACGAGGGGGTGATCGCCTCCAAGATCGCCGCCCATGCCGCGGACATCGTCAAGGGCGTACCCGGGGCCTTCGACCAGGACATCGCCATGGCCAAATGCCGCAACAATCTGGACTGGAAGGGGCAGATCGCGCTTTCCGTCGATCCGGAAAAGGCGCGGCGCTATCGGGATGAAGGCAACAGCTACAAGGGCGATGCCTGTAGCATGTGCGGTTCCTATTGTGCTATAAAGGTCTACAAACAGGCGATGTCGCCCAAGCGGCAGGAATAAAACCGGCAAACCACCACGGGGGGAGGCCAGCGACCAGTATGGAAATACTCACCACCATCGCGAATTTTTTCACCAACACGAACATCCCGGACCAGATCAGCCGGGTGGATGCGGTCGGCCTCTTCACCAACCCCTGGTTCCTGGTGCCCTTTGTCCTTTTTATCGGCTACCACCTCTACCGGCAGTCCATCAACACCCTGGTCGTCACGGCGGTGGTCATCGGCCTGTGGCTCTTCTCCGGCAGCCCGATGACCAAGGACCTCATCGTGGACGGGAACGTCCAGATCGGCAAGATCCTCCCCATTGCCGGCGTCGGCGTGGGGGCCATCGCGGTCCTCGTCTACTTCCTCTTCATGCGTTCCTAATAACCCGACGTGCGTCACCGTCTGCTGGACATCTACCAGGCCCTCTTTGCGTATTTCGGGCCGCAGCACTGGTGGCCAGGGGAGACGCCGCTGGAGATCCTGGTCGGCGCGGTGCTGACCCAGAACACCAACTGGAGCAACGTCAGCAAGGCCATCGACAACCTCAGGCGCGACCAACTGCTCGACCTCGACGCCCTGGTCCACCTGCCGACCCCGGCCCTGGCCGAAAAAATCCGCCCATCCGGCTACTACAACCTCAAGGCGGTCCGGCTGCACAACCTGTTACGCCATATCGCGGAAGCGGCCTCCTCGGTGGAGTCCTATTTCGATGGCCGGGGCACCGCCGCCCTGCGGGAGGAATTGCTCGCCATCAAGGGAATCGGCCCCGAAACCGCCGACTCCATCCTGCTCTATGCCGGCAACAAGCCGACCTTCGTGGTGGACGCCTACACCCACCGTATCCTCAATCGCCACGGTCTGGCGGCCGACGAGAGCGATTACCACGAGCTCCAGGCCCTGTTCATGGACCACCTGCCCGCCGACGCAGCCCTGTTCAACGAGTACCACGCCCTCATCGTCCGCACCGCCAAGGAGTTCTGCCGCAAGAGCGATCCGCGTTGCGACGCCTGCCCCCTCAAGGGGTTCTGACCGCAGAGTCCCCACTCCGCTCCACCTGCCAGAAATTGGTGTCAGCAAAACGGCCACAGTCGTTACCGAGAATGTTCGCCCCTGTTCCTCCCGCAATGCTGCCATTGTTGATTGTCAACTAACTATTTGAATTTACTTATTTTTTGCCTTTACAAACACCCAAAGCTTCCTTATAGTAAAAGTAAAGAATCCACCATACACGAAGGGAGGCACGTTTATGGAACGGACAAGAGCAAAGGAACGGTTGGGAAGTGTTCTGGTGACGGATGGCATCGGCAATGACATCCTGAAAGGCGGTGCAGTGGCATCCGGCGCCCTGGCGGTCGGCGTCATCGGCGCCTGGGCGTTGAGCTGCATGGTTGCGGCGGTCATTCAGGCCGGTGGCCCGATCTCGCTGTTCCGGTACTGGCTCAGCGCGGTGACCGGGGTCTGACGAACACCGAACGGGAGGCACGCGCCGCCAGACGGCGACAGGAGTACCACACTTTGGCGGGTTGAGCAGAGCAGGGAGCGTCGCCGGCAAGGCGTATATCCGCCCGGCAACGCACAGAACGGAAGGCCTCCCGTCTCAACCCCTCGTTCTGCTCAGCATTTTTTTTGCACCACAGGAGGGCAGCGCCATCGCGTTGCCCTCCTTGCCGTTTGCGGCCCAGGTCCACCGCGAAACAGGCCGCTTCACGCGCCACGCTTGCGGTCGTACCAGAGGAACTGACGACAAAAACCGCGAATGGTCCGGGCCTCGCCGGCGCGCAACCCCAGCCGGCCGAGAAAATCCCGCACGCTCCGCATCCAGTACTCGTAATCGGTCTCCTTAAGGAAACCGATGGTCCGCAACACCTCCTCCACGTGACCATACATCGCCTCCAACTCGTGATTTTCCGCGAGCTTCGGCCGATACTGCTTCCGCCCCTCGCCCACCGCGGCAAGGACCGCGTCGTACACCTCGTAGCAGTGGATGGCCACGGCCTGGGCCAGATTCAGCGAGGAAAAGGCCGCGGTCGGGATGGTGGTGAGCATGTTGCAGAAGGCGAGGTCCTCGTTGGTCAGCCCCCGGTCTTCCGGGCCAAAGAGCAAGGCCACCTTGTTCTTCTTGAGCAGCGGCACCATCTCCGGCGCCATCTCCCGGGGCGAGCTGAAATTGCGGCGTTGGCGCCCCTGGCGCGCGGTGGTCCCCACCACCCAGGCAAAGGGGGCCAGGGCCTCGGCCAGCGACTCATACCACGCCAAGGCCTCGACAAGATGGACGGCGTGGTGGGTGGCGAGCTTGCGCATCGGCTCTGCCGCCGGCCGTTCGCGGCCCACCACGATGAGTTGCGAGATCCCCATGTTGGCGGCCACCCGGGCGGCGGCCCCGATGTTCTCCGGATACTTCGGCTCGTTGAGCACGATGGCGACGTTGGCGAGCAGGGCCGCGGCGGCGGCCTCCTTACGCCCGCCACCCTTGGCGGTGGTCACTGCCGCGACTCCGGATGCAGCGCCACCAGGCCGAAGTTGAGGCGGCGACGCTGGCGGTCGGCCGCCAGCAATTTCACCCGCACCAGATCGCCCATCTGGATGGCCAGCCCACTGTACTGGCCGAAGAGGCGGTGCTGCTTCTCATCCACCTCGTAGCCGTCGCTGCCGAGATCGGCCAGCGACACCGCGCCGGAGACAAAGACCGTGAGCAGATCGACGTAGAGGCCGTAGGAGGAAACCCCGGAGACCACCGCCTCGAACTCCTCGCCCACCTTATCGGCCATGTAGTGGACCGACAACCGTTCCACCACCTCGCGCTCGGCATCCACCGACACCCGCTCCCGCTGGGAGAGAAAGTCGCCCGCCACCTCGGTGGCGGTGCCGGGCCGGCCGCCGACATTTTTTTTGCCGGTCAGGAAGGCCGCCAGGGTCCGGTGCACCATGAGGTCCGGGTAGCGCCGAATCGGCGAGGTGAAGTGGGTGTAGAAGCGGGCCGCCAGGCCAAAGTGGCCGACGTTCTTGGCCGAGTAGCGCGCCTGCTTCATCGCCCGCAGCAACAGGTTGCTCACGATGTATTCCTTGGGGGTGCCGGCCACCAGGGCGAGCACCTGGCCGAACCACTGCGGCGCCCCGCCGTTGGGCGGCAGCATGAGCCCCATGCTCAGCGCGAATTCGCTGAACTCCGCCACCTTGAGCGGGTCCGGCTCCTCGTGGATGCGGTAGAGGCCGTCGAGCTGTTTGGTGGCGATGGTCTCGGCCACCGCCTCGTTGGCCGCCAGCATGAACTCCTCGATGAGCTTGTGGGCCATGTTCCGCTCCAGCCGCACAATCCCGCGCACGGTATTGTTCTCGCCCACGATGATCTTGGCCTCGGGAATCTCAAAACCGATGCTGCCCCGCGCCATGCGCCGCTGTTCGAGCCGGGCGGCCAGCTCGCCCATGACGGCGAGATCCTCCACCACGTCCTGGTATTCCTGCCGCAGGGCCTGGTCCTGGTCCACCAGCATGGCCTTGACCTTGGTGTAGGTCAAGCGGTGGCGGCTCTGGATGATACTCCGGGCAAAGGAGGCGCCGGTCCGGCGGCCGTCCGCATCGAACTCCAGGATGGCGGAAAAGGTGTAGCGGTCCTGATGCGGCACCAGACTGCAGAGGTCGTTGGAGAGCCGCTCCGGCAGCATGGGCACCACCATGGTCGGAAAATAGACGCTGGTGCCGCGCCGGTACGCCTCTTCGTCCACCGGCGAACCGGGGGTGACGTAGTGACTCACGTCGGCGATGGAGACGTAGAGGCGATAGCCGCTGCCGTTTCTGACCACGGCCACCGCGTCGTCGAAGTCGCGGGCATCCTCGCCGTCGATGGTCACGTGGGGGATGTCGCGCAGGTCGAGGCGGTCGCTGCCGATGGCCACCGCGCTGTCGAAGGCGGCCACCTGCGCCGCCACCGCCTCATCGAAGAGGTGGGGCAGCTCGAACTTGCGGATGACGATCTCGGTCTGCACCTTCAGGTCATTGGGGTCGCCCAGCACCTCGACGACCCGGCCCTCGGGGTTGCCCCCCTCGACAAAGGTGACGATCTCCGCCACCACCACCTGGCCGCCAGCGGCGCCTTGGGTTTCCGCGGGCGGCACCACAACATGAAAGGGATAGCGCTCGTCCTCCGGCACCACCATGCCGCCCCGCTTGGCGGCGACAAAGAGGCCGACCAGCCGGCTCAGCTTGCGGGCAAGGACCCGCAGCACGATACCCTCGGCGCGGTCGCGCCCGTGGGCGGTCATCCGCACCAGCACCCGGTCGCCGTGCAGGGCATGACCCAGCGAGCCCGGCGGGATGAAGATATCCTTGCCGCCCGCCTCCTTGGGCGGGGTGCCGATCACCGCGGCAAAGCCGAACCCGCGCGGGTGCACGGCCAGGGTCGCCTCGAAGACATCGGGTATCGTGCCGGCGGCATACAGGTTGCCGGGCTGGCATACTACCCGTCCCTGGCGGCAGAGGCTGTCGAGCAGGGGCCGCAGGATCTTGCGCTGGGAACTCGCCAGCCCCAACCCCTCGACCACCGCCTCCAGCGGCAACGGCTGAGGACTCGCCAGCAGGAGACCGAGCACCGCGTCTTCCGCCAACCCCGGCGACCGGCGGCGACGCGGCTCCGGCCGGAACGCTTGCGCTGCTTTATGGCTCGGGCGCCGCCGACTGCCCATCTCTTTCTTTCTTCCGCGCTGCTGCCGTCGTGCCAAAGGGATATCCTATAAGGAGGGAGGAATCGCGCAGCCAGCGGCCCAGTCAGGACAACGCGCCCTCTTTTTTATTGAAAACACGGGAGTTATAACATAAAACCAGCTCAGGGGCCGGACGCTACTGTGTCCACCGGCACATCATACCCCCATTTGCGATTTAATGACAGGAGCACGATGGAATTTTTCCGGCCGCCGCGGCCGGAGATCCGCGACTTATGCCACCGAAAAAGAACGTCTTCGACATCGCCGCCTACTGCGCCCGCATGGAAGGGCAGCTCGGCAACCAGGAAGGGCCGGCCGCCCTCTTCTGGAAGGCACTCTCCTTTGCGGTGACCGCCCATCAGGACCAGCGCCGCAAATCGGGCGAGGCGTACATCAGCCATCCGCTGCTGGTCGCCGAGATCCTGGTCGAGGATCTCGGCGTCACCGACCCCGAGGTGCTGGCCGCGGCGGTGCTGCACGACACCATCGAGGATGTGCCGGAGATCACTACCACCGAACTCGGCGAACTCTTCGGCAAAAACGTCGAGTTCATGGTGGATGCCTGCACCAAGATCGCCCACTACAGCGGCGACCGCCAGAACTTCTACAAGCTGGTGCACCGCAAGCTCTTCTCCGGCGCCGCCTCCCGCCTGGAAGTCATGCTGATCAAGCTGGCCGACCGCCTCCACAACCTGCGCACCCTGAACTCCCTGCCCAAGCACAAGCGCCAGAAGATCGCCGAGGAAACCCTCGACATCTATGCGCCGCTGGCCAAGGTCATGGGTCTGTACGGCATCAAGCGGGAGCTTTACAATCTGGCGCTCATGTACAAGTTCCCGCGCCAGAGCCAGAAGGTGCTGGCCACCATCCACAAGCTGGCCGAAAGCCCATCGGTCGTCGCCATCAAGCAACAGCTGGCCGAACAGTTCGCGGCCGCCGGCATCACCGCCGAGATCCGTATCAGTCCCAAGGGCCTGTGGGCCTACTTCGACCCGGCCAACGAGGTGCTGTACAAGGAGATCGACAACCCGCTGGAGATCCAGATCATCGCCCCGGACATTCCGACCTGCTACCGGGTGCTCGGGGTGGTGGACCAGAACTTCCCGCCCATCCCCCGCACCATCCGCGACTTCATCGCCAACCCCAAGGCCACCGGCTACCAGAGCCTGCACGTCCGCGCCAACATCCGCGGCCAGCACGTGCTCTTCAAGATCCGCACCCCGGCCATGCTCACCTCCTCCAAGGCCGGGCTGCTCAAGGACTGGTCCATCGCCGACCAGCGCAATGCCGGGATGCTGGAACGCGAGGTCCGCGAGATGCTCGACATCCTCGGCGGCGACGAGGGCATCTCCTACCGCGACATGCTGGCGGCGAGCGGCAAGAAGGAGATCTACACCTACACCCCCAAGGGCGACACCATCGCCCTGCCGCGCCAGTCCATCGCCCTCGACTTTGCCTTCAAGGTCCACACCGAGGTGGGTAAACGCGCGGTCGGCGCCCGGGTCGGCCATCGCGAGGTGACGATCGACCATGTGCTGCGGGATGGCGACCGGGTCGAAATCCTTACCCAGAAAGAGCCGGTGCGCTTCGACCCCGATATCCAGAAGCTCTGCCAGACCGCCAAGGCCCGCTCCGAGCTCTCCAAACTCTTCCGCCTCCGCCGCGAGGAGCTGGCCAGCCACATCGGCCAGTCGATCCTGCGCCAGGAATTCAAGCGCTATGGCCTGCCCTTCGACCTGCTCCACAAGCCCGGCATGGAGGGCATCCGCGAATATTTCGGCCAACCGAGCAACAGCGACCTCTTCCTCGCGGTGGGCGAAGGCCGGTTGCGCCTCAAGGAGCTGATCTACGAGATCATCCAGGGGCTCTATGCCGGCAAGGAGACCCTGGCCCCGCCCACCGGCACCCTAAACCGCATCGACCTCGCCACCCTGGATCCGGCCCGGGTCAAGTTCTCCCGCTGCTGCAATCCGATCCCCACCGAAAAAAGGCTCTACGGGCTCTTAAGCGAGCGGGGCCTCTCCATTCATAAGAAGGAATGCCGCACCATGCAGGCGCTCAAGGTGCAACGCGAGGATGTGGTGGAGGTGCGCTGGCGCCTCAAGGAAACCCGGGTGCGCAAACCGCAGGCCCTGGTGATCCTGGAGGCACCGTCCCGTAACCGCACCCTGATGATGCTCAGCGTGGCGCCGGACGACATGCGGATCGCCGACATCGAACGCCTGTCGCCGCTCGCCGACCGCACCTCCTCCTGGCAGATTCACTTCACCGTCGAGACCCTGCAGAATCTCAAGCACGTCCTCGCCCACTTCGCCAAATCCGGCCTGACCTACGAGTTCGTCCTCGAACACTAACGGCGCGCCGCCGCGCCCTTCCCTTGGCGACATCGGCACCAACCTTCCGCTAATCCGGCCTGAGTTGCTCGACCGGCGCGCGGGACCCGCGGAATGTGATTTCCTATTGCCCTCCCCCACCTTTTGCGGTATAAAGTCAAGCTCATTCACGCGCCCGTAGCTCAGCTGGATAGAGTGCCGGACTACGAATCCGTAGGTCGTAGGTTCGAATCCTACCGGGCGCGCCAGAAATACCAAGGGGTTAGCGATTACTCGCTAACCCCTTTTTGTTGCCCACTCCTTGCCATTCCCGGCCATCCCGCATCCCAGGCCAAAATGGTTTTCCCAGAAGGGTCTTCTCGTACTGCGTACTAAGGAAACGGGTCTCCAAATTCCTGGGCCGTTGCGAGATAAGAGCGCAATGCATCTGCGGCATTGGCCAAGGCCTCGGCCTCTGTTTCGCCGTCTGCCATACAGCCCGAAAGATCGGGAAAGATGACGAGAAAGCCGCCACCTTTTTCAGAAGAAAGCCATTCTAGCTTATACGGGTAAGGGAATCGGTCAGTCATTGATCAGTACAAGGCAGGGTTCAAAAAATAGTTCTGTCCCGAATAAGATTCCCTTTCCTCAACCCAAAACAGCGACCAGTTCAGCAATAACTTTCAGCTCCCCTCCTCCATCCCCTTGGAAAACCAGAGGCTCATAGCCTTGCCTTGTTGAGTCAGGGTTTAGCCTGATGAGACGATGTTCCCAACATCCGTCATCACATGCGACCTTTTCACTGCTATAAACCTTTACCGTATACTGGGCGCCCGTGTCGGGGTCTTGGATATCACGATGTTGCACAAGCACCACCTTACCGCTTCTGGTGCCAAGGGGATTAAGCCTGAAAAGACACCAAGAGCCGTTCGGGATACGACGATTCATGGATTCACCAATCACTTGAGCAACAAACAAGCTGGGATGAGGCATAAAAACATCTGGCAATTCCACCCAGTCGCATCCCAAAGGATTGATGGATTTCGGACAGGAAACTTCTACGACTACTTGTTCTTCACTAAAGCGACCGGCGACAGCTTTCAGGTCATACACGGGAACCGCATTTACAAACGGTTCAACCTCTTCATCAGGGAGTATCCTCAAATTCAGTCCCGCATAACGCGACTTTTCCGCAATAGGCCTTGGCGGATAAAGTTGCGACTCCTGGACTCTGGGCTTAAATGCCGTTACAGCCAACCCCTTAAAATACTCGTTTGTCTCATGGTCTGTACAAAAAACATAGCAACTCTTTACTCCCCTAGTCATGAGGGTACGGTAGGTATTTTTTATTATTGTTTGTGCCTTTTTCTTAGCAACAGCATCATTAACTTTTAAAAGTTTTTTGTATCCCTTAAGCGACTGATCTGTCTTAGCACGAGCCTCTGCGTTGGTGAGCATCTCCCCACCCCTCACAACCAAGTCTGGGCCGATAATGACCCCGACATAATCCACTTCCAACCCCTGACAGGTATGAATACACCCCACCTCAGAGACAGCTTCAGGTCGCAGTATCCACAGATTACCATCACTGGCGAGGTTCCATTTCATGGCAAAATCATGCTCGCTAATGACGATATCCATTGCTGACGAACTACTTCCCTTTTTGCTGACCCAGTCCCAACAATACCCGGCAACGAGACGCGCTTTGTTGTTAATCCGATTCTTTTTAAAAATTGCCTCCCGCAATTCTGTTGGAGAATCAAAGACCCGAAAGTCATAGTCAAGGTTTTCCAGGGCATCATTGGCGGTCTCTTTGATCCCCAAGACATTATCAATCCATGCCAAATAACCGTCAGAACCGTTGCAGCGAAACTGTGACGGCAACTCCGAGGAGTGTACGGTTGCGCCGAGTTCCTTTGCCCACCGTTCGATTTCTCGCTTTTCACCAATATCTCTGAAAGTCACCTGCTGATCATCATCAATAAAAAAGAGACTAAACTTCGAGGCGTGAATAATTTCCTTAATCTGGTTCTCACCCATATTTTGAAACATGCCCGACTTTTCGTTTAACCGATGGGCTTCATCCACTATCAACGCATCAAAAATATTTCTTTCACAGTCAGTAAATGCCCCTGAGCCACCAAACAAGTTTGCAATTTGGCTTTTGGTATAGGAGCCAGTGAGTTTACTCTCATATACTGCGCGCGGCGCAGCGTTCTTGGTTACATACCTAGCAACCAACCTCATATTGGTGAACTGTACCAACAAGTTGACAGCGACCACCGACTTGCCGGTACCTGGACCTCCTTCGACGATAAAAACGTGCTTATCTTTGACGGTAGATTTTTTGGCCAAGTCCAATGCGGTCTCAAAGACAAACTTTTGGTCGTCGACCATCAAAAATTCTTGGTTCCCCTGCAACAACGAGAGGAGTTTGTCGGCGAGATTTTTAGAGGGCTTTATCTTACCATGATCTATCTCATACATGATTTTGCCCGCATCGCCGCACTTCACGAACTGCTTAATAAACTCAGCTAGCTTCTGCGTATCAGATTTTATAAAGACTGGAGCCTTGTTAAGATGGTCTGCGTAAAAAGTGTTCTTGATGACCCGATCAGAGGCCATGTTATGTAGGTAGGCACAAGGCTGAATTATAATATCTTGTTCTTGCACAGCCTCATTGAAATCTTCGAGCAAAGCGGCATAGGTCCAGGCCTGATAGGAAGGATGAAGCACTTCTCGCTCAACATTGCCAAGGAAGGTTGTGACCATGGCGTCTTTTGCTGTCAAGCCAGCTTCAGCCCATTGTTTCAGCTCAATGATTATAACGGTGTTCCGGTTCTGCTGGTCCTTCCCGGTCAGAATGAAATCTATCCGTTTAGATGTCTGGGGAATCTTGTATTCGATTGCGACACCAGCATCATTCGGAATATCTTGATCGAGCAAAATATTGCACATATACATCATGGAATTTCGCCATGAATCAATTTCACTTTTGCTAGTGGTGCGGCCAAGATTCCGCCTGTAGGCAGCGTAGATTGCCTCTTCGATCCGATTGTGACGGACATCTAAGACAAATTCTGATTTTGTCGCGGCATAGACAATCATCAATCAAGTTCCGTGTATTTCTTGGAGCTTCCCTTTACTTTATCGATAGGATATTTTCTTTCATTCTTTTCTATCTTCCGTTGGGCCGCCAGAAGGAGATCAACATCGAGTTTGTCTGCAGTTCTAATGAGATAAATCAAAATATCTGCCAGTTCTTCTTCTACTTCAGTATGCTTGTCCGGTGGCAAATTGGCGCTCTGCTCTTCGGTAAGCCACTGAAAATGCTCAACCAGTTCAGCGGCTTCGGCGATTAGAGCCATGGATAGATTCTTGGGAGAATGAAACTGGTCCCACTCACGAGTGGCTGCAAAATCTCGCAATCTTTGCTTAATATCTTCCAAATGTTTCATAGTTAATCCCCCCGGCTTGACATTAATCCAAACCAAGCCAGATTTATTTTCCCATTTCCTTCTTCTTGCAGTACGAAAGCGGCTCAACAGTGCGGCACCGCTGTTCCACCTGATGCGCCACCCGCTGGATCATTGCGTCCGACAACACTCGTTCCCCCCGTGGCTTGGCGAGGAAATCGGGATTCTTGGAGTTAAACACCACCATGTCCCGGCCCTTGCGATCGATATACCAGCCCGGCAAGGCCAACGCAGGTTGCACCAGAACTGGCTCGCCCACTGCGCTCTTCAGCCAATCAGCCAGCCACTGTGCTTGGCGCTTCGCCTGGGCAATGGGCTTTGTTTCAGTCCGCTCGGGGAATTGCAGACTCTTGCCATCATAGACCACTCGCACATCTTCTGCCCCACGGCCCCTGTCCGGCTTGGCGCGGCCCTTGGTTTCCACGGCATAGACACCTGCCGG
>JAJZRO010000005.1:39120-158280 GCA_021802645.1 Deltaproteobacteria bacterium | reverse complement strand
GGGAAATCGACGTTCACCCGTTTCTGCTCCTGCTTGATCCGCTTGGCTTTGGAGAGGTCGAGGTGTTTGGTGATGTCTTCGCCGCTGTCGAATTTCTTGTCAAATTCCTTCGCCTTCATAAATGGCTACCTCCTCGATTCTTGCGCGCCTCACCGAGATGATCCGGATCGATTCCTCGCGGTAGGTGATAACACCGGCCCAGTGCTTCTCTCCGATCTTGCCGATCACCAGAAAACGTGGCTCGTCGACGGTCCTGGCCGGAATTTCGAGCAGATCCGGGTCGTCCCACAGGGCCTGGGCCTGGTCAAAGTCGATGCCATGTTTTTTCTTGTTGGCAGTGCTTTTGAGCCGATCGTATGCAAATTTCATGTATAAATACTATACCTTTTCGGTAGACAAAAGCAACCGGCATAGCTGATGATTCAGAAACGACGCCAAGTTGATAAGGAAAATCAAGCAGGGATTGGCCGCCCTCAAAAACAAGCGGGCCAAGCGTTACATGCGGAAGGGATTGTTTGACTGGCCGGGGCGGCGCTGACCTGCACCGCCCCGGCGTGGTGCTTACTTCTTCACCTTGTCCTTGAACAAATCGGCAAAGGTACCCAGGGACTTGGCCGCTGCCGGCTTCTGGGCCATGTACTCCTTGAAGTCGCCGCGGCTGTCATCCACGGCGTCCTTCTTCTTCCCGCCCTTCTCCGGCCGGGCGACTACCTTCTCTTCGCTGCCCACCGGCCGCGGTACGGAGAGGGAGAGACGGTGCTTCTCCACATCCAGGCTCTCCACCTTCACCTCGATCTCCATCCCCGGCTGCACCACCTCGCGCGGGTGGTGGATCTTACGGCCGGCGCCGAGCTGCGAGACATGGACTAGGCCATCGATACCCTCGGCCAGGGTGACAAAGGCGCCGAAGTCCGCCAACCGGCTCACGATACCCTTGTGGGTGGAGCCCTCGGGGAAGCGGCCTGCCGCGGTCTCCCACGGGTCGGGCAGGGTCTCCTTGAGGCTGAAGGAGTAGCGCTCCTTGGTCCAGTCGAGGTTTTTCACCACCACCTCCACCTGCTGGCCCACGTTCAAGTGGCCATGGATGTCCCGCACCTCGCCCCAGCCGATCTCCGAGGCCGGGATCAGCCCCTCGATGCCGCCGATGTCCACAAAGGCGCCGAACTTCTGGATCGAGGAGATGGTGCCTTTCACCCGGTCGCCCACCTTGAGACTCTGCTGCAACTCCTCCTTGCGCTGTTCGCGCTCCGCCTCCAGCACCTGGCGGTGGGAAAGGAGGATGTTCTTGCCCCCCTCGCGGAACTCCATGATCCGGAAGGGCAGCCGCTGGCCCAGGTAGATCTCGGCATTCTCCACGCGGCGGAGGCCCATCTGCGAGTAGGGGCAGAAGGCGCGGGTGGAGCCGCCGAGCTTCACCAGGAAGCCGCCCTTGGTCTCCTGCTCCACGGTGCCCTCCACCGGCACGCCGCTGCGGTACGCCTCTTCGAGATGGGCCGCGGCGGCGCTGCCGCTCACCTTGGTGGTGAAGAGCCTCTCCTGCTTTTTCACGGCGAGGAAGTAGACGGTGACCCGATCGCCCACCTGCACGGTGCAGTTGCCCTCGCCATCGAGAAACTCGTTCTTCGCCACCACGCCCTCGCTCTTGCCGCCGAGGTCGATGAAGATCCACTCCCGCGCAATGCTCACCACCGTGGCCTCTACCTGCTGGCCCGGGGTCAGTTTGTTCCCGCCGCCCTTGCCACTCTGTTCAAACAAATCCGCAAACCGTTCCATCTCGGTCGTACTCCTTCGCTTGTGGTTATTCCTTGAAAAAACGCGCGCCGATCTCCACCCGTTCCACGTCGCTGGTGGCGCAGTCGAGGATACAGAAGCCGGGCTGGTCGTCCTTGCCCAGCAGCTCGCCGGGGTTGATGAGCAGGGTCTCGTTGATCCGCTCGACCCCGTAGCGGTGGTTGTGGCCGCAGCAGACCACGTCGAAGCTGCCCTGGCTGGCGATGCCGCGTGCCAGTTGGGGGTAATGGGTGAAGGCGATCTTGAGGCCGCCCGCCTCCACTGCGCCAAAGGTGCCGTGGTGGCTGATGGACGGGTAACGGTTGCCGCACCACTGCGAGATGAGGTGCTGGTCGCCCGCGTTGTTGCCGTAGACCAGATGGGCGGCACCGCCGAACTGGGCGAGTTCGTCCAGCATGAAGGGCGAGATGAGGTCGCCGCAGTGGATGAGCAGGCTCACGCCATAGGCATTGCAGTAGGTCACTGCGGCCCGCAGGTTGGCGATGTGGTCGTGGGTGTCGGACATGATGGCGATTCTCATGGAGCAACTCCGAAAAAGACGCGCATGGCGGCCAGGGCGCGGTCGTTGGTGGCTTGGTCTTTCAGCGAGATGCGGAAATAGCGGTCATCCAGGGTGGCGAAGTTGGCGCAGTCGCGGATCATGATCCGTTCGCGCAGCAGCGCACTCTTCAGCTCCGGCGCCCGCACCGAGCCGGTGAGGCGGCTCAGGATGAAGTTGGCCGCACCGTCGATGGGCGCCACCCCAGGCAGGGCGGCGAGGGCGGCCATCACCCGCGGCCGCTCGGACTCGACAAAGCGGACCACCTCGGCGCAGTAGGCATCGCCGTGGCGCAGGGCATATTCCCCGGCAAGCTGGGCCAGCCGGTTCACCCCCCAGGGTTTGACCCGCTCGCCCAGCCGGGCGATGCGGGCCGCACTACCGGCGAGGAAGCCGAGCCGCAGGCCGGGGATGCCATAGATCTTCGAGGCGGAGAAGAGCACCAGCAGGTTCTCGGGCAGCGGAAGAGTCAGCAACGACTCCTCGCGGGTAAAGGGCAGATAGGACTCGTCCACCAGGAAGAGGGAGTCCGGCTTATTGCGCGCCAGGTCGAGGATGGCCGCCGGGGGGGTGAGCACGCCGGTGGGGTTGTTGGGGTTGCAGACAAAGACCAGTTCCCCGCCGGTGAGCTTCGCCGCGAGGGCCGCGAGGTCGAGGCGGAAGCCCGCGGCCGGGTCCAGCGGGAAACCCTCGGCCGCCACTCCGGCCCATTGGCAGGCGGTGGCGTAGTCGGCATAGGTGGGGTTGACGATCATTGCCCGCTGGCAGCCAAAGGCCGCGGGCACCGCGTAGATGAATTCGGTAGTGCCGTTGCCCGCCAGGACCTGGCTCGCGGCGATACCGTTTTTCTCGGCAAAGAGGGCGCAGAGCGACTCGCTGCCGCTCTCCGGCAGATAGCGGATCTCGGCCAGCCCGGCCATGAGCGCCGCCTCCAGCCCCGGCATGGTGCCGAAGGGCGTGAGGTTGCTGCTCAGGTCGATGAGCTCATTCACCGCGCAGCCGAGCGCCTTGGCAGTGGCGAGGATATTGCCGCCGTGGACAACAAGCGGATTGATACGGTTCATGGCAGGGTTCCTTTCAGCGCCAGCGGCAGGCCAGCGGTGACCAATACCACGTGGCTGCACGCGGCGGCCATCTGCTGGTTGGCCCAGCCAGCCAGGTCCCGGAAGCGGCGGCCGAGGGGTGATTCCGGCACGAGGCCCAACCCCACCTCGTTGGCCACCATCACCACCGGCACGGCGCTGGCCGCGACCCCTTGGGCCAGTTCGGCCACTGCCCCCTCGATCTCGGCGTCCGTCAACTCGTGCAGCAGCAGGTTGGTGAGCCAGAGGGTGAGGCAGTCGATGAGGATGACGTCGGTTTCATGCTGCTCGCTCCGCAGCACCCGGAGCGGATCGAGCGGCTCCTCCACCGTGCGCCATCCTTCAGTGCGGCGTGCGCGGTGCGAGGTGATACGGTGGTCCATTTCCTGGTCGTCAGTGCGGGCCATGGTCGCCAAAAAAATCCGGCGGGGAAAACGGGCCGCCACCCACTCCTCGGCAAAGCGACTCTTGCCGCTGCGGCAGCCGCCCAGGACCAGCATGGTAAAGGGGGTACTCATCGATGCATCCCTACTCATTCGTTGCCTGCCCGCACCGCCAGCGCCAGATAGCGATCGCCCTGGGCAAAGAGCAGCCGTTTCGCCACCAGTTCGTCGAGGAAGGCGATCAGGTTGTTCTCTGTAACACGCGGGAAGCGTTCCAGCAAGGCCCTGCGGTCCACGACCTCATTGCAGGCGAGGTAGAGGGCGCGGGAGGTGCCCTTGAGCCGATGGTGGAGCACCTGCCCGTCGGGGGTCTCCTGGCGGATGAGGAGAAAGGTACCGCCGTCGCGCAGGTTTAACAGGGGGCGGGTGACCGCCGACTCGCCGCGCTTGGCGTGGAAGCGCTGCCAGGCTGCGACCTTCCTGACCACCGGCGCCCAAAGTTTCCGGGCCTGGCTGCGGTTGCCGCGATACTCGCCGATGAGCAGGGTGAGCTGGCCAAGCACCGCCTTGGGGATGAGCTGCCGGTAATGGGGATGGCTGGTGACTGCCGCGATGCCATAGTCGCTCGGCGCGGCTGCCACCGGGCTGCCGTGGCCCAGGAAGAAGGCGGCGGTGGTGAGCGGCGGGAAGGGCCAGAGGAAGTCGAGCACGGCCAGGGTCTCCTCGACCTCGGCCGTGGTGGCGCCGGGGAATTCGGTGATGAGGTTGCCTTCGAGCCGGATGCCGTGGCTAAGGCACGCCTTCATCAGGGCCAGGTTATCCATGACCGTGGCGCCTTTTTCCATGCGGCGGAGAAGAGAATCGCTCAACGCCTCGATGCCGGCCTGCACCACGGTAAGGCCGCCTTGGCGCATGGTGGCGAGCTCTGCGGACCGCAGATTGGCGCGGATCTCGGCAAAGAAGCGGAGATCGCTCCCCGCCTCCCGCATTATCTCGAAAAAGCGGGGCGCCTCCTTGGGCGGCAGGACGTTGTCGGTGAAGGCAAAGTCCGCCACGTTATGGCGCTCGGCAAGCGTCCGCACCTCGGTGGCCATGGCCGCGGCCTTCTTGGCCCGGTAGCCGCACCACTGGAGGTTGAGGTTGCAGAAGGTGCAGCGGTTCCACCAGCAGCCGCGGGAGAACTCCACCGGCAGCTCGGGCAGAAAGGGCAGCCCCGGGCCGAAGGTGGCGGCCATCTCGGTAAAATAGGCGGCATAGTCCGGCATTGGCAGGGCAGCCAGATCGTGGAGTTGGGCCGCTTCCGACTCGGCAGCCGGGCGGCCGGCAAGCTGCCGGCAGAGGGCCAAGAGCGGCGCCTCCCCTTCCCCGGCGATGATATGGTCGATAAACGGAAAGGCGCGGGCCAGGGACTCCCCGGCCTCATCGGCGCAGGAGGAGCCGCCAAAGACGACGGGCAGCTCCGGGCAGACCGCTTTCACCGCCCGGGCCGCGGCCAGCGAGGCAAAGAGCTGGTGGAAGCAGACGGAAAAACCGGCGAGGCCAAAGGTCTGCCAGGGCTGACGGTCGACCCATCCGACCAGGTGGTCGCGGAGCAAGGCCACGGTGCGGTCGAAGTCGAGAAAGGGCTGGCGGCCCATGAGCTTCTTGGCCAGCCTTGCGGCATCATCGTGCATTTCCGGGAAGAGGAGCGGCGCATAGAGCGCCTCGCAGAGCCAGAGGTTCTGGCTGACGCGGTGGTACGTCGCCGGCCCGAGCAACCGCGCTACCTCAAGGTACGGATGGAGCGCCACCGGTTCCATCGCCCCATCCTGCTGCCGGAGGTAGGCGCTGAGCGCCCCAAGCTGGATGGAGGGCCGGTGGTAGAGCGGCCACGGCATGGCGATCAGGGCCGGCCGGAACCGCCCGGCGCTATCGGCCTGACGCGGTGCCGCCATCACTGCTGCAGAATCTCGGTGCCGGGGGGCGGGGTAAAGTGGAAGAGCGCCGGCTTCACCGCCGGATTCAGCTCGATGTTGGCAAAGACCAGGGTGGTGACGCTGCCGAACTGATCCACCACCTCCAGCCGGCTGATGAAGTACTGCTTGGGGTCCACCCAGAGGGTAAGGGAATCGACCTGCGGATGGGTGACCTTGGGGGTGAGTTTGATGGCATAGAGACCGCGCAGCTGCTTTTCCGGCGGCGCCGCGGCCACGGTGAAATCCTTCATAATGCGGCCGCGGCCGGAAAAGAAGGCGTAGGTGACATCGGACTGGAGGTATTCGTCCATGGTCCGCACCATGAGCTGATGGCTGGCAGCCACGTAGAGCGAAACCTGCTTGCCGTCGCTCACCAGCACCTGGACATCGGGCTGCTGGTAGTCCCAGCGCATCTTGTAGGGCTTCAGAAAGACCACGGTGCCGCTGCCCTTGCGGCTGCGGCTGCTCATGGGCACGGTGGTGCGCTGCTCGAAGCGGGCGGAAAAGCTCGCGGTGCGGTCGTAGGCCTGCTGCAACCGCTGGGCGACCTCGGCCGGCGTGGGCTCGGCCGCCCAAGCCCGGGTGGATACGGCAAGCAACAACAGCAGCAGCACTGGCGAGAGCACGCGAATCAGGCGCATACCATCCTCTTTCAGTGGTCCATGAGGACCTTTTCCAGGGTGAGCGGCCGGCCGAAGATGCGCTGGGCAATGGCGGTGGCCGCCTCGGTGATGTCGGAGACGTAATAGCGGCTCGGCTGACCACTGGCCGCCAATTCACGGGCCAGATCCGGATGCTGGTCGAGATAGTCGCGCAACTCGGCGGCCAGGGCGGCGGAGGAATCGATCACCTGCACCTGCTTGCCGATCCGCGCCTGGATGATCTCCTTGAGCAAGGGGTAATGGGTGCACCCCAGCACAAAGGTATCGACCTGGTTGTTCTTGAGCGGCTGCAGGTAGCGGCGGACGATCATCTTGGTCTCGCGCTTGTCGAGCCACCCCTCCTCGACCAACGGCACCAAGAGCGGGCAGGCCTGAGAATAGACCTGGGCGTCTTCGCGCTGTTCCTTGATGGTGCGTTCGTAGACCCCGCTGCGGATGGTGGCGCGGGTGCCGATGACGCCGATGCGGCCATTGGTGGTGCAACGAAGGGCGGTATGCACCGCCGGGGTGATCACCTCGAAAATCGGCACCTCAAAACGCTGGCGCAACAAGTCGGAGGCGATGGAGGCCGCGGTGTTGCAGGCGACGACAATGAGCTTCGCCCCCTGCTCCAATAAAAACTCGGTGTTCTGGCAGGAATAGCCGGCAATGGTGTCGGCGCTCTTGGAGCCATAGGGCGTGCGGGCCAGGTCGCCGAAGTAGACCAGCGGGTACTGGGGCAGGAGCTGTTCAATGGCGCGGGCCACGGTCATGCCGCCCACGCCGGAGTCAAAGACACCGATCATAGCCAAACGCCGCAGGTTGAATTGGTTGCATTCACGTTGCCCGCACTATGCTTTCCCCCCGCGCAAAAGTCAACCACCAAGGAGGGCGCAAAAGAAAAGGCACCCCGGCCGGCGGCCAAGGTGCCCTGGAAAAACGGGAGACGGGAACTTATTCCATTTCTAAATCAAAAGTAGAACGCGAAGGCGAGTGAGCAGCGACGAGACAGTACAGCACAGCGAGTCCGGCAAGGAGCCGCGCAGCGAAGCCGACAAAGTTATACAAATGATTGAGAATTGGAATTACTTCTTTTTCGCCGCGGCCTTCTTGGTGGCGCCACCCTTTTTGCGGGCGGCGATGGCCTTGCGCAGGTTCTCGGGCAGGCCGCGGTCCTTGCCGGCCTTCTTGCGCCGGTCGGAAAGGGTCTTGGCGCACAGCGGCTGGCGCATGGAAAAGCCGTGCTTCTTGCGGTATTCCTTGCCGGTCAAACCGTGGGAACGCAGATGCTTCGGCGAGAGCATCTTGAATTCCTGACCGCATTCCAGACAAACGATCTTGTTCTTCTGGATCGACTTGTCGGCACTCATGGCCGGACCCTGCACCACACCCCCTTCGGCGGCGGTGCCTTTTGCTTCATCGAGCTGCAGTGCCTGGAGCGCATTGAAGGTGTTCTGCAACGACAGGGCGATCTCATCGGTGGTCATGCTCTTCGAGGCGCACTGGGCCTGCACCAGTTCGGCGGCCATTTCAACCAAAGACTTTGCCATACACACTTCCTCCTGAATTATGGGAAACCACCAGTTGATTGTTCTGCTTTCTTTCTACAGTAATCCAATCACCGGAGCAACCTCTTTGTCAAACTCATTAAAAAATCGCTCTTCTTGGCATCTTCTCGGCGACTGCATTTTCATAACGGTACGCCATGCCACGCGTCCGCCTCTCGCCATCATCGGGACGAAGGGGAAAATGACGAAAAATCATGACAATAGAAAACGGGGAAGGGAACAAAACAACAGACAGGGGTGGAAACGCCGTGCTCATCCCTCACGACGGTCGATCAGGTAATTGCTGCCTTCCAGTTGTTTCACGTAGTGCTTGACCTGCGAGGCCACCGCCGACACCTCGCCGGCGTGGTGGTATTTGCCGCTGCCGGTGGTCACCACCGCGATGGAGATGGACAAGAGACCGAAACGGGTCTCGCGATTCTGGCGGTCCTTGCCGATGAAGGCGCCGGCCGCCACATCCTCGGCCGAGAGGAACATGTTGCGGACCAAATCGAAATTCTTGAGCACCCGTTCACAGACCGGCCTGACCTTCTCCTCGCGGACGATGAAAACGAAATCGTCGCCGCCCACATGGCCGACAAAACTCTCGTCACGGCCCAGTTCCTCCACCACGTTGACGATGATGCGGGCGACCATCAGGATCACCTCATCGCCGCGGGCAAAGCCATAGCGGTCGTTGTAGGGTTTGAAGTTGTCGATGTCCACGTAGCAGATGCCGAAACCGTGGTCGCTATCGAGGGTCTTCTGAATCGCTCGCAGGATCGAGGTGTTGCCGGGCAGCCGCGACAGCGGGTTGTTGTCGAAGACCCGCATCATCCTGGCCTCGGCCAGCCGCAGCCGGGCGAAGAGAATCTCCGCGGAGAAGGGCTGGAGAATGATGTCGTCCACCGGGAACTGGTTCCAGTCCATCTCGGTGATGAGTTCCGTCTCGGCCAAGGCCAGCAGTACCGGGATGTTGGCCTTCTGCAGACAGGCGCTCACCGCCCGGATGAGCTGGCGGTCACCGTCGCCGGCAAAGCCCTTTTCGGCCAGCAACACGTCGGGCGGATCTTCCAGTATCTGGGCCACCGCGTCCTGAAGGCGGAGGCAGACCTTCAGCTTATACCCCTTGGCCTCCAGCAACACCCGGCATTCCTGGGCGAGGAAGGTTTCTGATCCGGCAACCAGCAGACGTGACATGGGAAGAATCTTTCGCAGGGTTACGATGCGCCCCGATCAGCGCTGGCCGCGGCAGCCAACTCCGCCTTGATGTCAAGGCTGAAGTCCCGCACGTCCCACAGTTTTTCCTCGACCTCCTCAAGGATCTCATCGAGGATCGGCGGGGTGAGCTTGAGCAGCTCCCAGGCCTGAGGATTGAGGGTGGGCACCCAGATATCCGCACCATGGCCATAACCCAGGCCGCGGATCATGGCGTCCCCGAAGTGGACAATGGCGGCCGCGAGCTTCACCGGCCGGCTCGCCCGGTCGGGCTCATGATGATAGGCCACCGGCTCCACCAATTTGACCGGCAGATTCCACTTTTTGGCGAGCCAGGCGCCGACCTCGGCATGATCGACGTCCAGCACCTCCAGTTCCGCCACGCGGCGGGCGATCTGCCGTTCCGCGACAATGACGTTGATCTCGGCATACTGCTGCGGCAACTCCATCTTGATCGCCACCTTGCCGATATCGTGGATCAACCCGGCGGTACTGACCTCCTCCGGATCGTTCACCCCGAGTTTTCTCGCCACCACGTTACAGACCACCGCGCAGCCCAGCGAATGCTGCCACAGCTCGATATCCTGATCTTCCATGATTTCAAAGATCGAGGCGCTGATGATGAGACTCTTGATAACGTTGAACCCCAGCAGGATGATCGCGCTGCTGAGCGAGCTGATCCGTTGGGGAAAGCCGTAAAAAGCGGAGTTGACCAGTTTGAGCAGCTTCGCCGCCAGGACGTAATCCTTGCCGATCAACTGGCCCATCTGGGCGGTGGTGGTGTCCGGGTTCTCCGCCATTTTCGAGAGCTTGGCGACGATACCCGGCAGGGTCGGCAGGTTCTTGATCTCCCGGAGGGACTTGCGGAGTTTTTCCTTGTCGTCGGCGACCATCATTGCCTCCGTGCGGCAATAAGCCGCGCCCGCAGCCGCTTTTTGAGATACATGAGCGGCGCGACGTCGGTCACCCGGCTGAAACGACGGTCCAACTCGGCCAATTCCTCTTCCAGGCTCTTTTCCCCTTCCACTGGGACGGGATGGCCCTCCACCGTGATACGCTGGATATCCATGCTCCGGAGCCGGGCAATGACCCCATCGGACAGCACGGTGCCTTTACCGCACAGCACGCGGCCTTCGGGTGTTTGGACTTCCTTGGCCAACACCATGCCCTCGGTGGCCATGGCGGTGAGTATCTGCTGCACAGGTTCCTCCCCAATGATCCGTGTTCCTACTATACCGTATCGGGCGCCGGCCGGCCGAAAAAAATCACGGCCATGGCCGACGAAATTTCCCTCATCATTTCAAATTATTACACCAAGATCACCGGCCACGATTGACAGAAACGCATCCCGGCATTACATTAACAGCCGTTTGAGCGCCCCGGTTCCGCAATCCTGACACCAGCAGCCTTACCGGATCGGCCATGCGCGGATCAACCGTGCAAGCGGCGCGTTGTTGGCACCACAACTGTTTCGTTACGGAGGTTTGTATGCCCATCTACGAATACGAATGCCAATCCTGCCGGGAAGTCATCGAGAAATGGCAGGGCCTTGCCGAGCAACCGCTGACCACCTGCCCGAGTTGTGCCGGCACTCTCAAGAAAATCATTTCCCAGTCGAGTTTCCAGCTCAAGGGCGGCGGCTGGTACGCCGACGGCTACAGCAGCAACGGCGGGGCGGCCAAGAAGTGCTCCTCGTCCTCCGCGGACACTTCTTCCAGCAGCTCATCCGCGGCCCCCAGCTGCGGCAAAACCGGCTCCTGCGGCTGCTGCTAGAAAATCCTTCTCCCCAGCACAAACGCCAAGGCTGCTGCAACCCCTGTTGCAGCGGCCTTTTTTTTATTCCTTACCGCAGAATGACCATCGCGTCGCCATAGCTGAAAAAGCGGTAGCGCTCCGCGACGGCATGACCATAGGCCGAAAGAATCCGCTCCCGGCCGGCCAGGGCGCTCACCAGAAAGAGCAGCGACGAGCCGGGCAGATGGAAGTTGGTGATGAGGTTCTGGACCACCCGAAACCGGTAGCCCGGATAGATGTAAAGGTTACAGAGGCCGCTCACCGGGTGAACGATGCCCGCTGCGTCGGCGGCAAATTCCAGGGCCCGCACCGAGGTGGTACCCACCGCCCAGATCCGCTTGCCGCTGGCCCGCACCTGGTTGACCAGAGCGGCGGTTGCGGCCGAGACCTCCAGGTACTCGGCGTGGATTTGATGCTCCCGGATATCCGCCACCCGCACCGGCGCAAAGGTACCGTAACCCACATGCAGGGTCACGCTGGCAACCTGCACCCCCTTCTCCCGCAACTGGGCCAGCAGGGTCTCGGTAAAGTGAAGGCCGGCGGTGGGGGCGGCTACTGCCCCGGTTTTGGCGGCATAGACCGTCTGGTAGCGCTCGCGGTCGCCGGGTTCTTCACCTGCCGGGCGGTCGATATAGGGCGGCAGCGGCATGCGACCATGGCGCGCCAGCACGGCATCGAGCGGAGCGGTCAGCCTGAGCCGCACCCGCACCTTGCCATCGCTCAGGAGTTCCACCACCTCCCCGGCAAGATCGTCGCCAAAGAGCAGGCGCATCCCCGGCCGTACCCGCTTGGAACTCTTGACCAGCCCGGTCACCAGCACCTCTCCTGTCACGGCTGCGGCGGGATACTCGAGCAGGAACAGCTCCACTTGGCCGCCGGTCTCCTTGCGGCCGAGCAGGCGGGCCGGGAAGACCCGGGTGTCGTTGACCACCAGGAGATCGCCCGGCGCGATCAACCCCGCCACATCGCCGAAGGTGCGGTCGGCAAGGGTATCGTGCCGGCAGTCGAGCACCAGCAAACGCGAGGTATCACGCGCTTCGGCCGGGGCCTGGGCGATCAGTTCCGGCGGCAGGTCGTAGTGATAGGAGGCGAGGAGGAAGTCGGGGTTCATGGCAGAGCGCAAAGGGAGCAGCCCAAAGGCAGGCCGTCTACCCGAAGAGGCCGGTCCGCTGGGTAAGATAGCAGAGGAAGAGGCCAAGGACGAGAGCGGCGAGACCGGCAATCCGCAGGGCCCCAGGCCGTATGGCGGCCAGTTGCAGCAGCCAGCGCTGCATCGCCTCGGGCGCCACCACATAGGGCATGCCTTCGAAAATCAAGACGAGACCGAACAATGCCACCAGTAGTTTCATGACCCTCTCCTCAACTTTTCTTGGCCGCAACCGACCCTGATGGGACTGCCGCCGAGAGCGCCCATCCTACCCGCTTGCCGTGGGTTTTGCAACCAAAGGGCGGCAAAAAGGAGGATGCACAATCCCCGGCAACCAGGTATAATCGGGCGCCATGAGCCAGCGGAAAACAACTCGACAGATTCGGGTCGGTGCGGTGCCGGTGGGGGGTGATGCCCCCATTGCGGTGCAGTCGATGACCAACACCGATACCCGCGACGTGGCTGCCACCGTGGCCCAGATCGCGCGGCTCGAGAAGGCGGGCTGCGACATCATCCGGGTGGCGGTGCTCGATCTCGATGCCGCCCGCGCCATCCGGCAGATTCGCGACCAGATTACCATCCCGCTCATTGCCGACATCCACTTCGACCACCGGCTGGCCATCGCCAGCATGGAGCACGGCGCCCAGGGCATCCGCATTAACCCCGGCAACATCGGCGGCCAGGAGAAGCTCACCAAGGTGGTGGCCGCGGCCAAGGCCCACCAGGTGCCGATCCGGGTCGGGGTCAACTCCGGCTCGGTGGAAAAGGATATCCTCAAGAAACACGGCCACCCCACGCCAGCGGCCCTGATGGAAAGCGCGCTGCGCAACGTGAAGCTCCTGGAGGAACTCGACTTCCACGCGATCAAGATCTCGCTCAAATCCTCCGACGCTCTCACCACCGTCGAGGCATACCGCCAGTTGAGCAAGGCCTGCGACTATCCCCTCCACCTCGGAGTGACCGAGGCGGGCGGCCTCATCGCCGGCACGGTGAAATCCAGCGTGGCGCTGGGCATCCTGCTCTACGAAGGCATCGGCGACACCCTGCGCATCTCGCTCACCCGCGACCCGGTGGAGGAGATTCGGGTGGCCTTCGAACTCCTGCGGAGTCTGCACATCCGCGAACGCGGGCCGGAACTCATCTCCTGCCCCACCTGCGGCCGTTGCCAGGTCAATCTTTTTGCCATCGCCGAAAAGGTGGAGGAGTACATCCAGACCATCGACACCCCGCTCAAGATCGCGGTTATGGGCTGCGTGGTGAACGGACCGGGCGAGGCCAAGGAGGCCGATATCGGCCTGGCCGGTGGCCACGGCGTGGGCATCATCTTCAAGAAGGGCCAACTCTACAAAAAGGTGCCGGAGGCGGAGCTGCTCGCCGTCTTCCTGGCGGAAATCGACAAGATGACCAAGGAAGCGGGCAAAAAACGCTGATCTCCTTCTCGTCGCAAGCTCTGCCGCTACCAAGCCCCCCCTTACCGCTCGAACCATTCCCGCCAGAACGCGTTCCGCGTTTGCCAGAATCTCTCCCAGCTTGCGACCACACCAGCAACACCCACCGCACCTTGTGCGGAATCGGACGCATCTGGTGTTCTCCGTATGCAAAATATTCGGCAAGAAAGCCTGACCATGAAAATGATTGCGGAACGATTTGCCTTGAGATACATGAAATGAGGGGTACGCAATCGTGACTGGCGGAGAAGAGGCTAAGCGCTCGGACCACAGACGTACTCAGCGGGTTGCCTCTTGCTTGGAGATATACAGAAACCACAGAATAACTTGTTAGCATCACGGGGGAATTGATGAAAATCGAATGCGTCAGAGTTCAGAATTACAGAACTCTAGAGGACATTGAGATAGAGTTCTCCGGCTATTACACGGCAATATCGGGTCGGAACAACGCCGGCAAAACCACACTCATAAAAGTTCTCCGAGAAACTTTCAAGGACCACCTAAGAGATCGCTTTTCGTTTGTCCGGGATGAGGAACGTACGTACCGAGAGGACAAGACTCAATGGGTGTCCGGAAGCCCCGATATCGTTTTCGATTATGTGTTAGCCATCAACAAAGAATCTGACCCCGGCCTTTTTCAATTCATCGAGAAATTTCTACAGAAGTCCATTCCGCTTTCCACGCTTTCTTTGCGCATCAAGTTGTCTCAGAACTCGAAAGACGAGGTTGTGTGCGCTTGTGAGGTGGATGGCTCACCTGTAGGTGATTTCGCTTCGAAAGAAATACTGCAAAAGCTAATGTCGTCGAATCTCGCGTTCGTCCACGACTCTGCGGCTCGAGATCAATCCATTTTTTTCGGCAGGGGGCGCTTCCTTCATGACCTGATTTTTTCACCAAGTGAAAGAAAGCAGCTACAAGAGGAGCAGAAGCGACTTCAGAATAAGGTGAAAAACATCTCTCGGGCACACAAATCCGAACTGTCGGAGCTTCTTGGTCATCTAGAAGATAAGTATGAGGTCGATTTCACCATTCCTGATGGAATGTTTACAGGAACGCTACCTTTCGCGATTAATCTCAAGGATCGAAATGTTGATGTACCATTAGATGACTGGGGAAGCGGCACCAAGAACCGAACCCACATCATGATGTCAATTCTGCAAGCGCATCGAATCCGCTCGAAGGACGACCAGAATAGAATTACACCGTTTGTAATGATAGAGGAACCTGAAAGCTTCCTCCATCCGTCCGCGCAAGCAGAGTTCGGTCGAGTGCTGCGCACACTTGCGAACGACCTACAGATCCAAACTATCGTCACCACCCACAGCCCGTACATGCTCTGTCAGGAGAACGTGGCTTCCAACGTACTGCTGGTTCGCCGCGCTCACCGGGGTAAACTCAAGGCAACCGAACGGGTCCTACTTGATGAGCAAAAGTGGATGGAGCCGTTTAGTGAGATTCTCGGCTTGGACAACGCAGAATTCTCAGCATGGAAAGACGTCCTTGGCAGCACAAGAACCTGCATGCTACTCGTCGAAGGCGATCTTGATAAGCGATATCTTCAACACATTCACTCGTTAGGTCATGCGAGCCTACGATTGCCAGACGACCTTGATATTGTGGCTTATGAAGGTAAGGACGCTCTCAAGAATACAATTATGCTGAAATTTATTGTGGAGAAGTTCAAGAGGGTATTCGTCACCTTTGATCTCGATGCAAAGCCGGAACTCGAGAAGATGATGCAACAAATTGGTCTAAAAGATGGGACTGATTATTTAGCTATTGGCGCAAACAAGCCAGGGAAACAGTGTATTGAGGGCTTGGTTCCCGACAGAATTCTGGCGGCGGTACATGCTCAGCACACCGATCTTGTGATGCAATTAACGGCTCAGGACGCAAAGGAGCGCAAGTCAGCCAAAAGCTCGCTCAAGCAAAAGATACTGTCTGCATTCGAGACTGAAACGCAAATCTCCGCAGAGGAATTAAAAGGCTTTGTGCCGTTATTTAAAGGCCTGACCGCGCGAATGTCTGCCGTCAAATAATGCCAACATCACTTTCGGCCGACGTATTTGCCTTCGCTTCGCTGCGGCAAATCCGCGACTGAACAAGTAAAAAATGAGGGACACTCCCCTATTTCCCCTTGCGTTGCCCTCCGCTCTGCGCTAGCGTCCTCATATGCCACGAGTTGCTCGCATCATCGCCCCCGGCCATCCCCACCACATCACCCAGCGCGGCAACAACCGCACCACGGTCTTCTTCGATGACGAAGACCGGCAGACCTATCTGCACCTGCTGGCAACTTACGCGCGCAAGCACTCAGTGCGGATTTGGGCCTATTGCCTGATGGACAACCACATCCACCTGCTCGCAGTGCCGGAAACGGAAACCGCTCTGGCGCGGGGCATCGGTCTAACCAACCAAGTCTATACCCAGTATCTCAACCGCAAGCTGACCCAGTCCGGCCGCGTCTGGCAAAACCGTTTCTTCTCGTGTCTGGTGGGAAACGAACAATACCTATGGGCAGTGGCACGCTATATCGAACGCAATCCGTTGAAGGTGGGGCTGGCGAAAAGGCCGGAAGACTATCGCTGGTCCAGTGCAAAAGTCCATTTGACAGGAGAAAACGGCGCCTTGCCCGGCCTGTCCTCCTGGCTCGCCCCTTCGGAAAGGAGCGCTTATACCAAGTTTATCCTGGGCGCGGATGACCGAATGGATGAGGCGCTCCGCAAAGCGACCCGCACCGGCCGGCCCTTCGGCTCAGCAGGTTTTGTCGCCATGCTGGAATCTCGCCTGAATCAAACGCTGAAGCCCAAAAGGGTTGGCCGGCCGCGGAAAGAAATAGGGGAGTGTCCCTAGTTTTGGTCCGCGTCGTTCTCTCTGCTGCGGCACCGCCGAAACCATCCTTGGGCGAATCGTGCAATGGCTGTGGCATCTGCTGCGCGGCGGAACCCTGTCCGCTGGGGCAGATCGCCTTCCTCCGTCGTTCAGGGTCTTGCCCCGCGCTTGAGTGGCAGGGCGAGCGGTATGTCTGCGGCCTGCTAACCAACCTTGGGCATTAGGCATTACCTCTCCTGGCTTCCGAATTCCTGGAGCAACCTTGCCTCTCGTTGCGTCACACGCTGGATTGCTGCTGGGTGTGGATGTGACTCCCATGCCGATGTTGCGATTGAGAAAGAGGTTCAGGCAGGCGGGCCGTCGCCCTGCCCAGGAAAGTGATGCGGGAAACGGGTCGAACGTGTATATTTTCTCTCCGTATTCTTGAACATATCGTGGCCGATCATGGCCGCTTTTGACCCGTAACTTCCATAATCCAGGTGCCCCATGCGTTTTGCCCAACTGCTGCTGCCGACCCTGAAAGAAGACCCCGCCGAAGCGGAGGTGATCAGCCACAAGCTCCTGCTGCGGGGCGGCTTCGTCCGCAAGCTCACCGCCGGCGTTTACTCCTACCTGCCGCTGGGCCTGGCGGCCATCCGCAAGGTGGAACGCATCGTCCGCGAGGAGATGACCAGGGCCGGCGCCCAGGAAGTGCTGCTGCCCATGGTGCAGCCCGCCGACCTCTGGCAGGAGTCGGAGCGCTGGACCAAGTACGGCCCGGAGCTGCTGCGCTTCACCGACCGCCACCAGCGCGAATCATGCCTGGGGCCCACCCATGAGGAGGTGATCACCGATCTCATTCGCAAGACGGTGCACTCCTACCGCAACCTGCCGCTCAACCTCTACCAGATCCAGACCAAGTTCCGCGACGAGATCCGGCCGCGCTTCGGCCTGATGCGGGGCCGCGAGTTCATCATGAAGGACGGCTACAGCTTCGACGCCACCAACGAGGGGGCGGACACCACCTACCAGAAGATGCACGAGGCCTACAGCCGCATCTTCACCCGCTGCGGCCTTGCCTTCCGGGCCGTGGAGGCGGACACCGGCACCATCGGCGGCAACTTCTCCCACGAGTTCATGGTGCTCGCCGCCACCGGCGAGGACACCATCGTGGTCTGCCAGCACTGCGACTACGCGGCCAACATGGAAAAGGCGCGCTGTAAGGAACCGGAAGCGGTGGCTGCCCCACCCCTGGAAGCCCTGACCAAGGTGGAAACCCCGGGCAAGAAGAAGGTGGCCGCGGTCTGCGAGTTTCTCCAGATTCCCCAGGAGGACCTGGTCAAGACCCTGGTCTACATGGCGGAAGACAAGCCGGTGGCGGTGCTGCTGCGAGGCGACCACGAGGTGCAGCCGGTAAAGCTCGCCAACACCCTGGGGGTCAATGCCGACCACCTGCGGCTGGCGGAGGACAAGGAAATCTTCGACGCCACCGGCGTGCCGAGCGGCTACCTCGGCCCCATCGGCCTCACTATCCCGGTGGTGGCCGATTTGGAACTTACCCGGATGCACAACTTCGTGGTGGGGGCCAACGAAAAAAACTTCCACCTGCTCAATGCCAACCTGGAACGGGATTTCAAGGTAGAGCAGATCGCCGACCTGCGCATGGTCACCGAGGCGGACCACTGCCCGGCCTGCGGCGGCGCCCTGACGCTGACCCGCGGCATCGAGGTGGGCCACATCTTCAAGCTGGGCACCAAGTACAGCGAATCGCTCAAGGCCACCTTCCTCGATGCCCAGGGCACCGAACAGCCCTTCATCATGGGGTGCTACGGCATCGGCGTGAGCCGCACCGTGGCCGCGGCCATCGAGCAGAACCACGACCAGGATGGCATGATCTTCCCGCTGCCCATCGCCCCCTTCCAGGTGATTCTCCTCAATCTCTCCCCCAAGGATGCGGAGATCACCACGGCCAGCGAGCAGCTTTACAACGAATTGACCCAACTCGGCATCGAGGTGCTGCTCGACGACCGCGACGAGCGGCCGGGCAGCAAGTTCAAGGATGCCGATCTCATCGGCATCCCGCTCCGGGTCATGGTGGGCAAGAGCTTTAGCAGTGAGGGCGCCATCGAGATCCGCACCCGCTGGGACGGCGAGACCCGCAAGGTGCCCCTGGCCGAGGGGGTGGCCACCATCCGCGATTTGATCGCCAAAGAAATGGACCGTTTTCAGGTCAGCGACTGACCGACGTTTTGCCCATGGCCACCATCGACGACATCATCGCCCGGGCGCGGGAATACATGCCTGACGAGGACTTGGCTCCCATCGCCAGGGCCCATGCCTTTGCCAGCGAGGTCTACGCCGGCCACCATCGCCTGTCGGGCAAGCCCTACCTCCAGCACACCATGGCCGTGGCCTATCTGTTGACCACCATGCGGCTCGATGTGCCCACCATCATCGCCGGCCTCCTGCACGGGGTGCTCAAGCAGGCCGAGCCCAAGGTCAGCGAGGCCAAGCTGCGGGATGAGTTCGGTGACGATGTCGCCAGCATCGTGAGCGGCGCCACCAAGATCACCAGCGTCCAGTTCAACAGCCAGGTCGCCTACCAGGCGGAGAACATCCGCAAGATGCTGCTGGCCATGTCCTCCGACATCCGGGTCCTGCTGGTCAAGCTCGCCGACCGGCTGGACGACCTGCAGTCGTTGCGCCATCTGGAGCCGGCCAAGCAGGCGGAGTTCGCCCAGGAGACCATGGAACTCTATGCCCCGCTGGCCAGCCGGCTGGGCATCGACTGGATCAAGCGGGAACTGGAGGACCTCTCCTTCTCCTATCTCCATCCCGAGGAGTTCGCCAAGCTCTCCCGCAGCATCCAGACCTCGCTGCCCGACCGGGAGGCCTACGTCGAGGAGATCAAGGCGCTGCTCTCCCACCACCTGATCGAGAACGGCATCGGCCACTTCCGCATCCTCGGCCGGCCCAAGCACCTCTACAGCATCTACAAAAAGCTGCTCGCCCAGAACATCCCCATCGAGAAGGTCTACGACAAGGTGGCCTTCCGGATCATCGTGCGGGATCTCAAGGAATGCTATGAGGTCCTGGGCATCATCCACTCGATCTGGGCGCCCATCGACGGCCGCTTCAAGGACTTCATCAGCCACCCCAAGGCCAACGGCTACAAATCGTTGCACACCTCGGTGGTCGGCCCCCACGGCGACTTCATGGAGATCCAGATCCGCACCGAGGAGATGGACCGCATCGCCCAGGAGGGTATTGCCGCGCACTGGGCCTACAAGGAGGGCAAGGCGGTCACCACCAAGGACGTCAAGCTCTTCAAGTGGCTCAAGCAGCTGGTGCAGACCCTCCAGGAACTCGAAGACCCCAAGGAATTCCTCGACGCGGTCAAGGGCGAGCTCTACGAGGACGACATCTACGTGCTCACCCCCACCGGCGAGGTGCGGGGCTTTCCGCGCGGCAGCACCCCGCTGGATTTTGCCTACAGCATCCACACCGAGGTGGGGAACCGCTGCGCCGGCGCCCGGATCAACGGCCAGATCGCCCCGCTCAAGACGGGATTGAACAATGGCGACGTGGTGGAGATCATCACTGCGCCGGGCCAGAAACCGCACCGCGGCTGGCTGACGTTGGTCAAGACCGCCCGGGCCAAGAGCCGCATCAAGCAGTGGCTCAACCAGGAAGAGCGGGAGAAAAGCCTCACCGTTGGCCGCGAACTCTGCGAACGGGAGCTGCGCAAGCACAACCTGAGTCTCAAGAAGTTCATCAAGACGGGCCATCTCAAGGAGGTACTGAAGGCCCTTTCCTGCAACTCCCTCGACGACCTCATGCGCAAGGTCGGCTCCGGCAAGATCACCATGCCGACCATCATCCGGCTGCTAGAACCCCCGGAACTCCGCGAGGAGGAGATGGAGAGCGCCGAGGCGGTGCTGGAACAGCTGCCGGCCAAACGGGCCCACGGCAAGGGCGGACGGGGCGAGGTGATTGTGGTGGACGGGGCGGACAGCGTGCTGACCAAGATCAGCCACTGCTGCATGCCGGTGCCGGGCGATGCCATCGCCGGCTTCATCACCGCTGGCCGGGGCATTTCGGTGCATAAGGCCAACTGCCCCAACCTGCTGGCCAGCGACCCGGAACGCCGGATCGCGGTGAGCTGGGCTACGGCCGTGGAATCAACGCACCGGGCGCCGGTGCAGGTCATCGCCCAGGATCAGCGCGGCTTGCTCGCGGCGATCAGCAATGCCATCAGCGGCGACGACGCCGACATCGTGAACCTGGAGGCCACCACCATGACGGGTGGCCTGGCCAGGATCAACGTGATCGTCGAGGTGAAAAGCGTGGATCACCTCGCACGCATCCTCCAGCACCTGCAACAGCTGGGGGGCGTTATCGAGGCGAAGAGAAAATAGGCGGGATCAGGCAGGCTTGACTACTGCGCCGGAACGGATGCAGCGGGTGCAAACGCGGACGGACTTGGAGTTGCCGCCGGAGACCATGCGCACCTTCTGCAGATTGGGCAGCCAGCGCCGCCGGGTCTTGTTGTGGGCGTGGCTGACATTGTTGCCCACGGCGGGGCCTTTACCGCAAATCTCACATACCTTGGACATGGCTCTACTCCTTCAATGCTCACGGCTCGCCCACGCTGCGAGCGCTGGCGACCGATTCTTCAACAAAAAGATTCGCTACCCCGAAAGACTCGCATCTATACCCCTTCTGCCGCCGCTTGGCAAGAGTTTTTCTTGGCTCGCCATCCATGCCCTGCTTTTCGGGAACCATGTCACCTTTTTGCTGTCCTTACCCAAAGGCGGGTAGAATATCCCGCAAGTTTCTGTTGACGGAGGAGCGGCAAGCCTATTAGAGAATGTCAATCCATGCTGGTACGTCGGGTGCGCTCCCGGAAAAACCAAAAACCGGAGGCACCCTCACCAGGCGATCGCCCTTACCAAGGGGGAAGGGCGCGATGCTGCGAAGAATGCAGTAACACATCACCAACGCGGGGGTATATGAGCAAGGAAGACAATGCAGTCTGGCGTTTCTTTGCCTCGGTGAAGCTGGCACTCTTTGTGCTCTTCATCCTGGCGGCCACCTCCATCATCGGCACCCTGATTCCCCAAGGCAATCCGCCGGATTTTTATGTCCAGCAGTTCGGTCCCAGCCTCACACGGCTCTTCTTCCTCCTCGATCTCCACCGCATGTACAGTTCCTGGTGGTTCCTGGGGCTGCTCATGCTCTTCAGCATGAACCTCATCATCTGCACCATCGACCGCCTGCCCCATGTCTGGCATATGGTGGTGGCGGACAACCTCGCCACCCCCGTGGAACGACTGGAGAAGATGGAGCAGCGGGCACATTTTGCCGGCAACAACACCACGCCGACGGCCGCCGCCGACATCATCCATGGCGTTCTCCTCGCCAACGGCTGGAAGGCCAAGCAGGCCGAACGGCCAGAGGGCACGCTGCTCTTTGCCCAGAAAAGGGCCTGGAGCCGACTCGGCGTTTATGTCGTGCACCTGAGCATTCTGGTCATCTTCGCCGGCGCCATCGTGGGCTCCCTTTTCGGCTTCAAGGCGGGAGTTCTCATCCCCGAGGGGCATTCCGTCTCCGAGGTCTATGAATTCGGCACCGATCGCCCAATCCCGCTCGGCTTCGATCTCCGCTGTGATCGCTTCGACATCCAATTTTATGCCAACGGTATGCCCAAGAAATACCGCTCCGAACTCACGGTGAACGACCAGCGCCAGGGCAAGACCTTCACCCGCCCCATCGAGGTCAACGATCCGCTGAGCTACCGGGGGATCACCTTCTACCAGTCGAGTTACGAGCCGACCAACGAATTTCTCGTCCAGATTGAGAGTCCCGCCAACGGCAAGAAACAACTCTTCCGCATCCCGGCTGGCCAGCAGATCAGCTGGCCCGGTACCAACATCTCCTTCGGCGTCATCAATATGATGGCAGGCGAGCGCGGCGGGGAAAACCGCTTCAAGATCTGGTTCTCCGACGGCAAAGGCGAGCCGACCGTCTTCTGGATGCCGGATGCGGTCAGCACCCCCATCCCCCGACCGGACCAGGAGTATCTCTTCTCCCTCAAGCAGATATACGCCACCGGCCTTCAGGTGGCCAAAGACCCGGGGGTCTGGGTGGTGTACATCGGCTGCGGTCTCATGCTGACCGGCCTCTTCGTGGCTTTCTTCCTTTCCCATCAACGGATCTGGGTCTCCATCCGACAGGAAGGCAACGGCGTCCACACGCTGCTGTGCGGCACCAGCAACAAAAACAAAATCGGTTTTGAGCGAAATTTCGCACAGCTGCGCGAAGCGATCGAAAAACACCCATCCTTCACCGATACCGAGGCGGCATCATGACGAGTTCCCAACTGCTTGGCTACACCACCTTTGCCTACCTGGCGTGCGCGATTCTGTACATCGGACTTTTCGTCTTCCGGGCGCCTCGCCTCGGCCCGCTGGCCACCGTCGTCACCGCGGCGGCCTGGCTGCTGAACACGGCGGGAATCGGCTTGCGCTGGCAGGAATCCTACCAGCTGGGCATCGGCTATGCGCCCCTTTCCAACATGTATGAATCATTGGTCTTTTTCTCATGGGCCATCGCCATCTTCTACCTGGTTCTGGAATGGAAGTATAAAAATCGGACCCTGGGCGCCTTTGCCATGCCCTTTGCCTTCCTGAGCATGGCCTACGCCTCCCTCTCCTCCCAATTTGGCAAAGAAATCAAGCCGCTGGTGCCGGCGTTGCAGTCCAATTGGCTCATCGCCCACGTCATCACCTGCTTCGTCGGCTATGCCGCCTTCGCGGTCGCCTGTGGCTTCGGAATCATGTATCTGCTGCGGGCTCGCAGCGAGAACAAGGGAGGCGGCAAGGCCGGCAGCCTGATGGCCACCCTGCCGACGCTGAAGATGATCGACGACCTCACCCACAAGACCATCATCTTCGGCTTCCTCTGGTTGTCGGCCGGCATCATCACCGGCGCTGTCTGGGCCAATTCGGCTTGGGGCACTTACTGGAGTTGGGATCCCAAGGAAACCTGGTCGCTGATTACCTGGTTCATGTACGCTGCCACCCTCCATGCCCGTTTCACCCGCGGCTGGGCGGGCAAGCGCATCGCCTGGCTGGCGATCATCGGTTTTGTCGCGGTGATCTTCACCTACTACGGCGTCAACTTTCTCCTTTCCGGCTTACACAGCTATGGTCGGGGATAACTCACCTCATTAATCCCGCTTGACAATTCCACAACGCGGGTATAAGAAAATATGCTATTATGCTATTCGCTATGAATGCCGATGGGTAGGCGATGTGGCGCTAATAAACGATATGGCCGATGAGCCCTCACCCGGCTCATCATTTCACAACAGTAGTTCACGGAAAAGAGGAGAAGCGATCATGAAGAAGATGGTTCTGTGTTCCGCATTGGCCCTGGCCGTTGCTCTCGGTGCCTTCGGCATGGCTTCGGCCGAGGACAAGGGTCCGGCCGAAATCACCCTGAAGACCGACGCTGGCAAGAAGCCGGCCGTATTCCCCCACGCCAAGCATCAGGCAAAGCAGAAGTGCGATACCTGCCACAAGTCTCCCAACTTCCCGGCTGACAAGAAGTGGAGCATGAAGGTGGGCCATGGCCTCTGCCAGGACTGCCACAAGAAGGAAAAAGGCCCGATGAAGTGCACCGATTGCCACAAGTAAGCCGCGTTTTTTCCGGTTTACCTCCGGCAATAAAAAAGGCTGCTCTTCCGAGCAGCCTTTTTTATTGCCTTCTTCCCCAAAAATCTGTGACCAGAGGTGAAGAGCCGCTTCGCACAGCCTCTCACCCCTGATCACAGATCCAGACCTACCAATCACCCTGTGGTTGTGTTCCCATCTCCGCCCTCCTTTGATGAGTTGGGCCGCTCCACTACACCACATTTAATGGGCGGCGTGCGGCTCCATCTTGTCTTCCTGCCCGCGTGCCAAGGAGCCCAGGCTGAGGACCACCGCGATGGCCGAAAAAGGCCCCAGAGCCAGGAACAGGGCAAAGGTGACGATTCCCCAGACTGCTTCGCTCACCTGGGCCAACGTTATCCGGGAACGACGGACTTTCACCGGACAAGAGTTTGTGGGCAGATGGTGGCTGCTTTTGCCATACAGTTCGGTCAATACGCTCATGACATCCTCCTCGTTTCGATGCGTCAGGCGGCAATACCACCGGACCGCGGTTCAATTTCCAGCTTGCGGGGCACCAGCCCATTCGCCATAAAGGCCGTGCACTGCTTGCGTTTTTCAAAAGGGCAATCGGCAATGTTCCAGCAGGGCGTGTACTGAAGAAGCTTCTTGATCGCGGCGATACTGATGCCATGTTCGTGGATCATGTCGCGGAGACACTGAATCCACTTGAGGTCGTCCATGGTGTAGTAGCGCCACTGCCCCTTGCGGATCGGCCGTATCAGATTCTCCCTTTCATAGATGCGCAGCGTGCGGGGATGCACCTCGAGCATCTTGGCTGCGGTTCCTATGGTGAAGATGGCTTTGTTTTCAGGAATCATCGTTGTTCTCCTTTTCCGAGTCCCTCCGCGGGCGGGCTCTGCCGCCCGCGGAGGAGTCCATTCGCGTACGCGCTCAGGCAACCGCTTTTAGTGATGCCCCTGGTCGCGGAACGCCTTGCCGAAGAACCGCTCGCCCAGCAGGAAGCCGGTGCCGACAATCCCGAAGCCACCCAGGGCAACGAGGAATTCGGCCGCAGACGGTACGTAGGAGAGGTAGGTCGGCGTATCGGCCCAGCCGGAATAGACCGGGACGAGCTGGCCGGCGACCACGAGGTCGTAACGCTGGAAGTAGGCCCCTACCAGCACCATCAGCGCGGCGGCAGAAAGGGCCGGCATGCTCTTCATGCGGGAGAGAACCATGATGCCGATGGGGAAGACCATACCGATCACGATCTCAAACACCCAGAAGTTGGTGGAAAGCGGACCCTGGAGCAGGCTGAGCGCGGCCAGCCGCCCCTCTTCGGTCCCACCCGCGAAGCGGGTGACGAAGTTCCAGACGGTCGCCACCACGATGAGCACCAGAGTGGTGAACATGACCTTGCCGGCACCCTGCATACCGTCGAGGGTCGCCTTATCCATCGCCTCACCGCGCATCTTGGCCGCCCAGTTGGTGAAGAGAATGATGGCCGCCGAACCGGTCATGACGGCAGAGGCCAGGAAGTAGACCGGCAGCTGCGAGCCATACCAGAAAGGCCGGGAAGAGAGCGTGGCGAAGACCGCTCCGAGGTTGGTGTTGGCAGCGACCTCGGCCAGTGCGCCGAGCACGCCCAGGGTCACGGCCATGGAATACTGCTTGGTGAGAATCATATAAAACTCGACGAACATGAAGGCCACCGCCATACTATAGAGGGTGCCCATCCACCAGATGTTGGAGGTCAGGTTCGGCGACAGCATGTTATAGAGCAGCATGCGATGGGGATTCTCGAGTTCCAGTCCAATAATGGCGAAACCACCGAAGATCACGACGATGGAGAGATAGACCATCCGGTTGGCCAGCGGGGTGAGACGGTTGCTGCCAAAGATGTGACTCAGGACGGCCAGAAGGCAAAGACCGGTGGAAATAATCGCAAAGTAGGCATAGTTGGAGATCAGAATGCCCCACGGCATCTCGCGGGTATTGGCAAAGGCATTATGATGCCCCACCACTTGGGCATAAAGCCCGGCTCCCACCCCGAGCAGGGCGAGGGCGATGCAGATGACAGTGGCCTTGTTCACAGCCGGGGTTGCCACCCGCTGCTCGGCCACTTCTGCCAATGAGAATGTGTTAGCCATTGTTTGTTCCTCCCTTCAGTTCGTTAAGGATGTTGCTAAGTCATTCAGACGCTTCCGCGCCCGTGGTTCCACTCATGAAAAGCCTGGTTGGTTCGATTCCGGTACCCGGGCCGCCACCCGGGGATTGAGGAGTGTTACCGGAACCTCTTCTGTATTTACGCTGTCACCTCCTTTCGCATCCGCCCTTGCAGGCTTTCATCTTTTTGTCCCATGTCAGTCAGTGATAGGAGCAAGGGGTATGCCAGAGTTTTTGCCGCAGCTGCCGCTTTTTCCAACGATGAGCAATTCAGCCGCAAGAACAGAGAGATATTTTCATATCTCTGTAGCCATCCAACATTCTCGCCTAATTTGAATTGGCAATATATCTTACGTTATGGGCTAATTATGCTCCCGCATCCAGAACCAACAAAACGCATAATGCGCCTGCGGTCACCTGCTCAACCAGCGGCACTGCAACATGACACTAACTCTCTGTTTATTCGTGTGTTCAAACACGAAAATGGTCGAATCCTTCCCGCCGGACACTACCGCCAAAGGCGAAACCAACCACCAAAACAAAACTAAATATGTTTTTATTTTAAATAGTTATACATGATGCGCATTTTGCGCCCGCGACCTGAAGCGCTCGCGATGCCCCATATCACACCACGGCGGGGCAGGGGGGAAAAGAAGAATCCCCCCGCCGCTACGCACACCAGCGAGGAGGAAGGTCTGCTAAAGACATGGATCGGTGGACCAAGAAAAAACGGGGCGGGAAGTCAAGAGACGAACCAACTTGTGGTCGCGAAGAACAACGTTAATATCCAGGCGGAACGGCAAAGAACATATCCGGAACCAGCAACAAAAAGGGGGGCGGCCGAAAGGCCGTGGCGGACACGAGATGAAAAAGGGCGGGGTGCCAATGGCACTCCGCCCTCGATTACCTACACAGAGACATTGTCAAGTCAGATGCTCCCACCTTGACAATGGGATAGTACAAAACACCCTGCCCGACAACGGCTTAGTGGTGACCCGCCTTGCCTTTGGCATCAGCGCCGGTCAGCCGGTTGTATCCCCGAACCCCGACATGACAGGTGGAGCAACGGGTATTGGAGGCAAAGGCCATGTTGCCGTCGTGGCAGGCCCCGCAATATTTCCCCTTATAGAGGGAATCCATGTTGAAATCCGGCTTCTCCTGAGCCGTACCGGCCGCCATTTCAAAGATGCCGCTGTGACAGCTGTCGCACCCCAAGCCTGCCCCCATGGTATGGGCCTTATGAAGGAACACCACTGCCTTCAGCGGCTTGGTCATGATAATGGGATTGGCCGGGCCGTAAGTGTTTTCGTCATATGCCTCTTCCTTCTGCTGCTGTCCAGTCACCTGACCAGCAAAGGCAACCCCGCCAGCCAGGAGGAGCAGCCCACACAGAACGCTCACGCTTTTTTTTCCGCGCATCATCGCAGTCCTCATCCACTTAGGTATTAGTCATTCATGTAGTACACGTTGGGCATGGCGCCAGTCTCCGGCCGCAATACCCACACGAGTTTCTCGGGCCGGTGGATCAGACGGTACGCCTCGCATCCCGTGTCGGTCAGATCGCCGAAGATCCGGACACCAGCCGGACAAGCGGCTGCGCAGGCGGTCTTGGTCTCACCCTTGGAAAGCCGGGTATCAAAACAGAAGTTACACTTGTCGATGGCGCGGTTCTCTTCCTTGAAATAACGAGCATTGTATGGACAGGCAGCCATGCAGGTCTTGCAACCGATGCAGCGCTTGTAGTCCATCATGACGATACCGTTGGTCTTGTCCTTGTAGGTCGCGGTGGTGGGGCAGACGCGCACACAGGGCGGCCGGTTGCAGTGGTTGCAGAGCACCGGCAGGAACAGCCGCTCACTCTGGCCTTGGCCCAAGTCGTGCGTCTGTTCCAGGATCTTGGTGCGATAGCCGTAAGAAGGCACCTGGTTGGTCTTGACACAGGCCTCCATGCAGCGCTCGCAATCGATGCAGCGGTTCTGCCGGATGACCATGGTATAATGCGGCTTGTAAGGGAACATGCCGGCCGGCGGCACCGGCCCCATCATCGGACCCATCTGGCCCTGGGCAGTACGCGCCGAGGTCAGGGAAAGCACCGAGCCTCCCAAGAACACGCCGGTCACGGCGAGGCCAAACTGCAGAAAACGGCGGCGCTCCTCCGAAGGCAGTGTCTCGACGCCCTCGTTTTTCAGTTTTTCCAACTCGCTGATCTTCATGATTGCCATCTCCTCAATTTACCTTCCAGAAGGGCGCCTCATGCGGTCCTTCCCCTTTTATCCCATTGAAAAAACAAAAAATCTGGACAAACCTCTGAAGGCAAGTCCGCAAAGCTTCCGCATTCTAATTTGACAGACCCACATGTCAAGTTAATTTTTTAGTTAATGACTTACGGATTGCCGCCCCTGAACCGGATCAGAGAGCAGGACAGCACCGGAGGTGATCGCGCTGTCAGCTCGGCGGCTTTTTGCAAGCGAACCACGCCTATTATAGGTATTATATATAAAATATATGGAGGCTACTTACCGTACCACCCCTACCAGCACGGACCCATGACAGCCAACGACCAGCCCGCGTCCGGCCACCAGGACGCCCAAACCGCATCCCGCCACCCCCGCGTCAAAGAAGCAGTTTTCACCGTCGATGATCAGTGGCGCATCAACTCGTTCAACAAGGCGGCCGAGTCTCTGCTCGGCCTCGCCGAGGGCGAAGTACTTGGGAAAAGCTGTCAGGATGTCTTCAGCGGCACCGGCCGCTTTGAGTCCCTGTGCAGTCTCTATGGCCCGCTCGCCGCCGGCCGTGGCCTTCACAATTATCGGGTCATCATCAAAAAAGCCGACGCAAAAGAGAGCACCATCATCCTCATTACCGCCATTCCGCTCCCGAATCCGGACGGCAGTATGGCCGGCGCCATCATCGCCCTGCGTGACGCCGCCGACCCGTCGCTGGCCTACACCCTGGTGCTGGACTCCATCGCCGAGGGGGTCTTCACGGTGGACCGTAATTTCCGCATCACCTCGTTCAACAAGGCGGCCGAGCAGATCACCGGCTGGAAATCGAACGAGGTAGTGGGTACCGCCTGTCGTGACACCTTCCGGGCCAACATCTGCGGTGCCAACTGCATCCTGGCCCAAAGCGTCAGGGAGGGCAAGACCACCGTCAACCGCCTCGTCTACATCAAGGGCAAAAAGGGCCGCACCATCCCCATTTCGATCAGCGCCGCGCCGCTTATGGACCCCGAGGGCGTGGTCATCGGCGGGGTGGAGACCTTCCGCGACATCACCGCCACCATCCAACAGGAACTGATCCTCGACTCCGTCGCCGACGGCGTCTTCACCGTGGACCGCGACTGGAACCTCACCACCTTCAACAAGGCGGCAGAACAGATCACCGGTTTCAGTCGTGAGGAAGTACTGGGCAAACCGTGCAGCGACATCTTCCACTCCAGCGCCTGCGGCGAAAACTGCATCCTGGCCCACAGCGTCGAGTCCGGTGCACCGATCTGCAACCGTTCCGTCTTTATCAAAGGCAAGAATGGTCACACCATCCCTATCTCCATCAGCGCCGCGCCGCTCACCGACCCAGAGGGCGACGTCATCGGCGGCGTCGAGACCTTCCGCGACCTCACCACGGTCATGACCAAGGATTTGGTGCTCGAAAGCATCGCCGACGGCGTCTTCACCGTGGACCGCAACTGGCGGATCACTTCCTTCAACCGGGCGGCCGAGATCATCACCGGCTGGAAGCGCGAAAATGCCATCGGCAAATCCTGCGCCGACGTCTTCCACTCGAGCATTTGCGGCGAGAACTGCGCCATCGCCCAAAGCCTGTATATCGGCAAACCGGTGGCCAACCGTTCTATCTTCATTCGAGACGTGGAGGGCAAGGAGGTACCGATTTCCATCAGCGCCGCCCCGCTCCTGGATCACGAAGGCAACGTCATCGGCGGGGTGGAGACCTTCCGCGACCTGAGCCTGGTCGCCGAGCTGCGGCGTCAGCTCAGTAAACGCTATACCTTTGGCGAGATCATCAGCAAAAGCCCGAAGATGCAGAACATCTTCCGCATCCTGCCGGAAATCGCCGGCAGCCCCAGCAACGTGCTGATCCTTGGGGAATCCGGTACCGGCAAGGAGCTGGTGGCACGGGCGATTCACAGTTCGAGCCCGCGCGGCGACGGCCCCTTCGTGGCGGTGAACTGCGGGGCACTGCCGGAGACCCTCCTCGAATCCGAGCTCTTCGGCTACAAGGCCGGCGCCTTCACCGATGCCAAGCAGGACCGCGCCGGCCGCTTTGCCGCCGCCGAGGGCGGCACCCTCTTCCTCGACGAGATCGGCGACATCCCTTCCTCCCTTCAGGTCAAGCTGCTGCGGGTCTTGCAGGAAAAGGTCTACGAACCATTGGGGTCCAACAAACCGGTCAAGGCCGATGTTCGCATCATCGCCGCCACCAACCGCGATCTCCAGACCCTGGTCAAGGAAGGGCTCTTCCGCGAGGATCTTTTCTACCGCCTGAACGTGGTGCGCATCCAGCTGCCGCCCCTGCGGGAACGCAAGGAAGATATCCCGATGCTGGCCGAGCACTTCACCAAGCAGTTCAGCGCCGAGCAGGGCAAGGATATCGTCGGCGTGGCCGACCCGACCATGGCTATTCTCATGCGCTACGACTTCCCCGGCAATATCAGGGAGTTGGAAAACATCATCGAATACGCCTTCATCCTCTGCCATGGCGGCTTCATCCAGCCGGAACACCTGCCCGACCCCTTTGCGCCGACGGATAAGAGCTCGGCCGAGATGGACGCCATGGCCCCCGGCAAGCCGCGGACCCTGGACGACATCGAGCGCCAGGCGATCCATCAGGCCCTGGAACGCAACCATTGGAAACGGCTCGCCACCTGTCGCGAACTCGGGATATCGAAGGATACCCTGCGCCGCAAGATCGAGCGCTACGAACTCGCCAGCCCGGTGGACGAAATGCTCGGCGACTGAGACCGAGCCGTACCGCTGCCGCCAGCCCCGGCGCTTCGGTAAACGCGGCGATCCATCCCCTCCCCCAACATCAGCCTTCCCTCTCGCTCCCCTTGAGCCATATGCTCAAAAGGGCCGCAGACCTTCCTTTCTTCCGTTTCCAAATCAAGAGGAGAACGCGCCCCCTCCCCGCAAGGAAGGGGTATAAAGGCGAGTGAGCAGCGACGAGACAGTACAGGGAATACGACGAGAAGCCGCGCAGCGCGGTTAGACGGCAGCAGCGAAGTTATCGCTTGATGTAGAAATGGAATCAGGCCATCAGCCCGATGGTCTTGCGGAATCGGGCCAGGGAAAGGGAAAAAAGAACGGTGCCGATCAGGAGCAGGGCGAGGAACTGCGGCCAGACAACGGCCAGTCCGGCCCCCCGGAAAAGGATGGCCTGGGCCAGCATCACGAAATGGGTGTTCGGCGCCGCCAGCATCACCCACTGGATCAAGGCCGGCATGCTCTCCCGGGGCGTGGTGGCGCCGGAGAGGATTTCCAGCGGCAGCATGACCAGCATCAGCAACAGGCCAAGCTGGGGCATGGAGCGGGCGAGGGTGCCGAGGAAGATCCCCAGCGAGGTGATGGCAAAGAGATGCAGGGCGGTGCCGACCAGGAAGAGCGCGATGGAGCCCTCGATGGGCACCGCCAACCAGCCCTGCACCACCAACAGCAGCGAACAGACCGAGGCGCCCAGGACCACCAGGCCCATGGCCCAAACCTTGCCGGTCATGATTTCGAATGGGGTGATGGGCATCACCAGCAGGTGCTCCACCGTCCCATGCTCCCGTTCGCGGAGCAGCGCGGCGCCGGTGAGGATGATGGCCAGCATGGTGATGTTGTTGATCAGCTCCATCACCGCACTGAACCAGGCCTTGTTGAGCTGCGGGTTGAAGCGCACGCGCATGGCCAGGTCAACCGGCGGGGTGACCTCTATCCGGTGATGGCGCAGGAAGGCATTCACCTCGCCCTCGACGATGGTATGGATATAGCCGCTGCCGGTAAATGCCTGGCTCATCCGGGTGGCATCGACATTGAGTTGGATGGTTGGCTCGCGTCCGGCCAGCACATCCCGTTCGAAGTTGGGCGGGATGTCCAGGGCAAAGGTGGCGAGGCCGGCGTCCATCTGGGCATCCATCTCCGCCTGGCTGATCAGCATCGGCGGCTGGAAATAAGGGGGAAAGAAGGCGTCGCGAATCCGGGCGGAGAGCTGCGAGCGATCCTCGTCGACAATGGCGATGGGCGCCTTGTGCAAGGTATCCGGCGTCGCCTTGGTCGCGGCATAGATGGCCAGGGTGAAGATATAGAGGATCAAAAAAAGCATGATCGGATCGCGCAGCAGGCTGCGCAATTCCTTGATGCCGAGATGCAGGATGTTGGCCGCCCGCATCGCTAGCGTTCCTGCTTTCTGAGCAGGGCAATGCTCAGGCCGATGAAGAGAGGCAGGGCGAGCAGCAGGGGCAGAAAGGAGTGCCGCAGATCAAAAAAATCGAGCCCCTTGGAAAAGGTGCCGCGCGAGATGGTCAGGAAATGGGTGGTCGGGTAGACCTGGCCGATCAAGGCGCCCGCCCCCTCCAGGGAGGAAACCGGCTCGATCATCCCGGAAAACTCCACCGCGGGCAGGATGGTCAGGATGGCGGTGCCGAACAATGCCGCGACCTGACTGCGCATGAAGGTGGACATCAACAGGCCGAAGGCAGTGGCGATGCCGACATAGAGCACGGCCGCCGCAAAAAACGCCGGGAAACTCCCGGTAAAGGGGATGCCGAAAAGGGATACGGCCAGCCCGGTGAGCAGCAGAAAACTGACCATCGCCAGGACCACGTAAGGGAGCTGCTTGCCGAGCAGGAACTCCGAACGGGTTACCGGGGTGACATAGAAGTTGACGATGGAGCCCAACTCCTTTTCCCGCACCACCGCCAGCGCACTCAGGATGGCCGGGATCAGCATGAGCAGCAGTGGGATCACCGCCGGCACCATGGCCACCAGGCTTTTCACGTCCGGATTGTAGCGAAAGCGGGTCTCGATGGTGGCCGTGCCCGTGCCCGCCGCATCGCCGGCCTGCCGCGCCAGGCTGGTCAGCCAGTGGCCATGCATCCCCTGCACATACCCAAGCACCGTCTCGGCCCGCTGCGGCATGGAGCCGTCGATCCAGGCGCCGATGCGCACCGGCGCCCCCCTTTTGAGGTCGCGGGCGAACCCCGGCGGAATCTCGAGGGCCAAGCTGAGTTGGCCGGCGCGCATCCGCCGGTCCAGCTCGGCGTAGTCGGTGAGGGGCGGCTGTTCGCTGAAATAGCGCGAACCGGCAAGGTTGAGAACATAATCGCGGCTGAGGTTGGTCTGGTCCCGGTCGAGCACCGCGAAGGTGAGGTTCTCCACATCGAGGTTGATGCCATACCCCATGACCAGCATCAAAATAGCGCTCCCCAGGAGGGCCAGGGTCATGCGGAGCGGATCCCGCAGCAGTTCCAGGGTTTCCCGCCGGGTGTAGCTCAAGAGCCGGCGCAGGCTGAAGGAAGGGTTGTTGGCCGGCTGGCTGTTGGCAGGGGGCGGGAGGGAGGCAATCGCCGTGGCGGCGACCGTTGCCTCATGTTCACCGCCTTCCACCTCTTCCAGGTAGGCGATAAAGGCCTGCTCCAGGGTCGCTACCTGGCGGGCCTTGAGCAAGGCGGCGGGCGAATCGCTGACCAGTACCCGGCCGGCGTGCATCAGGGAGATGCGGTCGCAACGCTCGGCCTCGTTCATGAAGTGGGTGGAGATGAAGATGGTGACCTTGTCCCGCCGGGCCAGCTCGATCATGATCTGCCAGAAGCCATCGCGGGCCACCGGGTCCACCCCCGAGGTCGGCTCGTCCAGGATCAGCATCTCCGGGCCGTGGATCATCGCCACCGCCAGCGAGAGCCGTTGTCGCTGGCCAAGGGGGAGGGATTCCGGCAGGCTCTCCATGACCTCGGCGAGGCCGAAACGCTCCGCCATTTCAGCGACCCGGCCCGTGATCCGCTCCTCCGGGAGCCGGAAGAGGCGGGCGTGCAGGATCAGATTCTGCGCCACCGTCAATTCGCTGTAAAGGGAAAAGGACTGCGACATGTAGCCGACCCGGCGGCGGGTTTCGAGGTCATGCGGGTCCAGCGGGTGGCCAAAGAGCCAGGCCTTGCCCCCGCTGGCTGGCAAGAGCCCCGTGAGCATCTTCATGGTGGTGGTCTTGCCGCAGCCGTTGGAGCCGATAAAACCGAAGATCTCCCCCCGGCCGATGCGGAAACTCACCTGGTCCACCGCGGTGAAATCGCCAAAACGCATGGTGAGACCCTGGGCCTCGATGGCCGCCTCGCCGTCGCCCTCTGCCTCCCGGGACGGGATGACCACCGGCCGGTAGCCGTCACGCTGGGCCGGGGGCAACAGGGCGATGAAGGCCTGCTCCAGTGAGCCGGTGGCAGTACGGGTCAGGATCTCCGCCGGGGTGCCGGTGGCAAGGATGCGGCCCGCGCTCATGGCCACCAGCCAGTCAAAGCGGGCAGCCTCTTCCATATAGGCGGTGGCCACCAGCACGCTCATGCCGGGCTGGCGGGAACGGATGCGGTCGATCAACTCCCAGAACTGCCGGCGCGAGAGGGGATCAACCCCGGTGGTTGGTTCGTCGAGGATGAGGAGATCGGGATCGTGGATGAGGGCGCAGCAGAGGCCGAGCTTCTGCTTCATGCCACCGGAGAGCTTGCCGGCCGGTCGGTCGGCAAAGGGGGCCAGGCCGGTGGCATGAAGCAGTTCAGCGATGCGGCGTTCTCGCTCCTGCCGGCCCTGGCCGAAGAGACGGGCGAAGAAATCGACATTCTCCGCCACCGACAGCGTTGCATAGAGATTCCTGCCCAGTCCCTGCGGCAGGTAGGCGATGCGCGGACAGACCGCCCGTCGATGCCGCCCCTCCGCCATGCTGCCGCCCAGCACCTCGATGTGGCCGGTCTGTCTCCTTCGCGATCCGGCAATCAGGGCGAGGAGACTCGATTTGCCCACCCCGTCGGGGCCGATCAGACCGACTATCCTGCCGGCGGGGAGGCGGAGGGTCACACCATCCAACGCCGTGGTCCGACCATAGCGCAAACTAACCTCGGTCAGGCGAACCACTTCAGCCTGGGGCGCCAGCGCCACCGGGCTGAAAGTCGCGCCGCCATCGCTCATTGAGGCAGCCTCACCTGCAAGGCGGCTGGCCACGCCTTCCGAGGATCAAGCCGGACATAAGCCATGCCCGGCAGGCCGGTCTTGACCTGGCGGATATATTTCTTGAGCAGTTCGGGAGCGATCTGCGCCTTGACCCGAAACATCAGTTTCTGCCGTTCGCTGGCGGTCTCCACCGTCTTGGGGGTAAACTGGGCCACGTCGGCCACAAAGGAAACCGTGGCCGGAATGACATACTCCGGTGCCGTATCGAAGACCAGCCGCGCCTCGGCGCCGATGGCAACCCGGCCTGCCAGCGCGGTGGGCAGAAAGAAGGTCATGTAGACATCGCCCAGGTCGAGCAGGTTGAGGATCTTGCCGCCGGCGGCGACCACCTCCCCCGGCTGGGCTATGCGATACTGCACGCGGCCATCCCGGGTGGCCTTCAGGGCGCTGTCGTTGATGTCCGCCTGGAGTCGCGCAATGGTTGCCCGACCCGCCTCCACCACGGAGAGCGCCTCGATTTCCTGGGAACCGGCGGTGGCGATCGCCGCCTCCGCCGCCTCGGCTTGGGCCTTTGCCGCCCGCAAGGCGGCCTGGGCACTCGTGGCCCGCGCCCGCTCATCGTCCAACTGCTGGATGGAGATTGCCCCCGCGCTGGCCAACGGCTCAGAGCGCCGGCGGCGCTTTTCCGCCACCTCGAATTCGGCCTGACGCTGCGCCACCAACGCCTGGGCGGCCCGTTTCTCGCTCTGACGCTGCGCCACCTGATTGCGAATGGTCTCGACCGCGCTTTGCGCCTTGCGCAGGTGCGCCTCGGCCTCACGGAGCTGGGCGTCAAGGACCTCGGTATCCATCTGCGCAACCACCTGGCCGCTGGTGACGAAATCGCCTTCGCGCACGAAGATGGTCTTGATCCGCCCGGCGGTCTTGGCGGCAATATCGATCTCCACCGCCTCTATCCGGCCATTGCCGCTCGCGATCCCGTCATAAGTCGTCTTGCCGCCATACCGCTGCCACAGCACCAAGGCCACCAGAGCAACCGCCAGGGCTCCCATGCCTCTGAACAGCCATTTCCTCTTCCCTTCGGTCATGGTGCGCTCACCTCATCGGGATGGTGGGATCAGTGCGCAAAAAGCAGATGAATCAGGTTGATCGGCCAGCCCGGCAGAGGCTCCTTGGCCAAGGCATAGAATGCAGCCGCAATGGCAAGTAAGGCGAGAGCGAGATAGAAAACCAACCTGGATGGTTTCATGGTGCCCTCCAGTGGGTGGCTGGTTCTTTTTTCCCTCAGCAGCGGATTACGGCGCGGGTGGCGCCGGCGTGACCTCGCCACCGCCACCAAGCACTTTATATAATGTTACCAGATTGAGTAGCCGCGTCAAACGGGTGGCGATCAACCCCTGCTGGGCGCCATAGAGCGAACGCTGGGCATCCAGCACGGCCAGATAGCTGTCCACCCCTTTCTCGTAACGGACTTGGGAGAGACGAAAGGTCGTGGCCGTGGCATCGGTGAGCGACTGCTGCGCGGCCAGTTGGGCGTCGATGGTACCCCGCTCGGCCAGGGCATCGGCCACTTCCCGGAAGGCCGTCTGGATCGTCTTCTCATAGCGGGCCACGGCAATGTCCCGATCCACCTTCGCCACCTTCAGGCTGGCCCAGGCCGAACCGGCATCGAAAATCGGCAGGACGATTTGCGGGGCAAAGGTCCAGGCGCCGGAGCCGTGCGTAAAGAGGCCGGAAAGTTCGTTGCTGCCGACGCCGACCGATCCCACCAGGGTGATGCGCGGGAAGAAGGCGGCTCGCGCCGCCCCGATATTGGCGTTGAATCCTTTGAGCTGGTTCTCGGCCGCCAGCACGTCTGGGCGCCGGAGCAGCACCTCGGACGGCAGGCCCGGCGCGATGTCCTTCACGCCGGTAAGGGTGTCGGAAAGCGTCGGGGGGAGCAACTCGGCCGGCACCGTGGCGCCGACCACCAGGTTGAGTCCATTCTCGTCCTGGGCCACCAGCGTGGTGTAGCGGGCGATATCCACCTGGGCCGCATCCAGCCTGGTCTGTGCCTGCCGCAAATCCAGTTCGGAGGAGGAGCCCAGCTCAAAACGGCGCTGGATCAACTCATAGGTGGCCTGCTGGGCCGCGAGGGTCTCCTGGGCCAGATGCAACCGCTCTCGATCGGCAGCCAGATTGAGATAGTTGGTGGCCACCTCGGCCACCAGGCTGATCTGCACCGTGCGCCGCGCCTGCTCGGTGGCGAGATACTGTTCCAGGGCCTGATCCTTGAGGCTTTGCACCCGACCGAAGAGATCAAGCTCATAGCTGCTGACCCCGAGGTCAACGTTGTACTGATGTATTTCCCTCGCCTCACCAGTGGCCGAAATGGTGGCCGGGATCCGTTGGAGGGTGCCGGTACCGGTGGCGTCGATCTGCGGCAGCAGCTCGGCCCGCTGGATCTGGTATTGGGCCCGCGACCGCTCGATGTTCAGCGCGGCGATCCGCAGGTCGCGGTTGTTGGTGAGGGCCATGGCGATCAGCTTCTGCAGGTGCTGATCGACGAAGAACTCCTGCCACGGAAGATCGGCCGCCGCCTTGGTCGCACCTTGGCCGCCCCCCTCCTGATAGGCCGGCCCGCTTGGCCAGGCCGTCGGCACCGGCGCCTCAGGGCGGGCATACCTCGGGGCCATGGAGCAGCCATCCAGACAAAGCAATGCGGCCAAAGGCAGGCACAGGGCTGCGCGCTTCCCTTTCATATCAAGGCACCTCCGGGGCGTTGGTGGCAACGGCAGCTGGTCCGGCCGGCCGCTTTTTGGCAAAGAGGCGGGAGACCAGCACAAAGAAAAACGGGATGAAGATCAGGTCGATGAAGGTGGCCGAGAGCAGGCCGCCGGTCACGGCGGTGCCGATGGCGTTCTGAGCCCCGGCGCCCGCCCCCTTCGTGAGCGCCAGTGGCAAGGTGCCGAAAAAGAAGGCCAGGGAGGTCATAATCACGGGACGGAGACGAATCTTCACCGCCGCCAGGGTGGCCTCGACCAGTTCGTGGCCCTGATGCATCTGTTCCTTGATGAACTGGATGATCAGGATGGCATTCTTGGTGGAGAGGCCGACAGTGGTAAGCAAGCCGATCTGAAGATAGATGTCGTTGGGCAGCATCCGCAGTTTGACCGCGGTCACTGCCCCCACCAGGCCGAGCGGCAACATGAGCAGATTGACAAAGGGGATGGTCCAGCTCTCGTAGAGAGCCGCCACGCTCAAGAAGACGACCAGAAGCGAGATGGCATAGAGCGCCGGCGCTTGTTTGCCGGCATGTTGCTCCTCATAGGAGAGGCCGGTCCACTCGTAGCCGATGCCGGGCGGCAGTTCGGCCGCCATCTTCTCCATCTCGGCCATCGCCTCACCGGTACTGACCCCGGGGGCTGCCTGCCCCATGATCTCCATGGCCGGGATGCCGTTATAGCGCTCCAGACGGGGCGAAGCGTACTGCCAACGGGCGGAGGAAAAGGCGGAAAAGGGCACCATGTCGCCTTTGGCGTTGCGGACATACCAACTGTCGATATCCTGCGGCTGCATCCGGGACTTGGCGGCGGCCTGAAGATAGACCTTCTTGACCCGGCCGTTCTGGATGAAGTCGTTCACATAGGAACTGCCCCAGGCGGTGGTCAGCACATTGTTGATGTCGGTTGGCGAAAGCCCCAGCGCCTCGGCCCGCACGTCATCGATGTCCAGCTTGAACTGGGGGGCGTCATCCTGACCGTTGGGCCGCACCGCGACCAGCTTGGGGTTCTTCGTGGCCATGCCGAGCAGCTGGTTGCGGGCCTCCATCAGCTTGTCGTGCCCGAGACCGCCACGGTCCTGGAGCTGGAAGTCAAAGCCGTTCGCCACCCCCAGCTCGAGGACGGCAGGCGGGGCAAAGGCAAAGGCCAGACCGTCCCGGTACCTCGAAAAGGCCCGCATGGCCCGGCCGGCAATGGCAGGGGCTTTCAGTTCCGCGCTTCTGCGGAGGTTCCAATCCTTGAGCTTCACCCAGGCCAGCCCCATGTTCTGGCCACGGCCGGCAAAACTGAAGCCGGCCACGGTGATGATCCCTTCCACCGTCTGCGATTCTTTTTCCATAAAGTGATGCTCCACCTGGCGCAGGACCTGGATCGTCCGCTCCTGGGTGGCGCCGGCCGGCAACTGCACCTGGCAGATGAGAAAGCCCTGGTCTTCATCAGGAAGAAAGGCCGTAGGCAGATGGAGGAAAAAGAAAACCATGGCGGCCACAATGGTGCTGTACAACACCAGATAACGTGTCCGCTTGGCAAAGGAGCGGCCGACGATCCCTTCATACTGCCTCCTGGCCAGGTCGAACATCTTGTTGAACCAGTGGAAGAATCCTCTGAGCCGGCCCGATTCACCCGCTTCGTGTCCTTTCCGCACCGGCTTGAGCAGGGTGGCACAGAGGGCCGGGGTCAGGATCATCGCCACAAAGACCGACAGGATCATGGCCGAGATGATGGTGATGGAAAACTGGCGGTAGATGACGCCGGTGGAGCCGCCAAAAAACGCCATCGGCAAAAAGACCGCCGCAAGCACGGTAGCGATGCCCCAGAGGGCTCCGGTGATCTGGCCCATGGATTTGATGGTGGCGTCATGGGGCGACAACCCCTCCTCGGACATGATCCGCTCCACGTTCTCCACCACCACGATGGCGTCGTCCACCAGCAGGCCGATGGCGATGACCAGCGCAAACATGGTCAGGGTGTTGATGGAAAAACCGCTGGCCGCCAAGACGCCGAAGGTGCCCAGCAAGACCACCGGCACCGCAATGGTGGGGATCAGGGTGGCGCGGAAGTTCTGGAGAAAGAGGAACATGATGATAAAGACCAGACACACCGCCTCAAAGAGGGTCCGGACCACCTCCTCGATGGAGATCTTGACAAAGGGAGTGGTGTCATACGGGTAGACCACCTTCATGCCGGAGGGGAAGTATTTCGACAACTCCTCCATCTTGGCCTTGATCCGCTCGCCCGTATCCAGGGCGTTGGCGCCGGCCGCCAGCCGGATCGCCATGCCGCCCACCGGTTTTCCGTTATAGAACGACTGGATGTCGTAATTCTCGGTGCCGATCTTGCTCTCGGCCACATCTTTGAGCCGTACCGTGGAGCCGTCGGGGTTGGTCCGCAGGATGATGTTGTCGAACTGCTCCGGCGTCTGGAGCAGGGTGCGGGCGGTGATGGTGGCGTTCAGTTGTTGTCCAGGCACCGCCGGGGTGCCGCCGAATTGACCGGCCGAAACCTGGGCGTTCTGGGCCTGCAAGGCGGCGATAACGTCGCTTACGGTCAGATGAAAGTTGTTCAGCTTGGCAGGGTCCAGCCAGATCCGCATGGCGTTCTGGGTACCGAACAGCAGCACCTCTCCCACCCCGTCCAGGCGGCTAATGATGTCCTGAAGGTTGGAAACCATATAGTCGGTCAGGGCATTGCGGTCCAGGGAGCCGTCTTCCGAGACCAGCCCCACGATCATCAGATAGTTCCGGCTCGATTTGACCACCGCGATCCCCTGGCGCTGCACGATCTGGGGCAGAAGCGGGACGGCGAGTTGCAGCTTGTTCTGCACCTGGACCTGGGCGATGTTCGGGTCGGTGCCGGCCTTGAAGGTGAGGTTGATGGCCACCGCCCCGGCGGAATCGCTGGTGGAGGACATATAGATCAGGTTATCGATCCCGTTCAGCTTCTGTTCGATGACCTGGGTGACGGTATCCTGCACGGTCTGCGCCGAGGCCCCGGGGTACATGGCATTGATGGTGATCTGGGGCGGCGCGATCGGTGGATACTGGGAGACCGGCATGGTCTTGATCGCCAACAGGCCGGCCAGCATAACCATGATGGCGATGACCCAGGCAAAGATCGGCCGATTGATGAAAAATCGAGGCATGGGGGTGACTCCTTTATTTTTTCACGGCCGGGGGCTGCGGAGTCCCGGCCGATGGGGCATCCGCCTTGCCGACAAACGGCACCGCCTTGACCGGCGTCCCTGGCCGCGCCTTCTGGATCCCTTCCAGAATGACGCGGTCCCCCACCTTCAGCCCATCGCTCACCAGCCAGTTGTCGCCAACCGTCCGGGAGACCTTGATAACCCGCGGCTCCACCTTCTCCCCAGCGCCGACCACCATGACCATGGCCTCCCCCTTCGGGTTCCTGGTGACCCCGCGTTGCGGCACCAGGAGCGCCTGGGCGTTGACTCCTTCCTGCACCACGGCCCGGACAAACATCCCTGGCAGCAGCGTATGGTCGGGATTGGGGAAAAGTGCCCGCAGGGTGACGGAGCCGGTGCTCTGGTCCACGGTCACCTCGCTGAACTTCAGGGTCCCCTCCTGCGGATAGGGGGTGCCATCCTCCAGCAGCAGCTTGACCTTGGTCTGGTTGGCGCCATCCGCCTTGAGGCTGCCATTGGCCAGATCGCGCTTCAGCCGCAGCAGTTCGGCGCTGGACTGGGTCACATCCACATAGACCGGATCAAGCTGCTGGATCGTCGCCAGGGCGGACGCCTGATTGGCGGTCACCAAGGCGCCCGGCGTCACGGCCGACCGGCTGATCCGCCCGGAGATGGGCGCGGTGATCCGGGTGTAGGCCAGGTTGATGCGGGCACTCTCCACCGCCGCCTTGCCGGCTGCCACCTCGGCTTCGGCCTGTTTGCGCAGGGCACTCGCATCGTCGTACTCCTGCTGGCTCACGGCCTTGATCGCCACCAATTCGCGGTAGCGCTCCTCCTTGAGCCGGGCCGGGACAAGATTGCCGTCCGCCTTGGCCAGGGCCGCCTTGGCGCTATCGTACGCAGCCTGGTAGGTGGCGGGATCAATTTGATACAGCACTTGCCCCGCCTTTACTTCAGACCCCTCGACAAACAACCTTTTTTGAATGATTCCCCCAACTTGAGGACGCACCTCGGCAAGCAGATGGGGAGCTACCCGACCCGACAGCTCCGTGGTGAGAGTGACCGCGGCCGGCGCCATCGCTACCACGCCCACTTCTGGCGTGCCTTGCGGCGGCTTCTCAGGTTGCCGGCCACAACCGGCCATCACGAACATGCCCCCCAAAATTGCCGTCAGGGCGAGCGCTTTGAATCTGTCGGTGGTTCTCATCACAGATGCACCTCAATAGTGGTTATACGCTCTCCCCCACGGGCACAGGGGCAGTGGCAAAGAATATGCCCAGCAACCCCGGCAGGAGTACGTTATCGACCTTGAACCCAAAACACGCTTCACTGTGCAGCCCGGGCGGAACCCTCATTCTCCCGCCCACCGTCACCTTATCTTTTGATGCCATCCCAGCAGGCGTAAACCGTCTGCACCAACAGGGCATCGTCCAGTGCAACAAAACCGAGAATATGATCGCGGGCCACCGCCAGCAGCGGGCCGAAAGCCAAGGCGATGAGCACCACCAGCGGAAGATCCTTGATAACCCGCTGCGCCACCCCCTCCTCCAGAAGGCTACGATACAAGTCATTGTCTTCGCCCGGCCCCATGAGGCGGGCACGACGAAAGGCATTCCCATAGGGCGAGTTGAAGTGTTGCTCGAGGAAGCGGAACTCCAAGGGGTTATTGATAAAATAACGGAGCAATGCCGTGTTCAGGTGGATGAACCGCTCCTTGAGCGGCTTATCCGGCTCATATCCCTTCAGCAGCCCCTGGCATACTCTATCATGTAATTCCTGAAACAGTTCAGTGATAAGCACGTCTTTGGTTTCGAAATAGCGGTAGATGGTTCCCGCGCCCACATTGGCCCGCTCGGCGATCGCGGCGATGGGGGCGCCATGGAAACCATGTTCGGCAATCAGTTCCAGTGCCGCATGGAGTATTTCTTGACGTTTTTCGGACGGCGCCATTCAGGCCCTCCTGCCGGAGTGAATATTCACTCCGAACGTACGGCGTTCACCACCGCTTGTCAAGCTGTTTGGGTCGTTGCGATCTGTCGGGCAGGGAAAGCCCTAAAGGCAGGACATTGCAGGCAGGGGCGACAAAAAAGGCCGGAAGGGTGAATCCCTTCCGGCCTTTGGTTACTCGTTACTAGCCCTTCGCAGCGGTATCAGCTGCGCCCGGCCTGTTTGTGGTCGCGGCCAGAGCTGGACTTTTTTTTTGCCTGCTCGGCCGCTTTGGCTTTTTTTTCGGCGACCTCATCACCGGCTATCCGCATTGATCGCGGAGGCGCCTTGTCCATCCTGGCTTCGCAGACCTCATGCACCTCGGCAGGACAGTCAGCGACCTCCCAGCAGGGCGCCAGCGAGAGCAGCCGTTTCAACCCCGGGATGCTGATCCCCTGGTCGTGAATCATGGAACGCAGACAGGTAATCCACTTGATGTCGTTGGGTGAATAAAGCCTTCTGGTTCCATGATGCGCCGGTTCGATCAGCCCCTCCTCCTCGTAGATTCGAAGGGTCCGGGGATGGACATCCAACAACTTGGCAGCCACACCAATGGGATAGATCGGTAGGTCAGGCCGCAAGGGCTGGACGGCGGTCTTTTTCTTGGCCACCATGTCCTTTTCTCCTTTGCTGTTTTAGTGGTCCTCGGAGAGATGTCCCTTGAACAGCCGCTCGCCCATGAGGAAACCCATGACGCAGAGCGAAATCCCGCCCACGGTGACCATCACCTCGTGAAGGGACGGCATATAGGAGAAAAGCTCCGGCAGGTCCTCGATGCCCATGCCATGGAACCCCGGCACAATCTGACCGACCACCACCAGATCGTAGCGCATGAAGAAGATGCCGACGATCTGGGCGGCAGCGGCCACGAAGAGCAGTTGCAGGTTCTTGGCCCGAGCCAACAGAATGAGGGCAAAGGGAATCACCATGCCGAGCATGACCTCGCCGACCCAGAAATTCACCGAATACGGCCCGCTGATCAGGGCCATCATCGCCTGGTACTTTCCTGGGGGTTCGCCGGAGACACCGGAGATCATCTTCCAGGTGGTGAAGAACATGATCACCGCGGTCAGGGTGGCACCGAGCTTGGCGGTGGTGCGCAGCGAATCCTTCAGCCGCTCGCTCATCTGCCAGCCATTCGCCTTATAGCCGACCCAGAAGAAAAAGAGCACCGCGGCGCAGCCGCTCATCATCGCCGAGGTGATGAAGTAGATCGGCATGTAGGGGCCATGCCAGAACTCACGGCCATTCAACAGGCCGAAAACGGCGCCCAGATTGCTGTGGGCGGCCACACCGGCGATCACGCCCATCAGGCCGAAGGTACCAGCAATCTTATGCTTCTCCATCTGCAACAGCGCGAACTCCACTACCATAAAGAACAGATACGCACCGTACAGCGTGCCCATCCACCAGATATTGGAGGTGGGGTTGGGAGAGAGCATGTTGTAGATCGGCATCCGCCAGGGATTTTCGATCTCGAATGCGATGACGAGAAAACCGGAGATGATGGTGACGATGGCCATGAAAACGGAACGCTTGGCAATCGGCTTGAAGGCCTCTACGCCAAAGACATGGCCGATGGAGGAGACCAGGCAGAGCCCGGTCGAGGTGACAACAAAGAAGACATAGGAGGCGATCAAAAGCCCCCATGGAACTTCGCGGGTAACGCCATAGGCATGCTCATGCCCAATGAGCATGGCATGGAGACCGAAGGCGACACCGGCAGCGGCCAAAAGACCGCTCACTGCAACGGCAGTGTTGTAAGCGCGGGATGAACTGACCGCAAGACCTTCCTGCGGGAGCACACTCGATAATAGGTTATTCATGGGACACACTCCTCTTTTGTTAAACCTTGATCAAAGCTTCGGCACCAGCGGATGCCGTTCTTCCATTCCTCAAGTACACCAAGATCAGAATTCTTCTTCGTGCGCCCGGATCAAGGGTTTGATCTTCAGGTCAAACAAAGTATGGAGTGTTGCGCAGCCAAGCCACAGTACTAAAAACAGTAGACCTTCCATCTTGTTTCTCCTCAATCAAACGACCTGTCCAACCAGGCTGTTGGTTCATCGATTCCCTACCAAGGATGGCGGTCCCGAGCAGGGGGGTTCCGTGTTTTTTTCAGTCTCTTTCCCGCGGTGTCACCTCCTTTCTTAAAGGGAAATTTCTATTCTTTTCGATACCCATAAATGCCGTTCATGCCCGAATTTAAAATCAGCCTATTATTGCAACATGTCATTGTCAAGTTTTTATTCTTTTTTGGCGCATATTTTTTCCACAAACAGCCTCTACCCAAAAACCTGACGAGGCAATATGCACCGCAAACGACATATGCAACATGCCATTAACAGGAATCCAAAAAATACCAAAAATATACACACAAACAATACGATAATCTGAAATGACAAGTGCTATATTTTGCAAAAATTCTGTCCCCCGGCAACAAAAAAGTTACCCATCGTCTCGGAGAGTGCCACCTTGAACACCGGCGCAAAATGCTCCCACCAGAAAACCAGAGCATGACGCAAAATAATCCCACGATGCAGCTTCTCCTCCATACAACCTCCCTTGATGACGGGGAAAACTGCGGGACTCCGCGTAACCTGGCCGGGCAGACCACCCTCAGGCCGCGACGCCGCCACCTCAGGGTAATTCCTCTCAGGGCACCCTTCACCGCAGCCGTGGCTTCCTGCTGTCCTCCCAGCCCAAACATCCTTTCTCTTGCGGTCCGGGCGGGGCTGTGATAAAAGGTCGGATCAGCCAACCTTCTGTCCCTTCTTATTTTTAATGAATTGGTGACCGCCTCCCACCGCTGCTCGAACCGACCCTACCGTGACTACCAGCATCCGGCGGTGGACCGCCACGCATCTTGCCGTTTTCCTGTTGTCAATCGCCTTTGCCCTGTCGCTCTTCGTCGGTGCCACCCTCTACTTTTTTCTCTTCCTCGACATCCCGGACATCCGTGCCCTTGGCACCTATCAGCCATCGGCCACCTCCTTTGTCTATGACGATCAAGACAAAATCGTCGCCCGTATCTTCCGGCAGAATCGGATCGAAGTAGGGGTCGCCACCCTGCCGCCCTTACTCCCCAAGGCCTTTATCGCGGCGGAAGACGCGCGTTTTTATCAACACAGCGGAGTGGACGGCTGGTCGATTCTGCGGGCAATCTTTCACAACCTGCGGACCGGCGACCGCGGTCAGGGCGCCAGCACCATCACCCAGCAGGTCGCCCGGGTGCTTCTACTCACCCCCGAAAAGACTTACACCCGCAAGCTCAAGGAGGCGATCCTTGCCTTCCGGATCGACCGGGCTCTGACCAAGGAGGAAATTCTCCACATCTACCTCAACGAGATCTACCTCGGCAGCGGCGCCTATGGTGTTGAGGCGGCGGCCCAGGTCTATTTCGACAAACACGCCAGCGACCTCAACCTGGCGGAGATCTCCCTGCTGGCCGGCCTCCCCCAGGCACCCAGCCGCTACTCGCCGTTCCGCAACTACAAACTTGCCAAAAGCCGCCAGGCCTACGTGCTGAACCGCATGGCGGAGGAGGGCTTCATCACGGCCGCGGCCGCCCAGAAGGCATACAAGCAGCCCTTGATCTGGGGGCCGACCACGACCTATGCGGAAGAAAACAACTATTTCATCCAGCAGGTCCGCAACTATGTCGAGGAACGGTACGGCGAGGAACGGCTGATCAACGACGGGCTGCACATCTACACCACCCTCGACCAGAAACTCCAGAAGGAGGCGGTGGCAGCGGTGAAGCGAGGGGTGGCCAACTGGGAGACACGCCAGAAAGAGCACCCCGCCACGCTTCCCCAAGCGGCATTGCTGGCTATGGAGGCACGCACCGGCATGGTCCGGGCACTCGTGGGAGGCACCGATTTCTCCCGCAGCCAATACAATCGCGCCATCCAAGCCAGACGCCAGCCCGGCTCGGCCTTCAAGCCCATCATCTACGCGGCGGCGCTCAACCGCGGGATGACGCCATCGACGGTCATCGTCGACGAACCCCTCCGTCTCCAGGGCGCCACCGCCGGAACGCACTGGGAACCGAAAAACTTTGACAACAAATACCACGGCCCGACCACCTTCCGTGATGCCCTGGTCTATTCGCGAAATGTCGTCACCATCAAAATTCTCCAGGAGATCGGGGTGGCCAACGCCATTGCCATGGCACGCGACTTCGGCATCACCTCGCCACTCAACACCGACCTCTCCTTGGCCCTTGGCACCTCCGAACTCTCCATGCAGGAGCTCACTGCCGCCTATGGGGTCTTTGCCTCTGGGGGTGACTACCACCAACCGATCTTCATCAAAAAAATTACCGACAAGAACGGCAAAACCCTGGAAGAAAACACGCCAGAGCCCAAACGCGTACTGGACCCGCGGATCGCCTACCAGATGACCCAGATACTCGAAGGGGTTATTCAAGAAGGTACCGCCACGAGCGTGCGGAGCCTCGGGATTCCCGCGGCCGGCAAGACAGGCACCACCGACAAGTATATGGATGCCTGGTTCATCGGCTACACTCCGGAACTGGTCACCAGCGTCTGGATCGGCTTCGACCAAAAGGCCACCCTTGGCAGAAACGAAACCGGCGGGCATGCCGCCGCACCGATCTGGCTCGAGTTTATGGGGGCCGCCCGCAAGATCTATCCGGCCGAGGATTTTGCCAAACCTGAAGGTGCCACGCTGGACAGCGGTGAAACCAAGCCAACAACAACCGATACCGGTGACCCCGAGATCATCGAGGAGGGGGGGAATGGTGGTGGTCCTGCCGCCAAGCCGGGACCGGAAAACAGCAGCCACCCTGTCATGCCATAAAAAAAGCCCCGGCTCCGTCCGCACGGAACCGGGGCTTGAAGCCCAAACGATCGTTTCCTTCTGCGCTTACGCTGCTCCCTTCTGGCGCCGCGGCATATTCTTCAATTCATCGACCCCGTAGTAGACCACCTTGAAATTCGTGACCAGATCCTGATGCAGGGTCTCCACATCCGCCTGGTTGTCGGTGGTGATCCGGATGGAAACCCGCTTCATCCCCTGCGACGCATCTTCGAAGGAGGTGAGGATACTGATGACGCGGGTGCTGTACTTCCGCAGCGTCTCGATGACCTTGGTCACCGCCCCCGGTGCATCGGGCAGATCGAACACATACTGCCGCGCACCGTCCTTGATGCCGGTGCTGTGGATGAAACCGCGCAGGATGTCGGTCTCGCTGAGCAGACCGATCAGGTGGCCGATATCGTCCACAATGGGAATGCCGGAGATCTTATCCTCCAGCATGACCAGGGCCGCCATCTCCAGACTGTCCTTCCCCTTCAGGGTGAGGGGCGCGGCGGTCATGACATCCTTGACCTTCATTTCGGACATCAGATAGTACAATTCATGGATGTCGAGCGACGTGGTCTTGGAGGGTGAGGCGTCCTTCACGTCGCGGTCGGTGACGATGCCAATGAGCTTGCCGTGGGAGACCACGGGCAGCCGGCGGATATTGTTCTCCTTCATGATCCGGGTGGCACGCATGAGGGACGTGTTCTCGTCGACCGTCAACACGTCCTTGGCCATCCAATCTTCGATCAGCATGTTCTTCCTCCTCAATCAGTGTCGCGCAGGCCGCCGGAAAGGCCAGCGAACGGTTACTCTTTTTATATAAGATATTACACTGCTTCCCGCAAGAAATAGCAATCCGGGGAAAAAACTCTTTTTCGGCCGCCTGCGCTGCCCCAATCCCAGCGCCGGATGCCGACTTTTCCCTTGCGAAGTGGGAGACCAGCCGGTAAAGGATGGAGCGTTGAGTCACCCGACATGGACACCGACCACCAGACCACCTCATGATGCCGCCGCGTCCCCTCACCGATGCCCAACTCGCCGGCCTGCTCCGTTTCGTCGCTGGCGCAGAAGCGGCGGTCTGGCTCGAAACCAGCCGACCGGGGATAACGGAACATCGCTCTCTTCTCTTCCACTCGCCGGTCGCCGTGCTGACCTGCATGGCCGCCGATTCCCCTGCCAGCTTTTTCGCCAAGGCCGAGGCCGCGCTCCGGCAGGGCTATCACCTCGCCGGCTGGTTCGCTTACGAATTCGGCTACCAGTTGGAACCGGTACTATGCCCACTGCTGCCGGAAAGCCGGACACCGCTCGCCATGCTCGGCGTCTTTCCGCCGCCGCTGGTCTTTGACCACACCACCGGCACCTTCAACCACGAGCCCCCGTGGTCCGTGGCCGAGGCCGCCGCGCCCGCCAGTTATTCGCTTACCAACCTGCGGCTCGATGAGTCGGCCGAACACTACCGCCACAGTCTGGAACGGATCAAGGAATACATCGCCGCCGGCGACACCTACCAGGTCAACTACACCCTGAAGCTCCGCTTCGACTTTGCCGGTTCCGTTGCCGCATTGTACACGGCGCTGCGCCGCAACCAGAGCGTGGCCTACTCCGCCTGGCTCAAACTGGGCGACCAGCAGATCCTCTCCTTTTCCCCAGAACTCTTCTTCCGCAAGGAAGGCGGCCATTGCCTGGTGCGCCCCATGAAGGGGACCAGCCACCGCGCCTCCCTCGGGGAAGAGGACGCCCTGCGGGCCGAACAGCTCCGGCACGACGAGAAAAACCGCAGCGAAAACGTGATGATCGTCGATCTCCTGCGCAACGACCTCGGCCGCCTCTGTCTGCCGGGCTCGGTGCGCGCCACCTCTCTCTTCGATATCGAGAGCTACGAAACCCTCCACCAGATGACCTCCACCATCGAGGGGCAACTGCGGCCGGGCCTTGGCCTCCACGATCTTTTTCGCGGCCTCTTTCCCTGCGGCTCGGTGACCGGCGCCCCCAAGATCCGCACCATGGAGATCATCCGGGAACTGGAGGGCGGACCGCGCGGCGTCTACACCGGCGCCATCGGCCATCTCACGCCGGATGGCACGGCGGTCTTCAACGTACCGATCCGCACCGTGGCTCTGCGTGGCGTTCAAGGGGAAATGGGCATCGGCTCCGGGGTGGTGAGCGATTCCGACCCGGATCAGGAATGGCAGGAGTGCCTGCTCAAGGCGCGCTTCCTCAGCCAGCCCAGGCCGGCGTTCGACCTCATCGAAACCCTGCTGTGGCTGCCGGATGCAGGCTACTGGCTGCTCGATCTGCACCTGGAGCGGCTCCTCGCCTCGGCCGCCACCCTCGGTTTTCAGGCGGATCAGACGACCATCCGGGCGGAACTTGCGGCCTTGGCCGCCTCCTTTGCCAGCAGCCAACGGGTACGGCTGACCCTGGCCAAGGAGGGGACCATGCACGTGCGCCATGTTCCCTGCCCGCCGCCCCAACGCGACCCCGGGCCGGTTCTGACGGCAACCGGGATCGCTCTGCCGCCGGTGATCTTCTCCCGGCAGCGCACCGACTCCGGCGACCAGTGGCTCTACCACAAAACCACCCAGCGTTCCCTCTACGACACGGAACGCGCCCGCGCCACTGCGGCCGGTTTTTATGAGGTGCTTTTTCTGAATGAAAGGGAGGAGGTGACCGAGGGGGCGATCACCACCATCTTTGCCAAACAGAAAGGGAAACTCCTGACCCCACCCCTTGGCTGCGGTCTGTTGCCCGGCGTCTTCCGCCGCCACCTGCTGGCCACCAGCCCCCTGCCCATTGCCGAGGCGATTCTCACCCTCGACGACCTGCGCCGGGCCGAGGGCCTCTATGTGGGCAACTCGGTGCGGGGGCTGGTGGCCGTGCACCTGGTCGACCCGCCCTTTCTGGCCGCATAGCCCCGACTAACGCGCCAGGGTTCTGATCACGTCGCTTTTGCCCACCACCCCCACCAGTTGCGCGCCGCGCAGCACCGGCAGGGTATGGACGTGGCGTTCAGCCATGATGGTGGCGATCTCGTCGAGCGGCGTTTCTTCGGTGATGGTCAGCGGCTTCTTGGTGCAGATATCCGCCACCGTGACGCCGGCCATCTTGCCGATCTCCCGCTCCATTCCCTTGGCGCTCTCGAGAAAGATCACCGAATCGAGGATGGTGATGGCGGTAGGGATGTGGATCTTCTTGGCCTGGTCGATGAGGTCGCTCTCGGTCACCACCCCGAGAAGCACTCCCGCCGCATCCACCACCGGCGCCCCGCTGATCTTGTGGTCGCGCAGCAGCGCGGCCAACCGCCCCACCGGCAGCTCCGGCGGTACGGTGACCACCGTCGTAGTCATGATCTCTTTTGCCGTCTGCATCGTCATTCCTCCTCTCGTGGTCGCACAGGATCAAATAGCTGCCGGAAGGCCCGGGGCAAGGCCGCAGACAATTCCGAGGCCAAAAAACCAAACGGCACGCCAAATTGTTGTGCCAGCAGATCGCCGGCCAGGCCGTGGGCATAGACGCCAAGGCAGGCAGCCTGCCAAGGGGAGAGCCCCTGGCAGAGCAAGCCGCCGATGAGGCCGGCCAGCACGTCGCCCATGCCGCCGGCCGCCATGCCGGGATTGCCGGTGGGATTGATGGCCAACGCCCCATTCGGCGCGGCGATCACCGTGCCACTGCCCTTGAGCACCACCCACACCCCGTGCTCCTTTGCCAGGGCATGGGCACTGCCCCAACGGTCCTGCTGAACCGCGGCGGTGCTCACGCCGAGCAGCCGGGCCATCTCGCCGGGGTGCGGGGTGAGAATGCGCGGGGCCACACAACTCCCCAGCAGCGCAGGCTCGGCGGCCAGAACATTCAGGGCGTCGGCATCCACCACCATGGGCAGCGCCACCTGCTGATACAGATACTTGACCAGTTGGGCGGTTCCGGGCGCAGTGCCAAGTCCGGGCCCCAGCACCACAGCCTGCTTGCGCAGCAGCGCCTCGACAACCACCGGCTGATCGGCCGCCAGCGGCGCGGTAGTGGAGGCAGGAAGTGGTATCGTCATCGCCTCGGGCAGCGCGGCTTCAAAGATAGGATTGAGCGGCGCGGGCACGCAGAGACTCACCAGGCCGACCCCGCTCCGCAAGGCGCCATGGGCCGCCAGCAGAGCGGCACCGGTCTTGCCTGCGGAGCCGGCCACCAGCAAGAGGTGGCCGTAGGTGCCTTTGTGGTCCCCAGCCCGCCGCCGCGGCAGCCAGCCCGCCACCCCCTGCCCTTCGAGCAGTTCCATGGCCACGCCAGCCTGGGCGATTGCCTCGGGCGGAATGCCGATATCGATCACTTCGACGGTGCCGGCCGCTGTCCGACCCGGTTCGGTCACGATGCCGGGCTTGGCAAGGCCGTAGGTGCACGTCAGTTCAGCTCGCACCGCCGCGCCCAAAGGCAGGCCGGTATCGCTGTTGAGCCCCGACGGCACGTCCACCGCCACCACCGGGCAGGAAAAATCGTTGATCCGGCGGATCGCCTCGGCGAAATGGCCACATACCTCGCGGGTAAGGCCGGTGCCGAAGAGGGCGTCCACCACCAGGTCGCTCTTGGCCAGCTCGGTTTCCACCTCGCGCAAATCCGCCTCACTCAGCACCGGCACCAACGGAATCGGCAACTCCCGCACCGCCTTGAGCTTAAGACTGGCATCCCCCTGCAGCTTCTCGTCCGGAACCAGCAACAACACCTGCGGCTTGGCCCCACGCTGATACAGGTGGCGGGCAATCACCAGCCCGTCGCCGCCATTGTTGCCCGGCCCAACGAAGATGGAAACCACCTTGCCGCCGAACAGCCCATACCGCCGGGCCATGCATTCCACCGTCTCCAGGCCGGCATTTTCCATGAGTACGGCTCCAGAGATGCCAAAGTGTTCCATGGCGAGCCGGTCGCAGAGTCGCATCTGTTCCGCTGTTGCCAATTGCATGACGTCCTCCTGAAACCAGCATACCATAGCCTCCGGCCGGATTGCCAGATTCGCGACACCGCATCTCCTGCGCCCGAGGGCCACGAGCAGGCAGCAAATCCTGTTGCGTTCTCCCTGCGTGACGACTATATTTCAGGGGCTTGACACACCATCCCATACCGCCCTCGTAGCTCAGGGGATAGAGCACAGGATTCCTAATCCTGGAGTCGCAGGTTCGATTCCTGCCGGGGGCACCAGCCATCCAACTATAATGACCAACAAAAAGCCCTGCACGGCTAAGCCGCGCAAGGCTTTGGTCAACACAATCTCCCGCAGGATTCTCTCAGGCAGGCACCACCAAAACAGCACAGGGCGCATGGCCGATGATTCGTTGGGAGACGCTGCCCATGAGCACCTTGGCCAGGCCGGTACGGCCGTGGGTGCCCACCACGATGAGCGATATCTTCCGCTTCTTGGCCTCGTCCACAATCGGCCGGTGCGGCTGATCGTCGTACCCCATGATGGCCTCGCATTTGAGCCCCGCCTTCTTCACCTTGTTCTCAGCCTTCTTGAGCATCTTGCGGGCCTCTTCCTCCATCTTCTCCTCAAGACCGGAGCTGATCGCCATGTACTCCACATTGAGATCCACCACATGCATCACAAAGAGCTTGCTCCGGCACGTCTTGGCCATCTCCATGGCCTGCCTGAGCGCTGCCTCGCTGAATTTGGAACCATCGTACGCCACCAGAATCGAGTCATGCAGTTTCAACCCGCATCGCGTCTCCGCCATAGCCTCCTCCTTTCGATGGATGTCAACGTTGCAACCTGCGACAAAACGATGTTGCCCAAACCTCTTTTTTTCAGGGTAGGCTCGCGCCGGCAGCGTGTCAATGACTTTGGCGATACCGCCTACCCAATGAGGCAGGGCCCGCCTGGCCGAAAATACGTCATTCCCTGCTTGTTCCCTCTTCGGCCTCACCTCCCCACCGCCGAATCAGCCCCTGTCAAGGGGCATCCCTGTGAGACGCCCTGGCCTTCCCCGTTTTTTTTCACGAAAAAAAACATATCGCTTCGTCATGATGCTATAGTGAATACATCGCATCCCAATGCCAGAACCTTTCCGGCGGTTCTCCCTGGCATCTTCTGGGGATGCCCATTGGTTTTATCCGGCCGTCGTGAAGGCTCTAGGCGTAAAGAAAGACCAACAGCTCTTTTCAACACATCCTAAATCTTGGAGGGGTCCATGAAACGCAGAACTTTTTCACGCCGCGATTTTCTGAAGACCGCGAGTTCCCTCGGCCTGGTGACCGCCTTTGGGGGGATACCCGCCGACCTGTTTGCCATGGAGGGCAGACTGGTCCGTTTTCCCGAAAAAACGGACCTGATTCTTCTCACCTCGCGGCCGCCGCAGCTGGAAACGCCCAAGCATTTCTTCAAGGAACTGATCACGCCCAACGAGGCACTCTTCGTCCGCTGGCATAACGCCAACATCCCCACCTCGGTCGATCTGCGCACCTGGCGGATCAAGGTCGGCGGCAACACCGACCGGTCGTTCGAACTTTCCATGGACGACCTCAAAGGACTCCCCAAGGTCACCTATACCGCCGTGATCCAGTGCGCCGGCAACGGTCGCAGTCTCTTCGAACCGCGCGTTGCCGGCGGCCAGTGGGGCAACGGCGCCATGGGCAACGTCACCTGGAGTGGTGCCCGCCTGAAGGATGTCCTGGCCAGGGCCGGGGTCAAGGGCGATTCGGTGGAGGTGGCCTTCAATGGTCTCGACTCCGGGGTGCTCCCCTCCGTACCGGATCTGGTGAAGGCCCTGCCGGTGGACAAGGCGCTGGAGGAAGACCTCATCATCGCCTACGAGATGAACGGCAAACCGCTGACCATGCTCAACGGCTTCCCGGCCCGCCTGGTGGTGCCGGGGTGGTACGCCTCCTACTGGGTCAAGGCATTGAGCGACATCACCGTGCTGTCGAAACCCTTGGCAACCTTCTGGATGGACCCGGCCTATCGCATTCCGGCCAATCCCTGCGCCTGCATACCCCCTGGGACCAAGCCCGGCAAGACCGTGCCGATCAACCGGATGGATACCCGTTCCCTCATCATCGAACCGTCCGCGGGCAACACCCTGCCGGCCGGCAAGGAGGTCATCATCTCCGGCCTCGCCTTCTCCGGCGGCTACGGCATCAGGGATGTGGTGGTGTCGGTGGATGGCGGCAAGGTCTGGAGAGAGGCGAAATTGGGCAAGGACCTCGGCAAGTACTCCTGGATCCAGTGGTCGCTGCCCTGGCGGCCAAGCAAAAAGGGCAAGTATACCCTCATGGCGCGGGCCACCGACAGCATCGGCGAGTCCCAACCGTTGGACAGCCTGTGGAATCCGGCCGGCTACATGCGGAACAACATCGAAAAAGTCGCGGTCACCGTTCGATAGGAGGGAGGGGATATGAAAAAGATCATCGTCTTCACCATACTGGCAGCCACCGCCACGCTCCTGGCGCAGCATCCTGCTTCCCCTGCCCACGCCGGGGAAACAGACACCGTGCACTCGATCACCCTGCCGGAGATTCCTCCCACCCTGAAGGATGGACCGGGCAAAGACAAGGTCATAACCCTGTGCGCCATCTGCCATACCCCTGATTACATTCCCATGCAGCCGCGTCTGCCGGCCAAAACGTGGGATGCCGAAGTCCACAAGATGATCAAGGCCTTTGGCGCGCCGATCAACGAGGAGGACGCCAAGGTCATCATCAACTATCTCACCACCGAGTACGGCACCGGCAAATAACAAGAACCACCCCAAACCATCACGAGGTCCCTTGCGTTATGAAAAAAATCATCGTCGTCACCTTTGCCCTCGCCACCACCGTCCTCTGGGCCTTCTCCAGCGCCCACGCCGCGGCCAACGGGGAACAGCTCTTTCAGCAGCGTTGCAGCGCCTGCCATCCCGGCGGTGGCAACATCATCAACCCCAAGGCAACGCTGCACAAGGCAAATCGGGAGGCAAACAAGGTCAACACCGTGGAGGCCATTGTCGGCAAGATGCGCAACCCGGGGCCGGGGATGTCGAAGTTCGACAGCAAGGTATTGCCCGACAGTGACGCCAAGGCGATTGCCGAGTATGTGCTGAAGACGTTCTAGGATTCCGGCACCACGCCGCATGAGGCCGCCGACCGGTTGACCCCGGTCGGCGTTTTTTTTCGTATGCGCGGGGCCGGAAATCCCTCAGCCCTGAAAGCAGAAAGCCAGGGTCAGCAACAATGGAAAAAAATTGAGGCCGACAAAGAGGGCCGCCTCGTTGCGACTCAAGGCCAGCGCGCCGAGTCCGCCGAGGCCGACGGCAAACCAGCGGACCACCGACGGGGCGATGAGGCCGAAGGCCGGCAGCAGCAAGGAGCCGGCCGCCAGGGCCATGATCCACAACCGGCAGACCCCCAAGGGACTCAACCGTCCCAGGTAAGAAGGCAAGAGCGGCAGGCCGGCGCACCGATAGTCCTCGGCATGGCGGTGCTGGAACAACCAGAAATGCGGCATCTGCCAGAGATAGAGCAGACCGGCCAGCAAGATGATCCGATAATCAGCGGGCGAGCCGCCAGCGCTGACCCAACCGATCACCGGCGGCAGGGCGCCACAGAATCCTCCTGCCATCACGGCCAGCGGGGTACGGCGTTTCAACGGCGTATAAACCAGCAGATACCAAGCCAAAGCGACCATACCCAGGAATACCGGCAGCATACCGCCACCAACCCTCAAAACCAGGAGGCCGGCCGACAAGCAGCCGCTGCCCCAGGCGACTGCGGCGGCAGGCGTCAAATCGCCTCGCGGCAAAGGGCGGTTGCGCGTCCGCACCATCAGCCGGTCAAGCTGCCGTTCCTGCACCTGATTGAAGGCCGAGCCGGCCGCGGCCAATAATGCGACGCCGGACAGGACGGCCACCATCGTGGCCCCCTGGGTTGGCCGGGCCGGAAACAGGAGAAAACCGCCCACGGCCACAACACCGTTCAACAGGGCAAGGCGCCAGCGGAAGAGGCGGGCAAGCGACCTCGTCATCGTTGCTCCTCGATAAACTCGACCAACGCCTCCACCTGATCGTCCCGCAGATCGGCAAAGGTCGGCATGATGGGCTGAAAACCCTCCACCACCTTGGCGGCCGGCAACCGGATCGACTCCCGCAGATAGGCATCATCGGCAGTAACGGTCAGGGCGACTCCCCCCATCTTCACCTTTACCTGGCTGTTATAAAGCCCCTTGAAGGTGGGGCCGACGCCTGGCGAACCATCCAGGGAATGACAGGCCCGACATCCCTTTTCCTGGGCCAACTGGGCGCCATCCGGTTTCGGCGGCGCGGCCGGGCCGGCGCGCAGGAAGTCGATGATCGCGGCCAGCTCCTCATTGGTGAAGGTGCCGGCAAAGGGAGGCATGATCGGCGGAAAGCCCTTCACCACATCGGCCTGTGGCTCCAGAATCGACCGCCGCAGATACGGTTCATCCACGGTGAGGGTATGTTCCTTGCCGGCGGTCAGCACGGTTTCCGACCGGCCCCAGATCCCCTTGAAGCTCGGCCCCACCTTGATGCTCCCGTCCAGGGAGTGGCAGCCGAGACAGCCGTGCTTTTCGAGCAGCTCCTTGCCGGCCTGAGCGCCTCCCCCGCCCTGTTTGAGCCAGACGGTGAACTCCGCCGGCGGCACCGCCTCCACGGTGGTAATCATCTTGGAGTGGCCGACCCCGCAATATTGCGAGCAGAAGAGATCGTAGGAACCGGGCCGGGTCGCCACAAACCAGGCATAGTTCTTCATGCCCGGCACCACGTCCCGTTTGACCCGGAAGGCGGGAATATAAAAGCCGTGCAGCACGTCCTTGGAAACGAGTTCGACCCGCACCGGCCGGCCCACCGGCACATAGAGCTTGGGGCTCTCCTTGCCGTTGAGGTAGGTAAAACTCCAGGACCACATACGGGCCGTGGCCGTCACCGGCAGGGCGTCCTTGGGCACATCCCGCAAGGTCAGGTAACCCGACCAGCCGTAATAAAACATGGCCAGGACCAGCACAACGGGCACGGCGGTCCAGATGATCTCCAGCCACAGGTTGCCGTCCGCCTGGGAGGTCGGGCGCGGGGCGCGGGAACGGTGGTAACGGATGACAAAGAAGACCATGGTGGCGGTGATGCCCACGAGCAGCACCAGGCAGATGCCGAAGATGAACATGAAGACCGGGTCAACGGCCTGGGTGGTGGTGACGAGCAGAGGATTCACGTCGCCTCCCTATCGGTAGAGCACGTCAAAAAAGGTGAAGCCGATGAAAATGGCCAGGGTGACGAGGGCGACAAAAAGCAGCCAGCGCAGCAGCCGCCCCTCGTAGCGCAGATGCATGAAAAAGGCGATGACCAGCCCTCCTTTCACCGAGGCAATGGCGAGCGAACCCCAAATCCGGCTGATTCCCAGATCGAGCCGGGAGAGCCAGACCGTCAAGGCGGTCAGTGCCAAAAGACAGAGCCAGACCGAAGTCAGCTTGCCATAGCCGATCACCTGGTGTTCACCTTGTGCTGCCGCCATGATACCCCCTAGAGCAGTAAATAATAGAGCGGGAAGATGAATATCCAGATCAGGTCCACCAGATGCCAGTAGAGGACGCCGTTTTCAAGCAAGACATAGTGGCCGGCATGGATGGTTCGCTTCTGCGCCCGCAAGGCCACCACGCCGAGCACAGTGGCGCCGAGCAAGACATGGAGGCCATGGAGGCCGACGGTCAGATAGTAAAGACTGAAAAAGACCGATTCTCCCGGCGGCCCGGCGGCCAACGTCGGGGAGTTGGGGTAGATGCCGCGGCCGATCTCGCTGCTCCATTCGAAGAATTTGTTCACGAGAAAAACCACCGCGCAGCCGATGGTGCCAAGGAGGAAGAGCACCGCGTTCCGGCAATCGTCGCGCTGGATGGCGGTGACCGCCATGGCGGCCAAGAGGCTGCTGGTAATGAGCACCACCGTGTTGACGGTCCCGAAAACCACGTGCATCTCCTGGCCGGCCTGGGCAAACTCGTGGGGATACCGAGCCAGATAGACGCCGTAGAGCAGGAACAGCCCGCCAAAAAGGATCATTTCGGTGAAGAGAAAAAGCCACATGCCGAGCTTGGCCCCGGCCTGGTCCTGGTGGTGCGGCGTTGTCATGGCATCCCTGCCTTGCTGAAATCGTAGGGCCCGTGGGTCACCACCGGTTCCTGCTCGAAATTCTCGGTGGGCGGCGGCGAGGGGATGGTCCATTCCAGAGTGGCCCCGCCCCACGGATTCGCGCCGACCACCTCCCCTTTCCGGAGGCCGCGGAAGAGGTTGACGAGGAGCAGCAGGATGCCGCTGATCAGAATCCAGCTGCCGATGGTGGAGGTCAGATTGAGTGGGGCGAACTCGGGCAGATAGTCGTAGTAGCGGCGGGGCATCCCCTTTATGCCGAGGAGCATCATGGAAAAATAGGTGATGTTGAAGCCGACGAACATGAGCGCCCAGGCCACGGTCGCCGGTTTCTCGGCGTAGCGGCGGCCATAGAATTTGGGCAGCCAGTAGTGCATGGCGCCGAAAAAGGCAAAGGCAGCCCCGCCGAACATCACGTAGTGGAAGTGGCCGACCACGAACTGGGTGTCGTGGACATGGATGTCGGTGGCCGCGGCGCCGAGGATCAGGCCACTGAGCCCGCCGATGGAAAAAAGCAGGATGAAGGAGAGGGCAAAGAGCATCGGGGCCTCCAGCGAGATCGAACCCTTGTAGAGGGTGGAGACCCAGTTGAAGACCTTGATCGCCGAGGGGATGGCGACCACGAAGGTGAGGAAGGAGAAGATCAGAATCGCCCGGTCGCTCATGCCGCTGGTGAACATGTGGTGCCCCCAGACCAGCGAGCCGGCAGAGGCGATGGCCAGGCTCGAAAAGGCGATCATCTTGTAGCCGAAGATCGGCTTGCGGGAAAAGACCGGGATGATCTCGGTGATGGCGCCCATGGCCGGCAGGATCATGATGTAGACTGCCGGGTGGGAATAAATCCAGAAGAGGTGCTGGTACATGAGCGGATCGCCCCCCCGGGTCGGATCGAAGAGGCCGGTGCCGAGAAGCCGTTCGGCGATGATCAGCGCCAGGGTGACGCCGAGGATGGGGGTGGCGAGGATCTGCACCCAGGCGGTGGCATAGAGCGACCAGACAAAGAGTGGCAGCCGCCCCCAGCGCATACCTTCGGCCCGCAGGCGGTGGATGGTGGTCACGAAATTGATCCCGGTCAGGATCGACGAGAAGCCGACGATGAAGACGCCGAAGACCGCCAGCGAGACATTGGTGCCGGTGCGCTCGCTGAACGGCACGTAAAAGGTCCAGCCGGTGTCGGGCGGGCCGCCGCCGGTGAAGAGCGAGGTGATGACGACCGCCGCGCCGATCACGTAGAGCCACCAGGAAAAGAGGTTCAGCCGGGGAAAGGCCACGTCGCGGGCGCCGATCTGAATCGGCATGACCAGGTTGCCGAAGGCGCCGGGAAAGGCGGGGATGATGAAGAGAAAGATCATCACCACGCCGTGCACGGTAAAGAGGGCGTTGTAGGTCTGGGGCCCCATGATGGTGCGGCCCGGCGCCATGAGTTCGATCCGCATCAATCCGCCCAGCGTCATGCCGACCAGGAAAAAGGCGAGGGCGGTGTAGAAGTAGAGCAGGCCGATCCGCTTGTGGTCGGTGGAAAAGAGCCAGGCGGCAATGCCGGTCCGGCCGGTGTCGTTCCAGAAGCTGCGGGTCGGCATCATGGGGTGTGCTTCCCGGACGAAGGGTTTTTGCGTTTGCGGCCACCCAGGATCAGAAAGAGCAGAAAACCGCCGGCGCAGAGGAGCACCACCGTCGCGCTGACGCGCATCAGGTTGAAGACATAGGTCTTGCCCTTGGGATCGAAGCTGAAGCAGTAGCCCACCACCGTGCGGATGGTGGCCCCCACCTTCCCCTGCCGCGCCTCCAGCAAGGCGAGGGTCAGATCCTTGGGCAGAAAGGTCGTGCTGTAAAAATAGCGGACGATGGTGCCGTCCTTGGCAACCACCACAGTCGCCACCGGATGGATGAACTCCACCCCTTTGCGCAGGAAGCGGTAGCCGATGGCGTCGGTCAGCCGATGGATGTCGGCGGGGTCGCCGGTCAGGAAACGCCAGCCATCCTCCGGAAAGGGGGCGTTCATGGCGGTGAGATAGAGCCGCTTGAACTTCGTGGCCAGTTCCGGAGTTTCGGTCTCGTCGAAGCTGATCGACAGCACCCGGTATTCCTCGCCGGGTTTCAGCTTCAGCGCCGGCAGGACGCTGGCCAGGCCGCCCTGGAGGTAATTGCAGACATTGGTGCAGCGGTAATAGACTGGCAGGATGATGGTGGGACCGGTGATGAGGTCGCCCAAGCGGACCGGCTTGCCGGTTTCGTCCCGGAAGACCAGATCAAGGGGAATCTTTTCCCCGAGATGCTCGCTCAGCCCGACCTGGGCCGCCTCCTTGATGGCCCCGGCAGGCAGCGCCCGTGGCTGCGGCTCCGCCGCCATGGCAAAATCAGGACCCGGCGACACGGAGAAGAGTGCCGCCGCGAGCAAGGCAACCCGGCAAAGGGGGGCGAAAAACCGCGTCATGAGAATCTCCTTCGTTGTGTTGCAGGGCTCGTTGCCACCAGAGGTTCCTCCTGCCAAGCACCCGTTCGCAGAGGCGCGGAATCAGCCCGGCACCACCAGGACCGGACAGGGGGCATGGCCGATGATTCGCTGGGAGACGCTGCCCAGGAGCGCCTTGGCCAGACCGGTACGGCCTTGGCTGCCCACCACGATGAGCGACACCTGGTGCTTTTTCGCCGCCGCCACGATGGGCCGGTGGGGCTGGGCATCGTAGCCCATGACCACCTCGCAGGCAAGGCCCGCGTTCTTGACCTTCTGTTCCGCCTTTTGCAACATGCCTTGCGCCTCCTCCGCCACTTTTTCCGCAAGGCCGGGGGTGAAGGCGATGTATTCTACGTTGAGGTTCACCACGTGCATCAGATAGAGCTTGCCCTGGCCGGCGGTGGCCATGGCGATGGCCTGGTCGAGCGCCGCCTCGCTGAACCGCGAACCGTCGTACGCCACCAGGATCGAAGCGTGCAGCCTGAGCCCGCAGCGCCCCTCTGCCATGAGCATCTCCTCCGGGTGGGTTGTGGTCGTGTTGTTTGGGGCAGAGCAAGCAAGGACCATCGGCGATGGGCACGGCCCTCTCCCTTGCCGACTGCGCTTTTTCCCAGCATAGGGGGCAGCGCTGCCGGCTGTCAATCAAATTGACGGCTGCCCGATCATGGCAGTGCCCCGAGGATCTGCGTGGCGATCGTCTCGGACGCACCGCCGAAATGATGGCCGCCGCCCAGCTCGATCGGCTGGGCATGGTGGCGGTCAAGGGTGGGACAAACCGTCTCCCGGTCCCGGCTGCCATAAAAGCAGAGCACCTTGGGCAGGGTGAGTTTGGCTATCTCCGCGGCCACCGGCCAGGTGCCTGATTGCTTCCCCAAACCAAACCAGTTGGCCACATGGATTTCGAAATCCGCGTCCGGCCCCGGGGCGAGCAACGCCAGCAGATCGATCTTCTGGGCCAGATCGGCGGGAAGGCGGCTCACCATGAAGGGCAGCACCTCCGCCCCCATGGAATAGCCGACCAGCACGATCCGCTCCGGCTGCCATTTGTCGGCATAATGCACCAGGATCCGCTCCAGGTCGTGGGCGGCCTCGGCCGGGGTGCGACGATGCCAGAAATACTGGAGCGAATTGACCCCCACCACATTCACCCCCTTTCCGGCCAAGGCGGCGGCAAGGTCGCGGTCGAGGCCAGCCCAGCCGCCATCACCGCTGACCATCACCGCCATGGTCTTGGCTGACGTCGCGGCCGGCACCTCCTTCAACGGCAGGTCGGCTACCGCCTGGGCCGACGGCGACTGGACCGGGACGGCGACCATCCGTTGGAATGCCGCCCTAAACTGCGGCAACCAATTGCTCTGCACTCCAAAACCGTGCCCCACCTTGGGCAGCGTGATGAGCTCAGCGTTGCCGATCGCGCCGGCAAACCGCTTGGTTGCCGCCGGATCGCAGACCTGATCGATCTCGCCCTGCAGCACCACCCACGGCGCCGCCAACTCCGGCTTGGGCTGGAAGAGATATTCGTGTTGCTTCTCGCCGCGCTGCCAAACCAGCCCCGCCCCTTCGCAAGGCGGCCGGGGCAAGGTCAGGTCCGGGCAGAACCCCAGGCTGATCGCGCCGGCAAAGGTGCCGGCCGGGGCCTGGATCAGGGTGGCGTAAACCAGGGTGGCGCCAGAGGAATAGCCCACCAGTACCGGCGGGAGATAACGGGGCAGATTGAGCCTCTTCTGGACGTAATGGCTGAGCTCCTCGAAATCGGCGGCCCAGTAGGTGCAATTTTCCTGGGCGCGGCCGGTCTCTTTCAGGTAGCGGGTGATATCGATGCCCACCACCAGGGTATCCATGGCCGCCAGCGACCTGGCCATGTCAACCACCCCAAGGTTCCAGCCGCCATCGCCGGAGACAAACAGGACCACATGGGACGGCGTGGGGGATTCACGATAGATGGTCACCTCCCCAAAACGCCCGAAGTCCAGGGATTCTTCGACAGCCCAGGCCGTCATGGCGCGGCTGCCGAAGAAGAGCAGCAGCAGGATCAGGATCACACGAAACGTCTGTTGCATGGCATCACCTCGACAAGACATCGAAAAAAGCCGCCACGGCCGCGGTCAATTCCGTTCCAAAAAACGATAGGTGGCATACTTGAGCCGGTCGTTCACCAAAAAACCAAACAGCGCATAACACCAAACAAAGGCCGCCCAGCCCCAGCCGATGGGCGTCATGAAGATGCCGTACACCGCGAGCAGGGTCGCCACGGTCTGGTTGCAGAGTATGGCCACCATCATGATGGTGGCGGGGCGGCTGCTCCAGAACGGCCCCTTGGTGCGGGCAATAAAAACCGTCAGATGGCCGGCCACCGACAGCTTGAGGTAGATCAGGGTCTGGATCATCGCCCGGTTCAGGAGAAAGACCTTTTCGCCCAGATAAAAGAGGACGAAGGACTGCACGACGCCGATCACCCCCAGCACCGAGGCGATACCCATCACCCGCCGCATGTTCCACGCCTCGGGCGAATTCGAACCCTTGGTGCGGTCAAAGGCAATGGTCAGGATGGCCCCGTCGTTGAGCAGGGCCAGGAGGACGATCATCACCGCGGTGACCGGATAGAAGTTGAAGACCAGGATCGACAGCGTCATGAAGAGCAACACCCGAATCGTCTCGGAGATGCGGTAGATGGCATAGCTCTGCATGCGCTGGAATATCCGGCGGCTTTCCGCAATGGCGTCGACGATGACGGAAAGACCGGGGGTGAGCAAGACGATGCTGGCCGCCGCCCTGGCGGCATCGGAGGCCCCGGAGACGGCGATGCCGGCATCCGCCTTCTTCAGGGCCGGCGCATCGTTGACCCCGTCGCCGGTCATGCCGACGATGTGGCCATGCTGCTGGAGGACATCGACGATGTAGTACTTGTGCTCCGGAAAGACTTGGGCAAAGCCGTCGGCCTGCTCGACGGTCTCGGCCAGCTGCCCGGTCTCGTGATGTTTGACGTCGGCAAAGACCTCGGCGCTGATGATGTTCCTGCCTAACCCCAACTGGCCGGCGATCTCCCGGCCGATGGCCTGCTGGTCGCCGGTCACCATCTTGACCTTGACTCCCATGGTGGCGGCCGCCGCGATGGTGGCCTGCGAGTCCTCCCGCGGCGGATCAAACAGCGGCAGCACCCCGAGAAATTGCCACTTACCGTCGGCACCGGTCCGCGCCACCCCCAGGGAGCGGAAGCCCCGCCGGGCGAACTCCTCCACCGCCTTGTTGACCGCCGCCGCAATTTCCTCGCGGTTGGCGGCCAGCGCCAGAATCACCTGCGGCGCCCCCTTGCTCACCAGCATACCCTTGCCAGAGGCGTCCTCCACCTTGGCCTCGGTGCGTTTGCTCACCGGGTCAAAGGGCTGGAAGTGGCGCACCTGATAGGCCTTGGTCCGCTCGCCATTGCCGAGCCGGCCGAAGATCGCCTGATCGATGGCATCGGGGTTTTCCGCCCGTGAGGCCAGGGCGGCGGCCAGAAGCACCTCGTCGGCCGCCACGCCACCGACCACAAAGGGCTCCCCCACGGTGAGCCGGTTCTGGGTCAGGGTACCGGTCTTGTCGGAACAGAGGACGTCCACTCCGGCCAGTTCCTCGACCGAAGCCAGCCGGGTGACAATGGCCTGCTTTTGCGACAGCAGCCTGGCGCCCACCGCCATGGTCACCGAGAGCACCGTAGGCATGGCGACCGGGATGGCCGCCACGGTAAGGATCAGAGCGAACTGCAGGGTCTCCAGCATGCTGTCGCCCCGGAACAGGGCCACGGTCAGAATCAGCAGCACCAGGGCCACGGCCAGCACGATGAGGTAGTTGCCGATCTTCAGCACCGCTCGCTGGAAGTGGCTGGTGGTGGCGGCCCCCTCGACCAACTGCGCGGTCTTGCCGAAAAAGGTGGTGCTGCCGGTGGCGGAAACCACCGCCTCGATCTCGCCCCGTTTGATGATGGAACCGGAATAGATGGTCTCGCCGGCGGTGTGGCTGACAGGCAGCGACTCGCCGGTCAAGGCCGACTGATCCACCTCGATGGGATCGCCCTCCTCCAGCACCGCATCCGCCGGGACGATATCACCGATCCGCACCCGGATCAGATCGCCCGGCACCAGCTCGCGGGCCGGAATCTGGGCCCAAGTCCCGTCCCGGCGCACCATGGCCTGCATGGCCAGCTTCTTCTTCAAGGCGGCAATGGCGTTGCCGGCTTGATACTCCTCCCAGAACCCGACCACCGCATTGCCGATCAGGAGGGTGACGATGATCCAGAAGTCGGGCCAATGGTGCACGATGGCCGAGAGGATCGCGGCTCCCTCGATCATCCAGGGGATCGGCCCCCAGAAGGCACCCAGGAACTTGACCAGCGGGTTTACCGTTTTCTCGACCAGTTCGTTATAGCCATAGCGGCCAAGGCGTTCGGTGGCTTCCTGCCGGGTCAGGCCGGGCGCTGCCGTTGCGTTACCAGACTTGGCCTGAGTGGTCGTGCTTTCTGTCTGCATCGTACCCTCCTTTGCTCTCTGGATATCTTTGGCCGTTGCCGAACTCCCCGCGCCAAACAAGGCGCCGTCAGATCACTTCAGGAACAATCCCTTCACCCCGCCGCTGATAAGGGCGGCGGTATCCATCAGCACCCGCGGCAGTCGCAAACCGCCCCGGCTCACCAGATATCGGGGCCGCCAGACCGGCGAAAATTTTTCCTTATAGGAGCGCAGCCCCTGGAAGTTGTAAAAATGTTCGCCGTGGCGGTAGATGAAGGCGCCGATCCTGTTCCAGCCGGAACCCAAGGCCCGCCCCTCGAAGCCGGCCAGGGGCGCCATCCCGAGATTGAACCACTGATAGCCCTCGGCCTTTCCCCACAGCATGATCTCCACAAAGAGATACTCCATGACCCCCGAGGGGATGCCGGGGAGGTAACGCATCAGATCGACGGAAAGCTCTTGCCGCTTCCCGCCGGGCAACAGGTTGGCAAAGGCGATGACCCGTCCTTCCCGGATCACGGTGGCGATCGGAAAGCGCCGCAGGTATTCCGGTTTGAAGAAGCCGAGGGAAAAGCCCTTTTCCCGCACCTGCTTCTCGTTGAGCCAGGCCTCGGAAATGTCCCGCAGGAGCGGCAGATGCGCTTCCACCTCCGCGGCCGGTATCAGACGAAAGGAGCAACCTTGCCGGCTCATCCGGTTGTGCAGGTACCGCAACCCCTTGCGCCCCGTCCCCTCCAGGGAGAAATCCTCTAGCATCACCCGGCCGTCCTCACCGATCTTGATGGGGGTGAGGCCAAGGTCGAGATACCACGGCAGATTGTCGGCATTCACCTCATAAAAAACCGGCTGCCCGCCATATCGGTCGCACAGTGCGCAGAAATCCCACACGAGCTCACGAGCCTCTTCCTCCTGCCCCACCGGATCGCCCAGGGCCACCCAGCTGCCCCCCTGCACGCCGTACATGAGATACGCGTTGCCGGCCTCGTTAAAGAGGAGGTGCTTGTCGCCCAACAGCGCCAGGTGGGCATAGGTGGCGGGGAATTCCCGGGCAATGGCCGCGGCGGCGGCCAGCTGGGCATCGCCCGGCAACGGCGGCAACGCCCGCAGCGGCTGGACAAGGCGGGCCCAGGCAAAAAGCAGCGCCAGCACCAGCACCCCCACCGTCGCCCGCAAGAAACGGGGGGCGTCGCCATGGAGGGCGAACTGCCACCAGAGGTCCTGGGTATATTCCACATGCTTGTTGGCAAAAAAACCCAGCCAGATGCTGCTCGCGACCACGATGGCCACCGCCGCGATCCATCCCGGCGAGAGCGCTTCGGCCAGGAACGGGGTCTTGCGGTAAAATTCCTTGCGGCAGGCGAGCAGCACCAGGAGCAGAAAAAAAAGCCAGCCAGCCGCCTCGTAATCAAGGCCCTTGAGGAGGGAAAAGATGCCGCCGGCCCCCAGCAGCAAGGCGGTCAGGTAAAAGGCGGCATCCAGCCGACGGCGCAGACCGGCGGCCAAGAGCAGCAGCCCCATCCCACTCACGCTGCCGAGGAAATGGGATAATTCGAGGAGCGGCAGCGGCACAAAGAGGGCAAGCCCCAGCAGCCGGCTCCGGAGTGCCGGAGTGGCGCCGGAGAAGAGCAGCAGCGCCCCACTGGCAAAGACCGCCAGGGCGAGAATATGCGGAATTCCCAAGGAAATCAGCCGACCGACGCCACTGGTCAGAGACCCGAGGCGCTGGCGGTGCTGCAGGAGTTCGTAACCGCCCAGGATGGCCACCGCGCCACCGAGCGGTACCAGGTAATAGACTGCCCGGAAGAGCAGCAAGGCCCCTGCCGCCGAGGCGGCGGACATGTGCGGCGAGAGAAAGAGCAGCATCGCCGACTCGAACACCCCGAGGCCGCCCGGCACGTTGCTGAGCAACCCGATCAGCAAGGCGGCAAGGAAGATGGTGACAAAAGGCCAGAAGGAGAGATCATTCGGGACCGGCAGCAGGACATAGAGGGCGGTGGCCGTCACCAGCAGATCGATGATCGCCACGGCAAACTGGCCGGCCATGAGCGAGGGAGGGGGTATTTCCACCTGCCAGGCCCGCAGGGCGATGGGTTGTTTGCGCAACACCCCCACGAGGAGGTAGCTCCCTGCCGCCAGCAGGAAGAGACCGCCCAACAAACGAATCGGCAGGAAGTGGGCCGTAAGGCCGCCGGGAAGCGGAACAGAAACCAGAGAGAAGAGCAGCCCGGCCAGCGCGGCAAACCCGAGCAGAAAGGTGAGGGTGCCAAAGGCGATGACCTTGCTCACCTCGACCACCGAAAGGCCCCAGCCGCCGTACAGGCGATAGCGGACGCCGCTGCTGGCAATGAGAGACCAGCTTCCGGTGTTGTTGGCAAAGGCATAGCTGATGAAGGAGACGAAGGCGATCCTGGGCAGGGGAAACCGGCGGCCGACGTATCGAAGCGCCAGGGCATCATAACCGGTGAGCAGGCAATAGCTGGCAACGGTGCAGAAGAAGGCGATCATGATGCGGGAAAGGGGCACCTCGCGCAGGGAGTGGAGAATCTGCGAGAGGTGATACTGCCGCAGGGTGTAGTGGAGCACCGCGATGGCGCCGGCAAAGAGAGCAAGGGCGAACAGCGGCATCAGCCGCCGTAGAACCTGGCGAAATCCGGCAGAGGCGCTTGGCGGAGCGGCGGTGTCCATCATCCAACCCCAGCAGAATCCCCTTCTCTCAACGCCGGGCGACAAGCCCCGGCCCGGTCCCCTAGGGGGAGCAGGTTTCACAAAGGATGGGCACGAACATATTATAGGCGATGGTGATACCGAGGGCGAAGACGGCGGTACCCAAACCCAGGAGAGCGCCAACAGTGGCCGGCGCCAGCAACGCCAGCCGGATCAGCACCGTGGCCACGGCAAACCCGGAGTTGCGGAAGGCCACCAGATATTGCGAACTGTAGCGCAGCGAGATGAGCACGATGAGCACATCGCTGAAGATGAGCAGGGTATAGAACATCTCGAAGATCTTTTCCGGCTGACCGTAGGCGAGATACCCCCAAAGGTCATAAATCCCGAGGCAGAAGAAGCTCGCCAGCAGGGTGAGGGCGATGAGCTTCTTGGCCAGAATGAACTTGCTCTTGTCCCCCCCACGCATCTTGAGCGGGTGCGGCTTTTGCAGCCGATAGAAGAAGCCGAGGATCACGAAGATAAAGAGGGCGCTCACCGCCGAAACGACGATAGGAACGATCACCGATTCGATCTGCTCCCAAACCAGCGGCTCGCTGAAATGGGAGATTTTCTTGAAGGTGCCCCGCAACAGGATGAGGGAGAGGATCTCGAACTGCTTGCCCACCGAGCGCGACACCGAGTGCACCAGGCTGAGGATGAGGCTGACCACCTCCAGCGCCAGGAGGAGGGTGAAGGCCTGCTCGATGGCCGCCAGATGGGTTCGGGAAAAGACGTGATCAAAGGGGGGCGGCAGTATCCCCCGGCGGTTGAGTTCGATGATCCCCACCGCCACCAGGAAGAAGAGCACCAGGGTGGTGGCCATGACCTTTTGCCCCTCCGAGCTTTCCCAATGTCTTTCGAAGTGGTCGAACCAGGTGCCGCAACGGGTAAAGAAGGAGTACATGTTCCGTGGCTCCGTTGTTGATGTCGCGTGGCCATCCTGACAGGGACCGGACAGCCGCCGTCTCGCGCAAACACTTATTCTTGATCTGGTGATGTCTTGTAAGGCAAGAAATCAAGACATTGGGAACAAAAGGTATCAGCCTTTTTCCACAGTTCTGTATCCCCTACCCCTATCCCCTTTGCATTAGGAAAAGAAGGCTCCAACGAGCGAAGCTTCTCCAAAATTTCATTATCTCTATGGGGGCATCTCAATTCCGGAACCAATGAAGTGAACCTCTTACATTGATACGTCCTAGGACTTTTTCCCATTATTTTCCTCCCTAAAACATCTTACCACATCCTATTCGGCACGGCGGAAGGTCACTACGGCCAGCACCAGCATGATGGCGGTAAAACAGAGCAGAAAGGTCAGATCGCCCAGGATGGTCGCGAAACCCGAGTCCTTGAAGAGTACCGCCTTCAAGGCATGCACCGCATAGGCCTCCGGATTGAAGCGGGCAAAGCCCCGGAGCCAGCCGGGAAAACTCGCGATGGGGTAGACGGCGCCGCTCGGGAAAAAAAGAATCACGTTCAGAAAACCGCTCAGGATGCCGACGATGCGCGGATGGTGAAACTGGCCGAGGATCAGGAACATGAGGCTCTGGAGGCCGAGGGTGGTAAGCACGACGATCACCAGCACCATGGGCGTCCTGCCGAGCCAGTGGCTGAAGGGAATGCCGGTGATAAGCATGCTGGCGACAAAGATGACAAACGCCATGATCGTGGTGATGCAGAGACCGCTGACGATGAGGCCGCCGACGATGTCGGCCTTGGTGAGCGGGGTCATGAGGTAGCTTTCGTCCACCCCGAGAAAGCGGTCCATCACCAGATTGAAGGCGCCGGTGGTGAGGGCGCCGAGAAAGATGGCCATAATCACCACCCCCGGCACCAGCGACTGGAAATAATCGACCTTGGGATAGAGGTTGATGTCGCGCAGATGCACCATCACGTTGCTTTCCCGGATGGCGACATGCTCCTCCGGGATGGCGTTCACCGCGCCCTGGATCGCGGCGCGGAGGGTGTCGGCGGAGATGATGTCGGAATTGTCGAGGAAGAGCGCCACCTCCGGGCGGGCGGCAATGGTCTGCCGCCGGCTGAAGTCAGGAGGAATGACCAGCGCCGCCTTGAATTCGCCGGAGGCCACGCCGGCAATCGCCTGGCGATCGTCAACCAGATGGGTGATGGTGAGAAGTTCCAGCGCTCCGTGTTCCAGGGCGTGCAGGTTTTCCACCAGCCGACGGGAGGAAGGGCCGGGGTCCAGATCCACTACCACCAGGGGCAGATGGTGCAGCTTGCCCTGGAAGGAGTTGCCGAGGATCACCAGATACAGGAGCGGCATGATGATACTCATGCCCACCACCAGCGGGTTGCGCCGGAATTTTTTCAAGTCGCGGTCGATCACCGCCAGCATCCGCATCACGGTCCTGCCCCTCTCCTCAACGTCCCCACTTCTGGGGAATGCCAGCGCCCACCAGGAAACTGACCTTCTTGGTCTCCTCCTGACGAATCGACTTGCCGGTGTAGTGAATGAAGACGTCCTCCAGCGACAGTTCGTGGATGGTGGCGGCCAGCACCTTGCCGCCGGCTGCCGCCACTTCCTCGATCAGGCGCGGCAGATGCTCGGCGCCGTGATCGAGGGCCACGCGGGCCTCGCCGTCCTCCACCGTCACCGAATGGACGAAAGGCAGGCCGGTCAAGCGGGCCAGGGCCGGTTCCAGAGGCGGGGCCAGGCGCAGGGTCACCACGTCGCTGCCCGCCACCGAGGTCTTGAGTTCCGCCGGCGTGCCCATGGCGATGATCCGGCCCGCATCGATGATGGCGATACGGTCGCAGAGCGCCTCGGCCTCCTCCATGTAATGGGTGGTGAGAAAGATGGTCATCCGCTCGCTTTGGCGCATGGCATCGATAAACTGCCAGACCAGCCGGCGCGACTGCGGGTCGAGCCCGATGGTCGGCTCGTCGAGAAAGAGCAGGCGCGGCCGGTGCACCAGGCCGCGGGCAATTTCGAGTCGCCGCCGCATGCCGCCGGAATAGGCAGCCACCAGTTCATCGGCACGATTGGTCAGGTTGACCAATTCCAGCAAGGCCTTGACCCGCTCCTTGAGCTGCTCCGCGGGAATGCCATAAAAACGGCCGTAGATATCCATGTTCTCGCGGCCGGTGAGATCAAGATCGCTGGTCAGCGCCTGCGGCACCACCCCGATGGCCCGCCTTACCGCCGCAGGTTTTTCGGTCAGCTCCACCCCTGCCACCATAGCCCCGCCGCTGGTGGGCGTAAGCAGGGTGGTGAGCATGCGGATGAGGGTGGTTTTGCCGGCGCCATTGGGCCCCAGGAAGCCGAAAATCTCGCCGGCCTTGACGTCGAAGGAAACGTGGTCCACCGCCACGAAATCGCCGAACTTGCGGGTGATCTCGTGAACCTCGACCATCGTCGCCGGTTCAGCGGCCATGGCCACCTCGCACGGGGGCGGTGACCTCGACGGTCATGCCGGGCGTCAGCCGGCCGCCATGCTCGTCCTCGTCGAGATTGATCCGGACCTTGAAGGTGCGCAAATCTTGCCGGCCGCGCACCACGTCGCGCTGGGTGGCAAAGTCGCCATAACGGCTGATTTCCGCCACCGTGCCGAGAAACACCTGGCCGGGCAGGCTTTCGACCGTGATGGCCGCCGCATCGCCCACCGCAATCCGGCCGATCTGACTCTCGTCGATATCGGCCCGGACATAAAGATGGCGCTGATCGACCAGGGTGAGCATTGTCACCCCCGGCGCCACCGTTTCCCCTTCCTCCAGGGCCCGGAAGGCCACCATGGCGTCCAGCGGACTGCGGATGATGGTGTCGGCCCATTTGGCCTCGGCATACCGTTGGTTGGCCTGCGCCGCCGCCAGCCGTGCCTCGGCCGCCCCGGTGGTGGCCACTGCGGTGACATAGGCGGTGATGGCGGTGTCATAGGTGGCCTTGGCCACGGCATTCTTGCCGTAGAGTTCGGTGTAGCGATCCCGGTTGCGACGGGCCTCTTCCTCTTGCGCGTGGGCACGCAGGATATCGGCCTTGGCGCTGACGACTTCGGCCGTCGCCTGCGCCACCGCGGCCTTGAGGTCATCGTCCTCAAGCTGCACCACCACCTCGCCGGCCTTGACTGTTTCCCCTTCCTGACAGCAGAGCCTGGCGATGCGGCCCGGCACCTTGCTGGTGATCTCCACCTCCACCCCTTCGATGACGCCGGAGGTGCGCACGGTGTGATCCGCCGTCCCCCGCCATGACATATAGCCAACGGCAAAAGCCAGCACGACCCCGCCGACAACACCCCCCAGCCACCATGCTTTCTTCATCTCCGGTCTCCTGCTTCTCTCAGGCCGCGTAAGCGGCTACAGCCAGTCGGTCAGCATGAAACCGATACCGAGGCGTTGCGCGGCAGCGTTATAGTCGAGGAGGCTCTCCCCATAGCCGTTGAAATACTGCACATATCCCTTGAATCCCTTATAGATCGGGAACCCCCAATCAAGCTGGACAGCGCCGCGATTGCCGTCCATGTTCAGGTTATTGCGCCACAGGGCATGAAAGAGATGGTTGCCCCATCGGTAGTAAAGGTCCACTTCCCCGTATCCAAGGTAATGGGCGATATCCGGGTTATCGTCTTTATCGGCCGCCTCGGGCAGGCGATACCAAGGCTTCACCTGCAAGGCGAAATTGCCGTGCTCCATACCAACGGCCCCATAGATCCGATTCCAACTCCGCGAGGCAGGCCCGCCCCGCCCATTGGACTGGTGAACAAAGCCGATCTTCAGCACCCGGCCGGTCAACCCCCAAAGCTTCCAGTCCGTTGTCCAGGCAAGATAGGCCTCGGGTTCGTAATTGGTCTCCCTAAAGGGCGAAGACTCGCCGGCGTTGTACATCTGCCAAAACGACAACTGGGAGTAGGCAAGCCACAAGTCGCCGTTGCCCTGATAGATATTGTCCCAGACCTTGACCTGGGCGCTCAACTGGAATTTGACCTCCGTGGCGTCAAGGTGTTCACCCGGATGGACTTGCTGCCACCCTCCTTCGTTCCGGGAATCATTGTAGGCTACCGGCAGGATGTAATTCAGCTTGTAGGGTGTGAGCTTCAGGATCGGCCGTTCGGCCAGAAAGTTCCAATACGCTGCCGGCACCAGCAGATCAGGCGCGGAAGGCTTCTGGACGGGAGGCGCCGACTTCTCTTCGGCGACGGACAATTCGGGTTGCCCGCGGCCAGTCAACGTATCAAAACAATGCAGCCGTTCCGCGGCCGATTCAATGGCCGCGCAGCGGGCGAGTTCCGCGGCCACATCCACCTTTGCCGTTTGCGGCCCACCCTGGAGTAAGGCGGCAAGCATGAGCTGGTCGTACATCTCTTACCCCTTGATGCAGATGAGCGGCTCCACCCGGGCCACCTTGCGGGCCAGCCCGGCCTGGTGCGCGGCCTCTACCACCGCGCTCACGTTCTTATAGGCGCCGGGGGCCTCCTCCGCCACTCCGCGCGAGGAGGGGCTGCGGACCAGAATCCCACGGCCGGCCAGTTCGTCGACCAGTTGGCGGCCCCGCCACTTTTTGAGCGCCGCATGGCGGCTCATGGCCCGGCCGGCGCCGTGGCAGGCGGAGCTGAAGGCCTGCGACTCGCTTGCCGCGGTGCCCGCCATTATATACGATTCAGTGCCCATGGTGCCACCAATCAGCACCGGCTGGCCGATGTCACGAAACGGTTCGGGCAGTTCGGCATGGCCCGGGCCGAAGGCGCGGGTGGCGCCTTTGCGGTGAATATAGAGCTGCCGCCGCCGGCCCTCCACCTCGTGTTCCTCGACTTTACAGGTGTTGTGCGACACGTCGTAAAGAAGATGCAACTCCGCCTGGGGAAAGAGGTCGTCCACGGCCTGGCGGGTCAGGTGGGTGAGAATCTGGCGGTTGGCCAGGGCGCAGTTGATGGCGGCCCGCATGGCGCCGAGATAGGCCTGGCCGTCCGGCGAGTTGATGGGCGCGCAGGCGAGCTCGCGGTCCGGCAAGTGGATGCCGTATCGGGTCGCGGCCAGGGCCATGCGCTTCATGAACTCGGTGCCGATCTGGTGGCCCAGCCCCCGGGAGCCGCAGTGGATGCTGATCACCACCTCCCCGACCCGCAGGCCGAACAGCGCCGCCGCCTCGGCGTCGTAGACGTCCATCACCTGCTGGACCTCCAGGTAGTGGTTGCCGGAGCCCAGGGTGCCCATCTCGTCGCGTTGCCGCTTCTTGGCGTGGTCCGAAACCTCCTCCGGGACCGCGCCGCTCATCTGGCCGCCCTCCTCGATCCGGGTGAGATCCTCCTTGGTGCCGTAGCCCTTGGCCACCGCCCAGCGGGCGCCGCCGGCCAGCATCGCGTCCATGTCCTTGGCATCGAGGCGCAGCCCCCCGGTGCTGCCCACCCCGGCAGGAATGGTCCTGGCCAGGGCAATGGCCAATTCCTGCTGCCGGGCCATAATCTCGCCGGCCACCAAGCCGGTGGTGATGGTCCGCACCCCGCAGGAGATGTCGAACCCCACCCCGCCGGCCGACACCACTCCGCCGGCCTCGGCGTCGAAGGCCGCCACTCCGCCGATGGGGAAACCATAGCCCCAGTGGGCATCGGGCATGGCATAGGAAGCCTTGACAATGCCGGGCAGGGTGGCCACGTTGGTCACCTGCTCGTAGACCTTGTCGTCCATCTCGCGGATCAACCGCTCGTCGGCAAAGAGCACCGCCGGCACCCGCATGGCGCCGCGGGGGTTGATCTGCCAGACATAGTCTCCGTGGCGGGTAAAGAGGTTCAATTCCATGGCCCACCCTCCTTGTCCTCAGACATCCACCACGCACTGGGCCAACCAGCGCCCCGCCTCCTCCGCCACCTTGAGGCACGTATAGGTGGCGCCCTTCACCTCCACCGCCGGCGCGTGGCGCGCCACCTCCACCGCCTCGCCCCAGGCCTCGCCCATAAGGCGGTCGCCGACAATCCGTACCGTGAAACGGGAAAAAAGCATGGTGCGGGTGGCCATCTCGTAGATCAGGGCGTTAAGCCAGTCCACCAGCAGGAGCTCCTGGTCCGGGGCAGTGCATTCGATGGTGACGGGGGTCCGCGGCGCGATAGCGGCAGGGTCGGCGATCACGGCGGTGAGGGCCAACGCCGCCTGGGCAAAGGCCTCTTCCACCGTGGCGCCATAGCCGCGCACCCCGATGTCGGCGACATGATGAAAATGTTCCCATCCCGCCCCGGCCATCTTCGCCTCCCCTGGTTATGTGGTACCGCCTCCTGCCTCAAGAAGCAAGCGAAATGCCGCAACAGTGGCGGCAACTGGAAACCGTGGCCACTTTCGACAAAAATGCGGTACAATGAGGGAGCCAGGGTACCCGGAGGTTCGCCATGACGAGCTACACCGCCGACCGCGAGGAGATGCTGCGCACCATCGAAGAGGAATGCCGCTACACCCAGGGGCTGACCGGCAAGGCCCGGCTGAGCGCCAGGGTGATGGTTGCCATGGGCAAGGTGGCCCGCGAGGAGTTCGTGCCGAAGGCCCTGCGCCCCAATGCCTACGACAACAGCCCGCTGCCCATCGGCAACGGCCAGACCATCTCCCAACCCTTCATCGTCGGGCTGATGACCGACCTGCTCGACCCGGAACCCGACGACGTCATCCTCGAAATCGGCGCCGGTTCCGGCTACCAGGCGGCGATCCTCGCCGAACTGGTCAAGGAGGTCCATACCGTCGAAATCATCCCGACCCTGGCCCGTGCGGCCATGTCCCGGCTCGAACACCTCGGCTACGCGAACGTCTGGGTGGAGGAAGGCGACGGCTACCATGGCCTTCCCGACCACGCCCCCTACGACGGCATCATCGTCACCGCCGCGGCCCCGCACATTCCGCCGCCGCTCGTCGCCCAGCTCAGGCCCGGCGCCAATCTCGTCATCCCGCTGGGCCGGCCCCACGCCCCCCAGGAGCTCATGGTCATCACCAAGGACGAACGCGGCCACCTGCACGAGCAGATGGTGCTGGCGGTCTCGTTCGTGCCGCTTACCGGCGAATGCCAGCGTCTCAGGGGGCCGGAGTTTTCCGAATAAGATGAGCGAGGCGCTCCTCCCCGTCCAAGTCGAATGCGTGGCCGAAAGCGATGGCGAAAAGGTGCCAAGCCGCCTCTGGTTCGGCAGCCGGGCGGTGGCGGTCACGACGGTGGTGGATCGCTGGCTCGCCCCCAGCCACCGGTACTTCAAGGTGGTGGGTGACGACCATGCTACCTACCTGATCCGCCACGATGTGCCCACCAACAGCTGGGAACTCATCCTCTACGAAGCGGGTTCCATCCCGCCCTAGGTCGGCTGCTTGAGTCTGATGAATTGAACAAGGTCAGCCGCCACCTGGGCAGAAAGCCGCAGGCCATAATCGGCCAGGAAACGGCGTTGCAGGGCGGCCTGCTCTTGAGGCATCCGCCGCTCGCGGGCAAAGGTGCCGAGGTCCTCCACCGCGGCCCACGGGAAGACCACCCAGCGCCATATTTTGAGCCGACGGGCCACGAAATCGGCCTCGGCCCCCGCCCCGGGTTTGGCCAACATCACCGCACTGCGCAACTCCGCCACTCCCAGTTCCAACAGGTGGGCCAACGCCACCTGGAAGGTCTCGCCGGTGTCGATGAGATCATCGACCAGCAGCACCTTCTTTCCCGCCACCGGCAGGTTGAGGGGCGCCACCAGCCGCGCCCGTTTCTCCTTGCTCGCCCCGGCCTGATAATGAACGATGCGCAGGCTGGCCAGTTCGTTCACTCCCAGGTAATCGCAGAGGATACGGGCCGGCACGTAGCCACCGCGGGCAATGGCGACGATCACCTCCGGCCGGAAGCCGGTATCGCGGATACGCAGGGCGAGCGCCCGGCCCATGGCTGCCATCCTGGGCCAGCTCACATACTCCACCCGCAAATTTCTTTTCTCGTTTGGTGTCATCCCCCACCTGCCGGTAGCATTACCGCGCTCAAGATCGGAGCCCCTCAGCCGGGCGGGCCCGCCATGGCACCCCATGAAAAACTATAGCACATCCTGGTGCCGCGGTGTTGCCTGGAAAAACAAAGCGCTCCAAGCCGGCCGCATCCGGTTGCCCCAAATGCAACAAGCCCTGGCGCGCAGGCACCAGGGCTTGTTCACTAAGGCAGGATGGCGGCAATGGTTCAGCCGATGGCCACCAATTCGATGTCGAAGTTAAGATCTTCGCCGGCCAGCGGAGGATTGGCGTCGAGGGTGATGGCGCTGTCCGTCACCTTGACCACCGTGACGATGACCACCTCGCCGTTCGGACCGCCCATCTGGAGCTGCTGATCCACTTGGGGATCGAGGTCCGGCGGCACCTGGCTCTTGGGGATGTCCATGACCAGCTGCTCGTTGCGCGGGCCATAGGCCTTATCCACCGGGATGAGTACGCTCTTGGCCTCCCCTATTGCCATGCCGTTCACCGCCTCGTCGAAGCCGGCGATCACCTGGCCGCTGCCCAGGGTAAACTCCAGGGGCTCGCGCCCGGCGGAGGAATCGAACACCGTGCCGTTGGTCAGCTTGCCGGTGTAATGGATCTTGACGCGATCACCCTTCTTTGCCTGTGCCATAACCACTCCTTGCTTGGTGTGAAAACCCCGCCCTCATGCCGGAAGGCAGACGCAACTGATCTCTTTAACACATCTTGGAGGAGAATGATACTTGAATCGCCACGACAGAGGTTATATGGTGAGCAGACTTGAAAACCCTGGTCATCAACCGATGGCCTGGCCAGCCACCTTCAAGGCCGGGTCATCACCAAAGCGCAACGGACTCCCCATGTTTGAATGGCTGCTCACCGCACTCAGCATCATCGGCACCCTTTACAACCTACAAAAACGCGCCGCGGGGTGGGTGATCTGGACCATCTCCAACGCCGGCTGGATCGCGGCTTTCGCCATGAAGGGGCTGCTCGCCGAGGCGACCCTCTTTTCAGTCTATCTGGTGCTTTCGGTCTACGGCATCTTCAAATGGTGGCAGCCGCGCGACCGGGAGAAAACGGCCAGCCAGGCCGAGTTGACTTGACACCACCCCCCGGCGGCGCTAAATATCCGTTCATGTTGCACCGGCTTGTCTCCGCACCACAGCAAATACGAGGCCTGTCATGAAATTTAAAACCCTGATCCCCGCCCTCGCCCTCCTTGCCTGCATCGCCTGCGCCCAGGTCGGCAAACCCTTCCCCGAGCAGAATGTGCTGGCGATCAAGAAAGGGGTCACCACCAAGGAAGAGGTGCGCCGTCTCTTCGGCGAGCCTTGGCGTACCGGCTATGAGGATGGCGAACAGACGTGGACCTACGGCAATTACCGCTACACGGTGCTTGGCCAGCGGGAGAACGCCGACCTGGTGGTCCGCTTCAACGACAAGGACGTGGTTACTTCGTACTCCTACAGCGCCACCAAGAACTAGCCATCCTCCGGCGAGGCTTCACCGGGGATGAGGCAACCATGCTGACAGGCGGGAGGAAACGATGAGCAAAGAGAAACTGCCACCGATTTACCGACGACTTCAGGCGCAGCACCCCGAGTATCTTGCGGCGGTGGAGAATCTGGGTGCCACGGCCAGGAAGGCGGGGCCACTGGACGAAAAAACGAGCCACCTCATCCAACTCGCGGCCGCAGCGGCCACCCGCTCCGAGGGCGCGGTGCACAGTCATGTGCGCCGGGCGCTGGCAGCCGGGGCCACGCCGGAGGAAATCCGCCACGCCCTGCTGCTCCTCACCAGCACCATCGGCTTTCCGACGGTGACGGCGGCCTTGAGCTGGGCCGACGATATCCTCAATCAGGGGTAAGAAAGGCGGCGCGGCAGAACAGCCGCGCCGTTTGCCTCACGCCGAAAGCTGCACCGAATCCTCGACGCCGAGCGCCTCGTAAATCTTGAGGGTGGCCTTGGAGTTGTTGAGGGTGTAGAAGTGGATGCCGCTCACCTCGTTGTCGATGAGGTCGCGCACCTGCTCGGTGGCCCAGTGAATCCCCACCTTTTCCACATGTTCGTCGCTGGCCGCCCGATCCACCGCCCGCAGCAACCGGGCCGGAAAACGTGAACCCGCCGCCAGCTCCGCCATGCGGGCCAGTCCCTGCCGGGTGCTGATGGGCATGATGCCGGCGATGATTGGCACCTTGATGCCCGCATATTCACACCGCTCCCGGAAATCGTAGAAATCCCGATTGTCGAAGAAAAGCTGGGTCACGATGTAGTCGGCTCCGGCGTCCACCTTGGCCTTGAGGTAGTCGATCTCCTTGAGGCGGTTGGGCATCTGCGGGTGGCCCTCCGGAAAGCCGGCCACGCTCACGCACATCTGCGGGAAATTCTTCTTGATAAAGGCCACCAGATCGGCGGCGTAGCCAAAGCCGTCCGCCGGCTCCACCGAGTCGCACTGGCCCTTGGGCGGGTCGCCGCGCAGGGCGAGGATGTTCTCGATGCCGTTCTCCGCGTAACGGCTCAGGATGTCGCGGATCTCGCTCCTGGTGGAGCCGACGCAGGTAAGATGCGACACCACGGTGAGGTCGGTCTCCTGCTTGATCCGCATCACCAGCTGGTGGGTGCGGTCGCGGGTGGAGCCGCCGGCGCCGTAGGTGACGCTGACAAAGGCGGGCTTCAGCGGCATCAGCTCGCGGATGGATTGAAAAAGCCGCTCCCAACCCAGCTCATCCTTGGGCGGGAAGAATTCGAAGCTGAACGAAATGCGATTGTTCGCCAGAATGTCACGGACCAGCATGCTCCCCTTCCTTTGTCTCTCGTTGCCCCGGTGCCAGCCACCGGAAATGGGTTTGGCCTATCATATACCAAAGGCCGGGGAGAATTACCGCAAAAAAGAGCCGCGAAACGAGGGGATCATGCCGCCATGCCGCGTCGGCGCCGTTGCCTTTCGGCCGGCCTCGAGGCCGAACGCGCGCGGCGGCTATGCCTTGTGGAAGAGATCTTTGAACGCCGCCGGCGGCGACCGCCAGTACTGCTTGGGCGCCGTGACTTGGGCGCCGAGCCTGGCCGCGGCATGCCAGGGCCAGCGGGGGTCGTAGAGCATGCCCCGGGCCAGGGCGACCAGGTCCGCCTTTCCTGCCGCGACAATCTCCTCCGCCTGTTCGGGCTCGGTGATCAGCCCCACGGCGATGGTCGGCAGACCGGTTTCGCGCCGGATGCGCTCGGCGAACGGCACCTGGTAGCCGGGGGCCACGGGAATCCGCTGTTGGGGTGAAAGGCCGCCGCTCGAAACGTGGATAAAGGAGCAGCCGCGCTCCCGCAGGGCCTTGGCAAAGGCAACGCTCTGCTCGATCTCCCAACCGCCGTCGACCCAATCGGTGGCCGAGATGCGGATGCCGACCGGCAGCTCGGCAGGCACCGCCGCCCGCACCGCCGTGAAGACCTCCAACGGAAAGCGCAGGCGGTTCTCCAGCGAGCCGCCGTATTGATCGCCGCGGGTATTGGACAGGGGGGAGAGGAACTGGTGCAGCAAGTAGCCGTGGGCCGCATGGAGTTCGATCACGTCGAGGCCCAACCGGTGGGCCCGACGGGCCGCCGCCGCAAAGGCATCCCGGATGCGCCACAGTCCTGACTCGCGCAGGGCCAGCGGCGACAACTCGCCCTCTTCCCAGGGAAGGGCCGAAGGCGCCAGGGTCTGCCACCCCCCGGTCTCCGGCGCGAGCTGCTCACCGCCTTCCCACGGCACCTTGGTAGAGGCCTTGCGGCCGGCGTGCGCCAACTGAATGGCCATGGGGATGGCGGCATAGTGCCGCACCGCCTTGAGCACCCGCGCCAGCGCCGCCTCGGTCTCGTCGGACCACAGGCCAAGGTCGCTCGGCGAGATGCGGCCTTCCGGCGTCACTGCCGTGGCCTCGATGTACAAAAGGCCGGCGCCGGAGCAGGCCAGGTGGCCAAGATGGATCAGGTGCCAGTCGCTCGCCTGTCCCTCCACTGCGGAGTATTGGCACATGGGGGCAATGACGATCCGGTTGGCCAGCGTCTGCCGGCCGAGGGCAAAGGGGGAAAAAAGCGTGCTCATGGTGATGATTCCAGGATGTTGACGCGACCGGCGCCGATTATTCTTCCCGCTGCCGACACCGGGCGGCAATCAGGTTGTAGAGCCAGGCAAAGATGGCGCCGCCGACCAGGGCGTCGAAGAATCCCCACACCAGGCCGAGAAGACTGCCGAGGGGGCTGATGGAATAGCCGCGGTACAGCCGGCCGATCAAGGTAACCTCATGGGTGACGCCGTCAAAGGCGATGATCCACCAGGTGAGGGCGAAGAGCCCCACTCCCCACACGATGCCGCAGGTAAGCGCAAAGGCCTTGACATTGAGTTTCATCTTCCTCTCCTTTCCATGGGTGATCCGCATCTCCTGCGATGCTATCCCGCCAGGACACCAAAAAGCAACCAGTGAAACCTGACCACTCTGGCGTTGGTGCCGGTCTCCCCCAATGACAACGCCGGACAGCCGAAGGGTTCGGCCGTCCGGCGGGTTACACCCATTCCTTGCGAAAACGGATCACAGCAGGCGGTACGGATAGGCGCGCTTGGTCCACTCGCTGTGCGGGAATTTGGCAACGAGCTTCTCATAGGCGGCCTTGAGCGGCTTGGCGTCGTGGGTGCTTTTATACTGGCAGACACCGGTAAGGAAGAGGGCCTCCGCCGCGCAGTCGCTGCTGCCGTATTGGCTCGCCACCTCTCCGAGGCACTTGAGCGCCGGCTCGAAGCGGTCGTTATCGAAGTGATATTTCGCTTCACCGAGCAGCAGGGAAGGGATCAGTTCATCCGGCGCGAGAAAGCCGACGGTACGATGGTGCTCCTTGCCGTCAGAACCAACGGTGACCAGAGTCGGCGTCCATTTGACGTTGAAGTCGGTGGCATAGGGTTGGGCGTCGAACTGGACGCGAAGCGGCACAAAATGCGTGGAGAGAAAGGTGATAACCTTGGCGTCTGGATACGTAACTGCATCCATCTGTTGGCAGCCAATTCAGCCAGGGTTGAAGAAATCGAGCAGGATCGGCTTGCCTTCCTTCCTGGCCTGGGCCTGGGCCTCGTCCATCTTGGTGAGCCACGCAATCGTCGCGGTCATGGGCATTACCTCCTGGTGGTGGTTTCAGGTTTCTCCGCTTCTCCCGTCAACTCGGCAGGCAGATTGGGGAGATAACAAAACGCCTTCTCTATTTCATATCACAGGACAGGAAAGCAAACCAGCAAAGTCCTTAAACGGTGCTCGCCTGATTGCGGCCCTGAGCCTTGGCGCGGTAAAGGGCCTTGTCGGCCTTTTCCAGCAACGCCTCCGGCAACACCCCTGGCCGGAGTCAACAGTACGAAACCTCTGGCCGCCGGCCGATTAGCCAGGCCAATCGGCAGTTCCGCCTCCCCCTCCCTTTGTCTTTATTCCTCGACGCAGGAAGAGGGGGGCAACAAAAAGCACCACATAGCGGTAGATACTCATCCGGGGTTGGCGGCCATCTTCCCATATTCCTGGGAGAAATTGCGTTCAGGCTGGTTCCGTGATATGAAAAGATAAGCGGACACCCCCGACAGAGGAGGGCACCATGCCTCGCGACATTCCCCTCGGCAACGGCCACCTGCTCATCTGTTTCGACCAGGAATACCGTATCCGCGATCTCTATTTTCCCCATGTCGGCCAGGAGAATCATGTCGCCGGCGATGTCTGCCGCTTCGGGGTCTGGGCGGATGGCCTGTTCCGCTGGGTGGATCAAGACTGGCGCCGGGACCTCCTGTATGCGCCCGACACCCTGGTGACCCAGGTCAACCTTTTCCACGACGAACTGGGCCTCCTGCTCTCCTGCCGCGATGCGGTGGATTTCCACGAGAACGTCTACCTCCGCGAGGTGACGGTCGAGAATCTGCGGCCCACCGCACGGGACATCCGCCTCTTCTTTGCCCAGAGCCTCAATATCTCGGGCAACAGCATCGGCGATACCGCCGCCCTGGACCCGGAAACCGGCGGCATCGTTCATTACAAGGGCAGCCGCTATTTTCTGGTGGGCGGCACCACGGGCGACGGCAACGGCTTTTCTCAATTCGCCGTGGGCCAGAAAAAGGTGAACGACAAAGAGGGCACCTATCGGGATGCCGAGGATGGCGTGCTTTCCGGCAACACCATTGCCCAGGGTTCGGTGGACTCGGTGGCGGCACTCCATCTCGCAATCAAAGGCAACGATCGGGCCACCGCCTCTTTCTGGCTCGCCGCCGGCGATTCCTGGCAGACGGTACGGCGGCTGGACAGCGCGGTCCGGCGCAAGACCCCGCAGGCCATGATCCAGCGCACCGCCGACTATTGGCAACTCTGGGTCCGCAAGGAGATGCCGCGCCTCGATATTCTCCCCGCCAAGGTGGCCGATCTCTACCACCGAAGCCTGCTGGTCCTGCGGACCCAACTCGACTGGCAGGGTGGGGTGCTGGCCGCCAATGATTCCGATATCATCCAGTTCAACCGCGATACCTATTCCTATATCTGGCCGCGGGATGGGGCGCTGGTGGCCAACGCCCTCGACATGGCCGGCTATCCCTTGCCGGCCCAGCGCTTTTACGAATTCTGCGAATCGATAATCGAACGGGAGGGTTACTTTCTGCACAAGTACAACCCGGATGGCACCCTCGCCTCGTCCTGGCACCCGTGGTTCAGCAACGGCCAGCGCCAGTTGCCGATCCAGGAGGACGAAACCGCCTTGGTGGTGTGGGCCTTGTGGAACCATTTCGTGCTCTACCGCGACATCGAATTCATTAAACCCTTCTACCTGCCACTCATCAAAAACGCGGCGGACTTCATGTGCCGCTACCGCGACGAAGCCACCGGCCTGCCGGCCCCTTCCTACGATCTCTGGGAGGAGCGGCACGGCATCCTGAGCTTCACGGTCGGGACCGTCTTCGGCGGCCTGACCGCCGCCTCTCTTTTTTGCAGCGTGTTCGGCGAAGAAGAAAAGGCCCGCCAGTACCAACTGGCGGCCTCCGAGATTCGAGACGCGGCCAGCCGGCACCTCTGGCGCGACGAACTGGGCCGTTTTTGCCGGATGGTATCCCACGACGAACAAGGCCGACTCCAGGTCGATACAACCTGCGACAGCAGCCTGTGGGGCCTGTTCGCCTTCGGTCTCTATGCCCCGACCGATCCCCGGATCGAGGCCACCATGAAGACGATCCGTCAGGAACTCTGGCTCAACACCGGCGTGGGCGGCATGGCGCGCTACGCCGGAGACCGCTTCCAGCAAGTGGATGCCGCCTCTCCCGGGAATCCCTGGTTTATCTGTACCCTGTGGCTGGCCGACTATCTGGCCCTCAAAGCGACCAGCGAAGAGGAACTGAAGGAGCCCGTCGCCCTGCTCGAATGGGTGGCGGACCATGCCCGGCCCTCCGGGGTGCTGGCCGAACAGGTTCATCCGAACACCGGCGCACCGCTTTCGGTGTCGCCGCTTACCTGGAGCCATGCCACCTTCATCGCCGCTGTCCAGCGCATTATCCGCAAACGGGCGCAGATGCACCCCTGCCCCACCTGCGGCAATGTTTCCCACAGCCGCTCGCATGAAGAGGACTGGCTCGCCGCCCTCTACGGCAAGGCCTGCGACACCATCCATGGTATCTGCAAGACCCGCTGACGCCCTCTGCGGCGGGCGACTCTTTGCTTGACAAACCAAAGGGTGCCATTGTAATTCAAGTCTGCATCAGCGAAATCGAAGGCCGCCCGCCAAGGCGGAACAACCCCCGACCATGTACCTTCTCCGGGCCCTGCCCGGTCGACAGAGGTTTCCTTGCAGCCAAAGGCGTACCGCAAACACACTCTCGCTCTCTGTGCCGGCCTGCTGCTGGTCGGCGCTGCGGTGCCCAAGGCCCTGGCCTTCAAGGCCGAGGATCTCAAACGGTTGCAGACGACCAATCGCTGCGTCGAATGCGACCTCTCCTATGCCGACTTGACCAAGGCCAAGCTCAAAAACGCCCAGCTGGAGCGGGCAAACCTCTCCTATGCGAATCTCGGGGGCGCCGATCTCGAAGGGGCCAATCTGAAAGGGAGCAAACTCATCGGCGCCAACCTCGCGGATGCCGATCTGACCGACGCCGATTTCTACCGCGCAGACCTCACCGACACGGTGATGAAAGGGGCGACCCTCAAGGATACCGCCTTCGATGGCAGCAACTACAGCGAGGCCAATCGCACCGCGGTCTATGCTCCCCCGCCGCCACCGCCCCCGGCGCCAGTGACACCGCCGCCGGCCGCGGTTGCCGCCCCTGCCCCACCCAAGACACCCACTGCCCCCGGGCCCGCAGCCGGAGCACCGGAAGAATCCCTGGCAGCAACCCCTACCGAAACGTCGGCGGTCGCCGCGACAACGGCCGCCCCGCCTGCCGTTCCCATTACCGAAGAACCGCTCGCCTCTGCCTCTGAGGCGAAACCGTCACCTCCCGCCCAGCCCAAGGCCACGTCAGCCCCGGCCGGCCCGCCGGCGCCACCGCCGTCAACGCCGCCAACCGAAGCGGCGGTGCCGTCAACGGCAGGTGAAGCGACGGCCCCGGCGGCGCCAGTGGCCGCCGCCACCGCCGCCAAGGTGCCGACCTCGCCGCCGCCTCCAAGGCCGCTGGTGGACGAAAACGCGCCTGGCGAGGCCCAGACGCAGGCCCAACCAAAAACGTCCCGAGAGGGTACCCAACGGAAGGTGAAGCAGCAACCCCCGCCAGCGGCCAAGGACTTCGCCACGCCGCTGGAACGGCTGCGGGCCACCAACTCCTGCCCCGGCTGTAATCTTACCGGCGTCGATCTCTCCAAGGCCGTCCTCGACCGGGCCGACCTCACCGGCGCCAATCTCACCGGCGCCAATCTCGCCGGGACCATGCTGCGGATCGCGGAACTGGCCCGTACCAACCTGAGCGGTGCCGATCTCACCGGCGCCAATCTCGCCGGTGCCGACCTCTACCAGGCCAATCTGACCGGGGCCAAACTCGACGGCGCCGAATTGGCCGGCGCCTATCTGGCTGGCACCCCTCTCGAACGGCCAAAATCGCCTTGGGCAGCCGAAGAGGCCGCCGCCCGCACACCCCACCCCCAAAAGGCTAAAAAACCGGGAGAGAAGCAAGCCGATCTGGCTTCGCTCTTCCGCGGGAGCACGCCGGAGGAAGCGCCCACTGGCGAGCAGCAAGCGGCAACAACCGCGGCGGCCGAACCGCAGGTGCCCGTGGTGGTGCCACCATCCGCCCCGACCACCCCGACGCCGCCGACGGCCCAGGCCCCTGCCCCTGCCGCCACCCCGTCGGCGGGAGCTCCCGCCCCCGCTGGCCAGCCCGCGCCGTCGCCCACCGGTTTGGGTGAAGAGGAGCCGCTGAATCCCCCGTCGCAACCGGCCGCCGCAACCGCGCCAACACCGCAACCCGCGCCGACGGTACCGCCGGAGCCGACCCTGGTACGCAACGCCCCGCCGCAGGGGGCCGTCGAACAACCACCGGCCAAATCCGCGCTGACCCCGATGGAACGGCTGCGGACCACCAACCGCTGCGCCGACTGCGATCTCGCCGCTGCCGATCTCCATGACGGCAAGTTCGCCAACGCCCTCTTTGAGCGGGCCAGCCTGGTCAACGCCAACTTCCTTGGCGCCAAGCTCGCCAACGCCAACTTCAAGGGCGCCAACCTGGAAGGCGCCAACTTTGCCGGGGCGGATCTGAAGGATGCGGACTTCTACAAGGCCAACCTCAAAAACGCCAACTTCACCGGCGCCGATCTGCGCAACGCCTCCCTGGCTGGCGCCGACGTCACCGGCGCCAACTTCACCGGCGCCCGGATGGATGGGGTAGAGAAGTAACGGCTATTGCAGCGCCCGCAGGGCGGCGGCGTAATCAGGCTCCTGCTTGATCTCCGGCACCAGCTCGGTGTAGATCACCCGGCCGGTGGCCGCGATCACCACCACCGCCCTGGCCAGCAAACCGGCCAAGGGGCCATCCATGATCCGCACCCCATACTGATCGCCGAAGTCCCGGTTGCGCAGCTCGGAGACCGACACCACGTTCACCAGCCCCTCGGCGCCGCAGAAGCGGGCATGGGCAAAGGGCAGATCCCGCGAGACGCAGAGACAGACGGCGTTGTCGATCTTGTCGATCTCGGCATTGAAGCGGCGCACCGACATGGCGCAGACCGGCGTATCGACGCTCGGAAAGATGTTGAGCACAAGCCGGCGCCCGGCAAAATCCTTGAGACTCACGTCGGTGAGATCGGTCTTGGTCAGCACGAAATCAGGGGCCGCCTCGCCGATCCGGGGCAACTGCCCGATGGTATGAATCGGCTGACCGCCTAAGGTGATCTGCGCCATAAGGTTGCCTCTCGCTCGGTTTACGGAAGCCCGACATCAGGGCATCCGACGGTGATCCCCTGCCCGCCTGTGTAGGGGGCAAGCCGCCCCCACGAACCCACGAACACCACCCCAGAGGGACGACCGCGGTTTACCTGAGCGGCGGGGGTCCGGTGCCGTTGCTCTCCTCATAGGCGCCGCGCTGGAAGTTCGCCACGGCGGCGGCCACGGTGTCATGACGCAGAACCCCCGCAAAAATCCTGATGCCCGATGATTGCAGGATCTGGCACGCCCCATCGCCGATTTCCTCGACCAGCACGCCGTCGACCCCGAGCAACGAGACCATCTCGGCGGTGAGTTTTTCGCCGCTCTGCCCCGGCAGCAGTGGCAGATTCCGCAGGCAGCGGCACCGCATGGTGGGAACATCGACCACCGCAAAAAAGGCGGCCTGCCCAAAAGACCTGTCGACCCTGGCGGCCAGCCCCTGGCCGGTTGATGGCACACAGATTTTCATTTCCCCCCCTTTGGCCGGTCATTTCACCTGCACCTTGATCTCCTTCTTCTTCGCCCTGGCGGTCTTGGGCAGGGTGATACGCAGCACCCCCTTGTCGAACTTGGCCTGCACCTTGTCGGAATCGACCTCCACCGGCAAACGGAACGAGCGCTGGAAGGCGCCGTAGGAGCGTTCCACGTAATGATGGTGCTCGTCCTTTTCCTCCTGCTCCTGCTTTTTCTCGCCCTTCACGGTGAGCAAATCGCCGGAGATGCTCAACTGGACGTCAGCGGCCTCCAGACCCGGCAGATCGACCTTGACGATGACCTTGTCCTTGGTCTCCGAGATGTCCGCCGACGGCGCCCAGCCTTCGGCCATGAATCCGGCAAAGGGTCTGCCTTCCAGAAAACGGCTCCACAGGTCATCCATCTCCTTGCGCAGGATGCGCAGATCACCAAACGGCTTCCACGGTACAAGGTCCATAGGTTTCCTCCTGCTGTCGCCATGATGCTAGGGTTACATGGTGGCCCGTTTCGCGATGAGCCGACTCAACGCCTCTTCGATGTCGGCGGAACTGAACGGTTTTTCGATGAACTCATGGACCCCGACCCGGAAGGCCTCGGCCAGAACGTCCTCGTCCATATACGCGGTGAGCAGCACCCGCATGGTTCGCGGCCGCGAGTCGTTCAGGGCGCGCAACAAATGGATCCCATCCATGCCGGGCAGCCGGTAATCGGTGATGACGATGTCGTACTCGCGACGCCGCACGACTTCCATCGCCTCCTCCGCGGTCTCCAGGACGTCGAGCCGGCACCCTTCGTTTTCAAAAAAAAGGCGCAGCGAATCGCGGAGCAGCGCATCGTCTTCTACCAGTAAGAGTCGCATCTTTTGCAAAGTCTCAAACAGGGTTGTTCGGTCATCCACCATGCATCGCTCTCCCTTTCCCCTTGTGCCTCTACTAGTGTAGCAGAAACCATGCCACCACCCCGCACCGCTTTTCTCGGCGCCAAATCAGGCCTTACCAGCCGTCGGCCCCGACGACCTGTCGCGGTGGATGGAAAATCTGCGATTGAGGATTCGCAAAATTGCGAAAAAGGAACCGCCAACCTCGGCGTCAGGCAGGGTCGCTCTCGCCGTTGCCGGTGAGCTTCTTGCGGCGGTAGCGGAAGGTGTGGTGATTGAGGCGCAGCAGCCGGGCGGCCTGGCTTTCGTTGCCATGGGCCAGACGCAGCGCCTGCTGGCAATAGGCGGATTCGACGGCGCGTAGGGTGGCCTCCAAATCGAGACCGTCCCGCGTGAGCGGCGGCAGAAGATCGGGCAAACCGGCAGGGGCAGCGGCGCCGGCGGTCGGCAATTCGATGGCCGGGCCGAACCCCAGGTCGACGGCCGTGAGCGCCTCCCCCTTGGCGACCAGCGTTCCGCGCTCGATCAGGTTGCGCAGTTCACGGACATTGCCGCTCCAGCGGTGACCGAGCAAGCGCTCTTCCGCCTCCGGGGTAAAGCCGGTGACCACCTTGCCGAACTTGCGATTGAAGCGGTCGAGGAAATAGCGGGCCAGCGGCAGGATGTCGCCCGGCCGCTCGGCGAGCGCCGGCACCCGCACCCGCACCACGCCAAGCCGGTAATAGAGGTCCTTGCGAAACCGGCCGCTGGCGATCAATTCTTCCAACTGCTGGTTGGTGGCGGAAACAAGCCGGGTCCGCACCTGCACCACCTCGGTGCCGCCCACCCGGAAAAACTCGCCGGTTTCGAGAAAGCGCAGCAGTTTGGCCTGCGCCTCCAGGGTGAGGTCGCCCACCTCATCGAGGAAGAGGGTACCGCCGGCGGCGGTTTCGATCAGTCCCTTCTTGCCCTGGGGACTGGCGCCGCTGAACGCCCCCTTTTCGTAGCCAAAAAGCTCGCTTTCCAGCAGCTCTCGCGGCAGGGCCGCGCAGTTGACCGCCACGAAAGGCCCGGCAAAATTGGGGCTGCGGTAATGGATGGCGCTGGCCACCAGCTCCTTGCCGGTGCCGGTCTCGCCGGCAATGAGAATGGGGGTGTCCGGACTTTTCGCCACCGCGGCGACAAAATCCATCACGTCCTGCAGGGCCTCGCTTTCGGCAATGCAGCACGGGAGCTGCTCGCGCAGGCTCTTTTCCTGGAGCTGCCGCACCTCCTTGCGGAGGCGGATGCTGCCCAGCGCCCGCTGGACCGTGGCCTCAAGCGCGGCCATCTGCAACGGCTTGACCACATAATCATAGGCGCCAAGCCGCATGGCTGCCACCACCGTGGCCACATCCTCGTAGGCGGTGATCATGACGACCAGAAGATCGCCGTCCAGCGCCCGCAGCCTTTCAAGCGCAGCGAGTCCGCTTATTCCCGGCAGACCCACATCGAGAAGCACCAGATCGGGGGTCTCCTCATCTGCCGCCGCGAGCGCCGACTCGGCCTCGGCAAAGGTCCGCACCCGATATTCGCTGGCCAGCGCCAGGGCCACGCCCTCACGGATGGTGGCCTCGTCATCGACAATAAAGATCGTGTGTTCCATCAGCCGACTCCCGCCTCCTCCTCAACCGGCAATGCCACCACGAATTCCGCTCCCCCCAACTCGCTTTCCGTCACCGTAAGCCGGCCGCCATGGTCACTGACAATCCGATGGCTGATGGAAAGGCCGATGCCGGTGCCATCACTCTTGGTGGTGTAATAGGGATCAAAAATCTTGTCACGCACGGCCGCAGGCACCCCCGGGCCGGAATCCGCCACCCGCACCAGCACAAAATGGCCGGCATGTTCGGTTCGCACCCGAATCCGGCGGGGGGTGGTCTGTTTCCTCATGGCCTCGGCGCTGTTGGTGAAAAGATTCATCAACACCTGCTCTACGAGATGCGCGTCGAGCCGGCAGAGCGGCAGGTTGCCAGCCAGCTCCGTCTCGATCGCCACCCCGCCCTTACGCATGGCGACCGTGCAGAGGCGCAGCGCCGCATCCACCGGACCGTTGACATCCTGCTTGGCGAAATGGGGTTGGCCGGGCCGCGAGAAATCCATGACCCGCCGGATGACCGACTCGATTTTGTCCGAGGCGGTATAGAGCTGCTGGAAGATCTCCCGCACCGTGGCCTCGCGTCCCGGCCGGCCGTAAATCTTCTCCAGGGTGTTGAGGTAGATATTCACCCCGGAAAGCGGATTTCTGATCTCATGGGCGATGCCGGCGGCCACCCGGCCGAGCGACGACATCTTGTCCTGGATCTGCACCAGCCGCTCCAGTTCCCGGGCATGGCTCATGTCCATCATGCTGACCAGCAGGGTTTTTTTGCCCTGGTAATCGATGGGCCGCGCCCGGCAATAGACCCACTTCATCTGGCCGGCCTCTCCCTCCCTGGGCCGCACCGGATAGTAGCGGAAATCCACATCCACCTGCGGCACCTCCCCTTGCATGATCTGCCGGTAGCTCTCGCGCAGCTTGGGCAGATCCTCCGGATGCACCCCCTGGAACTCCTCCAGTCGGTAGCCGCGCGGCAGAGTGCCGAAGAGGCGGCGCTGCTCCGGATTCTGGTAGACGATCGCGCCGTCTTCGATGAGCATGATGCCAACCAGCGAGTTGTCCACCAGTTCGCGCAGGCTCTTTTCACTCCGGCGCAACGCCTCCTCGGCCCGCTTGCGGTCGGTGATGTCGATGGCGATCTCCATCCGCACCAGCCGGCCATCCGGCCAATGGATCGCCCGGTCGATGCAAAGGTACCACCGGTTGCTTCGGGTATTCTGGAATTCCCAGACCACCGGCGGATTGGGCGTGCCATCCGGCCCGATCAGGCGGTCGTTGGTGCAGAAGGCGCAGGGAGCATGCTGACCCTTCTGGAGGTATTCGTAGCACTTGCCGCCGATCACCCCATGCCCGAACCGTTCCTCGTGCGCGGTAATGGCCAGGATCTCGTAGGTCTTCATGTCCGCGACATAGACCGCGCCCTCAATGGCGTTGAAGATGGCGAACAGCTCCTGCATCTGGCGCCGGATCGCCTCCTCGGCCTTGCGCCGTTCCACCTTGAGTTGGCGGTGATAGAGGGCCTGGCCCACGTCGCGGGCGATCTCGCGGAAGAGGGCGAGTTCCTCCGGATCGCGGCTGAGCCGGCCCGGCACCGACACGGAGAGGATGCCATACACCGTCTTGTCGTACTCCAACCGGGCCACCATGCTGGCCAGACCGGGCTTGGCCGGTGCCAAAGGACAGGCTGGGCAATTGGCCGCCGGGTTGTCGGTCACCATTACCGGCTCCGGGTGCGCCATAACCTCTCCCACACAGGTGGGGCGCCAGCCGGCCGCCAACCGATCGGCAAACGCTTCAAAGGTATCTGCCAGCCCGGCCTCGGAAATGGCGACCAGCCGTTGATCCGCATCAAAAAGGGCGCTCCAGGCGTGACGGTAGCGATTGCGCTGCACCAGGGTGTCGCAGATCTTCTGCAACAACTCGCCCTGGCCGCGGATTTCAGCCACCAGGCTGCCCAGTGCCCGCAGGGTCTCGTTGATGAGTTCCAGCTTGGCATAGCGCTCGGCGGTATAGCGGCGCTGGCGCAGCCACATGCGGAAGAGCACCGCGCTGCTGCCGCCGATCAGCATCGGCGCGATATAGGCATGCCAGTCGAGGTGGTTGGGCGCCAGAGCACGCTGAAGGGTGGCAACGAGGCTCAGGAGCAGAGCGCCGACCACAAAAAAAAGGGTTTTGATAAGCGGTTCGGCCATGACTCTCCTCGGATGGCGAACTAACTCCCCCTAGGTGATAACTTCGGGATAAGGCGTTTTCGCTCAAGCGGAGCGGAGGCTGTGGCTGAACCCCGTCTCGTGTCCAGGATTCCATGCCTTGACCGTCACGGCCAGGCCACATTCGGCCGGTTCGCCGCCATCCGGGAAAAAGCCCGGCCGCCGGCGCCACGGTTGCTTCATTTCCGCTTTCCCTTCTTGCCGGCCGGCTTCCCGTCCAGGGCCTCGCGCACCGCCATGGCCAGCTCCAGCGACACCAACGGTTTCCGGAGGCATTGCCGGATGCCGATGGCCTTGGCGGCATCCTCCACCGCCGTCTCGCTGTAGCCGGTACAGAGGAGCACCGGCAATTCCGGACGCAGACGGCGAATCCGCTTGGCCAAATCAAGACCGGTGATGGTCGGCATGGTGAGATCGGTGATCACCAGATCGAAGTCGGCGGGCTTTCTCTTCACGGCAGCCAACGCCTCGACACTGCTGGTGAAGGCCGCGACCTGGTAGCCAAGACGCCCCAGCATCACCTCGCCCAGCCGCGCCAACACCGGTTCGTCGTCCACGAAGAGCACCCGCTCGGAGCCCCGCGGCAACGCCCTTTCCTCCTGCGGCCTCGGCAGTTCCTCCGTGTCGAGCCGCGGGAAATAGACCGCGAAGTCCGTGCCCTTGCCAACCTCGCTGGTGGCGACGATGGCACCGCCATGCTCCTTGACGATACCATGCACCACCGCGAGTCCCATGCCGGTGCCGACTCCCACCTCCTTGGTGGTGAAAAAAGGCTCAAAAATCCGCGTCATGACCGCCGGTTCGATGCCACGGCCGGTATCGCCTACCGTCAGCCGGACATAAGGGCCGGGCACCAGCTCCGGGTTGGTCTCGGCAAGATGGGCATCCACCGTTACCTCATCCACCCGGACGGTGAGGGTGCCCCCCCCTTCCTGCATAGCGTGCGAGGCGTTGGCGCAGAGGTTCATCAACACCTGATGAATCTGGACCGGATCGGCGAGGATGACCTGCGGCGTATGGCCGATCTCCTGGCGAATCTCGATGGTGGCGGGCAGCGACGCCCGTAGCAGCTTCAAGACCTCTTTGACGATCGGTCCGATCTCCAGCGGATCGCGGCGGGTTTCGCTCTGGCGGCTGAAGGCGAGGATCTGTCCCACCAGTCCCTTGGCCCGCATGCCGGCGTGCAGCACCGCCTCCAACCGCTCCCGCAGAACCTGGTTTTCCTCGGGGATTTCGAGCAGGGCCAAGTCGGTATAGCCGAGCACCGCGCCGAGGATGTTGTTGAAGTCGTGGGCGATACCGCCGGCCAAGGTGCCGATCGCCTGCATCTTCTGGGCCTGTTGCAGCTGCGATGCCAGTCGCTTCTGTTCGGTGACGTCCTTGGCAAAATGGGCGACGGCGGTGCAGCGCCCCTGGTCGTCCAGAATCGGCGCCGCAGAGACCAGGAAGGTCCGCCCCATCTGCTGATGGGTGATCTCGGCCGAATGGGTCTGGCCGTCTATCAGGGAAAGCGTTTCCGGACAACCAGGGCAGGGGGTCGATTCGCCCCGGAAGACCTCGTAACAGTATTTGCCCACCAGAGCCTCGGGTGGCTGCCCCAGGATGCGGCTGGCGGCCCGATTGGCCCGGACGATGCGCATGCCCTGGTCCTGGATGGTGATGATGTCGCCGATGGCGTCGAAGGTCTTGGCCCATTCCCGTTCGGCCTGGTTCTTTTTTTTCTCCGCCTGTTGGCGGCCGGCGATCTGGCGTCGCAACTCCTCGTTGGTGCGGGCGAGTTCGGCGGTGCGCTCCACCACCATCTTCTCCAGGTGCTGGCGATAGCCGAGCAGCTGCTCCTCCACCTCCTTGCGCCGGGTGATATCCCGCATGATGGCGATAATGGTCCGCCCGTGTTCCGCGTCCTCGATGGGCAGAAAATTGAGGAGCAGCCGATGCTCACCCAGGATGACCGGCATCTCCTCCCCCACTTCCCGTGGCTGTTCACCCAGCTTTTTCAGGACGGCACGGATGGTCCGCTTGTGAGCGCCCTTGAACAGCTCACCGAAATCAGAAGCCAGCAGCCGTTCCTCGGGGGTGGCGCTCAGCAGCACCGCCGCGTGATTGACGAAAATGATACGGCCTGCGGCGGTGAACTCGATGATCCCCTCCTCGATGTTCCGGAGCACGATCTCGAAATGGCGCTTCGAGGTGAGCAGTTCCTTGGTGATCTCCCGCTTGTAGATGTCCGCCAGCCCAAGAATGGCAGGCGACTCGCCCCGCCGATAGGCGCCGCTTTCGCGTTGGGTAAGCAGTTGATGGATATGCTCCCTGACCTTGACAAAAGGCCCCTTGGCGATACAGGCGTCGGCGCCGAAACCGAGGAAATCCACCTCCTCCTCGGCCGCCACGCCGGAAAGGACGATGATGAACACCTCGCGGAAGGCCGGCATGCTGCGCACGACGCGGCAGAATTTATCGCCGCTGATGAAGGGCATGATGAGATCGACGAACATGACCTGCGGCGTGAACCGTTGGAGCACCTCCAGGGCCTGAAGGCTGTCGGCCGCCGTTTCCACTGTATAGCCTTCCTTCTCCAGGAAGTCCTGCATCAGCTTCAGGATCACCGGCTGGTTATCCACCACCAGCGCTTTTTTTTCCCCTGTTTTTGCCGCTTTTTCCCTGACCACGTTTTCTCGCTCCACCGGACTAGAAGGTTCCCAGGCCACTCGCTTCCTGAAGCATCACCCGCCATTGTTTCAACTTCTGCGTCTCCCGATAGGCGGCGAAAGGCAAGGTGTACTGGCCGCCGCGGTTTTCCCAAAGCCGATGGCAGTAATCGGCGACGGCGGTGACGAAGAGTGAATCCGCCGGGCCGCTCACTGCCAGCGAGGTTTCCAGATTGTAGTCGTCGAGGTTGCGGCGGGTCAGATTCGCCGAGCCGGCCACCACCAGCCCCTGCCCCCGCCCCTCGACCAGGAACAGCTTGGAATGGAACTGCTCGCCGTGGGTATCGTACCAGCGCACACTGATCCTGCCGTTGGAACGGCTCACCAGCCACTCCGCCACCTGACGGTTGGGAATGCCATTTTTGACGCGGCCAAAGGCGTCTTTGTTCGGGTCGAGGATGAGACGCACCGTCACCCCGCGCTCAGCCGCATCGAGAAGCGCGGCGCACACCTCCGGTTCGGCCAGATAGAACATGGCGAGCCAGACGCTCTCGCCACTGTTTGCCGCCCGCAGCGCCGTCACCACCCGCTGCTTGATGGCGCTTTCGGTCAGGAGTTGCACGGTGTAGGGGCCGGTTTCCTCGCGGGCCGCCACGGCTGGCGGGGCGAACGCGGCGCCGGAGAAGGCGGCCACGGCCGCCTCGCTGGCCAGCAGGTCGTTCTGAATCGGGCCATGCGCCACTATGGCGATGTTGGAATGAAAGCCGCTGGCATCGTGCGGGTTGGCCGAGGTAACCAGCGCCACCCGCTCGGTGACCAGCACCTTGCGGTGGTTGGCCTTGAAGTTGAGCAGCGTCAGCCAGGAGCGCAGCGTCATTGGCGGCCCGGTGGCGCTGAAGGGGTTGGGCAGCCAGCCCTTGCCGCTGGTCCCGAACCACTGGAGAACGGGACGCCAGAGGCCCGAATAAATCGGGTTGGAATCCCGCAAGCGGGTGAGATCGGTGGTCACCACCGCAATGCCGCCGGCCCGCAGCCGGTCGAGGTCCACTGCCGGGTAGGAGCCATATCCGGTGTTGATGGGATCGGTGATGACCGTGATCGCCACCTGGGGCGACTGCTGCTTCTTCTTGAGGAGTGCCTCGGCGAGGGTGGCGGCCAGCGGCGGCCCTGAGATGCCTGGGCCTTGCAGACCGTTGAACAGAAACATGTCGAGGACGACGAAGCGTTGCGCCGCCGTGATCTCGGCCAGCAACCGCTTGAAAATCCGCTGTTCGTGGACCACGGTGCCGTCGCGCAGATAGGAAAGATCGTAGAGGAATTCGACCGCCGGCACCTGATGTACGGGGCCGGCCACCGCCAGCCCGGGGGGCAGGGGCCGGTAGAGGCCGTAGGCCATGCCGGCAAGCCAGATAACAAAAACACCGCACAAGAAGAGTTTCATGAAGCCCGCCATAGGCGGCGACATTCCGCCTCCTTCAGCGGAATGTGCGGACCGCGGCTTGCCCCCGGCAGCGGGGAACGTTCAAGAAAAATCGTGGTTGACCGCCAACAGGCCCGCCACAACGACCATTGGCGGCATGGCTGGGCAGCGACGCCCGACCTTAAGAGGCGCAGCATCGCTGTTTCCCCCTTCCGCCCTTCATTACAGCACAGCGGACAAAAATTTGCCATGGGAAAGTGGGCGGCGTTGCCCATAAGAAAGGGGGTGCGGCGTGGCCGCACCCCCTCCGAACAATGACCCGTGCGCAGAGAACTCACATATTCTTCTTGAACAGCTCCTCGTAGACCTTTTGCAACTCGCCGCTGCGGATCGCCTTCTTCAGTTCGTCCGTGGATTTGTTCACCCAGTTGTGCATGTTGTCCTTGGTCAACAGGTTGTCGATGTAGGCATTGACTTCCGGATCGTTGTACCGTCTGGCTTCGGGGATGAACTTGAAGTAGAAGTTGTAGGCCACGTCGTAGATGCCGTGCCACCAGGTGTAGTCCGGGCCGATCATCGCCGCGCCCATGCGGGCGCGCCGGCCTTCATGGTGCCAGAGCTCCCAGTACTGCCATTCGATGTCGTTGGCAAAGTCGGCCTTGTGCTCCAGCAGCCCTTTCTTCTTGATCATGTCCATGATCGCGGTGGCGGGTTTGCCGAATTTCTCGTTGTAGAGTTCCACCGTGGCATCGTACTGGTAGTAATGGCCATCCACGAACCGCTGCTGATGGCAGTTCAGACAGACCTCCTCCATGTTGGCCCGCTTGGCCTTCCAGTTATCCTTGTGTTTGGAAATCGGCGGCCGCAGGGTCCAGGAGATCCGCCCGCCGACGTCATGGGAAGCCGGCTGTTTGGCGGTGGCGGACATATGGCAGGTCGCGCAGGTGGGCGCCTCATAGTAATCCTTGCCCACCACCCACCGGTCTTTGTTGAGATTGAGTTTGTCCTTGTGAGCCGCATAGGCGATGCCGTGCTTGGATTCCTCGTAGATCTCCTTCTGCGGATGGTCAGGCCCCAGATGGCACTTGCCGCAATTCTCCGGCTCCCGCGCCTGGGCCTTGGAGAAGGAATGACGGGAATGGCAGGCATTGCAGGCTCCCTTGGAGCCGTCGGGGTTGATCCGCCCGATGCCGGAATTGGGCCAGGTTTTGCGGGAAAGCTTGTTGGGGGCGTTGGGGTCGATCTTCACCTTGGCGCCGTGGCAGTTCTCGCAACCGGTGATCGCCACCGGCTCGCCGCCTGCCACATGCGCCATGTAGGCGTCCGCCGACTCCAGAATCTCGCCAGCATTGGCATGATAGGAATGCATGGCCTGCTCCGCCTCCTTGGGATGGCATTGCGAGCAGTCCTTGGGGGTAACCAGGGTGGCGATCAAGGCGCCGTGATGGGTAAAGGCATCCGCGTCACCCTTTTCCGCCTTGTGGCAGTCCAGACAGGAAACCCCCTGCTGGCCGTGCTTCGAGTTTTTCCACTGCTGATAGAGCCCCGGATTCTGCTTTTTATGACATTCGACACAGGCGCCCCCCGCTGCGTTGGCGGACGCCGCCAGGCAACAGCTGCCGGCCAGCGCCGTTCCCAGCATTACCGCATACAACGTGACCATTTTCATACGATTTCCCTCCTTCTCTTGTGGTTGGACAACGGAGCCCCAAACCCCGTTGCCACCTTCCAGGCGGTGATCCGCCTACGCCCTGTCCAATACAGACCTCCGGCCCTTGCAGCCGGTTATGATGACCAGGCAACTCAAAAGAGGATAGAGAAATCATAGCAGAGAGACCTTGACTTACGTCAAGCCCGATATTTTTCCCCGGCGGTGCCGCGTTCGACGACTGCCAGGAACTGGGCCACCAGGGCTGGATCGAACTGAGTGCCGGCCAGGGAACGGATGTGGGCCGCTGCTTTTTCCGGAGACCAGGGCGGATGATAGCGTCGGACCGAAATCAGAGCGTCCCACGTATCGGCGATGGCGAAGATGCGGGCGGCCAGGGGTATCTGCTCCCCCTTGAGGCCGCGCGGATACCCGGAACCGTCCCACCACTCGTGGTGGCAATAGGGGATATCGATGGCGGGTCGCAGATAGACGATGGGCACCAGCAATTCGAAGGCATAACGCGGGTGTTGCCGCATCATCTCCTGCTCCTGCGGGGTAAGCGGGCCGTCCTTCAGGAGAATGGTGTCGGGCACCGCCATCTTGCCGATATCGTGCAGCAGGGCGCCACGGCGCACATGAACCAGCTGCTCCTCCTTCATGCCGATAGCCCGCGCCACCGTGATGGTCAGGGCCATGGCCCGCTGGGTGTGGCCTTCGGTCTCCTTATCGCGCAGTTCCAGGGCCCGCGACCACCCTTCGATGGTGGTGTCGTAGGCCAGGATGAGTTCGGCGTTGGAATCCTGCAATCCCTTGAACAGCGTGGCGTTGTCGATGGCGATGGCGGCCTGCACCGCCAGGGCATGGAAAAATTCCTTCCACTCCTCCTCCGGCGCAAAATCGCGCCGCAGGAAAAGCTCCAGCACGCCCTTCACCTGCCCCTTGCCGATCAGGGGCACGGCGCAGTAGGAGACAAAATTCTCATCACCCACCAGTTCCCGCCGCAAAAACGGGGCGCCGGCCACATTGATCGGCGACAGGATCACCATCCGGCGTTCCTGAGCAGCCATGCCGGCAGCCCCTTCGCCAAGGCGCAGTTCGGAGCGTTCGATGACCGCGGTATTGAATCCCCACCCCGCGCCGTATTCCAGGATCTGGGTGTACGGATTGAGCAGCAGTACGGCCCCGGCATCCGCCCCGAGCTGCGGCACGATCTGTTCCAGCAGAAGCCGCATGGTGAGCCGCAGGTCGAGGTTTGAGGTAATGACCAGGTCGATCGCGTGCAGGGTGGTCAGGTGCTGCATGCGCCGAAGTGCCTGCGCTTCCGCCGCAAGTCGCGCGGTGATCTCCCGTTCGAGCTCGGCATTCTTGGCCGCCATACCCTCATTGGCGGCCAGCAACTGCACTTCACTCTCCCTGGTTTTGCGGATGGTGAAACGGCTCAACCCGATAACCAGGAACACGAAGATGGCGCCGCCCAAAAAGATGACGCCGGTCACGATCTCCGGCGGGAAAAGGAGCCCCCGCGCCTGAATGAGCAAAAAAAGAACATAGCCCCAGAAAAAGAAATAAACGAGCATGGTCAAGGCCCGCCAACGCACGAGCAGATTGGGCGGCACCTCCCGGATGAGCCACCGGCTCATGAAACCGGAAGCCAGCATGAACAACGCGCCAGGAATGACAAGAATCAGGGAAATAAGTTGGGGTGTGGTCATGATCGCATCCCCTGGCAAAAGAGAAGGGAGGAAGAGACGTTCGGCGTTTTTTTCATTATAACTGGCTACCGTGCTTTTGTTGCAATATATCTTGCGACTCCGTACAATGAAACATGGCCAGCGAAACCCCGGAACCCCTTGTGGTCGCCATCCATGGCAGCCCGCGACGACGCGGCAACACCAGTACGCTGCTTGGTGAAGCGGTGCGCGGCGCCACCGAACAGGGCTGCCGGATAGTCGAATTTCACCTGCGCGACCTGAAACTCTCCCCCTGCCTTGAAATCTACGGGTGCAAGAAGGACGGCCGCTGCGTCATCAAGGACGATTTCCAGAAAATTTACGATTCACTGGACCACGCCCAGGGAGTCATCCTCGCCTCGCCGATCTTCTTCTATGCGGTGAGCGCCCAGACCAAAATCCTGATGGACCGCTGCCAGTCCTTCTGGGTTCGCAGGCATTGGCTGGAAAAACGGCCGTACGACGACACCACCTGGCACCGGCGCGGGCTCTTCATCGCCGCCGCCGCCAGTCAGGGGCAGAAACTCTTTGATGGCGCCCTGCTCTCGGTGCGCTACTTCTTTCGCGCCCTCGATACGGAACTGACCGACACCTTGCTCTGCCGCGGGCTTGATCGCGAAGACGAAGCGCAGCACCAGCCCGACCAGCTGGCGATGGCCTACCTCAAAGGCAAAGAGCTGGGCGCTCTTCTTGCCGGCAAGGATGCCGAACAACAATGACCACGGAACCGCTGCATATCACCTATGCCTTCACCATGGAGGATGGCTCGTGCGAGCGGTTCGAGCTGGCACTGGATCCTGTCACGCTGACGCTTCGCAATCAGCTGTTGCCGTCGCCTCCAAGGTGGACCGCCCTTTCGTTCCACCAATGCCAGCACTGTCCCTACACCGAGGCAGAACAACCGTTTTGCCCGGCGGCGATCAATCTGATTCCGCTGCTGCAACGTCTCGACCACCTCGCCTCCTATGACCGGATGACCATCGAGGTCGTCACCGCCGAACGGTGCGTTACGCAAAAGACCACGGCACAGAGGGGAATCGGTTCGCTCATGGGCCTGCTGATCGCTATCAGCCACTGCCCCCATACCCATTTTTTCAAACCCATGGCCCGCTTTCACCTGCCGCTGGCCACGGAGGACGAGACCATCTATCGGGCCACCGCCAACTTCATGCTGGCCCAATACTTCCGCAAAGGCGACACCCCGGTTCCCGATTTCAGCCTGGAAGGCCTGAACACCATCTACCGCAACATGCAGATCGTCAACCGCGCCATGGCCGAACGGCTGCGGGCCGCCTCGGAAGGCGACTCCTCCATCAACGCGATCATCCTGCTCGACATGTACGCCAAGACCATGCCTTACGTGATTCGGCGGGAACTGAAGGAACTCCGTCCGTTTTTCGCGCCGTACCTTGAGGCGGCCTCTCGGCAACCGCCTGGACCTACCGACACATAAAGGCTGGACGAAAACGCAGGTAGCGCACGGCCTGCTCCGGTTCTTCAGCGAGCCGAGAACGCCAGCCACCGGCGCCGGCCTAGGGACCGCCGCCAAGCTGCCGGGCCCGCAAGGCCGCGGCGCGTCCCAGCTGACCATTCGGGTCGGCCGCCGCCACCTGCCGATACAACGCCACCGCCCGCCGCGGATCGCCGCCTTGCTCATGGGCCCCGGCCAAGAGATAGGCGCCTTGCAGGGTCGGCATCAACTCCATGCTGCGCGTCAACTCGCGGATGGCCGCCCCCCACGCCCGCTCCTGCGACAGCACATACCCCAATTCCAGCCGCGATTCAAAATAGTTGCCATCGAGCGCCACCGCCCTTTCCAAATGCGTGCGCGCCTCGGCCTCTTTGTCCTGACGGAGCAGGGCATTGCCCAGGGCGGCATGCAGCAAGGCCTGATCCGGGGCCATCTGCACCGCCTGACGGTACAAGGCGATAGCGCCGTTCAGGTCCTTGCGCTGCTCCGCCTCCCGGCCCTCATCATAGAGGGCATAGGCCTTGGCGCTCTTGCGCAGGCCCGCCGTTGCGCTGTGGAAGTGTTCCGGGTCCAGGGTATAGTGGGGGTCATGCAGGGTGGTGGGATAACGGCTCTGGATGTAGGCCTGGTTGGCCTCCATCCGCTCCCGGGAAAACGGGTGGGTGCGGAACAGACCGGCAAGCCAGGCCGGGTTCTGCTCGCCGCTCTGCTTCAGCAAAAACTCCTGAAGCTGCACCGACCCCAGGGGATTGTAGCCGGCACGCACCATGTAGTCGATACCCAGCCGATCCGCCTCGCTCTCCTGCTCCCGGCTGTACGAATTCTCGATGAGGGTGGCGGCCAGTTGTCCGCCCTGGCGGGCCAGCGCGCCGTAACCGCCTGCCGCCTCACCCAGGACGATCATACCGAGACTGAGCAGCGTCTCCCGCTGGATGCCCTGCGCCGCGTGACGGGCGGTGACATGGCCGATCTCATGGCCCAGCACCGCCGCCAACTGCGCCTCGTTCCCGATACCCACCAGCAAACCGCGGGTGATGGCGATGGCGCCGCCCGGCATGGCAAAGGCATTGGGCGAGGAATCGTTCACCACCGCAAAATGGTAGGGCAACTGCGGCCGATGACTCACCGCCGCCAGCCTTTTGCCCACCGCATTGACATAGGCCTGGAGCGCCGGATCGCGGAACTCGCCGTGCATCTGCTGAATGGCCTTGGGGAAGGCCTTTTGGCCGATATCGACCTCCTGCTTTTCGCTCATTTCGTAAAAGGCGAGTTCGGAACGGCCGGTCACCGGATTGACCGCGCAGCCAGCCAGGGCAAAAACCACCAGCAGCAAGGACAGCCGGAACATTTTGTTGGGCAGCATAGGCACCTCCTGCGAACAAGACGCCCCATTATACCCCACGCGCCCACTCCCGAGAAGAGCGGGCGGCAGAAAACAAAAGGGCCATGGCCGGCAAAACCGGCCATGGCCCTTCCAACACCAGGAAAAGACGACTAGAAACGGCAGTCCAGCAGGAAATAGACATCCCGCAGAGACGCATCGGTGTTGCCACCCCAGTCGCCGATCTGCAACCCACTCATGTTGTAGTTGTAATCGATGTAGGTAACTCCCAGCCGCGCGAAAAGGTTTTCGTTGAAGGGCTGGATGTAATAGAGATCGTACACGTTACCCCGGGTGGCCAGCTTGTTGTACAGCTCCGAGCTACCCCAGGTGAAGCTGAACCAGTAGTCGCTGCCGTGGTTGAACTCAAACCCGACCTTGGGATCGTTGAGCGCCTTGGACTGAATGTTGTAGCGGGTACCCGCATAGACCGCCCAACCCGTGTGGCTGGTGCCGTTCACCGCATCCAGCCCGGTGGTCAGCAGGCCATAATTCTGGGGCCCCGTGCCGGGATCGAAAGTGATATAGCCGTTGGGATGGGTGCGATTCAGGCCGGTGGAGAGGAAGACATCGAAATTGGAATTCGCCACCCGGTTGGCCTGGGCGTGGATGCCGAACATGTCCATGTCGCCGATGGTCGCCTTGGAGGTATTGTTGGCGTCGCCTATGTATTTGGATTCAGCCGGCAGATTCGAGGCCCGCAGGGCGCTCAACACCAGGAGGCTGTCCTTGACGCCGGGAATCTCGGTCTCGAAGAACATGGCATAGATGTTGGAATCCTTCAGCGCGCCGCCGTAGTTGTCCAGATAGCTGATGCTGGCGCTGTCATCCTGGTAGGCCTTACCCCAGGCAAAGCGCAAGCCCGACTGCTTCCAGCCAAGATACCGCTCCAGGCCGACGGTGGCCACCACGCCGTCCGCCTCGCCGTCAAAGAGCAGCGATGGATAGGTGGACTGCCGCTTGCGGTTCTCCTTCAACTCCTGGGGCGGGCCCTCGGAGGAGGGATGGCGGCCGAAGGTGAAGGCCAGCGGCACCGGCATGCCCTCGGGAATCCAGTCCACATAGGCGCGGTCCAGCTTGATGCCGGAATCCCCGGGCACATGCCCCTGATTGGCATCATTGATAAGCTGGTTCGTCGTGTTGTCGGCAAAGTTCTTATAGGCGGTCAGCCGGCCGGTGAAGAGCAGGTTTTTCCGGATCTCGGCGTCCATGTTCAACCGGAAGCGGTTGGTCCAGTGGTTGTCGGTATGCGAAACATTGGCAAAGCCCGCGGCACCGAGATTCATGTTTTTCACTTCGATGTCGTCCACCCGGGTCCGCAGTTCCGCGCCCAGATTGATGCGGTCCTTGAGGGTCTTGGTCTCCACCGTGTCGAGGGTCGAGTAGATGTTCTGCACGTCCTTCTCGAGCTTGCCGGGAATGGCCGCGGCCTGCTTGCGCTCAGCGGAATCCCCGGCCACCTTGCCCTTGCTCTCCAGGGTGTCCACCCGCTGCTGGAGCGACTTCAACTGCTGCATGATCGCCTTGTAATCGTCGGCCGGAATGGTGACCGTCTCGCCACCCGCGCCGGCCAAGGCGCTGGTACTCCAGACGAGCAGCGCGCCCATGGTCAGATATACTCTTTTCACGTCTCCTTCCTCCTTCCAGAAGGTTGCATTATTTCGGGATAACCGCTGCTGCCGGCTGGTCGCTGTCCGCGGCATGGGCCTTCAGGTAATCAATAATTGCCTTCAGGTCACCGCCGCTGGCCCCAGGGTCGCCAGGATGCCGGCCTCGCTCAAAGTACTTCTCCCATACCTGCCCTGCCTTGTCCGCCGGGTTGATTGGCGCGGCGGTTCCCCCCTTCTTGTGGCAGGCCCCGCATTTCTGCAGGAACAGGGCCTGACTCGCGGCGCTCACTCCCGGCAGCGCAACGAGCACGGCCAACGCCATGCATGCAATAAGCCGTTTCTTCACGCAATCACCTCCTCCATTCTCCTTGTTCAAAAAACACATGCAACACCCCGCGTTGCATGAGAGCCCACCAGCAAAGCCGTGCGCCATCGCAACCGACGCACCTCCTCGCGCCGGCCTTCCGCACAAATTATCCGAGCCTACCACAAAATATTTAAAAAATAGAAACAAAATCGACAGGATCGCAACTTTTTTGCGACCCGACCACGCAAGGCGAAAGAACGTTGGGGAACCCCAGGTTCGTAAAAACCGGAAAAGCCTGATTGACTAGCAGATGCGGGGCAGTTGCTCGCCCACCGGCATGTCGATGATGCGATGGGTGCCGAGCGCGGTGCGCATGGCGACCAAGCCGGCGTTTGCCGCGGTTACCTCCCCGAGGCAGACACCGTGCGCGCCCAGGGGATGGGCTCGCATGGCGGCAAGTACCGCCTCGGTTTTTTCGGCCGGCACCACGGCAATGAGCTTGCCCTCGTTGGCCACATAGAGCGGGTCGATGCCCAGCACCTCACCGGCCGCCCGCACGGCCGGCCGCACCGGAATCGCCTCCTCGCGCAGCATGATGCCGACGCCCGACGACTTGGCAAATTCGTTCAGGGTGGTGGCCACCCCGCCGCGGGTCGGGTCACGCAGGGCGCGCATCTCCGGGCAGACCGCGAGCATGGCCGCCACCAGCTCGTGCAATGCGGCGGTATCGCTCTCGATGCGGGAGGCAAAGGAAAGCCCTTCCCGACTGGTGAGGATCGCCATGCCATGGTCACCAATGGTGCCGGAGAGAAGCACCGCGTCCCCGGGTCTGAGATTGGCGGCGGAAAGATTGACCCCCTCCGGCACCACTCCAAGGCCGGTGGTGGTGATGAAGAGCTTGTCGCAGGCGCCCTTCCCCACCACCTTGGTGTCGCCGGTCACGATGGTGACCCCGGCATCCTTCGCCGCCTGCTCCATGGCCAGCAGCACCGCATGCAGGGTGGCGAGCGGCAATCCCTCCTCGATCACAAAGGCGGCAGAAAGCCACAGGGGTTTGGCGCCGCCCATGGCGACGTCGTTCACCGTGCCGTTCACCGCGAGATCCCCGATGCTGCCGCCGGGGAAGAAGAGCGGGTCCACCACGAAGGTATCGGTGGTAAAGGCCAGCCGCCCGCCGGGGCACTCCAGCACCGCCTGGTCCTCCAGCCGGGCCAGGGTCGGGTTGGCAAAGCGGGGCAGGAAGAATTTTTCGACCAGCTCGGCGGTGAGCCGGCCGCCGCTGCCGTGGGCGAGCTGCACGGTGTCGTGGTCGGTGATCGGCAGGGGGCAGGAGAAATCCTCGGGCGTGATGCTCATACGGTGGCTCGCAATCGCTGGTATTTGTGGTAGGCGGCGCAGGCCCCCTCGCTCGACACCATGGTGGCGCCCAAGGGGTGGCTGGGGGTGCACTCGCGGCCAAAGGCTGAGCATTCGTGGGGTTTTTTGCGGCCCTGCAAAATGAGGCCGCTGATGCACTGGGCAGCCTCGGCGGCTTCGATCTCCTGGACCGCGAATTTGCGCTCCGCATCAAAGGCGGCATATGCCTCCCGCAGCGCCAAACCGCTCTGGGGCAGCATCCCGATGCCCCGCCACTTGCGGTCGGCCACCCGAAAGACCTCGGCCATCGCCTGCTGCGCCGCCAGGTTCCCCTCACGGGTCACCGAGCGGCGGTACTGATTCTCCACCCGGTGTTCGCCGGCCTCGAGTTGGCGCACCAGCAGCAGGAGCCCTTCGAGGATATCGAGCGGCTCGAAGCCCACCGGTACGATGGGCACCCGGAACTCCGCGGCAATGGCCTCGTATTCGGCAAAGCCCATCACCGTACAGACGTGGCCGGCAGCGAGGTAGCCCTGCACCCGGTTCTCCGGCGAGGCCAGCAGTACCCGCATGGCCGGCGGCACCAGCACCTGGCTCACCAGTTCGCTGAAATTCGTAAGCCCCTCGCGCTTGGCCTGCACGACGGCCATGGCATTGGCCGGCGCCGTGGTTTCAAAGCCCACCGCAAAAAAGACCACCTCCCGCTCCGGATGCTGGCGGGCCAATGCCACCGCCTCCAGGGGCGAATAGACCATACGCACGTCGGCGCCTTGGCTGCGGGCCATCTGTAGATCCTGCCGGCTGCCCGGCACCCGCAGCATGTCGCCGAAGGAGGTGAAGATCACCTCCGGTCGGCCGGCAATAGCCACCGCCTTGTCGATCAACTCCACCGGGGTGACGCAGACCGGGCAGCCCGGGCCATGGACCAGCTCCAACCCTGGCGGCAGCAATTGGTCGAGGCCATAACGCATGATGGCGTGGGTATGCCCCCCACAGATCTCCATCACGGTCCACGGTCGGGTCGCGGTGCGGTGGATCTCCTCCACCAGCCGGCGGGCCAGGGCCGGATCGCGGTATTCGTCGCTGTACTTCATTCGGTGGGTTCTTCCGGCGGCAGCGGGTTACCGAAGAGATCGGTGCCGTTGCGGTGAACCGCTTCGGTGAGTTCCCGCCAGGCGGCAAAGCTCTGCGCGGCCTCCTGCTCGTCGATCACCGAGATGGCGAATCCGGCGTGGACCACGGTGTACTGGCCCACTTCAATTTCCGGTACATATTCGAGGCAGGCGCGGTTCACCGTGCCGGCATAGTCGATGTGGCCCATGCGCAGGCCGTTTTCCTCGAAGATCGCCACCACCTTGCCTGGCACCGCAAGACACATTCCGTCACCTTTCCATGTATGCCCGGCCGACCATGGCCTGGCCAAAGGCGATGCAACCGTCATTGACCGGCAGCTCGCGATGGGCCAGAACGGTAAAGCCGGCGGCCTGCAACCGTTTCATGAGCCCGGTAAAGAGCAGCTGGTTCTGGAAGACCCCGCCGCTCAAGGCCACCACTCTCAGCCCCGTGGCCGCGGCGGCCCGCTGCACCACCTCGCACCAGAGTTCCACCATGGTCCGATGGAACCGTTGGCTGATTTCGGCCAGGATCGCGCCGCCACGCACTGTTTCGGCCACCGCCCGGATGAGCGGGCCGACCTCCACTATCAGCGTATCATGTTCCGCCACGAGTTCGAAGGGGAAAGCAGGCCCGGCAAGCGTTCCGGCGGCCTGCATGAACTCGATGGCCGTCTGCGCCTCGTAGCGGATCGTTGGCCGGCCGCCGGCAATGGCGGCCACCGCGTCGAAGAGGCGGCCGCAACTGCTGGTTGCCGGGCAGTTGATTCCGCGCTGCAGCATGGCGACGATCGTCCCGGCATCATGGCCTTGCAGGAAGGGCAGCTCCGGCACAACGCCGTCGTAGGCCACGTAGAGATACCCCAACCCGGTGCGCCACGGCGCCGCCACCGCCGCATCGCCGCCGGGCAGCGGCATGGGTGCCAAGTGAGCGAAACGCCGGAACGAGCCACGGTCGCCGATCAGCACCTCGCCGCCCCAGATGGTGCCATCGGGGCCGAAGCCGGTGCCGTCGAGGATCACCCCGATGGCCGGCCCGTCATAATGGTTCTCCGCCAAGCAGGCGGCCAGGTGGGCATGGTGGTGCTGCACGGCGAGCTGCACCACCCCGGCCTGCTCCCTGGCCCACTGGGTGGTGAGGTAGGCAGGATGAAGATCGTGTGCCACCAGCTCCGGCGTCACCTGGTAGATGCGGCCGAGATGGGCCACCGTCTCCCGAAAAAAAGAAAAGGCCGTCAGCGTTTTCAGGTCACCGAGGTGCTGGCTCACCCACGCCTGATCGCCTTTGGCGTAGCAGACGGTATCTTTAAGTTCGCCGCCCACCCCGAGCACCGCCGCTCCCTCGCCGGCAAGCCGCAGAGGCCGCGGCACATATCCGCGGCTGCGACGGATCACCCGCGAGGCGCCGGCCAGGTGCCAGACCACCGAGTCGTCGGCGCGGATGAGGATGTCGCGGTCATGGCAGAGGAAGCAGTCGGCAATGGCGCCAAGGCGCTGCAACGCCTCACTGTTGTCGATGCAGATCGGTTCCTCGCTCAGATTGGCACTGGTCATCACCAGCACGTCCGGCCCCTCGGCCAGCAGCAGATGGTGGAGCGGGGCATAGGGCAGCATAATACCCAAGCGGTCGCTGCCCGGCGCCACCGCCGGCGAGAGATCATGAGCCGGTTGCTTGGGAGCCAGCACGATGGGCGCGGCTGCGGAATCCAGCAACGCCTCTTCAGCGGCAGTGAGCTGGCAGAGCTGGCGGGCGCGGGCGAGATCGCGGACCATGATGGCCAAGGGCTTTTCCTCGCGGCCCTTGCATTGCCGCAGCCGCTGCACTGCCTCGTGGTTGGTCGCATCCACCGCCAGATGGAAGCCGCCGATGCCTTTGAGCGCCACGATGGCGCCGGCGCGCAATTGCGCTGCCGTCGCGACCACTGCCGCCTCCTTTTCCGCCAGCAACTGACCCTGAGCATCGGTCAGCCAGAGGTGCGGGCCGCAGACCGGACAGGCGTTGGGCTGGGCATGAAAGCGGCGGTCGGTGGGATTCTCGTACTCGGCCCGGCACTGGTCGCACATGGCAAAAGTGGCCATGCTCGTTTGGGGGCGGTCGTAGGGGATGGCGCGGGTGATGGTGTAGCGGGGGCCACAGTTGGTGCAGTTGATAAAAGGGTAGCGGAAGCGGCGGTCGGTGGGGTCGAAGAATTCCCGCTGGCAGTCGGCGCAGAGGGCCAGATCCGCCGGGATACCGGCGCTGGGGGGGCCGGCAGCCACGGAATGGCCGATGACAAAGGCGGACTCCGTCACCAACGGCAGCGACAAGATGGTCAGCTCCTGGATCACCGCCGCAGCCGGGGCCTGCTCCCGCAAGGCGGTCACAAAGCGGGCAAGCGCCGTCTCCTCTCCCTGCGCCTCGATCACCACCCCCTGGCCGGTGTTGACCACCTGGCCGGTCAAACCATGGGCCACGGCCTCACGATGAACAAAGGGACGGAAGCCCACGCCCTGGACCACGCCGCGGATGGTGATCTGCCAGCGCAATTCCATTCCCAAATCAAACGTTAACTTTGTCGGCTGCACTGCGCGGCTCCTCGCCGTACTACACTGTACTGTCTCGTCGCTGCTCGTTTGCCTTCGCGTTCCCATTTTGATTTGGAAATGGAAAACCGGTCGACGGCGGGATCAGGCGGAGCGGACTGCGTCATTGAGCCAGGTAAGCCACTCATCCATGCCGTCGCCGGTGCGGGCGGAAAGGGTGAAGAAGGTGAGATCGGGGTTGGCCCGCCGGGCGTACTCCATGCAGCGCGCCACCGAGAAATCGAGGTGGGGCAAGAGATCGGTCTTGTTGATCAGACAGAGCCTGGCCGCGGCGAACATGGCCGGATACTTGAGGGGCTTGTCCTCGCCCTCGGTGACGCTGATGATCACCACCTTGGCGGCCTCGCCCAGATCGAACATGGCGGGGCAGACCAGGTTGCCGACGTTTTCGATGAACAAGAGCGAGCGATCCGGCGGCGCCAGCGTGTGAAGCGCCCGATGGACCATGTCGGCGTCCAGGTGGCAGCCGGCACCGGTATTGACCTGCACCACCGGCGCGCCGGTGGCGTCGATGCGCTCGGCGTCGAGCAGGGTCTGCTGGTCGCCCTCGATGACCGCCACCGGCAGCGTCCCGTTCAGCCGGCGGATGGTCTGCTCCAGGAGGGTGGTCTTGCCGGAACCTGGGGAGCTGACAAGGTTCAAGGCGAAAATCTTGTGGCCCTCAAGCCACTCGCGGTTGTGGGCGGCCAAGTGGTTGTTCTTGGCCAACACATCCTGCTCCACCCGCAGGGTACGGCCGGGGCCGTGGTGATGGTCATGGGACTCACCGGCAACAGCCGGCCGGCCCGGAACCGCAATGGTCACGTCTTCATGGTCATGGTCGCAGCCGCAGGAATCACACATCGTTGTCCCTCATTCATCCACCGTGATCGACACCACCCGCAGCTCGCGGCCCTTGTCCAGCACCAGATATTGGCCGCAGCCGGGGCAGTCGGTGAGAAGCCCGGCCATGGCACCCTCCACCCCGCAGGCCGGGCAGCGGCCGCTGGCCGCGATCTCCCGGATCACCAAGGCGGCGCCGGCCGCCACCGTCTCCCGTGCCGCCGCCTCGAAACAGAAGCGCAGGGAATCGACCAGCACCCCCGAGAGCGTTCCCACCTCAAGCTCGATGCGGTTCACCTGACGCGCGCCGGCGGCCTTGGCCTCGGTGGCGACCAGCTCCACGATGCTCATCGCGAGCGACATTTCATGCATGGAATAATGTAGCCAATGGACCGCTGAGTGTCATCCAAAGTTCAGGTCACAATGTCACGCCGCAACCGGCTCACGGGGCCGCAGGGCAAAACCGGCCGCCGTGAGTTCGGCCGCCACCATGTCGGCCATGGCGCCAATCTGGTCGCTGATCTCCGGCGAGAGCGTAAGCCCGGTGTTCATCTCCTTCGGCTCCACGCCGATCACCACCATGCGGCCGGGCAGCTCGTTGGTGAGCGCGGCCACCGCCAGCACCTCGGCGATGCCGATCTGGTGGGGGGAAATCTTGCCGCGGCAAAAGGCGGCGGGATCGGAGAGTTCCATCTGCACCACGGTACCGGGCGCCGCCCCCGTGCGCACGGCATCGATGAGGAGCAATAACCGCCGGCCGGCGAGATAGGGCAGGAGCGCCATGCCCATGGTGCCGCCGTCGAGGGCCTCCACCTCCGGCGGCAGGGTATAGCGAGCCGTGAGATTCTCGACCACCCGGAGGCCCGCGCCCTCGTCGCCCAGCAGCAGGTTACCGATACCCAGCACCAGGACCGGCGCCGCCGCCGGGGCAGAAAAGAGGCCAGCCGGCGGAGTTGCCGACTGGCCAATCGGATTTCCCTTCGTGGTCTGCGGCATCAGGCGACGGTCCGCACCCGGACCAGTTCGCGCTGCTCCGTATCCAAAAGATGGATGGCGCAGGCGAGGCAGGGATCAAAGGAGTGGATGGTGCGCAGCACCTCCAGCGGCCGGGCAGGATCGGCCACCGGGTTGCCGACGAGCGAGGCCTCATACGGCCCCATGGCCTCTTCGCTGTTGCGCGGGCCGGCGTTCCAGGTGGAGGGCACCACGCACTGGTAGTTCTTGATCTTGCCACCGTCAATCACCACCCAGTGGGAGAGTACTCCGCGCGGCGCCTCGTGGAAGCCCACCCCCCGGATCTCGCCCTTGGGAAAGACCGGCTCGTTGTAGGTGGCGTAATCACCCTTGCCGATGTTATCGACCAGTGCCTGCCAATGGCGCACCAGGGCATCGTGCAGCACCGCCGCCCGCACCGACCGCGCCGCATGGCGGCCAATGGTGGAATGGAGCGCCCCGACCCCGACCTTGGCCCCGGCCAGGCTGCTCACCGTGTCGAGCATCTGGGTGGTGTACTTGACCGTGGATTTGTCGCCGGCGGCGAACATGCAAAGCACGTTGGCCAGCGGCCCGACCTGGGCCGGCTTGCCGTTGAAGGTGGGCGACTTGACCCAGGAATATTTGCCCTTCTCGTCGTACTTGGTGGGGAGCGGGTCGGTCTCCTCTTCCCACGGGTGGCGGTTCCAGTCACCCTTGTACCAGGAATGCTTGACCGACTCCTTGACCCCCTGCTTGAAGAAGTCGTCGCCGAAGGTGTTGATCGCCTTGAACGTGCCGACCTCGCCCTTGGCGATGTAGCCGCCCGGCATGTCGAAGGTGGTGCCCTTGGGGTCGAGCGGCATATCGGGGACCGAGAGGTAGTTGGTGACGCCGGCGCCGTAATGGGTCCAGTCGGCGTAGAAGGCACCCACTGCGGCCACGTCCACCATGTAGACCTGCTTGATGAAGGCGCCGATCTCGTCGATGAGCGTCTTGACGTACTCCAGGCGCTCCAGGGTCAGGGTGGACTGGCTGTCCGGGTTGATCGGATTTGACACCCCGCCCACCGCCAGGTTCTGGATGTGCGGGGTCTTGCTGCCGAGGATCGCCACCACCTGGTTGATGCGGCGCTGGTAGTCGAGGGCCTGGAAATAGTGGGTCACGGCCAGCAGATTCACCTCGGGCGACAGCTTCATGGCCGGATGTCCCCAGTAGCCGCTGGCAAAAACGCCAAGCTGGCCCGAGTCGACAAAGCTCTTCAGCCGCCCCTGCACCTGCTTCATGTTGGCAACACTGTTCTCCGGCCATTCGGAAAGCCGCTGCCCCAGTTGCGCCGCTTTCACCGGATCCGCCTTCAAGGCCGAGACGATGTCCACCCAATCCACCGCCGAAAGGTGGTAGAAATGGACGATATGGTCAAAGATGCCGTGGGCCGCAATGATCATGTTGCGGATGTACTGGGCATTGAGAGGCACGTCGAGATTCAGGGCATTCTCCACCGCCCGCACCGAGGTGATGGCATGCACGGTGGTGCACACCCCGCAGATGCGTTGGGTGAAAATCCACGCCTCGCGCGGGTCGCGGCCCTGGAGGATCAGCTCGATGCCTCGCCACATCTGGCCGGACGACCAGGCGTTGGTCACCCGACCGCCGTTGACCTCGCAGTCGATGCGCAGATGCCCTTCGATTCTGGTGATGGGATCAATGGTGATTTTTGCCATCGGTAGTCTCCTTCTCTCTTCCTCTAGAGGTTACGCATGTTCCGCTTTCGGCAGCACCGCCAGCTTGTTGACCACCCACATGTAGGCCATCCCTTCGGTGGCAACCACGCCGAGGGTGATGACGAGCTCGGGCACCGAGGGGAAATAGCGCCAGCCGGTGCCCGGATCAAAGCCGATGATGTAGGTGTCGATCCGGTACAGCGCGGCCCCCAGCACGATCGCCGACGAGGCCAGGAAAAGCATCTTCGACCGCACGCGGTTCTTGGGCTGGACCAGGATGACAAAGGCGGCGATGAGCAGGGCGTTTTCGAGCAGGAACATGTTGCCCTGCAGCGAGCCGTTGAAGGCCAGGGCCAGGTTGCCGGCCAAGTTGACCGACTCCAGCCGGATCAGCAGATAGACGCCGAGCAGCCAGGGGATGAATTCGGCGATCTTGCTGAGCAGCGGCATCTCGGAAGGGGTCTTGAACCATGCTTGGCAGATGAACGACTCCACCATGACGATGGCATAGCCCATGAGCAGGGCGGTGAGCAGGAAAAGCAGCGGCAGGAAGCCGGTGCGCCAGAGGGGGGAGAGCTTGTAGCCGGCCATCAGCATCATGGTGCCCAGCGACGACTGATGCATGGTGGGCAGCAGAATGCCGAGCGCGATGAAGACGAAGATCACCCGGTTCAACCGGACGCGCAACTGCTCCGCCTTGTATTTTTCCAGGATCGTCGGCGCAAACTCCACCCACAGCACCATGACGTAGGTGCCGATGCAGACCGCCACCTCGAACATGACCGAATGGAGGTTGCTGTGCCAGGGCAGGAAGATGTTGTACGCCTGCCAGTAGCGGCCGAGGTCGATCATGACCGAAATGCCGGCGAGGGTGTAGCCGAAGAGGCTGGTCATCAGGGCCGGCCGCACCAACGGATGGTATTCGCCCTTGTTGAAGACATAGACCAGCAGCGCCATGGCATACCCGCCGCAGGCAAGGGCGGTACCGACCACGACGTCGTAGGCGATCCAGATGCCCCAGGGATAGCCGTCGTTCATGTTGGATACCGAACCGATGCCGAAAAAGAAACGCCAGAGCAGAAAGAGCCCGGCCAGGCCGGCGATCACGGCGCAGGCCTTGAAGTTCCAGGTGTAGATTGTTTTATTCAGGGGAGCAGGAGCTGTCATACGCGATTCTCCTTTACCGTGCCGGCGCTCGGCGGTTCAGTGTTTGTCGCCTTCGCCCTTGCGGATCATGTAAATGAGCCCGCCCAGCACCACCAGCGGGTAGACCATGCCCTTGTAGATCGCATACTGGATACCGTCGGCCAGGGCGACGAAGGATTCGTCCGGCAGCGTCGGCAGGCCGAGCTTGTCGAACGGCACCCCGGCCAGCAGCATATACTGGGTGCCGCCCACCTCGGACTCGCCATAAATCTGCTGGATGTAGTGACCGGCCTTGTGCGACTGGAACTCCTTCGAACCCAGGGAGGCGACCGGGAAGTCGTAACTGTCGCCCGGGGTCATGGCCAGCCGCCGCTTCGCCTCCTGGCGCAGGTCTTCCACCCGGCCGAAGAGCGAGGCACCGGTCGGGCAGGCGGCGCAACAGGCGGAGATGCCGCCCTTGGCCAACAGGTGCGAACAGAGTTGGCATTTGACGATCCGCGGCGTGGCCGAGAGCCACTCGAACTTGGGGATGTTGAACGGGCAGGCGACCTGGCAGTACCGGCAGCCGATGCAGGCGGTCTTGTCGTAGGTCACCACCCCGTTATCGGAGTTTTTCCGGAGTGCCGAGACCGGGCAGGCCGAAACACAGGCCGGATCGAGGCAATGCATGCAGTGGCGTTTGACAAAGGAGTAGCCTGCCACCGTGTCTTTGACCGGGTAATCGCCGCTGCCGTACTTCTTGATGATGTTCAGGGTCTTGGCCGAGAGATCCTCCGGATTCTCCCAGAGGGGATCGGTCCCGGCGGTATGCTCGACCGGCATGTTGTTCGCCTGCTTGCAGGCACCGACGCACACCTGGCAACCGATGCACAGGGTGGCGTCGTAAAGAATCCCCACGGCATTGGGCGGCAGTTCCTTGGCAACATGCCGGGCCGCCGCCGGCTTGGCGTCCGCCGCCAGCAACAGCCCGCCACCGAGCGCCCCCTTGAGAAAATCGCGTCGTTCGATCTTCATGGGTTCACCTCCTAGCCGCTCACTCTTCATCCTTCTTCGGGGCTGCCGCGTCCTCTTTCTCAAGGTTCTTGAGGACCATGGCGCCACCGCCGACTACCGCTCCGGCCACCGCCCCAACCAGGGCTGCCGCACCTACCGAAACGCCGCTGCCGCGCTGTTCGGTGATCGGCGGATGACCGGCCGCCGGGGTGATATACTTGAGACTCGCCTGGGTATGCAGCGGAATGGTAAAGCCGACGCCGGACTCGGTGCAGCCGAAACAGGGATGGCCGGTACCTACCGGCCAGGCGCCGGAACCCACATCGTTGAAAAGGATGGCCGGACAGTTCGCATAGGTCATCGGCCCCTTGCAACCCAGCTTGTAAAGGCAGTAGCCCTTGCGATGCCCCTCGTCGCCGAACTTCACGGCAAAACGACCGGCGTCGAAATGGGGCCGCCGCTCGCAGTTTTCGTGGATGAGCCGGCCGTAGGCGAAACGAGGCCGGGCCTTGTCGTCCAAGGCCGGCAGCTTGCCAAAGGTGAGGAAGTGGATCACGGTGGAGAGAAAATTGTAGGCATTGGGCGGACAACCCGGGATGGTCACCACCGTCTTGCCCTTCAGAAACTCCGGAGCGCCCATGGCGCCAGTGGGGTTGGGCGCGGCGGCGGGAATGCCGCCCCAGGAGGCGCAGGAACCGATGGCGATCACCGCCGCCGCCTTGTCCGCCGTTTCCTTGACGATGTCGGCGAAGGGCCGGCCGCCGATCATGCAGTAGACGCCGCCGTCTTTCACCGGAATGGCGCCTTCGATCACCAGGATGAACTTGCCATAGTTCTCCTTGATCGAGGCCTGCATCGCCGCTTCCGCCTGGTAGCCGGCGCCGGCGTTCAGGGTCTCGTTGTAGTCAAGGGAGATGAGGTCGAGGATGAGGTGTTCGAGGGTGGGATGGCTCGGGCGCAGCAGGGATTCGGTGCAGCCGGTGCAGGCCTGGCCGGCAATCCAGATCACCGGAGGCCGTCGCGGCGCGGTCACCGCCGCCGCCAGGCGGGAGGCATCGGCCAGTGGCAGTCCCAGGCTGGCGGCCATCACAGTGCAGAACTTCATGAAATCACGGCGTGAGATGCCGTTCAACTTTTCCTGAACCCGTGCGAAATCACGTTCCTTCATGGCGAGCCCTCGTCAGTGGTTGAAAAAAGGCAAAAAGCTGCGAAAGAGCGCGGCAACGACCCGGCAAAGCAACCCTATTTGTCTCATTCCATCACCGTCAACCTCCTGTTGTCAAGCAGTTTTCCCGCGCTTGGCCGCCTAACCGCCAAGAGGCCGGGGAACCGTCCCGCAAGGTGCCCGGAATGTGACAGAAACGCCCCGCCGTCACCGACCAGACCTTGATTTCCTCGGCTGGCGCCGCCATCGTTGCCTTCCCTCTTTTTCGGTCTTTGTTCGGTTGATTTTTCAAGGAGCCGTCCTTAGTATATGGTATCTTCAACCAGGCGACGAGGGGTCGGCAACGTCCTTCCGCCCTGACTTGGCGCGGCATCCACCGCGCCACCGGTTCCGGCATGAGGCTGCGGGCCGGCTATCACCAAGGAGAGAGCATGGTCAACAAGGTCATCCTGATCGGAAACTTAGGGGCGGACCCTGAAGTGCGGTATTCGCAGAGCGGTACCGCTATCGCCTCGTTTCGCATCGCCACCACCGAGGTTTGGAAAAAGCAGGACGGCTCCAAGGAAGAGCAGACCGAGTGGCACCGCATCGTCGCCTTCGGCCGCCTGGCCGAAATCTGCGGCGAATACCTGGCCAAGGGCTCCAAGGTCTACATCGAAGGGCGGCTCCAGACCCGCAAGTGGCAGGACAAGGAAGGGCAGGACCGCTACACCACGGAGATCGTGGCCCGCGAGATGAAGATGCTCACCGCGCGGGGCGCCGGCGGCGAAAGCGGCCAGGGCATGGATGAGCCGCCCTTCCCCGAGCCGGTCATGGGGGATGACGTACCGTTCTAATATCCCTGTATTACCATCGCCCACCTTCTTTACCGGGAGACGGGAGAAAAATTGAGCGTATGCCAGAGCTGTCGGAGGAGAAAAACACCCCGCCCAGGGTTCGTAATCGCCGTGTTCACATGGCGAATGAACGAACCTTTCTGGCGTGGATCAGAACGAGCATCGGCATCATGGCCTTTGGCTTCGTGGTCGAAAAGTTCGCCCTCTTCATCCGGCAGATCTCCTATTTCCTGGGGAAGGCCGGCCTGCCAGAAACCCCGATGCCTCCTGCCTCTCATGGATATTCCAAGATCTTCGGCATAATGCTCGTGGGCCTTGGCGCCCTGCTGGGAGTGCTGGCCTTCGTCAGATACAAGAAGGTCGAGAAAGAGATAGACGAGGATACCTACCAGCCGTCGCTGCTCCTCGACACCCTGCTGGTCATAGCGATCTTGGCGGTTGGGGTATTCCTGGTGGCCTATCTCATCCAGAACACGTGAAAACTTCCGCAACGACGTAGGAAGCGGAACGGTTCAGGGCAATGGAGTCGCCTATGGATTACTATGAACAACTTGGCGTCGGCAAGGGAGCCTCGGCCGACGAGATCAAGAAGGCGTACCGCAAGCTGGCGCTGAAATACCATCCGGACCGCAACCAGGGCAATAAAGAGGCGGAAGAGCAGTTCAAGAAGATCAGCGAGGCCTACGCGGTCCTCTCCGACCAGGAGAAGCGCAAACAGTACGACACCTTCGGCTCCACCGGCTTCCAGCAGCGCTTCAGCCAGGAGGACATCTTTCGCAACGCCGACCTCGGCGACATCCTGCGCGAATTCGGCATCAACCTGGGAGGCGGCGGTCGCGCCACCTTCCGCACCGCCGGCGGGATGGGCGGCGCCGGCTTCTTCGACGACCTCTTCGGGATGGGCGGCGGCCAAGGCTTCCGCACCAGCCACCGAGCCCAGCCGGTCAAGGGCGGCGACCTCAGCCTGGAACTCTCGAT
>JAJZRO010000005.1:0-39020 GCA_021802645.1 Deltaproteobacteria bacterium | reverse complement strand
CCGCCGGCGGGATGGGCGGCGCCGGCTTCTTCGACGACCTCTTCGGGATGGGCGGCGGCCAAGGCTTCCGCACCAGCCACCGAGCCCAGCCGGTCAAGGGCGGCGACCTCAGCCTGGAACTCTCGATCACCCTCGAAGAGGTGCTGCACGGCACCGAAAAAACCATCGCCCTCGGCCACGGCGACAAGGTTTCGGTAAAGGTGCCGGCCGGCATCGAGTCGGGCAAGAAACTGCGGCTGGCCGGCAAGGGCTCACCCTCGCCCATGGGCGGCCCGCCCGGCGACCTCTATCTCACCATCACCGTTCTGCCCCATCGCCTCTTCACCCGCGAGGGCAACAACCTGGTGGTGGAGACCGAGGTCTCTTACAGCGGTCTGGCCTTGGGCACCGAGGTGGCAGTGCCGACCCTGGACGGCAAACACCTCAAGGTCAAGGTGCCGGCCGGCGGCCAACCCGGCGCCAAGCTGCGCCTCAAAGGCCAGGGCCTGCCCGCGGGCCCCAAGGGACCGCGCGGCGATCTCCTCGCCCGCCTTGCCGTGGGCGTGCCCAAAACGCTCACCGACGAGCAGGAAAAACTGCTGCGCGAACTGGCCAAGACCGGCCTTTAAAGGCCAACCCCGCTCCGGTCGGCATGCGCCCGATCCTCACTTATTCCATTTCTCAATCAAAAGTAGAATGCGAACACCCCGCAAGGGGTATAAAGGCGAGGAGCCGCGCAGCGAAGCCGACAAAGTTATACGAATGATTTAGAATTGGAACTAAAGCAGAATCCCGACAAATAGGGTGGACATGTTGAAGAGGTACTTGCCTGGCAGGCCGCCACGCAGGATGATGTCGTCCTTGACCCTGGTCAGGATCTCGGTCATCAGCACCTCGTAGCCCATGTTGAGGGTGCCATCCGGGCCCACTTCGTTGGTGCGGAACAACAACTCGCCCCGCGCATCCCTGTAAGTCTTGAGCCGCCAGTTCACCTGACTGAGGTTCTGATGCAGCCGCTGAAGGCGATCCAGCGGGATCTGGAGCCCCGTGAAGAAGGTCTGGTCATGCCCGTCATATGCCTCGCGGATGCTCTTGACGAGCCCCAGCCCCAACAGATAGACCCGGTCCGGGTAGTCCGGCTTGGCCGAAAAGGCGGCGGTGAGCACCTCGTGGGAGGGACGGTAGGCGTAATTGTTCTCCACCGGCAGGTCGCCGTGGAAAAGGAAGCGGAGCTTGCGCTGGCGTTCGAGCGGATCCTTCTCGTACTTGGGGTTCTTGGCGTAGAGCCGGATCGTGAACTCTTCCAGGGCCGTCTGGTCTTCCCGGACATGATGGCGGATGATGGTCGCATCCGTCGGGGTGAAGATTTCACTCAACCCGCCGCCCGACTCGGTGGCGCAACCACCCAGGGCGGGCAACAGCAGCAGCAACAGCACCTTATGCCAGCTTCGCTTCCGCAACGCCACCTGCCGATTCCGCATCCAGCGGGAGAATATTCACGTTGGTAACATCCTCTCCTTGCCGTGGCCCTTTCACAGGGAGGCGCCGGTGATCCGTTCCAGCGCTTCGAGATAACGCGCTGCCGTCTTGGCGATAATCTCCGCCGGCAGTTTCGGCGGCGGCGGGGCTTTCGGCCAATCAAGCGACGAAAGATAATCGCGCAGGAACTGCTTGTCGAAGCTCGGCTGCCCGCCGCCCGGCTTATATTGATCCACCGGCCAGAAGCGGGAGGAGTCCGGGGTGAGCACCTCGTCGATCAGGATGAGCTGGCCGTTGTCATCGTGGCCCAGTTCGAACTTGGTGTCGGCGATGATGATCCCCTTGGTGCGGGCATAGTCTGCCGCCTTAACGTAAAGGTTCACGCACGCCTCCTGCACCTGGCGGGTGGTCTCCTTGCCGAGCAGGTCCTCCATCTGGCCGATGGAAATGTTCTCGTCGTGGGTACCCAAGGCCGCCTTGGTAGACGGGGTGAAGAGCGGCTCCGGGAACTTGTCCGACTCCCGCATGCCGGCCGGCAATTGCACGCCGCAGACCGTGGTGTCTTTCTTGTAGGCACTCCAGAAGGAGCCCGAAAGATAGCCGCGCACGATGCACTCCACCGGCAGTGGTTTCGCCTTCTTCACCAGCTGGCTGCGGCCGCGCAATTGTTCCTTGTAAGGCGCGCAGGCGGCCGGGAATTTCTCCACATCGGCGGTGATGAGGTGGTTGGGCAGCACATCCTTGAGATAGTCGAACCAGAAGAGCGACAGCTTGGTGAGCACTGCGCCCTTGTTGGGGATCGGGTCGTCCATCACCACGTCGAAGGCGGAGATGCGGTCGCTTGCCACCATGAGGAGCTTGCCCTCGACCTCGTAAAGGTCGCGGACCTTGCCACGGTGGAGGAATTTGAGGGTATCGAAGTGAGTCTCGCGCAGCGGGGTGGTCATAAAAAAAGCCTCGTTGCTGAATGGTCGGGGTGATCTGGTCGCAGCCGCGCGCCCATCGGCGTTTCCGGCGTTTCGCGACATCATACCGTGAAGCCCCCCGGCTTGGCGATGTTTTTTTTCAGGGGTGAAAACTAAGGCTCAATGGACCGGGTGGACGATGTGGACCAAGTGGACGGCGTGGACATGGAGACCTTGACAGCGCCCTTTTGGGTGCGCACCCGGTGGAGGCGCTCGGTGAAATCGCCCTCTGATTCAAAGGCGGTTGCAAGGGCAGCCAACTGGCGGTCACGCGGGGAGCAGGCTACGGCCAGCAGCACCAGGGCCGCATTAACCGCCAGCCCGCGCTGAGGTCATAGACCAACTACGCCACCTGAAAGCTCTTGAGCTTCCGGTAGCCGCCGTGTTTGGGGATTAAAGGCTCAGCAGAATGCACTTCGTCTTGTCTCTGGTTGCTTCCTATTGAATTACTTCACCACCCCAATAGCTTTAGACAAAAAAACTATCACCGAAACCATCCAATAAAGCAAGAAACCTGCCCCTAGCAGCAGAAGAAGGCCGATCAACCATTGAACGACAATAGGCAGCACACGCTGCAGATGTACCTGAATAAGTTGAGCTCGTCCTTCTGCCGAACGTACATTGAGCAGAACAGGTGGAGCTACGTGGCTTAGTAACTGGATATTGATGTGCTCTTTGGCACCAAGGCTTGAAATCTTGATAACATGTTCTCCGCTGGGCGTTATTACTTCGGTGAAATCTATTTGAGTTGAAAATTGAAAGTGATCAGGACGCGACTTATGAATAATTTCGATGTTTGTAGCTGGTCTGCGTCCAACGTTTTGAATAGTGAGAGAATCGGTACGGAGATCCATCGCCGGTGTTTTCAACTGAAAAAGAAAAGACCCAGGAATCCAATAAAGCAACTTCGGACGATCTTGTAACCGCTGTAGCAGAAGACCTACAGTAAGACTAATAAGCCCTGTAGCGATGTAGCCACTGATATTTTCCATAAGTTCCTCCCTTTCCCCATGCGACGTATTGCGTTTTCTAACGATACTGAAAGGAGTTCCAGTTGCGTTATTATGCTTTCGGCGCTGGAAAAATCCAACCCATTTCTCAGCGAGGGGATCACGTCCGGTGAAACCATTTCTTGAGGTCGTCGGGTGAGAAACGGCGGGCTACCGGGCGGCCATGGGGGCAATGGCTGAAGATGTCCGCCGCCTGCATCTTCTGGAGGAGATGTTCCATCTCTTGCGGCGTCAGTCGTTGGCCGGCCTTGATCGCGGCCTTGCAGGCCATGGAGGCGAGCACTGCTTCCACGCGCTGACTGCCACGGCCGCTGCCTTCGTCGCCCAGTTGAGCGAGAATGGCGGCCACCACCTCTTCCGGCGGGGTGGTGCCCATGATGGCAGGCACCGCCTTGACCACGAAACTGTCGCCGCCGAACGCCTCCACCTCCAACCCCAGCCGCTGGAGCTCCGCGCTGTTCTCTTCGAGCAGCTGGCATTCTTTCACCGTGCATTCGAGCACCTTGGGAAAGAGCAAGCGCTGGCGGGCCACCTCACCGCTGGTGTAGCGTTGGCGCAGTTCCTCGAAAAGCAGCCGCTCGTGGGCCGCATGCTGGTCCACCACCAAAAGGCCGCCCTCGCTCTCGCAGAGGAGATAGCACTCCGCCACCTGGCCGAGCAGGCGAAGCGGGGCACTGATGGCCGATGCTGGAGTCTCGACGGACGCGGCCGATTCTGGCGCAGGGGGCGGGGTCGGTGTCGGGATCGATGTCGCGACTTGTGGAGCTGAGATGACGGCCGACGATTTTTCCTCGCGCACCGGCCGACGCGGGGTCTCGCTCCGGAAGAGCGGCTGCGGCTCCCGCACCTGCGGCGAAGCCGCTGGGGGTGGTGGCGATGGCGTTGCCGGCCTTGTCGGCGCGGATCGGCCAAAGAGGCTCTCCTTGCGCGCTTCCTGGAAGCGGACCGCTGCCTGCCGCACTGCCTGCACCACCGCCTGATGCACCGCCTGGCCATGGCGGAAGCGCACCTCCTGCTTGGTGGGGTGGACATTCACATCCACCGCCTCCGGGGCGATGGTCAACAACAGCACGCCCGCCGGAGCGCGGCCGACCAGCAGGAAGTTGTGCAGCCCCTCGCCGACTGCATGGGCGATCATGCGATCCTTCACCACCCGGCCGTTGACGAAGATCCGCAGCTTGGCGCCGGTGGCCGGCGTCTCCTCCGGCGCCAGCAGATAGCCTGCGATGGCAAGATGATCCTCCGTGCGACCCTCCACGGCAAGCAGCGCGTCCTGGCCGGCGCGGCGGTTTAGGAGGCGCAGGACACGCGCCGCCAGGGTATCCACCCCGCTGGGCCACTGGAAGACGGTGCGGTCATCCACCGTATAGACCACGCCCACCTCCGGCCGCACCAAACCATAATTCTTCACCGCCTCCTCGATGTGGGAGAGTTCGGTGGCGGTGGACTTGAGGAATTTGCGGCGGGCCGGAACGTTGCCGAAGAGGTCGCGCACCTCCATGGTGGTGCCGGGAGCGGAACCTGCCTCGTGCACCCGCACCACCGTGCCGTGGCGCACCTCGGCCACGGTGCCGAGCGGGGCGTCAACCTGGCGCGAGGTGATGGTGAGCCGGGAGACCGAAGCGATGCTGGGAATCGCCTCGCCGCGAAAGCCGAGCGAGGTGATGGCGCCAAGCTGCTCGGCGCTGGTGAGTTTGCTGGTGGCGTGGCGCTCCAGCGAGAGGAGCACGTCGTCGTGATCCATGCCGCCGCCGTCGTCGCTCACCCGGATGAGCCGGGTGCCGTTACCCTCCACCTGGACCGTCAGCTGGCGGGCGCCGGCGTCAAGGGCATTCTCCAGCAGCTCCTTCACCACCGAGGCGGGCCGTTCCACGACCTCGCCGGCGGCGATCTGGTTGGCGAGCTGCTCTGGCAGGATGCGGATCGCGGACAAGGGTCACATGAAACGAAGGAGGTTGTCTTGGAGCCAGTGGGCGTCCCACCACTCGATGGGACTCACGAAGACGCCGCTCACCAGCACGCTGAAGTGAAGATGGTCGCCGCCAGCCAGCCCGGTAGTGCCGGTCAGGCCAAGCGTCGCCCCCTTCTCCACCTTGGCGCCCTTGGTGACGTTGATCTGGCTCATGTGGGAGTAAAGGGTGAATATCCCCTGGCCGTGGTCGAGGATGACGGTGTTGCCGTAGATGCCGAGGTAGTCGGCAAAGACCACCACCCCGCGGTTGGCGGCCGGCACCTGGGCATGCTCCAGCGAGGCGATGTCCACCCCGAGATGGGTCTCGACGTCGATCTCCTTGCCCTGATAGAGATAGCTCCGCACATCGGCGAAACCGGCCTTGGGGCTGCCGGGCATGCGCAGAAACGCCCCGTCCCACAACCGATCAGGGACGGAATTCTTGCAGGCGGCCTGGACGGTCTGATAATTCTTGTCGCGGATCGCCCGATTGATCATGAGGTACTGTTCCACCGGGGTCCCCTTCAACTCCGGATAATGCTGGGCAAACTCCGGCAATTTGGCGTTGAGGAACTCGTCGCTGATGGTAATGCGGTCGCGGACGACACGGCCCGGCCGGAAAGGCAGGGTAAAGGCGGTCTTGCCAATGTTGCCGGCCTGGTCCACCGCGGTCACCGCCGTCTCTTCGAGCTTTTGCAGGTCATAGGGCAGGCCGATCATGGCGCCGTAGGCCCCAGCGCCTTGGGAGGGCAGCGGGAAGCCGGGATTGTAATGGCCGTTGATGACGACCCCGCTCTCTGTTACCGGCTTGCTGACGCGGTAAACCACGATGCCGGCGCTGCCGGTCGTGATGTGCTGCGGCACGCTGACAATGCTGACCACCGGCGGCTTGCTGTCGATGGTGACCGGAATCCGCAAGGCGGTGAGGTTGCCGGGCGGAATCCGCCACCAGGAATGATCGCGGACCTCGATGAGCAGCTCGGCGGCACCATCCGTGAAACCGGCGGCCCGCGGGTCCACGGTCAAACGTTCCTCCAGTTGATGGGGGCCGGCGCCCAACATGCCGCCCTGACGCGGATACTCTTTGGTCAGCAGCACCGCCGTCTTGCTCCCCTGACTCATGACCACCCGCAGGGAACGCAGGCCGCTGCGGGCGTCGGCCAGCTGCAGCACCACCTCACGTTTCCCCCCGAGGCGGGAAAGCTCGCCCCCCAGGGTCAGCTGTGGCTTTTCGGTTTCGAAGAGCCGGCTGCCTGCCCAGCCTGCCAGCGCCAACACGACCAGGAGGCCGAGCAGCAACCCATACCACAGCGGGCCCTTGCCTTTTCTTTTCTCAGACGTTTCAAGCTCCATGAACCATCCTCTCTCTGCTACCACCACCGGAAACGATCAGACCGCGACGGGCCGGAAGCAGGGCGATTCGCCCCGCCCGCAAACGCCACTAATCTACCATGCCGACCGCCAAAAGGATAGTGGTATCCGGCGGCGATTTGCTGCTTGACAGCAGGGGAAGTCGGCGACTAGGTTAGTCGCTCGGATTGATTGCCTGCTCTTGTCGGAAAACCACGATGCCCAAGACCTCCTTCCACACCATTGTCATCGGGGCGGGCCCGGCGGGTCTTGCCTGCGCCACCACGCTGGCCAGAGCCGGCCGCTCGGTATTGCTGCTCGAACGCCAGCCGCGCATCGGCCCCAAGGTATGCGCCGGCGGAGTGCCGGCCAGCACCCTTGCCCTGCTCGCCGTACCGCCGGCCCTGATCGAACGCCAATTCGCCCGGCAACAGATCGAGAGCGGCTGGCAACGGCTGGAACTCACCGCGCCGGAGCCCATGGTCTGCACGGTAAACCGGGAAAAGCTGGGGCAGTGGATGGCCCAGGAGGCGACAGCGGCGGGGGTCACCATCATGACCGGCGTCGCCGCGCAAACCATCGACCACGCCGGCGTTCATACCACCCACGGCTCCTTCCGCCATGAGTATCTCGTGGGGGCGGACGGCAGTTCCTCCCTGGTCCGCAGGCACCTCGGACTCCCAGTCGAGCGCTTCGGCATCGGCCTGCATCATCAACTCCCCGGTACCTTTGCGGACATGGCCTGGCATCTCAACCCGCGCCACTTCGGCAACGGCTATGCCTGGATCTTCCCGCACCGGGAAAGCGGCTCCGTCGGCATCTACAGCGCCAACGGCAATCTGCCGCCCCACCGACTCCAGGAAAAGTTGCACCACTTTGCAGAACAATGTGGTATTGATCTCTCATCGGCACCGCCCCGGGCGGCCCGCATCAACTTCGACTACCGGGGATGGCACTTCGGCAAGGTCTTCCTGATCGGGGACGCCGCCGGTCTCGCCTCCGGGCTCACCGGCGAGGGCATCTATGGTGCCCTGCTCTCCGGAGAAATTGCGGCTCGGACCATTCTGGACCCCGCTTACACGGACCAGCGGCTCGCCGCGCTGCTCAGGCAACACCGCCTCCATGAGCGGGTTCTGACCCTGGCCGGCCACCACCGCTGGACCTGCACCCTGGTCCTGGAAACCCTGGTGACCGCCCTGCGCTGCCGCATGTTCAACCACACCGCCCTGGAATTGGGCGGCTGACGGAGAACCCTATGGACGAACCGAAGCAAACAAAGAACTGGTGGTTCCATCTGCTCTTCCTGGCCAGCGGCGCCGCGATCCTCTTCTTTTTGTTGCATGCGCCGCCGGAGAGCACCAAGAAGCTGCCCCACAATCCCGACCATGAACGCTTCTTTGCCATGGACAAGAAGGCCGCGGAGAAATTCTGCGAGGAGTGCCATCAACCGCAGGGAACGGCGCCCCTGCCGGCCAATCATCCGCCCAAATACCGCTGCCTCCTCTGCCACAAACGCACCTGAGATGGCCGGCCTGCCACTGCACGTCGCCCTGCCCGACCTGGCGACCACCTGCAAGCTCGGTCAACGCCTCGGGGAATTGGCCGCGCCCGGCGACATCATCACCTTAAGCGGCGACCTCGGGGCCGGCAAAACCACCCTGACCCAGGCCATCGGCAAAGGACTGGCGGTGCCGGCGGACCACTACATCACCAGTCCGACCTTCGGCCTGCTCCATGAGTACCCAGGGCGTCTCCCCCTCTATCACATGGATTTCTACCGGCTGGGCGGGGAAGAAGAGTTGCTGGAACTGGGGGTGGAAGAATACCTTGAAGGCGAGGGGCTCTGCGTGATCGAATGGCCGGACCGTCTGGGCTCCCTCATGCCGACGGAGCGGCTCCAGTTGGAACTGACGGTCAACGGGCCGACCAGCCGGGAGGCGACGCTCACCGCCTTTGGTGACCGCTGGCGCGGACGACTGACGATACTCGCCGGCGAATTCTCCTAGCAGCCGCCAGTCACGATGGCTACGGCTTCTACTGCACCGCGGTCAGGGCAGCGATCAACTTGTCCTTGACAATGGGCTTGGTAAGAAAGCCGTTCATGCCTGACTCGTAGCACGCCTGCTCGTCTTCCCTGCGGGCGTGGGCCGTAAGCCCGATAATCCGCAACGGGGTCTCCCGGTTGCGCAGGCTGGCATATTCCCGCCGCGCCGCCGGATCCGCCTCGATCTCCCGGATCTTGCGGGTAGCCGTAAGGCCGTCCATGTTGGGCATCTGCACGTCCATCAGCACCAGGTCGAACTCCTGAGTCTTGAGCTGCGCCAGGGCCTCGACGCCGTCGGCCGCCAGCCCGACCTGCAACCCCTGGCGGGAGAGCAGGATACTGGCGAGCTTCTGGTTGACGATGTTGTCCTCCACCAGCAGAATGGAGGTGGCAACGGGACTGGCGGCCGCGTTCTTGCCGGCGCCGTCAGTCTCTGCGATCTTGACCGGTTCGCGGGCGGCCACCAGGGGAATGGTGAACAGAAAGGTGCTGCCCTTGCCGACCTCGCTCTCCACCGCGATCTCGCCGCCCATCAAGGCCACCAGCTGTTGGCAGATGGCAAGCCCCAGCCCGGTACCGCCGTATTTGCGGGTGGTGGAACCGTCCGCCTGGGTAAACTTTTCAAAAATCGCCTGACGCCGCGCCTCGGGAATGCCGATCCCCGTGTCCCGCACCGCGAAGGTGGCCAGCACTCCCTGCTCCGTCTCCTTGATGCACTCGACCACAATGTCGATCCGGCCCCTTTCCGTAAATTTCATGGCATTGCCGGCCAGGTTGACCAGGATCTGCCGCAGCCGGTTGCCGTCGCCCCACACCTGCGCCGGCACGCGCTTATCAAAACTCCAAAAAACCTCCACTCCCTTGGCGTGGGCCGGAATTTTGAACATGGCCGCCACGTTCTTCATGATTTCAGGCAGATCGAAGGGCTGCGGGTCGAGTTCAAGCTTGCCCGCCTCGATCTTGGCGAGGTCGAGGATATCGTTGATGAGAGAAAGCAGGCTGGAGGCCGACTGCCGGATGGTCTGGGCGTATTCGCCCTGCTCGCCGGTAAGTTGCGTCTCGGCAAGCAACTCGGTGAATCCGATGATGGCGTTCATCGGCGTCCGCAATTCATGGCTCATGTTGGCCAGAAAATCGCTCTTCAAACGGCTGATCTCCGCCAGCCTGGCATTGGCCTCCCGCAACTCCGCCGTCTGCTGCGAGATCTCACTTTCCAGCCGCTTGGCGTATTCCTTGTCCTTTTCCTGGTTGAGCCGATATTGGCGGTAGTTATCCTCGATCAGCTTGCCATGCTGCTGTTTCAGCATGCCGATCTGGCGGACAAACTGCTCCTTTTGCGCATGGAGCTCCTCCTGCTCCTGCATCATGAGCGCAAGCCGCACGCCGTTGTGAACAGAGGCTTCACCCAGGGGGTGGCTCCGCAGGTCCGCCTTGTTGGGCAGGACAAAAAAGAGCACTCCTTCCAACTCGGCCAGTTCCATGGCATAGAGCCAGCCGCCCTTGCCATCCTTGAGCGCCACCACGCCGGCCCGCTTGCGGGCACTTTCCAGCAGCTTCTTTTCCCGCTCGGGGCGAAGGGCTAGCGCCGCACCGGCAACCACCGTCGAACCATCGACCAACAGCAGCCGCAAACCGACCCCGGGCAGCAAGCCCGCCAGCAAACGCAGAAAGACCTGCTGGCGCTCGTTTTGCGCCACCAGCTCATCAAAAACGTTGTCGAAGGTCGGATCGGTCATCATGGACGGCTATTCGATCTGGTAGAGTTCCCTGGCCTTGGCCATCTCGCTTGGCAAATCGCGCACGATGACCCGATAGTTGGCCATCATGTTCTTCACATGGCGGGCAAGAGACTCCGACAAGGCTGGCACCGGTGCATGGGGGACGGGAGAATACTGCATCTTGGCGGCCATGAACTCGGCCAGCTGGATAATGCTGGTGATGCTTTGCAACGGGAATTTACGGCTGGAGTCATGATGATACTTGATCGCCTTCAACACCTCGTCCGGCAGCTTCCAGTCCCGGGCCAATGTCACCCCCACCTCGCAGTGGTCGGTGCCGATCGCCTCCTGTTCGCACTGGATCAGCTCGCCCTTGCCCTGCTGGACCGCCTTGGCCGCCTTGCGCAGCGCTTCCCCGGCCACCTGGTCTTCGGCCACCAGACCAATGTCGTGGACAATGCCGGCCAAAAAGATGTCCTCGGCCGCGAAGCCAAAGATACGCTTGGCGATCATCTCGGCCAGGATGGCGACGGTGGCGGAATGAAGCCAGAGCTTTTCCCGGGAAAACTGCTCGTCGCCACCGTGAAACATCTGCCGCAGGGCCTCCACTGCCACCAGGTTGCGCAACTGCTTCATGCCGCAGAAAACCACGGCCTTGGTGATCGATTCCACCTTCTGCACGAGGCCAAAATAAGGGCTGTTCACCAGGCGCAGCAACCGGGTAACCAGCACGGGATCGAGCTTGATGATCTCCTCGAAATCATGCATCGTGCTCCGCTCGTCGTTGACGAGCTGGCTTACCTTGATCGCCACGTGGGGCAACGTCTTGGTGTCGCTGTACTTCTTGACAATATCCTTGGCGGTCATCATCGTGATGTGCTCCCCACGCGCCACCGACATCCCGCGGTATCCCGAGGATACCCATGCGGTTGGCGCCTCGACTCGCTACTTCATGGACTCGAGTTGGCAGAGCAATTCTTCCAGGGAGGGCACCTGCTGCGAAGCTCCCGACAAATCACCGCCACGGCCGGCCTTCTCGATTTCGTAAGCCACCCGCCGGACCGCCTCCACGCCGAGGCTTGCAGCCGCGCCTTTGATGCTATGGGCCGCTTCGCCCATCGCCACGGGATCGTTTTTCGCCACGCCGTCCTTAATTTTTTCCAGGTCGGCACGGGCAGAGTGACGAAACAACTCCAGCAGTTCCGCCAGAATCTCTTCATCCCCGCCGGCCTGCTCCAAGGCAAATTTTCTATCCCACTGTAAATCCGTCATCGCCGTTCCCCATGGGGTTGCAAGCCGTTCCGCCGCACCCCCCGCAGCCGGACGCCTCGGAATTCTTCCCCAGATGATAGCAAACTTGCCGCACCCACGGCAATTGTTATCTGGTGATGGTGCCAGAAGGGCAATCGTAAAAAAGGGCGAAACCTCTCTGGGAAGGATCAGACCCGCTTGCGTGCCTGGTCGAGAATCGCGGCAAAGGGGATGACGCCGGAGCGCAACTCGACGAGGTCGTTACCCGACAGCCCCACCAGCGTGGAGCCCCCGCCGCCCGGAGTGCTGCCGCCCTGGACGACGAAATCCACCCTCGGTCCAAACTGCGCCATTACCTCTGCCGGGGAGACGGCTGGAGGTTGGCCGGAATAGTTGGCGCTGGTGGCGGTGAGCGGCTGGCCGGCAGCGGCGACCAAACGACGGGCAATGGGATGGGAGGAGATCCGGACGCCGATGGTGCCGGTGGAGCCGGTAAGCAGCGCGGGGAGCGCCGGAACGGCCTCGAAAACCAAGGTGAGCGGCCCCGGCCAGAAGGCATCCATCAACGGCGGATACAGCTCCGGCACCCGCCGGGCCAGGAGCGCCAGCTGCTCTCGCCTTTCGATCAGGGTCAGGACCGGCTTGTCGGGTGGCCGGTGCTTCAAGGCAAAGAGCCGGGAGAGGGCCTCGGGATTGAACGGGTCCACCGCCAAGCCGTAATAGGTCTCGGTCGGGAAGGCGACCACGCCACCGGCCCTGATCACGGCCAGGGCCTTTGCCAACTCTTCGGGAGGGAATGGGGGAGACTTCACGACACGGCCCTTGGCTACTTGCGTTGCCGCCTCGTGCAACCTACAGCGCTTCGACCTTCTTTGCCTTTTCCTCGACCTCGCGGGCCATTTCCGCCTTGAGGGCTGCCAGCCTCTCCGCGAGACGCGCATCGCTGGTGGCGAGGATCTGCGCCGCGAAGATGGCGGCGTTCTTGGCCCCGGCCTTGCCGATGGCCATGGTGGCCACCGGAATGCCGGGCGGCATCTGCACCGTGGAAAAAAGGGCGTCAAGGCCGTTCAGCGCCGAGCTGTCCACCGGCACCCCGATCACCGGCAGGGTCGTGTGGGCAGCCAGCACGCCGGCGAGATGCGCCGCCATGCCGGCAGCGGCGATGATCACCTTCACCCCGCGCTCCCGCGCGGTGGCGGCGAGTTGCATCGCCTTGGCCGGCGTCCGGTGGGCGGAAGCGACGGTGACCTCATAGGGGATACCCATCCCCTTCAGGGTGTCGATACAGCCTTGCAGAACCGGCAGGTCCGAATCACTGCCCATGACGATGCTGATCATCGCGTCTCCTCCCTGATGTTTACTGGCGGCGCAGTGCCTTCTGGCCGATATCCTTGCGATACTGGCAGCCGTCCCAACTGATCCGGCCCACCGCTTCATAGGCCTTGGCGATGGCGGCGGCAAGGGTCTCGGCAATGGCGGTCACCCCCAACACTCGGCCGCCGGCGGTAACAACCTTACCGTCTTGGGCCGCGGTGCCGGCATGGAAGACCTGGACCCCCTCCACCTCCTCGGCCGCTGCAATACCACTGATGATCTTGCCCTTCTCGTAGCTGCCCGGATAACCGCCGGCAGCCATGACCACACAGACCGTGGGCCGCGGGTCGATGGCCAGCCGGATCGTATCGAGCCGGCCGTCGATGGCCGCCTCGACCACCTCCACCAGATCGGTCTTAAGCCGCATGAGCAGCGGCTGCGCCTCCGGGTCGCCGAAGCGGCAGTTGAATTCGAGCACCTTGGCGCGGCCATCCTTGATCATCAGGCCGGCATAGAGGATTCCTTTGTAGGGGTGGCCTTCGGCGGCCATGGCCCGGACGGTGGGCAGCATCACCTCGGCCATCACCTGCTCGTGCAAGGCCGGGGTGACCACCGGCGCCGGTGAATAGGCGCCCATGCCGCCGGTATTGGGGCCGCGGTCGTTATCGAAGATCGCCTTATGATCCTGGGAGGAGGGCAAGGGCAGCACGGTGGTGCCATCGGTGAACGCGAGGAAGGAGGCCTCTTCGCCGGCCAGGAACTCCTCGATCACCACCCGGTCGCCAGCGGTGCCAAAGGCGCGTTCCGTCATGATACAATCGATGGCCGCTGTTGCCTCCGCCTTGGTCTGGGCCACGATGACCCCTTTGCCGGCGGCCAGGCCATCGGCCTTCACCACCACCGGCATGGTCAGGCGATCAAGGTACGCCACCGCCTGGTCGCGCTGGTCAAAGACCTCGTATTGGGCCGAAGGAATGCCATACTTCTTGAGCAGCGCCTTCATGAAGACCTTGCTGCCCTCAAGCTGCGCCGCCAATTTGCCAGGGCCAAAGACGCGCAGCCCTTCCTGTTGGAAATGATCGACAATGCCCTCGGTGAGCGGCGCCTCCGGGCCGATCACGGTGAGACCGATTCCCTCCTTCTTGGCAAAGGCGGCGAGGCCGAGGACATCGGTGGCTGCCAGAGGAACGCAGGTGGCGCCCTGGGCAATCCCCGCATTGCCCGGCGCACAAAAAACCTCGGTTACCCGGGGCGACTGCCGCAGCTTCCACACCAGGGCATGCTCGCGCCCCCCCGAACCCACAACCAATATCTTCATGGCCACTCCTTCCGGACAATTTCACAATCGGGAACCCGGCCGGCAGCGCGGCGCCAGCCCGTCTGCCAACCTACCTGCTCCCGCCAACGCTTGTCAAGGAAGAAGGCGGGCAACCAGACGCACAAACGAAGCGATCATACATTTTCAACTTGACACACCAGTGCCGTCCTTCTATATACCCATTTTAGTGAATGAGACTCCATTCATATAATATCGTCTAACACTGTCACGCTTTGTAACACTGCCCTCACCCCATCCCATGCGTACGGCCGACAAACACTCAAAGATCATCGACGCAGCGATCAAGGTCTTCTCCCGCAAGGGCTTCTACAACGCCCGCATCTCCGACATCGCCAAGGAGGCGCAGGTCGCTGACGGCACCATCTATCTCTACTTCAACAACAAGTACGACATCCTCATCTCGCTGTTCGAGGAGGAGATCGGCAAGATCATCCTCGAGGTCAAGCTCCTGATCGAACAGGAAAACGACCCGCGCCAGATGTTGCGACTCTTTGCCCTCCATCACCTGAAGCTGATGGAAGAAAAACGGGAACTGGCCGAGGTACTGCAGATGGAGTTGCGGCAGTGCAACAAATTCATGCGCGAGTACCGCAACACCAAATTCATCGAGTACGTGGACATCATCTCCGCCATCGTGAAGAAAGGAAAAGAGATGGGGATGTTTCGGGAAAGCGTGCTGCCGGGGGTGTTCAAGCGCGCCTTCTTCGGCGCCCTGGACGAAACCGCCCGGCTCTGGGTGCTCTCGCCGAACCACAGCTACACCATCGAGGAGGCAGCCGCCCAAATCAGCGCAATCTTCTTGGAAGGAATCCTGGAAGAACGATAACGAGGCAGGGGGCCGGGATTACTCGTCCGGCCGCGAGATATCAAGGATTTCAAACTGGCGGATGCCGCCTGGCGTCTTGACGGTGACTTCGTCGCCAACGCACTTGCCGATCATGGAACGGCCCATGGGTGAGAGCACCGAGATGCTGCCCCGCTCCACATTTGCTTCCTCCGGCCCCAGCAACTGATAACGCGCCTCGCCGTCGGTATTGAGATCGACCACGGTCACTACCGCGCCAAAGACCACCCGCTCGCAATCGATGGCCGTGCAGTCAATGACCTCGGCCCGACTCAGCTTGTCCTTGAGTTCCATGATCCGGCCCTCGACATGGCCCTGTCGCTCCTTGGCCGCATGGTACTCGGCGTTTTCCCGCAGGTCGCCATGTTCACGGGCGCGCTCGATCGCCTCGATCACCGCAAGCCGCTCCACCTTCTGCAGATGGCTCAACTCCTGGCGCAGCTTGTCATACCCCTTCTGGGTCATGGGAATCCGCTCAACCATGCCTCCACCTCCGTACCAACCGGCCGCACCATGCCGCAGCAAAACCAACGAACGTCATCGTCGTGCGGGGACCGATAAAAAAAGGAAGCCGTTTTCCCGGCGCCTGGGCTGGAAAACGGCGGAACGGCACATACCTTACCGCAGGCGTCTGAAACTACCATACCTGAGGGGGGATTGCAACAAGCCCCTTACCAGCGATGGATCAAGGAAAGAGAGAAACCGCGGCTACGGTAATCCTTGCCCGTGGTCAGCCCTCCCGATGCTTTCAGCAGCATGCCGGGCAACCATTCGACAAAGAGCCCGCCTTCCCACGCCTGCAACGGATAGCCATTGGAATCGTAGATCAAGGTGTACGAGGCGGTGTAATAACGCGGTGCCTCGCGGCGGTAAGGGTCGTCGCCCAACTGGTGACGGAAGAAGACATTGAAGCGCTTCTGCCAATAGCTGCGCGGCGCCCAATAGGGGTGATCCTCGGCGGCAAAACCATCGGCCAGCACCGGGCCTTGTATCCGCGGCGCCTCCAACGAGTCCTTGAAATCATAGGTGTACGTCAACTTCAGCAGGGTGGGATCGGTAATCAGAATGTATGAGGCCCAGAGATCGTAGCCTTGCGTCCAGTTGTTGTCGGAAAAACCGGTATAGTCATAACCGGTACCCACCTGCAGCCGGGGCAGCAAATCCACCGCCGCCTTCGCCTTCACCGCCTCCTGGACAATGGCGCGGGTGAGGCTCGCCACCGTGTCCTCGACCACATCCCGCCGATAGGAAAGGCTGGTCCACAGCCGGTCACCCAGGTCGCCAGCCAGCGCGCAACGGGCCAAGAAGATATTGGCGCCGTCCTCCAGCGCGGAGACCCCACCCCCCGCGCTCAGCGTCAGCCCGGAAAAAAGCCGCCGCGCGTAGCCCGCCTCGGCCCGGTTCGCCTTTACCGCGGATTCGCCAGTGGTCGACCGGTAATCGATCCGGTTGAGGTCGACGGTAATCTCCTGTTGCAACCCCGGGGCATAGCGGTGACTCAGCGTCATCCGTTCCTGTTCCATCGCCTTGTAGCCACCGCGGCCTTCTTCCCGCTGCGAGCTGTACGCAATTGCCGAATGCGGCTCTCGCTGCAACTGGTTCCGTTCGGCGGCAGCGGCAAGTCCCGGATATTCCTCTCCGTTGGCCTGCAGGGTCGCATAAATCGCGGCTTCTTCCGCCGGCTGCTCCAACTTGCTGTAGACACCAGCCAGATCGTAGAGCACCGAGCCGTCGGTGGGATACTCGCGCACCAGTTTTTCGTATTCCTTCGCGGCAGCGAAATATTCACGACGATCCACCGCCTTCTTGGCCCGCAGCTCGGCCTCGATCCGCCGCTGCCATTCGTAGCGGGCATAGAGCGGGGTGGCAAGGTGGCTGACGCCTGGCTCCTTCGCGCTGTCCACCTCGGTCAAAAAATGCTGCGGCATCATGACCAAGGCCGCAATCGGCATCGACTCCTCGCCACCCTCGACAATTCGCGACCAGAGTCCCGGCGGCTCCACCACCGGCAGGCCGACTCCGTCGGCATGGGCGGCGGCGACCAACTCCTCCTCCACCGATGGCGTCAGGCTCTCCTGCAAGGTGCGCAGCGCTGCCGGCCGATCCCCCATGGTCCACTGGATACGGCCCCGCAGCAGGCGCGCTTCCGGTTGTTGCCGGACGGCGGCCGGCAAGGCATCGAGGGCCTGCAACGCCTCGGCCAGATGACCGCGCTGCGACAACAATTCGCCGCGCTGCAACACCAGATCGTATTCCGCCGGATAGCGCTGGCTCAATTTCGCCAGCAAATCCAAGGCCTGTTCCTGTTCGCCGTGGTTGGCGGCGGCCACGATCTCGGCCCGCTGCACCACCAGGGAGTGACCAGCCAATTCCGGGTGGGTCGTCACCATGGCCAGCACCTCGGCAAAGCATTTTTCCTGCCCGCACAGCCGCAGCAACTCGATCACACGACCGGCATCCACCTCGGCGGCCTTGCGCGCCTGGGCAAAAATCTCCCTGGCTTGCGGTTCCTGCCCCAACGCAGCGTAAACCTTGATAAGCACCACCGCCGCGGCCAGATTTTCCTGATTGCCGGTCCACTCCCGCCGCAGCAGCACCTCGGCCTCCGGCGCCCGTCCGGCCGCCAGCAATGAGCGACCCAGCAGGACGATCAGGTCATGACGAAGCCGATTCGATTGCACAGAGGATTGATTCGCCGCCACCGAAGAGAGCTCGGCGAGCATGACGCGCAGCCTTCTGATGGCTTCCTTGTGCTCGCCCTGGGCGGCCAGCAAACGGGCTTGCAACTCCGCCACCGGCACCGTGGCCGTCCTGGACCCTTCCCCCGCTGGGCCACTTGGTTCTCCACCCCGTTGGCTAAGGTTCTCCAGCTGCGCCAGCCAGGTCGCGGCGTCGGCGATGGCCTGCCGCCGCAGCGCCAGATCGAAGAGCCGCAGATAGGCCGTGGTACTGCCAGGACTTTCCAGAGCCGCCGTTCGGGCGGTTTGCTCCGCCTCATAGAGGCGGCCGGCTTCCTCATGAAGCCGCGCGAGTTCGAGCAAGATTTCCGTCCGTTCCTGCGGGGTATGGGCCTGCGCCAGAGCCTGCCCATACCATGCCGCCGCCTCTTGCCACAATCCTCCATCGCGATAGGCATTAGCCACGGCCAGTCGGAATGGCGGCACCGCCTCCCCCCGCCGGTCTGCGGCCACGAGCACCCCGGCATAGGCGGTTACCCGGTCGTCATAGCCAAGGGCTCCGGCCAGACGCAGACAACGCACCCGCAACTCGTGACGGGTTGGCCAGGCAGCCAGGGCGGCATCGTAATCCGTGAGGGCATGGTCAAGCTGCCCGATCCGTTCGTAATAACTCCCCCGCGCCGCCAGGAAATTCGGGCTGCGCTCACCCGCCGCCGCGAGTTTGTCGAACATCTGCCGGCTTTTTTCCAGGGCATCCTTGGCCAGATACATGGTGGCGAGTCGCAACATCACCACGCGATTCGCCGGTTCCTGGCCATGGAGGCCTTCCAGTGCCTCCAGCAATTTCTGGCGCTTGCCCAGTTGCTCCCACAACGCCTGCGCCGCCTGATCGTCGCCCTGGGTCGAAAGCGCTTGGGCCAAGCGCGAAACGATCTCCGGATCATCCGGTGTGCTCTCGATGATGCGCTCGTAGAGCGGCAAAGCGCGGTCCAACTGCCCCTGCGCCTCGTAGAGATAGGCTGCCTGCTTGAGTTTCGCCAGCTCCGGCTGGGGTTCCACCGCCAGCAGACGTTCGAGGCTGGCCAGGGTCTCCGCCCGGTTGCCGAGCCCGGCGTTAAGGTCCACCACCAACCGCAGCACCTCCCGGTCGGTGGGTCTCAGTTCCACATATCGTTCGAAATACGGCAAGGCCATGGCGCGCTGCCCCATGGTGAGATACAGCTGGCCGACCCGCTTGAGCAGCGCCGGGTTGCGCGGTTCATGCGCAACCCGTGGCAGGAGAAAGACCAAGGCCTCCTCGCCTTGCCCTTCTTTTTCATAATATTCCGCCAGAAAGGCCCGCGCCTCCCTACTGGCCGGATCAAGGTGCAGGAGCTTTTTCCAGTATTCCGCCGCCTGGCTGGCCAGACCGAGTTTGGCATGAGTAAGGGCCGCGCGTCGGAGCAACTCCGGATCCCGCGAACCGACAGCCAGATCTGCCAGGAAAGGTCGCGCCTTGTCGTACCATCCCTGGTCGTAGTAAACGTCGGCCAGCAGTCGGCGCAACCCTGGAGTGGCCGGTGCCGCCGCATACCATCGCTCAAGGTACGGCACCGCCTCGGCCCGTTTCCCCAACGCCAACAAATTTTCGCTGATTCCCTTCAGCGCCCTGCTGTTGGCTGGTTCCGCTTCCAACGCCCGGCCATACAACTCCACACTCCGGCCATACTGCCCGCGCTGCTGCAGCACGCCAGCCAAGGCGCTCTGATACTCACCGTTAGCCGGCGCCATCTCCACCAACCGCTCCAAATGCGGGAGCGCCCGATCCGGTTTTTTCAGGAGCAGCCAGATCCGGGCCAGTTCCCAGCGCGCCTCCTCGATATCACCCTTGAGGCGGAGCACCTCTTCATAGAGGTCGGCCGCCACGGCCGGATGCCCCGCCCTGGCTTGGGCGCGGGCCTGATCCCATAAGATTTTCCAGCGCGCCTGCGGCTGTGTGCCTTGCTGCACGATCTCCCGGTGTGGCACCGGCTCTCCTGGGTTGGCGGCGCTGGCGGCGCATAAAGGAGCGGGGAAGATGAAAGGCAAAAGCAGCAGGCAGCACGAAACCCAGGGGCACCACGTCGGCCGACAGCAGGCAGCATCAGTCCCGCTTGCCCACCACCACGCCGGTCGCCCTTTTTCTCGTTCCGCCGGGAAGAGCATCAGTCCCGCCCTCTTGCGTCAACGCCCACGGTAAAAGGCGGCAATCGCGGCCACCACTTCCTGCTGCATGGCCTCGGTCAATTCCGGATAGATCGGCAAGGCCAGGGTTTCCTGGGCCGCTCTCTCCGCCGCGGGGAAGGAAAGTCCGCCGTAACCGAGGCTGGCCACGCACTCCTGCTGGTGGAGCGGCACCGGGTAGTAGATCTCGGCGCCGATACCGGAGGAGTGGAGGTGTTGGATGAGTTCGTCCCGCGCCTCGACCCGGATGACGAACTGGTTGTAGATGTGGTGATCGGCGACCCCGTCCCGCCGGGCCGCCTCCCCATACACCGCGTGGGGCAAAGTCACGACGCCAGTCGCCAGCAGGCCGGCCTCGGTGAACAGCCGCTGGTAGCGGCCAGCGTTGTCGCGCCGGGCCTGATGCCAAGTCGGCAGATGCGGGAGTTTGATATCGAGTACCACGGCTTGCAGCGGGTCGAGCCGGAAATTGCCGCCGATCAGCCGGTGGTAGTACTTGGGCGCGCTGCCGTGCACCCGGAGGATCCGCATCTTTTCCGCCAGCGCCGCGTCATTGGTGACGATCATGCCGCCGTCGCCGATCCCGCCCAAGTTCTTGCTGGGGAAAAAGGAAAAGCAGCCCGCCGTGCCCATGGCGCCGGCCCGCTGCCACACGGTCTTGCCGCCCTCGGCAAGGGGACAGACCGCGCCAATGGCCTGGGCCGCGTCCTCGATCACCGGCACCCCGTAACCCGCCGCCATCCGCAGCAGTGGCGCCATGTCGGCGCATTGACCATAGAGGTGGACCGGCATGATCGCCTTGAGTTTGGCTGCTGCCTCGGGATGGGCCGCCAGCACTGCCTCGGCCTGCTGCGGATCCATGTTGTAGGAGACCGGGTCGATGTCGACAAAGAGCGGCGTGGCGCCCAGCCGCAGAATGCTGCCCATGGTGGCGAAGAAGGTGTACGGCGTGGTGAGCACCACGTCGCCGGGGCCGACATTAAGCGCCATCAACGCCAGCAGCAGGGCATCGGTGCCGCTGGAGACGCCGATGGCATGTTCCACCCCGCAGTACTCGGCCACATGGCGCTCCAGGGCCTCCACCTTGGGGCCCATGATGTAGGTGGTGGAGTCGATCACCTCGGTGACCGCGGTCAGGATCTCGTCGCGCAACGGGGCGAGCTGCGCCCTCAGGTCAAGCAGGGGTACGGTCATGTCACTCTCTAGGCTCGTAATCTGCGGCGTGGGGGGTACGCCCCCGCATCACCAGGGGTTGAAGAATTCCTCGAGGAAGTCCTTGATGTCCGGCACTTCTTTTTCGATGTACTTGCGCATCTTGGCCAGCAGGTTCACCTCGATCTGCCGCACCCGCTCGCGGGAAACGCCGAAACGGTCGGCGATCTCCTGCAACGTCACCGGCTCGTCGCTCAGGAGACGCTCGCGCAGGATGACCTGCTCCTTGTCATTGAGGGTCTTGAGCAGTTTGGCCAGGATATCGGTCATCCAGGCATGGATCTCCTTCTCCGCCACCCGCTCCTCGACGGTGGGACCGGCCACGGGCAGGAAGTTCTTCTGCTCCTCGTCGGAATCCTCGCGCACCGGGCTTTCCAGCGAGACATCCCAGTTGTCCATGCGCTGGCTCATCTCGATGACCTCGCTCTCCTTGACGTTGAGCCGTTCGGCGAGCAGCTTGGGTTCGGGCTTGAACCCCTGGGATTCGAGGAGCTTCTTCTCCTTGTTCAGGCTGAAAAAGAGCTTGCGCTGGGCCTGGGTGGTGCCGATCTTGACCAGCCGCCAGTTGTCCATGATGAACTTGAGGATGTAGGCGCGGATCCAGTAAGCGGCGTAGTAGGAAAACTTCACCTGGCGGTAAGGGTCGAACTTCTTCACCGCCTGCACCAGGCCGACGTTGCCCTCCTGGATGAGATCGAGAAAATTCTGCATCCAGTATTTCTGAAAATCCATGGCCACCTTGACCACCAGCCGCAGGTTGGCGGTAACCAGTTTGTAGGCGGCCTCCTGATCGCCGGTCTCCTTGTAGCGTCGGGCCAGGTCGTCGGCCTCTTCACGGGAGAGGAGCTTGTATTGGCTGATCTCCTGCAAATAACGATGCAGCGCGGCATTGCCCGCCACCGGCAGATGCTGGTCGTCGTCCAGGGTGACCAGGGGGTGGGCCAGCGGCTCGGGGCCGTCGTCGGAGATATCGAGAAGTTCCGGATCGTCGTTCATGGGCATCTATCGGTGGGGCGGCCCAAGGGTAGCCTGGCCGACCAGAGTATCCATCATTATTGTTGGCCCCAAGGGAAAGGTCAAGCCTTTCCCAGCCACTCTGCGGTCATACCCCATTTGGGCAAATATTGCCATCAATACTCATGCCGCAACCCTCGGATTGCCGGACCACGACGAGAATTCTATTTGCAGCCGGCTGATTTTATGGTAAAAAATTTCCCCCTCGGGCAGCGGATGCCCAGCAAAAAATGCCCGCCCCACCACACAGGCCGCCATGGTACAGTTAAAAAACATTCGCAACTTCAGCATCATCGCCCATATCGACCACGGCAAGTCCACCCTGGCCGACCGCCTCATCCAGCTCTGCGGCATGGTGACCGACCGCGAGTTCCAGGACCAGCTACTCGACAACATGGAGATCGAGCGGGAACGCGGCATCACCATCAAAAGCCAGACCATCTGTCTGCCTTACCACGCCAAGGACGGCCAGCACTACCTCTTGAATCTGGTCGACACCCCGGGCCACGTGGATTTCAGCTATGAGGTCTCACGCGCCTTGGCCTCCTGCGAAGGGGCGCTCCTGCTGGTGGACGCCGCCCAAGGCGTCGAGGCCCAGACCCTGGCCAACCTCTATCTCGCCATGGAACACGATCTGGAGATCATTCCGGTGATCAACAAGATCGACCTGCCGGCGGCCGACCCGGAGGCCATCGCCGCCCAGATCACCGACGATCTCGGCCTCGAGGCCGAGCACATCCAGAAATGCTCGGCCAAGACCGGCCTGGGGGTGGATGCCATCCTCGAGGCAGTAGTCAACTACCTGCCGCCGCCCAAGGGCGACCCCGAGGCGCCGCTCTCGGCGCTGATCTTCGACGCCCAGTACGACTCCTTCCGCGGCACCATCATCTCCTGCCGCGTCTTTCAAGGCCGGGTCAAGGCCGGCGACACCATCCTCTTCCTGTCCAACAACGCCACCTACCGGGTGGAGGAGGTCGGCTTCTTCCGGCTGCACCGCGAGCCGCAGCCAGAGCTCGCCGCCGGCCAGGTCGGCTACATCATCGCCGGCATCAAGAACATCAGCGACACCCGCGCCGGCGATACCATCACCTTGAAGGAGCGCCCCTGCGCCACGCCGCTGCCCGGCTTCAAGGAGGCGAAACAGGTGGTCTTCTCCTCGATCTATCCGGTCTCCACCGACGACTACGAAGCCCTGGCCGCGGCGATAGAGAAGCTCACCTTGAACGACGCGGCGCTCACCTTCCAGAAGGACAGCTCCACCGCGCTGGGCTTCGGCTTCCGCTGCGGCTTCCTCGGCCTGCTTCATCTCGAGGTGGTGCAGGAACGGCTGGAGCGCGAGTTCGACCTCTCGCTCATCCTCACCGTGCCATCGGTCAACTACCACGTCACCCTAAACGACGGCACCAACATCGAGGTGGACAACCCGGCCTACTTCCCGGACCCGGCCCGCATCGCCCGCATCGAGGAACCGTTCATCAAGGCGACCATCCACATGCCGGAACGCTACATGGGCGGGGTGATGACCCTGTGCATGGAGCGTAGAGGCGTCAACACCAGCTATCACTATCCCCTGCCGGGTCGCCTGGAGTTCACCTGCGAGCTCCCCCTGGCCGAGGTGATCTACGACTTCTACGACCGGTTGAAGTCGATCACCCAGGGCTACGGCTCCTTTGATTACGAGATGCTCGATTACCGCGAAAGCGACCTGGTCAAGCTCGATATCCTGGTGAACGGCGACAAGGTGGACGCCCTCTCCCAGCTGGTGCACCGTTCCGGCGCCCGGGCTCGGGGGCTCGCCGCCTGCGAACGGCTGAAGGAAGAAATCCCGCGCCAGATGTTCAAGATCGCCATCCAGGCGGCCATCGGCGGCAGTATCGTAGCGCGCACCAATATCTCGGCGCTCAGAAAAGACGTGCTGGCCAAATGCTATGGCGGCGATATCAGCCGGAAACGGAAACTCTTGGAAAAGCAGAAGGCGGGCAAGAAACGGATGAAGACGGTGGGCAACGTCGAGATCCCGCAGAGCGCCTTCCTCGCGGTCCTCAAATCAGAACAGGGATAAGCCGTCTCCGTCACCGGACGTTGGCGGCATCACGAAAGACGAGCGGGATTGCGCTCAGGCGATCTTCTTCTCCCGCTTGTAGTTGGGGCATTTCTGCACCAGCACGCACTCCACTCTTTTCGCGCTGACGATCGCCTCCAGCTCCGCCTCGCTCAGGGTGGAGGAACCCTGCTTGGAGACATAGACGATGCAGTCCTTGCAGACATTGAGGGCGCTGCGGTAGTCATCGAGTTCGCTGGCAATCTCCCAGCACGGCTTGGCGTGGAGTTCCTGTCCCCGGGACAGGCAGCAATCCTCGCTGACGCATTTGGTGATTTCCCAACAAGGCCATTCCCGCACGCTGCCCATCGCCGTCACCTCCCCATTCCATGCCGTAGAGATTTGTCGACAATCCCCCCGGTTATCGACACCCGTATCGCTTAAGCAGTTAATAGAACACTACATCAGCAGGTCGTCAAGTCTTTCGAGCAACGCCTCCCGCCCCTCGCCGGTCTTGGCGGAAAAAAGCAGGCGGTCGCCGGCCGCCACCCCGAACCCCGCATCCAGCAAGCGGGCCTGTTTGGCCTGTTCGTTGCGGGAAAGCTTGTCCATCTTGGTATAGACCAGCAAGTGAAAGATGCCCTTGGCCCGCAGCCAATCGATGAGCATGCGATCGAGCTCCTTGGGCTCATGGCGGAGATCGACGATGACCACCACGCAGCGCAGGGTCGCCCGCGCTTCGAGGTAGCCGGAAATAAGCGCCTGCCAGGCATCCTGCACCTTCTTGTCCACCTTGGCGAAGCCGTAGCCCGGCAGGTCGACGAAGTAGCAGCGCTTGTCCACCCGGAAGAAATTAAGGCTCTGGGTCTTGCCCGGCTTGGCGCTCACCTTGACCAGCGCCTTGCGGTTCAAGAGCCGGTTCATCAGGCTCGATTTGCCGACGTTGGAACGGCCGGCAAAGGCGACCTCGGGCAGGTCCGCCTCTGGCAACCGCTTCAGGGAAAAGACACTATCGACGAACTCCACCTCACTGCACCGCACGTCCGTTCCCCGTCTCAGCCTGATCGCCGGTGCGGTCAGATGACCTTGTTGAGGGAGTATTCGATGATCCCCTCGGCGCCGGATTTCAGCAGCCGGGGGATGAGGTCCCGCACCTCGTGCTCGGAGATCACCGTCTCCACCGAGAACCAGTCGGTCTGGTAGAGGGGGGAAACCGTCGGGGCATTAAGGCTCGGCAACAGGGCAATGACCTGATCGAGCTTCTGCTGGGGGACGTTCATCTTGAGCCCCACCAGTTTGTCGGCCCGCAGCGCCCCTTGCAGCAGCAGGGCGATGTTCTCGATCTTCTCCCGCTTCCACGGGTCCTGCCAGGCCGCCTTGTTGACGATGAGCTGGGTATTGGAGGTCATCAGCTCGTGGATGATCTTGAGGCCGTGGGCCCGGATGGTGGACTCGGTCTCGGTCACCTCGACGATGGCGTCCGCCAGCCCTGAGACCACCTTGGCCTCGGTGGCGCCCCAGGAGAAGGCGATATCGACGTTGATCTTGCGCTCGGCAAAGAACTTCTTGGTGTAGCGGACCAGTTCGGTGGCGATCTTCTTGCCCTCGAGGTCCTCGACCTTATGGATGTCGGAATCGCCCGGCACCGCCAGCACCCAGCGGGTGGGCCGCTTGCTCACCTTGGAATAGACGAGATCCGCCACCACCACCACGTCGGACTCGTTCTCAAGGGTCCAGTCCTTGCCGGTGATGCCGGCGTCGAGCACCCCCTTTTCCACATAGGCGGACATCTCCTGGGGCCGGCAGATGGAGCAGGCGAGTTCCGGATCGTCGATCTCGGGGAAGTAGTTGCGGGAGGAGAGCTTGATGCTCCAGCCCGATTTCTCGAAGAGTTCGATGGTCGCCTTCTCCAGGCTCCCTTTGGGAATGCCGAGTTTCAACACGTTCATTGCTTGTATACCTCCGCCGGATCAAATACCCGTTCGCCCACCACGGCCAATTCCCCGCCCTGCACCACCCGATGGAAACAACTGCGGTGGCCGGTGTGGCAGGCGGCGCCGCCCAACTGCTCCACCTTGTAGAGCACGGTGTCGGCATCGCAATCGATCAGAATCTCCTTCACCAGCTGCACATGGCCGGACGATTCGCCCTTGAGCCAGATCTTGTTGCGGCTGCGGCTCCAGTAGTGGGCCTTGCCGGTGGCGAGGGTCTGCCGCCAGGCCTCTTCGTTGACATAGGCCAGCATCAGCACCTCGCCGGTCTTATAATCCTGGGCAATGGCGGGAATGAGGCCATTGCCCTTGTCAAAGCGCAGGGTGATCATCACCGTGTTCTTCCTTACCTAATCGTTCGTGAGTCCGAAGCTGCCTTATCCGTCCCCGTTGCTTCCCTTTTCCTTGGCGGGAACATGCATCAGGCAGGCGGAGCGGAACCGGCACGATGGCCTGCCTTGGCCGTCGGCAACGGGCGTCTGCGGTGCCCAACGATCTCTCAAAGAGTTGTCGCACCCAACGCCATGGTTGCCAAAAAGAAGTGGCAGCATAGCCTATCCGCCCGATTTGTCAAGTCTTTCCCGGCAACATCGGCCGCTGGCGCCCTTCCGGCGCAGAGTACTTTTTTCTGTTCCTCCCTGCCAGGGAAATCTGTTATATACGGCTGGCGCGGGTTGATTTCCCGCAGTTTCTCCCGTGACATTTACCCAAACCGTTTTGTTTCCCATGAGCGACACACCCCAGGCCATCATCGCGCAGCTCCACTCGGTACTGCAAACCACCATGACCGCGATCAACTCGCTCATGGCCAACGAGGAACTGCGCCAATGGGATCGGGTCAACTTCGAAAAGGCGGGCCAGCTCTTCGAGGCCTTCGGCCTTACCGACAACTACAAGAAGGCCCTCGACGTTTATAAATCCGCGCCCAAAGAAATCCTGCGTCAGGTCGAACGTCTGGAAAACGAGCTGCAAAGCCTGGCCCTCGATCTGAAACGCCGGGGGATCAAGCCTGAGGCGGCATTAGCTCTGGCCAAGCGGCTGGAAGGGGAATGCGACCTGCTGGGGGGACCGCTTACCGCGCTCAAGGAACAATGTTCTCTGTTACTTGCCGGCCAGAAGAAGTTGCGCGAACAGCTGACCTTCACCGCTCTCATCCCGCAGGCCAAAAAATACAAAGAAATCCATGCCGATCGCGTGGACGAGGGGTACCGCTTCTTCTGCTTTGTCAATGAATCGCATCAGGAGGAGGCGGGACCGTCGTTGTCCCGCTGCCAGGCCAGGGCAGCCAAGCTGGAACAGAAATTCAAAGCCATCGAGACCAAAGGACTGCCGGGACTGGCGGCCGCGGTGCTGGAACACCAGGTCTATGTCGCGGTCAAGGCCGCCGATCAAATCAAGGCCTATATCGAGGACTTCCACCAGTATCCGCCCGGCGAGTTGGAAAAAATCGCGACCGTGATCCAGCAGACCGAAAAACTCCGGGAGGCCGAACTGGCCGCCGTGATCCAAAACCTGCCCGAGGTCACCCTGGCGGTGGGCAACGCCCTCTCCGCCCTTTACAACCGGGCCAAGGCCCTGCGGCAGATGGAGCTCCTGCCGGTCTTCCTCAAGCACCTCGATCTCCTGTATGCCACCATCTCCGGTCCCCTGCGGGAGGAGATCAAACACCAGATACTCAAAAGCGACTCGCCGCTCAACCCGGCCACGGTGGCGGCGGAAAAGGTGCCGGATTTCTTTCTGGGCGTGCAGGGCTTCGTCCGCACGCTGAAACTCCTGTTCCAATCACTCACCGGCCAGAAGTCGATCTCCACCGTCGAACTTCAGGACAAGGCGGTGGCCGTGCTCAATTCCTGCCACACCTATTACGGCACCACCGAATCCGATCTGACGAAGCTGAAAAACTTCCTCGAAAATCAACTGGATGGCTACAACCAGCCCTTTCCCTATGATGCGCTGTTCCAATTCATGAAAAACCTCATCGATACCTACGGCACCCGGCTGGAACAGTATGTGAACAACTACAAACTGGTCGAGTTCATGGTGATGGAGGATCGCAGCGACAAGAACGAGGCCAAGGGCAAGATGACGGTAGGGCGGCTGGTGGCCAAAATTGAGAGCTGGACCGACCAATTTGAGGTATATTAAAATATGTTCGCCTTTCTCGACCACATTTCCTACCCCCTGCTTTTTCTCATTGCGGGCTTCATGCTGATCGCCCCCATCTTCCCCATGCCGCACGTGGTGGAAAAACTCATCATGCTGAAAAACGGCACGCTCAAGCGCCCGCTGGACATCTTCGATCTCTGTTTCCACCTCTTGCCGCTTCTGCTCCTCGGCCTCAAATTTCTGCGGGATCGGCTCTAGGCCGCGGCGCCAGCCGCGCATCATCTACTTGATCTTTCAGCGAAGCTTGGGCATAATAGCGGCTTCGCTTCGCCACCTTGAGCAACCCGCAGCAGGAGTCTATCGAGCATGCAACACGCCCAGCAGAACGACACCGTGACCATCCTCTACAACGGCCAACTCGCCAACGGCGAGGTCTTCGAATCATCCAAGGACACCGGCCCTCTCTCCTTTCAGATCGGCGACCAGAGCGTCATGCCCGCCTTCGAACAGGCGGTGATCGGCATGGCCACCGGGGAGACCAAGACCATCACCCTGTCGGCGGAGGAGGCGTACGGCCCCCGCCGCGAAGAATTGGTGATCGAGGTGCCGCGCGACACCTTCGGCCCGCGGGAACTGAGCCGCGGCATGGTGCTCGGCCTCACCGTGGAGCAGGAGGGCAAGCCGCAACAGGTGCCAGCCACCGTGGTGGCGATTGCCGATACCACGGTGACCGTGGACTTCAACCACCCGCTCGCCGGCCAATCCCTCACCTTCACCCTCACCCTCCAGTCCATCGCTCAGCCTGAGGGCGGTGGCGGTTGCAGCGGGTGTGCGCCCCAGGCCGCTCACAATGGCGGCTGCGCTTCTTCCTGCAAGGGTTGCAGCTGACCCGGTAGGTCCATGGCCGCGCCTCCCGTAGTGCTCTCGATCGCCGGCTCCGACCCCTCGGGCGGGGCCGGCATCCAGGCGGACCTCAAGACCTTCGCCACCCTCGGCGTCTATGGCGCGGCCGCCGTCACCTGCCTCACCGTGCAGAACACCTTGGGGGTGCGCTCCTTCACCCCGCTGGACCCACTCCTGGTAACGGAGCAGATCCGGGCGGTGCTCGACGATCTGCCGGTTTCCCATGTCAAGATCGGCATGGTGGGCAGCGCCGCCATTGCCAGCGCCATTGGCGGGATACTCCGTGATTTTTCCGGCGAGGTGGTCTACGATCCGGTGCTCAAGGCCGGCACCGGACAATCGCTGCTCGCGGGCGAGGCGCGCGCCGCTCTGGCCCAACTGCTTGACCGGGCCACGGTCCTGACCCCGAACCTGCCGGAACTGGCGGCGTTATCCGGCCTGCCCTGCGCCACGGCCACCGAAATCACCGCCGCGGCCACCGCCCTTTTCCAGCGCCACCCGCGCCTGGCGGCCATGGCGGTGACCGGCGGCCACCGGGACGAGGCCGGGAGGGAGATCGTCGATCTGCTCTACCAGCGGCGGCCCGACGGGAGCCTCGCCACCAGTGAACACCGTCATCCCCGCCTTGCCAGCCGCAACCTCCACGGCACCGGCTGCACCTTTGCCTCGGCCCTGGCCGCCTGCCATGCCCTAACCGGCTCCTACGAGAAGGCCTTCCGCGAAGCCAGCCGCTTGGTGGCGGCGCTCATCGAACAGAGCGCCGACCTCTCCCTTGGCCACGGCACCGGCCCCCTGCTCCACCATCTCGTCCGGAGGACCCCATAACCATGCCGCTTCGCACCTGTGTCACTGCCGATGGCCGTTTTGTCTTCGGCCTCCACCAGCCATCCTATACGGTCCGCAACCTGCGACCGCAGGACCATCTCGCCCCCCTGGGTTCCCTGCCCGATGGCACCGTGCTCGACAATGGTCGCAATTTCCCGCCGGGCGACGTTGCCGTGCCGGCGGCGGATTGGGTCTACGAGATCGCCAATCCCTTTGCCTTCCGCGGCACCACCTACATCAGCAGGTCGTGGGCCGAGGCCAAGGCCGCCGACCCGGCCGCCATCCGACTGCCCGCCCCGGCGCCGGTCTCACTCGGTGATCTGGCCGGCGAGGAGCACCAGGCCTTTCTGCGCCGCCTGCCCCAACCGCTGCGCATCACCCTGGCCGCCACCTCCACCGATCCGCAGGAATGCGCCTTGCTCGCCGAACTGAGCTGCGCCTTGACCCACGATGGCAAGGGCCAGCCAAATGGCCTGCGGTATGAGCACGGCACACACGGCCCCCGGCCGGTGATTATGGACCACGACCTCTTCGAAACCGTGGTCAACAACCCCGCTTTGCCGGATGCCTACAAAAGGGTGATGGTGCTCAGGCCGGGCGCCCAGGGGGGGAGCGAGATCGTCGGCGAGTACGGCGGCCCCGGCGAGGCGACTCACGTCTTCGAGTATCTCCGTCGCAACTCGTACATTGCCGGCGGCCATTATGCGGCCAACATGGCGGACGACGCGGTGCGCTACCGAATCGGCGACCTCACCCTGGCCGACATGACCGGGCTCAGGCACCTCTACTACCAGCGCACCTATGTGCGGCTCGCCGAGATGGTGGGGATCAGCATGAACGCGAGCCGCCGCGGGCTCACGGTGGCAGAACTGGAGGGGTTACGGCAGCAGATCGTGGCGACCCTCGGCCGGATCGCCCCCGGCACCCTGCCCTACACCGGCATCCTCTGGGGCTGGAACTTCGGCTTCGACTTTGCCGGCAGCGGCTACCGGCTCCACGCCTCGCACCAGCAGATCCACCAGCAGTACGCCCTGGTGCCGCCGACAGTAACGGGCTATCACAGCGGCAATGACCCAGCCGCATCGCTCCCTGCCTTCTCGAACGGCGACCAGATCGCCGACCACGGTGCCCGTTTCCGCGCCGAAACCGGCCAAGGGTTCTTTGCCAGCTATTTGAACGCCATCCGCGCCAACCAGCGCATGGACGGCCGTACGGATGCGGCAAGCCTCGTCATCCACGAGGACGACCAGGTGCTCCTCTTCGTGCCCAAGGCGCAGGTGTCCCAGTGGGAGGTGCAGATCATGACCAAGGGGGCGGTAGGCAACATCCTTGAGGCGGACACCGCCTGCCGCGCCAGTCTGGACCGGGCATTACTGTTAGCCCAGCAGGCGTTGGCCAAACTCGGCGCCCGGCTGGTCACCAGCATCGAATATTCGAAACGGATCGACAATCCGGATACCGATCAGCGGCTCCTCTACAGCCTGCTGCCCAAGCTGCCCTACTCCATGGGGGCTTTTTCCGAGGCGCAACTCCGCTGGATCAACGGCCACTATCCGGAGGATTTCGCCATCGCCTGCCGGCGGGCGCTCCCGGCGACACCCTGATCATCCGCCGCGGGCGAGGATGCCGTTCAGATGGGCTGCCATTTTTTCCCGGTCGGTGGCCACCTCCAGGGCAACCCACTCGCCGTTGACAAAGACATTGGTCGAACCCTTGAGGCTGTAGGCTGCCGCCTCCGGGGAGTTGGAGAGGTAGGTACGCAGCGTGAGCTGCCCGCCGAATTGCTCCTGCATCGCCTTGGCCACGCCCGTGGCCTTCTGGCAGGTTCCTCACGCAGGATTGCCACTGTGGAACAGCACCATCTCGATCATGGGCGTCTCCTTTTCCGTTTTGTATTTCCCGCCCCCTCATGGCCGGCCGCAGGGGAGCGCCCTGGAGCGACAGCCGGAACCCGCGCCAAAAACCCTCGACCTCGGGCACAAGCCGCCACGACCGGCGGCCGCCTTGGCCGTCATCTTCTCCCGTCGGGTTGATGCTGCGTGCGAAAACGGCCACCCGCAGGACGTTCTGGCACGTAACGGCACCCGGGTTTCGTCAATAGAGAATCTTGTTGAAGACCTCTTCCTCAACCTCGGTGGGCTTGACGCCGTGTTTCTCCAAGATCTCCCTAACGTGTTTGACGAATTGTTCCCGCTTCACCTTGAAGCTGCTGTTGCCCACCCCATCGCGAAGAAAGCAGAGTGCCATCTCCCGATAGTCGGTGCCTTGGAGCGCTGCCGCCTCCTCCAGTTGCTTGAGCAGCCCCACCGGCATCTCCAGGGTGACGGTGGTACGCTCATCTTCCTTCGGCGTCGTCTGGCATTCACAAATCGGCTGTGGCATAATCACTCCTCCTTTCCGGTTGTAAGGCGATGACTTCCCACTTCTCTACAACATAGTTTAGGGATTTCTCCGATCGAAGGCAAGCCTCTCCATGGAATTCGCCGCCTGGCCGCCGAGGCAAGGATTCCGTGCCCCAGGCAGAATTCCGCCGAGCCGAGCGCGTGTTCGCAACGGCCTCCACCACCCAGCGGCACGATGCCCGGCCCCAACCAGCAACCGGGCATCGTGCTTCTTCGCTACTTGCTCGCCTCCAGCATGTTGCGGTAGGGCCACTTGTCCACCCCGCCGGTAAGGATGACGAGCTTCTTTTCCGGCACGCCCTGGGCCTTGAGGTAATCGTAGGCCCGTTTCGCCCCGCCACCACCCCGCGGGCAGAGCACCACCACCTCCTGACCGCTCTTCTTCGCGGTCGCCACCGCCGGGTCGAGCCGATGCCGCTCCGCGTCCGTCTCCACCGGGAAGGCGTTGGTCTCGATGGCGCCGGGGAAATGGTGGGCCGCAAAGGAAGGTTTGTCCTGGATATCCACCAGGATCATGGGCTTCTTCGCCTCCAGCCATTGTTTGAATTGCTCGGGCTCCACCCAGTTGAAAGTCTCAAAGAACGCTGCCACGTTGAACAGGCAGAGCAGAGAAAGGCACAACAATACATACTTCTTCATGGGAATGCTCCTTATGCAGTTTGTTTATGACGTTGCGGATCCAGAATGATGCGCGAGCGACGGGAGGCGAGCCGCGGCAACACGGCACCACCGTGCGGTGGCGATCGAAACGGAGCTCGACCAGAGATGGGATGGAATGCGAGGCGACACGGCGCAGGGTGACCGGGAAAACGGCCCCCATGCCCCATGCCGGCTCAGCCGCCCGTAGAACGGGCAGCAGGGAACCAGGCGCGTGCATAGACCCTCTTCGCTGTGCGGGCCGGAAGACAAACCTCCGGCCCGGGCGCGGCTCTTACTCAGCCGCGGGCCTTGTCAGCGAAGAGGGAAAGAATCACCCGAGGAAACGCTGGGGACGAAGAACCTGGCAGGAAGAGCCGCAATTGCGTCCAGCCCGAACCGGGCCGGCCGGCTTACGCCGGAGCAGTGCTCATATGTGATGGAAGCTGCGTTGCATCACGACTCTCCAAAGAATGAAAGGAAGCTGAAATCGACACGGGTGCGGAACACCCAAAGCGCTCTCAGGCATTTAACGATTTGCTTTATAACCGGATTCCCTTCGGCCCGGCAACCGGAAAATTCCTCTCCCAGCCTGACTGCATCGCTGGGGCAACTGAAACTCCTGTCGACAAACCACGCCATTTCGGGTAGTTTGCAAACCTTGCAACAACCACCTTTTGGGAACGCAGCGCATATGATCAAGCCAGGCTATTACGGACAGTGGGGCGGCGCCTTTATCCCCGAGATCCTCTACGAGACCTTCCGCGAGTTGAACGCGACCTTTGCCAGATGCCAGGCGGACAAGACCTTCTGGCAGGAGTATGTCGAGCTGATGAGCACCTACTCCTGCCGGCCGACGCCGCTCACGTACGCCGAGAACCTCTCCCGCCACTTCGGCGGGGCGCAGATCTTCATCAAGCGCGAGGACCTCAACCACACCGGGGCGCACAAGGCGAACAACGTCATGGGCCAGGGGCTGCTCGTCAAGCGCATGGGCAAAAAGCGGGTGATCGCCGAGACCGGCGCCGGCCAGCACGGGGTGGCCACCGCCACCATGGCGGCCAAGTTCGGCTTTGCCTGCACCATCTACATGGGCGAGGAGGATGTCCAGCGCCAGCGGCCCAACGTCTTCTGGATGGAAAAACTGGGTGCCACCGTGGTACCGGTCACCTCCGGCAGCCGCACCCTCAAGGACGCCATCAACGAGGCCTTCCGCGACTGGGTGGCCAACATGGACACCACCCACTACGTCATGGGCACGGTCTGCGGCCCGCACCCCTTCCCGGCCATGGTGGCCTGGTTCCAGTCCATCATCGGCATCGAGGCGCGCAAGCAGATCATGCAGCACTTCGGCAAGCTGCCAGCCCGGGTCTATGCCTGCGTCGGCGGCGGCTCCAACGCCATGGGCATCTTCCAGGGCTTCCTCGACGACCGCGAGGTGGAGCTGATCGGCGTCGAGGCGGGCGGCAAGGGCATTGCCACCAAGCAGCACGCCGCCCGGCTCGCCAGCCCCGATGCCTCGCCCGGCGTGGCCCAGGGTTACAAGACCATGTTCTTGCAGGACAGTGACGGCCAGATGTGCGACACCCACTCGGTGGCCGCCGGCCTCGATTACATCGGGGTTTCGCCCATCCTCACCGACCTGTGGGAAAAGGGGCGGGTGCGCTTTGCGGCCGCCACCGACGCCGAGGTCATGGCCGCCCTCGACCTCACCATCAAGCAGGAAGGGATCATCCCGGCCCTCGAATCGGCCCACGCCTTTGTCCACGCCTTCAAGGAGGCGGGCAGCTTAAGCAAGGACGAGGCGATCATCATCAACCAGTCGGGCCGCGGCGACAAGGACATCTTCACCATTGCCCACGCCTTTGACGACCCCTCCTGGAAGGCCTTTATCCGCGAGAAAGGAAAGCAGTATGCAGCTGACTGAGACGCTGCGCGCCCGGCGCGCCGAGAAAGATATCCTGCTCATGACCCACCTGGTGCTGGGCTACCCCTCGCTCGCTGTCAATCGCGAGGTGGTCAGGCAGATGGTCGACAACGGCGTAGACTGCATCGAGTTGCAGATCCCCTTTTCCGAACCGGTGGCCGACGGGCCGGTGATCTTGAAGGCGAACCAGGAGGCGATCAGCCACGGCCTCAAGGTCCGGGAGTGCCTGGAGTTCGCCGCCGAGATGGCCGCGACCCATAAGATCCCCTTCCTCTTCATGACCTACTACAACATCCTCTTCAAGTACGGGGTGGAGAAGTTCTTCAAGAAGGCCAAGGAGATCGGCATCCAGGGCTTCATCGTGCCGGACCTGCCGCCCGAGGAGGGCGAGGAGTACCTCAATCTGGCCAAGAAATACGGCATTGCGCCGGTCATGATCTTTGCCCCCACCAGCACCGACATGCGGATGCGCGAACTGGCGGGCTACGGCGAGGGCCTCGTTTACTGCGTGGCGCGGCGCGGGGTGACCGGCGCCCAGACCACCTTCGACGCTGCCTTCCACGACTACCTCGCCCACTGCCGGGCCGCCACCAACCTGCCGCTGGCCGTGGGCTTCGGCATCGCCAGCAAGGCGGACGTGGAGGTCTTGAAGGGCAAGGCGGACATGGCGGTGATCGGTACCGCCACCATCCGGCTGGTCGAAGGAAAAGGGCCTGAAGCGGTCGGCCCCTTCATCGCCGGCCTGCGGTAGCCACCTCCGCTGCCTGCCCAAAGGCAGCGTAAAAACCAGCATCGAGAGCCATGCCTATCCTTCTGAAACGTGCATACGAGCCATTCAGTGCAGGGGACGGATTCCGGATTCTGGTGGACCGGCTCTGGCCGCGCGGCATCGCCAAGGATACTGCCCATATCGACCTCTGGCTCAAGGAAATCGCGCCAAGCACCGCGCTGCGGCAGTGGTTTGGCCACGACCCGGCCAGGTGGCAAGAATTCCGCCGCCGGTACCGCGAAGAGTTGCAGCACAACCCCGAAGCGGTGGCGCAGATCGTGGCACATCTCCGTCCTGGGACAGTGACGCTTGTCTATGGCGCCAAGGACGAACAGCACAACCAGGCCGTGGTGCTCAAGGAGTATCTGGAAGCACTGGGCAAACGCCCTCCAGCCTCCTTGCGCGGCGCCTGACGATTCACGCAGACCGGCACCCCTTGCCGCGCGCCGGCAGAATACCTTCCAGCCCCCAACAGGAGTACCGCATGAGCACGCTGCCCCATTGTCCCAAATGCAGTTCCGAATACACCTACGAAGACGGGACCCTCTACGTCTGCCCGGAATGCGGCCATGAGTGGGGCAAGGAGGCGGGAGCGGCAAGTACGGACGATACCCTGGTGGTGCGCGATGCCCATGGCAACCTGCTCCAGGACGGCGACACGGTCACCGTCATCAAGGACCTGAAGGTCAAAGGCGCCTCCTCGGCGCTCAAGGTCGGCACCAAGGTGCGGAACATCCGACTTGTCGAGGGCGATCACAACATCGACTGCCGAATCGATGGCTTCGGGGCGATGCAGTTGAAATCGGAGTTTGTGAAAAAGGCGTAGAAAATGCGGCACAGATGAGTGAACGCTGATGGCATAAGTACCTGACACAGGCCTCACACGATGGAGGGACACGGAGATGCGAGTCCTGCCGGTCATTGTCGTCTTGCTTGTTGTCTCTGGCTGGGCATACGCCGAAGACCTGTCCTTGCAGTTAGCGGGCCAAATCCCCTTACCCCAGGTGATGGGACGAATCGATCATATGGCGGTCGATACGGCGGGCAACAGGCTTTTCATCGCTGCACTCGGCAACAACAGCCTTGAAGTCGTCGATCTGCGAAAAGCGGAGAGAATCAAGAGCATCCCCCGGCTCAGCGAACCGCAGGATGTGGTCTTTATGGCGGACTCCGGCCGCCTGGTTGTTTCCAATGGAGGAAATGGCGCCTGTTCGGTGTTCGACGCAACCACGCTCGAACTCCTTACGCAACTTGACCTCCACGAGGATGCAGACAACCTACGTTACGACGTTGCCGCGCAACAGCTCTTTGTGGCGTACGGAAGAGGCGCGATTGGTATATTCGATACGAAACTCCAACGACTTGGTGTCATTCCGCTCCCTGGTCATCCGGAATCGTTCGCGTTAAGCAAGGGCGACGGCAGGATGTTCGTCAATGTCCCGGCGATCCAAGGGGTCATCGTGGCGAATGTCGCCAAACAGCACATAGTCGGCACCTGGCCATTGCGAAATGCCAAAGGCAATTTTCCAATGGCCCTGGATGAAGCTGCCCATCTCTTGTTCATCGGCGCCCGAGAGCCTTCCCAGCTCATCGGCTTCGATACCCGATCCGGGAAGATTGTCGTCTCTGTTCCCATCGATGGTGACCCAGACGATATCTTCATCGATTCCCAGCAGCACCGCCTCTATATTTCGTGTGGCACGGGGTATCTCGATGTCCTCGAACGAACCGATTCCGGTCATTACCGTTCTATCGCAAGAATCCCCACGGCACCTGGGGCGCGCACTTCCCTGTTCGTCCCTGCAATGCGGCGGTTGTTCCTGGCCGTACCCCATCGAGGTCAGCGCGAGGCAGCGGTTTGGATTTACGCGGTTCCCACGAAAAGCCGATCAACGGCCAGCGAGTTATTGCTCCAGCAGTAGAAGAGGGGACAGAGTCCGATGTTCACGATGGGCCGATAAGGCGACGCCCTCTTTCATTCACCAACTCCCCGCCGCCTCCGGCACCATAGCCCAATCGACTGGCCGCCGCTTCTGGGTGCCTGACACGCTATCCTCCCATTTCCCTTGCGGCCCCGGTCTTGCCGCATTACAACATAAGAAAAATCCATTCCCCACCACTCGCAGGAGGAATTATGAGCTTCTTTACCATCGATGCAAACAAATGCGCGGCAGACGGCCTCTGCGTCGCCGAATGCCCCATGGGCATCCTGACCATGGACCACAAGACCCCGGCGCCGGTGGAACACGCGGAAGAGCTGTGCATCAACTGCGGCCACTGCGTGGCCGTCTGCCCGCACGGCGCCTTTTCCCTCAAGACCATGGCCACGGAGGCCTGCGCGCCCATGGAACCGGAATTGCTGCCCGCCCCCGAGGTCTTCCGCCGTTTGGTCCGTTCCCGCCGCTCCACCAGGGTCTACAAGAACAAACCCATCGAACAGGAGAAGCTGGCGCGCCTGCTCGATACGGCCCGCTATGCGCCCACGGCCAAGAACACCCAGCAGCTCGGCTGGCTGGTGATCAGCCGCAAGGAGTTGCTGGAAGAGCTGGCCGGCAAGGCGGTGGACTGGATGCGCGACCTGATCGCCAAAAAGGACCCCCTGGCCACCACCTACCGCATGCCGCGGCTGGTGGCGCGGTGGGAGGAGGGACGGGACCCGGTCCTGCGCTCTGCGCCCTGCCTGGTGGTGACCCATGCGCCGGAAACGTACCGCTACGGCATGGTCGACAGCACCATCGCGCTCACCACCTTCGAGCTGGCCGCGGCCACCGAGGGCGTGGGCACCTGCTGGGCCGGCTTCCTTTTCTCGGCTGCCGCCTTCTGGCCGCCGCTCCGGGAGGCGCTGAATCTGCCCGCTGGCCACGTCCTCACCGGCGCCATGATGGCCGGCTATCCCAAGAACGCCTACCAGCGGATTCCGCTGCGCAATGAGGCGCAGGTGAGCTGGCGGTGATAAGGCGCTACGTGCCCACCACCACCGCCACTATCAAAGGCCAGGTCACCATCCCGGCCTCGCTCAAGAAAAAACTGAACATCCACCAAGGCACCCGCATGCTGGTCGAGGAAAAGA
>JAJZRO010000004.1 GCA_021802645.1 Deltaproteobacteria bacterium | reverse complement strand
TCGCTATCCCTGCCGGCCGCAGCCGTTCGGCTACCGCCATTGCCTGGGCCTCGCCCTCCGGGTGCAACGGCTCGTCGGTGCGGCCGGCGAAACGATCCTCCTGGTTGGCCGCGGTTATACCATGCCGGATGAGGTACATTGTGGTGGTCATCTCGCCCCTTCTCCTGCGCCTCTTGAGCCCAAACGCCCTGTCGCGGCCACACAAAAACCTTGCCGATCAGGCGGCGTTTCGGTACAACTAGCATCTGTTTTGCTCGGATAGTTACGGAATAAAGAAAAATTAAGCAACAGGAATCCACATATGCGTCGCGTCGCGTTTTCCCGCCTTCGTCTCCTGCTCGGAATGTTGACCCTGCTGCTGGCCACGGCCACCAGCACCTTTGCCGCCCCGGCCCCTTCGTCACCGGCCAAGAAGGTCGCCTTCCTGCCCTTCGAAACCCATGCCGCCAAGGACCTCTCCTACCTCACCAGCGGCATTCGGGACATGCTCGCCAGCCGGCTCGCGGCCGGGGCCAAGATCCAGGTCGTCCCCCGCGCCACGGTGGACCATGCCCTCGGCGGCGGCAAACCCTCGCAACCCGAGCAGATCCGAGCCCTGGGTCGGCAGATGGGCGCCGATTACGTCGTGACCGGCAGCCTCACCGCCATCGGCGCCGGCATGTCCCTCGATGCCAAGGTCTATAACCTGGCCACCAACGAACCGGCCCAGACCTTCTTTGCCACTGCCGCCTCGGAAAACGACATCATCACCGCCATCGACCAGCTCACCTGGGATATCGGCGCCAAGGTCTTTGGCGCCCAGCGCCCTGGTAGCGCCGCGGCGCCGGTTGCCGCCAATCAACAGCCTGCGCAGCCCCAGTACCTCTCCGCCCATCCGGAACGCGCCTTCATGGGCGCGGGCGGCCGCGGGGCCTCGCCCTTCATCCGCCCCCTGGGTTCCACCGGGCCTTTCGGCTTCTCGAAGAGCCAGAATTTTAACATGTACCTCCAGGCCATGGACGCGGGCGACGTGGACGGTGACGGCCAGGACGAGGTGATCCTCGCCGACCGCAACGAGGTGGGCATCTACAAGCGGGATGGCAAGAAGCTCCAGAAGGTAGGCCAGGTCCTCCTGCCGGTCAACCACAAGATCCACTACATCTCCGTGGCCGACCTCAACCACAGCGGCAAGGCAGCGATCTATGTCTCCGCCGCCGACGAGGCCGAGCCCCACTCCTATGCCTTCATCTGGCAGGGCAAGGACAAGGTGGACTACCTGTTCAAGGATGCCAAGTGGTATATCCGCGCCATGGAACTGCCGGGCGAGGGCATGACCCTTCTCGGCCAGCACGCCGCGGTGAGCAAACCGATCATGCCCGGTGTCTTCCGCCTCGATCTGGTCAAGGGCGCCCTGGTCAAGGGCGCGCAGGTGCAGCTGCCGGATTGGGTCAATGTCTTCGACTTCTCCATGGCCGATCTCGAAAAGAACGGCAGCTACGACATCGTGGCCATCGATCAGTTTGATCGCCTGGTGGTCGCCAAACCGAGCGGCTCCATCCTCTGGAAGAGCGACGACTACTTCGGCGGCACCAACCGCTACATCGGCGGCCGGAAGGCGATCGGTCAGAAGGGCGACATGGACGACACCGGCGATCCCGAAGGCCGCATCTACATCCCCAGCCGCATCGTCATCGCCGATCTCAACAAGGATGGCGTGGTGGACGTGCTGGTCAACAAGAACCTCTCCACCTCGTCGCGCCTCTTCAAGAACATGAAGAACTACCCCAGCGGCGAGATCCACGCCCTGACCTGGAACGGCATCGCGCTCACCGAGATCTGGCGGACCCGGAAGATCGACGGCTACATTGCCGACTACCTCCTGCGGCCGGACAAGAAGGAACCCACGGCGGAGCTCCTGGTCGGGCTGGTGCTGCGCCAGGGGGACTTCGACATCTTCTCCAGCAAGAAGAGCACGGTGCTCATGTACAACCTCGACTTTTCCGAGGCGGAAAAGGCCCCGAAGGAAGAGGCGGAATAAACGGCCCGCTGGGGGGCTGTCCGCCGACCCACGGAGAGCCCCTAACGGAAACGCCACGTTCTGCTGGCGCAACCTCCTTGTCGACGACTGCCACGCCGTTGCAGTGCAACGTCGCCCGTCCCTGCCTCTCCTTTTTCCCTGCTTTCGCCGTGTTATGGCCTTGTGTCGCTTTTTTTCGCCGGTTGTTCTTTCTGGTACAAAAAACTTGACAGTAGTACAAAAAATCGGCTACAAGAAAATTGACTGCAGGCTGAAGTACATGAACAGACCTGTCGCCAAGGAGACGGCAGACCACTGGCCTGCCGGGAATCACAATTTTTTTAAGGAGATAAGAGATGAAAAAAGTATTGGTAACCATTGCAGCCCTTGGCCTGGTGGCCGGCGCTGCGACTGCTGCCTCGGCGGTGGAGTGGCAGATCAGCGGCAAGTACATGGTGGAAGGCGCCTACCTGAACAGCGCCAACAGCGGTGGTGTGGTTGCCACTGAGGCTCCCGGCACCTCCAACAACACGAACGCCTACTATCTGCATACCTTCGAGATCAACCCCTCCATGAAGGTCAACGACAAGATTGCCATGTACAGCGTGGTTCGCCTGGCCCAGGATAACTTCTGGGGCAACCAGTACGATACCGTTGGCAATACCATGGGCACTTCGGATAAAAACAGCAGCGTATACATCCACCAGCTTTACATGGACTATACCTCTCCCATCGGCCTGTTCCGTATCGGCCGTACCTCGGCTGGCACCTTTGGTACCTCCTTCCTGGACTTCGATCAGCGCGCCGACCGCATCCAGCTCTTCCCCTCCCTCTTGGCCGGCGGGCCGTGGTCCACCCAGTTCTATATCCAGAAGTCCACCGATAATGCCACGAATCCCGCTTACGATGACCAGAGCGACAAGGACAGCAACAAGTACGTTGCCCGTCTCTTCTACAAAACCAGCAACCTGGATGCCGGCTTGGAATACGCCTACGGCAGCAACCATGCCTATCCGAGTGGTAACACGGTTGCGAGAAGCTTGCTGGAAGATGTGGACCTCTATGGCAAGTTCAAGATGGACAACCTCTACATCAACGGCGAGTTGATCCACTACTTCGGCAACAAGGATTACGACCACACCTATACCACCGCCGCGAATCAGGATTATGACTCCTGGGCCGGCATGCTCAACGTCGGCGCCAAGGTCGACAAACTGGATGTGGGGGCCATGGCCTTCTATGCCGAGGGCCAAAGCAATGGCGACAATGACATCACCTCCGCTCTCAACCCCACCAACAGCGCCACTACTGGTCCGGGTAATGCGGTTGGTACCGGTGACCTCTTCGAGCCGTTCTATGTCCTCACCGGCCGCCACACCGGCATCCTGAACAACAATCTGTTCAACAACTACACCTATGCCGCAAGCTATGCGGGTGCCCGCGCTGCCGGCGTCTATGCCAACTATGCGGTTTCCGACAAGATGACTGTGCATGGCGCCGTTGGCTATGCCCAGGCGGACAAGAAAAATTGGGCTCGTGAGGGTGACTACGGTTGGGAATACGACTTGGGCATGGCCTACAAGCTGCTCGACAACCTGACCTACGAGGCCCACTTCGGCTTCCTCGATACCGGCGACTTCTTCAATGGCGCCAGTACCCTCGACACCACCAAAAACATCTACGTGTTGAGCCACTCCCTGACCATGACCTTCTAATTGCGCCTGCGCAGTTAGTCCTTCAACGTCAGCTCAAAGCCCTGGTTGGTCCGCCAACCAGGGCTTTTTTCATGGCGCCCCTTCGTGCCAGTCTTCCCCTCTACTGCTGTTACTTTCCCCTCCGGGCCTCCCCACCTGGACACCCCTGTTTACAAAGACACCCGGCCCAAAATGCCGACAGAGGTTGATGTTCCCTCTCGTTGCCGTGGCCTCGCATCAATAAAAAACACAAACAGGATAAAAATGGTTTGACTTGTGCTAAGGCGAATGGTAATTATTACTGAAATATCCAAGAATACTTCAACACGAGGGCATGCGCATGAACGAGAGCAGACAGAGCTGTTGCGGCGGAATTCGAGTGGGGCAGCAGGTCCCGGACTTTGAGTTGGAAACGTATGAACCGACCGATTACGGCTTTGGCAAGATATCGCTCAAGACGTTGCGCGAGGGCGGCAAGTGGACGGTGCTGGTCTTCTATCCGGCGGATTTCACCTTTGTCTGCTCCACCGAACTGGCCGATCTGGCCGACGAGCATGAAAACCTCAAAAAGGCTGGGGCCGAGGTGATCACCGTGAGCACCGACACGGTCTATACCCATCTCGCCTGGCGGCGGGAGGAAAAATTCCTGGAAAAGGCCAAGTACTCCATGGCCGCCGACCGTACCGGCTCCGTCTCCCGCCTCTTCGGGGTCTACGACGAACAAACCGGCCTTGCCCTGCGCGGCACCTTTATCATCAGCCCCTCCGGCACCCTGGTCGCCTCGGAGGTCAACTTCTACAACGTCGGCCGCAGCGCCAAGGAGTTGCTGCGCAAGCTACGGGCCAGCGTCTATGTGGCCGCCCACCCAACCGAAGCCTGCCCGGCCCGGTGGGAACAGGGCGACAAAACGCTCACCCCCGGCCCGGAACTGGTGGGCAAAGTCTATGATGCCCTGAAATAGTCTTCTCTCCTCTTCCCTTCCTCCCCCGAAGCCCCTCGGTCCTCTTCCTCCGGACCGGGGGGCTGTTTTTTGGGGCGGGCTGCCGGCTCAAAAACTCCAGGTGGCCTTGCCGTAGACACTGCGGGCGATCTCGGAAGGCACGATGTTGATGAATTGCTGGCCGAATTCGGTATGGTGGTCGTTCAGCAGGTTCTTGCCGACCAGGGCCAACTCCAGACCCGGCTGCGCCTGCCAGCCAAGCCGGACATCGAGGGTAACGTAGCTGTCAAGGCCGTAGGTGGGAAGGTTCTCCACGTAGCGGAGCCACGTGTCCAGGGTGACGGTGTTGCCCAGGTCCATCAGGTTACGGATGGAGAACTGGTTGCGCGGACTCTCCCCTTCGGCCGCCTCGCCGGCATAAAGTCCCTGGCCGGATTCATGCAGGGTCATGCGCAGGAAGGTGTAGGCAATCTGCAACCGCCACCACTCCAGCGGCTTGGCGTCGGCCACGATTTCCAGGCCGTAGGTCTCGCCATCCATGGTATTGCCGGCGGCATAGCGCAATTCCGCGACGTAATTGGGATCGGTGGCAGGGCTGAGGATGGCGGGATTGGCGGGCGGGGTGGTGCGCAATTTTCGGTAGTCGTTGTAAAAAAGCGCGGTATCAAAGGCAAGGCGGCTGGTGGCCTGAAGGCGGTAGCCCAGTTCGTAGGCAACCACTTCCTCGGAGTCGAACGCTTCGTTGCCGTTGGTGGTGATGAGCACGGTGCCCGGCGCGAGACCGGCCAGCGGTGGGATCAAAGCCGCCGGAACCGCGGCGCTCTGAATCCGGATATTCTGGTCCGCCTGGGAGGGGGTGCGCACCGCCCGGCTTACTGCGGCCCAAACGGTGTTGGTGCTATCAGGAGTCCAGGCCAGGCGAACGTTCGGCTGGACCTCGAACCCGCTGTAATCGTTGTGTTCGAACTTGGACCCCACGGTCAGCTTGAGCAGGTCGTCGACCAACGCCACCTCGTCCTGGAGGAAGGCGCTGAAAAGGGAATCACTGCGACTCGCCGGACTAAAGGAAAAGGTGGTGCTGTTGTCAATCTGGTCATGAAGAAAACGATAGCCGGCGCCCCAGGTAATTTCGTGGCGGTCGGCCGCCTGGAAGCGGTACTGCATTTCCAGATCGACGATGTCGCGGTGGTCACCCAGCAGCCGGTCGTTGCTTTTGGTCAGGTCGTAATAGAGTTGCACCATCAGCTCCGAGTCGGGGCCGGTGGTACGGGTGAAGCGACTTAACAGATTGGCGCCCCGGACGTTGCTCGGGTTGTCGATGGTGGCGGCATAGGGCGCGGTGGCGATCGGGATGGTGGTGGCGGCATCGGCATTGCCGTTATAGGCGTCGCCCTGGATGGTGAACGCATAGGGGCTGTCGGGCTTGCTGTCCACCCGGAAGCCGCTGCGCCACTGGTACCAGTCGTCGTTGGCCCTGGTCCCGTCCGCCCGCTCCAGGTCGTCCCGGTAGAACGACTTGGCATAGACCCGATAGGTGGTGTGGTCGTTGAGGGCTCCGCCATAGCGGCCGCCGCCGAAACCGAGCTCCTTAGTGCCGGTGCCGGCGGTGAGCAGCGCCCCCTGGGTGTCGGCGGAGGGCTTGGTGATGATGTTGATGACGCCGTTCACCGCATTGGCGCCCCAGAGGGCGGCGCCGGGACCACGGATCACCTCGATCCGCTCGATGTCCTCCATCATGGTGTCCTGCACGTTCCAGAGGGTGCCGGAAAAGAGCGGGCTGTAGAGGGTGCGGCCGTCCATCAGCACCAGCAGCTTGTTGGCGGAAAAGGCATTGAAGCCGCGGCTGGTGATCGCCCATTTGTTGGCGTCGATCTGAGCCACCTCCAGCCCCGGCGCCATGCGCAACGCCTCGGGAATCGAGGTGGCGCCGGAGCGCCGGATATCCTCCTGGGAGATGACGAAGATGGCGCTGGCCGCGCTGGCGAGCGGCTCCGGCCGTTTGGAGACCGAGGTGACCTCCGTCTCCAGCAACTGCTCCAACGACAGGTCGGTGATCTTGGCCGGAGCGGCCAGACTTGGCGTGGCGCCCAAGGTGACGACGGCCAGCAGGACGGCGGCGGTCCGAAGGGGGGAAGAGTGGCGCATGGGGAACCTCGGTGGGTGCGGTTTAACCATGGTTGGCCTCGGCCGGCGTGATTTCCGCCAGGATTTCCCGAAATCGCTGGATGTTGATCGGTTTGGAGATATAGGCGTCCATGCCGGCCGCCTGGCATTGCTCGCTGTAGCCCTTCATGGCATGGGCGGTGAGCGCGATGATCGGCACATGGCGGCGGCTCCCCCGCTCGGCGGCGCGGATAGCGGCGGTGGCCTCGAAGCCGTCCATGACCGGCATCTGGATATCCATGAGAACCAGGTCCACGGGTTGGCGGCCAAAGATGTCCACCGCCTCGCGGCCATTGTTGGCAAGGGTGACGCGGTATCCTTCCTTTTCCAGGATCTTCTGGGCCAGGCGCTGGTTCACCGGATTGTCCTCCGCCAGCAGCACCTGGATGTTTCTGGCCGGCCGCGGTGCGGCGGCCGGCGCTGGTGCTCTCTCCTCGGCTTCTGCCGCCACTGGCCCCAGACACTTGCCGAGTTCCCGTAACAGTTCCTTGTGGCGGAAGGGTTTGAGCAGGTAGCCCTGGATACCCAATTCAGCGCACAGCCGGGTATCCTCCTCTCGGCCGGCAGAGGTGAGGATGCAGATCGGAATCTCCTTGAGCCGGGCATGCCGCCGCATGGAACTGGCGAGAGTGAAACCATCCAACCGTGGCATCATGACATCGATCAAGGCAAGATCGAAGAGCGGCTCGCCACGGTCGACGCGCTCCAAGAGGAGATAGAGGGCCTGCTGGCCGTCGTCGCAGGTCTGCACCGTCATGCCGAGGCTGCCCAACATCTGGGTAAGTATCTTGCGGTTGATGGGGTTGTCGTCCACCGCCAGCGCCAACCTGCCCACCAGATTGGCCGGGGCGCTTTCCTGCGCCGCCAGGTCCGCGGCCGTTTTCCCAAAAGAGGCGGTAAAATAAAAAATGGAGCCCTTGCCCTCCTCGCTCTCCACCCAGAGGTGACCGCCCATCAAGGCGACCAGTCGGGCGGTGATGGAAAGACCCAAGCCGGTGCCGCCATATTTGCGGGTGAGCGAGGTATCGGCCTGGTCAAAGGGATTGAAGATGCGCGCCTGCTGTTCCTTGGGAATGCCGATGCCGGTGTCGGTAACGGCAAAGAGCAGCGTGGTCCGGTCAGGCTGTTCCGCCTCCACCGTCACCTGGAGCGCCACATGGCCCTGTTCGGTGAATTTGATGCCGTTGCCGAGCAGGTTGGTCAGGACCTGATGGAGCCGTACCGGATCCCCCACCATTTCGCGCGGCACCTCCGGCGCGATATCGCAGAGCAGCTCCAGAGCCTTTTCGTGGGCCTTCACCGCCAGTTCCTGCACCGTGTTTTCGATGGTCTGCCACAGGTTGAAGCGATTTTCGCGCAACTCAAGTTTCTGGGCCTCGATCTTCGAAAAATCGAGGATGTCGTTGATCACTCTGAGGAGACGATTGGCGGATTGGTCGATCAGCTCCAAATACTCCCGCTGTTCGGCGGAGAGGTCGGTTTCGAGGGCCAGGTGGGTCATGCCGATGACGCCGTTCATCGGCGTGCGGATCTCGTGGCTCATGTTGGCCAGGAATTCCGATTTGGCCCGGCTGGCCGCCTCCGCCGCCTCTTTGGCCGCTTGCAGTTCGAAAGTGCGAAGCCGGACCTTCTCCTCCAGGCTGTCGTGCGCTTCCTGCAGGGCCTTATCCCGCGCCTCGATCTGGTCGAGCATGTCGTTGAAGCCCCTGGTGAGGGTGCCGATTTCATCCTGGCTCTGCGGGATGGCCCGCAACGCGTAGTCGCGCTGCCGCGAGACCTGATCGATGACCGCGGTCAGGGCAAGGATGGGATCGGTGAAGAGGCGCTGGAGCCGGCGGGTGAGCAACAGGGTGGCGACAAAAGAAAACAGCAGGACCAGCGCCAGCACCAGGAAATAACCGCGCATCCTGAGCTGTTCTTCGTGCAGATCGGAGCGGATGAAGACGCGGCCCAGGGTCTTGCCGTCGAGCTGAATATCATGGGTCAGATCGAGATGCGCCGCGGTAAAAAGCGGTCGGTTGAGCGGGAGCCTGGGCGGGACAAAATTGTGGTCGAGGGAGGCGTCGCGAACGTAACGGGCCAACACCCCGCGGTCGGTAGTGATGACGCCGTACATGACATTGGGTTTAGCGCGCAGGGAGGCAAGCGTCCTCTCTGCGGCCTCCTCGTCCCCAAAGCTCACCGCCGCGACGGCGTTTTCCGCCACTACCCGGGCCAGCACCGTCAAGCTCTGGGCCAGCCGTTGCCGGAAGGAATAAAATTCGTGCACCAGCAGGGCGCTGCTCACGAAGGCGGCCACCACGCCGCAGGACAGCATGACAAGCAACAGCAGCTTTTGGCGGATGGAACGAAACGCTGGCATCATGCGCACCCCTAAAGTTCTTGCGCTGCCCACGTCGCTCGTCGCGGCTCTTGGGCCAGGAGAGCAGGGCCGCGCAAGCCGCTGTGGGGGCCTTCCGTGATGATCGCCAGCCGCAGAAGCTGGGAACTGATCTTGAGACCGGCCTCCTGGGCGGCGCGGGGATTGATTTCGAAACGGATCCTGGTGCCTTGGCGGACAAAATTGATCATGCCGCCGGCGGCGATGAAGGAGCTGTTCTCGCCCACGGTAAGCACCGGCCGCCCTTGCAGGGCCTTCAGCACCTTGTCCAAATCGCCGGCAAAGGTGGCGGGAATGAAGAGGATGTGCCCTTTTTTCGCCTCGGCCACCTGGGTGGTCTGGATGACCTTGAGCGGTTTGCCGTGCACCGATTCCGCCGCCAAGGTGTCGCCGATGGTCTTGCCCACGGCCCCGGTATCGAAGACGACCAAGACCATCTGGGCGCTGTCCGGCGCTTCGGACCAGTTGACAAAGCTGAAGAATTTGTAGAGAAAGCCGGCCTTGATCTCGTATTCGCCGAACTGACCGGCGGAAAGCGGCGTGGCACACGGCAGCAGGCACAGGAAACAGAGGACCAGCCACCAACCCAATCGCCTGCGGGGATGCGAGAGAGGAAGTGCCTGTTGTGGCTGCATACGGTACCGCCTTTAATGGCTTGCTGGGAAAGGCCGCACAGGGTTGTGTTTCGATTATATACAAAAACTCCCGGTGCCAGCGGTTTTTTTTCGGCCGGCAAGAGGCTAGCCGAACAGGTGGCATGCCGGGGTGCGATTCTGCTGGCCTTTGCGGGAGGGAATTGGGTAAACTCTCTGCCATGAGACAAAAACCCTCGATCATCAACGTCATCTGGCTCGGCATGATCGCGATTGCCACGGTGACCGCCGCCTACACCGGCACCATGGCGGCGGTGACCAAGGCCTCGTTCGAATCGGCCAAGGACGCGGTGATGCTGGCCATTGGCCTCATCGGCCCCATGGCGCTCTGGCTGGGGATCATGAAGGTGGCCGAGGCGGGCGGCATGATGCGCCTCATCGCCCGCGGCTTGAAACCGCTGATGACGCGGCTCTTCCCCGACGTGCCGGCCGAACATCCGGCCATGAGCGCCATGATTATGAACATGGCAGCCAACGTGCTCGGCCTGGGCAACGCCGCCACCCCCATGGGCATCAAGGCGATGCAGGAGCTGGACAAGCTTGCCGCCGAGAAAGGCACGGCCACCAACGCCATGTGCCTCTTTCTGGCCATCAACACCTCCAGCGTCACCCTGCTGCCCTTGGGCGTTATCACGGTGCGGGCGGCGGCCGGGGCCGTCAATCCGGCCGCCATCGTGTTGCCGTCGATCTTTGCCACCACCTGCTCCACGGTAGTCGCCATCCTGATGGCCAAATTCCTCGCCACCCCCGACCAGACCCTGGCGCCGACTCCCGTCGAAGCTGGCGCAGAGACCACTGCTGCCGAGGCCACCGACCTCGCCCTGCCCGGCCCGGCCGGCCGCATCTTCATCGGCGTGCTCCTTGGCCTCTTTCTCGGCGGCGTGCTCTTCCAGTGGTGGAACGCCCCGGCCGCTCCCCTCTTCTCCGTCACCACCGTGAACAGCGTTTCCGCCTGGCTCATCCCGGTGCTCATCGTCGGGCTGCTCCTCTTCGGGTATCTGCGGGGGGTCAAGGTCTACGAAGTGGCGACCGACGGCGCCAAGGAGGGCTTCACCACCGCCATCCGCATCGTCCCCTTCATGGTCGCCATCTTTGTCGCCATCGGCATGTTCCGGGCCAGCGGTGCCATGGACATCATGGTGGCGACCCTGTCGCCGCTTACCGAACGGGTGGGTCTGCCGGCCGAGGGCTTGGCCATGGCGCTCTTGCGTCCCCTGTCCGGCTCCGGCGCCTTCGGCTTCATGAGCGAGATCACCCGCCAGGCGCCGGACAGCTTTCTCGCCGCCCTGGTGGGCGTCATCCAGGGCTCCACCGAGACCACCTTCTACGTGCTGGCCGTCTACTTCGGCAGCGTCGGCGTCTTCCGCACCCGCCACGCCCTGCCCGCCGCCCTCTGCGGCGAACTGGCCGGCCTGATCGGCGCCCTCATCATCTGCCATCTCTGGTTTGTCTAGGCCATTCGCGGCTTGACTTTGCCGCGGCTTCCGTTTAAATGTGGGCCGTTGCCGTCGTACTTTTCCTCCAAGAACAGGGAGATACTTTGCCATGCCGCAGATCATCGTGCTTGCCACCCGCAATCAGGGCAAGGTGAAGGAATTCGCCGAGATGCTCAAAGACTTCCCGGTGGAGATCAAGAGCCTCAACGATTTCGGCCCGATCCCGGAGGCGGTGGAGGATGGCGCCACCTTTGACGACAACGCCTACAAAAAGGCGAGCTTCACCGCCAAGGTGCTGGGACTGCCCGCCATGGCCGACGACTCCGGCCTCACGGTAGAGGCGCTGGACGGCGCCCCTGGGGTCTATTCCGCCCGCTACGCCGGCGACAAGGCCTCGGACGCCGACAACATCGCCAAACTGCTCAGGGAGATGGAAGGCAAGGAGAACCGCAAGGCCGCCTTTGAGTGCGTAATCTCCATCGCGGTGCCGAGCGGCCCGGCCTTGACCTTCGAAGGCCGCTGCGAGGGCGAAATCCTCTCTACCCCCCGCGGCAACGACGGCTTTGGCTACGACCCGGTCTTCTATTGTTCCATCTTGGGCAAGACCTTTGCCGAGGCCTCCATGGAGGAGAAAAACCGAGTGAGCCACCGTGGCAAGGCGGTGGCCCAGGTGGCGGCCGAGTTCGCCAAGGTGCTCACGTGGCTGGAGCAGCGCCTCTTTGAGGAAAAACCGGAAAAGCCCGACCATAGCCAGTTCGAACACAACGACTGGTCGGAAGAGATCATGGTCAGAAAGTAAGCGGCCTCAGTGGCAAGGCATGAAGAGCCCGGCCGTGCCGGGCTTTTTTGTTGGCGGGAAAAACCCCTTTGCCGCCGCGCAAAACCCTTTATAATCAGCCCCTATGCATCCGACGGGGCGTTCTGCAAACATGGAGTGAGAGCGATGATTACCCTGCTTGATTACGGCGCCGGCAACGTCCGCAGCGTTCGCAACGCCATCAAACGGCTTGGTTTCGAGGTACGCGACGTCGCTTTGCCCGAGGATATCCGCACCGCAGACAAGTTGATCTTCCCTGGCGTGGGCAGCTTCGGCAGCGCCATGGCGCGCCTCGCCGACCTTGGGTATCTGGCGCCGCTCAAGGAATATCTGGCCGCCAACCGCCCCTTTCTCGGCATCTGCCTCGGCCTCCAGACCCTCTTTGAGGGCAGCGAGGAGTCGCCGGGGGTGGCGGGCCTCGGCCTGATCCCTGGCCAGATCAAGCGCTTCACCACGCCGGGTCTTGCGGTGCCGCAGATCGGCTGGAACGGTATCGCCATCCGCAAGCCCTCGGCCCTGTTCAACGGCTACGGCGGCGAGAAGCTCTACTTTGTCCACTCCTACCGGGCCGAGCTTTCCGAGGCCAACCGCGACTGGCAGCTCACCACCACCACCTATGGCGACGATTTTTTAAGCGCCGTGCAGAAGGGCAACATCGTGGCCACCCAATTCCACCCGGAAAAGAGCGGCCTGGCCGGACTCAACCTGCTCAAGAATTTCCTCACCGCGAGCGACCTCGGTACCGGTGATCCGGCCCAAGTGGTGCAGGGGCCGGCCGAGACCAAGCTGGCCAAGCGGATCATCGCCTGTCTCGACGTGCGGAGTAACGATGCCGGCGACCTGGTGGTCACCAAGGGCGACCAGTACGACGTGCGCGAGCAGGGCGAGGTGCGCAACCTCGGCAAGCCGGTGGAGCTGGCCCGCCGCTACTTCGAAGAAGGGGCGGACGAGATCACCTTCCTGAACATCACCGGCTTCCGCGACTTCCCGCTCAAGGACCAGCCCATGCTGGAGGTGCTGGAGCGCACCTCGGAGCAGGTCTTTGTGCCGCTCACCATCGGCGGCGGCATCCGCGACTACACCGACTCCGAGGGCAGGCACTACACCGCCCTCGACGTGGCGGCCCAGTATTTCCGCGCCGGCGCCGACAAGATCTCCATCGGCGGCGATGCGGTGGCGGTGGTGGAGGAGTATCTGCGCACCGGCAAAAAAACCGGCACCAGTTCCATCGAGCAGATCGCCTATGTCTACGGCAACCAGGCGGTGGTCATCTCCATCGATCCGCGCCGGGTCTATGTAAAGAGCCCCGCCGACACCTCTCACCCCACGGTGAAGACCGCGATTCCCGGCCCCAACGGCGAGGAGTACTGCTGGTACCAATGCACGGTCAAGGGAGGCCGCGAGGGCCGCGACGTGGATGCCCAGACTCTGGCCAGGGTGTGCGAGGCGCTGGGCGCCGGCGAAATCCTCCTGAACTGCATCGACAAGGACGGCACCAATTCCGGCTTTGACCTGGAGCTGATCAACCTGGTGCGCAGCGCGGTTACCATTCCGGTGATCGCCTCCAGCGGCGCCGGCAAGGTGGAGCACTTTGCCGAGGTCTTTGCCGCCACCGGGGCCGAGGCCGCCTTGGCGGCGGGCATCTTCCACCGCCAGGAGGTGCCGATCAGCGCGGTGAAGGCGCATCTCAAGGCACAGGGCATCGAAACCCGTTCCTGATGACGGCGGGCCTGCCGGCCCGTCGTCCCTTTTCCCCTTCCGGAAGGCCTAGCGGCCATGGCGTCTGGCCCGGCCAGCATGGCGTGGTTTTTGGCCGGAAAACGCGTGAAGAACCGCTCTCCGGGAACCGTTCGCTCCTTGCCGTTGCCGCTCTCCCCGGCAACATCTCGCCCGGGCCGACAAGACGAAGGGTTCCGACTGCCAACCGCAAAGGGCCGGGAGCCCTGCCCTATTCTCCGCCAAACACCTTGCGATTATAGTTAGGGATGCTTAATTTTGTTGTGGTCATGACACAAAATATTGACTTCTTAAGAGCGGCTCGGGTATAACGACCCTTCTGGAAAAGGGTTCGAAAAAGTGACCCGCCGGCCCGCCTGGCCGGCGTTCTTGCAAGGAGAAGGCCATGCCGCGCATGATGCTGCGACAAATGAAGCGGGGCCAGAGCGGCGTGATCGCCGCGGTCAAGGTCGGCGGGGAGTTGGGCCGCCGGATCCGGGACATGGGGCTGGTGCCCGGCACCCAGATCACCGTGCAGGGCCGCGCCCCCCTCTACGATCCGGTGGCGCTCAGGGTGCTGGACAGCACCCTGACCCTGCGCAATAATGAGGCAGACCACATCGAAGTGGACGTATCCTGAACGCGCTGGAGGCGAGGATCATGACCCCACCCATCACCGTCGCCCTGGCCGGCAACCCCAATGCCGGCAAGACCACGCTCTTCAACGCCCTCACCGGCGCGCGGCAGCACGTGGGCAACTACCCTGGGGTGACCGTCGAGAAAAAAGAAGGGTTCTATGTCGCCCCTGGCGGGGAGCAGATCAACATCGTTGACCTGCCCGGCACCTATTCCCTCACCGCCTATTCGGTGGAGGAGGTGGTGGCCCGCGACTATCTCGTGCAGGAGCGGCCGGACGTGGTGGTCAACATCGTCGATGCCTCGAACCTCGAACGCAATCTCTATCTCACCACCCAATTTCTTGAGCTGGGGGTGCCGATGGTGGTGGCGCTCAACATGATGGACGTGGCCAGCGACCGCGGCATTGCCATCCATGCCGAGCGGCTCGCCGAACTGCTGGGGGTGCCGGTCGTTCCCATCGTGGCCCGCAGCAGCAAGGGCACCGCCGAACTCATGGCCGCGGTCCTGGCCTTGGCCAACCAGGCCCCGGAATGGAATCCGCTCCACATCTCCTACGGCGAGGATCTCGACCGCGTGCTGCTCTCCATGGAGAGGCATATCGCGGCGCAGGCCTTTCTGACCCACCGCTACCCCGCCCGCTGGCTGGCGGTGAAGTATCTGGAGAACGACAGCCAGATCCGGGAGCGGGGAGCCCAGGAGAACGCGGCGGCTTCCGCCGCCCTCGACCACTGGGTCCAGGAGGCCAGCGACCACCTGCAGCGCACCCTGGAAACCTACCCCGAGGCGATCATCGCCGACCACCGCTACGGCTACATCAAATCGATCCTCCGGCAGGAGGTGCTCTCCCGGAAATACGATGCCGACCGGCTCTACACCTCGGACCGGATCGACAAGGTGCTCACCAACCGCTTCCTGGGGCCGCTCATCATGCTGGTGGTGCTGCTCGGCCTCTACAAGTTCACCTTCAGTTACAGCGCCCTGCCGGTGGCGTGGCTGGGGGGGCTTTTCGGCTTGCTGCGCGAAGGGATCGGAGCCCTGCTACCCGAGGGCTACCTCAAATCGATGCTCATCGCCGGGGTCATTGACGGGGTCGGCGGCGTACTCGGCTTTGTGCCGCTCATCATGTTCATGTTCTTCGGCATCGCCATCCTCGAGGACTCGGGCTATCTCGCCCGGGTGGCCTTCATGATGGACCGCGTCTTCCGGATGTTCGGCCTGCACGGCAGCTCGGTGATGGCCTATATCGTCTCCGGCGGCATTGCCGGCGGCTGCGCGGTGCCGGGCGTGATGGCGACCAGGACCCTGCGCTCGGAACGCGAACGACTCGCCACCCTGCTCACCGTCTCCTTCATGAACTGCGGGGCCAAGCTGCCGGTGCTGGTCCTCTTGACCGGGGCCTTTTTCGCGAACAACCAGGCGCAGGTCATGTTTCTGCTCACCCTGCTGGCCTGGGCGGTGGCCCTGCTGGTGGCCAAGCTCTATCGGGTGACCATCCTGCGGGGAGAATCGACCCCCTTTGTCATGGAGTTGCCGCCCTATCGCTTGCCGACTTTGCGGGGGCTGCTGATTCACACCTGGGAGCGGACCTGGCAGTACATCAAGAAGGCCGGCACCGTGATCCTGGCGATCTCCATCCTGCTCTGGGCGATGATGACCTTCCCAGGTCTGCCGGAGGTTGCGCACGAGCGGATCGACGCCCAGCGTCAGGAACTGGTGGCCAGCTATCCGGACGAGGTGGTGCAGGAGGCTACCGAGGAAGGGGCGGACATCACCGAACTGTCGGCGCCGGCCGCCGACCTTCTGAATCGGCTCGATGTGCTTGATCGCCAGGAAGCGGAGCGGGCCCTGGAATACTCGGTGGCGGGCCGGATCGGCAAGGCCCTGGAAGGGGTCAGCCGCTTTGCCGGCTTTGACTGGCGGACCAACATCGCCCTGGTCGGTGGCTTTACCGCCAAGGAGGTGGTGGTTTCCACCCTGGGCACCGCCTATTCCCTCGGCAAGGTCAACCCCGAGGAGAGCGTTTCCCTGGCCCAGACCCTGATGGGGGACCCCAACTGGAACCCGGTCATGGCCTTTGCCCTGATCGTCTTTGTCATGTTCTATGCCCCCTGTTCCGTCACCGTGGTCTGCATCGCCCGCGAGGCCGGCTCCTGGAAGTGGGGGCTCTTTGCCATGGGCTTCAACACCATCTTTGCCTTTGGTCTTGCCACCCTGGTCTATCAGCTCGGCATGGCCCTGGGCCTGGGAGGGTAACATGTGGGATACCGTGCTGGTCATCGTGGTGGTAGGGGTGTGCGTCGTGCTGCTCGCTCGCGCTGCGTATCGGCAACTCACCGGCAAGGGCTCGTGCGGTTGCAGTTGCAGCGGCAACTGTCCGGCCACCAAGACAACGGACCGTGATGCCGCCGCCGGCCCTTCCTGTAGTTGCCCGCCGCCTGGCAAGGATCAGTGATCCATGGCTAAGGGGGGCGCTCTGCCGCCCCCGACCGCGCCGGCAAAGCGGCCGGCTCGATGAAGGGCGGACGGGAGCACCGTCCCCCCTCCTCCCTCGCCCGGAAGCGGCTGATCTCGAGTCCCCACCGTTGCCTCACCCCGTAAAAAACGCGCAAATCCACCGGGCATGCACGCTGCCGCCTCGCTTGTATCTGGCGCCAAGTTGCACTATGATGAAAAGACCCGAGGAGGTGCCCCATGCCTGTTGAGCCGTCGATCAAGATCCTGCTCGTCGAGGATGCCGCCACCATGCGCAAGATGGAGGCCCGCATCCTGAATCAGATCGGCTTCACCAATATCGTCGAGGCCATGGATGGCGACGATGCGGTAACCAAGCTGGAGGCGGCAGGTGACGTGCAGCTCGTCATCAGCGACTGGGCCATGCCCCACCGGGACGGCTATGCCCTGGTGCAGTGGATGCGGGCGGACGAACGCTTCCGGGCCATCCCCTTTCTCATGGCCACCGGTCACGGCGACAAGGAATACGTGGCCAAGGCCAGGGCCGGCGGCGCCAACGGCGTGGTGGCCAAACCCTTCACCCCGGACGAGCTGAAGGCCGCCATCGAGGAGGCCTTCGGCATCAGGCAGGCCGAAGCACCTACGGCATCGGTCGGTCCCAAGGTCTCGGCCGAGGGCAAGGTGCATCTCAAGCTGGCCCATATCCAGATCACCGACCACCTGGCCCTGGGCGTCCTGAAGCATCAGATGGTGACCGGCAGGAAAAACCCGGCCCACTTCAGCCTGGAGACCCTCTGCATGCCGAGCTGGAACCCGGTGCAGGCGGCGCTCGAAAAGGGCGAGGTGGACGGCGCCTTCATCCTGGCGCCGGCGGCCATGGACCTCTTCAGCTACCAGGTGCCGATCCGGCTGGTGCTCTTTGCCCACCGCAACGGCAGCATCTGCGTGCGCAACCGGTCGGGCAAGTACGTGAAGCCCTACCAGCAGTTCTTCAAGCACAAGACCTTCTACATCCCGCACAAGATGTCGATCCACAACATGCTGGCCCACATGTACTTCACCCAGATGGGCCTGCGCCCCGGGGTGGCCGGCAAGGAGGCGGTCAACGTCCTCTTCGACGTGGTGCCGCCCATCGCCATGCCGGAGTTCCTGAAAGAGAACCCGGAGGCCTGCGGCTTCCTGGTGGCCGAGCCCATCGGCTCGCGGGCCATTGCCGCCGGGATCGCCGAGCGCCAGTTCCTTTCCAGCGAGATCTGGCAGGAGCACCCCTGCTGCGTGGTGGTCTTCCGCGAGGAGATCATCCGTCAGTACCCGGCGGCAGTGCAGGAATTCACCAATCTGGTGGTGGAGAGCGGCCGTTTCATCGGCCAGCACATCGATGAGGCGGCGGAGATCGCGGTCGCCTTCCTCGATCCGCAGAAGAAGCTGGGGTTGGAGGTCGGGCTGCTGCGCCAGGTGCTCTCCGACCCTGCCGGCATCACCTATGACGATCTTTACCCGGTGGTGGAGGACCTGGAGACCATCCAGGACTACATGGTGAACCGAATGGAGATCGGCCGCACCATCACGGTGGCCGACTTCGTCGATCGCCGCTTTGCCGACCAGGCCTGCGGCGGCGGGCCCACCTCGCGCCGCCCCACCGCGGGGGTAGAGACGGCAGCGGCCGGCAGCGGGGCCCAGAAGCTGCGGGCCTTCGAGGAGTCGCAGAAGTTGGCCAGCCGCGAGGGCAAATACCTGATCTTCGGCCTTGGCGAGGAGCGCTACGGCTTAGGCATCCTCGACGTGCGGGAGATCATCGGCCTCTTGCCCATCCACGAGCTGCCGGCGATGCCGCCCTTCTTCAAGGGGGTCATCAACCTGCGCGACCGGGTGATCCCGGTCCTGGACCTGCGCCTCAAGTTCGGGATGGCCGAGGCGGCGCACACCAGCCGCACCTGCATCATCATCGTCGAGGTCTCCGGCAAACGCGGGTCGACGCTCATGGGCCTTGTCGTCGATACCGTCTCCGAGGTAGCCAACATCAAGGAGGAGCAGATCGAGGCGGCCCCCGCCTTCGGCAGCGATCTTGACACCGCGATGATTCTCGGCATGGCCAAGCTCAAGGAGGGGGTGACCATCCTGCTTGATATCGACCGGCTCATGCAGACCGACGAGATGGTGCATCTCGCTGCGGCGATGTAGGGAGGGGGAAAGGGACCGCGGTTCTAGAGCACGTAGACCGCCACCGTGGCCTGGTACTTCTCGACGAATTCCTCGATGATGATCCGCATGTTCTCCTCGAAGTGCGGCACCTCGGGGAGCATCGCCTTGCGATCTTCGTAGGCCAGCACGTCAAAGAAAAATTCGCCGTCCGGTTCCTCTTCAATGGAGGTGAGGTGGGCCAAGGCGTTGGCAAGGTGGACGACCTTGGCGTTCAGCCGTTGGGCCTGGGGCTGATCCAGGGTGTGGTGCATCCCCACCGGCACGGAAACCGCCTCCGGCAGCCCCCATTTTTCCAGCAGCGCCATGCCCACCCGGGCGTGGTCGGTATGGAGCAGCAGCTGTTCCTTGCCAAGCAGCGACAATTCAGCCGCCAACTCCGGGTGGTTATAGCTTTCGATCTGCAGGGGGCGGTTCAACACGATCTTGCCGACGTCATGCAGCAAGGCGGCGGTATAGAGGCTGGGGCTGTCCTTCACCTTGGCGTAACGGCCGATGATCGAGGCAAGGATGGCGGTAGCATAGGAATGTTGCCAGAGCTGGCCGCTGGTGAGGGCATAGGCCTCCTGCGCCGACTTGAGCAGGCCGACCGAGGCGCTGGTGATGGCGATGATCTTGACGCTTTCGATCCCCAGGCGAACGATGATGTCGTTCACCGAAGAGATCTTTTTCATGTGGCCGAAGTAGGCCGAGTTGCCCATCTGGAGCATATTGGCGGTGAGGCTCGGATCGCGTTCGATCTTCTCGGCCAGCACGGAGATGGAGCAGTCGGGGTCGTGGGCAATGGCCAAAACATCCAGCGCCACCTGAGGGCAGGGCGCCAATTTTTCGATATCCTTGATATATTCCTGTTCGACGTTCACCGCGATTCCCTCGGCGCTTCGTTACCCCTCGGACCGCATTATTCCATACCAACGGGATAATGTAAACACCGACAAGGGCAACAGGGTTGACAGAACGAGGGTGATGCTTACTATGTCGCCCAAAATTGACGCCCGCCGCCAGGCGGGGCATGCGTGTCGGGCGGTCCGCCGCCCTTGCCCGATCATCACCCGTGTACACCAAGGAGTTCTCGTATGAGCGCTGAGTCCACCATCCCCCAGGCAGAGACCAAGGAGTTCCAGGCCGAAGTCAAGAAGATGCTCGACATCGTGATCCACTCCCTCTACACGGAGAAGGAGATCTTTCTGCGCGAGCTCATCTCGAACAGCGCCGACGCTCTCGAAAAATTCCGCCACCAGCAGTTGCTGGAGCAGGAGGTCTTCGACAGCCACGTACCGCTCGAGATTACCATCGACTGCGACGAGAAGAACCACACCATCACCATCACCGACACCGGCATCGGCATGGACCGCGGCGAGCTGGAGGCGAACCTCGGCACCATCGCCCACTCCGGTTCCAAGACCTTCTTCTCCCAGCTCTCCGAAGGCGACCAGAAAAACGTCCACCTCATCGGCCAGTTCGGCGTCGGCTTCTACGCCGCCTTCATGGTGGCCGACACGGTGCGGGTCACGTCCCGCTCCTTCCGCCAGGACGACATGGGCCACGAATGGGTCTCCGACGGGGCCGGCACCTACACCATCACCATGTGCCCCGGCATCCGGCGCGGTACCTCCATCACCCTGGAACTGAAAGAAGATGCCCACCACTTTGCCAACGAGTCGACCCTCACCCGGATCATCAAGCAGTATTCGAGCTTCGTCCCCTTCCCCATCAAGGTGAAGGGCGAGGCGGTCAACACGGTGCAGGCCCTCTGGACCCGAAGCAAGAGCGAGATCAAGAACGAGGAGTACACCGAGTTCTACAAGTACGTGGCCAACGCCTTCGACGAGCCGCTGGCCCACCTCCACTTCACCGCCGATGCGCCCCTGGCCATCAAGGCGCTGCTCTTCGTGCCCCAGGAGAACGTGGAGTCCATGGGCTTCGGCCGCCTGGAGCCGGGGGTGAACCTTTACTGCCAGCGGGTGCTCATCGAACAGCACGCCAAGACCATCCTGCCCGAGTGGCTCCGCTTCGTCAAAGGGGTCATCGACAGCGAGGACCTGCCCTTGAATATCTCGCGCCAGGCCCTGCAGGACAGCGCCCTGGTGATGAAGATCAACAAGGTGGTCACCACCCGTTTCCTGAAGTTCCTCGACGAACTCTCCCGCTCCGAACCCGAGCAGTATGGGAAGTTCTGGCAGGCCTTCGGCGTCTTTTTGAAGGAGGGGGCGATCAGCGACTTCGGCCACCGGGCCGAGGTGGCCAAGCTCCTGCGCTTTGAATCCTCCACCACCGAGCCGGGTGCGGTCACCTCGCTCAAGGAATATGTGGAGCGGATGGCCGTGGGTCAGAAGGAAATCTACTACATCAACGGTGGCAGTCGCGAGGCGATCGAGGCGGGTCCCTATGTGGAGGCCTTTAAGAAGCGGGGCATCGAGGTGCTCTACACCCTGGAGGCCATCGACGACTTCGCCCTGAACCACGTGGGCGAGTTCGACGGCAAGAAGCTCGTCTCCGCCGACCGCGGCGATATCGATCTGCCAGAGACGGCCAAGGGGACCGAGGCGGAACAGGAGGCCGCGGCCGCCCTGCCCGACAAAGAGGCCGAAGAGCTGGTCACCTGGATGCAGGGAGTGCTGGGCGAGCGGGTGAAGGAGGTGAAGGAGTCCAAGCGCCTCTCCGGCAGCCCGGCCATGATCGTCAACCCCGACGGCTTCCTCACCAGCAGCATGGAGCGGGTGATGCGCGCCTCGGGCCAGAACGTGCCCGACTTCGGCAAGAAGGTGCTGGAGATCAACACCAGCCACCCGCTGCTCAAGGGACTGAATAATTTACGCACCACGGACGAACTTTTGGCGAAAAGCGTTGTCGAACAGATATTTGACAACGCCATGATCCAGGCCGGCCTCATGGTCGAGCCGCGGATCATGGTGGAGCGCACCTATAAAATCCTTGCGCGGCTGGTGGGTAACGACGCATAATGGCGCCGCCACCAGCCCCTTTTTATTCCTCAAACGGAGAGTGCGATGATACGCGTTCAGGATCTCTGGAAATCCTACGGTGAAGTCGAGGCCCTGCGCGGGGTCTCACTCTCCGTCGCCCCCGGCGAAATCATCGGCCTGCTGGGGCCAAACGGCGCCGGCAAGACCACCCTGATGAAGATCCTCACCGGCTATCTCCATCCCACCGCCGGCACCGCCGAGGTGGGGGGGCTCGATGTGGTAGCCGAGCCCGAGGCAGTGCAGCAACTCATCGGCTATCTGCCGGAGAACGCGCCACTCTACCCGGAACTCACCGTGCAGAGCTATCTCAAGATGATGGCCGACTTGCGCCAGATCCCGCCGAGTGAACAACGGGCGCGGCTGTCGGCGGCCATCCATGCCGTGGGCTTGGCCGACCGCCTGACCCGGCCGATCGGCACCCTCAGCAAGGGCTACCGCCAGCGGGTGGGGCTCGCCCAGGCCATTCTCCACCAGCCCAAACTGCTCATTCTCGACGAGCCCACCAACGGTCTTGACCCCACCCAGATCGTCGAGGTGCGCCATCTCATCCAGCGCCTCGCCGCCCATAGCACCGTACTGGTTTCCACCCACATCCTCTCCGAGGTGGAGGCCACCTGCGACCGGGCGATCATCATCATGCGGGGCGAGGTCAAGGCCGATGCCCGGCTGGCCGCCCTTGCCGCCACCGCCGATGCGGTGGTTTCCATCGCGGCCGCGGCGGAAGAGGAGCGGGTGCTGGCCGGCTTGACCACCCTCCATGGGGCCAAGCATGCCGAGGTGGTGAGCCGGCACGACCAGCAGATCACCTATCGGGTCCACGGCGACTCCGAACGCGATCTCTGCCCCGCGATCTATCAGCTGGCCAAAGAGAACAACTGGCTGCTCAGCGAACTGTACCGCGACGTGCGGACGCTGGAGGCGGTCTTCAACGAGCTGGCCACGGCCGGAGGAGGTGTATGATGCATCAGACGCTGGCCGTTGCCAAAAAGGAACTCAAGGCCTATTTCGGCTCGCCCATGGCGCCGATCTTCATCGGCGCCTTTCTGCTCGCCGCCCTCTACTCCTTCTTCTGGCTCGAAACCTTCTTCGCCCGCGGCCTCGCCGACATCAGGCCGCTCTTCCGCTGGATGCCGCTCCTGATGATCTTCCTCACCGCCGCGCTCACCATGCGGCAGTGGAGCGAGGAGCAGCGCATGGGCACCATGGAGGTGCTGCTCACCCTGCCGGTGCGCCTCGGCCAGCTGGTAGCCGGCAAATTCCTGGCGGTACTCGCCTTGATCGGCCTGGCGCTGGCCTTTACCCTGGGCCTGCCGCTCACCGTCTCCCTCATGGGCAACCTCGACTGGGGTCCGGTGGTGGGCGGCTACCTCGGCGTCCTCTTCATGGCCGCGGCCTATATTGCCATCGGTCTCTTCGTCTCCTCCCGCACAGACAACCAGATCGTGGCGCTCTTGATCACCGTGCTGGTCTGCGGGTTCTGTTATCTCCTCGGCTCCGCCGGGCTGACCGGATTTTTCGGCAACCAGGCCGGCGAGGTCTTGCGCAACCTGGGGACCGGCAGCCGTTTCGACAATATCGAGCGGGGGGTGATCGACCTGCGCGACCTGGTCTACTACGGCTCGCTCACCTTCTTCTTCCTCTGGCTTAATACGGTGTCGCTGGAAAGCAAGCGCTGGAGCCAAGGCGCCGCCACGGCCAGCCATCGCCGCCAGGTGAAGATCGCCCTCGTGCTGGTGGGCGCCAACCTGCTGGCCGCCAATGTCTGGCTCAACTCGGTCCATACCCTGCGCCTCGATCTCACCGCGGACCGCCGTTTCTCGATCTCGCCGGTCACCCGCCAGTTGCTCGGCGAGTTGCAGGAGCCGCTCATCCTGCGCGGCTACTTCAGCGAAAAAACCCATCCGCTCCTGGCGCCTTTGGTGCCGCAGATCCGCGACATGCTCAAGGAATACGCGGTGGCCGGCCACGGCAAGGTGCAGGTGAGCTTCATCGACCCGCGCAACGACCAGGCCGCCGAAACCGAGGCCAACCAGCTCTACAACATCAAGCCGGTACCCTTCCAGGTGGCGGGCCGCTATGAAGCCTCGGTGGTCAACTCCTACTTCAACATCCTGGTCAAGTACGGCGATCAGTTCGTGGTCCTGGGCTTCGACGACCTGGTGGAGGCCAAGCAACGACCGGACGGCCAGATGGAGGTGGGACTGCGCAACCTCGAATATGACCTGACCAAGAGCATCAAGAAGGTACTCTATGGCTTCCAGGGCCTCGATACGATCTTTGCCCGCACCAAGACGGAGCTGACCCTTGCCACCATCGTCACCCCCGCCACCCTGCCCAAGGCGGTGGCCGGGCTGCCTGCCCAGATCCAGGAGGCGGCCGAGGCGGTCGCCAAGGAGTCGGGCGGCAAACTGAAGGTGGTGACGATCGATCCCGATGACCCGGCGGCCGGCATCAACCGCGAGGCGGTAAGCCAGCGCTTCGGGGTCAAACCCCTGCGCGCCTCGCTCCTTTCGGACCAGACTTTCTATCTTGCCCTGCTGCTCAAGGTGGGCGACCGGGTGGAGCCGATTCCGCTGGCGGCCGACATGAATGCCGCGGCCATCCGCCAGGAGATCGAGGCGGCGATCAAGCGCACCTCCTCGGGCTTTCTCAAGACCGTCGGCATCTGGACGCCGGGCGGCGCCTCCTTCGGCATCGGCCAGTCGCGCCAGCAATACCAGATGTTCCAGCAGATCCTGCACGACAACTACAATCTGGAATCGGTCGATCTGACCGACGGCAAGGTGGGCACCGAGGTGGACGTGCTGCTGCTGGTGGCCCCGCAACAGCTGAACGACCTGGAACGCTTTGCCGTGGATCAGTACCTCATGCAGGGCGGCAGCGTGGTGGTGCTCTCCGGCTCCTATCAGCTCGACCTGCCGCCGGGAGCCCAGACCCTCAACCTGAAGCCGGTGCAGGGCGGGCTCAACGACCTGCTCGCCACCTATGGCGTGGCCATCGACCCGACCCTGGTCATGGACCGGCAGAACGAACCCTTCCCGGTGCCGGTCAACCGCGATATCGGCGGGGTGACGGTGCAGGAGATCAAACACATCGCCTACCCCTTCTTCGTCGATGTGCGCGCCTCCGGCATGAACCCCAAGAGCCCCATCGTGGCCAACCTCCCGGCCGTGACCCTGAACTGGCCGTCGCCCCTGTTGCTGGCTCCCAAGGAGAAGCTTGCCGGCCGCAAGGCAGTGGTCCTGCTCCAGTCAAGCCCCTCCGCCTGGCTCTATCGCGACGCCAGCATCCAGCCGGATTTCCGGCGCTACCCGCAATACGGCTTCCCGGTGGGCACCGATGTCCAGCGGCGGACCCTGGCGGTCGCCCTCACCGGCACCTTCCCCAGCTACTTTGCCAACCGGCCGGACCCGCGCCAGAACAGGCCGCTGCCGGCCAAACCCGGCAAGGATGCGGCGGCGGCTCCGGTGACGCTGGCGCCGGTCATCGCCAAGTCGGCTGACAGTGCGCGCCTGGTGGTGGTCGGCTCCTCCGAATTCATCAACGATATGGTGATCAGCATGGCCCAGGCCACCGGCCAGGAGCGCTTCATGAACAGCCTGGCCCTGGTGCAGAATATCGTGGACTGGTCGGTGGAAGACGATGCCCTGCTGGCCATCCGTTCCCGCGGCAGTCAGACCCGGCTGCTTTATCCGATGCCGCGACGGGAGCAGGCCTTCTGGGAGTGGCTCAACTACGCTCTGGCCCTGGCGGCGCTCATTGGGGTGAGCTGGTACGGCTTCCGGCGGCGCCATCGGGAGCAGCCGATGCAACTTGACGATGTGGTTTCTTAAGGTGACAGCCATGCTGACGAAACGGAATCTGGTCCTGCTGGGCCTGTTGTGCCTCCAGGTGGTGTTGATCGCCATTGTCTACATGCCGCGCTCGCAGAGCGGACCGACCAAGGTCTTCTTCCCCGGCCTCAAACCCGAGGCCGTGAGCCGGCTGACGGTAGCGACCCCGGACGGCAAAAGCGTCACCATCACGCGGCAGGGCGCGGGCTGGATCGTGGATACCCCGGCCCACTACCCGGCCGACCCCGACAAGGTCCAGAATATCCTGACCCGGCTCGCCGGCCTGCACTCCGATCGGCTGGTGGCGCAGACCAAGGAGGCGCACGACCACTTCCTGGTCGGCAAGCAGTTCGGCCAGAAGGTGACGCTGACCCTGGCCGCCGGCGGCGAACGCATTCTCTACCTCGGCACCTCGCCGAGCTACGCCGCCACCCATGTGCGCGCCGACGGCGACGACAAGGTCTATCTGGTGAGCGATCTCGCGGGCTGGCAGGTGCCGGCGGACGAAAAGTTCTGGTGGCAGCGCGATTATCTGGTGGCCAACCCGGAGGAGTTGCACGAGATCCGGTTGGTCAACCATGCCGGCTCGCTGGACCTGATCCGCAACGCACAAGGTTGGCAGCTGGCCGCGGGCCAGGCGGGACAGACACTGGACCAGGGCAAGGTCCAGACCTTCGTCAATGCCGTGAGCCGCATCGCGCTCACCGAGTATCTGGGACGAGAGGAAAAAAAGGAATATGAGCTGACCAAGCCCTCTGCCACCCTTACCCTGGTCGGCAAAGGCGGGACAATGACCCTGGTGGTCGGTGCCAAGGATGAAAAGGCGGGTCTTGGCGGCAGCTACGTGATGAAGTCCTCGGCCTCGCCCTTTTACGTGCAGGGCGGCAGCGGGGTTCTGGCCCCGCTGGTCGAACGCAAGGTCGGGGATCTGCTGGCGGGTGCTGGCAACAAGGAAGGCAAAAGCACGCCATAGCCCAGGGAGGCTATGACTTCTTCGCCTTCTTCCTGCCGGAAACCTCCTGGCGCAGTTCGTCCATCTTTTCCTGGAACTGCCGGATGTACTGGGCGAGCACGTCCTCGGATTCGATCACATAGGGCGTGATCATCACCAGGAGTTCGGTCCGCTTGGTGTCGTCCTTGTGGGATTTGAAGAGCCAGCCCAGGAGTGGGATATCCCCCACCAGCGGCACCTTGTTCTCGTTGACCGTGTTCTCCTTCTTGATCAGGCCGCCCATGAGGATCGACTGGCCGTTTTTCACCGCCAGCTTGGTCTTGATCTCGCGGGTGGAGATGGTGGGCGAATCGATGTTGGAGGTCGAGGTCTGCACCGCCTGGCTCACCTGCTGATCGACGTCGAGGATGATGACCCCGTCGTAGTTGATCCGCGGCCGCACCGTGAGAATGGTGCCGGTGTCCTTGTACTGCACGGTCTTGTCGATGACCGGCAGGTCGGTGGTGGTGCGTTCCGTCTGGGTGGTGACGATGGGCACCTGATCGCCGACGTTGACCGTGGCCTCCTCGTTGTTCAGCACCAGGATCTGCGGCGAGGAAAGGAGCGAGACATCGGTCTGGGCGGCAATGGCGTTTAACAGGCCGATGAGGTCGCCGCTGCTGTTGAAGACGGAGTAGGCAAAACCATAGGACTTGCCGACCGGATCGGTGAGATTTTTCAAGCCGGAGGTCGTCTTGGTTCCGGCGGCGGTGCTGAAATACTGGTTATATTGCGAGCCGTTGATCTTGAGCTTGCTGTTCTTGAGCGCCCATTCGACCCCGAATTCCCAACTGTCGTCCAGGCTGACCTCCGCCACCATCACCTCGATGAGCACTTGGCGCGGCAGGTTGTCAAGCCGTTCCAGAATCTTCACGATCCGTGCATAATCGGGCTGGAGCGACCGAATGAGGATGACGTTGCGGGTGTCGTCGGCGAGCAGCATCGGCTCCCCGGCAAAACGCAGGCTGGCGAGCCCCTTGGCGCTGATGGTCTGGGCGGAGATGGCGGCGCCTTTGCTGCTCGCACCAGGCAGGGTCGTCTCCGCCGGCTTGGTCATCTTGGCGGCGTCGGACGACTGGCCGGTCTTGGCGGTGTCCGTCGCCGCGGTGGACGCAGTAGAGTCCTTTCTCGTGACCCGACTCAAGGGCTGATCGCGTTTTGCCGTGATCCCCTTCTGGCTGCTCAGATCCTCGCCGCTGAGCAGCGAGTTGACCAGGACCGCCAGTTCCGAGGCCACGGAATTGCGCACGTTGTAGATGTAGATGTTGTCGCGCCCGGCCGACGGCACGGTGTCGAGTTCGCGGATCCAGGTATCGGCGGTGTCGAGCAGGAAGGTGCTCTTGCTCACCAACAGCAGCGAATTGACCCGCTCCATGGGCACGATGGAGAGGCTCTCGAACTCCTTCTTGTTCACCTTGAAGGCGTTCATGATCTCCGTCAGCTCGTCCCGCAGTTGGAAGAGCGGCGCCTTTTCGACCCGCACCAGCCGGACCTTGAGGGTGGCGAGCGGCGAGACGTCGATGCGGGCCAGCACCGAGAGGGCATCGATCACCTTGCTTTCGAAGTCCTGAACGATGAGGGTGTTCTGGGCCTCGAGGGTGTGGATCAGGCCGTGTTCGGAGAGATAGGGCTGGATGAGCTTGGCTGCCTCCGCCGCCTGGAGGTGCATGACCGGCACCACCTGCATGATCATGCGGGAGGAGTCCTTGAGGCTGCCGATGGCGGAGGGCGGCTGCACCAGGGGGGTGGCCGGCGCCTTGCTGGGATAGATGTAGAAGAGATTGCCTTCCTTGCGGATATCGACGCCGTTGATATTCAGGATCTTCTTGAAGACCGCGAAGAGGTTGTCCTTGCCGATGGCCTTGCCGGAGCGGATGTTCACCACCCCCTTGACCTGCGGGTCGACGATATAGTCGATGCCCAGGGTGTCGCCCACCACCTGGATGAATTCGTAGATGTCGGCGTTGTCGAAGTTGAGGCCGATCTCCTGGCCGGCGGCGGCCGGGATGGTCACCGGCGCCGGCGGGGCGAGCTGGTTGAGGTATTCGTTGGTGCCGGGGGTGGTAGGCGAGAGATCCTTGATTCGGGGGGCCGCCTCTTTCGGTTCGGCCGATTCCACCACCGGCGGGGCCTCGGCCTTCTTTTCGATCTTGCTGCTCACCTCGTTCAGGTCGACCCAGGTCCGGGCCCGATTGGGAGCGCAGCCGCCGATGGCGAACAACAGCATGATGATGGCGAGTATCCCGCCTGGCAACATCGTAGTTCGTTTCATTCCCCCATCCTGTCCCTAAAGGTTCCCTTGTGTCTATGCTTCATTTTTTACGAAATAGCAACACGATATCATGCAACGCCGTCAGTTGGCCGGTGGTGGTGGCGGCGCCAGGGGTGTTCGCTTGGGCGCCAGGAATTTCGGATCGGCCCGGAGTTCCTGGGGAAAGACCGGCGGCTGCCCAATGGGCGGCGGCGGGTTGCGTTGCGGCATGACCTTGCTGCCCGCGGATCCAGGGCGTAGCCCGGTGGTCGTGGCCCGGCGCGGCGTGGGTGGTGGGGGCACATTGGGCGCCGGTGCCGGCGGTGCATTGCCGGCCGCTGGCGGCGAGGCGGCCTCCACGGCGACGGTAGTGCTCCCACCCCGGAGGGGCGGCGGGGTACTCCGTTGCTTCTTGGCATCATAAAGCAGTTTTTCCACCGTCTCGCCGCCCCGCTGGAACACGATCTTCTCGGGCAGGATCTCGCTCACCGTAAAGCCGCCGATGGCATCGCCAAGGCCGACATGGAAATAGCCGGTGCCGGCGGGCCGGGAGGAGGTGCCTGGCGCGCTCTCGCCGACCGGCCCCGCCACCGGGAAGGAGAGCAGGGCCTTGCGGATCTTCCCGAAGATGATGGAGCCGGCATAGGTGAGGTCGCGCACGTTGACCGAGGCCAGGGAAGAGCCGCCGCGGGTGGTGCCGGCGCCGGCGCGTTCGGCATTGAAGAGATACCCGACGTTGAGGTCCGGCAGGGTGGGAACGGCCGGGTAGAAGTCGATCGCCGGCCGGGCCTCTATTGGCGCCGGCCGTGGCGGCTTAGCCAGGGCGGCCTTCAGCGCGGTCAAGGGGTCGTGCCGCCAGGTCTGCACCAGGCCGACGAGCAGCAGCAGCAGCGTCAGACCCAGGCCGGTCGCCGCCGCCAACCGGAGCAGCAGACCGGGGTCGTGGAGCAGAGCAGCTATCTTGAGGCGCGGCAATTTCATCGGACTGGCGGGGCTCCGGAGGTCAGGGCGTAATGCCCCTTCACCTCCAAAAATATTTTTACTTCGTCTTTCTTGTAGGATTTCAGGGTGAACGACTCGATGGTGAACAATTTCTTTGAGCGATAGAGCGACTGGATAAACTGGGCAAAATTGTTCAAGGTGCCCCCCAGCCGCAACTTGATGACAATGGTGTTTTTTCCCTGTTTACGGTCGCTGGTGGTCGGGGTGGCGGCATTGAGGCTGGGTTGCAGAAATTCCGGCTCCAGACCGGCCTTCACCACCTCGTCCTGGAGCATCACCTGCATGGCCGAAGCGGCATCCTCTTCCGAGTTGGCGGTGAAAAGATAGCCGCGCAGGGCCGCCTCCTGCCGCTCCATCTGCGCGACCTCCTGCCGGAGGGTCTCGATGCGGGCCACGGCCTTCCGGTACTTCAACAGCTGATTGGCCCGGTCGTCGATCGTGGTCTGCCAGTGGGAGAAGGCCAGCCAGCCGAAACGGCCGAGGTTGAGCAGCAGCAACAGGGCCGCCGCGGCCAGCAGCAGCGTGCGGCGGTCAAGGCGGTGGAACAGTTCCGGCAGCGCCTTCATCTTCATCGCGGCGTGATCTCGATCAGGAAATAGTTTTGATCCTGGCGGCGGCTGGTGGATTTGAGCTTGACCTCGCCCAGCCCTTGCAGGGCGGCAGTGAGGCTGGCGATATCCCCGGCATACCCCTCGATGAGGTAACTGCCCTGCCGCTTCTCGACGCGGAGCTGGTCCAGATACGCGCCGGGCGGCAGTTGCGTGCTGAGTTTCGCAAGAAAGCCGACGATGTCCGGATTGCCGCCGATCTCCCGAAAGGCGGCCAGCTGTTGTTCGAGTTTTTCCTGGCGGCTCAAGAGGGCGTTGACCACCTTGACCTGCGGCATGATGGCGCTGATTTCCCGGTTCACGGTGTGGCTGAAGCGGATGGTCTCAAAGAGGTTGAGGCCGCCGAGCAGCACCAGCAGGGCCAGGTTGGCGACGAGCAGGCCGGCAAGCACGGTTTTGAAGTAGTCTGGCCGCCGGAAATCTTCCGGCAGCAGATCAAAGGTCTTGTGGAGCGGCCGGGCGGCCAACAGGGGTACTGGCGAGAGCAGGCCGGGGGCGGGCGGCTCGACGGCGTGGTAACTGGTCTCGCTACCGGCGAGCGTGGCCAGTTCCTCGCCGGCCGGTCGCTGCCGGCACAACACCCGATCAAGCAGCCTGGTTTTGCGGAAGAGAAGAAGATAGGTGCCGCGGCCCTCCAGCAGCAGCGCCCACGCCTCTTTCGGGGCTGCGCGGCTGACGTAGCGCTGGTGTTCGGGAAAGAGACCGGTCAGGGTATGCCCGCCCGCAGTCAGGGTCTGGAGCAGCGGCAGCAGCCCCTCGTCCCGCAAGGCGTAGAGGATGATCTGCTGCGCGTCCCCCTCCCGGGTGGCGGTGAAGCGGAAGCGAAAGGTCTCCTCGGGGAAGGGCACCAGCATCCCGAGCTGATAGCGGATGGCCTCGGCCAGGCGCGGCGTTTTCGCCGGCAGCGTGAAGCGGGTGCAGAAGAGGAGTTCTTCGGCGGCATAGAGGGTCAGCTCAAGATGCGGAATGCGGCGCGCCGCGCAGAGCTGGGCCAGATGCGCCGCCATCTCGTCGGCCGTGGCACAGACCGCCTGGGGAGTGGTCGCACCGGGCAGCAAGAGGCTGAGGCCGGCCTGGTGGATGAGGATATCGCAGGCGGTCATATGCCCTGTTCCTGCCAGCTCATGAACTGGTACGAGTCGCCGAAGATGCGGACCAGGGCGGTGATTTTTACGGCCGGCGAGGCTACGATCTCACCGCGCTCCGAGAAACGCCGGCCAATGGCGGTGATCGAATAGAGCGCCGCCCCCCACCCCTGCTCGTAGGTCAGATACTGCCCGATTTCGGCGAAGCGTTCGTTCCCGAAGATCTGTCGCGCCAAGGTGCTGTTCACGTTCCCCTGCGTCTTGCGTGTTTCCCAATAGGCCTGTATGCGCGCGGCATCCCCCTCGGCAAGGAAGGCAAGCATCGCCGGAGTGAGGTGGTTGGCGTTTATCTTACCTTGTGGATTGTTCACCGTAAATACCTCTGCCAGCGGAAATTTGCCGGCGAGCTTGGCAGTGCCCCGGATCAATTGGAATTCGGCCGGTTCCTCGATGGCGCCGTTGCGCGGGATATAGGGCGGATCGAGGGTCTGGTAGTATTCCTTTTCCGCGCCATGGAGCCGGACCAGATCGTCGGCATCGCGCCAGTCGGCGAGACTGTCGATGACCACGGCGCGCTCTTCCGGGGTGAGGCCATGATACCGCAGAAAAAGATCGAGCAGCTCCGGCGCCCCGTTGTTCAAATCGATTTTGCCGGCCTCGCTGACCACAGAATAACCGGCCGTGCCGGTCTGCAGCCGCACCTCATATTCTCGGCCATAGAGCAGGGGAGTGTGCAAGGCATCGTTGCCAAAATCGACCGGCTGATCCAAGAGGTGAAACAAGGCGAGCTGGACGCCGGCGGCGGCCAGGGCCCGACAGCTGGCGCGGCGGCCCGCATTGAGGGCGACTTGTTCTTCGGTCCGCGCCGTGAGAATCAGCTGCGAGGCAAAAAAGCTCGCCAGCAGCATGACCACGATCACCACCACCAGAGCAAAGCCGTGGCGGTTGACGCCGGGGGCATATCGGCAACGGCAGGAGCTCATCGCTCTTCCTTGACCAGCCGCAGGGTTTCCAGCTGACCGTCCTCGCTCAGATAGTGGAGCACCTTGAACTTGCTGCCCCGCAGGAAGATCTCGCCCTGGGCGGCAGGGGCTTCGCGTGCAAAGGCCAGGGCGGTGGCCAGGCGTTCCCCCCGCTTGCGGTCAAGCCGGGCGATAAGGGTGTTCGAGAGAGAGAGACTCTGGAGAATGGCGACATAGGCCAGCCCCAGGATCACGACGGCCACGAGAACCTCCAGCAGGGTGAAGCCGGCCTGGCGGCAGGTGGCGGGTCGCATCAGAGGATGGCCTCCGGCGTGGCTTCGGACGGGTGGCAGCGCGGCAGAAATTCGTAGCGGGCTTCGCCCAGTTCCACGGTCACGAGTGTCGTGGCGGGGTCGTAGGCAAGACGGAGCGGCCGGGTGAAACGGGCCAACACCACCATCTCCCCGATTGGCGGGGCAAAGGGCGGCGCATACTCCGCATTGTAAAAATCGCGTTTTTCCGTGTAATAAAGCGTCCCGGTCGCCTCGTCGTACCGGTAGATGGCGAGCACCAGCCCGGCCTCCCGGTGGAGCAGGGGGAAGCGGGTGTAGAGCTGGAGGGTGTCCTGCTGCTGGGCGACCCGCAGCCGCCGCTGGCGCATGTCATACCAGGCGCTATCCACCTGGCGGCCGAACAGTTCGAGAAAACCCTGTTCGCGGTCCAACTCCTGCACCTTGGCCTCCCCTTTGCCGGCAAAGCGCAGGCTGACATCGAGCACCGAGTAGATCATGGTGCTGATTATGCCCAGCAACAGGACCGCCACCAGCAACTCGAAGAGGGTGATACCCTGCTCGTTCGCTGCGGTGGAGGCTGCGGTCCGCATGATCACGAGACGCTGACCGGCTGGCCGGTCAAGGGGTCGATGGTGAAATGGGCGCTCCGGTGGCCGCGGCTGACCTCGATCTCGGCCGGAGTGGCGAAGCCCTCGGGGTAGAAGGTGATGACGGCCGGCTCGAAATGGACCGCGAGGCCGGCGGCCGTTGCCAGCGGTTGTGGCGCCTCTTCGCCGGCCAGCAGCCAGGGCGCGGTCGCGGGCTCGACCGTGATGTTCACCGCCTTGCCTTTGCTGATTGCGTGCAGCCGGGCCGCCCGAAGCTGGGCGAGCACCGCGGCGGTCTCCTTGCGGAAGGCGAGCTGGTCAAGCAAGCGGCCGGTCGCCGGGGCCGCGATAGCGGCAACCACCGCCAGCAGCAGCAACACCAGCAGCAGTTCGAAGAGGGAAAAACCCTGACGACCGAGACGGTGAGGGCGGGCGGCGGCCATGGTTCCTCAGCCGGCGATGTCGTTGATGCTCAGGATGACCGAGAGCATGGAAATCACCACATAACCGGCCACCAGGGCGATGAGCAGAATAAAGAGCGGCTCGATCACCGCGATCAGCCGTTTGACCCGCAACCGCAGCTCCTTTTCGTAGTGGTCGGCGATCTGGCCGCACACCTCGCCCACCCGCCCGGATTCCTCGCCGATGGCCAGCAGGTCCGCGGCCAGGTCCGGCAGCAACCCCTCCCCCTTGAGACGGTGGCTGATCTGGCGGCCCTCCTTCAGCGCCTCGGTGGCGCGGCCCATCAGCCGGCGGTATTCCTGATTGGTCGCCACCCCGCTGGCGATCTTCAACGCGGTGGCAAAGTGGACGCCGTTCTTGACCAGCACCTCGATGGTCCGGAAGATGCGGGTGGTTTCCAGCGCCTGGATGAAACTGGCCAGTAGCGGCACCCGGAGTGCGGTCCGGTCGAACCAGGCGCGGCCGGCCGGCGTCTTGAGGTACCAGCCGACGGCGACCGGCGGCCCGAACAGGAGCAGGGCGGTGAAGATAGGGTGACCGCTGACCGCCTTGGCGGTGTCCATCATGATCCGGACGTTCAGGGGCAATTCGTGGCCGAGGTCGGCGAAAAGCACCTCGAAGCGCGGCAGGATCACGGTGAGCAGCACCAGCACCGCCGCCAGCCCTACCACCAGGAGGAAAACGGGATAGATCGAGGAGGAGATGATGAACTGCTTAAGTTCCTGAAAGGTGGCCTGGTATTCGGCGATCTTGCCGAGCATCGCCGGCAGCGCCCCACCCTCTTCGCCGGCTCGGACAATGTTGAGGTACATCGGCGAAAAGGCGGGATACTCGGCCAGCGCCTGGGAAAAGGACTTGCCCTCTTTGAGCTTTTTCTCCAGCTCGCCGGTGAACTGCCGGAAGGCGGGTTTGTGACTGTGCTGCCGCAAGGCGCGGAGGGCGGCGTCCAGCGAGAGGCCGGAGTTGAGGAGCAGGGCCAGCTGTTCGGTGAAAAAGGCGAGGTCGGCGCGGGTGAGCTTGTCCTGCTGCAGTCGGACCAGGAAGGGCAACGCCTTGCTCCGGCCGGCCAGCTGGGGCTGGATGGCCAGGGGGCGCAGCCCTTGCTGGATGAGGCGTTTGGCCACGTCGTCCTGATCCGCCCCCTCCAGGACACCCTCCCGGCTTGCGTTGGTCTGATCCAACGCCGTGTATCTATAGAGCGCCATCTGCCGCCCCCCGGCAGACCCGCACCACCTCGGCAAAGGTGGTCTCGCCCTGCCGGACCTTATCGAGGCCGTCGGCGTACATGGTGACAAAACCGCTCTGTTCCGCCACACCGCGTAGTTCGGCCAAATCGAGGCCTTGGGAGATGCCACGGTTCAGGGCCTCGTCGACCACCAGCAGTTCGTAGATGCCGATTCGGCCGCTATAGCCGCTGTGGCCGCAGGCCGGGCAACCCTTGCCTTCGTAGACCGGGAAATCCTCGCCGTTCGGGCGGACGCCACGGCTGGCGATGGTGCCGGCCGCCACCTTGCAGTGCGGGCAGATGCGGCGCACCAGCCGCTGGGCCAGCACCCCGCGCAGGGAGGCGGAGATGAGGAAGCGCTCGACCCCGAGGTCGAGCAGCCGCACCACCGCCGAGATGGCGTCGTTGGTGTGCAGGGTGGAAAAGACCAGGTGGCCGGTGAGCGACGACTGCACCGCGATCTCGGCGGTGTCGAGGTCGCGGATCTCGCCGATCATGATGACGTCGGGGTCCTGGCGCACGATGGAACGCAGCCCGCGGCTGAAGGTCAGCCCGATATCCGGCCGCACCTGGATCTGGTTGATGCCGTGCAGTTGGTATTCCACCGGGTCCTCGACGGTGATGATCTTCTTGTCACCGGTGTTGATCTGGTTGAGGGCGCAGTACAGGGTGGTGGTCTTGCCGCTGCCGGTGGGGCCGGTGACCAGGAAGATGCCGTCCGGCACCGCGATGAGCTTGCGGAAGCGCGCCTCGATTGCCGGCGCCATGCCGAGCCGTTCGAGGTCGAGAATGATGGAGCCTTTTTCCAGGATGCGGATCACCACTCCCTCGCCGTAGACCGTGGGCAGCGTGGAGACGCGCAGGTCGATCTCGCGGCCGGCGATGCGCATCCCGATCTTGCCGTCCTGCGGCAGGCGGCGCTCGGCAATGTCGAGGCCGGCGAGCAGTTTGGTGCGCGAAACAATCGCCGGCTGCATGGCGTGGGGCGGAATCTCGAAATCGTTGAGGGTGCCGTCGATCCGGAAGCGAATCTTCATGCCGTCCTCGAACGGCTCCAGATGGATGTCGCTGGCCCGGCGGCCCACCGCGGTATCAATCAGGGTATTCACGTACTTGATGACCGGCGCCTCGGAGGCCATGTCCTTGAGCCTGTCGATGTCGTCCTCGTCGATGGCCACCCCCTCCTCGCCGGCCTCGTGGAGGGCGAGGTTGTAATGGGTCTGGACGAGCTTCTTGAGCTGGGGCTCCGGCGCCAGTGCCAGTGCGGGCGGCGAGGCAGAGAGGAGTTGGGCGGCGTTCAGCAGCTCCTGATCGAAGGGATCGCTGACCACGAGAAGCGGTTGCGCCTCCCCCTCCCGCGTCACCAGCAAGAAGGGGTGGGCGCGGTGGAAGAGCGGCGAGATGTCGAGGGGCAGGAAGGTGTCGGTCGGCCCGGGGGCATAAACCGGCAGGTCGAGTTGCTCGGCCAGGGCGTTGGTCAGATCCTCGTCACCGATGAGGCCGAGGGAGAGGAGGATCTCGCCGATCCGCTGCGGCACCGAATCCTGATGGGCCAGGGCCCGCTCCAGTTGGTGGGGCTGCAGCCGGCCGGCGGCAATGAGCAGGGCGCCGAGCCGGTCCTTCTTGGCGTAGTAAACCGCGTGGCTCATGCCGCTAAATCAAGCGTTAACTTCGCCGCTGTCGCTGCTGTCTGGCGCACTAGGCTGCTCCTCGCCGTACCCTGTGTACTGTCTCGTCGCTGCTCGTTCGTCAATGGGGCAAGCCCATCCACTGCCTTCGCGTTTCCATCTTGATTTAGGATTGAAACTACTGCCAGCTGCCGACGTCGGCGTCTTCCTTTTCACCGCCGGGCTTGTTGTCGGCACCATAGGAAAAGAGATCGATCTCGCCGTGCTGGCCGGGATTCTGGTAGTGGTAGGGGTAGCCCCAGGGGTCGATGGGCACCTCTTTCTTGAGGTAGGGGCCGTCCCACTTGTTGACCCCGGGGTTCTGCATCAGGGCGCCCAGTCCCTCCTGTTCGCTGGGGTAGCGGCCGACATCGAGACGGAAGGCGTCGAGCGCCGCCATCAACATCTCGATCTGGGTCTTGGCGGTATCCTGCCGCGCCCCACCGAGTTTGCCAAAGAGGCGGGGTCCGACCAGGGAGGCGATGAGCCCCAGGATAATCATGACGATCAGCAGTTCGATGAGCGAAAAGCCGAGTTCCGCACGGCGGCGGCAACCGCTGTGTTGCCGGTTTGCCGATCTGAGAAAAACGCGCATGATTCCCCCCGAAGCATGGTGTGATGGCACAAAGAGCAACCGAGCAAAACGCCCTTCCTATGTGTTTGCCATATCGGCAGGGCCACAGCAACAAAAATCCGTGGCCGCCGGAGGGTCAATAGGTCAGGAAAGACGCCGTACCTTGAGCAAACGGCTGGCGACAAAGGCGAGCACCGCACAGCCCGAGCTGAACAGGGCCCCCATCTTGGCCGCCCCCTGAATGACGGGGTCCGAATAGGCCTCGCCGGCAACGAAGAGGGCGACGGTCATGCCGATGCCGCCCACCAGACCGATGAGGAGTAGCTCCTTGGTATGGATGCGGTCGGGCAGCGGGTAGCCGAGTTTGGCGCCCAGCCAGCCGAGGGTGAAGATGCCGCAGGTTTTCCCCACCGCCAGCGAAATGAGGATCAGCCAGGTCGGGGTGCCGATGGCGGCGAACTCCACCCCGGCATTGGCCAGGCCGAACATGAAGAGCCCGAAGTCCACCACCACCTTCCACTCGTGTTCGAAGCTGGCCAACGGCGTGAGGTCCCGGGGATCGTCCTCGAAAAGGTGCTTGTGCTCTTTGGGCGGATGCGGCAGGAACGGCACGATGAAGACCAGGGCGAGGGCGGGATGGATATGGGCCTCAAAGAGGCCGACCCAGCTCAAGCTGCCGCCCAAGAGCAGGTAGGGCCAGTAGCTGTTGGTCTTGCGCCGACGCAGCAGGTAGGCGACCCCCATGCCGAGAACGGTAAGCAGCAGCCAGAGCGGCTCGACCGGCATGGTCGGGTTCGGATAAAAGAGGGCGATGATGACGAGGCCGATGGCGTCATCGGCAATGGCCAGCAGCAGCAAAAAGGAGATGGCGGGGTGGCGGCGGCCAAAGACCGCACTCGCCGCCAACCAGGCCAGCGCGATGTCGGTGGCGGTGGGAACGCCCCAGCCCCGGAGCAGGGCGGGACTGCCGAATAACGCATTGAGGCTCAAAAAAACCAGGATCGGGCCGGTCACTCCGCCCAGGGTGGCCAGCAGGGGATTGACCGCCCGGCGCAAGGGATAGAGGTCACCTCCCGGCAGACAGCTCTCGGTGATCTCCACGGCGGCGATGCCGAAGAAGAGCACCATGAAGAGATCGTTGGTGAGGAAGTGGAAGTTGAGCGACCCCAGGAGGGGGGCGTGCAGAAAATGGTGGTATTGCTCCGGTGCCAGGTTGGCCCAGGCCAGGGCCGCCACGACCCCGGCGATGAGCGGTACCGAAAATTCCCGAAGTAGGTTGATCTGTCGTTGCATCGTCTGTTCCTCCGGGGAATCTTGCTGGGCAGGGCCGCTTCTGTCAAGGGATTCTTCCCGAAAAAAAAGGCCGGCGGGTCGTCCCGCCGGCCTGGCTTGCCTCCGCTGCTGCGGCAAAAAATCAGTGGGCGCCGCCCCCCACGATCCCGCTGGCGGCGATGGCCAGCACCAGCGCCGTGGCCAACGCCATCAGTCCCATGGCCTTGTCGTCGCGCCTGAAAAGCCCTGGCACAATGGCTGCGTAGCAGAGAATCGTGATCCCGGAAAGGGTGGCGATCGGCAGGAAGTTCAGAAAATCGCCCTTGCCGACCAGCTTCAGCCAGGACCAGCCGGTGGGAACATGCTCCCACTGAAGGAAATTCTGGTTCACCGCCTCGAGGTATTTCTTGACCGGCATGTGCCAGTAGTTCGCGACCTCGCAACACGGAACCACCGCCGGCATAATACCGCTGACATAGAGGACAAAGGTGACGATCAACGACAACAGGCCGAAATACATGCCCTTCTCGAGGATACTGGCGTAGAGAATCTGTTCGACAGCGGCTTCTTTGGTCATTTCCGTGGTCATATTCAGTTGCTCCTTGGTGGCTTCGCGTTAGATGATGCCCATGACGGACAGGGCCTTGTGGATTGCCTTCAGGCCGGAAAAGGCCAGGATGGCGATAACCATCCAGCGGATGAAGGTAGGCTTGGCCACCTTCAAAAGTCGCACCCCGACAAAGGAACCGAGCATGATGCCAATGAGCGACGGCACCACCATCATCGGAATAACGCAGCCCTTGTTCAGATAGATCCAGGCGGCGGAGGTGTCGGTGATGGAGAGGAGAAACTTGGAGGTGGCCACCGAGATCTTGAGCGGGGCGCCCATCATCAGATTCAGCACCGGCACGTTGGCCCAACCGGCGCCCAGGCCGAACATGCCGGCCATGAAGCCGATGACGATGAAGGTGGCGAGCCCCGCCGGGGTGCGATGGATCTTCCAGTTGATGTCCTCGCCCAGGGCCGGATCGTGGTAGATGCCGCAGATGCGCAGCGCCGAGGAGAGGTTGTCGGCTTGAGGCACGTCCGGCACCGCGCTTTTCCTGGCAGTGAGCATGATCGCCACAATGCCGAGGATGGTACCGCCCAAGGCAAGTTGGATGATGTGGGTCGGCAGGGCCAAGCCCACCATGGCGCCGACGATGGCCATGGTGGCGGCAATGAGCGCCACGGGAATACACAGGCGCAGGCTGGCGAGATTGGCCTTGAGTAAGCCGGGGCCGGCAGCGAGCGAGCCGGAAAGGGCGACGAGCAGGCCGGCGCCGCGGACAAAGTCAAGATGGAAGGGAAAAAAGCCGCTGATGATCGGCACAAAGAGCACGCCGCCACCAACCCCACCCAACACCGCGATAATGCCCATGACAAAGGTGACCAACAACAACAGCAGCGGCCATTTCCACCAGGTGACGTCGGCCACCGGCGGTGTCATGGCCACTGCCTCTTCGGCCAGTACCCAAGCCGGGCTCATCACCAACGAACAGATGAGGGATGCCAGCAGCATCCCTCCCTTTGTTTTGCTCCCCATACGATTCCTCCTTTATTCCTGATCCCTGAATCCCTATGATGGTCCTGAGGCATGATTATCCCCATGGCCGTGTTTCATGTGGAAACAGTCGCTGCCTGATGTTCCATCAGACACCGGCTGCCATCCTTCCTTGTGCGGCGTGATTTTTCTGCTATATCCGCCCGCATCAGGGTGCCTATCCATAATGCCCTCGGCCTGGGGTGTCAAGTTAAAATATGAAACACTGTTCCCTTTTGAAACGTGTTCGTCAAGGGTCTCCATGAAAAAAAAATTTGAAATCGGTGTAGTGTTGCCTCGGTTGGCCGAGGCTGTACAGGCACTGACCGTGCCGGTGGTGGACCTGATCGCGGTGCAGACCCACGATCCGTTCAAGATCCTGGTGGCGACCATCCTCTCGGCCCGCACCAAGGACGAGACCACCGCCAAGGCGGCGGCGCGCCTCTTTGCCCGGGCCGGCGATCCGGCCGCCCTGGAAAGCCTTGGCGAGGAGCGGATTGCCAAGCTCATCTACCCGGTCGGGTTTTTCCGCACCAAGGCGCGTCACCTGGCCCAACTGCCAGGGGTGCTCCAGGAACGCTTCGGCGGGGTGATCCCGCAGACAGTGGAGGAACTCTGCGCGTTGCCGGGGGTGGGGCGCAAGACCGCCAACCTGGTGGTGACCGTGGCCTTCAAGAAACCGGCGGTCTGCGTCGATACCCATGTCCACCGGATCATGAACATCTGGGGCTATGTCCACACCAAAACCCCGCTGGAAACCGAGATGGCCCTGCGCCAAAAGCTTCCCGAACAATACTGGCTGACGGTCAACTCCATCCTGGTCGCCTTTGGTCAGGGTATCTGCCTGCCGGTCCGGCCGCACTGCGATGTCTGCCCGGTGCTTGCCTGGTGCCCGCAGCGCGGGGTGACGCCGCGGGTTCCGCCGGCGGCGCGGGAGAAGGCGCGGAGGAGACGAGCGGCCCAGGGGCTGCGGCGGTTTGTCTCCTGGAACGTCAACGGGCTACGGGCGGCGGCCGAGAAAGACTTTGTCGCGACGGTGGCGGAACTGGCGCCGGATATCCTGGCAATCCAGGAGGTGAAGGCCTTGGCCGAACAGTTGCCGGAGGCGGTGCGGCAGCTTCCCGGCTACACCGCGCACTGGGCGCCAGCCGCCAAAAAGGGCTATGCCGGGGTGGGGGTCTATGTCCGCCACGGCAGCGAACCGCTGGCGGTGCGCTCTGGGCTGGGGCTGCCGGAATACGACGCGGAGGGCCGGGTGCTCACCCTGGAATACCCGGACTTCTATTTTATCAACGCCTACTTCCCCAACGCCCAGCATGGGTTGACCCGGCTCGACTACAAGCTGCGCTTCGATGCCGCCTTCCTTGCCTATGTCCAGGGGCTGGCCGCCCAGAAGGCAACCGTGGTCTGCGGCGACTTCAATGTCGCCCACCGGGAGATCGATCTGGCCAACCCCAAGCAGAACGTGCGGAATGCCGGCTTCACCGCGGAGGAGCGGGCGTGGATGGACACCTTCCTAGCGGCCGGCTTTGTCGATACCTTTCGGATGTTGCACCAGGAGGGGGGGCGGTACAGTTGGTGGAGCTATCGGTTCAACGCCCGGGCCAAGAACATCGGCTGGCGGATCGATTACTTCTGCGTGGATCAAAAGAGTGTGGATCGGGTGAAGAGCGCGGCCATTCTGGATGAGGTGGTCGGTTCGGACCACTGCCCCGTAGCCCTGGACTTTGCCTGAGGCCGCGCCCCGCCAACCGGAGCAGAATGGCGCCGCTCAGCCGCGGAGAAGCCCCCGCAGGACCCGGAGGTTTTCGATATCCTCGACCAGGTCGGCCGCCTTGGGGGTTTCCAGCACCATGGGGTGGTGGGCAAAACGGCGGTCGTTGAGCAGGAGCCGGAAGCCCTCCAGGCCGATCTCTCCCTGGCCAATGTGGGTGTGGCGGTCAAGGTGGCTGCCGAGCCCCTTGATCGCGTCGTTCAGATGGAAGAACTTGAGGCGACGGAGGCCGATGGTGCCTTCGAACTCGGCAAAGGTCTGGCGATAGGCGGCCGGGGTCCGCAGATCGTACCCGGCGGCAAAGGCGTGGCAGGTGTCGAAGCAGGCGCCCAGGCGGGCCGGATGGCGGGAGGCGGCAATGATGCCGGCCAGTTCGGCGAAGTGGCCGCCGAGGGTGGTCCCCTGCCCGGCCGTGTTTTCCAGCAGCACCGAGACGCCTTCCGCCTTGGCGGCCCTTTCGATCGCCGCGTCGAGGTTGCGGGCCACCAGAGCGATGCCGGCCTCGACCCCGGCACCGAGGTGGGCACCGGGATGCATGATGAGAGAGGGGATGCCGAGTACTGCGCAGCGCTCCAGCTCGTCGGCGAGTGCCTGCACCGACTTGGCGGCCACCTCCGGTTTGGGGCTGGCAAGGTTGATGAGGTAGGAATCGTGGGAGACGATCGGCGGCTGGCCGGCCTCCTGCCAGGCCGCCCGGAAGACCTGGGCCTCGGTCGGGGTCACCGGCGCGGCCCGCCACTGCCGCTGGTTGCGGGTAAAGATCTGCAACGCCTCGCCCCCCACGGTGCGGAGGTGGGCAAAGGCGAGGTGCAGACCACCGGCCACCGACATATGGGCGCCTAAGTAAGGCATGGCACGAGGTCCCTCTGGAAATCCGAGCCGAGCGAAGGCAGACGCGCTTCCCCTTTCCTCAACCCGGGAAAAGGTGTACAAGGGGCATACATTAAAAATAGCAACACCCCTCGCCACTGGTCAACGGGAAACGAACCCATGCCGCTCTATCGTCGGGACGACCTGCCCAAACTCCTTGCCGCGATCAAAAACAACGCCCCGGCCCCGCTCTATCTCCTGGCTGGCGAACGCTATCTTTGCCAGCAGGCCGCCACGGAACTCATCGATGCCCTCTTGCCGGAGGAGGCCGCCCGCAGCCAGGGGCTCAAGGTGGTGGACGGCGACCGCGAGGATCCGATCCACACTCTCAATCTGCTCCGCACCTACAGCCTTTTCGGTGGTCGCCAGGTGGTGAAGGTGGTCGATTCCCGGCTGCTCTACTCGAAGACCGTGGCCAAGACCCTGTGGGACAAAGCCCAAAAGGCGAGGGACGGCCAGGACGACCGCCAGGCCGCCCGCTATCTTACCCAGATGTTGGCCCTGGCCCAGATGACTCCGCCGGAGTGGCAGTCCGAGGAGATGGCCGAGTGCCCAGCCCCCCGCTGGCAGGAACTCTTCGGTTTTGCCAAGCCGCAGGAGCTCGGCTGGGTGGCCGAGGCGCTGGCCTCCGCCGAACCGGGAACAAGCGCGGCGGCTCAGCCCGACGAGGCGGGCGAACTCTACCTGCAGGCCCTGCCGGCCGGCATCCCCCGCGGCAATACCCTGATCCTGCTCGCCGAGGCAGTGGACAAGCGCAAGAAACTCTACAAGGCCATCGAACAGCACGGCGTGGTGGTGGATCTTGCCGTGGAGGGCGGCGCCACCAGCGCAGCAAAAAAGGGGCAGGAGGAGGTGCTGCGCGCCCTCGTCGCCAAAACCCTGGCGCCCTTCGGCAAGACCATCGAACCCCAGGTACTGCCCCTCTTGCTCGACCGGGTGGGCTTCCAGCCGATGGCCCTGGTCATGGAAACCGAAAAGCTGGCCCTGGCCGTGGGCGAGGCCAAGGTCATTACACGGGCCGTGGTGGATGCCATGGTGGGACGCACCCGGGAGGAGGCGCTCTACGAACTGACCGAGGCCTATGCCGAGGCCGACCTCGGGGAGTCGCTGCGCATCGGCCGCCGCCTCCAGGAGACTGGTATGCACCCGCTCGCCATTCTGGCCGGCCTCCGCAACCACCTGCGCAAGTTGCTGCTGGCCCGCTCGCTGCAGGAGCTGCCTGAGCCGGCCTATTCGCCGGGCCTTGCCTTCCCCGCCTTCCAGCAGGGCTATCTTCCCCGACTGAAAGAGGCGCGCCCCCTGCCTCCCCTGCTCGCCGGCCACCCTTACGTCCTCTACAAGACCTTCCGCCAGGCCGAGCGCACCACCACGGTCCGGCTCAAGATCGCTCTTCGCGAGCTGCTGGCGGCCGAGTTCCGCCTCAAGGGCTCCAGCGTGCCGGAGTCCCTGGTGCTCGAAGCCTTCCTCTTCCGCACCGTGGCCGGCGTTGCCGCCTGAAACCCTCCCCCGCGGCGGCCGGGAAAAAAACACTCCCCCCGGCCGTGCATCTTGTGTAAGAATGATTACAATTAAAAAGAAATTGACTGTGCCATCAGGCGCGGGTTCCGGATCGAGGAGTACGGCAGCATGGGTTCGCCGCATCGCCAGCAGGACGGCTGGGTCGTTACCGAACAGCAGCAGCAGGTCAAAAAGCCCTCCTTATATAAGGTTCTGCTGCACAACGACGATTACACCACCATGGATTTCGTGGTCATGATCCTCGAGGCGGTCTTCCACAAGAATCCGGCCGAGGCCCATCAGATCATGATGCAGGTCCACCAGAAAGGGGTCGGCATTGCCGGGGTCTACCCCCGTGATGTCGCCGAGACCAAGGTCGTGCTGGTCCACGATCTGGCCCGGAAAAACGAATATCCGCTCAAATGCTCCATCGAGCGGGAGTAACGGCGAGAGGTTTTCGCGTATGATCAACGAGAAACTGGAAATGGCCCTGGTCCGCGCCATCCGCGAGGCCAAGGTGCGCAAGCATGAACATGTCACCGTGGAGCATATCCTCTATGGCCTGCTCCACGACGAGTTTGCGGCCCAGGTCCTGGCGGCCTGCGGCGGCGATGTCGAGTCGATGAAGCGCAAACTGGAGGAGTTCTTCGCCTCCAGCCTGCCCGCCTTGAAGGAAGGAATCGGCGGCGATCCGGTGCAGACCATCGGCTTCAACCGCGTCCTCCAGCGGGCCATTGCCCATGTGCAGAGCTGCGGCAAGAAGGAGGTCGATGCCGGCGACGTGCTGGTCGCCATCTTTGCCGAGCCGGAGTCCTTTGCCGTGTACTTCCTGAACGAAGAGGGGATCAAGAAGCTCGATGTGGTGGAGTTCATCTCCCACGGCGGCGCTACTCCGGCCGCCTCCCCCAAGGAGAAGGCCGACCCCCAGAAGCAGGAGAAGCCGGCCAAGGCCGACGAGGCCCTGGAGAAATATACGGTGAACTTCAGCGAGCGGGCAGCCCAGGGGCTCATCGACCCCTTGATCGGCCGCAGCCAGGAACTGAAGCGGGTGATGCAGACCTTATGTCGCCGCCGCAAAAACAACCCGCTGCTGGTCGGCGAACCAGGAGTGGGCAAGACCGCCATTGCCGAGGGCTTGGCCCTGCACATCCACGAAGGCCGGGTACCGGCCTTGCTGCAAGGTGTGGAGCTGCGCCTGCTCGACATGGGCGGGCTGCTCTCCGGCACCAAGTACCGCGGCGACTTCGAGCAGCGCCTCAAGGCGGTGATCAGCGCGGTGGAGAAGCAGCCGAACATCATCCTCTTCATCGACGAGATCCACACCATCGTCGGCGCCGGCGCCACCAGCGGCGGCAGCATGGATGCCTCGAATCTCTTGAAGCCGGCGCTCCAGGCCGGCACCTTGCGCTGCATCGGCTCCACCACCTACGAGGAGTACAAGAACTACATCGAGAAGGATCGGGCCCTTTCCCGCCGCTTCCAGAAGATCGACATCGAGGAGCCGAGCGTGGAAGAAACGGTGGCCATCCTCAAGGGGTTGCAGCCGCGCTACGAGGAGCACCATGCCATCCGCTATTCTGCCCCGGCGGTGCGGGCGGCGGCGGAGCTGGCCAATCGCTACCTCACCGACCGCTTCCTGCCGGACAAGGCCATCGACGTGCTCGACGAGGTCGGCGCCGCCTTCCGCCTGGCGACCACGGCCCGGAAGCGCAAGACCGTCACCGTCCACGACGTGGAGCAGATCGTCTCCCGCATGGCGCGGGTGCCGGCGAAAAGCGCCTCGGGCTCCGACCTCGAACACCTGCGCCAGCTCGCTACCCTCCTCAAAACCAATCTCTTTGGCCAGGACCATGCGGTGGAGGCCCTGGTCACCGCGGTGAAACGCGCCCGGGCCGGGCTCAAGCACCAGGAAGGCCCCACCGGCTCCTTCCTCTTCGCTGGCCCCACCGGGGTGGGCAAGACCGAGCTGGCCAAGCAGCTCGCCAGCGCGCTGTCGGTCCACTTCGAGCGCTTCGACATGAGCGAATACATGGAAAAGCACGCGGTCTCCCGCCTCATCGGCTCGCCGCCCGGCTATGTCGGCTTCGACCAGGGCGGGTTGCTCACCGACGCCATCCGCAAGCACCCCTATACCGTCCTCCTGCTCGACGAGATCGAGAAGGCCCACCCGGACCTCTTCAGCATCCTGCTCCAGGTCATGGACCACTCGACGCTGACCGACAATGCCGGCCGCAAGGCGGATTTCCGCAACGTCATCCTGATCATGACCACCAACGCCGGCGCCCGGGAATTGAGTGAACGAGCCATCGGTTTTACCGGCGACAGCAAGGGCCGTGACCAGAAGGCGCTCAAGAGCCTCTTTGCCCCGGAATTCCGCAACCGGCTCGATGGCATCATTACCTTCAACGCCCTCGACAAGAGGCTCATGGAACAAATCGTCGACAAGATGGTCAATGAACTGCAGATGCAGCTCGCCGACAAAAAGGTGACCATCACCTTGAGCAAGATGGCGCGGACCTGGCTGGCCGACAAGGGCTACGACCCGGACTTCGGCGCCCGGCCGTTGCGGCGCCTCATTCTCCAGGAGATCGGCGACATCCTCACCGACGAGATCCTCTTCGGCGAGCTCGCCAAGGGCGGGGAGGCGAAGATCGGGGTCAAGGCGAAGAAGCTCGACTTCACCTTCATCCCCCTCCGGTAGAGGGGGTCCGGCTGGCGGCCGGAGGATTTTGTTTGCATCCGCGCCCCCGCAGGGTATCCTGCGGGAGCGCTTTTGCGTTAAAAAACCGCTTGCCGCAGTCAGGGCAGCAACCAAATGAAACCAAGGCAATCGAGAGGGAGGAGACAGCGAGATGCGTGGGAAAAGGTACCTGGTGGCGGCAATGGCAGTGACCCTGATGCTGGTCGGCTGCAAAGAGAGACAAGAAGGGTTCCCGGCGCCCGGCACCCCAAGCGGCCCTGCGGCAACCGCCTCGGCACCGGCGGCGGCGCTCAATTTTCCCTTGACGGGCAAAGTGCAGGAAGTCTTGGCCGCCAGCGGTTTCAGCTATATCCGGGTGGCAACCTCCGCCGGGGAATACTGGCTTGCGGTGCCGGAAACCGAGGTCAAGGTCGGGGAAGAGGTCTCGGTGGCCAGTGGCCAGCTCATAGAAAATTTTGCCAGCAAGGGCCTGGGGCGGACCTTTCCGAAAATCGTGATGTCCACCGGTCTCATCGGCAAGGCGCCCAAAGCGGGCGGCTCGCCGCATGGCGGCATGGCCCCCCCGGCTGCTGGCCCACCGCATGAGATGGGCATGGGGGCTGACTCCTTTAAAACGGCGATGCAGCAAGAGGCCGCAGCTGGCGCCCAGGCCGGCGGCTCCGAAATGGTGCCGGGCAGCAGTAAGGCGGTGGTGCCCATGGCCGAAGTCAAGGTGACCAAGGCGACGGGGGCGAACGCCTATGCCGTGGGCGATATTTTTGCCAAGGCTGCGGCACTCAACGGCAAAAAGGTGCGAGTCCGGGGCCAGATCATGAAGGTCTCGACCAACATCTTGGGCCGCAACTGGATTCATCTCCAGGATGGCACCGGCGACCCCATGAAGAATACCCATGACCTGGTGGTAACCAGTACCGACCTGCCCCAGAAGGGCGCCGTGGTGACCGTGGAAGGGGTGGTCGCCACCAACAAGGACTTCGGCGCCGGCTATGTCTATGCCGTGATCGTCGAGGAGGCCAAACTCCAGAAATAACCGGGCTTTCCGGGCGGCCGGCCCAGTTCGGAAGGCTGGGCCGGCGAGGAGACGGGAACGCAAAGCCTGCCATGCGCATCGTCATCATCGGTCCCGGCGCCCTTGGCTGCCTCTTTGCCGCCCGCTTGGGCCTAGGCGGGCATCATGTCCGTCTGCTGGACCATACGCCGCAACGCGCCGCCCTGCTCGCCGAGCAGGGCGTCTTTTTTGAAGAAGACGGGATGCGCCACCATCTGGCGGTGCCGGTTACTGCCGATCCCGCCACGCTTGCCGATACCGAACTGCTCCTGCTCTGCGTCAAAGCCTATGCCGTGCGCGACGCCTTGGCAAGGGTGCAGGCCCATTGGCCACCCGATGCCCTCCTCCTTGCCTTTCAGAACGGCATCGCCCATCTCGATCCCCTTGGATCCCTGCCCCCCTCCTGCCGCTGGGGACTGGGAATCACCACCGAAGGCGCCAATCTGCGGGCGCCAGGCCAGGTACGCCACGGCGGCCATGGCGTTACCCGACTTGGTTTTGTCGAGGCCCCTGGCGACGAGGCCCGTCAGCAATTGGTCGCGGCTGCCGCGGCCTTCCAAGGTGCCGGCCTCGCCGCTGAGGTGGTCGGGGATATCCGCCAGAGTCTCTGGCAGAAACTGCTGGTCAATGTGGGGATCAACGCCCTTACCGCCCTGTATGATTGCCCCAACGGCGCCTTGCTGACGATCCCGGCGGCGCGGGAACGGCTGATCGCCGCCGTCGAGGAAGCCGCGCTGATTGCCAGGGCGCAGGATATCGCCATTCCCGCCGACCCGGTGGCCATCACCCTGGCGGTCTGCCGCGATACGGCTGCCAATCTTTCCTCCATGCTCCAGGATGTCCGCCAAAAACGACGCACCGAGATCACGGCCATCAATGGCGCCGTGGTGGCCATCGGCGAGCGCCTCGGCATTCCCACCCCGGTCAACCGGGAGTTGACCGATGCAATCCAGGCGCTGGAACAGGGAGTTGCCTGAGATTTCCCTTGACAGATCAGCCCAATAGGCTACTTTGCCAACGGAAGTGTCAGGCTTAAAACCGCCGGCAGCGGCGCCCTTATCGTTCGTACAGCGAGGAGAAAACGTATCCATGGCAACAAACTATCTCTTTACCTCCGAATCCGTCTCCGAAGGCCATCCGGACAAGGTGGCCGACCAGATCTCCGACGCCATTCTGGACGGCATTATTGCCCAGGACCCCAAGGCCCGCGTGGCCTGCGAGACGCTGGTAACCACCGGCATAGCGCTCATCGCCGGCGAGATCACCACCTCGGCCTGGGTCGATATGCCCTCCATCGTTCGCGAGACCATTCGCGAGATCGGCTACAACTCCTCGGAGATGGGTTTCGACTGGCAGTCCTGTGCGGTACTCACCTCCATCGACAAGCAGTCCGCCGACATCGCCCAAGGTGTTGACGAAGGGAAGGGGTTGGATCTCGATCAGGGCGCCGGCGACCAGGGGTTGATGTTCGGCTATGCCTGCGACGAGACCCCGGTTCTGATGCCGATGCCGATCTACTATGCCCACAAGCTCACCAAGCGCCAGGCCGAGGTCCGCAAGGCCGGCCTCCTGCCCTGGCTGCGACCGGACGCCAAGAGCCAGGTGACCATCGAGTACGTCAACGACCAGCCGAAGAGGGTCGAAGCGGTGGTCCTCTCCACCCAGCACGCGCCGGAGATCGACTACGAGGATCTCAAGGCCGCGGTGATGGAGGAGATCATCAAGCCGGTGCTGCCCGCCAACATGGTGGACAAGAACACCAAGTACTTCATCAATCCCACCGGCCGTTTCGTCATCGGCGGCCCGGTCGGCGACTGCGGCGTAACCGGCCGCAAGATCATCGTCGATACCTACGGCGGCATGGGCTCCCATGGCGGCGGCGCCTTCTCCGGCAAGGACCCCTCCAAGGTAGACCGCTCCTCCTCCTACATGGGCCGCTACGTGGCCAAGAACATCGTGGCCGCCGGGCTGGCCGAGGAGTGCGAGGTGCAGGTCGCCTACGCCATCGGTATCTCCAAGCCGGTCTCGGTCAACGTCAACACCTTCGGCACCGGCAAGGTCGATGACGAGAAGATCCGCCTGCTCATCCTCGAACACTTCGACCTGCGACCCAAGGCGATCATCCAGCACCTCGATCTGCTGCGGCCGATCTACAAGAAGACCGCCTCCTACGGTCACTTCGGCCGCGAGCGCGCCGAGTTCACCTGGGAAAAGACCGACAAGGCCGAGGTCCTGCGCGATGCGGCCGGCCTGAAATGTAAATGCTGATTCCGGTTCGCATTCAAACCGATCCCTTTGTCGGCTGCACTGCGCTGGCCTTCGCGGTCTCGCTCTGAATGCCTGCCGGAATCAACGGACGGTGCGAATTCAATTTGAAAATACGCCGAGGAGATATCCCGTGACCACAAAAGCGAAGAAGGGCGCCGACTACAAGGTTGCCGATATGAAGCTGGCCGACTGGGGCCGCAAGGAGATCGCCATTGCCGAGACCGAGATGCCGGGGCTCATGGCCCTGCGCGAGGAGTACGGCAAGAAGAAGCCCTTGAAGGGCGCCCGCATCTCAGGCTCCCTGCACATGACCATCCAGACCGCGGTGCTCATCGAGACCCTGGTCGAACTGGGCGCCCAGGTGCGCTGGGCCTCCTGCAACATCTTCTCCACCCAGGACCATGCCGCCGCGGCCATTGCCAAGGCCGGGGTGCCGGTCTACGCTTGGAAGGGCGAGACCATCGAGGAGTACTGGTGGTGCACCGAACAGGCCCTCACCTGGCCGGATGGCGAGCCGCCCAACATGATTCTGGACGACGGCGGCGACGCCACCCTGCTCGTCCACAAGGGGGTGGAGTTCGAAAAGGCCGGCAAGGTGCCGGCCGCGAAGAAGACGGACAACGAGGAGTGGCAGGCGGTGCTCAATGTCCTCCGCCAGGATCTCGCCCAGGACAAGAAGAAGTGGACCAAGGCGGCTCAAGCGATCCGCGGCGTCACCGAGGAGACCACCACTGGCGTCCACCGCCTCTACCACATGGAGAAGACCGGCACCCTCCTCTTCCCGGCCATGAACGTCAACGACTCGGTGACCAAGTCCAAGTTCGACAACCTCTACGGCTGCCGCGAATCCCTCATGGACGGCATCAAGCGCGCCACCGACGTGATGGTGGCCGGCAAGATCGCGGTGGTCCTTGGCTACGGCGACGTGGGCAAGGGCTGCGCCCAGGCCTTCCGGGGCCTCGGCGCCACGGTGTGGATCACCGAGATCGATCCGATCTGCGCCCTCCAGGCCGCCATGGAAGGCTACCGCGTGGTGACCATGGAAGAGGCCGCTGCCTTGGGCGACATCTTTGTCACCTGCACCGGCAACGAGAAGGTCATCACCCACAGCCACATGAAGGCGATGAAGAACGAGGCCATTGTCTGCAACATTGGCCACTTCGATTCCGAGATCGACGTCGCCTCGCTCAAGAAGTACAAGTGGGAGAACATCAAGCCCCAGGTGGACCATGTGGTCTTCCCCGGCGGCAAGAAGATCACCTTGCTCGCCGAAGGCCGCCTGGTCAACCTGGGTTGCGCCACCGGCCATCCGAGCTTCGTGATGTCCGCCTCCTTCACCAACCAGGTGCTGGCCCAGATCGAGCTCTTCAACAATTCCAAAAAATACCAGAAGAAGGTCTATGTCCTGCCCAAGGTGCTGGACGAGAAGGTGGCGCGGCTCCATCTCAAGAAGCTCGGCGTCAACCTCACCTCGCTCACCAAGGAGCAGGCCGCCTACATCGACGTGCCGGTCAGTGGCCCCTACAAACCGGATCACTACCGCTACTAAGCGGCTCCACCGCTGGACAACCAAGGGCGCCTTCCTCACACCGGGGGGCGCGCCCTTGGTGCTGCTGTGACGATCGATTGTTCCTTTACCTTCTCAACGCCCAAACCTTACCAAAATATAATCTGGTGGAGATGTTGCGTTCATCTCCGTGGGGTAGCATCGAGCATCACGTCGCGAAAGGCGGCGCAGACAAACATTGCAACGGAGGCGCTGCAAGCCATGTTTGAGGGACTCTTCCAACCGCTGCACCTGCTGGTGATCCTGGCCATCGTCATGATAATCTTCGGCCCCGGCAAGCTTCCCCAATTGGGCGAAGGCCTCGGGAAGGGCATCCGTGACTTCAAGAAGGCCCTGTCCGAGGGAGAACGTGAAGCAGATCAGGAAAAAAAGGCCGAGATCGAACAGAAATGAGACAGTCAACCGACTATGCCTCGCCGTCGCCGGCGACCCGGCCAGCCTTTTTTTTCACCATTGACTTCGACGGTACCATCAGCCAGGCGGATGTGACGGACGCCGTTATCAAAAAATTTGCCCGTGATGGCTGGCAGGAGGCGGAATTCCTCTGGGAGCGCGGAGAGATCGGCTCGCAGGAATGCCTTACCCGGCAGATGTCCCTCATCGATGCCCCCTTGGCCCATGTCATCGAATACGCCGCAGGGCAGCCCATTGACCCAACCTTTTCCGACTTCCTGGGGTTGCTCAACGGCTATGGCCTGCCGTACGCCATTATCAGTGACGGTTTTACCCCGATCATCGAGGGAATCTTCGTGCAGGCGGGGCTCAAGGATATCCCGGTGTACGCCAGCGGCCTCAACGAAGGCAAGGGCGGCCTGCGCACCACGTTCCCCAATGGCAACGCCTCTTGCCTTGCCGGCACCTGCAAGTGCAAGACCGCTGAATTGTTGGCCAGAGGCCTCCCGATAGTCCACATCGGTGATGGCCGCAGCGATTTTTGCCTCGCCCAAAAGGCGGATCATGTCTTTTGCCGCGGCAAGCTTACGGATTTCTGTCTGGGCAAGGAGATCACCCACACCCCCTTCGCGGACTTTTCCGAAATCACGTCCGTGGTGCAGGCGGTGCTGGAGCAACACGACATCTTCCTCGCCCACGATCGCAACCCGCTTTCGCAGCAAGACGGCCACCGCCGGGCGCTTCCGGCCTTCCAACCCTCGGTGCCCTGAGCCCTGCCCATTGCAGTTCCCTCTTTCTTTCCAGAAACAATCGCCCATAAGGGAGCATCCCCATGCCGTTTACTGATCTCACCACCAAGGAGTTACTGAAGCTGGAGGCAACATACTGTTCCTACGGCGACACGGTGCATTACCTCAAGGACCCCATCATCTTCAACCGCTGCGAAGGCTCGTGGATGTTCGACGAGGAGGAGCGGCCCTTTCTGGACATGCAGATGTGGTACTCCGCGGTCAACTTCGGCTATCGCAACCGGGAGATCGAGGAGGCCCACCATCGTCAGATGACGCGGCTGCCGCAGGTGGCGTCCCAGTATCTACACCGGGAGAAAATCCTGCTTTCCACCACCATTGCCCAGGAGACGGAAAAACGCTTTGGCGAAAAAGGGCGGGTCCACTACAACGTCGGCGGCGCCCAGGCCATCGAGGACAGCATCAAGCTGGTCAGGAATTTCAAGCACGGCAAGTCCCTGATGTTCGCCTTCATGGGCGGCTACCATGGCCGCACCCTGGCCGCCACCGAGATCACCAGCAGTTTCCGCTATAGAAAAAGATACGGCCAGTTCGCCAACCGGGCGACCTTCATCCCCTTTCCTTACTGCTACCGTTGTTTCTACGAGAAAGAGCGCCCGAGTTGCGACTATTACTGCATCAAGGAATTCGCGCGCCTCTTTGAAACCGAATACTACGGGGCCATCGACAAGAAGGACAACGAGGTCGAATACGCCGCCTTCTTCGCCGAACCGATCCAGGCCACCGGCGGCTACATCGTGCCGCCGCCCGAATACTTCTCCCGCCTGGAACAGGTCCTGCGCAAGTACAACATCCTGCTGGTGGACGACGAAATCCAGATGGGCTTCTACCGCACCGGCAAGCTCTGGGCCATGGAGCACTTCGGGGTCAAACCCGATGTCGTCGCCTTTGCCAAGTCGCTCACCAACGGCCTCAATCCGCTCTCCGGCCTCTGGGCGCGGGAAGAACTGATCGCCCCCGAGGTCTTCCCGCCGGGCTCCACCCACTCCACCTTTTCCAGCAATCCGCTGGGAACCGCGGCCGGCCTCGCGGCCATGGAGTACATGAAGAAACACCGCCTCGAGGAGCTGGTGCCGGAAAAAGGCGCCTATCTCCTCGGCCGCCTGAAGGAGCTCCAGAAGAAATATCCCGTCATCGGGGATGTCGACGGGCTGGGGCTCGCCATCCGGGTGGAACTGACGAAACCGGACCGCTTCACCCCCGACCGGGAGCTGACCGACGCCATCTTCCAGGAGGGCATGAAGGGCAACATCAAGGTGGAGGGGCAGGAGTACGGTCTGGTGCTCGATGTGGGCGGTTATTACAAAAACGCCTTTACGCTGGCTCCCGCCCTCACCATTGCGTATGAGGAGATGGATCTCTTCCTGAAACTCTTCGAGGCCCTCATCAAACGGTGTGCCGCCTAGCCCGGGCACCCTCAACACGATTGCCTTACGGAGATCATGACGCCCCAAGACGACATCATCCTGCCGGGAGGGGAGAACGCCGTTCTCCTCATCCACGGCCTGACCGGCAGCCCCTTTGAGCTGAAACACCTGGCGCTTAAACTCCACAGCGCCGGCTACACCGTCGCGGTGCCGTGCCTGGCCGGCCACGGCACCACCTATGCGGACCTCGCCCGCACCCGCTGGCAGGACTGGTATGGCACCGTCAGCGCCTCTCTGGCGGAACTGCGGCAAAACCACGCCTCGGTCTCAGTGGGGGGATTGTGCATGGGGGCGGTGCTGGCCCTGCTGCTCGCCGCGCAGCCGCAAAATCGGGTGCAGAGCCTGGCGCTCATGTCCACCACCCTGGCCTTTGACGGCTGGGCCACGCCCTGGTACCGCTTCCTGATCAGCATCGTCTACTACACGCCCTTCCGGCGCTTCGCCTACTATACGGAACACGAGCCCTTCGGCATCAAGAATGAGCGGTTGCGGCGGCAGGTGGAAAAAGGGCTCAAGGAAAACACCATCGGCTACTCGCGTTTCCCCTGCTCGGCCATGCATCAGCTGCTGCGGTTGGCGGCGGCCACCAAGAAGGTCATGCCCCAGGTGACCGCGCCGGCCCTCATCCTCCATGCCCGGGAAGACGACCTGGCCAGCGTCAAGAATGCCGAATATGTGGAACAGCACATCGGTTCCGCCACGAAAAAAACGATCCTGCTGGATGACTCCTACCACATGATCACCATCGACAACGAACGCACCCAGGTGACCCAGAGCCTGATCCAGTTCCTGCAGGAAACCACCGGCAAATAATATTCACCTCCGACCGCTGCCCGCTCAGGGCCCGGCGGCTTCCCCCTCCTTTTCTTCCGCGGCTCCGTCCGGCCGCCAGCCACCAAAACGACCCTGGAATCGCATCGCCCCGGCCGGGTTACGACGCGCGAATCGAGCCCCCAGCCGATGTCGATGGCTCATCCCGTTCCCCGCTCGCCCCGCAGGGCCCGCAGCGAAAAGGCGGTGATGTGCTCGGCCAGCTCCCGGATGCGGGCGGCATCGAAGCGTCCGGGGTAGAGGCGGGAGACCACCGGTTGGGAGTTGCGGTAGAAGAGGCACTGCCCCAGAATGCTCATCACCGTGAGCCGTACCGCATCACTGTCCGCCTCCGCCGCCAGCAGCTCGCCGACAATGCCGGCCAGCCGGTCGTGAAGTGGTCGGATCGCCTCCTCCACGACCCGATCCAGAACCGGCGAGGGATCGGCAAGCTCGCGGATCATCAGCTTGCCGTGCCAGGACAATTTTCCCTTATCCAGCATCCACAGCAGCATGGCGGTAATAAAGGCGCGCAGCCGCTCTTCCGGCCCGGCCTCCGTGGCCACTCCCATATCCGGTGGATACTTCGCGCGGGCTACGGCAAAGGATTGCTCCAACACCGCCAGGTACAGCCCCTCCTTGCCGCCAAAATGATAGGCGATGGCCGCCAAATTGGCCTTGGCCCGCTGGGCGATGCGTCGCACGGTCGCCCCCCGGAAGCCGTCGCGGGCAAACACCTCGCCGCCGGCCCGCAGCAAGCGCTGCCGGGTATCGTGCCGCCGTTGGTGTTCCGTCGCCATCCGCCCCCGCCCCCCTTGTTGCCTATTCTTTGACCGCCGGTTCGGCCTTTTTCCGGCGGCCATCGAGGATCAAGAGCGCCAGGAAGATGACGCCGATCACCGCGAAGAAAAAGCCGTTGCGGAAGGCGTCCTGAAAGGCGAAGCTCCTGGCCTGCACCTCCTGGGCGGTGCCCAGCAGGATCCTGGCCTTGGTCGCGGCCAGCTCCGGCGGGAAGAAGCGGCCCAGCGCGGCGCTCTGCTGGTTCAGCCACTGGTTGACGTAGCCAGGATTCTGCAGCAGGCTGATATTCTCGAAGTGCAGCGCCTGGCGCGCCTCCAGATGGTTGGTGGCGATGGCGGTGCCCAGCGAGCCCCCCAGAAAACGCAGGTAGTGCATGAGGCTCACCCCCTGGGCGGTCTTGTCGCCCAGCCTGCCCAGGGCCAGGGCCGAAACCGGCGCGAAGAAGGCGCCGAGTGAAATCCCCAGGGGGATGGTGAGCAGCCCCGCCCGCACCGACGGCGTGTAGTAGTTGAGGGAGGGGATCAGGAAATAACTGGTGAGGAGATAGATGGTGGCGCTGCCCACCAGCACCTTCTTGGGGCCGAAGTGGTCGCTCAGTATGCCGGCCAACGGCGAGACCAGGGCGATGAAGATGGCGAAGGCCAGCATGTGCAGGCCGGTCTGGAAGGTGGTGAGCCCTTTGAGGGTCTCGTAGTAGAGGGGCAGCATGTAGAAGAGCTGATAGATGGAGAGCCCCATGGTGGTGAAGTAGAAACCCATGGAGAGGGTATACTCGCGGATGCGGAAGATGGCCGGGTCGATGAGCTTGTGTTCGGAAAAGAGTTCCGACAACAGATAAAGGAGCAGAAAGATCCCAGCCGCGAAACTCAAGGCCACGATGAGGTTGGACTGCCCCCAGCCGAGCTGCTGGCCCTTGGAGAGAACCACCAGCACGGAGATGGTGAAGGAGCCGATCATCAGGTAGCTCACGAAGTTGAAGCGCAACCGCTCACGGTGGCGGGTAATGATGGGCAGGAAGAAGGAGCCGGCCACGAAGTTGAGAAGCCCCACCGGCAGGTTGATGAAAAAGACCCAGCGCCAGCTCAGGTTGTCGGTGATCCAGCCGCCGACCGTGGGACCCAGCGAGGGGGCGAAGCTCACCCCCATGGCGTAGATGCCCATGGCCAGCCCCCGCTTGCCGGGCGGGTAAATGGCAAAGAGGATGGTCTGGGCCGAGGCCATGATGAAGGATTCGCCGAAACCCTGGATCACGCGGGAGCCGATCATGGCGGCCAGCGAACCGGCCAGGCCGCAGAGGGCGCTGGCCGAGGTGAAGATGACCATGCCGATCAGAAAGAGGCGCTTGAGCCCCAAAACGCGGCCCAGGCTGTGGGTGAGGAGCAGCCCCACCGCCGCGGCGGTCATGTAGGCGGTGATCACCCACTGCACCCCGTAAAGATCGGTGGAGAGCGGCCCCATCATCTTGGGCACCACCACGTCGACCACGGTGGTATCGAGAATGGCCATGAAGGCGCCGACCATGACGATCACGGTGAGGAAGGCGCGGAAGCCCGGCGTGACCGTCTCGTAGAGGGGAAGCTCTTCTGCGGCCGGCTGATTGGGGTTGGTTGGCTGCATGGCTCTGCCTGGCTGCCGCAATCCTCGGCAGCGGTTTTACTGCCGCTTGATCTCCACCTCGCCGCCCAGGCCGACCCGCAACAGCGAGAGGTCGCCGCCGGTGATGGCGATCCGCACCGGAATGCGCTGGGCCACCTTGGTGAACTCGCCAGCCGAGATGTCGCGAGGCACCAGGGCGAAGGTGGCGGCCGAGGCCGGCATCACCTCCCGCACCTCGCCGCTGAATTCCCGGCCGGGATAGGCATCCAGGGTGAGCGTTGCCGGCGAGCCGGCCGTCACCCCTTCAAGCTTGTTCTCCTCCAGCAGGGCCACGGCATAGACATCCTTGGGATCGACCAGGGCAAAGACCGCCTGCCCGGGCGCCAGCACATCGCCGGGGCTCGCGAAGCGGCGGGCCACCCGGCCGGCAAACGGGCTCTTCAGCACGCATTTGGCCAGCTTGTCCTTGGCCTGCTCAAGGGAGGCGGTCACGGCCGCGATGGCCTGTTCGGTCTCCTTCACCAGCAGGCGGTTGCTTGCCGCGAGCGTCACCTTCTTCCGGGCGGCCGCCAAGGACGCCTCCACCGCCGCCGCCTGCTTGCGCAGCGCCGCCAGTTCCTCGCGGCGGGCGGTCAGTTCAGTGTCCACATCCTCCACCTTGCGGGCGGCCACGGCCTTGGCGGCAAGCAGTTCGGTATAGCGCCGTTGGTCGCGCTCCAGTTGGGCGGTCTCGGCGGCCACCCCGGCGGCCTTCGCCTGCACCGCCGCCTTCTCCGCCTGGAGCTGGCTCACCTGGTCGTCGGCAATGCCCTGGTTCAATTCGGTTTCCTTGGCAATCCGCTCCCGGCTCAAGGTGAGCTTGGCCAGGTCGGCGGCCAGGCGTTCCACGGCCAGCTTATACTGGCGGTCGTCGATTACTGCCAGCGTCTCCCCGGCCTGCACCGGCTCCCCTTCGTTCTTGGTCATGGTGACGATGCGGCCGTCCACCCCGTCGAAGCCCAGGTTGGTAAGGCTGTCGGTACGGATGAAGACGGCATCGGTGATGGCATAGACCATGCGGTGGTGGATGAAGGTCACGGCGGTCACGCCCAGGATGACGGTGCCGCCGATGAGGATGATGGCGGCCAGGGTTCTTTTGCGGGGTAGGCGGGGAAGTTTGATCATGGCAGTCTATGCATGAGGGCGCCGCCTCATTGCTCTCCCTTGGTGGTGCGCCCCAGCGCCCGATCCAGCTCGGCCTGGGCGCTCAGATAGCCGTAGAGGGCATTGCAGGTATTCCATTCCGCTTCGCTGAGCAGGGTCCGGGCGTCCAGCACGTCGCTGGAGGTAGCCATGCTCTTCTGGTACTGCAGGCGGGTGATGCGAAAGTTCTCCTCGGCCTGGGTCTGGGCGGTCTCCGCGGTTTTGATGCTGGCCTGGGCCACCTTGAGGTGCAGCCAGCCCTGCTTCACCTGCAGCCGGACGGCGTCCCGGCTCTCTTCCAGCTGCGCCGCCAGGGCATCGCGCTCATGGAGCCGGCTGTTCACCTGCGCCCAGGTCTTCCCCCATTCGAAGAGGGTCCAGGTGGCCTTGACGCCGATGGAGGCGTTGTGGTCGTTGCTGTACTCGTTGCTGGTGGCGCCGACGTTGTCGCCCATGCGGCTGTACTGGCCCTCCAGGTCGATGGTCGGATAAAAGGCGCTGCGCGCCAGGCGGGTCTGCTGGGCGCTCTTTTCCATGGCCAGTTGCAGGGCTTTCGGTTCCGGGCGGTTCGCCTGGGCCTCTTCGACCAGGGGCGCAAACTCGGGCACGGGGCCGGGCGAGGGCTTGAGGTCGACGATCTCCGTCGGCTGGTCGAAGGGTACCCGCAGGAGGGTATTAAGACGGGCGACCGCCATCTCCAGTTCGCTCCTGGCCTGCAACCGCGCCTGCTCGGCGTTGCTCAACGCCACCTGCGATTTGAGCAGGTCATTGTAGGGGATCATGCCCTGCTCATAAAAATGGCGGGCATCCTCGGCATGGGCAGTGAGCTGGTTCACGGTCTCCTCGGCCACCTGCAGCAGCCGCTTCTGCCGGAAGATGCCATAGTACGCGAGCCGGACCTGGGCGGTGAGTTCGAGCACCGCCAGCTGTTGTTCCACCTCGCCGGTCTCGACGCCGAGTTCGGCCATCCGGTTTTTGGCGGCCAGGGCGAAGCCGGTAAAGAGGGGCTGGGCCAGGGTCAGGTCCCAGGCCACCTCGTTGCGGCTGGCGGTCACCACCTTGGTGCCGTCGAACACCGCATAGGGTGCATCGGCAAGGCGCGCCGCGGAATACGACGTGGAAAGCTTGGGCAGCCGCTCACGCCAGGCCGCCTTGGCATCCTCTTGCCGGGCGGCCAGAGTTTTTTCGGCCTTGCGCAGGGTGGGATTGTTGGCCAGCGCCATGGTCACCGCCTGCGCCACGGTCAGCACCTCCGCAGGCGGCTGCGGCGCCGTCGCCGCCCAGGCCGGGGACGCAACCAGCGCCAGCAAGGAAAACCACCACCTACGGCATCGCGACATCGAAAACCTCCGGCGACCGTCCGCCGCCATAAAGGAGTTAAACAAACGTTTGATTTGTACCAGCCGCCCACCCTGCTTGTCAAAAAGTTCCTGACCGAAGGCGGGCCGGGTACTGCCGCATGCTCCCGCGTGATCGCCGAGGCGAAACCGCGGGAAGGGTGCGGACGGCAGGGTTACGGAGGTGATGTCAAGGCGAGGCGGCTTGGTCGGCGGCCGTCTTTTCCTCCCAGCCGCCGCCCAGCGCCTTGTAGAGCGCCACCAGATCGGTGGCCACCGTGCCGGTGCTCTGCGCCAAGGCATCCTGTGCGGCATAGAGCGACCGCTGGGCCACCAGCACCGAGAGGAAATCGGTTTCCCCGGCCCGGTAAAGGCGGGTCGCCAGTTCGGTGGCCCGCTGGTTCGCCGCCACCGCCTCGGTCAGGGCCTGCTGATGCTCCTTCTCCTTGCTCGCGGCAACCAGCGAATTTTCCACCTCCTGCAACGCGACCAGCACGGTCTTTTGGTAGGCGAGCCCCTCCTCCTCCTGCATCGCCTTTTGCAGTTCGATGTTGGCCAGGGTGCGACCGGTGTCAAAGAGGCGCCAGCTCACCGAAGGGCCGAAGGTCCAGCCGCGCGCAGCCCAGGTAAAGAGAGAGCCGAGGCTGGGGTCGCTGAAATTCATCGCCCCGGAAAGGGTAAAGCGAGGAAACAGGTCGGCGGTGGCGACGCCGATCCGGGCGGTGGCACCATGGAGGGCCGCCTCGGCCTGGCGGATATCGGGCCGCCGGCGCAAAAGGTCGGAGGGGATCCCGGTCGGCACCTCGGTGGCGGCCACCGGCACCACCGCAGGGGGGGTCAGTTCGGTGAGCAGCGCGCCGGGCGGAAGGCCCAGCAGCACCGCCAGGTTGTGCATGGTCTGCCGCACCGCGGCTTCCAATACCGGCATCTCGGCGGCAGTGGTAGCGCGTTGCGCTTCGGCGTTGCTCAGGTCGAGGCGGTTGCTGAAACCGGCCGCATAGAGCTGGCGGGTGATTTCCGCCGTCTTCTCCTGGGCCGCCAAATTCTGCCGGGCCACTGCCAGCCGTTGCTGCGTGGTCCGCAAGGTGATGTAATTGCTTGCCACCTCGGCGGCAAGGCTCACCAGCACCCCTGATTGCCCCTCCTGCGCGGCGGCGAGGTCCGCCTCGGCCGCCTCGACGCCGCGGCGGGCGCCACCGAACAAATCAAGCTCCCAACCGGCATCGAAGCCCGCCTGGTAAAGATCTGCCTTCACGCCGGTGGTGGCGTTCCGACTTCGCGTGTAGGAGCCGCTGGCGTCCACGGTGGGGCCGAGAGCGGCAAAGGCGATCCCCTTGGACGCCCTCGCCTGTCGCACCCTCGCGGCAGCCATACGCAGATCAAGATTTGCGGCCCGAGCCCGCTCAATGAGCGAGGTGAGCTGAGGATCGTTGAATTTGGTCCACCAGGAGCGCAGTTCCTGGTCGGATACCGCTTGGGCATTGGCGGCGCTGGCGTTTACCCAGTTCGCGGGCAAATCGGCCCGCGGTCGCTGGAAGTCCGGCCCCACCGCGCAGCCGGTCAGGGTCAGCGCAAGCAGGCAGCACGGCAAAAGGTGCCGCCTGGGAGAAGACCGGCCAGTCAGTTGGGCAGGGGAAGTCATCATCGCCGCACCAGGGGAATTCGTTCGTTGTTCATTCATAACGCAACGCCTCGATGGGGTCGAGTTTCGAGGCCTTCCAGGCCGGATAGAAACCGAAAACCATGCCGACGGAGGCCGAGACCAGCACCGCCGCGGCGATGGCCATCGGCGAGGTGGCCACCGGCCAGTGCAAGAGCAGGCGTACCAGCAGCGAACCGCCGTGGCCCAAGACGATACCCAGCGCCCCGCCCACCAGGCAGAGCACCACCGATTCCACCAGGAACTGCCGCAAAATATCGCGAGCCCGGGCGCCCACCGCCATGCGCAGGCCGATCTCCCGCGTGCGTTCGGTGACCGACACCAGCATGATGTTCATGATTCCCACCCCGCCCACCACCAGCGAGATCATCGCCACGGCCAACAGCAGATTGGTCATCAGGGTGGTGGTGGAGGTCAGCATCTTGGTCAGCTCGGTCAGGTCGCGAATATTGAAATCCTCGTCCTCATTGGGGCGGATATGGTGACGTTCGCGCAATAGCGTGGTGATCTGGCTGATGGCGGTCTCGATTTCCGTGGCACTTTGCGCAGTGGCCATGATCTGGTCGATGTTCTCGAAGCGCACCGGCAGCGGCTGGTCGGCGGCCTGGACCGTCGAACGGTCCGGATACAGGTCGCTGCTGCCGGGATAGAGGTTGTTTAAGGTATTCACCGTGTCGCTGCTGGTACTGCTACTGCTGGCGCTACTGCTGCCACTGCTCAGCGAGGAGCCGGTCACCCGGTATTTGATCGAGGTCCAGGGGGCCAGGACGATATCGTCCTGATCGAGCCCCATCATGTTGGCGCCCTTGGCCGGCAGCACCCCCACTACCCGGAAGGCGACGTTCTGGATGCGGACCTCCTTGCCCACCGGCGAGGCGCCCTCGAAGAGTTCGCGCACCAGGGTCTGGCCCAGCAGGCAGACCTTGTTGGCGTTCATGACGTCGCGGTCGCTGAAGGGCTCGCCCTCGGCCAACGCCCCCCAGTTCTGCACCTCGAGATAGATCGGGGTGGTGCCGTAAATATAGGTGGGAATCCAGTTGCGGCTACCGTAAACCACCTGGGTGCGGGCCCGCACCATCGGCGCGGCATAACGCACCGCCGGACACTCGCGCTGGATCGCCTCGCAGTCCTCCGGGGTCAGGGTGGTGGCGCTGCCGGCGCCGAAGGTCACCCCGCCGCTCGAGGCGGCGCCGGGGTGGATCACCAGGACATTGGCGCCCATGCTGGCGATGCTCTTCTGCAAGGCGGCCGAGGAACCGGCGCCGATCTCCATCATGGCGATCACCGCACCCACCCCGATGACGATGCCAAGGGTGGTGAGCATGGCGCGCATGGGGTTGCGCCGCAAGGCGCGAAAGGCGGTGCGGGCCACGGTATAGGAGGTCATGCCGCACTCCCGTCGGCTTCGCCAAAGGCACCGTCCACGATCTGGCCATCCTGGATATGGATGATCCGCTTGGCGTGGCCAGCCACTTTGGGGTCGTGGGTCACCATGATGATGGTGATCCCCTCCTCGCTGTGGAGCCGTTCGAACATGCGCAGCACCTCCTCGCTGGTCTGCGAGTCGAGGTTGCCGGTGGGTTCGTCGGCAAAGAGCAGGGGCGGCTGGTTGATGAGTGCGCGGGCGATGGCCACCCGCTGCTGCTGGCCGCCGGAAAGCTGGGAGGGTTCATGGTCCAGCCGCTCGCCCAGGCCGACCCGGCGCAACATCTCGGCGGCCCGTTCCCTGGCCTCGTGCTCCGAGAGGCGATGCGCCCCGTAGGCCAGCGGCATGGCCACGTTGTCGAGGGCGCTGGTGCGGGGCAGCAGGTTGAAGCTCTGGAAGACAAAACCAAGCTTGCGGTTGCGCAGCAGAGCGCGCTCGTCGGCGGTGAGGCGGGAGACCTCCTGACCGTCGAACCAGTATTCGCCCGAGGTGGGGCGGTCAAGGCAGCCGAGGATGTTCATCAGGGTGCTCTTGCCCGAGCCGGAGGAGCCCATAAGGGCCACCAGTTCACCGCGTGCGACGGCGAGCGAGACCCCGCGCAGGACCGGCACGGCAAGGTCGCCAAGCTGGTAGGTCTTGCAGATATTGCGCAGTTCGATGAGCGGCATCCTGACAAGTCCTATTGCGAACGTTGGTTCTGACGGCCGCCGCGGGCAAAGCTCGGCGTAAAGGGATTGCCGCCTTGTTGGCCGCCAGCCGCCCCTTGCGGCCGGATGCCGGTGACTACCTGCAACCCTTCCTGCAGGCCGTCGCCGCTCACCGCGGTAAACTGACCGTCGCTCTGGCCGACCTGCACCATGAGCGGCCGCACCTGATTCCCCTCCAGCAGCCAGAGCCGCTTGCTCCGAATCATTCCGGCGTCCTTCTTTGGCCCGCCCTCTTCCTGGCCAGGACGGCCGCCCTTTTCCTTGGCGGCAAGCAGGGCACGGAACTGCGGCGCTACCTGCTGTGGGTCAGTCGGCATCCAGCGCAGGGCCGCGTTGGGCACCAGCAGCACGTTGACGCTGTGCTCCAGTTCGAACTCGACATTGGCGGTGAGATAGGGCAGCAGCCGACCATTCTGGTTGTCGGTGCGGATTTCCACGGTGTAGGTGACCACGTTCTGGTTCATCGCGGCATTGAGGCGGATCTTGCCGACTTCGCCCCGGAAGGTCTCGCCGGGGAAGGCATCCACCGTAAAGTGCACCGGCATGCCGGGATGGATGCGGCCGATATCCGCCTCGTTCACCGCCACCCAGACCTGGATGCGGGTAAGATCCTTGGCGAGCAGGAAGAGGCTGGGGGCGTTGAGGCTGGCCACCACGGTCTGGCCGATGTTGACCCGGCGGTCGATGATCATGCCGTCCACCGGCGAGGTGATGGTGCAGTAGCCGAGGTTGCGTTGGGCGCGCTGGAAGGCGGCCTCGGCCTGGCCGATGGCGGCCTTGCTCACCGCCACCTGGGCCACCGCGGTCTTATAGGTGGAGTGGTAGGTATCGTAGCTGCTCTGGGAAAGGGCCTCGGAGGGGCCAAGCTGCTGGGCCCGCTTCCAATCCTGGGTCGCCTTGAAGAGATCGGCCTCGGCCTTCTGCAACCCGGCCTTGGCGGAGACGAGCTGTGCCTTGGCCGAGGCCACGTCGGCGGCATAGAGCGAATCATCGATGCGGGCCAGCACCATGCCGGCCTTCACCGGCGAACCGTAGTCCACGGTGCCACCCTTGGCATCCTGGCCAAAGGCGACGATGCGGCCGGCCACCTGGGCGCCGACATCGATCACCTCCTCCGGCTCCACGGTGCCGGTGGCATTGATGGTGACCATGAGGTCGCCGCGGGTCACCGCGGCGGTGCGGAACTGGGGAATGCCATTGTGCTGATGCCGCCATTGCCACACCGCGACGGCTACCATCACCAGCAACGCCACGGGCACCAACAGCTTCAGGGGTGGTTTTTTCATGCCGGACCTCTTGAACATTTTCTCTGTGGGGCTTCGCGCAGCGGGGAGGCCTTCCCTGCCGGTGCCTGCCGGAGTTCCCGGATGCCGGCCAGGCTGAAACGGGTCACATGGTCGGCCAGCACCTCTACCTCGTCCAGCACCGGTTCCGGCCCCGGCGGCAATCGCTCGGGTGGCGCCATTTTGCGCCGCCGTTCCCGCAGCAGCGGGCCGAAACATTGGGCGTGGATGCTCATCTGACAAAGGCGGACCTGCTGTTCGGAGGCAGCCGGCCCCAGCAGCTCGCGGATCAGTTCATTGAGCCCCTGAAAGATGGGCCCGGTGGACTGCCGGATGGTTTCCGCCAACAGGCCGGTCGGGCTGACCATCTCGGTATGGGCGATATCAAACACGTGGCTTTGCGGGTCGAGGATGCGGCGCATGAGCGAGAGGATGCGGCCGCGCAGGCGCTCCTCCGGCGGGGCAGCGGAAGAGACGCCGCCATCCGGCGGATAGTTGCGCAACGAGCGCTCGAAGGCATAGCGCCAGCTCGCCACATAGAGGGCCGCCTTGCCGCCGAAGTGGTAACTGGCGGCGGCGGTATTGATCTTGGCCCGTTTGCAGATCTCCGCGATGGTCGCCGCCCGGAAGCCCTTGGCGGCAAACACCTCGCTGGCCGCGACCAACAGCTGTTCGCTGGTCTCCTGGCCATCGCTCCGTCGTTTCCGCATACCATCCGTCTCCGCTTAGTTCAAATATGAATTTGAAATATCCGTTTGGATTCGTCAAGTACTTTTTGCGGGCCGGGCGACACAGGCCACCACGGCGGGATGGCGGGACGATCAGCGCGGCAAAACAGCAACCAGAAAAGCAGAGGGCTCAGTGATCGGCAGGATGATAGCGCAGGCCGGCGGGAGAGGAGCTGCCCGTGGCGACGGGCGACGACGGGCGCGGCGCCCCGGCAAGACGGATGCGGAAGGGTTGGTCCGCCTTCTCGACCTTCGGGCTGGCGGGAGCGAGCGCGGGACTGGCTGCAAGGGCGGCGGCCGGCGGCTGGTCGCCCGTGCTATCCAAGGGCTCCGGCTCGCCCAGGCCATAGCGGGCGGCCTCGGCGGTGGCGGCCATGGCAGGGGAGGTCGCCCAGAGGAGGAGTAGGGCCAACAGGCCTGCGGAGCGGAGCGGACGGTGCATACTTTTCCCTTGCGTGGAGGAAGAGGAGCCGCCATGATGCGACCAACGTCGGACTACCCCTTTTTTCGCCTTTTCGGTCGTCCGCCGGCAAAACTTGACAGGAGGTCCGCCATGTACGACTTCACCTTCCACAACCCCACCAAGATCATCTTCGGCGCCGACACCGAACACCAGATCGGTCCCGAAATCAAGGCCGCCGGCGTTGCCAGGGTGCTGCTGCTCTCCGGCCAGGGGTCGGCCAAGAAAAGCGGGCTCCTCGATCGCGTATCCGCCAGCCTGGCCAAGGCCGGGGTCGCCTTTGTCGCCCTCGACGGGGTGGTTTCCAACCCGGTGCTCTCCCATGCCCGCCAGGGGGTGGCGCTGGCGAAAAAGGAGGCAGTGGCGGCGATCCTGGCGGTGGGCGGCGGCTCGGTCCTCGACGAGGCCAAGGCCATCGCGGTGGGCGCGGCGACTGACATCGATCTCTGGGAATTTTACACGGGCCGCGAGGTCACCGCCGCGCTGCCGGTCTTCTCCATCATGACCATCGCCGCCACCGGCAGCGAGATGAACAAAAACTCGGTCCTCACCAACGAGGCGACCAAACAGAAATACAATATCGCCTCCATCCATGTCCACCCGCGGGTCTCGATCCTGAATCCGGTGCTCACCCACACGGTGCCGCCGGACTACACCGCCTACAGCGCGGTGGACGCCATCACCCATGTGCTCGAAGGCTACTGCACCAAAAAGACAGGCACCCGCTTGCAGGATCGGCTGGTGGAGAGCATCGTCAAAACGGTGATGGAGACCACCGATCGCATTCTCGAAAACCCGAACCACGCCGAGGCGCGCGCCTCCTTCATGTGGGCCGCCACCCTCGCCTTGAACGGCCTCACCCCGGCCGGCATCGGCCCCTACTCCTTCCCCAACCACATGATCGAGCACTCGCTTTCCGCCCTCTACAACATCCCGCACGGCGCCGGGCTTGCCATCGTGGTGCCGGCCTGGATGCGCTGGTACCATGGCAAAAATCCCGAACAGTTCCTCCGCTTCAGCCAGGAACTCTTTGGGCTGCCGACGCCGGAGGCGGGGATCAAGGCCTTGGAGGATTGGTTCCGCCAGATCAAGGCGCCGGTGCGCTTGGGCGAGGCGGGGATTCCGGCCGGCGATATCCCGCTGATCAGCGAGAACGCCCACGGCCTGGCCCGGCAGTGGGGCATCGCCGACCTTTACACCCCGGCTGCCATCGCCGAGATTCTGCAACTGGCAATCTAGGCCATCGCATCCAGCAGCTCCAGGGCGCGGATGGCGTGCCAGCTCGCGTCGAGGAAGGGGGCGGCGCCGGGGTTGCGGGCAAAGCCGCCGAAACCGGTCTGGCAGGAGACGACAAAGGCGCGCGCCACCGCCGGCTCGGCCGGCTTCGCACCCAACAGGGCCAGGGCCGCCAGGGCACTGTGGCAGTTCTCGATGAACGAGGTGGTGCCGGGAAAGAAGCCGAAGCCGCCATCGCCGTTCTGACTCTGCCGGAGCCAATCGGCCAGTTCCGCTGCCGCCGCCACCGGCTGGCCCAGCAGGGCCTTGAGAGTGAGCAGCATCCGCACCTGATCGACGCCCCGGCGTTCCGGCAGGACAAGGACCGGAGCCGGCCCCAGCCACTCCCCCACCGCACCATCCATCACCTCATGGGCCAAGCGGGCGACATAGTAGCTGGTTTCAAGCGACGGCGCCGTCGCCAGGGCCGCCTCGGCATAGGCCCGCACCCGGGCCGCATCCACCGGCAGGCCGAGCCGCCGGCTGGTGGCCAGGAGCTGGAAGGTGGTAATCAACCCCAGCCACGGCCGGTTCTCCACCCGTTGCAGATAGGCGGCCAGAGCCTCGTCGGTGGCCGGCGCCACCTCCGGCTCGGCAAAGGCGGCGACGGCCGCCAGCAGCCCCACCGCCTGGTAGGTATCCTCCACCGTGGCCGGCAGTTCGTGGGTGGCGCCATAACCGCCGTGTACCTTGCGGCGGTCGGCGACAAACTCGATCAGTTTGGCATAATCGACGGTGCGCGGCATTGTACCCTCCCTGCGGGATATTTCCCGCTTTCCTACACAGTAACCACTCGCGAGTAGAAAGTCAGGCTCTGGTTTCGGGGAACAACACGGCCCGCTGGCGCGGCAGTACGCCTTGTTCCTGTTCGGGCAGGAAGCAGACCGACCCGCCGCGGGCCGGCGGGTCGGCAAAGCCCACCGCCGTAAGCAGAACGCCGGAAAAGGGGGCAAAGACCGCCCGCTTGAAAAACTCGCTGCGGCTCCGGGCGGTAAAGTAGGGCGGAGAATCGGGAGGCAGCCGCTGCCAGAGCCGGTCGCGGGTCTCCTTGAGCGGCAGCGGTTCCAGGTGGGCGGGCACAAAGCGATGGCCGCAGGCGAGCCAATCGTAGCGCAGCAACTCCAGCAGCAGCGCACCGTTTTGCTTGGTGGCCGCAACTGCCGCCAGCACCGCGCTCAGCGTCTCCTGGGTCCTGGCCCGGTTGAAAAGCCCCTGTGCCTGGCAACGATCGCGCAGTTCCACAAAGAAGGCAAAGGGATCGGCCGCCTGCTGCCGGAGATAGCTAAAAAAGGCTCGGAAATAGCGGTTGTTGCAGAAGGCCTCCACGGTCTCGCCGAGCCAGAAGAGCTCCGCCAGCGCCGCATGATCGAGCCAGCGGTTGGCCAGCAGAGCGTAAGGCGGCTCGACCTCGGCAACGAGGCCATACGCCACGGCCTGGTCCGCCAGGGGAGTGCCGGGCAACACCTTGAGCAGCCCCATCTGGAGATAGTGGGGCGCCAAGGCAAAGGCGTCGTTGAACGACTGCCGAAAGCTCTCCCTGGTCTCAAAGGGCAGGCCGAGGATGAGGTCCAGGTGGAGATGGATGGTGTTCAAGGCCGCCAACGCCCGGATGTTGGCAAAGGCCTGCCCCAGGTCCGTCCGGCGGTTGATGGCGGTCAGGGTCGGGGTGTGGGTCGATTGCAGGCCGAGCTCGAACTGGAAGCGGCCCGGCGGTATGGTGCGGAGGAAATCGAGCATCGCGGGGGTGAAGAGGTCGGGCGCGATCTCGAAATGGCAGACCGTCTCCGTTGCCTCTCTGGCGAGAAACCGCCAGATGGCCAGGGCCCGGGCCGGATCGGCGTTGAAGGTGCGGTCCACGAAGCGGAGCACCGCGGGCCGGTGGGCGAGAATTTGCGCCAGCTCCTCGCACACCACGGCAAGCGCCTGAACCTGCACCCCGCGCTGGGTGGCCGAAAGGCAGTAGGAACAGGCAAAGGGGCAGCCGCGGGCGGATTCGTAGTAGAGCTGGCGATGGCGGAGTTCGCCGGCAAAATCCTCATCCCGGTAGGGCATGGCAAAGGCGGCAAGGCAATCGGCGCGATATGCCGGCGCCAATCGCCCCTCCACCAGATCGGCATAAAAGGCCGCCGGCAGCCCCTCCACCGGGCCATGCACCACGGTGGCGGAAAGTTCGGGCGGCAATCCGAGCCAGGGGGCCTGCGGCCCGCCGATCACCAGGGGGACCTGCGGAAAAAGCTGGCGCAGGTCGATGAGCAACCGGCGCAGGATGGCGGCGTTCCAGATATAGGCGGAAACGAACAAGGCGTCCGGCTGGTCGGCGGCGAGGGTGAGCAGGGTCTCGTGGTAGGGGTCGTTGATGGTGTGCTGGCGCAGGCGGATGACCGCGGCGGGCAGCCGGGCCTCCAGCGTGTTGCGGACATAGAAGAGCGCCGGAGCGGAGTGGGTGTAGCGGGCATTGACCGCAAACAGGGTTATTTTCATTGCCAAATACCGCGCTTTTGAGCATCATGGAGGGGTTTGCTGATGATACCGGGTTCGCCCCGGTTTGACAACCGCCCGGCCGCCGCCCGCGGCCGGCAGAACCAGAGACCACACCCCATGCTCCCCTATCCCACCATCGATCCGGTCATCCTTCGCCTCGGGCCGCTCCAGGTCCGCTGGTACGGTCTCATGTACGTACTCGGCTTTTCCGCCTCCTACCTCCTGGTGCGCCACCAGGTCATCAAGTTCCGCCTCACCCGCCTGGGTGAGCACGTGGACAACCTCAACCTCGCCCTCATCGTCAGCCTGGTGCTCGGCGCCCGGCTGGGCTACGTGCTCTTTTACAACCCGGCCTACTATTTCGCCCATCCCGCCGAAATCCCGGCCACCTGGGAAGGCGGCATGTCCTTCCACGGCGCCCTGGTCGGGCTGTTGCTGGGCGGCTACCTCTATTGCCGGCGCGCCAAACTCGACTTCCTCCAGACCGCCGACGTCTACATCGTCACCACCCCCATCGGCCTGGGCCTGGGGCGGCTCGGCAACTTCATCAACGGCGAACTCTTCGGCCGGGTCACCGACGTGCCCTGGGCCATGGTCTTTCCCCAGGGCGGCCCGCTGCCCCGCCATCCCTCGCAACTCTATGAAAGCCTGCTGGAAGGGGTGGTGCTCTTCCTGCTGCTGTGGACCGCGAAAAATTCTTACTGGCGGCGGGGCTGGCGGCAGGGCAGCCTGCTCGCCCTCTTTCTCATCGGTTACGGCCTGATCCGCACGCTGGTCGAATGCTTCCGCGAGCCCGACGCCCAGCTTGGTTTCCTCTTCGGTCTCTTCACCATGGGCCAACTCCTGAGCAGCCTGATGATCGGCGCCGGCCTCCTCCTGCTGCTCCGGCGGCCCAAAGCCGCGCCTTGACGGCGGGTCAGGAGCATTCTACACTGAATGGCAATGGCTCGCGCACGCAGACCAGCGCCCAGCCGTGGTCGAACCTTGCACCCCAGGAGTTCCGCATGAACCGCTACCTCGTCTGCCGCCGGCTGAAACTGTTTCTTCTTTTGCTGATCCCTGGTATCATGGCCGCCATGCAGACCTCCCCAGCCCTTGCCGCCGAAATCGCCCCCCACCTTTACAAGGACACCCTGGCCAACGGCCTGTCGGTGATCGTCAAGGAAACCCCGGGCACCGGGGTCGCCACCGTGCAGATCTGGGTCAAGGCCGGCAGCGTCTACGAGTCGCCCAAGGAGGCGGGCATCACCCACCTCATCGAGCACATGATCTTCAAGGGCACCCCCACCCGGCCGCCCGGCCAGGTGGCGGCCGACATCGAGGCGGTGGGCGGCCGCATCAACGCCTACACCTCCTATGAATACACGGTCTACCACGCCACCCTCTCGGCCCGCTACTGGTCCACCGCTCTCTCGGTCTTGAGCGACGCCCTGCTCCACTCCACCTTCGATCCGGCGGAGCTGGAACGCGAAAAGAAGGTGGTGCTCGAAGAGATCCGCATGCGCCGCGACCGCCCCAACCTGCGGCTCTATGAGGAGCTGATGGCCGCGGCCTACACCGTGCATCCCTACCGCCTGCCGATCAGCGGCAGCGAGGAAAGCGTCACCGCCATCAGCCGTGACGACATCCTTGCCTATATGGCCAGCCACTATGTCCCGGAAAACTTCACCGTGGTGGTGGTGGGCGATGTGGCGGACAACGAGGTCCTGCAACAGGTGAACGCCACCTTGGGCGCCCTGCCCCGGGGCGGCACCCCGGCGCCGGAGTTGCCGCAGGAGCCGGCGCAGCAGGCGCCGCGGCTCTTCCTTGAAAAGGATGCCATCAACCAGACCCACCTGGCCATCGCCTTTCCCATCGCCGGCTTTGCGAGCCCCGATACCCCGGCCCTCGACGTGCTGGCCCACATCCTCGGCAACGGCGAGGTCTCCAGGCTCTACGAGGCACTGCGCAACGACCAGGGGGTGGTCTACCGCGTCGATGCCTCGGCCTTCACCCCGCACGATCCCGGCCTCTTGGAGATCACCGCCGTACTCGACGCCGCCAACGCCCAGGCCGCAGTCAGGGGCGCGCTGACCGAGGCCTTTCGCATGAAATACGCCCCGGTCAGCGACGAGGAGCTGGAGCGGGCCAAGCGCAATCTCGAAAGCGACTTTGTCTTCAATCTGGAAAAGGTCGAGGGCCAGGCCCGGGTGCTGGGCTCCTTCGAGATGCTCACCGGCGACCCGCGGGAGGAGGATTATCTCAGCCGGGTACGAGCGGTAACCAGCGAGGATGTGCAGCGGGTGGCGAACCGCTACCTGCTGCCGACCGGCCTCACCATCGGCTTCATCACCCCCAACGACGGCGGAGTCTCCCTGCCGGCCACCACCCTTGCCGCCATCATCGCCGAGGCGGAAACCGCGGCGCAGCAGCAACAACCACCAGCCGCCGCGCAACAGCAACCGCCACCCGCCGCCGCACAACACGACCATACGCCGGGGAAAGAGGTGCGCTACCGCCTCGCCAACGGCATCCGCCTGCTGGTCCGCGAAAACCCGGAAATCCCCACGGTTTCCATGCAAGCCGTCTTTCCCGGCGGTCTCCGGAGCGAAACCCTGCGGACCAACGGCGCCTTCGCCTTCATCAGCGAACTGCTGCCCAAGGGCACCGCACGCATGACCGCCCAGGAGCTGGCGCGGACCGTGGCCGACATGGCCGGCAGCATCACCGGCTTCAACGGCAAGAACACCTTCGGCGTCAAGGCCGATTTCCTGGCCCGCTTCAGCGGCGAGGCCCTCGGGCTGCTGCGCGACATCATCCGCACCCCGGCCTTCGATCCCAGCGAGGCGGAAAAGGTGCGGCCCGAACTCCTGGCCCAGCTCAAAAACCAGGAAGATTCCCTGCCCTCCGTCGCCTTCCGGGAATTCAACAAGCATCTCTTCGAAGGCCACCCCTACGGTCTCGACACCGCCGGCTCGGAGGAGGCGCTACGCTCCTTCACGGTCGAACAGCTGCGCACCATCTACGAAGAACACGCCCGGCCGGATCAGCTGGTGCTGGCCGTGGCCGGCGACGTCCAAGCGGACCAGGTGAAGGCCGAGGTGGAACGCCTGTTCGGCGACTGGACCGCGCCGCCCTCCGCCTCCGTCAAGGAAGACGCGCTGCTGCCGGCTCCGCCCGCCTCACCCCGGCTGATCAGGATCCCGCGCGACAAGGAGCAAGTGCACATCATCGTCGGCTTCCTCGGCACCACCCTGACCAGCCCGGACCGCTACGGCCTCGAAGTCCTCGACACCGTGCTCTCCGGCCAGAGCGGCCGGCTCTTCACCGAACTGCGCGACAAGGAGAGCCTGGCCTACAGCCTCTCCTCCTTCTCCCTCTTCGGCACCGACACCGGCTCTTTCGGCGTCTATGTCGGCACCAGCCCCGACAAGCAGGAGGAGGCGATTCGCGCCATCTGGCGAGAGCTTTACCGCGTCCGCGACCACGAGATCAGCCCGGAGGAACTCGCCAAGGCCAAGAACGTGCTGATCAGCAACTACCGGCTGGGACTGCAGACCAACAATGCCCAGGCCCTGGAAATGGCTCTGAACGAGATTTACGGGCTGGGCGAGAATTACGGCCAGCGTTATGTGCAGGCCATCGAGCAGGTGGACGCCGCCACCGTGCTGGCCATCGCCCAAAAGTACATCCAGCCCGAGCATCATGTCATGGTGACGGTGGGCAACGAAAGCAAGGCCGGCCCTGCCCTGCCGGATCCCTCAACCTATTAAACGATCTCCCATGCCCAACGCCATGCAACAGCTGATGATCGCCCCCTCCATCCTCTCCGCCGACTTTGCCCGCCTGGGCGAGGAGATCGCCGCCGTGGAACGGGCCGGCGCCGAAGTCATCCATATCGACGTGATGGACGGCCACTTCGTGCCGAACATCACCATCGGCCCGCTGGTGGTGCGGGCGGTCCGCAAGGTGACCAAGCTGCCGCTCGACGTCCACCTGATGATCGAAAACCCCGACCGCTACCTCGACGACTTTGCCGAGGCCGGCGCCGACTGGATCACCGTGCATGTGGAGACCGGCTACCATCTGCACCGGACCGTCGGCCGCATCCGGGATCTGGGTAAAAAAGCGGGGGTGGTGCTCAACCCCGCCACCCCGCTGAGCACGCTCGATTACATTTTGGAGGAGATCGATCTGGTGATGTTGATGAGCGTCAACCCCGGCTTTGGCGGGCAGTCCTTCATCCCCTCGACGCTCGGAAAAATCCGGGCCCTGAAGGCGATGATCGAGGCTCGGGGGCTGGAGGTGGGCATCGAGATCGACGGCGGCATCACCCCGGCCACCATCGGCCCGGTCCATGCGGCCGGGGCCAACATCTTCGTGGCCGGTTCGGCCGTCTTTGGCAAGCAGGATTACGCCAAGGAAATCGCGGCGATGAAAGCGGCCTGCTCCGGCCGCTAACACCACCCCAGCACAAAAAGAAGGGCGCCCGCAACAGGGCGCCCTTTTCGTGACTGTTCTTCACCGGCCGCGGTCTACAATCGCCCCGGATAGGCGCCCTGCGGCAGCGGTGGATCCTGCGCCACTTCGCCATCCGGCGTTCCCCGCCACAAGGCGCTCGGGCTCCGGTGCCTCGGTTCCACCCCCACGGTAATGGTGCGGGAGGCCCGGCGACCAAAGGCATCGGTCACCGTCACCTGCACCACCGGCTGCGGCGCCCTTTCACTGCTGAAGAAAGAAGGCATGATAAACGCCACCGCCGAAGACTGCGAATTCATGGGCTCCAATAGAATCGCGGTGCCACCCACCTGTTCCCATTTGAAGGTCAGGGCATCGGGCGTGGCACTCCTGGTCGCCCGCGCGTCGAGCACCACGGTCTCCCCAACCTGATAGGCCTTGGCGAGCGGTTTCAAAACCAGCGTCGGCGCAAAGCCCCCCGGCACCACCCGCACCAGAAGCTGCCTGGTCGGGGAAGCGATGCCGCCCTTGTGGAAGCGGTAGCGGATCACCTCGGTGCCGCTGAAATAGCGCTGCGGCAGGTAGCGGGACCGTGACGGACCCAACCGGGTCAGCTCGCCGCCCCTCAGCCCCGCCTCGACAATCTCGACCTGCACCGCGCGGCCGTAGGCAGAGCGGTTTGCCTTTTTCCACACCCTCTGCCAATCGATGACCAGCGGCCGGCCGCTCATGGTGGTCAGCATCAGATCCACCGCCTTCACCACCGGCTTCGCCGCCTTACCCTTCTTGCACTCTTCCTTCTTGGCCACGGCCTGCTGCCGCATATCCTTGCCAACGATGTGGATACGACCCGGCGGACTCGCATCCTTGCCGTCGGAGGCCAGGAACTCAAAGGTGTCCTCCCCCGGAAAATCGGGATTGGGCAAATAGGTGAGGTGAGGCGGGTCGCCGGAGAGCCGCCCGTGCTCCGGCGGCTTGACGACCTCGAACTGAAGCTTGTCGTTGTCGGCATCCTGGGCGGTCAGGTTGATGACGGCAGTATTGCTCGCCTCATCGATCTTCACCTCCTCATCCTTGACGGTCGGCGGATGGTTGGCCGGCTGGGCCGGGGCGGCCGGCTTGGCTGGCTCCGTCACCGGCAGCGGAGGCGGCGGGGAGACGGTTTTGGGGCGGGTCATGAAATAATATGCCCCACCACCCAGCGCCAGCATGATGAGGCAGGCAACGCCTATTGTGGACTTGCTGATTGAGGATGACATGGCGGTAGACGGTTTCCCTCCCCCTTTGGTCCCGGTTGTTTCCTCTCCGGCCGCGAGCAGGGCGGATAGGTCCTCCTGCGCCGCGCCGGTCTCGGCGAAAATATCCTCTTTGGCTGCGGCTGCCGCCTTGGCGGCCGGCATCGGCTTTTCGGCTGACAGCGTGGTTTCATCCGGAATATCGGGGATGCTGTCGTCAAACGCGAAGGCATCGCTGGCAAAACCGGAATCATCGAGGGCAAAATCATCGGCGCTCGCACCCGGCTTGTGCAGCGTCGTATCCACCTCCGGTTCCTCGGCGGGCGCCGATCCGGACGCCGAGGGGGGAGCCGACGTGGCAAGGGTGGCGTCCTCGCCCGGTCCCATGCCGATGGAGCCGAACAGCGCATCCATCTCCTCCTGGCTCGGCGTCTCCTCGCCTTCGGCCAGCGGCGATTCTTTGGCCGGCGGGGAGCTGGCAAAAAGGCTGTCGATGTCGTCCTGCGCTAACCCGACCTCGCCAGTGCCGGCAGTCGCCGGGGCTGGCCCGCCGCCGAGCAATTCATCGATCCCTGCCTGGCTGAGGTCTTCCATGGCCTCAACCGGGGCGGTGGCGGCTGGGGTGGCGGCCACGGCTGCGGCCTGGCCTGCCTCGCCGAACAGGGAATCGATGTCCGACTGATCAAGCTCCAGCGCGCTATCCCCGCTCGCCACGGGAGTGCCCCCCGTCGACGCCGGGGTAACGTTGCCGAGCAGGGCGTCGATATCGGACTGATCCAACTCCCCTGCCGGGGCAGCCGCGTCCGCCTCGCCCGATTCCTCGTCAAGGTCGGCCAACCAATCGTCGATATCGCCGCTGCTTTTTGCTTCGTCAGCCATTCGTTTCGCACCGCCTCAACAGGATCGCTACATCATCACATAGGTATGGAGCGCACGGTAAATCGGCTCCGACATCTCCACCGTCACCACGTAGGAACGCGATTCCCCGCGGCTGTTCTGGGCGCTCATGTGAATACGCAGATAGCCGTCCAGTTCCTGCATCAGGCCGCGCAGGCGTTGTTCATGGGCGGCGCCGGCGGCGGCCGGCTGGGCCACTGCTTCATTGTTGATGTCGGCGCTCATCTGATCGGCCAAGGTGGCGCCCAGCAGGGTCACCCGGTGGCCGGCGGGAAACTCGCCCGCCACCAGGAAGGGGTCCACCGTTACCGGCGCGGCGCTGAAAAAGTTATAAAACTGCCCCATCGCCTCACCGCAGACCATGGTTACCAAATGGGAAAGGGAGGCGTAATTGTTGGCCGCCGGCGGTTCTGGCTTGGCTGCGACCGCCTCGCCGTTGACGCCGTCCAGGGCGAAGGCCGACGGCGCCCACCCCATACCCGCCGCCACGAGCAACAGGCAGGCGGCACCGAAGCGAGCCAGATGTTTCGTTATCATAGTCGGTTCGTGCTCCTTCATTTGTACGCACCCTTCACGGCAATCTTGAACGGCGCCTCCCCCGGCGAAAAGAGGCCGAGCAGCTCACGGTTCAGCGGCAGGGTATACCGCCAGCCGGTCTTTACCTGGCCATCCTTGAGTGCCACCAACCGCCCCTGAACGATCAAGGTCTTGCGGGTGTTGGAAAAGGTGGTGACCACCACATAATCGAGTTCCGGGGCATGGTTGGCCAGTTCGGCTATGTTGCGGGACAGGATGAACTCGCCGGTCTGCGGCAGAATGCTGATCTCCTTGGCGAGCCGCAACTCCGTCACCTTGACGCCGCGATCCGCCAGGTCGGTCATGAGATATTCTCCCATGATCCGGCCAAATTCGCTGTCACGCTTGAGGTCGGAAATAGGCACCGCCGAGACCACCGCCACCTTGGCGGTGAAATTCCGTTCCCCGTCGTCCTTCAACTCATAATAGACCTTGCCGGCGATCTCCTTGGAGATGTCCGAAAGCAGGGTCTCGGTGCCGAGCGATTTGGAAGTATCGGGCAGGTACTGGAAGACCTGCTGGTTGGTTGGTACCCGCTGGCCTTCCGCCGCAGCCGGCGGCTGGCTGGCTTCGGTGGCCGCATTCTTCTGCGGAGTGGCCGGTTCCTCGGTCTGCGCCGTCTTGCTCGCGCAGGAAACGCTGCCAAGGCCGAGCAACAGCCCCATGCACCCCGCCAAGACCTGCACACGATATCGTTTCATGTTTTTTCTTCCTCCCTGAACCTGGACCTTGCCTGCGTTTATCTGCATGGGACAGGAGGAATCCTTCCCCTTGCCCGCTTCATTATCCCACACCAAACAAATCGTTTAGGGCTCCAACTGTTTCATATAGATCGGCGCCTCGCTCTTGTGCGAGGTGACAAGTGAGGTGCTGTCGGCCAGCAGCAAGCTCGCCACCTTGTTCTTCGGGATGACGGCGGAGGCCGAGGCGAGCAGTACGGCGGTTCGATTGTCCATGATCCGGGCATTGATGATGACCTGCTCGCCGGTGACCGTATAGGTGCCGGTCAACATGGCGGCGGCCGCCGCATCCGGACGCAGTTGCGCCGGATCGCGGGAAAGCCCGAACTCGCCCCGTTTCTCCTGGACGAGCACACTGGTGCCCTTGCGCAGCTCCACCACGGTATAGCCATGCTGCTGCAGCTCACCCATGAGCTGTTCCGCGACATAGCGGCCAAGGGAGGAGGTGCGGGAAAGTTTCTTGAGATCGACAAAGGAGCAGACAATGAGACCGCCGGCGAGGTCGCCATTCTCCGGATCAGCGTCGTGCAGGCTGCCAAAGAGTCCGGCCGCCAGCTCCTTGAGCTGATCGTGCAGGTTCGCCGCCTCGTTCACCGGCGGGGGGGCAGGCTGCGTCGCCGGCGCGGAGGGACTATCGAAAAAAAACGCCTGGGCCGGCCGGGGCAACAAGAAGACGACGGCCAACAAACCGCAACAGATCAGGCCGCGCCACGGGCGGTGACGCGGAAACCTCTCAGCGACTGAGTGCATCCTCTTCCTCCTTCTCTCTCCGTGCCGGAAACTCCGGCCGCACCCCGTGCCCTCTCCAAGGCAACGGTGCAAAATCTATATGGCTTTGTCCTTTTACATCGGTATAACCCGTGAAGCTCTTTAAGGAAATTTTCACCGGCCAGGGGGAGAGGTGCCGGCAGCGCCAAATAGCATGCCTCTCTGTGGTACCCAGACCGGTTGGCCGTCACGGCCTCGGGGCAGCGCGCCGGACTCTCCCCTGTTTTTGTCAGGGGATGGTTCCCGCCCTTGCGGGACAGGGGAGGTGTGAGGTATTACAACTGCCCAGGGGCTACGCTGTCGGCGTCTGGCAAATTTTACCAAAGGAATGTCGATGTCTTCAAATATCGTGCGATCCAGAAAGGTTACGGCGGCAATGACGATAGTTATGTGTGTTGCCGTTGCCCTTGTTGGTGCATGTTCGCGTGCAACGGAGCGGATTTTCAAAGAAACGAGAACATCGATGTACACCATCGTCAGCATTACGGTGGTCTCGCCAAACAAAACCCAGGCAGAGAAGGCAATAGACGCCTCATTCGATGAGCTTGATCGACTGGCAAGACTGCTGAATTTTTATTCAGAGACAAGTGAACTCTCTCTGATTAACAGAGAGGCGTGGAAGAAACCTATCAAGGTATCGAAAGACACGCTTGAAATACTGGGAAAAGCTATATACACATCAGAAATGACCGATGGTGCCTTTGACGTAACCATGGGACCGCTGGTAAAGCTTTGGGATATAGAACATAAGATTATACCGACAAAGCAACAAATCGAGGAGAAACGAAAAGTCGTTGGCTACAAAAATATTGTTATCGATAAGAACGCCTCGACAGTTTTCATCAAGCGAAAAGGCGTTCAGATAGACCTTGGTGGCATCATAAAGGGTTTCGCGGTGGACAAGGTCGTCCAGGTGCTGCATCGCCATGGCATCACCTCCGGCGTCGTCTCGGTGGGGGGCGAGATCCGCGCGCTGGGGAAAAAACCGGATGAGACGCTGTGGACGGTCGGCATCCAGAATCCCCGGCAGAAGGGCGTGGATGACAAGGTCATCGCCACCGTCGAACTCTCCGACAAGGCCTTTTCCACCTCGGGCGATTACATGAAATATTTCGAAAAAGACGGGGTCCGGTATCACCATCTGCTGGACCCCCACACCGGCTATCCCTCGCGCCAGTGCGGCAGCACCACGATCGTGGCCGATGACAATACCACCACCGATGGCTTTTCCAAGTTGTTCATCCTTGGCCCGGAAAAAGGCTTGGCCATTGCGAAGAAGCTTGGCTTTGATGTCATTTTTATCGACTGTAACGGGAAAGTCATTCTGTCGGATGGGATTAAAAACAAAATTACATTGACCAAACCAACCCCTTCGCTTTGATTGGTGGACAGATGCCTCTTGCCGCTGAACACACCGCGCGCGGCCTCGAACCACGCGCATCATCCGCCCACGATTGCCCATGACCATGCCGGACAAGGAAACCCTGCTCCAGGAAGAACTGTTGATCGTCAGAAATTCTGGGGAGATTCCGGAGATCGCCTTTCACAGCGCGCTCCATTACCTCACCGCCGACCCGGAGGGGCCGGGATTGACGCTCAACGCCGTCGATCTTCGGCATTTGGAGGAACAGGTCATCGCCCGCTACCGCGAGATCATGCTCCGCGACCTTGACCCGGCCAACCGTGACCTCCGCATCTATCGCGGGGTCAGGCGCTGCATCTTCAACTGGGAGCGGTTGGGCAAGTTCCTCGCGCGGCAGCAGCGGCCCGAACCGCAGGGCTTGCGCGCGGAAATCGCCGACCAGCTCTGCGCCTTTCTCCATGTGGAGGCGCGGGAGGTGCAGGAAGGGCGACGCTCCTCGGTGGTCAACTGTACGGCGGAAGAGTTGGAAGGCTTCTGGCGTCTGCTGGCCGTGGTGCCCTGCCACTTGCCGGCCGATTGGCCGCGGCTGTGTCTTCCCGACGGCGAGGAAGGATAAAGGCCTTCACGGCACCCTAGATTCCTTGCGGGGTGACCGCCGAGCCTTGCTTGTTCCCGGCGGCCGCGGTGAAATAGGCCAGCCAGCACTGCCAGGGCTTGGTGCGCAGGGTACAGCGGTGAGGACAGCTGAAGTGCTCCACCACCATGGGGCAGAGACCACATTTACTGGTGCAGATATACTTGGCCGCCTTTTCGAGGGCGCGTTTCTGAGCGGTTTTCCGTTGTTTGTGAGCCATAACCCCTCCTTGCCGTGCGCAGGCCTCGGCCTTTCCTTCCACCATAAGGTCTCACTGTTAAAAGACCATGAAAATTGGGATAGGTTCCGATAAGGCAAAAGAGGAGAGATTACGAGTTTCTGATCCTTTCCAGCAGACGGGTGGTGGAAAAGTTGTCCACCAGCGGGATGGAAAGCACCCGACCGCCGGCGGCCAGCACCTCGGGCGCGCCGACGATCTTCTCCACCGGCCAGTCGCCGCCCTTGACCAGCACGTCGGGCATCAAGGTGGTGATAAGGTGGTGCGGGGTCTCTTCATCGAAAACCACCACGAAATCGACGCAGCCCAAGGCGGCCAGCACCCGGGCCCGACTCTGCTCGTGGTTCACCGGCCGGTCGTCGCCCTTGCCGAGAGACCGCACCGAACGGTCGGAGTTGAGCCCGACGATGAGCAGGTCCCCTTCCTTGCGCGCCGCCTCCAGATAGGTGACATGACCCTGGTGGAGGATATCGAAGCAGCCGTTGGTGAAGACCACCTTCCGGCCCACCGCCTTATAGCGGGCTACCACCTCGGCGAGCGGCAGCAGGTCGATGATCTTGTTCTGGTCGTGGTGGCGGTGGGGCGAGACCCCCACGGTGCGGAAGCGCTGGCGCACCTCGGCAATCAGCGCTTGGTCGATGGTCACGAGGGTGGCGGCCGCGTCCGCATCGGCCTCGGCCAGCACTGTTCCATCCGGACCGACCACCAGAGAATGACCGGCAAACTCGGTGCCGCCCACCCTGCCGCAGGTGTTGCAGGCCACGACAAAAAGCTGGTTCTCGATGGCGCGCGCCTGCACCAGAGCCTGCCAGTGGTGCAGGCGGGCGGCGGGCCACTCGGCCGAGACCACCAACATCCCCGCGCCCTGAGCGGCCTGATGGCGCGCCAGTTCGGGAAAACGCAGATCGTAGCAGACCAAGCCGCCGATGAGCCCGAGGCTGGTTGCCATGGGCTGCGGATCGTCGCCCGGTGCGAAATGAAGGTCCTCTGCCATCGGGCCAAAGAGCTGCTGCTTGCGGTACTGGCCGCAAACGCCTTGGGGGCCGACCAGATAGAGGGTGTTGTGGATGGCGCTGCCGATCTCGGTGAAGACCGCTTCGGGCAGCGAGCCGGCAAGATGCATCCGATAACGCGCGGCCTCGGCCTGCAATTCGCGCAGGAGTTGGGGAGTCGCCGCCGCCAGCGCCGGCAACTGGTCATAAGCAAAGCCGGTGGCCCACAGCTCCGGCAGCACGATAATGCCGGGACCAGAGGGCCTGAGCTTGGCCAAGCCCTCGCGTACCGCCGCCAGATTGGCGGCCGGGGCGCCCATCACCACCGGGAATTGGACAAAGCCCGCCCGATAGGGGGCCAATGAGCTTTTCACACCTTTTTCCATGCCCCCCAGCTTACCCGGAGCGCTGTGTTTGTCAATCAGGGAAGAAAAACTCCGCTTGGCGACTGGTTAAACAGCGCTCCGGCGAAGCGACCGCGCTGGGAGAGCCTCAGCAGGGCATCGTCACCTCTTCTGCGGCGGCGCATGAATCGTTCCATCCTTGTAATTCGCCATTCTGCCGGCCACCGAAACCACTCATCCTCCCAGCGCCTCGCGAACCTTGACCGCCAGGTCGTGGATCGAAAAGGGCTTCTGCAGAAAACGGACGCCATTCTCCAGCATGCCGCGGTGGGAGATCACATCCGCCGTATAGCCGGACATGAAGAGGCAGCGAAGCGCCGGATTGACGGCCATGAGGCGCGCGGCGAGGTCACGACCATTCATCTCCGGCATCACCACGTCGGTGATGAGGAGCGCGATCTCGCTGGCGTGTTCTTCGGCCAGCCGGATCGCCTCGGCGGCCGAGGCGGCGGCAAAGACCGTGTAGCCGAGGCGTTCGAGCATCGAGCGGCTCAAGGTAAGGATCATCGTCTCGTCCTCGACCAGCAGCACCGTTTCGGTCCCGCCGGGAGGCGGGAGCGCCTCGGCGGCTTCTGTCTGGCGCGCCTCTTTCTCCGCGCAGCGTGGCAGATAGATCTTGAAGGTCGTGCCCTGACCCGGTTCGCTGTAGACATTGATGAAACCGTTGTTCTGCTTGACGATGCCGTACACCGTGGCCAGCCCCAGGCCGGTTCCCTGGCCGGCCGGTTTGGTGGTAAAGAAGGGCTCGAAGAGCTGGGCCAGGGTTTGCTTGTCCATGCCGCTGCCGTCATCGCTCACGGTCAGCACCACATAGTCGCCGGGCGTAAAGCCTGGGTGCTCGGCGCAGTAAGCTGCATCGAACACCGCATTGTCGGCGCCGATGGTGACCTTGCCCACCGTGGCAATGGCGTCGCGGGCGTTGACCAAGAGATTGGCCAGAACCTGATCGAGCTGCGAGGGGTCGATCTTCACCGGCCAAAGCTCCAGCGCCGGCATCCAGGCGAGATCGATATCCTCCCCCACCAGCCGCCGGAGCATCTTGAGCATGCCGGAAACCGTTTCGTTCAGGTCGAGCACCTTGGGATTGGCGGGCTGCCGGCGGGCAAAAGCCAGGAGCTGACGGGTAAGGTCGGCGGAGCGGCGAGCTGCCTTGGCAATCTCCTGAATGTTCTCGGCCACCGGGCTGCCGGTTTCCAACTCGTGCAGGGAAAGCTCGGTGTAGCCCAGAATGGCCTGGAGCATGTTGTTGAAGTCATGCGCCACTCCACCGGCCAGCCGGCCGACCGCTTCCATCTTCTGGGCTTGGAGCAGCTGGGCCTGAAGGCGTTCCCGTTCCTCCTCCGCCGCTTTGCGTTCGGTGATGTCGAGGCAGTGGCCGAGATAGCCGAGAAAATTCCCCTGGCTGTCGTAGCGGGGCGTGCCGCTGTCGACGATCCAACGGTAGACGCCGTCATGCCGCCGCAGCCGGTAGGTCATGGTGAAGGGCTCCCGGCGGTCGAAGGCGCGCACGTAAGTGGCCAGGCAGCCGGCAAAGTCGTCCGGATGCACCCCCTCGGTCCAGCCGTTGCCCAGCTCCTGTTCCAGGGTGCGACCGGTAAAGGCAAGCCACGGCTGGTTGAAGTAATCGCAGAGCTTGTCCGACCCCGAGGTCCAGATGAGGGCTTGGCCCGAATCGGCCAAGGTGCGGAAGCGGAGTTCGCTCTCCTTGAGCGCCTGCTCGGCCCGACGCTCTTCGGTCACGTCGTGCGCCAGCACCAGCTTGGCCTTCCTGCCGATAAAATCCAAGGTGTGCGTGGTGATTTCCACCTCGATCAGGGTGCCATCCTTTTTCCGGTGGCGCCATATCCCTGACGCGCCCATCCCGTCCGCCACTCTCGCGACGTTCGCCAACAGACGCGGCACCTCCTCGGGCGGCCGGATGTCGGCGATGGTCATGCGGAAAAATTCCTCCCGGGAATAGCCATAATTCCGCACCGCCGCATCGTTGACCGCCAGGAAGGCGAGGGTCTCCAGGTCATAAACCCACATGGGATGGGGATTGCTCTCGAACAGGAGGCGATAGCGGCTCTCGCTTTCCCGCAGCGCGGCTTCCGCCCGGTACAACTGTTGATAATGCGCCCGGGCATTCCGCTGCCAGACCACCACCATGGCGCTGCCAACCGCCGCCAACAGCGCGACCAGCAGGCCGAGAATAAGGATCGCCTCTTCGCGCCAGCCGGCAAGGGCCTCGGTCTCGTCGATCTTGGCCTCCAGGAACCAGGAGGAATCGGGAATGGCATCCACCGCCGCGAGCACCTTGGCCCCGCGATAATCCCGACCCTCGACCACGCCGCGTTTTCCCAGCACCACCTGTACGCCGGGCACGTCCTTCTGACTCAAGGGCATGCGCAGGGTGAGGGCCGCCCCGGGCCCGAAACGCAAGGGATTCAGATAGAGGATCGCATCCCCCTCCCGACAGACGATTAAGGTTTCAGCGGTCTGGCTGGGAACCGGCCAGGCATTGAGCATGGGGTAAAGGAATCGCCCCACCTCGCGCCGCAGCACGATGGCGCCCACCGGCGGGGCATCCGGCGCGCTGCTTGCAAAGAAGGGCGCCACCACATCCAGGTGGGGCGGCGCAACGTCCGGCCCGGCATGTAACTCGCTCAAAGCCGGCTGCCGCGTGCGGAAAGCCGTGGCCAAGGCCTGTAGCGCGGGCGGCGCAATGGTGCCGGTTTCACCGGCGAGGCTCAGCAGCACCTGGCCCGTCGGGTCAACGAGCAGCAACTCCTGATAGCCGAAGTTGTTTCGCATGGAGCGAAACCGCACCCGGAAGCCATCGGTGATCGTGGCCGCCGCCGTCCCCGCCACCTGCGCCGGCAGGTATGCGAGAAAAAAGGGGGTCTCTTGCACATAGGCAGCATCGGCCAGCCTTTCGTGACGCCACTGGACAATCTGCTCGGTCTTGAGCCGGCTCACCGCCGCGAGGTTGGCCTCGACCGCTTGCCGGTGCGCCGCTTCCTGGACGCGATAAAACCAGAGGCCGCCAGCCAGCACCCCGACGAGCAGCAGCACCAGCAACGCCAACAACCCGCAGGGCAGCTTGTTTTCAAGGGTACAGCGCAGAGGCGTTTTGAAGCCGCTCATCCGTCACCCCTCCCGCTGTTTCGGCAGCAGCCGCACATCGCGCCGCGGAAAGGGGATTTCAATGCCGTGGGCCACCAGGGCGTCATGGATCGCCCAGAGGTAGTCGGAACGGACCACCGCCAGTTGCCGGCCCGCCGCCGGAGTAAGCCAGACGACCAGCTCGAAATCGAGGCTGCTCTCGCCCAACCCCTTGAGCCAGACCTGCGGCGCCTGCTCTGCGGCGCCCTTCAGGGTATGGGGCAGACCGGCAGCCACCGCCAGCGCCACCCGCCGCACCTCTTCCTTGTCGGCGCTATAGGCGACGCCGAACGGCAGCCGGATGCGGCTCACGCTGTCGTCCAGGGTCCAGTTGGTCACCCGGCCGTTGACGAATTCGGAGTTGGGCACCAGGACGTCGATATTGTCGGCGGTGGTAATCCGGGTGTTGCGGAAGTTGATCTCCCGCACCTCGCCCACCACCCCGGAGGCCAGTTCGATAAGATCGCCCACCTTGAGGCTCTTTTCAAAGAGGATGAAGAGGCCGGAGACAAAGTTGTTGACAATGCTCTGGAGCCCCAGGCCGATGCCGACACCCAAGGCGCTGGCCAGCAGGGCGAAGTTGCTGAAATCGATGCCGATGGAGGAAAGGCCGATAATGAGGCCCACCACCACGATGGTGTAATGAATGACCCGGCTCAGGGCATAGAGCGATGGGGGGGAGATCACCACCTGCCGCTTGGCGGCCATGCGGTTCAGGGCCTGCACGGTGAATTTGGCCAGCCACCAGGCGAGCAGCCAGATCACCACCACCCGCAAGATGCCGGCGGCGGTCACCTCGGTCTTGCCGATCTCAAAAAGGCTCTCGTGAAACCAGGAGCGCACCTCATGCCACAGGTCGGTCACCCCCTGCCGCACCGCCACGGCCGGCTCCGTCGTCAAGCCACCGGCCACGGCCAGCATCCCACTCCCTTTTTTCCGGCATGGTTTGCCCATGTCCCTGCTCCTGTGCCTTGTCTATGGCCAGCTTACCGAACCTCCCCCCGGCGTACAACCTTTTTCGCGCACCGCATCATCCGGGGCCGGCGGAAAGGGGGTGGTGCCAAAAGGAGTGCTTGACAGCCGAAGTGATCCTGCTATCTTTTGTGAGTTGTTTTCCGGTGCCTTGAACCCCTTGAGCCAGTGCAACCGATGCCCACGATCACCTTTCTGCCCGACAACCTCTCCGTCCAAGCCGAACCGGGCGAAAACCTCCTCGCTGCGGCGGCCAAGGCCGGCCTCTTCATCCAGGCCTCCTGCGGCGGCGACGGCGTCTGCGGCAAGTGCAAGGTGCGGATCGAATCAGGGGAGGTGCGTTCGGAAAAGGCGAACCTCAAGGCCGAGGAATTCGACCTCGGGTTCCGCCTCGCCTGCCAGAGCTCGGTCATTGACGACATCACCGTTCGCATCCCGGAGCAGGTAAGCAAGAACGGCAAGTCGCTCAAGGCCAAGCCCAAAACCACCCGCGCCATCTCGGCCCGCTCCCTCGATCATCTCATCGGCTCCTGGCAGGTGGCGCCGCCGGTGGAAAAACGGTTCCTCACCCTCGATCCGCCCACCCTGGCAGACAACGTGCCCGATTTGCAGCGCCTGATGCGGGCCATCAAGCAGAAGTGTCACGACTGCGCCGAGCCCACCTACGACCACCCGGAGCTCCTGATGGAACTGCCCTTCATCCTGCGCGAGGCGGGCTGGGAATGCACGGTCATCCTGCTGCGCGGCAAGCGCGCCGAAGAGCCGGACCGCATCATCGCGGTGGAGCCCGGCGACACCACCGGGCAGCTCTATGGCCTGGCGGTGGACATCGGCACCACCACGGTGTGCGGGGTGCTGATCGACCTCAACACCGGCGAGGTGATCGCCGAGGCCAGCGCCTACAACGACCAGATCAGCTGCGGCGAGGACGTCATCTCCCGCATCATCTATTCCCAGCGGCCCGGCGGCCTGAAAACCCTGCAGGAGAAGGTGGTCCACACCATCAATGCGGTGATCGACACGGTCTGCACCAAGGTGATGATCAACCCGAGCAACATCAGCTACATCATGGCGGCGGGCAACACCATCATGAGCCACCTTTTGCTGGGGCTCAACCCGAAGTATCTGCGCGAGGCGCCCTATGTGCCGATCTGCAGCCACTTCCCGCTGACCCGCGCCGCCTCCTTGGGCATCCACGCCCACCCCTCGGTCCGCCTCTTCCTCTACCCGGCGGTGGCCAGCTACGTGGGTGGCGACATCATCTCCGGCGTCCATGCCTGCCAGATGTACAAAAGCCCGGAACTCACCCTCTTCATCGACATCGGCACCAACGGCGAGATCGTGGTGGGCAACGAGGAGTGGATGGTCTGCGCCGCCTGCTCGGCGGGTCCGGCCTTCGAGGGCGGCGGCATCAGGCACGGCATGCGGGCCAATGCCGGCGCCATCGAGAACTTCCACATCCACCCCGAGACGCTCGAACCGATGATCATCACCATCGACCGCATCAAGCCGTGCGGCATCTGCGGCTCGGGGCTCATCGCCATCGTGGCCGAGCTGCTCGAGGCCGGAGTCATCGACCAGCAGGGCAAGTTCAACCGCGGCCTCGATCACCCCCGCATCCGCGAAGGAGCCGACGGCTACGAGTACGTGCTGGCCTGGTCCAAGGAAACCCTGATGGGCGAAGACCTCGCCATCACCGAGGTGGACCTCGACAACCTGATCCGGGCCAAGGGCGCCATGTACGCGGGCTACGTCACCCTGCTCGAATCCGTGGGCATGACCTTTGCGGACCTGGACCGGGTGATCATGGCCGGCAACTTCGGGGCCTACATCGATCTGGAGCAGGCGATCTGCATCGGGCTTCTGCCCGACATCGCCCGGGAGAAGTTCTACTACCTGGGCAACGGCTCCATGCTCGGCTGCCAGATCAGCCTCACCGACCATGTCCGCTTCCGCGAACGCATGATCGTCAGCTCGCTCATCACCAACATGGAGCTCTCGGAGAGCGCCCAGTTCATGAACCACTACATGGCCTCGCTCTTCCTGCCCCACACCGACATGAGCCTCTTCCCGACCGTGCAGGCCAAACTGCCGGAAAAGCGCGGGTAACTGATCAATTCCCCATTGCAATCGGATGATACTCTTCCCGCAGGCATTCGAGTTGAGACCGCGCAGGCAGCGGCTGGGCGACGCCCATCGGCGAGCGGCGCTGTGTCGCCGACAACGGTATCAGCTTGAAGGCAAACTGGAATAGGGGAGCGACCTTGGAGATCACCCCTGACCTCTCGCTCTGTCTTTCCTACAGCGGTCGCCCGGAACAACTGCACGGCTTCCTGGGGGCCCTTGCCACCACCGCCGATCCCGTCGCCTACCAGGCCATCGTCGTCTACCGTCGCGACCACCCCCCGACGGCGGGGCTCTTCCGCGCCTTTCCGGCGGTGCTCTTTCTTGAGGAAGAGGCTGGCGCCACCCAGGCCGCCGCGCTGAACCAGGCCCTGCGCCTGGCCACCGGCCGCTATCTCTCCTTCTGGGCCGACAGCCTCCTCCTGCAGCCCCAGACGCTTTACCGCCTGCTGGTGCTGCTCGACGACCGGCCGGAGTTGGGACTGGCAGCCCCGCGACTGACCGCTCCGGATGGCACCAGCCTCGCCAATGCCGGCCCGCTGCCAGGGCTTTTCCGCCGGCCACCACTGCCGCTCCCGGTCGGGCAAGAGACCCCATTCCCCGCCGCCTGGCTTTCCGACCGCGCCCTGCTCTTCCGCCAGGAGGTGCTGGATGACATCGGCTTCCTGGACCCTGGCTTCCGCGTCAGCTATGCCGACGCCGATTTTTGTCGCCGCGCCGCCCACGCGGGCTGGCGGCTGGCGCTCTACCCGGCGGCAGTGGCGGTCGACAGCGCCCCTCCCGCCGCCGCCGCCCATCGAGGGGGCGATTTGGCCCGCTTCCTTTTCCGGCAGTGGCTCGGCGGTCGCGCCGGAGGCGAATAACCCTGCCTGCCCCCTGCGTATCCCACCGCCTGCCCGGCCTCGATAAAAAATGCTCCTCGCCACCGAAAAGTTAGATAAAATCTATCCAGCGACTTGGCCCGCGAACCGGACCATGACGCCATGGCCGGCGGATTTTTCCCCATCATGGCGAATGGTTATGCGTTTACCATGCCCTCATGGCACTCTTTGTGAGAATATCGAGGCCAGACGGTAACCATTCGGCATCACTCAATCACAGGAGGAACACCATGCGTCGTCTTCTTTCCACCACCACCCTGTTGCTCACCATCGGCCTTGGTGCCGCCACGGCCTGGGCTGTCACCGACTACAGCGCCATGACCACCTCCCAACTGGCGAATATGCGCACCACCATGCAGAACGCCACCGAGCAGGAGCGCAACGCCTTCCACAACGAGTGGATGAAACGCATGCAACAGATGAGCCCCTCGGAGCGCCAGCAATACATGCAGGGCCAAGGCGCCGGCATGGGCAACGGCATGAACCAGCAGACCCGCGAGCAGATGCAGGAACGCATGCAACAACGCCAGGACCAGGGCGGCATGATGGGCGGCAGCGGTGGTTCCAGTGGTATGGGTGGCGGGATGGGTGGTATGGGTGGCGGCATGGGCCACGGTGGTGGTCGCGGCCGTTAATCCCCCTCTTCGGCGGAGCCGCACCCTCTTCCGCGGCTCCGCTCACCGCCCTTCTCCCCGTCGCCTGGCCTTCGCCCTTCCTTTTTCCGACCGGGCGTCATTGTCTGTTGACATCCTCTTTTTTTGACGCTATTTTTCCGCGTTACCCGTTCCTCATTCCGGCGCAAGCGAGCGGGCATCACGTCAGAAAATCACGGCCTGCGGGTCGGACATATAGTGCCAACGTCAACGAAAGGAGAAGAGGCATGTCCCAGAAGGTATTAGCCATTGCCGAGAGCATCAACATCATGGGCAAGCGCAGCGGCACCGCCATGAAGGAGCGCAATCCCGCCCCCGTGCAGGAGATGGCCAAGGAGGAAGCCGCGGCCGGCGCCTCCTATCTCGATCTCAACATCGGCCCGGCCCGCAAGGACGGCACCGAGCTGATGCCTTGGGTCGTGCAGACCGTCGAAGCCGTGACCGACCTGCCCCTCTGCCTCGACACCACCAATACCGATGCCATGGCCGCCGGCTTTGGTGTGGTGAAGAACAAGAGCGTTGCCATCATGAACTCCATCTCCGCCCAGCCGGAGCGCATGCAGAAGCTCATCCCGGTGGCCGCCGAGGCGGGCTGCAACGTCATCGCCCTGCTGTGGGGCCCGGACGGCATGCCGCGCGACTCCAACGAGCGCGCCGCCATGGCGGTCGACCTCATGATGGCCCTGGCCGAGGCCGGCATCCCCAACGAGAAGATGATCTTCGACCCGATCGCCACCCCCATCACCCTGGGCGCCGACCAGATCGCCTCGGGCCTCGAATTCCTCGGCATGCTGCAGGAGATCGCGCCGGGCGCCGGCTCCACCGTGGGCCTCTCCAACGTCAGCAACGGCGTGGCCGAGCACCTGCGCAAGTACCTTGACCGCACCTACCTCATCATGCTGATGAAATACGGTCTCACCACCGCCATCGTCAACGCCTACGACAGCGAGCTGATGGCCATTTGCAAGGGCGAGCGCCAGAACCTGGTGGACATGGTCCATGGCATGATGGACGGCAACGATCCCGATCCCTCCACCTTGACCGGCACCGCCCTGGAGCACTATAAGACCTATAAGGTCCTCTCCGGCCAGAACGTCTTTAGCGAGTCCTGGCTTGAGTTGTAAGAGCGGCAAAAGAGATAGCCGCTTGCGTTAGGCGGCTCATGACGAGGGGGCTGCGGCCCCCTCGTTGCATTTCGGGAGAGGTTGCGCACATGGCGGACATCCCCTCGCACCACATGATCTATGGACACCTGACGGATTACCTCACCGGCGAATCCCTGGTGGACACCGACGACGAGCGCTACCGTCAGAAACTAGCGCGGCTCTTGGTCGAGGAAAAAGGCTTTGCCAAGGCGGACCTCGAACCCCGGCTCCGGATCGAGACCCTCTTTGCCCACCAGTTCGTGACCTCCAAGATCGATCTGGTAGTTTCGACGGGTGGCCAGCGGGTGATGGTGGTGCGCTACGGCCCCGGCTCCCTCGTGACCCGCGAGCGGCCGGCCATCGCTGCCGCCCGGGTGCTGGACCAGGCGCGCCTCATCCCGCTTACGGTGGTGACCAATGGCGAGGATGCCGAACTGCTCGACACCCGGAGCGGCAAGGTGCTCGCCACCGGCCTCGATGCCATCCCCAGCAAGGAGCAGGCCGCGGCCCTGGCCGCCGAGCGGGATTGCAGCCCGGTGCCGGAAGCGCGCCGGGAACCGGAATTGCGGATTCTGAACGCCTTCGACGTGGAGGCCTGCTGCGCCGGCGGCCCCTGCGCCCTGCCGAGTGCCAAAGAGGGCTGAAGAGAATGGCCACCAAATCCGCGAAAGGCACGAAATGTTTCAACCTGCACGGCCATCCATAACGAACCACCACCAAAACCCTTTCGGGTTCTTTGGTGGGTTTCGTGGCTCAAGCACCTGGAGAAAACGCCATGGCATCGCGTGAATGGACAAAGACAAGCTGGCAGCACTTCCCGGCCCTCCAGCAGCCCAAGTGGCCGGATTCCCAGGAATACCAGGACGCGGTGGCGACCATTTCCCAATTGCCGCCGCTGGTCTTTGCCGGCGAGATCCGCGACCTCAAGCAGAAGCTGGCCGAGGTCGAGGCCGGCAACGGTTTTCTGCTCCAGGGCGGCGATTGCGCCGAGAACTTCGCCATGTGTACCGCCCCGGCCATCCGTGAGTTACTCAAGGTCATCCTGCAGATGGCGGTGATCATGAGCTATGCCGGCGGCAAGCCGGTGGTGAAACTGGGCCGCATGGCCGGCCAGTACGCCAAACCTCGCTCGGCCGACACCGAAAAAATCAACGGCGTCGAGCTGCCGAGCTACCGGGGCGACATGGTCAACGGGATCGATCCCACCCCCGCGGCGCGGCGGCCCGACCCCCAGCGCATGGTCAAGGGGTACTTCCTCTCCTGCGCCACCATGAACATCCTGCGCGCCTTCACCCTCGGCGGCTACGCGGCCCTGGACCGGGTCCACGCCTGGAACAACGAGTTCGTCAGAACCTCACCCCAGGGCCAGCAGTACGAGCGGCTGGCCGCCCAGATCGACCTGGCCATCAACTTCATGCGCACCGTGGGGCTCGACACCGACATCCCCCAGCTCCGGCAGGCGAGTTTCTTCACCTCGCACGAGGCCCTGCTGCTCGGCTACGAGCAGGCGTTGACCCGGCAGGACTCCACCACCGGCGACTGGTACGACTGCTCGGCCCACATGCTGTGGATCGGCGAGCGGACCCGCCAAATCGAAGGCGCCCATGTCGAGTTCTTCCGCGGGGTGCACAACCCGATCGGCGTCAAGATCGGGCCGAACCACGAGATCGACAATGTGAAGAAGCTGGTGCAGGCGCTCAATCCGGCCAACGAACCGGGCCGCCTCACCCTGATCACCCGCTTCGGCGCCAAGAAGATCGGTGCCGGCCTGCCGCCCCTGGTGCGGGCGCTCAAGCAGGAGGGCCTGCGGGTGGTGTGGAGCTGCGACCCCATGCACGGCAACACCTACACCGCCGAAACCGGCCACAAGACCCGGAGTTTCGACGACATCCTCCAGGAGATCCGCACCTTCTTCGAGATCCACTGGGCCGAGGGCACGGTGCCGGGCGGCGTGCACTTCGAGATGACCGGCGAGAACGTCACCGAATGCACCGGCGGCGGCCGCAACATCATGGCCCACCACCTGGCCCAGAATTACCAGACCATGTGCGACCCGCGGCTCAATGCCGAGCAGAGCCTGGAACTCGCCTTCCAGATCGCCGAACTGTTGCGGGAGAAATAACGACCGAGTAACGTAACTCCGTGCCCGCAGAGGCACAAACATCATCAGTTTGGTGCCCCTTTCCTTCTTAAATCAAGATGGGAACGCGGAGGCCAGCGAGCAGCTCCGAGACAGTACAGTGAGTACGGCGAGGAGCCGCGCAGCGCAGCCGACAACGTTACCGCGTGATTGAGAAGGGAAAACGGGAGAATAGGGAAGACGGTGCGATTCCGTCACGTTGGGCCAACGCTGTGAGCGGGGACCGACGCCGCACAATGCCACTGCCGCAAGGCGGGAAGGCGCGGCCGAGGGACGAGCCGCAAGTCAGAAGACCTGCCAGGCTGGAAACAAGGAACCATCCGTCCAGAGAATTCCGCATCGCCGTTGTCGGCGGTGCGGAATTTTTTTTGCCCGCGGCCGGAGGACAAACAAAGGAGCAGCACATGAAGACCCAACTGGAACTGGCCCGTGACGGTAGCATCACCACCCCCATGCAGCAGGTGGCGGAGGCGGAAGGCTTTGCCCCCGAGACCATCCGCGCCTTGGTAGCCGCCGGCGAGATCGTCATCCCGATGAACCCCAACCGCCCCGCGCAGAAGGTGACCGGCATCGGTACCGGCCTCCGCGCCAAGGTGAACGCCTCCATCGGCACCTCGTCGGACATCGCCGACCTGGCGCTCGAAACCGCCAAGGCCCGGGCCGCCGAGGAGGAAGGGGCCGACACCCTGATGGAACTCTCCACCGGTGGCGACCTCGACCACATCCGGCGCGAGGTGCTGGCGGCCACCGCGTTGCCGGTGGGCAACGTGCCCCTCTACCAGGCCTTTGCCGAGGCGAGCCGGAAGTACCACGACCCGAACAAACTCGACCCGGAGTACCTCTTCGAACTCATCGAACGGCAGCTCGCCGACGGCATCTCCTTCATGGCGATCCACTGCGGCATCAACCGCTTCAGCATCGAGCGGCTCCGCAAGCAGGGCTACCGCTACGGCGGCCTGGTCTCGAAAGGCGGCACCTTCATGGTCTCCTGGATGGAACATAACCAGCGGGAAAACCCCCTCTACGAGCAGTTCGACCGGGTCTGTGCACTCATGAAGAAATATGATTCGGTGCTCTCCCTGGGCAACGGCATCCGCGCTGGCGCCATCCACGACAGCCACGACCGCGCCCAGATGGCGGAGATGATCATCAACTGCGAACTGGCCGAGATCGCCCGGGGAATGGGCTGCCAGGTGATGGTGGAGGGGCCGGGCCATGTGCCGCTCGACGAGATCGAGGGCAACATCATGCTGGAAAAGCGGATGAGCGGCAACGCCCCCTACTATGTGCTGGGGCCGCTGCCGGCCGACACCGGCGCGGGCTACGACCACATCACCGCTGCCATCGGCGCGGCCCATTCGGTGCGCTACGGCGCCGACCTCATCTGCTACATCACCCCGGCCGAGCACTTAGCCCTGCCGAACGAAGCGGATGTGCGGGAAGGGGTGCGCGCCACGAGGCTGGCTGCGCGGATCGGCGACATCGCCCGCTATCCCAATCGCCGCGAGCGGGAAAAGGAGATGGCCAAGGCGCGCCGCGACACCGACTGGGAGAAGCAGCTGGAGTATCTCATGTTCCCGGAGCAGGCGAAGAAGATCCGCGCCAGCCGGGTGCCGGAGAACACCCGCACCTGCACCATGTGCGGCGACTTCTGCGCCATGGAGCGCGGCATCTCGCTCTTCAAGGACGACATCCGCGGCGACAAGTGCGGTGGCCAGAGGGAGGATTCCGCAGTGTAACCGCTTTTCCCACCTTCTTTTGCTTGCCCAAAAGAAGGTGGCAAGAAAAGGGCACCCCGACTGTCCCGGTCCTGACGGACTTCCCGCAGGTACTCGCCGCTGCTGGGAACGCTGTGAACTCGCCATCCCTGGCTCAGACAGCACAGCGTTCTTCATCCGCCAGCGGCTGCGCCCTGCGGCGGGACAGGACGGGGTTAAAACCCGTTTCACGCAGCCGAGCACCGCAGAAGGCGCCGAAAATGGAGTTTGAACTGTTTGAGGCGAAGCCGAGTTTTCAAACTCCCGGCGTCTTCGAGGAGCGCAGGGAAGCCCACCTTAAGTGGGCCAAGTGATCGGGTGCCCTTTCTTTGGTTCCTTTCTTTGGGCACGCAAAGAAAAGGAACAACAAGGGTCCTCTTGTCGCGCTGTGGTTTTTCCGGTATAGGGGAGGCGTGAACCCCTCTGCCCCCCTCCGCTCCCGCCTTGCCCCCACGCCCAGCGGCTACCTTCACCTAGGCAACGCGGTGAATTTTCTGCTCACCTGGCTCAGGGTGCGCACAGCGGGAGGCACCCTGAAACTGCGCATCGACGATGCCGACAGCGACCGCACCCAGCCGGAATACATCGAGGACATCTTTCGTCAGCTCGACTGGCTCGGCATCACCTGGGAGGAGGGACCCAGCGGTCCTGAGGACTTCCAGCACCACCACTCCCAACTGCTGCGCCGGGAGCGCTACCGGGCGGTGCTCGCCGAACTCTCGGCCACGAACGCCCTCTTCCCCTGCACCTGCTCCCGCAAGGAGATCCGGGCGCAATCGGCCACCGGCCTCTACCCCGGCACCTGCCGGGAGCGGCGAGAGGTGCCGGACGGCGAACACGCCATCCGTGTCGGGGTGCCGGCGGAAACCGTGGTCCAGGTCGGCAGCGCGGCAGTCCCCCTTGGCTCCCTCATGGGCGACTTCGTGCTCTGGCGACGGAACCACCAGCCCGCCTACCAACTCGCGAGCCTGGTCGACGACCTGGACGATCGCATCACCTGCATCGTGCGGGGTGCCGATCTCCTCGCCTCCACCGCGGCACAACTCTTTCTGGCAAGCAAGCTAGGCCCAACCGGCGCGCCGTTCCGGGCCATCACCTTCCACCACCATGCCCTCATCCCCGGCGAAGGGGGCCGGAAGCTCTCGAAGTCGGACAACGCCCTCTCGCTCCACGCCATGCGCGAAGCAGGCGTGACCCCGACCCTGATCTACCAGGCCGCGGCCCGCCTCTTGGCTCTCGATCCCTACGCCATCGAGTCCCTCGACGACCTGCTCGCCGCATATCGCCGGCTATAAAAGGTTCGTGGGCAGGGCTCAACGACAAGCCCCCGACCAAGATCGCTCACCGCGCTGGTGGCCGCTCCCGCAGAAAGACGTAGCGGTCGCCAAAGCTGCCAACGGTCTGGAAATCCTTCCCGTAGCGCACCGCCTCCTGCAAAAACGAGGGAACAATCGGCGGCGGCACCACCCACAGTGTCACCTCATCCTCCAGCAGCTCGTCATCCAAGGTGGCTGCGGAAACATCCTCGACCTCCTTGTCGAGATACAGATTGATACTGTGCACCGGATCGGTCCCATAAAAGGCGACCTCCGAGAACGGCGTGACATGCAGGGCGGCGATGGCCCGCGCCAGGGGAGCGGCATTCTTCGTGGTCGGCACCCTGGCGGCGATGAGTCGCAGGGCGACGAGCAGCAGGCACCACAGCACCACCCCGGCCACCCGCCACCGCGTCCAGACAAAGGACGACGCCTCAAGGCCGCGGGCGGCAAGAAGCGCCAGGGGCACAAAGAGGGGCAGCAGGTAGAGCGGCAGGCGAGAGCTCGACACCATGAAGACCACCAGGGGCAGCAGGACCCAAAGCAGCAGGAAGAGCTCCTGGTCCTGGGAACGATCCTGCGGCGCCTTGGGTGGCCACCGCAGGGCACGGACCGCTCGAGAAACCGCGCGAACCGGCCAGAAGGTCCATGGCAGGGTGCCCAGCAACAGGACGGGGAGGTAGATGACAAAGGCCTTGTACCATTGGCTGTTGCGGCTGTGCTCGCCGGTGACCACCCGGCCGTAGACCTCGTGGACGAGGAAGTAGTCGATCAGGGCCGGATGCTTGGCCACCACCACCACAAACCACGGCAGCGCCACGGCCAGCATGACGAGTAATCCGGTGCGCCACCGTAGCGGAGGCGCACCGCTGCCCGGCCAGTAGCGGTAGGCGACGATGGCGGCCAGCGGCAACAGACCCGGCGGCCCCTTGGTAAAAAAGGCACCGCCGAAGGCCGCCCACATCAACACCAGCCAGGTGGACGCGGCGCTCCTCTTCTCGCCCCACGTCGCATACGCAAAGGCGCAGAGGGCCGCCGTTTCCCACAAGGTCAACAACCCGTCGGTGGTGATGATATTGCTCGCCACCGCCGGCAGGAGGAAGGAGGCATAGACAAGGGGTGCCAGCCAGGGCCTCTTGGCAAGAAAGAGCCGGCCGAGGAGATAGACCAGGAGGGTGGTCAGGAAAAAGGCCAGCGTGGAGGGGAAACGCGCGGCGAATTCGTTGCGGCCCAGACCGGCAATACTGGCGGCGATCGCCCAATAGGTGAGCGGCGGTTTGGTCCAGTGCGGCTGCTCGGGGTGCAGGCTCGGCTGCAGCCAGTTCCCGTCGCGCAGCATTTCCATGGCCACCGCTGTGTAGCGGCCTTCGTCCGGCTCCCATAGGCCGCGCGCGCCCTGAAAGGCGAAACAGTAGCCGAGCAGGCCGAGAATAATCAGGAATCGAAGTTTGCCGCGCATGGCCGTTCTCGTGTGGTCAGCAGCCAGGAAGGCCCGCTTTTTGGGTCGTTGAGGGGAACCGCGACTCCCCTGCCTCGATGACTCGAATTCTGCCGCCTGTCTCTTCTTATACCAGACGGCCTCGATTACGGCTTTGAAAGTTGCGCCAGGGCCGTCTGCGCGCCCGGCGTGTCTTCGCCGGCCAGCGCGTTTTGCTCGCGCGGGGAAAAGCCATCGGCTATTGGAATGCGTGCACAGACCGGATGGTGGATGAGCTTTTCCAAAGAGACAACGTGGTACTCCTGCCGTAACGCGGTAAACAGGATGTCGAGTTCTTGTTGCCAGCGCTCGGTCATGGCGGGCTGCCGGGGCGGAACATCGTGGAGCATGACAATGGCGCCCGGGTGGAGGCGGCGGCGGATTTTTCCCGCCAAGTTGCGCACGTTGCGATTGCCGCCATCAAGGGCCCGGCAACTGTACGTGACGGCGAGCAGGTTTTCCGCGGCAAGCACCCCTTTGAGCCGGGGGTTGGTGATGCCGGAGGGGGGACGAAACACCAAGGGGATCACCCCGTTCCTTTTTAAAATTTCTTGGGTGGCCTGAATATCCGTATGGAGGGTCTTGCGCGTCCGCAGCATAAGGAAGGGGTCGTGCCGGAGGGAATGGTTGCCGATGTCATGCCCCTGCCGGAGGATCAAAGCGATCAGTTCCGGGTGTTGCGCGGCCTGCTGCCCGACCACGAAAAAAGTGGCCTTCAAATGGTACCGGGCAAGCAGGTCAAGCAACACGGGGGTGGAGGCTGGCCAGGGCCCGTCGTCAAAGGTCAGGGCAACCTGCTTGTCTTCCGGCGCGCCCCGGTGGATCACCGGCAGGAAAAAACCGAACGCCGGGAAAAAGGGCGCTGTCACGCAAAAAAGCAGAAACAGGGACAGAACCACGATGGCCAGGGCCGGACTCCAGAAAGCGACCGGCAACGCCAGCAGCAAGGCGGCAACGCCGATGGTTTCGGCCAAGGACGGCCTAAAGGGACGCACGCGCAGCCTCTGTTTGGTTCATGCCCACGATCCACGCCAACTCAGGATCGGTGGCCTTTTCGTTGACGATGACCGTAAAGCCCGCCTCCGTCATGAGGCGAACCATTCTCTCCGGTGACCGATACCACGCCTCTTGACCCGCCGCCTGGACCCGGGCGTTCTCCAGCCGCCACGACCACGATGGCTTGCCAGCCGGCCGGATGGTGTATCTGGCCACCAGAATTCCTCCCTGGGCAAGGGATTGGGCGCTTTTGCGAAAGACCACCGCGGTCGCCGCGTCATCCAGATAATGGAGCATATCCAGCAGAAAAACCACATCGGCCAGACCGTGCGGCAGGGCTGGCAGATCCGGCGCCCAGCCCTGGGTGACGGTCCCGCGCTCACCCAGGGCCAGGCCCGCGATCCGCACCCTTTCGGGGTCCGGTTCCAGGGCGACGACCCGTGCATCGCTGAATTTTTCGAGGCACCAGCAGGCGGGAATTCCGTAACCGCAGCCGATATCCATGATCGTTCTGATCTCCTGGCGGGCGGCCAGCATCCTCGGCAGCTCCTCGAAGAGGGGATCAAAATACAGCTTACAACGGGCGAACATCCTGGGGTACGCCTCCACCGTGTGAAACCGGCGACGGACGCTGGCAAAAAGACCCCTGGCCACCTCGCCGGCCTTCTTCGGTGGGCCGGAAAAATGGCGTTGCAACAAGGGGGGCAGCAGCAGGAAGGTCCCGAGCAGGGAATACCCGATGCCCAGCAGGGAGACAATACCAATGCCTTGCAACAGACGATGCTCGGCGAAACACAGGGCCCCGAAGCCGATCATGGTGGAGGTGCTGGAGAGAAAGACGCTGCTGCGCACCCGGACATACGATGGATGGGCAACATCCCGATATCGCTGGTGGCCCCGCACGCAAAAAATAGGATAGTCGATGCCCATGCCAAGGATGGTGATGGACAACAGCATGAGCGAAGGGATATCCAGGGGCTGGCCGAGGAGTTTCATGGTTCCCAGGGTACAGATATACGCAAAAGCGCAGGGCAACAGGGTCAAAAGCGTCAGCGGCAGGTCCAGGTTGACGAAGAAGAGGAGCAGGGCCACGCTGATGGCGATAATCACCGACATGGAGGTAAAGGTGGTAAACAACAGATCGGCCAATCGTTGCGCGAAAAAGGTGGGATCAAAGATTTTGCTGTCCCGGCCATAGCGGGCCCGGAAAGCGGCGGCATCATAGTTTTTTCCCGGCGTCACGGTGATAAACTGCAGCAGGCCGGGCTCCCGGGTATTTTGGGAAATCCCCAGCAACCCGAAATATTCTTTCGGGATTTCCTGCGGTTGCATGGCAAATCCGGGTTCGAGGCGCGAAAAAAAGGGAGCAAAGGCCTCCGGGGTAAAGCCGAGCCGGCGGCCGGCACCGAGAAGCGCCTTCCTGACCTCTGCCGCCCGACCCCTATCCCAGAAGGCATGCCAGGCGGCCAAGTTCTGTTCCCCCCGCTCCTTGCCGGGAAAGAACATCGACGGGACAAAGGCCGCGGCAACGGTGCCTTTCCGGATATCCTCCTCAAGGCGGGCCAGGGCGCGGTCGTCGCGCTGTTGGATGGCAGCGACCGTCGCGGCCGGGGTCATCATGAAGATGCGGTTATCGAGCTTCCCCCAGACCTTGGTGAACAAGGCGTCGGCCGCCTGGGTGTCCTGGCTGACCGTGTTCATGCTGTCTAAGCTGACCTGAACCTGTGGCCGCGCGAAAAAGAGCAGACCAGCGGCAAGCACCGCCGCGGCGATGGCCCCGGTGGTGCCGGTGTTGTAGAGGGTATCGACAAATGCATACAGGGGCGGCGCGCTGTCCTTCCCCGGCGGCATGACCGGAAAAATCTTGGGGAACACCGTGTGCACAAAGAGAAAGGAAAAGAGCACGCCGATGGCGGAGAACAACCCCAGTTCGGCAAAAAGCGGGAAGCCGCTGCCGCACAGCACCAAAAAAGCGGCCGCCGTGGTCACCATCCCCATGATCCCGACCACCCGCACCTCATGGGCCGCCTCTTTGCCCTTGGTTTCGTTGGGGCGATCAAGAAACAGCATATAGGCGATGCCGTAATCCACGGTGATGGAGATGAGGGCACCGCCGAAGCCGAGCACCATGATCGAGATGGAAGAACGAAAGAAGGAATAGACCAAAAGGGCGGCGGCCGTCCCGACGAAGGACGGCACCAGAGACAGCAGGCCGATCAGGGGCCTGGAGAAAGACACGATCAGCAGCAGGGCAATGCCCACGGTTGACATGACCAGGGCAAACTGCACGTCATGGCGGATCATGGTTTCGTTGTCAAGTGCGGCTCGATACGCCCCGACCGGGGTCATGGTTACCTGGAGCCCCTGCCGGGCATACTGGTGCGCAATCTCTTGCGCGGCCTGCGCAAGGAAGGCGGACAGTTTACGGGCCGCCGCCGTGTTGGTTCCCGCGGTCAGCGGTTTTCCCGTCACCAGCAGGTGACGGCCATCGCCGGAGAACAGGTGGCCTTTGTAAAACTTGGCATTCAGGGTAGGCGCCAGCAAGGCCATTTTGCCAAGGAGCTGATCCTTCAGCCCCAGGGGGTCAAGAGCAACAAACTCCGCCTGACCAATTCCCTCCAGCCCCCCCAAATCCTCATGCAGCTTGGTCAGCCGTTCGTTGATGCGGGCCGGCTCCAGCAGCGGGGCGACCTGTTGCAATTCCTCGCCGGAAAAGAGCAAGGGCAGATCTCTGGCCACCTGCGAGACAAGACGCGGGAAAAGCGCCCCCATGGCATCGGTGCCGACCTGGGCGAAGAGTCCGCTCGCCTTCATCTTCTGCTCAAGAAGGGTGCCGCATGCCGCCAGGGCATCCTGATCGTCGCGGTTGAGCATGATGTCGACGGCGACCTGATCCTGGATGGGGTGGTGCCTGAAGATGTCCAGGGCGTCGGCAACGACCGGTTCGCTGGCTGGCAATGCCCGCGTCACGTCCGTGTCGATCTCAAGGCGCATTTTACCCAGAGCGGCACAGCCGATGATCAGTACGACCGTAAGCAGCAGCAGGCGGTAGTTCATCATGCTTTTTTTCATCGCCACACGCTGACCAACAGGATAAGCGCCAGGAAAATGGCCAAATGCATGGCAACCACAAGCGGCTTGTGGTTTTGATAAAATTCGTTCATTTGCTGGATCAAGACGAGGCCGCCGAAAAATCTGCGGATTCGGTCAATGGTCATGGTTTGGTTGTCGGTCTCGGCGCCGCCCTGAAACGCGGACATGGGATAGATGGCAAAAAAATCGGCAGCACACCGTCGCAACACGCCGTCATAGGGAACACCCTGCCATGGTTGTTGGACAAGGCGCTCGGCAAACGGCGCCTTGAGCGCATAGGCATGGGCGAGGCAGCGGTATTTTATGGTCGCCAGCGAACCTGCAAGCTTCTGGCTTCCCGAGGTAAGGCAGCCGAGAAAAAGGGCGTTCCACGTCGGAAAACGCCCTAACGCGGCGCAGGCCTCCGCAAGAATGCGCCGGTCAAAGTGACGGAACACTATATCGTCTTCAAAGATCAGGATATGCTTGGCGCCGGCCGCCAAGCCTTTCTTCAGGCACAGCATGTGGGATTCAAAAATTCCTTTTTCCCTGTCCTCGGGGTGGGTGGCAACAATGACAAACTCCACCCGCTCGAGGAGGCCGACCGCGGCAAATTGCCTCTGCGCCTCCGCTCGCCGGTCAAGGCGCACATCGACGGAAATACAATAAATCTTGTCGAAAAAAGCCCAGGGATCAGGCAAATGCATGGTCGCCATACTGTTTAATGATTGAAGGCCTCGCAGGGCCGAGGTATTTTAGGTATTTAATGGAAACGCCGGGCTGTGTCGAACACTCTTTCCATGGGACACCCAACGTGATCAGGCAGAGTATCCAGAAAATTGCCGCCACCGCCTTTGTTCGTTCCGCCATCGAGGAGCGGACCGACCTTTCCGCCTTTAAGGAAAAACCAAGCCTCAGGGTGATTGGCGGCCTTGGGGCCATCATGGTCAGCTATATTATCGGCTGGCCCGCCGTCGCCGCCCTCGGCATTCTCTCCGTCAAGCTGCATACGCCGTGGATCGTGGTCGTGGGAGGACCCTTGACCTATGGGTTGTCGCACCTGGTCTTTCTGCTCGGCATGTATCTTTGCGGCGCCGCCTACTCGCTGCTTTTTTTCCGGTGGCTTACCCGGATCACCATGGAAAAACTCCTTGCTTGGGCGGGGACGCCAAAGAATTTCTGATCCACCCTGGTGGTTTGCTGCGTCCCCCGCTCACATCCCGCATCCGTACCCCGCTGACCGTTTCGTACACCCGCCCCGTGTCGTCAAGAATCTCCAGATCAAAAACCAGTTCGTTCCGCGTCTGGCCACGCAGTTCGACCCGGACCAGATAGTTCCCGCCGGGTTGGGTTGGCCGGAGGATGACCCGCCTGTCAAGCCCTACGGGAAAGGGCACAAAATCCACCACGCATTGGCCCAAGACACAGGCCGCATGAAAAGCGCCGTCCAGCGGAAACGGTGAGCCGAGGCTTTTCGGGAGATTGGCCGGCGCCGCGAATGTTGGAGCCCGCAGGCTGCCCCAGGCCTTTCCTCCAGAAAGGTGCAGGGTACCCTGGAGAGTATGATACCCAGGGCCAAAGGGGACCAGCTCCGCGTAGACTCGCGCCGCCGGAATTTCTATGACCGCGCTGTCGGCAGCCCCTGGGTCCAAGGGGGATTCCGTGGTCAGTTCGGGCAGGGATGCCGCCAAGGGAAACCGCACTTCGCCATGCTCCGTGAGCCGAGTCGCCATCTTGAGCTGTTTTCTGCTGAGCAGCCTGGCCTGCAGCGAACCATCTTCATGCCGCACGCCTTCAAGGATGACCTCCATCGCGGTGGCGCCCGGCGGAATTTCAAGAAACTTGGAAAACCGCACCTCTTCCATGACCTGAAGGGCGATCTCGGGATGGGCCTCGGCCACCGCCACCGCGAGCAAGGCCATGGTTTCGACCGCCGGCAGCACGGTTGTGCCGTTGAAACAGTGGTCGGCAAACCATGGCTGGATCGCGAGCACAAGCGGCGTCTGCGAGGAGGAGGTCATGAACGGGGGAATTCCTCCCACAGCCGGATCGTCTTCGCGTCGATCTCCACGGGAATACCCTTCTCGTTGACGGCGCAATGCCGCGTGAACCCGGTGCAGGCAATTTCACCGCTCTCTGCCTTGGTGATGAGGTAGTCAAACTGCAAGGTGACCAGCTCCAGGCCGGCCGGCCGGGTGTGGATATAGATCAGGTCGTCATAGAAGAGGGGGGAATAATAGTTGAGTTCGGTTTTGATGATGGGATAGATGTAGCCGCTTTCTTCAATTTTTTTATACGGATAGGACGCGTCCCGCATGAGCGACGCCCGGCCGAATTCGAAATATCGCAGGTAGTTGGCATGATACACCACCCGGGAGCGATCCGTGTCCGCGTAGAGGGTGCGTTGTTCGCAACGATGCCATACCTTGCCGCTGTTTTTGTCCCTGACAATGGATGGCGTGCCCAGCGGTTCCGGAATAAATGGTTTTGGTCGCATTACTTTCCCCTGAAAATGAGACAGCAGTTGGTGCCGCCGAAGCCGAATGAATTGGAAAGCACAAACTCATGCGCATGGTTGCGGGCATGATTGGGAACGACATCCAAATCGCTGAGTGCCGGGTCGGGGAGATGATTGGCGGTGGGCAACACGATTCCCTTGCCCATCGCCTCGATGGCCAGGGCCGCCTCGATGGCCGCCGAGGCGCCGAGGCTATGGCCCACTTGGGATTTGTTTGCCGAGATCGGAATGTGTTGCAGGCCGGCGCCGAACACCTCGCGCAGGCACCCTGCCTCGGTGGTGTCCCCGGCCTGGGTTGAGGTGCCGTGGGCATTGATCGCGCCAATGTCCATAGGAGAAAGGCCGGCATCCTCGATGGCCGCCTGGATGGCCCGGACAATGGTTTTTTGGTTGGGACGCGTAAAGTGATGGGCATCCGAATTCCACCCGATGCCGGCCACCTCGGCCTTGGGCGTCAAACCAAAGGCCCGGGCCGACTCTTCCGCGGCCAGCACCAACACTCCGGCGCCCTCGGCCAGGACAAAGCCTTTGCGGTCCAGGCTGAACGGCCGCGAGGCCTGACCCGGATCGTTGAAGGCGCGATCCCTGGCGTCGACCTTGATGGTGGCAAGCATGTTGGCAAAGCCTTGGATGATCTCCGGCACGAGGCAGGTTTCAACGCCGCCGGCCAGGACGAAATCGCAGTCACCGTCCCGGATCATCCGCGCGCCGATGGCAATGGCATGGTTGCCGGAAGCGCAAGCGCCTTGCGGGGAAAAGATGGGGCCGGAAAAACCTAGAAGCATGCCGGCCTTGCCGGCGGGAAGATTGGCGCAGACATTCGGCAAGAGATAGGGGCTGACCTTGAGGGGCCCCTGGTTGACGTAATTATTCACGGCGATGCGGTAGGCGTCGGTGCCGTTGAGCGCGGAACCGATCAGGCAACCGGTCCGGGGGCCGGTTTCTTCGTCGATGACCAGTCCGGCATTGGCCAATGCGGCCCGGCAGGCCTCCATGGTAAGAAAGACGTAGGCCGCATCCCAGAGCGAGGCCTCTTTCTTGCTCACATAGTCAAGACGGCTGGGATCCCAGTCCGGAATCTCGCCGACGATGTTGCTCCGGGTGAGCACCTCACAGCGGGTGATGCGGCGCAAACCGGTGCGGCCGGCTAAGGCCGCGTCCCAGGTGGTCTCGAAGGTGCGGCCAAGGGCGGTGGCCGCGCCATACCCGACGACAAAAACCTTTCTGTTCTGCGGCGCTTTCATCGCGTGTTAAGGGTCAGTCGGTTCTCTTGAACACCGCGCAACTGTTACATCCGCCAAAGCCAAAGGCATTTTTCAGCACAAATTCCTGCTGGACGCGTCGCTGCCCCTCGGCCACGCAATCGAGATCGAGTTCAGGATCAGGCAGGTAATTGATGGTCGGTGGCACCAGCCCTTCCTGCAACCCCTTGAGGGCGAAAATGGTTTCAATCACGCTGGAGGCGCCCATGGCATGGCCGATCAGGGACTTGTTGGCACAGACCGGCGGCAGCGATTCATGAAAAACCGCCTTCAGGGCATCGTATTCCACCTTGTCGCCCACCTTGGTCGAGGCGGCATGGGCGTTCACCACATCGATGTCCTGCGGGGAAATGGCCGCATCGTTGATGGCCTCCGCCATGCACTGTCTGACCGTCTCGAAATACGGGGCCACGAAGTGATGGGCATCCGAGGTCATCCCCCAGCCGGCAAGCTCGACGCTGTGGTGCAGGCCGTGGGCCTGGCTGAATTCCTTGGTAGCCAGAATCACCGCGCCGGCGCCTTCCGAAAGCACAAACCCCCGGCGATTTGCAGAAAAGGGCCGGCTGGCCGCTTCGGGCGGGCCGTGTTCCTGGCCCTCTTTCGGGGTATATACGCCGTTCATGGTATAAAACCCGGCCACGATCGGTTCCACCAGGGCAAAATCCACGGCACCGCAAATAACCACATCCGCCTTGTCCTGGGCGAGGAACATGGCGCCGATGAGCATCGAGGTCAGCCCGGTCGCGCAGGCCGAGATGGTGGAGGTGATGGGTCCCCTGGCCCCGGTTTGGATGGCGATTTTCCCGCCGATCATATTGATGCAGGAGTTGGGGTTGGCATACGGCGGGGGCAGCTTGTTTGCCCGCTGCAGTTCGCGGTCGGCGGCCAAGACCGCATCGAGCCCGCCAATGGCGGAGCTGTATGTCACGGCCACCCGCGGCGCGATTGCGGGAAGGATTTCTATCCGACTCTGCGCCAGCGCCCTTGCCACCGTCAGCATGGAATATTTGAAGACCGGGGAACTCCAGGCCGCTTGGTGCCGGGCGGAAAGAAAGGGGTAATCCGCGTCGTCGATGGCAGGAACCTGACCGGCGATCCTCACCGGGAAATCATGGCCCAGGGGAAAGCGGGTCAGTGGCGCGATGCCGCTTTTGCCCGCGAGCGCTTGTTCCCATTGGCTTTCAAGATGGCTTCCCAGGGGAGAGATGGCGTCGTAGCCGACAACAACCGCGTCTTTGGGGGCCATCACCGCCGCTCCTTGGCGGATCCTACCAGGGGATGAACTGGTAAAGTTTGGCGAACATTTCGTACACCTCTATCCAGTTCTGCAGATCCGCCGCCGATTGCATATGGGCCCTTTTGTTGACCATGACCCAGCTCATGTGGGCCGCCCCGTCTTTGCAGGTGGAACAGTCGCGGGTTTCCGAGGTGCAGCAGCGGTGCATCGTTTTCAGATCCGAGGCCCAGCGGATAAAATTGGTAAGCCGTTTGGGTTGGGGCTCGCGTTTGTCGATGGCGTCGGTGACCGACGGGCATTCCATCCAGCCGAAGCGCCGCCCCAGCATCTCGCCCGAGGTGATGATCTGGTGATAATACTTCGACGAAATCACGGTCCGCGGATACGCATCCAGCATCGCATCCATTTCCGCGCGCACGGCGACGAGTTCCGCCGGCTGCCAGGAAAAACCGTCCACGCTCTCGTCGTTTGACAAGAGTTGCAGATGAACCTTCAGTCCGACGTCTGCAATCCTCTTGATCATTTTTTCTATCTTGCCCAACTGCTTGGGGGTGATCGTGTACAGATAATAGGCATGGGGGTCGCCCGCGTAGTTGGCGCTGGAGATCTTGAAGGTATCCTTGCCGCGCAGGGTGACTTCATCCTCGGTATCGCCCCAGAGGGAAATGCCGACCATCATGTCGGGAAAGCGGTCGCGGGGCACCTTGATTTGCCCGTTGGTGGCGCAGAAGGTTGGCAACCGCTTGTAAAAGGCCTCGATGCGATCCAGGCAGAGGGTGGGTTCGCCGCCGATGAGGATGGCCAGGTTCACGCCGCGCGCCATTTCTTTTTCGACAAAGGCGTGCCACTTGGTGATGTCCTTTTCTTCCGAAGCCACCGTGTGTTCGCCTGACGAGAAAAAGAAACACCCCTTGCAGCGCAGGTTACACCGGTCGGTCACGTCATAGATGGAGCTCCGGATATTGAGCCTGGAAATTTTCTTATACCGTTCGTACCAGTGACTATCCAGCAGGGAACTGACCGTTTTCATGATGAGTTATACCAAAAGCACTTATTGGTTCGACGACGGGATAACGGGTGTCGCGCAGAGGTTGGTCCCTTTTTTATATCCTTTCACCCAGACGGCCAGATAGGTGTCCACATAATCGAGCCAGGCGGAAAAGGTCGTTGGATCGGTGGCGTGACGGTACATTCTGGCGGTGACCACCGCGCTGCCGGCGGCGTAATGCCGGCAGTCGTCGCAGTCGGTATCCGGAACGCAGCAGGCCGCGTCGCGATCCCACCGCAGGTCCGTGCGATACTGGCGAAACGATCGGCCGAGCCCGATGTCCGTTGATTGATTCATCCGGGGATAGGAGCAGGAGAACAGCGCATGCAGCCCCTGTGGCCGGGTGTGGGCCAGGATGTTGTAAGGAGAAAACACGACCGTCTCCGGGTACTCGGCAAGCAACTCGGTCATGACCTGCGCCGTTCTGGCCAGGGTGGCGGCGGTGTGCCGCAGTGGCCCGCCATAACCCACCGGGGCGGAAAACATGTTGAAGGTGATCTGTAACCCTTGCCGCGCCAGGAGTTCCGTAACCTCCCTCGCCTCCTCGATGTTGACGGGGGTGAAGGTGTACACAAAAATGGCCCGGGGGTCGCCCTGATAATTTTCCACCTGCCGCACCAGCATATCCGGGGCCTTCCGAATGGCAAGGCTGGTTCGGTCATTCCCCCACACCGACAGATGGATCCGGTACTCTATTTCGCGGGGGAGCGGCTTCAGGCCGTTGCTGGCGATGGCGCCCAGGGGGATCACTTCATGGCAGGCCGCGCACAATTCCGGCACCAGTGAGGGTTCGGCCCCGGCAAGGACGACAAAGGTGATCCCCCGGGCCTTTTCCTCCTCCAAGAGCCGTTTCCAGGCCTCGGGGCTCTTGGTTTCTGCGGCGCCCTGCTTCTCGCCGGTAAAGTAATAACACCCCTCGCAGCGGATATTGCAGCGGTTGGTCATGTCATAGGTGGATTCACGGAGGAAAAAATAGCGGCGGACCTTGTCCCACCGTTCCTTGATCGCCGGGTTCGCGATGATCTCGGAGAATTTGTACTCCGTTGCCACTGCCGTCACTTATTTACCACTGGTGAGCTTGGTATGGATGTATTCCGCGATGCGCCGTACGGTGGTGAGCTTGGGATAGTCGTCTTCGTCGATCCGGATGCCGTATTCATCGCGGAGCACCAACGCAATGGTCGCCAGATCCATGGAGTCAATGCCGACTTCATCGACCAGATCGAGATCGGCATCAAAGGTTTGCGGGGTGACATCTTCCAGTTTCAGGGTGTTGATGATGATTTCAGCGATGCGGGTGATGTTCTGAAGAATGTCGTTGCTCATGGAACCTCTGTTTCTTCATCGGGTTGGGCGAAAAACATCATCCCGGAACAAACCTCCTCGTTGCCGCAGGTTATCCGGAATACATATTGCCGTTCAACTTTGCCGATTGTTAGGTGAATGTCAAGTAGTTCTCCGGGTTTGATGATCTTTCTGAACTTGACCCGACTCAAGCCGACCGGGCGGCCGAGATTTTTGCCGGCAGCGGCAAGAAGGTCCGCCACCATTTTGAGCTGGGCGACTCCCGGCAAGATCGGATTGCCGGGGAAATGGCCGGAAAACCAGGGAGATTCGGCCGCCGCTGTCATCCGGGCCGTCAGCTCGCCGTCACCCGCCGGGTGTACCCCTTCGGTTGCGACCACGAACCCCCACACGTTTTCCACCCCACCGCGCGGCGGCGGCCCGGCGGTCGCGCTCGGCATCAGTCTCCCCATCGACCCCTCGTCGTTGCTTCTCAATGACCTCGCCCCACCACGCAGGGGCCACGGAGTTCCGCGACCATGAACGCTCACACGCTGCGGGGCGGTGGCAGCCGTCACGATTATAGTCCACTTCGCGGTATTCGAAAACACTTTGTCGCATTTTCTCGTGGCGTAACCCGCCCTTCCCCCCGCCGTCATCCCCGCGGCCCCTCAACCTCGGCCGCTTCGATGGTATGGCCCCATGGGGGCGGGGACCCTCCCGGGGTGCATGGAAGGCGGCCGCCATTCTACGGCGCCCATTGACAAAAAGGGCGCCCGCCCGTACCGTGAAGATACGGTCCGGAAAATACCAACCCGATTCGGCGGCGAGAATAGCCGCCGCGACAAGCCGGTCGTGGCCGTGCGCCGTGAACGCGGCCGGCGGCTGTTGCCAAGACCCTGGCGGTCGGGCCAGCATGTGTGGATGTTTTTAAGGGATACCCGGCCTTGCCTCTTGAATTTGTGGTCGTCGCTTCCGACCTTCGTCGCGAAGGAGCAAAGACGACTTCCACCCCCTGGCCAAGCGGCTCTTGTCCGCCTCGGCCGGCTGGACCGACGGTCTCCGCGCCTGAGGAGCATCATGACCGAGCCTTCGCCACCACCGCTTGATTCCGATGCCCTGCGGGCCAACCTGCTGGAAACCGCGGTGGGCGAGGTGGTCATTGCCCCGGAGTACGAGGTGCTGCTCGCGGTCGTGGTGGGCTACAAGGGCATCCACGACGCCCTCCGCGAACTGCTGCTCGAAATCAGCCACCCCTTCCGCAACTGGAAGCTGATCCTGCCCAAGCTCCGCTCCTTTGTCCTCAAGAACCTCGACCACTACCGCCGCCACCCGGATGGGCCGGTGGCGGCCGAACGCTTCTGCGCCCTCTTCCTCGCCGCCATCGCCGATTCGGCCAAAAACGAGGCCCTGCTCCACTACGGCGCCGAGGGGCTACTCGCCTACCTCGACAAATTGGTGACAAGCCTCGACGGCGACGAGCTGACGCGCCACAATCCCTCGCTGGCCCGCTGCTTCAGCGGCATCGCCGCCCTGGATGACGACCTGCTGCTGCACATCGCCCAGGGCCACCACCCGCTGCGCAAGATCGCCGGTCTGCTGCTGGCCAAGGGCGAGGCGCTGCCAGGGGCCCACCTCGATCTCGCCGCCCTGACTCGTCTCGTCCATCGGGTGCTGCTGCTCAACTATACCTACTGGCTCTCCGAGGAAGACCCGCTGCCGTGGTTTACCGCCGAATGCGGCGGCCTCTGCGAGGGGTGGCGGGCGGGCAAGCTCTTTGCCGCCATCTCCCACCAGCGGATCAGTGAGCACCGCGACACCGTGGCCGCCATCACGCCGAACGGCGGCGCCGAGCCGCTCAGGCAGCTGCTGGCGCTGCCCTCGCACATGGAGATCGTGCGGCTCTACAAGGAGATTCCGGAGCAATTGCGAGAGCGCGAGGCCGAGGCCGCAGGCGCCGACCGCTTCGCCGAGAACCGCAAGCTCCTCTTCCTCTTCCGCATCATGGACACCCGGGGGCTGGCGCTCATCCATGAGGAGACGCTGCGCGAGATCAACCGCAGCCTGGTCCACCTCATCCGCCAGCAGACCTTCGAGGAGATCGAGCGCTTCCTGCTCACCACCCTGGCGCTCCTGAAGACCAATGTCCGCAAGTACCCGCATACCTCGCTCCAGTGCATCCAGGTCATCGGCTCCGAGGTCTTCCAGCGCGGCAACTCCCGGCTGGTGGAGACCTTCCTCTGGGAGACGGTGCGCTTCGGCTTCCAGTACGCCAACTTCACCGGCGTGAACGAGGAGTGGCAGCCCATCGCCAACCCGGCGCACCTGGCCAACATCCGCGCCTGGCTCAGCCTGGTGCAGCAGGAGCCCAAGTGGTGCTCCACCCTCTTTTCGGCGCTCATCATCAACCTCAAGCTCTCGGGCACCTGCGTCAAGGATACCGATCTCTTCCAGCGCGACGTGAGCGAGCTGCTGAACCACCCCATCGAGCCGATCTACAACTTGGCCAAGCAGTTCGCCAAGCTGATGCCGGTTTTTTTCAACGAGATCGGGGCCGAGGGGCTGCTGCGCGATGTCTCCACCGACCTCGACGAGATCCACAAGCGCAAGGATCTGCTCATCCACTTCCTCCGCAAGCAGAGCCATGTGGAGTCGAGCAATCTGATTGTGAACTTCATCGAGGCGATCCTGCTCTTCTGGCATGAGCGGGACAAGGCGGTGCTTACCTCGTACGTGCCCGAGGAGGTACTCCGCCAGGTGGCCGTGAGCGGCCCCTTTGTGGACCACCTCCACACCCTGACCACCCGCGTCTGGCAACTCGACTACATCCACACCGTGCAGGATCTTTTGGCCTGGGACGACCATCGGCGCAAGAGCTTCCTCGCGGCGCAAAGCGACCTGCCCGAGGAGGAACGCCGTCGTTTCGACCTCCTGGTCGAGATGTACAAGCTCTGCCATGAGAAGTACAACCTCGGCACCGAGGAGCTGCGCCATCAGCTCACGCAGGCAGCCGCGGCAGGCTTCCCGGAGATGGAGCAGCTGCTGGCGGACTTGGAGATTTGCGACACCTTCGAGTGCCTCCAGGCGATCCTCAGCCAGCTGGAGCGGCTGAAAGGCGTGATCCTGAGCCAGGAGAAGTTCGTCGCCAAGGAGAGCATCTACCACAAACGCCACATCGCGGTGGACATCCCCTCGGTCTACGGCCGCTACCAGGAGCGCAAGTTCGATGCCCTAAGCCTCACCTTCCGCCTGGAGAACCTGGCCAATACCTATCTCGAGCGGCTGCCCGCCACGGTGAACCTCACCATCATCACCAAGGCGACCTTCATCCACATCATCAAGTGCCTGCGCCTCTACCTGCGGGCCCTGGCCATCGACGGTATAGCCAGCCGCAAGCTCCAGACCTACATGTCGCTCTTGATGAATTCCATCGGCATCAAGCGCTTCTCCTACACCCAGTTCCTCGACATCTTCCGGGGGCTCTCCGAGGGGGTCAAGGACATCATCTACACCTACTACACCAACATCCACCAGAACAACCTCTCCATCATCATCCCGCAGATCGGCCGCCAGAACCTGCTGCCCAAGTACCAGGGGCTGTGGGAGGAGGGGGACCTGGCCGGCAACACCAACCGCCTCTCCGAATCCTTCCTGCGGGACCTCATCGCCACCACCTTCGGCCTCCAGCACCTGGACAACTTCATCACCCGCATCCACCAGACCCTGGAGCGCCAGCGGGAGATGCTGGACAAGGAACAGCTCGACCTCCTGATGACCTACAACCCCGAGCGGGCCATCACCTTTATCCACGGCCGCCAGGCCAAGGGCGGCAACCTCATCCTGCTGGGCAACAAGGGCTACAACCTCACCGTGCTGGCCAACGAGGGGATGCCGGTGCCGCCGGGCTTCATCGTCACCACCGAGATCTTCCGCTGCTGGCCGGTGGTGAAGGAGTTTGCCAAGGGCCGCGAGGAATTCATGGCCCAATTGCGGCTGGCGCTGGAACAGCTCGAAGAGCGCACCGGCCGCCGCTACGGCGACCCGGAGCAGCCGTTGCTGCTCTCGGTGCGCAGCGGGGCGGCCATCTCCATGCCCGGCATGATGTGCACCATCCACAACGTGGGCCTCAACGAGGAGATCGTCCGCCACTTTGCCGCCGCCAGCGGCCAGGAATACCTGGCCTGGGACAACTTCCGCCGCTTTCTGCAATCCTGGGCCATGGGCCAGGGGGTGGCGCGAGAGACCTTCCAGGCCCTGATGGACGAGGCCAAAACCCGCCACGGCGTCAAATTGAAGCGGGATTTCACCGCCGCCCAGATGCAGGAGCTGGCGCTGGAATACCAGAAGAACATCCGCACCATCGGCCTCGGCATCCCCGATGATCCCTGGCTGCAGCTGATCGGCGCCATGGAGATGGTGCTCGCCTCCTGGCATGCCGTCAAAACCAGGGAATATCGGGCGCTCATGGACATCTCCGACGCCTGGGGCACCGCGGTCATCATCCAGGCCATGGTCTTCGGCAACCTCGGCCAGGAATCGGGCAGCGGCGTGCTCTTCACCGCCCATCCCTACCGCAAGGTGAGCCGGGTGGCCCTCTGGGGCGACTACGCGGTGGGCGATCAGGGCGAGGACATCGTCAGCGGCCTGGTCACCACCTATCCGGTCTCGGTGGAGCAGGCGGAAATCGACGGCCGCGACGCGGAGCAGACCCTGGAGCGGCGCTTCCCCAAGGTCTACGAGCGGCTGCTCGCCATCGCCCGACGGCTGGTCTACGAAAAACGGTGGAACCCCCAGGAAATCGAGTTCACCTTCGAGGGGCCGGAGGCCGAGGAGCTCTCCCTTCTACAGACCCGCGACATGATCACCATCAAGAAGCAGGAGCGCTTCTTCGTCTTCGAGAACGCCAAGGCCCTGGAACCGCACGTCCTTGCCTACGGCATCGGGGTCTCGGGCAGCGCGCTCTCCGGCCGGGCGGTCTTTACCCGCGAGAACATCGATCAGCTCCAGGCCGAGGACCCGGAGACCCCGCTCATCCTCATCCGCCAGGATACGGTGCCGGAGGACATCAAGGAGATCGCCATGGCCGAGGGACTGCTCACCGCCCGCGGCGGCCAGACCTCCCACGCCTCGGTGGTGGCAACCCGCCTGGAGAAGACCTGCGTGGTCGGCTGCCACCGCCTCACGGTTTACGAGACCGAGGAATATGCTACGGTGGGCGAAGTGACCATCCGCTTCGGCGACCCCATCAGCATCGACGGCCGCTCCGGCGCCCTGCTCAAGGGGCTCCATCCGGTCCGCAAGGAAATGCAGATCCTGCCCCTCTAGCCAGCCTGCCGGCCGCCCCGCCTCGACTCCCACTTTGTGGTATATCGGTTGTTGACATACGCACATTTCGTACCTATCTGTATAAATAACAGAAGGGGTACATGACCCCCGACGAACACACACATCGCTTCGCCGAAGCGGGAGGATACCATGAATACCTTGGAATACTGCTCCACCGTAGAACACGAACTGGCTGACTGGCGCGACAGGCTCGGCACCATTGATCATCGGGTCGAGGGTTTGCCGACCGGCACCAAGGAAAAGATGCTCGGCAACATCGAGGAACTCCATATGATCATGGCGGAACTCGACGACCGGATCACCGCGCTCAGGACCGCATGCCCGACCGAATGGCGGCCGGTGCGCGACGAGATCAATGCCCGCATCAAGGGCTTTGAGGAAAAGTATACCTTTGCCACGGAGGAGTTGGCCGACTATGACTTTGGTGGATAACTAACCACCATCGCGACAAGCGATATCGCACGATGATCAAGGTGGGGGCGGCGCAAGGCCGCCCCTGGTATTTTAGGGGGCGGCTGCGGGTGGCTCAGACTCCAGCCTGTACCCCAGACCGTAGACGGAATGGATGAGATCGGCCTGCGGCAGGACGGCGGCCATCTTTTTGCGCAGCTTCTTGATGTGGCTGTCGATGGTCCGATCCGCCACGATGCGTTCGTCGGGATAGATGGTGTCCATGAGTTGCTGGCGGCTGCAGATCTGCCCCGCCCGCACGAAAAGGCACTGCAGCAGCTTGAACTCCACCGCGGTCAGCCCCAGGTTGTGGCCATGCAGGGTGGCCTCGTGGCGGGAGGCGTCCAGGCTCAGCCCTGCGATCTCCCGGCTGGTACCCCCCTCGCTGCGGCGGAGCACCGCCTTGACCCTGGCCACCACCTCGCGGGGGCTGAAGGGCTTGCAGATATAATCATCCGCCCCGGCCTCCAGCCCGAGCAACCGATCGCCTTCCTCGATCCGCGCGGTAATGATAATGATCGGCGTGGCGGAAATGGCACGGATCTCGCGACAGATGGTCAGCCCGTCACTACCGGGCAGCATCAAGTCCAGCAGCAGGAGGGCCGGCCCATGCTCACGGACCCAGGGCACCACTTCGGCGCCATTGGCGAGCCAGGCGGTCTTGAAGCCCGCCTGCCGCAGATAGTCGCGCAATACGCCAGCCAGCTTCGGCTCGTCCTCGACGATCAGAATCATCGGCATCAGCGACCCTCCGCCAGCGGCAGCTCCACCCGCACCCACAGCCCCCCCATCGGGGATGGCCGGGCCGAGATCTTGCCCTGATGGGCCTCGACGATATTCCGGCAGATGGCCAGCCCGAGGCCGGCGCCGCCGGTAGCGCGGCTGCGGGAGCCATCCACCCGATAGAGTCGCTCGAAAAGCCGCTCCAGGTCGGTCTCGGCCACGCCGGGGCTGGAATCCACAAAATCGATGACCACGCGGCCGGCATGGCGCCCCATGGTGATCCGCAGCACCCCAGGGGCCTCGGTGTATTTGAGGGCATTGGTGAAGAGGTTCGCGAAGAGCTGGGAGAGGCGTTCGCCATCGCCGAAGAGGGCAACGGTCTGCTCAGGCGGCAGTTCGGCGTGCATGGCGATCCCCTTGGCCGCGAACTCCGCGCGACGGGTGGTCACCATCTCCTTGAGCAGGCGCACCGGGTCGAGGTATTCCTTCCGGTAGGTAAGCGCCCCCAGATCGGACATCGCCAGCTGGTAGAGATCATCCACCAGCCGGGCCAGGCGCAGCACCTCGCTGTGCAGGGAGGCGAGCGAGGTCGGGTCCGGCTGGCGGATACCGTCCACCAGGGCCTCGATCTCGCCCCGCAGGATCGCCACCGGGGTGCGCAACTCATGGGAGATATCCGCCACCCATTGCCGCCGGGCCTGTTCGTTTCGCTCCAGGGTCATCGCCAGGGTGTTGAAGTTGCCGGCCAGCTGCCCCAGCTCGTCTTGCGAGATCACCGCCACCCGGGTGGCGAAGCGCCCGGCCGCGAGCTGATGGGTCGCGGCGGCCAGCCCGCGCAACGGCCGCACCAACCGCCGGGAGAGGAGCAGCGACAGCCCGGTGGCCAGCAGGATGATAATCCCCGCCACCAGAGCGAAGGCCAACCGCTGTTCCCGCAGAAAACGCTCCTGGGGCGGCCCGGACAGCTCTTGGCGGGGCAGCAGCCCCAGGTAGCCCACCACCTGGCCCCGATGGAACAAGGGGGTGAATGCACTCCCCGCCGGCACGGCATGGCCGATCAACACCCGTCGCTCGGCGTCGAGCAGAAAGAGGCGCTGGTCAAGGGAACGGACCATGTGCGGTGGCGGGCCAGGAGGCGGCCCCTGCCCCGCCCCGTTCGGCTTTAGTGGCGGTGGAGTCCCCGACGGCGGTGGTAGCGGCCCGCCAGGGGGGATGGCCGCCAGGATCAGTTGATGCCAGCGGGCCGGATCATGCACCACAAACCCCCAGCCCCCCTCCGGGCGATACCCCTCTTCCAGCGAACTGGCCAGCCGGGAGACCCCGGCCTTTTCCATGGCGTTGACATAGCGGAGAAAACCCCGCCGCACACTCCAGTGCATGACCACGACCATGCTGATTGCCGCCATGGCGGCGGCCATGGCGATGGTCAGAAAAAGTCGCTGGGTAATACCGTGTTTCATTCCCTTTGCCCCGTTTTCCTTGCCTTCTTTCTTTCCTTATCACAATCGGCGACCAGGAACAGGGGGTTTTCTCTCGCCACCCCCATTTCCTTATTCTTTCCACATTGTTGTTCCCCGATGGGGACGATATGGCAAACAAGGCGCCTCGTAAGAACACGCTTTCAAGCGTTACCGGAAAGAACCTTGTCATGACAACCTGTAACCGAATAGGAGGAAACCAATGACCATTTCGGGAGTTTCAAGCAACAGCGCTCTGCAGCAGGCCTGGCTGGCCAAGATGCAGCAGCGCAAACAGGACTTCGCCCAGCTTGGTGCCGCGCTCCAGAGCGGCGACCTCGCCACCGCACAATCGGCCTTTGCCGACCTCCAGACCCTCATGCCGGGCGGAGGGGCGGCCCAGACCAGTGCCACTACCTCCGCTACCGGGGCCACAGACACCGGTGCGCTCGCGGCGGCTTCGGCCACACCCTCGCCGGCAGAGGTTACCGACCCTGGCGCCATGATGCAGCAGGCCTGGCAGACCAAACGGGAAGAACGCCAGCAGCTTTTCTCCCAGCTTGGCTCCGCGCTCCAGAGCGGGAATCTCGCCGACGCGCAATCGGCCTATGCCAGCCTGCAGAACCTGCAGCCGCCGGGACCGCCCGCCCCGGGCGACACCACCAACGCTGCCGGCTCCAGCGGCAATACCATGGGGAACGACCTTGCCGCCCTGGGGCAGGCCCTGAACTCCGGCAACCTTTCCGATGCGCAGGCCGCCTACGCCAAAATGCAGACCGACATGCAGGCCCACCGGGGAGGGCACCATCACCATGGCGGCCTGGGGGGCGGCGCCTCGGCCTCCAAAGAACAGGCAGCGGCCTCCTATGCCGCGAACAGCGACGGCGACCCGCTCTCTTCGCTCATCGATGGCCTGCAAACCCTCTTGAATCAGTTGCAGCCCGGATCTCCCGGCCAGAGTGGCGACAGCAGTGCAACCTCGCTGACCCAGACGGCGGCCACGGCCGGCAGCGGTCAGAACCCCTTGCAGGAGCAGATTGCCACCTTGCAGACCCTGTTGCAAAACTTAACCAGCCTTGGCCCGAACGCGGCAGCCGGTTCCGCCTCGCTGGTCAATACCCAGGCCTGAACCCTTTTCAGGCACGGGCCTGTTGCTGCCCCCGGACCCTTCCTCTCCTTGGGCGCGGCAACAGGCCCGTTGCCCTCTGCGGGCGGCGCTGCCGCCTCGCCTGGCCTGGTCGAAAAATTCGCCGCGCCTCCTTCGCTCCTGCTACAATACCTCCATGGAGACCCCCATCAAACTCGGCATCAGCGCCTGCCTCTTGGGCCAGCCGGTGCGCTACGACGGTGGCCACAAGCTCGACCCCTTCCTGGCCGAGACCTTGGGCCGCTTCGTCACCTTCGTGCCGGTCTGCCCGGAAACGGAGTGCGGCCTCGGCGTGCCCCGCGAAGCGATGCGCCTGGTGGGCGACCCGGCCCATCCCCGGCTGGTCACCATCCACTCCGGGATCGACCACACCCAGCGGATGGCGGCGTGGGCGGCAAAGCGAGTGGAGGATCTGGCTCGCGAGGACCTCTGCGGCTTCATCTTCAAGAGCCGCTCGCCTTCGAGCGGCATGGAACGGGTCAAGGTCTATACCGGCGAGGGAGCGCCGGTCAAAAAAGGGGTGGGCCTCTTTGCCAGGGCCTTTATGGACCGCCTGCCGCTGCTGCCGGTGGAGGACGAGGGCCGGCTCCACGACCCGGTGCTGCGGGAAAACTTCATCACCCGCATCTTCGTGCTCCGGCGCTGGCGCGACCTGCTGGCGAGCCACCAGAACCGCGGCGGCCTGGTGGCCTTCCACGCCCGCCACAAGCTCCTGCTCCTCGGTCACAGCGAAAAGCACTATCGCGCCCTGGGCAAACTGGTGGCTGCGGCCAAGTCCCTGCCGCAGGAGACCCTCTTTTCCCAGTACGAGGCCCTGCTTCTGGAGGCGTTGCGCCTCAAGAGCACGGTGGCCAAACAGAGCAACGTGCTGCTTCATGCTCTGGGCTACTTCAAAAACGTGCTCTCCCACGACGAAAAAGAGGAGATGGTCGAGACCATCGACCGCTACCGCCAGGAGCTGGTGCCGCTCATCGTGCCCATCACCCTCCTGAACCATTATGTCCGCAAGTACCGGGAGCCCTATCTGGCCGGTCAGGTCTACCTCCAGCCCCATCCGCTGGAACTGAAACTCCGCAATCACGTATAAGCCGGCCTGGGGCGCGGCGGGAGAGAAAAATCTTTGACTCCCGCCGCCGGGCTGATGCTATGATATTCGCATGGTGAGCCCCAGGACGCCCCCCACCACGCCTCCGGCCGCGGCAACGATTCGCGACGCCATCGCCCGCCACGCCGGCGCGGACAAGGTGCCAACCCGCTTCAAGATCATCGCCGACACCAGCGACTTCTTCCGGGTCGACTACAACGACGTGGTGGTGCTGGGAGAGCGCACCTTCTGGATCAAGGGCTACGAGAAGGAAGGGCGGTTCGGCCTCGACGACGAGCCCAAATACTGGGTGCGCCGGGCCGTGGACCTGACCAGCGGCGCCACCACTATCCTCAAGCTGGTCTTCCACGAGCGCTTCGAAACCCGGATTGGCGAGGTGGTCATCACCTGCTTCCGCAGCCCGAAAAAAGAGGCGCGCATTCTCGACCTGGTGGCGGCCCACCCCAACTTCATGCACGGCAGTTGGACCCAGGATGCGGCCGGCAACATCGTCCGCATCCTCGAATACATCTCCGGCCTCCGCTATGATGAGATCATCACCACCTACGGCGCCGACCACGAGGAATACTTCCACCGCTTCTTCCCCGGGGTGCTGACCGACTACATCGAGCTGGTCCAGGCGATCAAGTTTCTCCACGATCACGGAGAAAAACATGGCGACATCCGGCGCGACCACATCCTCCGCGACAGCGAACGCCAGGTAAATCGCTGGATCGACTTCGACTACACCTACCAGCACGGCGAATCGATGTTCGGCTTCGACCTCCAGGGACTGGGCAACATCCTCATCTTTCTCGTGGGCCGCGGCGATGTCCTGGTGCCGGACCTCTACCGCGACCAGCGGCAGGTGTTCGACACCCTCTGGGGCGAAGACCTGAACATCTCCTACAAAAACCGGGTGGCCAACCTCAAGAAGGTCTTTCCCTATATTCCCGATTCCCTGAATCGGGTGCTGCTGCACTTTTCACGGGGCGCGGAACTCTATTACGAAACCACCGATCAGATGCTGGACGATCTGGCCACGGCCCAGGCCGCGCTGGCCTTGCACACCGGGAGGGGAGCATGAACACGCAGACCTTTGGCGATCTTAGCCGTCGCGACGTCGAGCGCCACCTGCTGGTGGCGGTGGATGAATCGGAAAACTCCAGGCGGACGGTGCTGTACCTCGCCGACTTTTTCGGCGGGCTTGCAGACGTCTTCATCACCCTCCTCACCATCATTCCCGAGCCCTCGGAGGATTTTTTCCCCACCGAGGCGGCGCGGGTGAAGTGGCTGCACGACAGGCGGGCGGTGATGGAGCAGGCCATGGCCGACTACCGCGACATCCTGTTCGCAGTGGGCCTTCGGGAGGGCCAGGTGGAGAGCCGGATCATCATCCGGCCCTGCACCTCCATCGGCGCCGCCATCCTGGAAGAGCAGGAGAAGCTGCGCTGCTGCATCGTGGTGGTGGGCCGGCGGGGGATCTCCCACAGCGAGGAGTTCGTCTTCGGCTCCACCTCGAACCATATCCTCCACCACGCCAGGAATTACGCGGTGCTGGTGGTGGAATAGGGAATTCAGCGAATTCGGCCCTGCAACGCCCCCCGCAGTTGCAACACCGCCAGCTCCTTGGCCTTGGCCTCGACATCCACGGTGACCTCGCACCCAAGCTGCTGCCAGCCGGCCGGAAAATCCGCCGGATCGATAAAGTCGGCATGGGGCTTGGGGTTACCTCCCTGCCAACCGTTCTTGGGCGAGGAGAGGTGAAAATAGGGTTCGCGGCCCAGGTGCTGCCAGGTCGTCACCGCCCGCTGGGTCGCCTCCGCGACCGAGAGGGTGTCCGGGTGGCAGCGATGGTGGTGGACATCGTAGACAAAAGGGATGGCCAATTGATCGCAGAGCGGCAGCAGGTCGGCCGGGGTATAGGTATGGTCGTCGTTTTCCAGGCAGAGCCGCTGCCGCACCCCGGCCGACAGGGTGCCAAAGGCCCCAGCAAAGCGGGCCAGGGCCGCCCCCTTGTCGCCATAGCCGCCGCCAGCGTGGAGGGTGATCACCTCGGCCCCGATCTGCTCGGCCAAAAAGCCATGGTATTCCAACTCCCGCCGGGCGCTCTCCACCACCGCCGCTCGCGGCGAGGAGAGGACCACGAACTGGTCCGGATGGAGACTCAGGCGGATATCATGTTCCCGGCCAAACTCCCGCACTTGGTGCAACACCGCGGCAATCTCGCCGGCCGCCGGCAGCGCGGCGAGGGCGTAGCCCACCTCGGGGTGGGTGAAACGGGGAAAAAGCGGCGAGGTGACGCGGAAGGCCCCGATGCCCAGCCGCTGCGCGGCCTGAAGGGCCAGCAGCAGGTTCTCGGCATTGGCCAGACAGCGCGCGGCAAGCAGACGGAGCTGCTCCTGCCGCGGCCGGCCGGCCAGGGCCTTGGCCGTGATGGCGCGGAAGTGGATGGGTTCCTTCTTGAAGAGGCAGCAGAGACCAAAACGGATCATGGTGCATTAAAACCGACCAGGCCCGGACCCGGCTATTTTTTTCTTCATCCCCGGCACCTGAGGGCGTAGACTAAAAATATGGACACCCCGACCGCGCATCCCGGGCCGCCACCCCGGGTGCTCATCACCGGCGCCACCGGCTACATCGGCCGCCGCCTCAAGGACAAGCTGCTGGCCGAGGGCCACTGCACCATCCGGCTGCTGGTCCGCAACCGCAGCAAGGTGCGGCCCGAGGTGGTGGGTCGGGTCGAGATCGTCGAGGGCGACACCTTCCACCCCGCCGCCCTCGACGCCGCCCTGGCCGGGGTCGACACCGCCTACTACCTCATCCACTCCATGGGCGCCGGCAAGGAATACGACCGGCTGGACCGGGAAAGCGCCACCAACTTCCGCGACGCCGCCATCCGCCAAGGGGTCAAACGCATCGTCTATCTCGGCGGCCTCGGAGAGAAGGAGACCGCCAGCAAACACCTCGCAAGCCGCATCGAGACCGGCGAGCTCCTCTCGGCCAAGCCGGAGTCCATCCAGACCCTCTGGTTCCGGGCCGGGGTCATCATCGGCTCTGGCTCCGCCAGCTTCGAGATCATCCACCACCTGGTGCAGAAGCTGCCGCTCATGCTCACCCCGCGCTGGGTCACCACCAAGACCCAGCCCATCGCGGTGGACGACGTGCTCGCCTACCTCGCCGCCGCCCTCACCCTGCCCTCCCACGCCAACCTGATAATCGATATCGGCGGGGCCAGGACCACCTTCCGGGAGATGCTGCTGCGGGCCGCCAAGGTCATGGGGCTCAGGCGCCTCATTCTGCCGGTGCCGGTGCTCTCGCCGCGCCTTTCCTCCTACTGGCTGATGCTCCTGACCCCGGTCCCTCACGCCATTGCCGCGGCCCTGGTGGAGGGGCTCAAGTCGGAAACCGTGGCGCAGGACGACCATGCCCGCCGCTTTTTCCCACAGATCCGGCCGGTCTCTTATGAAGATGCCGTGCAACTCGCGCTGGCCGAAATCGAGCAAAACCAGGTGGTGAGCCGCTGGTGTGACAGCAGTGCCGGGGCTGCCTGCGACATCGGCGGCGAGGATGATATCAGCCGCGCCATCCTCCGCGACCGCCGGGTCCTCCCCTTGGGCGATCTGCCGGCCGCCGCGGTCTATGCCGCCGCCACCGCCATCGGCGGCGACCAGGGCTGGTTCACTTACGATTTCCTCTGGCGGCTGCGCGGCCTCATCGACAAGGCGGTGGGCGGCTACGGCCTTAATCGCGGTCGCCGCGACCCGCGGGAGCTGCGCGTCGGCGATGCCCTCGATTTCTGGAAGGTGGCGGACCTCAAACCCGGCAAACGGTTGTTGTTGGCAGCGCAGATGAGGCTGCCGGGCAAGGCGTGGCTGGAGTTCGACATCCAGGAACACCAATTCGTGCAGACCGCTCATTTTTATCCCCAGGGGCTATGGGGCCGGCTCTACTGGTTTGCGATGCTGCCCTTCCATACCCTGGTCTTTCGTGATCTAGCCACGCATATCGTCGGGCGAGCCCGCCAGCTGCAAGCGCAAGTCCCCGCCCAACCCAAGGAGACGGCATTCCCATGATTATCGGCATTCCCAAGGAGATCAAGGACAAAGAGTTCCGGGTCGGCATCGTCCCGGCCGGGGTCAAGGCACTGACTGCGGCGGGCCAGCGGGTGGTGGTCGAGGCCGGCGCCGGTCTGGGCAGCGGCATTGCCGACGAGGAATATCGGGCCAGCGGTGCCGACTTGCTGCCGACGGCCGCCGCCGTCTATGGCGAGGCCGAGATGATCATGAAGGTCAAGGAGCCGCTGCCCCCGGAATATCCGCTCCTCAAGGAGGGGCAGATCATCTACACCTACCTCCATCTGGCGCCGCTGCCGGAGTTGACGCAGGTGCTGCTCGACAAGAAAGTCATCGGCATTGCCTACGAGACCATCGAGCTGGCCGACGGCGCGCTGCCGCTCCTGACCCCCATGAGCCAGGTGGCCGGCCGCATGGCGGTGCAGGTCGGGACCCATTTCCTCGAAAAAGAACAGGGCGGCCGCGGCGTGCTGCTGGGCGGGGTGCCGGGGGTGGCGCCGGGACGGGTGGTGATTCTCGGCAGCGGCACCGTGGCCACCCACGCGGCCCAGATGGCGCTGGGGCTCGGCGCCCAGGTCACCATGCTGGGCCGCAATGCCAAGCGCCTGGCCGAACTTGATCTGGCCTTCGGCGGCCGCCTCGTCACGCTGATCAGCAGCCAACACGCCATCGAAGAGGCGCTGACCACCGCCGACGTGGTGGTGGGCGGCGTGCTGGTGACCGGCGGCAGCGCCCCCAAGCTCATCCGCCGCCAGATGCTCGGCCGCATGCAGCCGGGCGCGGTCATCGTCGATGTCGCCATCGACCAGGGCGGCTGTGCCGAGACCTCGCATCCCACCACCCATTCGGCCCCGGTCTTTACCGTGGACCATATCATCCATTACTGCGTGGCCAACATGCCCGGCGCTGTACCCCGCACCTCGACCTTTGCCCTCACCAACGCCACCCTCCCCTATGCCCTGAAAATTGCCGGGCAGGGGGCGGAAACGGCGGCCCGGCAGGATCCGGCCCTGATGCGCGGCATCAATGTTTACAAGGGGGTCTTGACCTGCCGGGAGGTGGCGGCGGCGCAAGGCCGAACATGGCAGAAACTCGCCTTTTGAAATCGTATCGGGCGTGAGGCGCTATGCGGTTCCGGCCGGGGCCTTGAGCCATTGTCGGAGCTTGGCGGCCAGCGCCTCCTTTTGCACCGGCTTGGCGAGATAGTCATCCATGCCGGCGGCCAGGCACTTGTCGCGGTCGCCCTCCATGGCGTGGGCGGTCATGGCGATGATCGGCGTGCGGGCGCGGCCCTCGCGCTTCTCGATCTCCCGCCACGCCATTGTGGCGGCGTAGCCGTCCAGCACCGGCATCTGGCAATCCATGAGAACCACGGCGAATCGCTGCTGGCCCAGGGCCTGGAGCGCCAGTTCACCGTTTTCGGCAACCGCCACCTCAAACCCGAGGCCGGTGAGCATCTTCATGGCAACCATCTGGTTGACCTTGTTGTCCTCCACCAGCAGCACCCGGCCACTCAGCCCGACCTCCGGGGGAGCCTCTTGCCCGGTCTGCGCCGCGGCCTGCGGCATCCCTTCCGCCACCGGCAACTCCAAGGCGCACCAGAAGGTGGCCCCGTGACCGGGGCTGCTCTCCACCCCCAACTCCCCGCCCATAAGCAAGACCAGCTGCCGGACAATGGCGAGCCCCAGGCCGGTCCCCCCGTACTTCCTGGTGGTGGAGCCGTCGGCCTGCGTGAAACTCTGGAACAGCGCGGCCTGTTTCTCCTTGGCGATGCCGATGCCGGTATCGGTTACCTCGATCCTGAGCGCCGCCCGGCTGCCATAATTGGCGGCGCAAACCACCCTCACCGTCACCCGCCCGCCCTCGGTGAACTTGATGGCATTGGTCAGCAGGTTGGATATCACCTGGCGGATGCGGGTGGGATCACCAAGGAGCAGCGCGGGCAGGGCCGGATCGATTTCCGCCCTCAGCACGATCCCCTTCTCCGCCGCCGGTCTGGCAAGCAGATGGGTAAGTTCTTCGACCATCGTCCGGAGCGCAACCGGGATCGACTCCAGCACCAGCTTCCTGGCCTCAATCTTGGAAAAATCGAGAATATCGTTGAGAATCCCCAGGAGACCCTCGGCCGAGGTATGGGCGATCCGCACAAACTCCTGCTGGGAGGGCTTCATCTCCGTTTCCTGCAGAAGCTGCAAGGTGCCGAGGATGCCGTTCATGGGGGTGCGGATCTCGTGGCTCATGTTGGCCAAAAACTCGTCTTTCGCCCGGCTGGCCGCCTCCGCCGCATCGCGGGCCTGGACCAGTTCCCGTTCGGTTGCCCGGCGCCGCTCGTTTTCACGGCGCAGCTCGATATTGAGGGCTTCACTCTCATCGCGGGCCCGTTTCAGATTCTCCGCCAACTCCGCATGGGAATAGCTCATCTCCAGCGAGGTGGTCAGAAAGCTGTTCGTCTGGGTCGCCGACTTGATGAGCATCAGGGTGTACAAAACGACCACGCTGGCCATGATGGCTTGAAGCTGCCCGTGTTGCAGGATGAGCATCACAAACAGGGGCAGCACGACCGGAAGCATATAGGCGTAATAGAGTTTGCGCAGCGGCGCCAGAACGGGGAGACTGCCGGCGCTAAGGCCGGCCGCGACAAAGATGACCGCCACCTGCTCGACAATGGCCTCCGGCTTGAAAAACAGCACCACGCCCATCCCCCACCAGATGCCGGTGAGCACCAGCGCGACCACATAGATATCCACGCTCCGCAGGGTGTCGGGGGCACGGCTGGACTGGTTGCGGCGATAAACGAAGATGGCGGCGAGTTTGAGGCCGAAGAGGACGACCATGCCGGCAAACCAGCCACCGAGGACGACGGGCGCCACAATCCGATGGACCATGACGGCCAAGGCCAAGGCCAGAACCGTGACCGAGATATTGCTGGAATACGCCGGCTCCAGAACCAACCGGGCCAGCTCGTTTCGCACCCGGTTGCTGTAGGCTCTCTCGCGGAGCTGATGATCAAAAAAGTATCGCAGCAGCATAGTGCGGCAAAGTCTCTCCTTTCAGGCCGGCTGCACCCAGTTGCGAAGCATGGTGGCCAGAACCTCCTTCTTGACCGGTTTCGCGAGATAGTCATCCATGCCGGCCGCCAGGCATTTCTCCCGGTCGCCCTCCATGGCGTGGGCGGTCATGGCGATGATCGGCGTGCGGGCGCGGCCCTCGCGCTTCTCGATCTCCCGCCACGCCATAGTGGCGGCGTAGCCGTCCAGCACCGGCATCTGGCAATCCATGAGAACCACGGCAAAGGTCTGTCGGCCCAAGAGCTCAAGGGCCTGCTGGCCGTTTTCCACCACGGTCACCGTCAGCCCCAGTTTTTCCAGCATGGCCTTGGCGATTTTCCGGTTCACCAGATTATCTTCGGCCAGCAGCACCTCGCCGGTCAAGACCTTCGTGTCAGACTCCGGCTGTACCTCGACCGCCGCGGCTGGCGGCGCCGCGACTATGGCGAAGGGGATCTCGCACCAGAAGCGGGACCCCTTGCCCGGCGCGCTCTCCACGCCGCAGCAGCCATCCATCAGGTGGACCAACTGGCGGACAATGGCGAGTCCCAACCCGGTGCCGCCGTATTTGCGGGTCAAGGAGGCGTCGGCCTGGGAAAAACTCCGGAACAGCTTCTCCTGATCCGTCTCGCTGATGCCGATGCCGGTATCCACCACCTCCAGCCGCACCAGGGCGTCGTCCTCCACCCGGTTCACCACCATGGCGCGCACCGTGATCCGGCCCTGTTCCGTGAACTTGACCGCGTTCGACAGCAGATTGTTCAAGATCTGCCGAATCCGGAGGGGATCGCCGACGAGCTGACCCGCCAGTTGGGGATCGATCTCGGTCTCGAAGGAGACCGCCCGGCTGGCAAGCAGCGGGGCCATGACGTGGCCGAGGTTTTCGACCAGCACCCGCAGGTTGAAGGGAATCTGTTCGAGCTTGAGCTTGCCGGCCTCGATCTTGGAAAAATCCAGGATGTCGTTCAGGATCTGCAACAGCGACTCCGCCGAGTCATAGGCGGTCGCCACCAGCTCGCCCTGGCCCACGTTCAATTCGGTCTCTCGCAGGAGCTGGAGGGTGCCCAGCACGCCGTTCATGGGGGTGCGGATCTCGTGGCTCATGTTGGCCAGAAATTCGTTTTTCGCCCGGCTGGCTGCCTCGGCCGCCTCGCGGGCCTGGTTCAGGGTGACGACCATGGCCTCGTTGCGGAGCCGGTTCTCAAGGGCGGTCACCAGCGCCTCCTGCATGCTGGTGGCGGAGTTAACGAGGACCAGCAGGAAAAAAAGGGTAATGATGCTGAGGGTGATGTGAATCGTGCCGCCTTGCAGGAAAAGGATCAGCGCCAAAGGAAGCAGAAAGGAGGCGATGTAGAGATAATACAGCCGGAGCAGCGGCGACAGAATCGGGACCGCGCCGGCCGCCAGACCGGCCATGATGACCATGAGCGCCAGTTGGTGGAGTTCCGAGTGGACCGGGAAGAGAAACCAGACGCCGGCGCCCCACACGAAGCCGCTGGCGCAGACCAACCCGCGGTAGAAGAAGGCGCAGCGATTCGCCTCGATCGCCACGCGCTGCCGGCTCCTGCGCCAGCACCGGAGGGTGAGCTGGCGGCCGACGAAGAGCAGGGTCGTGGCCACCAGCCACCAGACAAAGACGGTTTGGCTCAGGACCTCCCGCAGCAGGACCGCCACGGCCACGGCCAGAACAAAGCCGGCGATAGTGCTGGTACTACCGTTGTCGAGCACCAACCGGAACAACTGTTGCCGCACCTGGCGGGTAAAATCCTCTTCGGCCCTTCCGGTGGAGGGGGTGGCGGGCCGCGGGTGGACAGAGAGGGCCATCGGCGCTACTCCACGGTAATGGTGCCGGCCTCCCCCGCCACGACCTCGCCGATGATGCCGTAATCCAAGGCGTAGTGGCGCTTGGCCAGCCGGGCCATGATCGATTCCAGGGCCTCTTGGGGTGCGGCGATCAAGAGGCCGCCCGAGGTCTGCGGGTCGTAGAACACCATCTCCAGCGGGTCCATGGGGGCCAGATGCGAGGTGACTCGCGGCTGGTAAAAGGCCCGGTTCTTGTGGGCCCCTTCCGGGATAATGCCCATGGCGGCAAAATGCGGGGTCTGGGGTAGTACCGGCACCCGTCTCGCGTCGAGCCGGATCGCCACCTGCGAGGCCGCCGCCACCTCGATGAGGTGGCCGAGGAGGCCGAAGCCGGTGATGTCGGTACAGGCGTGGACGGTCACCGTGCTCATCAGCTGCGCCGGCTCCCGGTTCAAGGTCGCCATCACGGCGGTGATCAGCTCCTCCACCTCCTGGCCGACGAGGTTGCCCTTGAGGGCGGTGGCGAGTATCCCGGTGCCGATGGGCTTGGTCAGCAGCAGTTGGTCGCCCACCCGAGCGCCGTTGTTACGCACCACCCGGTTGGGATGGACCGTGCCGGTCACCGACAGGCCGTATTTGAGCTCCTCGTCCTCGATGGAGTGGCCGCCCACCAGCAGGGCGCCGGCTTCGGTGATGGTATCGAGGCCGCCGCGCAAGACCTCCCGCAAGACCCCCTTGTCCATGGTCTTCACTGGGAAGGCGACCAGATTCATGGTGAGGAGCGGCTTGCCGCCCATGGCGTAGACGTCGCTTAAGGCATTGGCCGCGGCGATCTGGCCGAAACGGTAGGGGTCATCGACAATGGGGGTGAAGAAATCCACGGTCTGGATGAGCGCGGTCTCGTCGTTCAGACGATAGACCCCGGCGTCCTCGCAGCCATCGATGCCCACGAGCAGATTGGGGTCGGTCGGCACCTTCATGCCGCACAGGATCTGGTCCAGGTCCCCTGGACTGAGCTTGGCCGCTCAGCCGGCGGCCTTGGCTCTGCTGGTCAGCTTGATCATGCCTCGTCCGTCGTGATGGGAAGTTCGCTATAGCCGCCGCCCGGCTCCTGTCGATAGAGGCGGACGATGGAAATCACCCCGGCCAACACCGTGCGCACCGGGCCCAGCTCGCGGCAGGCGACGGTGATGGCCATGCCGCAATCGCTGCTCAACTGCCGCGGCACCGGCACCACCTCGTGGGCGATGCCGGCCGCCTTGAAGAGCTGCTCCGCCTTAAGCACAAAATGGATCGAGGCGAAGAGCAACACGCACTGGTCCGCCGCCATGCCCATTATACCAGATAATCCATTTCCTCTTTCTGGTCGCGGGCGAGCAGATCCCGGACCGCGGCCTGACAGGGCTTCTCCTCGTAAAGCACCTGGTAGACCTGGGTGAGGATCGGCATCTCCACCCCCATTTTCGCGGCCAGGGCCCGGGCCGACTTGGTGGTCTTGACCCCCTCGGCCACCATCCGCATCTCGGCGAGGATGGCGCTGATGGTCATGCCTTGGCCGAGCTTGAGGCCGACGGTGCGGTTGCGGGAGAGATCGCCGGTGCAGGTCAGCACCAAGTCGCCCATGCCGGCGAGGCCGGAAAAGGTGAGGGGGTTGGCGCCCATCTTCACCCCCAGCCGGGTGATTTCGGCCAACCCCCGGGTGATCAGGGCGGCGCGGGTGTTGGTGCCGTAGCCGAGACCGTCGCAGATGCCGGCGGCGATGGCGATGATGTTCTTGAGCGCGCCCCCCAGCTCCTGGCCGATGACGTCGGTGCTGGCGTAGACGCGAAAGCGTTCGGTGAAGAAAAGGTCCTGGAAGAAGCGGGCGTTTTCCTTGGTCGAGGAGGCCACGGTGACCGCGGTGGGAATGCCGGCCGCCACCTCCTTGGCAAAGGAGGGGCCGGCCAAAACGCCAAGGCGGAGGCGCTTGCCCGGCATGGCGGCGCATTCGGCCGCCATCACCTGGGTCATGGTCATCAGGGTGTCGTTCTCAATGCCCTTGGCCGCCGAGATCACGGCGGCGTTGTCGGCCAGATGGGGCAACAGGTCGCGAAAGACCTGGCGGTAGCCGTGGGAGGGCACCACCATGACCACCGCCTCCTGGCCCGCCACCGCTGCCGCCAGATTCGCGGTGGGCTGTACCGTGGCGGGCAACGGGATGCCGGGCAGGTAGGCGCGGTTCTCCCGGTCGCGGACCAGCGCCGCTGCTTGCTCCTGGCGGTGGACCCAGAGGGAGACCGCAAGCCCCTTGCCAGCCAACAGCCTGGCCAGCGCGGTGCCCCAGCTGCCGGCCCCGATGACCGCTACCTTTGTCGGAGGTGTCATACGATGATATTAGCCACGAAATCCACCAAAGCCGCGAAAAGTTTTTCGACCCTTTCGTGGTTTTCGTGACGCATGATGTTATTCTTCGCTCGGTTCGCCACTGCCAAGACCCTCGGCCAGCTCCTCGCCCTCGATACCCTCGTCCTCGCCCGGCTCGGCCACCCGGTCCAGCGCCACCACCCGCTCGCCCTCGGCGAGGTTGAAGAGGCGCACGCCCTGGGTATTGCGGCCGATGACCCGCAGGTCCGCCATACGGGTGCGGATGATCTTGCCGCCGTTGGTGATCATCATGATCTCGTCACCATCGGTCACCTGCAGGGCGCCCACCACCAGGCCATTGCGCTCGCTGGCCTTGATGGAGATGACGCCCTTGCCGCCGCGCTTGATCAGGCGGTACTCCTCCACGTCGGTCCGCTTGCCAAAGCCGTTTTCGGTGACCATGAGGATGGTGGCGGCCGGGTCGCCGGTCAACACCTCGACCCCCACCAGCTCATCGGCCGGGGCCAGGGTGATGCCCTTGACACCGGTGGCGGTCCGGCCCATGGGCCGCACGTCGGTCTCCTTGAAGCGCACCGCCATGCCGTTCTTGGAGGCAAAGAGTATCTCGTCGTTCCCTGAGGTGAGCACCGCGGCGAGGATCTCATCGTCCTCGCGGATGGTGAGCGCGATCTTGCCGCGGCGGATGGGGCGCTCGAACTCGGAGAGCACCGTCTTTTTGACGATGCCCTTCTTGGTCACCATCATGATGTAGCGCTCCTCGCCTTCTTCCAGGACAAACGATTTCACCGGCAGGATGGCGGCCACCTTTTCGCCCTCGCCAAGCTCCAGAAGGTTCACCACCGCCTTGCCGCGGGCGGTGCGGCTGCCCAGCGGAATCTCGTAGACCTTGCGCCAGAAGACGCGGCCCCGGGAGGTGAAGAAGAGGAAGGTGTCGTGGGTCGAGGCAACGTACATCTGGCTGACAAAGTCATCCTCGCTGGTGCTCATGCCGCGGATGCCCTTGCCGCCCCGGCGCTGGGCGCGGTAGAGGTCGGAGGGATTGCGCTTGATGTAGCCCTCGTGGGTGACGGTCACCACCATCTCCTCCACCGCGATCATGTCCTCGGGCAGGATCTCGTCCGGCGCCTCGATAATCTCGGTGCGGCGGGTGTCGCCGTACTGCTCGCGGATGGCAATGAACTCGTCGCGGATGATCTTCATCACCAGCCGCTCATCACCCAAAACCTCCTTGAGCCAGGCGATCTCGCGGAGCAGGGCCTCGTATTCCTGGATGATCTTCTCACGCTCCAGGCCGGTCAGGCGATGGAGCCGCATTTCCAAGATGGACTGGGCCTGGATCTCGGAAAGGCCGAAGCGCTCCATCAGGCCGCTCCGCGCCTCCTGCGGGTTGGCGGACTGCTTGATCAGCTCCACCACCGCGTCGAGGTTGGTGATGGCGATCTTCAACCCCTCCAAAATATGGGCCTTTTCCTCCGCCTTCTTGAGGTCGTAGGCCGTGCGGCGGTAGACGATGGTCTTGCGGTGCAAGAGGAAGTGGTCGAGGATGTCGCGGAGGTTCAGGATCTCCGGCCGGTTGTTGATGATGGAGAGCAGAATGATGCCGAAGCTCTTCTGGAGCGGGGTGAGCTTGTAGAGCTGGTTGAGCACCACGTCGGCGATCTCGTCCCTTTTCAGCTCCAGCACCACCCGCATGCCGTGGCGGTCCGACTCGTCCCGCACCTCGCCGATGGATTCGATCTTCTTTTCCTTGATGAGCAGAACGATCCGCTCGATGAGCGCCGCCTTGTTCTGCTGGTAAGGGATCTCGGTGATGATGATCGCCTCGCGCCCGCTTTTGAGCTTCTCGGTATGGGTCTTGGAGCGGATGAGAATGGAACCGCGGCCGGTTTCATACGCCTCGCGGATGCCGCTCCGGCCGCAGATATAGCCGCCGGTGGGAAAATCGGGTCCGGTGATCAGTTCCATCAGCCGGCCCACCTCGATGGCCGGGTCGTCGATCATGGCGATGAGGCCATCCAGCACCTCGGTGAGGTTGTGGGGCGGGATGTTGGTCGCCATGCCTACCGCGATGCCGGCCGAACCATTGATGAGCAGGTTGGGGATCTTGGCTGGAAAGACGATGGGTTCCGACAGCGAGTTGTCGTAGTTGGGGGCGAAATCCACCGTCTCCTTGTCGAGGTCGGCGATCAGCTCCTGGTCGAGGCGGGTCATGCGCGCCTCGGTATACCGCATGGCTGCCGGCGAGTCGCCGTCCACCGAGCCGAAGTTGCCCTGGCCATCCACCAGCGGATAGCGCATGGAAAAATCCTGGGCCATGCGGACCAGGGTGTCGTAGACCGCGGTGTCGCCGTGCGGGTGGTACTTACCGATGACGTCACCGACGATACGGGCCGACTTGAGGTAGGGCCGGTTGTAGAGGTTGTTCAACTCGCGCATGGCGAACAACACCCGGCGATGCACGGGTTTCAGGCCATCGCGCACGTCGGGGAGCGCCCGGCCGACGATGACGCTCATGGCGTAGTCGAGATAGGACTTCTGCAACTCCCGTTCGATGGAGACCTTGGGAGATTCGGCAATGGTCGGGGTTTCTTCAACCATGGAAATATACCTTCCTTAGATGAAATTAGATGTCGAGGGAGGAGACTTCCAGGGCGTGGCTCTGGATGAAATCCCGGCGCGGCTCCACCTTGTCGCCCATCAGGGTGGTGAAGATTTCATCCGCCTTTTCCGCATCCTCGATGGTGACCTGGAGCAGGGTGCGCTTTTCCGGGTTCATGGTGGTCTCCCAGAGCTGCTCGGGATTCATCTCGCCCAAGCCCTTATAGCGCTGGAGGGTGCTGCCCTTGAATGATTCGGCCCGCACCAGGGTGAGGAGTTCGCGCCAGTTGGGGGCCTCGGTCCGCTGGCCTTTCTGGTCGACCACCACAAAGGCGCGGCTCAGATACTCCTTGATCTTGGGGTACTGCGCCAGCGCGGCGCGGTATTCCGGGACCAGCGGGATTTGGGGACCAACGGTGGTCACCATATGGGCCTTGTCCTTGATCGCCACGTCGAATTCGTAGCAGGCGGGCCGCCAGCGGCAGGGGCGGATCTGGCCGACGATCAGTTTCTTGCTGGAGAGCTGGGCGTGGAGCATGGTGACCAATCCCTGCTCCTCGAACTGATCCGCCGAGCTGATCTCGTTCTCCACCAGGAAGCGGAGCATCTCCTCCCAGAGGTTGATGCGGTCGAGATACTCCACCAGCCGCTGATAAGTGGAAAGATCCTTCATCACCCGGATCATCGCCTCGCCGGTAAGGGAAAGGTCCGCCTCCGGGCTCTCGACCCGGAACAGGGTGCTCGCCTGGTCGAAGAGATGCTGGTTCAAGGTCTCCTCGTCGATGAAAAACTGCTCTTTCTTGCCGCGGCCGAGGCGATAGAGTGGCGGCTGGCCGATGTAGACATGGCCCGCCTCGATCAACGGCTGCATCTGCCGGTAGAAGAAGGTGAGCAACAAGGTGCGGATATGGGCGCCGTCCACGTCGGCGTCGGTCATGATGATGATCTTGTGGTAGCGGAGTTTCTCTGGGTCGAACTCCTCGCGGCCGATGCCGGTCCCGAGGGCGGCGATGATCTGCTTGATCTCCTCGCTGCTCAAGATGCGGTCGAAGCGCGCCTTTTCCACGTTCATGATTTTGCCCCTGAGGGGGAGGATCGCCTGGATGGAGCGGTCACGGCCCTGCTTGGCGCTGCCGCCTGCGGAATCGCCCTCCACCAGGAAGATCTCGCGATCCTTGGGGTCCTTGGACTGACATTCGGCGAGTTTCCCGGCCATCATCAGATCGAGGCCGCTGCCCTTTTTGCGGGAGAGTTCCTTGGCCCGCCGCGCTGCTTCGCGGGCCCGGGCCGCCTCCACCGCCTTGCCGAGGATCTTGCGCGCCTCCTGGGGGTTGCGCTCCAGATAGAGGGAGAGCTTCTCGTGGCAGATGGTCTCGACAATGGACTTGACCTCGCTGTTGCCGAGCTTGGTCTTGGTCTGCCCCTCGAACTGCGGGTTGGGCACCCGCACCGAGATGACGCAGGTGATGCCTTCGCGCACATCGTCCCCGGAAAGTTTTTCCTTGAGGTTCTTGGGCACGATGTCATCGCTGGCATAGCGGTTGATGCAGCGGGTGAGTGCGGCGCGGAATCCCATGACGTGGGTGCCGCCCTCCTTGGTGTGGATGTTGTTGACAAAGGAGAAGAGGCGCTCGGAGTAGCCGTCGAAGTACTGGAAACTCACCTCCACCTGGACGTCGTCCTTGTCGCCATCCAAAAAGACCGCCTCGTTGTGGATCGGGGTGCGGTTGCGGTTGAGGTACTCGACAAAGGAGTTGATGCCGCCCTTGTAGTGGAACTCGTCCTCGGCGCCGGTGCGCTCGTCGTGGAGCAGGATTTTGACGTCCTTGTTCAAAAAGGCGAGTTCCCGCAAGCGGTTCTGGATGATCTCGTACTTGAACTCGGTGGTCTCGGTGAAGATTTCCGGGTCGGGCATAAAGGTGATCTTGGTGCCGGTCTTGTCGGTGGTGCCGATCACCTCCACCGGACCCTGCTTGACGCCGCGATGGTAGCGCTGTTTGTGGATCTGCCCGTCGCGCTTGACCTCCGCCTCGGTCCACAGACTCAGGGCATTGACCACCGAGACGCCCACACCGTGCAGGCCGCCAGAGACCTTGTAGGTGGAGTGGTCGAACTTGCCGCCGGCGTGGAGGGTGCAGAGCACCAGTTCCAGGGCCGAGACCTTTTCGGTGGGATGCATGCCCACCGGGATGCCGCGGCCGTTGTCCTCGACGCTCACGCTGCCGTCCCGGTGGAAGGTTACATTGATGCGGGAACAATGTCCGGCCAGGGCCTCGTCGATGGAGTTGTCCACCACCTCGTAGATGAGATGGTGCAACCCTTCTTCCGCGGTGTTGCCGATGTACATCGCCGGCCGCATGCGCACGCCCTCAAGGCCGGAAAGCACCTTGATCTGTTCCGCGCCGTAATTGGAAGCTGCTGCGTCAGTCACGGGTACTCCTCACTCTGTGGTGGATTTGTTTGAACGACTGTGACAGATCCGTCATGGCATCCTCATATCTTCATCGGCATGATGACACTCATGTACCCGGGATCGTCATCGCCCTGGATGAGACAGGGGCTCTCCTCGGAGTTGATGTAGGCCTTGACCACCTCGCTCTCCATGACCTGGATCGCCTCGATAAAATATTTGCCGTTGAAGCCGAGCTGCATCTCCTGGTCGTCGTAGCTTATCTCCAGTTCGTCCTTGGCGCTGCCGATGTCGAGATTCTGGGAGGAGAGAATCAGCCGGTTCTTGCCGATGAGAAACTGCACCGCGTTGTAGCGATCCTCGGTGAAGAGGTTCATCCGTTTCAGGGAATTCATCAGCGGCTGCCGCGGGATGGCGATGTGGCGGGCCTTATTGATTACCTGGATGATGTTTTTGTAATCAGGGAAGTCGCCGTTCATCAGGCGAATGATGAGGATCGCCCCCTCGGTCTTGACCACTGCCTGTTTCTCCTCGAAGCCGATGGCCAGGGATTCCTTGTTGTCGCAGAATTTCCGGATCTCCTGCACCCCTTTCTTGGGGATGAGGATGGTGCGGTCCATCTTGAGGGGGGAGAGGTCGCTGGCCACCTTCTTTTCCATCATGGTGAGGCGGTGGCCGTCCGAGGAGACGGCCCGCAGGAAATGCCCTTCGCCCTCCACAACATCCCTTTCCACCAGAAGGCCGGTGAGGTTGAACTGGCTCTCGCCCTCCTGGGCCACGGAAAAAAGGGTGCGGTCGATGAGGTCCCTGACCTCTTCACTGGCGAGTTGGACCAGATTGGCCTCGTCATATTCCGGAAAGGCGGGATACTCGTCACTGGGCATGCCGGCCAGCTTGTAATTGGTGGACTCGGCCGTAATCCTGGCCCAGTTGTTTTCCTTGACCTCTAGGTGAATCTGTTCGGCGCTCGATTCCCGTACCATTTCAAAGAGCTTGCGGGCCGGCAGGGTAATGGCGCCGGCACTGAGGACTTCGGCAGGGACGACTATGCGGATGCCAATCTCCAGATCGGTGGCGGTGAGCAAAACACCACTATCCTGCGACTCGATAAGGATGTTGGCCAGGATGGCGATGGTGCCCTTTTTCCCAGTCACGTTTTGTAACGAGGCAAGGGCCGCCAGAAAGGCGTCTCGGGGCAGATTCGCGGTCAAGGACATGGTGGGTATCCTGTGTTTGGGTTATAGGGAAACAAGAGAGAAAGAAAAAAGATTATGGTTATAAGACCTGTTGATTCGTTGAAAAAAATGGCAACAAACGAGAATCATTGTTTTTTTTATTCGGGGCCAGAACCGGGAAAAGATCGGGAAAAAAGACCGCCAGGGGTTATCAACAGGATATGAGACAACCCCCAACAAGGAAAAAAGCAGCGGCTGGGGAAAGGTTGTGGAAAGAGGGAAAAAGAAAGAGAAGCGGGCTCGTGGCAAAAATGTCATGACAACCCAATAATAATATTGAGAAAAAACGATTTCTTCCCCGGAACCAAGGGAACCCCCTGAAACGTTACAAAATGATAGATGAAAAAGGCGAAAAATTCAATGATAATGAAGAAAAAGAGATATTTTATCTCTTTGTTTTAGTGTAATTTTTTGACCGCGGCGAAAGAGGACGGCAAACAGGCCGTAAACCAACCGGGACCATATGAATATTTTTAACAATATCAAAGAAATAGAAACCATATGCCACGCGGGGGCAGAAGCCCGGGTTTTTTCCGGGGTGGGAATCGGGGTGGCAACAGGAACAAAAGAGGCGCGGCAACAGGCCAAGATATTCTGTGGCGCCACCCGCCATGAGGGGGGACAACAGGTCGACCAGACGACCCTTTTTGATCTTGCTTCGCTGACCAAGCCCCTTGCCACCACCCTGTTGCTATTGACCCTGATCCAGGAAGGGGTGATCGCCCCCGAAGACCCCGTGGCCCGCTTTTTTGCCGACGCGCCGACCGACAAGGCGGGGATCACCCTCCGGGAACTCTTGTGTCACTGTAGTGGCCTGGCAGCGTACCAGCCGTATTATAAAACCTTGAGCAGCGAGCCGCCGGCGACCCGAAAGGCAACCCTCTGCCGGACGATTCTTGCCGAACCCCTCCAATATTCCCGCGGCACCAAGGCGGTGTACAGCGATCTGGGTTTTCTCTTGCTGGGGATGGTGGTGGAAGAGGTGAGTGGGAAGCGGCTGGATGTCCTTTTTCAGGAACGCATCGCCATGCCGCTCGGGCTAGCCGAGACCCTGTTCTTTAACCAGGATAATCTGCCGCGGCCAGGCCATTATGCCGCCACCGAGTTCTGCCCCTGGCGCGGGCGGCTGCTCGCCGGCGAGGTAAGCGATGAAAACTGCTTTGCCCTGGGCGGGGTGGCGGGCCATGCCGGGCTCTTCGGCACCACCACCGCGGTGCTCACCCTGATCGAGGCCATCCACGATCTCTGGCTGGGCGAGGCGAGCCCGCTCGCCATCAACCCCGGGAATCTGCAAGACTTCGTGATCAGGCAGCCAACCCCTGGTTCCACCTGGGCGCTGGGTTTCGATACCCCGTCGGCCAGCGGCTCCACCAGCGGCCACTTCTTTTCCCCCCGCAGTGTCGGCCATCTCGGCTTCACCGGCACCTCCTTCTGGATCGATCCGGACCAGCACGTCATGGTGGTGCTGCTCACCAATCGGGTCCACCCCAGCCGGGAAAACAACACCATCAAGGCCTTCCGCCCCGCGCTCCACGATGCGGTGATGCGGGGCCTGGGGCTCGCGAATCAGTAATATTCCGGAAAGAGGGTGGCGATGGCCGGGGCCGACGCCGGGGTGATGCCCCGCTCGGTGATGAGCCCGGTAATGAGCCGGGCCGGGGTGACGTCGAAGCCGTAGTTGACCGCGGCGGTTCCTGCCGGCGCGATACACACCGTTTCGTCGCGGCCGTCCGCGGTGCGGCCGCGCACCAGGCGCACCTCCTCACCGCTGCGCTCCTCGATGGGAATTTCACGGAGGCCGTCGCTGATCCCCCAATCAAAGGTCGACGAGGGCAGAGCCACATAGAAGGGGATGTGATTGTCGGCGGCGGCCAGGGCCTTGAGGTAGGTGCCGATCTTGTTGGCCACGTCGCCGGCGCGGGTGACCCGATCGGTGCCGACGATGACCAGGTCCACCAGCCCGTGCTGCATGAGGTGGCCGCCGGTGTTGTCGGCGATCAGGGTGTGGGGCACCCCCTCCTGCCCGAGCTCCCAGGCGGTGAGCTTGGCGCCCTGCAACCAGGGGCGGGTTTCGTCCACCCAGACATGGAGGGGGACGCCGTGCCGGAGGGCCGCGTAGATCGGGGCGGTGGCCGAGCCGTAATCGACAAAGGCAAGCCAGCCGGCGTTGCAGTGGGTGAGGATGTTGACCGGCGCCCCCTGTTTGCGGCGGCTGATCGCCTCAATGAGCGGCAGGCCGTGCTCGCCGATGCGCTGGCAGAAAGCGGCATCCTCGTCGGCGATGGCCACGGCGGTGGCCAAGGCGATTTGCTGTTGTTCCGCGAGAGTTTTACCGTGTGCCAGGGCCTCGCGTTGTCGGCCGACCGCCCAGGCCAGATTCCTGGCGGTGGGCCGGGTGGCGATGAGCAGGTCGGCGGCGGCCGCGAGCACCTGCGCCGCTGTGGCCGGGGTGGCGGCGAGCAGCGCGCTGTAGATGCCAAAGGCGGCGGTGGCGCCGATGAGTCCGGCGCCGCGCACATGCATCTCGCGGATGGCGGTGGCGAATTCCGCCACCGAGCGCAGGGGCTCCACCACAAAGGCATGGGGTAGCTGGCGCTGATCGATGATATTGATCACCGCCGGATCGGTCGGGTCCGGCCAGATGGTTCGGTGGGGAACACCATTTACCTTCATGGGCGTTTCCTTGCGCGGCTAGAACAGGAGGGTGACGAGATAATATGATATGAGACCCATACCAAGTGAGGCATAGACCAGCAGTCAGGCCGGGCAGCCGTCATCCCGTTGCTTGCGATAGAGGAGGGCGAAGGTGAGGCCTCCGACGACGCAGGCAGCAAGCAGGGCAAAGAGGTGGGTGGTCATGGGTTCCTCATCATGGGTTGTGATTGATTCAAGCACACTCTACTCCGGAGCAACCCCGGCCGCCAAGGGTTATTCCCGCACCCGGGCCAGGGTCAGCACCTCCACCGCCGTGGCCCCCGCCCGCCGCAGGACCTTGGCGCATTCGTTTACCGTGGAGCCGGTGGTGTAGACATCGTCGACCAGGAGGATTCGGCGGTTCCGGACCAGCCCCGGCCGGGAGAGCGCGAAGGCGCGGCGCAGATTCCGCCGCCGCTCGCCCCCTGACATCCCGGTCTGCGGCGCGGTGGGCCGGGTGCGGAGCAGCAGTTCCGACCGCAGGCGCTCCCGCCCGTTCGGGAAGAAGGCGGCGGCCAAGCGCTGGGCCTGGTTGAAGCCGCGCTGGCGCAGCCGTTTTGGGTGCAGCGGTACCGGCAGGATGAGATCCGGCGCGGAGAGGACGGCGGGGGCGGCCATGGTGTTCAGGTGGGCAAAGGTGGCGAGCCCGGCGGTCTCGCCCTGGTATTTGAAGCGGTGGATCGCCTCGGCGATGGGGCCGTCGTAAAGCACCAGGGCCCGGGCCATGGTAAAGGCCGGCGGTTTGGTGAGGCAGCGGCCACAGATGTGGCCTTGGCCCGCGGCAGCGGGCAGCGGTCGGCCGCAGCAGGTACAAAACGGCGGCGCCAGCGGGATGATTTTTTCTTGGCACCCAGGGCAGAAGAGCGGCGGCCGGGACGAACCAAGGCAGGTGCCGCAGCCAAGGCAGAGAGGCGGAAAAAGGAGGTCCAGGCAGGCCTGCCACCAGGGGTTGGAGTTAGCGGCGGCACTCATGGAGGAAGCGCTCCAGCACCCGCAAGCCGTCCGGGGTAAAGGGGTGGCGCGAGGCCAGCGCGGCGGTGGCCGTCAGCGGGGTAAAGCTGCCGCCCGCCACCTCTTCGGCCTGCAGGGTGAAAGGGCCCTCGTGGCGGCAGGAAAAAACCCGGCCCCACACCCGGTTGTCCGGGGTCTCGTGGTAGAAGTCGAAGTGGGCGGTCAGCGGTACGCCGCGCACCCCCAACTCCTCGGCCAGTTCCCGTTCCGCCGCCGCCGCGTAAGCTTCGCCGGCCAGCACCACCCCGCCGGCCGCCACATCGTAATGGCCGGGGTAGATGTCCTTGCTCATGGTCCGCAGCTGGACAAAGAGTTCGTCCGCCTGGTTGAGCACCAGGATGTAGGTGGCCCGGTGGATGAGGTTCTGCGCCCGCATCTCGTGGCGCCGGGCGCTGCCGATCACCCGGTTGTCGCGGTCGACGATGGCGACCAACTCCTCGGCGCTTCCCATGTTCCCCTCCCTGCGCACTCCGCATCCGAAGTTGCAACCCTGGCAGCCAACGTGATACATGTGGAACAGGACCACAGGGTGCGCCCCCCATCATACCGCAAGGAGCAACCATGGAAAAGAAAATGTCCTTTTCCCTCTACTACCTCTTTATCGCCCTCGGCGTCTTCATGCTCCTCCAGTACTGGTTGTCGCCGCAGATCACCAACGTCTCCTACACCCAGTTCAAGAAGCTGGTGAGCGAGCAGAAGATCAACTCGGTGGTGATTTCCTCGAATCTCCTGAAGGGCTTCGACAAGGTGGAGGATGCCCAGAAGAAGGAACCGCTCTTTCCCAAGCAGGTCTATGTCACCCCCCGAGTCGATGACCGGGGGCTGGTGGACTTTCTCGAAAAGAACAACGTCGACATCATCGCCGAGAACGAGAACACCCTGCTCCGCACCATCCTCTCCTGGGTGCTGCCAGCGCTGATCTTTGTCGGCATCTGGATGTTCTTCATGCGCCGCATGGGCCAGGGGGCAGCCGGCGGGATGATGACGCTCGGCAAGTCCAAGGCCAAGATCATCGCCCAGACCGATCTCGGGGTGGATTTTTCCTCGGTGGCCGGCCAGGAGGAGGCCAAGCAGGAGCTGGCCGAGGTGATCGAATTTCTGAAGACCCCGGAGAAGTTCACCCGGCTGGGCGCCAAGATTCCCAAGGGCATCCTGCTGGTGGGGCCGCCGGGCACCGGCAAGACGCTGCTCGCCAAGGCGGTGGCCGGCGAGTCCGGGGTGCCCTTCTTTTCCATCAGCGGTTCGGACTTCATCGAGATGTTCGTGGGCCTGGGCGCCGCCCGGGTGCGCGACCTCTTTGAGCAGGCCAACGCCAAGGCGCCCTGCATCGTCTTCATCGACGAACTCGATTCGCTGGGCAAAGCGCGCGGCACCGGCATGCTCGGCGGTCACGACGAGCGGGAGCAGACCCTGAACCAGTTGCTGGCCGAGATGGATGGCTTCGAGGCGAACAAGGGGGTGGTGATCCTGGCGGCCACCAACCGGCCGGAGATCCTCGATCCGGCGCTGCTCAGGCCCGGTCGCTTCGACCGCCACATCCTCGTTGACCGTCCCGACCTCAAGGAGCGGGTGGCGATCCTTGCGGTCCACAGCAAGGGGATCAAGCTGGCGCCCGGCGTGGATCTCGAGATCATCGCCCGCCGGACCCCGGGCTTTACTGGGGCGGACCTCGCCAACCTGGTCAACGAGGCAACCCTGCTCGCGGTGCGCAAAGGCCGCGAGGATGTAAGCGGCGAGGAGTTCGAGGCGGCCATCGACCGCATCGTTGCCGGCCTGGAGAAGAAGAACCGGGTCCTGAACGAGAACGAGAAAAAGACCGTGGCCTACCATGAAACCGGTCACGCCCTGGTGGCCACCTTCCGCAAGACCACGGAGAAGGTGCACAAGATTTCCATCGTGCCCCGCGGCATCGGGGCCTTGGGCTACACCATGCAGCTGCCCACCGAGGATCGCTTTCTGATGTCCAAGACCGAGCTGTTGGAAAAGATCGACGTGCTCCTCGGCGGCCGGGCCGCCGAAAAACTGATCTTCGGCGAGATCACCACCGGGGCGCAGAACGACCTGCAGCGCGCCACCGAGATCGCCCGCAGCATGGTGGCCATGTACGGCATGGACGAAAAGCTCGGCCAGGTCACCTACCAGCAGCCGGCCAACCAGTTCCTGCAGCAGGGGATGTTCCAGCCCAAGGAGTTCAGCGAGCAGACTGCCCTCATGATCGACGAGGAGGTGCGTCGGATCATCGAAGAGCGGATGGCCGGGGTGGAGAAGACCCTGGCCGCGCAGCGGCCGCTGCTGGAAAAGGTGGCGCAGACCCTGCTGGAAAAGGAGGCCCTGGACGACGAGGAGTTCAAGGCGTTGTTGCCCCCGGAGGTCAAGGCCGGCTAACCGCGCAAACAAGGGGCAGATTCCAGGTGCGCGGAATCTGCCCCGCAGGGTGCATCATGGAAAGGGCGTTCGCCGCGAGACGATCAGCCCTTTTTTTGGTGGCATTTGGGGCAGCTGGTGGGGCCGGCCTGCTTCTGCTTGTGGCACCCCTGGCAGAGGGCGTGGCCCTTCTCCTTGCCCAGGGTGAAGGGGCCGGGCGTCTTGTCGCCGTGGCAGGCGGCGCAACCGAAGGCCTCGGCGTGTTTTTTGTGGGGCAGGACGATCGTGCCCTGCTTGTTGTCGAGGGTCACGGTTTCCGGCGGACCCAGCGCCTTCTCGGCCTTCGCCTTGATCTCGGCGGCCTCTTTTTCCCCTTTTTTCGCCACGGCCACGGCCTTTTTCTCTACCACGGCGGCCGCCTTTTCACCTTTTTTTGCCACGGCCACGGCCTTTTCCTCTACCACGGCGGCCGCTTTTTCACCTTTTTTCGCCACCACCGCGGCCTTTTCCTCCACCGTGGTGGCAGCCTTTTCCGTCTGCTTCGCCACCGTGCCAGCCGTCTCTTGCGTCTTCTGCACAGCCTGCTCGACCGGGGCCGGCGTCGTCAGCGGCGCCTCCGCCTGCTTCTCGGCCGGCTTGCAGCCAGCCAGCATCATCACTGCCATCACCCCGACCACACAGAATTTCTTGTGCATACGGTTTCCCCCTTGGTGTGTTGAGAATGGATAGAACCCTGCGTGATTATACACCAGCGCAACCCTCACGATCTAGATCATATCGCGGAGCCGGGTTTTGACAGGAAAGGAGGTGGGTGGGGGCAAGTCTTGGCGAATGAGGAGGTTCAGGCGGCGGGGGGATCCGCCTTGCCGAGGCAGCACTTCTTGTGCTTCTTGCCGCTGCCGCAGGGGCAGGGCTCGTTGCGGCCGGTCTTGGCGCTGGTGGCGGGCAGCTCGACCCCCTCCACATAGAACCATTGCCCCGCCTCATGGACAAAGCGGCTGCGTTCCCGGAGCCTTTGCTGATGGCCCTGGAAGGCGAAGACGGCCTCAAACTCCACGATGCCGTCCACGTCCGCCGGTCCCCCCTTGGCGGTGGCCAGTACGGTAAGCCCCTGCCAGCGAAGCTCCTCTTCCAACTCCAGCCGCGCGGGCCGGGTGGAAGGATGCCAGCTCGCCAGCAGATAGGGCACCTGCCGCCGGGCATAGGCGGTGTAGCGGGAACGCATCAGCGCCTCGGCGGTGGGGGCGGGTTCTCCACCCTCCACAAACGGACAGCAGCAGCGGGCATACGCCTGGCCGCTGCCGCAGGGACAGGGTTCGGTCTCGCTCACCCGGCCAGGCTCCCCAGCACCTTCTTCACCAGGTTGCCGTCCGCCGTCTTGCCGAAGTGCTTCATGATGGCGCCCATGGCCTGCATCGGCGCCCTGAACTGGGTCAGATCGACGTTGGCCTTCACCCAGGCGGCGATCTCCTCCTCGGAGGCCTTTTGCGGCAGATAGGACTCCAGCACCTGGAGGTAGTCCGAGGTTGCCTCCTTCTTCAGCTCCAGGGTCTGCTTCTCCGACTTGACCAGCCCCTGGATGATGCCGATCACGTCGTCGTTGGTGATCTCCTCCTCCCGCTTGGGGCGGTTGCTCTTCTTGCCGCCCTCCAGGGTGATGGGCACCGTGAGCTTGGTGGGGAATTCGCTCATGATCACCCGGATGGCGCCTTTGACCGCCTCGTTCTTGGCCAGCATGGCAGCCTTGAGGTCTGCCTTCATCTTGGCGAGCAGGGGCATGCCCAGGTCGTCGCTCCAGCCAAAGCCTTGTTCACTCATAAGGGTTCCTCGTGATTGCGTAAGGGTGCGGGTATCATCCGAAGCGGAAGAACAGGATCAGGCCGAGGAGGAGCAGCAGCGGCCCGTTTGCCGTATAGATGAAGTACATCACCCGGTAGCGGGGGCCGAGCAGTTCCCGGAGGCGCCGGCGGTTGACCAGCGGGGTCCAGAACAACACGGAGATCAGGGCCCCGAGAGCGCCGAGGGCGATGCCGGTCAGGGCGGGGAAGCTCATAAAAAGCGCAGGCTCCGCAGACTCTCTTCCAGAATCGCGCCCTGTTCCTGGGTTTGATAGCTTTTCACCAGGGCCAGGATGTAGCCGTTGGCGGCCAGGGCGTAATACTCCTGGGTGATCACCATCGGGCCGACGGTGAGGTTGGCGCGGAGATGCGAAAAGCTCTGGCCGCCCAGCGCAACGACGTCAGGCTCGCCAGTGAAGGAGGCCGTGAAGCTGCGGGACTCGCTGAGGATGGTTTTGATTCTGGCCAAAAAGTCGGCGGCGGTAATGGGCTGCGATAGGTGGGCGACCCGCTCGGCGACACAGCTCAGGGAGGGGTTGAAGGTGCCGGTGGTGTCGGGCTGGAGCTGCGACACCATGAAAAGGTTGTAGGAAGTTCGTTCCGGCGCGGCCGGCGGGGTGGCGGCGGGCGACTGCGGTTGCCCCCCCTGCTGGCTGCGGAAGACCTCCTCGGACCAGGCCTCCTTGGCGGCGAGCCCTTTTTTGGTGAGCGAATACCACCGGGTCGGCAGGGTCATCTTGAAATTGAAGAAGGTGTTGGTGTAGACGCCGTTGGCGAGGCCGCCGGCATCGGGCGGGCCGGTCGGTTTTTTGCTGCAACCCGTGCCGAGCAGGAGCAGGAGGGCGAGCAGCAGCAACGGAGAACGGCGACAGAGCTGGACAGCGGCGCCAAAGCGGGTGGGGACAGGCGACATGATTGATGGTCCTTGGTTTAGGATGAGGAGGCGAGTTCCGCCAGCCGATCGCGGAGCAGCGCGATGCAGCGGCCGGCCCGGGCGATACCATTTTCGTTGCCTTTTTGTTCGTAGTACATCTGGCTCAATTCCAATGATTCGATGGCGAGCTGGATTTCTTTGCGCTGGGCCATGGCCGGCTCCTGCCGCCAGCCGTCGATGGCCCGCCGTGCGTCGTCTTCCGTGGAAAAGCTCATGGTCTCTCGTTCGGTGCTCCGGTGGGGGTCAGTCGGTAGCGCTTCTCCAGCGCCGCCACTGCGAATGGGTATACCACGCGATGCACCCGATTCAAATTATAAAATGAACCGAGCCAGGCCAGGGGATCGGCCGCCCGACGGACGCGGCGCAGAAAGGCGGCATAGTCGGCCCCGGCAAAGCGCTCCCAGAGATAGCGGTTGACCAGGCTGGCCTGCTGCCGGCCGGCAAAGCGGGCCTGGGCGGCGACGGCATAGTCGGTGTTGTCGATGAGGCTTTGGGCGGCGAGACAGCCCGAGGCCACGGCGCTCTTGATGCCGAAGCCCCAGAGCAGATCCTGAAGACCGGCCGCCTCACCGACCCGGAGCCGCCCCTTCTCGACAAAGCAGTTCTCCAGCAGAAAGCCGCCCACCCCGCCGAAGGGGCGCGGCGCCGTCATCGACAGCGGAAAACGGGCCAGCAACCGTTGCCGGCTTACCTCGTAACCCGCCGCCAGCTGGTCGAAGTGGTCGAAAAAGACGGTGCAGAGGCAGCCGTGGCCGCCGGCCACCAGCAGATAGGCATACCCCTTTGCCGCGGCCTCGTCGTCCAAGAGGCCGCAGGCCAAGTCGGCATGATCGGTGCGGAAGGTTTCGCCCATGGCCACGGCGAAATGGTGGCGATGGAGGGTGCCGGTGGCGAGGATGTCCGCCGCGGCCGGCGCCACGGTCTCGTTGCAGCGGATAACGACCCCGCTGGCCAGCGCCTGTTCGGCCAGGCCGTGGTCGAGGCATGCGGGCTCCTTGCCACGACGGACCAGATAGAAGGCGGGCCGTTCGCACTGGAAGAGGTGTTCGTCGTCGCGGCCGGCCAAGACGGTCAATTCGCGGAAGGGGGTGGCGGCGAAGTTGATGGCCAGCCCGCAGGCGCGGAAGAGGGCGAGGGCGTCGTCGGCGTCCGCCCAGTTTTCCAGCCCCTGCAGGTCGCCGTTGCCATGGTGGCCCACCGTCGCGCGTCGCTCGTAGACCGTGACCGGCCAGCCCGCTTTCGCCAGGGTAATGGCCGCGGTGAGTCCCGCCGGACCGGCGCCGAGAATGGTCACCGGCCGCACCGGCTAGACCTCCTCCAGCAGCACGTCGTCGGGCGGGATGCCGAGCCCCGCCGCCACCGCCGCCCGCACCGCGGCGCGGCTGAAAAAGGGGGTTTCGGGACGGACCAGAAAGGAGTAGTCGATCCCCTCTGCGGAGAGGAGCTGCGCCATTGCAAAGGCGGCGGCGGAAAAGACCTCGTGGTCGCAGGTAACGAGGAGGAAGGCCATGTTACCAGGGCAGCCGCTCCGTGCCGTGGAAGAAGCCGCCGGTGGGACCATCCGGCCCGAGGGTGGCCAGCCAGATCGCGGTCTTTGCCCCCTCGGCCACCTCCATCGGCGCCTCGTTGCCGCCGAGGTCGGTGCGCACCCAGCCGGGGTGGGCGGAGTTCACCTTGATCGGGGTGTCGGCCAGCGCCGCGGCCAGATGGATGGTAAACTGGTTGACCGCGGTCTTCGAGGCATCGTAGGCAAAGGGTTTGATGGCCGCGAAGTCCGAGGCCGGGTCGCTGTGCACGGTGAGCGAGCCGAGGATGCTGGCGACATTGACGATGCGACCGGCCGGGCTTTTCTTGAGGAGCGGCAGCAGGGCCTGGGTCAGTTCCACCAGGCCGAAGAAGTTGACGTCAAAGGTGCGGCGCAGGATCTCCGGCGCGATGGTGGCGGTGCTGTTGCCGAAGAGCGTTTCTTCCGGGCTGATGGTGCCGGCGTTGTTGACCAGGATGTCGAGGTGGCCGTAGTGCTTTTCCATCTGAAGGCGCGCCTCGTGGATCTGGTCGGAGTTGGTGACGTCGAGGACGACGAAGTGGACGTCGAGTCCCTCTTCCCGGAGCTGGGCGGTGGCACCCTCGCCCAGCGCCCGGTTGCGGGCGGCGAGCAGCACGATGATGCCCTGGCGGCCGAGCTGGCGGCAGGTCTCGAAGCCCAGCCCCTTGTTGGCCCCGGTGACCAGGGCGATGCGCGGATGTTTTGCCATGGGGGTCCTCCTTGCCGTGGTTCGCGGCGCGCGCGAGTCGATTAGTCGGCCGGGTCGTCGTCGCAGCCGCAGCTTTCTTCTTCCTGCCAGCAAAAGTCGCAGAGCAACTCGCCATGCCGCCAGTGGAGCTGGGCCAGCGGGAAGAGGCGGCCGCAACGGGCGCAGGCTGCCTCGGGCGGGCGGTTTTGCTGCGGGGGGTTGCTTGGCGCTTCCGGCTTCATTTTACCATGCCCGGCAGAGGAGCCCCTTCAAATATTTGCCCTCCGGAAAGTGGAGGGCGGCCGGGTGGTCGGCGGCCTGGTCGAGCCATTCCAGCACCCGCGCCTCGCGGCCGGCGTCGAGCGCCGCATAGGCCACGGTGCGCTCGAAAAGGTCGCGGTCCATGAGGCCGGAACAGGAGAAGGTGGCGAGGATGCCGCCCGCCGCAAGCAACCGGAAGGCGAGGAGGTTGATGTCCTTGTAGCCGCGGCTGGCCCGCTCCAGGTGGCGGCGCGACTCGATGAACTTGGGCGGGTCGAGGACCACCACGTCGAAGGTCCGCCCCTCCTCCGCATAGCGGCGCAGCACCCGGAAGACATCGCCGTCGGTGAACTGGGCACGGTCCGGAGCAAAGCCGTTGAGGGCGATATTCTGCCGCGCCAACGCCAGGGCGTCGGCCGAGGTGTCGATGTTTTCCACCGACTGGGCGCCATGGCCTAGGGCCGCCACCGCAAAGCCGCCGGAATAGGCGAAACAGTTCAGCACCGAGGCATCCCGGCAGTAGCGGGCCACCCGGGCGCGGTTGTCGCGCTGGTCGAGGTAGAAGCCGGTCTTGTGGCCCTGGCGGATATCCACCAGGTAGCGGAAGCCGCCCTCGCTGATCTCGATCAAGGGCGGCGGCTCGGCCCCGGCCAGCCGGCCGCAGCAGCGGGGCAGCCCCTCCTTGTCCCGCACCTCGGCCTCGGAGCGCTCGTAGATGCCGGTGCAGCCGGTCAGCTCCTGGAGCAGGGCAACGACGGTTTCTTTCCAGTATTCCGCCCCGACGGCAAAGATCTGGCAAACCAGGAAATCGGCGTAGCGGTCCACGATCAGCCCCGGCAGGCCGTCGGGCTCGCCGTTCACCAAGCGCTGACCATTGTCGTCCTCATTGAGCGGCGGCCGCGAGGCGATGGCCTGGGTGAGCTTGGCGCGGAAAAAGGATTCGTCGATCACCGTCCCTGGGTCGGTGGACCAGAGGCGCACGGTGATCTGCGAGGCCGGCGACCAGGCGCCCCAGCCCAAGGGAGAGCCGTCGGCCGCCTGCACCGCCACGGTGGCGCCAGGGGCGGGGTCGCCCTCCACCCTGGCGATGGCGCCGGAAAAGATCCAGGGATGGCGGTGGCGCACCGACTTGTCGCGCCCCTTCTTGAGGGTGACTATGGCCATGGGTTCGAGCCTCGGGTCAGCGCAACCGGTGGGTGGCGGAGATCTCGGCCAGCCCGGTGGTGCAGACGTTCAGGTCTTTCAGGATGCCGTCGTCGATGCCGTAGATCCAGCCGTGCACCGCGAGTTGCTGGCCCGCCTTCCAGGCATTCTGGACGATGGTGGTGTGGCAGACGTTGGCCACCTGCTCCACCACGTTGAGTTCGCAGAGCAACCGTTGCCGCGCCTCCTTGTCCGGGGCGGCGTCCACCTCGGCCTGGTGATAGCGGTAGACGTCCTGGATATGGCGGAGCCAGTTGTCGATCAGGCCGTGGTCGGTGTTCTCCAGCGCCGCCTGGATGCCGCCGCAGCCGTAATGGCCGCAGACGATGATGTGCTTTACCTTGAGCACCTCCACCGCGTACTGGATGACCGAGAGGCAGTTGAGATCGGTGTGCACCACCACGTTGGCGATGTTGCGGTGGACAAAGATCTCGCCGGGCAGCATGTCGACGATCTCGTTGGCCGGCACCCGGCTGTCGGCGCAGCCGATCCACAGATATTGGGGCGATTGCTGCTGCGAGAGGGTCTGGAAGAACGCGGGGTCCTGCGCCTTGATCCGCGCGGCCCAGCGCCGGTTGTTGTCGAAGAGGTCTTTGAGGACTCGCATGGTCGGATTATAGCAGATCGGGCTGGCGCGCGCACCGCTTCGTTACAGGCTGAGGCAGAAGCCGGCGCGGTGGTGGAAGTCCGGCTTTTCGCCGGGATGGGCCAGGGCCCAGTAGCTGGTGGCGCCGTCCATCGTGCGCACCACCATGGTGACCCCGAGGAGCAGGGCAGACTCCGCGGGCAGCAGGGAGCCGAGATCGAGGGTGGCGGCAAGGGTGAGAGAGTCGCCGCTTCGGGCGGCGGCGATCGTCGGGGCAGCGATGGCGGTCGCGGGCCGCATCCCCTGCCGATAGTCGTCGAAACGGTAGAGCTGCCAGTGGCCGGATGGCGAGAAGTTGGCCTCCCAGTAGCCCCCCTCCTCCGGCCGGGCGACAAAACACTCGGCGCAGGTCGCCTGCCAGAGCTGATCGCGCCGTTCCGGAGCGGTCGCCGGAGAGGGCCAGGCCACGCCAGTCACCGCGCCGGCCAGCTCATAGACCAGGGTGAGCCGGTCCCCCTGGCGGGTCACCCTGCCGCCAATCCCGAACGGCAGCGCCGGCCCGCCGGGAAAGGGCGCCAGCGCAAAGGGACGGGCGTTCATGCCCCGTCGAGGCCGATGGCGAACATGGCGTCGAGGTCGTGCCGGGAGAAAGCGCGGAAGGCGAGCATGGTCTCGGTCTTGGTGATGGCGGGAAGTTGCAGCAGGCGGCCGGTGACCAGCTCGGCCAGCTCCTCGTTGGAGTGGACCCGGGCCAGGGCCACCAGGTCGTAGGTGCCGCTCACCGAATAGACCTCGGAGATGCCGGGGGTGTCGGCGAGCTGCGCCGCCACCTCGTTGATCTGGCTGCGCTCGACGTTGAGCAGGATGATGGCGGTTACCATGGCGTCCCCTCCCAGGCGGTGAGTTTAGCTGACAAAGGAGCAGCAGTAGTCGGTGAGCGTGGCGACCTTCATGCGGAACTCCGAGTGGCCAGGCACCTCGAAGGATTCGCCGCCTTTGACCTTGCGCCACACCTTGCTGCCGGGCAGTTGCAGGTCGAGTTCGCCGGAGAGGATCTCCATGATCTCCGGGGCGCCGGTGTCGAAGGTGTATTCGCCCGGCTGCATGATGCCCAGGGTCTTCTTGGTGCCGTCGGCAAAGAGCACGGTGCGGCTGACCACGCCGCCATCGAAATAGACATTGGCCTTCTTGACGACCGTGACGTTGGTGAATTGATCCGACATGGGGTGATCCTTTCTGTATGGGTGAAAAGGGGTACGTTGTTTTTTAAATGAGGCCCGCAGCGAGCCCCAATCCTACCATGACCAGCAGGGTGCCGACAAGACGCTGGAGGCCTGCGAGGGTGATCTTTTTGAGCAGCCGCCGGCCGACCAGGGCGCCGAGAAAGGCGGCAAGGGTGGCGGCTGCCACCAGCGGACCGACGGTGGCAGCCCCGCGCAAGGCGGAGCTATAGAAACTCAGCCCATAGACCAGCAGCCGGGCACAATCGACGATCACCGCCGCCACCGTGCCGGTGGCGACAAAGGCCTCGGGACCGAGGCCGGCCCGCAGCAGGAAGGCGGCGCGGAAGGCACCCTGGTTGCCGGAGAGACCGCCGAAGAAGCCGGAGAGCAGGCCGCCCACCGGAAGATAGCGGCGGTCGAAGGTGAGCGATCCGAGGCTGGGCAGCAGTTCCAGGCCGGCAAAGGCGACGATGAGGGTGCCGATCGTGAGTTTGACCGGCGTGATCCAATGGGTCTGGCTGCCGAGCGGGTAGTGGGCCAGGGGCGGCTGTCCGGCGAAGAGGTGCAGCAAGGCGGCACCGCCCATGGCGGCAAGCGCCGCCGGCAGGCCGAAACGCGCCACCACCGACCAGTCGGCGTGTTTGCCCAGCAGGGAGACCTTGAAGAGGTTGTTGGCCAGATGGACCACCGCGGTGGCGGCCACCGCCACCGGCACCGGGAAGAAGAGGGCAAAGGCGGGCATCAAGAGGGTGCCGAGGCCGAAGCCGGAAAAGAGGGTGAGCCCGGACACAAAGAGCGCGACGGAACAGACGAGCAGGTATTCCATGGGTAGACCCCTTAATTACGCGGCGGCGTGCAGCTCGGCGGACTTGCGCAGGTAGTAGCCGTAGTCGCCGCCGTAGGTGCGCATCTCGCCGTGGTCCACCTCGATCACCTGGTCGATGAGGGAGCGCAGGAAGTGGCGGTCGTGGCTCACCAGCACCACGGTGCCGGTGAACTTTTTAAGGGCGTCGAGCAAAATCTCGCGGGACTGCATGTCGAGATGGTTGGTGGGCTCGTCCAAAATCAAAAAGTTGAGCGGCCGGGCCAGGAGTGTTGCCAGCACCAGCCGGCTCTTCTCGCCGCCGGAGAGGGTGGAGACCCGCTTTTCCACGGCATCGCCCTGGAAGAGGAAGGCGGCGCAGAGGTTGCGGATGGTGCCCACCGTGGCCTGGGGCATCACGTCCTGCACGGTCTCGAAGACGCTCTTGGTCGGGGTGAGCAGCTCCATGGCGTGCTGGCTGAAGTAACCGGGAAAGACGTTGGCCCCGATCTGCACGGTGCCGGAGGTGGCCTCGGTCTGGCCGGCCAGGACCTTCAAAAAGGTCGACTTGCCCGCGCCGTTCACCCCCACCACCGCGATCTTCTGGCCCCGGCGGATGACGCCACTGACCCCGCCGAAGATCGACTTCTCCCTGCCATCCGGCAGCGGCCATACCTTGGCGAGATTGGTCATGGTCACCACCTCGTCGCCGCTCCGGGGCGGCTCGGGGAACTCGAAGCGGATCACCCGCTGTTCGGCCGGCACCTCGATGCGCTCGATCTTTTCGAGCTTCTTCACCCGGCTCTGCACCTGGGCCGCGTGGGAGGCGCGGGCGGCAAAGCGGGCGATGAACTCCTCTTCCTTGGCCAGCATATCCTGCTGGCGCTGGTGGCTGGCAAGAAGCTGCTCGCGGCGGATGTCCCGCTCGCGCTCGTAGAAATCGTAGTTGCCGCTGTAGGTGGTGACCGCGCCATGAGCCACCTCGATGATCCGGGAGACGAGCCGATTCATGAAGTCGCGGTCGTGGCAGGTCATGAGGACCGCGCCCTTGAACTCGCTGGCCAGCCACTCTTCGAGCCAGACGATGGATTCGATGTCGAGATGGTTGGTGGGCTCGTCGAGGAGCAGGACGTCCGGGTTGATGGTGAGAATCTTGGCGAGCGCGATGCGCATCTTCCAGCCGCCGCTGAAGGACTCCACCGGCCGGTTGTACTCCTCCGGGCCGATGCCCAAACCGGTGAGCACGGTCTGTGCCCGGGTTTCGAGGTCATAGCCGCCCCGGTGCTCGAACTCCTCCACCGCATTGCCGTAGCGCTCCAGGAGCGCGGCCATGGCGTCGTCCTCCATGGGCTGGGCCATGGCCTCTTCCATCTCGCGGATCGAAACACCAAGGGCCATCACGTCGCCAGCCGCGGCCATGGTCTCTTCGAGGGCCGAACGGCCGCTCATCTCGCCTACCTCCTGGGAGAAGTAGCCGATCACCGTGTTCTTGGCGCAGGAGATCTCCCCCTTGTCCGGCTGTTCCTCGCCGGTGATGAGGCGGAAGATGGTGCTCTTGCCCGCGCCGTTGGGGCCAACGAGGCCGGTGCGCACGCCGGGCAGGATCTGGAAGGAGGCGTTCTGGAAGAGGAGTTGGCTGCCGTGCTGGCGGCTGAGGTTCGTGCAGTGGATCATGTTTTCTCCTTGAAAAAAGGAGCTTTTTTAGCACATCAAGGAGCGAGACGCAAGGGGAAAAGCGGGAGAGGGCGGGTTGGAAACGAGCGGCGGAGGAGAGCGGCGAAGAGAAAGACTAACGACAAAACCCAGCGGCGGCGCCAAAAACATAACCCGATAAGCCTCAAGCCATTCTCGCCAGACGCTGAAGTGATTGGTAAGTTGTTTTCAATTTTCTTTTGCCATGCCAGTCTGGAGCACAGGATAACCACTAAGCAGTTCGTCAATTACAGGGTCCATTTTTGTTTTAGTGCTTTGCCATTTCAGCAGAGAAAAACCACCCTTCCCTTGCAAATGATATTCTGCATAACCAATTTTTTTGTATCCTTGGTAGAGGCGTAATTCTGCATGATGCATATATGTTGCCATGTCCCAAGTACGTTCACACATGTATGACAAACGATATTCGCACTCAGGCGGTAAATCGCTACTATAAACTTGGGTAGTTATGCCATGCCGATCAAATCCATCACGAATAATATTCAGCAAATCTCCGTCAAAACATCTTTGTTGTCCATCCTCAACACAAACATGTTTCATTCCCAAAGCATTGCTGACGGGATCGACTTCAATAGCGGTACAGCCAGAGGCTAAAACCAATGTCACTATTATCATTATGGCTTGAGTAGATTTCATGTGATGTGCTCTTTTATTAACCAATCACTGACATAACCGTATTATACGGTTGTCCGGTTTTTAGACCACTTGGCGAACTCTGGTAACTAGCGCGCATTCGGCTGAGGAACAAAAAGGGTCAGGTCTTGAAAAGTTAGTTTTTTTTGACCTCAGGCTCCCGAAACATATGGCCTGTAGCCTACCGTGCTGACAAACTAATTGTCCAGAAAAATTTCCGCGCGGCGGCGGCTGGAAAAACATTGCCGCGCTGGCGAGGTGTTGGGCAGGCGGGGAAAAGCCTCTTCCCCGCCTCTTGGTTTGCTAAATCTACCGTGGCTGGTCGCGGCTCGTTGCGCTTCAGATTTCGATGCAGATTTTGCCGAAATGTCCCCCAGCCGCCTCGTAACCGAATGCCTCGCCCAGCGCATCAAGCGGGAAGGTCTTGTCGATGATCGGCTTCATGTTATTGGCATCCAGGGCGCGGATCATCTCGATCTGCTGCTGGCGGTTGCCGACCTGCAACCCCTGAAGCCCTATGGCCTGTAGCCTACAGCGCTGACAAACGGATTGTCCAGAAAAACCTCTTGGCCATTTCCCTACTTCCCCCACAGGGTCGAGAGGGGCGCGGCCCAGAGGCGCTTGCCGAGCGGCAGGGTTGCCTCGCCATTGTAAAGGATCACCCCCATGGTGAGCTTTTCGCCGGCGACACTGGCGAGCCGCTTGAGACCGCGTAGATCGCCTTCCTTGATGGTGGCGGCCGATTTGATCTCCACCCCCACCAGGTGACCGCTGGCGTTTTCGATCACCACATCGACCTCAAACTGGTCGTGATCCCGATAATACAGCAACTGACAGGTGTCTTCCGCGAAGGTGGCCATTTTGAGCAACTCCGCGTAGACGAAGGTTTCCAGCACCTTGCCAAAGCGAGTGCGGTCCTGCGAGGCCGAGGTGGGCGTAAGGCCAACGAGGGTGGAGAGCAGGCCAGAGTCAAGGAATTGCATCTTGGGGGCCTTCACCATGCGGTTGAGCCGATTGCGCGCCCAAACCTCGACCCGCCTGAGCAGATACATCTGCTCGAAGATGCCGATGTACCGGGCCGCGGTTTTGTGATCCAGCCCGACCTGGCTCCCGAGTTGGCTGTAGTTGCACGGCAGGCCGGCGACCTGCGCCAAGGCCCGCAGGAAGCGTGGCAACTGGTCAAGGCGGTCGATGCCGGCCACATCGCGAACATCCCGTTGAATGATGGCGTCAAGATACTGCTGGGCCCAGGCTGTGCGCCGGCGTGGCGTGGCGCGCACGATCGCTTCGGGATAACCGCCGCGTAGCACGGTTTCTACCAGAGCTTTGCCTGCCAGCGGGGTGGCCATTTGCGGCAGGTGCCCGGCAAAGGCGCTGTCCAGCCAGTTGACCGCGGTGTTATGGATTTCCGCCTGGGAGAGGGGCAGCAGCGTCAGGGTTTCCATCCGCCCGGCCAGCGAATCCGCCACCGTGGGTAAGGTGAGCAGGTTGGCCGAGCCGGTCAGCAGGAAGCGGCCGGGTCGCCGATCTTCGTCAACGCTTTTCTTGATGGCCAGCAACAACTGCGGGGCGCGTTGGATTTCATCGATGACGGCCCGGTCCAGGTCGCGGATCATGCCAACCGGGTCTTCTCTGGCTGCCAGCAGCGTCAGATCATCGTCGAGGGTGAGGTAATGGAGCCCCTGGTCGGCGATCTGGCGCACCAGGGTGGTCTTGCCAGCCTGTCGTGGGCCGGCAAGGAGCACCACCGGCGTGTCCGCCATTGCCTCGGCGACTCGGGCACCGATATGCCGCGGATAGAGGGAAGGCGCGGTGTTCATGCCAAACATGGTATCGTGTGATTGGGAAAATGACAACCGAAATTTGGGATTCTATGGTCGTGTGATTGGGATGACGAAAGAAGGAGAGGCGTATGGGAAGCGGGAAGGGCTGGACTGGGACAGTGGTCAAAGCAGCACCACCGAAGTGTGGCCAAATCAGGTTTCTCTTTGAAAAGGCTTAGTCCTCTCGCTCCAGCTCGGATGGGGCACGCGGGGAAAACCTCTTCCCCGCCTCTTGGTTTGCCAAGTCTACCGCGGCCGGTCGCGCTTCAGATGTCGATGCAGATTTTGCCGAAATGCCCCCCGGCCGCCTCGTAACTGAATGCCTCGCCCAGCTCTGCAAGCGGGAAGGTCTTGTCGATGACCGGCTTCATGTTGTTGGCATCCAGGGCGCGGATCATCTCGATCTGCTGCTGGCGGTTGCCGACCTGCAACCCCTGAAGCCGCGCTTGGTGGGTCAACAGCGCCACGGTGGGAATCGGACCGGAGAAGCCGGTAAGGACGCCGATGAAGGCGATATGCCCGCCGATGCGGCATGCGTTGATCGACTGCGGCAAGGTGTCCGGCCCGCCCACCTCGATGACGTGATCGACGCCACGCCCGTTGGTCAGCGCCAGCACCTGCTCCGCCCACTGGGGATGCTGCTTGTAGTTGATGGTGTGGTCGGCGCCCAGCGAGCGGGCGTGCGCCAGTTTTTCATCCGACGAGGAGGTGACGATCACCGAGGCGCCCATCATCTTTGCGAACTGCAGCGCGAAGATCGACACCCCGCCCGTGCCCAGGGCCAAGACCGTCTCGCCGGCCTTCAGGGGACCATCGACGACCAGGGCGCGCCACGCCGCAAGACCGGCGGTGGTCAACGTCGCCGCCTCGGCATGGCTGTAATTCTTGGGCGCGTGGGTGAACCAATGCGCCGGCCGCACCACCCGTTCCCGCGCATAGCCGTCCACGGTGTCGCCCGGCACCGTGGCGACCACGGAGGGGACGGCGGTGCCGTTTTGCCACTCGGGGAAAAAACAGGAGACGACGCGATCGCCCACGGTAAAGTCGCTGACGCCCTCCCCTACCCCTTCGACAACGCCCGCGCCATCGGACAACGGGATGAGGCCGTCGGCGGTGGGAATCTTCCCGATCGCGACCAGATAATCATGAAAGTTCAGCGAGCTGGCGTGCAGGCGCACCAGGATTTCGCCCTTCTGCGGCGCCCCTGGTTCGTCCATGGCAGCCACGGTCAGTCGCTCCAGCCCTCCGGATCCATGAAGTCGTACCGCTTTCATAAGGCGTTCCTCCTGTGGAAAAGGTTAGGGTGGGCAGCAACCGGAAATGCACCAGATGGCGCGTTCTTCCGGGCCGTATCGCTCAGGATTCCTGCACCCTCTAACGCGCCGGGTGGCGCTGCTCGAGAGGATGGGCGTCTCTGTTCCGCCGCCCCGCGGGGCGGGTGGCGATCAACCGTTCGGCCAGCTGATCACGCCGAAGTAGGCGGTGGCAAGCACCACCAGGCCGAAGGCGATGCGGTACCAGGCGAAGACGGTGAAGTCGTGGCGGGCGATGTAGCGCAGCAGGGCGCGCACCGCGAAGAAGGCGCTGATGAAGGCGGCGACAAAGCCGATGGCAAAGACCTCAAGGTCGCTGGCGTGCAGCAGACCCCGGTGTTTGTACACATCGAAAACCGTGGCCCCGAACATGGTCGGGATGGCGAGGAAGAAGGAGAATTCCGTGGCCGCGGCCCGCGACAGCCCGAAGAAGAGGCCGCCGATGATGGTGGCGCCGGCGCGGGAGGTGCCGGGAATGAGGGCCAGCGATTGGGCCAGGCCGATCTTGAGGGCATCGCGCCAGGTCATCTCGTCCACCTGCGTGATGGTGATGCGGTGCTGGCGGCGCTCCGCCCAGAGGATCAGCAGGCCGCCGATGATGAAGGCCAGGGCTACCGGCACCGGCTTGAAGAGCTGGGCCTTGATCGCCTTGATGAAGAGGACGCCGAGCACGGCGGCCGGCAGGAAGGCGACGACGAGGTTGACGGTGAAGCGCTGGGCCTGGCGGCTGTGGGGCAGGTGGCGCAGCACGCCCAGCAGCCGGTCGCGGTACTCCCAGCAGACCGCCAGGATGGCGCCGAGCTGGATGACGATCTCGAAGACCTTGCCCAGTTCGTCGTTGAAGTGGAGCAGGTCGCCCACCAGGATCAGGTGGCCGGTGCTGGAGATGGGGAGGAATTCGGTGACCCCCTCGACAATGCCGAGGAGGAGGGCTTTTAGGGCGAGGATGGTGTCCATAGGCTCAAGGCGGAGCAGAACCGCGGCAAGGGATCTACGCAAGGGGGGCTGCCCTTTGCCGGCGGGTATGGCGGCCGGGCTGGGCGCTCGTTTTCCCCACCTTAGCGGAAAACGCCAGCCGCCGCCAGGGTTTTTCCGGCTTCGGCACCCTTTCCTCACAAAGACGCGGGCCGGATCGCCTTTCGCCGATCCAGCCCGTTTTTCAGGCTGTCAATCCCGCCTCGCGGCGGTTGCTTCGCCGGGGTTAACAACAGCAGCTAACGACCCACTCTGTCTCTTCGAGAGACTTCCGCGTTTCCTTTTCCGGCCGTTCCTCGCAGATCGGAACATAGATTTCACGGCCGCAGCGGCAACAGGTCACGTGTTCGTTTTCCTTGCTGTAATCACCCGGCAGGAGCTCCATCCGGCATTCGGGACATTGCAGCCTGCTGGTGCTTGAAAGTTTGCTTTTCTTCATATCGGTTCCTCCTTTTCAGGATTTCCCTTCCTTCTGTAATAACAATAAGCATTTTCAGGGGAGAAAAAAGGGGCGGCCGGCTGACGATCCGGCAGGGGGACGGAGCGACGGCGCGTTGGGGTGATGGCGGTGCTCTCCCTCGGCACCGCTTTTGCGTTGACAAGTGTTGCGGATCGGGCCTAGTTTTTTGCTATGAGACCCTCGCTTAAAGCCCGCCGGCCGAT
>JAJZRO010000032.1 GCA_021802645.1 Deltaproteobacteria bacterium | reverse complement strand
CTTCTCGAACTTCTTCATCTTCTCGCCGGTGCGGGAGGCCTTGTCGCACTGGGTGCCCTGCTTGGGGTTGCAGTCGATGAGGATGCCCATCACCGTGCCGGCCGTCTTGTGGCAGCCGGCGTCTTCCAGCCGGCCCAACAGATCGGACATCAGTCGGTTGAACTCCTGGCATTTCTCGTAATCGGAGGAGGCGCGCTGGTGGAGGCTGGCGGCCTTCTCCAGGTCTGCCTTGATATCGGGCGGGATTTTTTCAGCCATGGTCGGGTCCTTGCATGGGTAACTCAGTGTCAGCCCCCATTGTACCCGGTTGCCTGCTGATTGCTCTAATCTTTTCTGGCCGGTGCAGGGCGGGAACAGAAAGCGAACCGCTGCACCCCGGCCAGGAACCCTTTTGGGGTAGGGGCGATCAGGCCTCCTTGGTCTTTTCCGCCGCGCTGAATAGGCGGTTGAGGGTTTTGTCGGAGACGGATTTGAGAAGTTTGTCGCCGGAGAAGCCGGCCAGCAGGAGCAGCAGGAAATAGAGGTAGTGCTGGTTGCCTTGCGAGGCGTTCAGGACGATCAGGGTCTCTTTGGGTTGCGCCGTTGGCGCAACGGCAACCGTCGTCGGTGGCCCGCTGGAGGTGGTTGTGGCGCGGACCGCTTGGCCAAGCGGAGGATTGATCTGGATCAGATAGGGGCTTTGCAGCATCCAGAACACGATGATCGCCGCCAGGGCGCCCTGGGTTGGGCGTACCAGCGAGTAGTAAAGAGTGGAGACCCAGAAATGCCCTTTGGCCCAGTATTGGGGCTCGGCGCTCATGACGCCGCTGGCCGCCCCGCCCATGCCCCCCAGCAGGAGAACGAGCGCGATGCCGATGGTGAGTTCCCCTGGCCTTACCAACAGCCAGCCAAGAGTCGCCAAGCCGGCCAACAGCAAGACGGTGTAGATCAGACCGCTGAACTTCTTGGCCCAGATGTCCCAGAACAGGGTATCGACATGGCTGTTGAGCGCGTTTAAGGCCATTCGGATGAGATAACGGCTTTGTTCCACCACCTTCCTCTCCGGCGCTTCTGCCTCCAGCCTGTCGAGTTGTTTCGCCAGACGCTCCGACCAATCCTTGCGGACCACCTCTGGAAGCGAGGAGATCTGGATTTCGAGCAGCAGGTTCCTCCCTTCCGCCAGCAACTCTTCTGGTTCCATGAACAGAAACAACTCTTCGTCCAACTGATGGACCAGACTCCAGGCCATGAATACCTTGCGGGAACAGCCTCGCCGGAGCACACTGGCTTCGATCATGGCCAGCTTCCGGCAACACGACTCGACCATCCGGAGCTTCTCCGGGTGCTGGGCGTGGCGCTCCCGGAGAAGTGAAAGGGCCTCCTTGAATCTGATCACCGCCCCCAGCAGGTGCTCCAGGCTGGGATTCACCCTGGTTGGAAATCCGAGCGGATTTTTCTTTTCTTCTGCCATGGCATTTCCCCCTCCGTGTCTTGCCGGGTATGCGTTTACGGCACGTTCACATCGAAGCCGATGGCCCGGCGGTGGCGTTCCCAGGTGTTGTCAAGCAACAGGAAATAGCCGAAGAGCTGATACTCGTATCGCGCAGCATCGACCGACGAATGGTACGGTTCCGTCAGGGCGGTGGCATAGATGAGCTGGCCGAGGAAGAGCCCGTCGGCGATCTCCACCAACTCGTCGAGACAGAGGCCGATGGGGAAGGGGCCGCCGATCAGGGGATAACGGTAATGGAACTGGAAGACCCGTTTCTTGCGCGCTTCGCCGTTGTTCATCGGCAGGATCGATTCGCGGCCGGCCACGCCGAGGAAGATGTACCCCTGCCGTACGAAGGAGGAGGGGCCACGGTCGGCCAGTTGCTGGATGGAGGGGAGCGGCGGGCGGTAATTCATGTCGAGGGCCTTGAAGAGCGCATCGGCAGACAGGATGCGTTCGTCCTGCAGATTGTTGCCGAAGACCCAGTGTTCGGCGGCCTCCTGGCGCCAGAACTGTTGGTCCGCCTCGGACATTCCGTGGTCCCATGAGCCGCCCCGCAGGTGGGGAGCGTACACCCCCTCGTGCGGCCAGAACCCCTGGCGGTTCTTTGCCACCAGTTGATAGTGAGGCCAGCTGGCAGCATGCGCCTTGAGCTGCGCCACCCGCTCCGGGTAGCGTGCCTCCAGGTCGGCGCTCTCGTCCAGCAGCATGCTGAGCTTGCGGCCGCTGATGCGCTCGAACGACTTGCCTGCCCAAGGGAAGATGAAGCGACCGATGCTGGCCCAGACGGCATTGAGCAGGTTGGGGCCGGCCTCCTGCTCCAGCCGGCCAGCCAAGGCGCCGGGAAGCAGCGCCATTTCGCTCATCTGGCGCAACGTGTCGCCGAAGCCGAAGTGCAGATTCAGCGTCGCCCCGTGATAGTAATCGAAGCCGTTGCAAGGGTCCTCTGCCCCGTACCAGAGGCGTTTTTCCGGGGCATCGAAGCAGGCGTTGCCATCGCCCACCCCCTGGAAGCGGCCGTCACGCACCTGCGGCGCAATACCGCGGCGGAAGAGGCGGTTCAATTTTTCGAAATGTCGCAGGCTGTCATCCTGGGAGGTGGCAGCGGAAATCTCTCCCTGCACTCGTTGCAGCATCTGCAGGATCGACTCCCCTGGCCGCAGCAACTCCCGAACGTCGCCGTCCCCCTCCTTGGGAGAGGATTCGAGGCAGAAGGTGGTGAACTTGCGACGCAGGGCCTCGTCTTCTTGCCAGCCGGTCACCCAGTCGCTTATCGCCTCCTTGGGCGCCGCCGACTCGGGGGCGGGGGCACGGACGCCGGCCGCGGGCTCGGTCGGGCTGCGGTCGTAGCCGAGTTCCCGATAACCGCTTTCCCCAGCCCGCGGACGCAGGTGGGGGAAGGCATCGTCCGCGTAAGCCTGTTTGGCCAGGGCCGGCTCGATCATGAGGAAGAAACCGTTGTTTTGGTAGCCGTAGTCGGTTTCGGCCGGGGAAGAGGAAAGACCGAAGAGGCCGGCGAGACGACGAGCCCACGAGGGCTGGTCGGGGTGATACGGCTCCCCCACCTCCCAGGCCTTGGGCGGTAAACCCGGGAGGGGGAGCTTCAGGGCGCCCAGGCTGTAGTGGCGAGTGGCCATCACCAGTTGCCCCAGATACACCCCGTCGGCGATCTGGACCAGTTCGTCGATCAGCCGGGTCATGGGATAGGCTGGTTCCAGCGCGGGCCAGCGATAGTTGAGCTGATAGACCGGCTTGCGCCGCATCTCCTCGACCACCGAGGCCCCTGAAGCGGCCAGAAAAATACCCCCGGTCTTGCTGTAGGGGATGTTCTTCTCCTTCTCCAGATTGGCGGCGAGGACCTCGCCAGCGAAATCGGCGGCCCCCGGGCGGGTGGGGCGGTCCTTGAGGTGCCAGGCTTCGGTGAGCACCGGCAGCCCGAGGGCCTGGAGGAAGTTCGGGGCTGCCGGCTCACGGAAGAAGTTGCGTCCGATCCTGGCCACCGCCGGGTCAAAGGCCGCCATGGTCCGGGCATCGTTGTCGCACCGGGCAGCGAAGGTCTGCCTGCTCACCGGCTCGAAGGTCTTGCCCATCCACAGCCCGGTCGGGCCGAAGGTGACGTTCCAGCAGGTCGCCATCCACTCGATGTTGGCGATGGCGGAACGGTCTTGGCCAAAGAGCTGCGCCGTCTGCCGGAAATAGTCGCTGTCGCGGATCGCCATGGTGACCCCGATCATCGGCCCATCGAGCGGCACGCTTGTGCCGCACATGAACAGCGTCTGCAGCTTCCCGAACACACCCTCCCACTCCTCGCGCCGGCAGTTGTCGGCGAGAATCCGCCGGTATCCCCCCAGCATGGCGAGGATATTCCCTGTGAAGTCATGGCTGAGGATGGCGTCGAGGTCGCGGGCCAGTCTGCGCTCCTCCTCGGGGGAGGCGCAGGGAAAATGCCGGCTGTCGAGAGAGTTGCTCATGGTGCCACCTCCTGAAGCGGTTTGGGCTCGGTCATAAGTCCATTTTTCAATTCGGATGCGCGGGGATTCTTCCCCACGACGCCAGCAGCCGCATGTCGTCGCGGTAACCGAGCCCGTGCAGCAGTATCACGGGGTAACGGGTGGCGCACGCGTTGGCCGGCAGCGCAGCGCCCCATTCGGCCGACGGCTCGAAGATGATCGGTTCCATTCGCTCCTCCCCTCGCTGAGGCGAACGGCACTGTCCTAGCCGGCGCAGATGCCGTAGCGGGGCAGAATGTCGTGCAGCACCGTCAGGCGATGCTCCTGCACCGCATCGTGGAACAGCTTCCAATTGCTGGTAAGGAAGGATTCCGTGTACCGGTAGACCGGCATATCGGTGCTGGTGCCGAGCGCTTGGGCCTTCCAGGAATTTTTCCCATCCTCGGCATAGGCGATTTGGACCGGGCCGAAGCTGAAGCGCCCTGCCGCAATGATCTGCAACCAGGACGTATGCCGATCCCTGCCGTCCACTTCTTTTAGCGAGGCGAACTGCTCACGGATGACAGCCATATCCGCCGCACCGATTCCGGTCACCGCCACCTGCGGGTCGTCGGCACGGCGATATTCCTGCATCCGTCGGCACATCGCATCCGCGGCCTGACAAAAGAGCTCGGTGTTGTCGCGTGTCTTTACCGCGCCCTCGCCATTGCGGTATTCCCACTGCAGGAAGGGCATGTCGGGGAAGACATTGGCGCGGCCGTGTCCCAGCGGCGGCAGGGCATCGTCGAGCACGCGGCCGAGAAAACCGGCAAGCCCTTTGGCGTCGAACACCCCTGAACGGTTCGTTTCCTGCGCGTCCTCCACCTCATTGACGTCGTGCAGCACGCCGGCGAAGCCCTGGTGCGCCCAGGTATCGGCATAGACATGCATGGTGACCCCGAGGCGATGGAGGCCGTAAGGTTTGTGCCGATCGGTGATGGCCGCCGCGACCATCTCCTGGGCGACGATGCTGTCGGGGGAACAGACCATCTTGTTGATGAATCTGCCGTCGAGGGCGTCGAGCGGGGTATCGGCCGGTAGATTGCCGTTGCCGGGCAGGAAGTGAAACGGCAGCCAGACCAGGTGGTTCTCCACGTCGTTGAGATTCTGGGGATCAACGGTCTTGTGGGCCGAGCTGATGCGCTGGTACATGGCCTTGTTGTCGAAACAGATAGCGCCGCTGCTGGTGGCGTCGTCCACATATTCGGCGGCATAGGCGATGATGTCGGCCTTTTCGTGCGGGAAACCGGCAAGGCGGGCGGCAACGTAGGTGACGGCATGATGGAAATCGAGCTGCATGGCTCTCCTCCTTGTGGTGAAAGGTTGGAGACAGAGGGGCTGGCACCCCTGCCCAGCGAGGCGTTCAGCAGGCCAGCCTCTGCTGCATGAAGTGTCGCCACTGCCTTTCCTCCCCCTGGCCGATCATGGCGTCCGGCACGAGGGGCGAGGGGATTTCCCCCATGGCCTGGCGTTTGGAGAGGCCGCCAGGGTGGTAGGGAAGCAGATCACAGGAATCGAATCCCGATTCATTGAGCAGCGCGGCGATTTGCTGCAAATTCTCTTCGGTGGCCGTGATCTCCGGCACGAGCGGCACCCTGGGAACCAGCCGGGAGCCCGCCTCGGCAGCCAACCGCCGAAAATTGTCCCGGATGCGGGTGTTGTCCTGGCCGGTAAAACGTCGATGCCGGCCGGGGTCGGCCAGTTTGAGGTCGAAGAAGATCAGGTCGAGCAGTGGAAGGAGGCGGCTGCGGAACGGTTCGAGGTCGAAGTGGCCGCAGGTCTGGAGGGCGGTGTGGATGCCGTGGCTCCTGAGGGCGGCAAGTATCTCCTGCAGGTAGTCGCTGTGTAACGTCGGCTCCCCGCCGGAGAAGGTCACCCCGCCCCCCGACACTGAAAAGAAGGGGAGATCGCGCAGCAGCAGACGCACCAGTTCTGCCGGTGGATAGTAACGCCCCACCATTTTCAGGGCCGTGGCCGGGCAGGCATCGGCACAGGCGCCGCAAAGGGTGCAGCGTTGCCGGTTGACTCGCGCCGGGCCGTCCAGGCAAATGGCAGCATCGGGACAGGCCTTCGCGCACTCGCCGCAGCCGACGCAGCGGTCGCGCTGGAAAAAGAGGTCGGTCTCCGGCCGGATCGCCTCGGGATTGTGGCACCAAAGGCAGGCGAGGGGGCAGCCTTTGAAGAAAACCGTGGTGCGGATGCCGGGGCCGTCGTCGAGGGCGAAGCGGCGGATGTCGAAGATGAGCGGTTGCATAGGCGTTCACGCCTGGCCCATGGCCATGAGTTGCAGGCGTTTGGCCATGAAGGCGAACTTGTAGAGATAGTTGAGGTTGCCGTCGAGCTGCACTTCCTGGCGCAGCATCGAACCGAGGATGTCCGGCTTCGGCGTGAGCAAGAAGCCCATGAGTGCCCTGCCGTCCATGAAGTTGACGGTGATGTTGGGGCTGGCGGCCTCCTCCTCCCTCACTTCCATTTCGCCGTCGGCAAAGGCCACCGACACGGTGATCCCTTTATCCCGGCTGCGGAAGCAGTAGGAGGCGTTGAAGCCCTCGATGTTCTTGCGGTACCCGTGGTCAAAGGCGAAGACCAGCTGCATCAGATGCAGCAGCAGTTCCAGGAATTCCTCCGCCGTTTCCGACTCAATCGACTTGAGGAATCGCTGCATCGCGGCTTGAAGGATGTGGTTGTCGGTCATGGCGTTTCTCCTGAGGGCCGCTCTCAGCCGCGGAAGGGGAGCATGTTCTGGGCCGCGGCCGGGAATGGTTCGGATTGGCCGGTCGTCAGGCTGTAGGCGGTCCGCGTGATGATCTCCTCCTTCATGGCCTCGTTCAGGCTCTTGAAGTAGGCGGAATAGCCGGAAACCCTGACGAGCAGGTCGGGGTATTTTTCCGGGTGCGCTTTGGCGTCGAGGAGGGTTTCGTACGACATGATGTTGCACTGGATGTGCAGGCCGCCCTGGCGGAAATAGGCCTCGATGGCCTGGCCGAAGGTGCGCAGGTCCTCCGCGTTGGCGATGGCGTTGTATTTGAGGTTGAAGGCCACCCCGCCGGGCAGGTGCAATGCGTCAAGCTCGGCCACCGCATTGAGACAGGCGGCCAGGTCGGTGGCGGCCTGGGAAACCGGGGTGATTCCGCTGGCAAAGACCCGGTTCGCCTTGCGGCCATTGGGCAGGGCGCCGGAAAGCCGTCCCTGGCCGGCGTGGTTGGTCATGGTCCAATAGGCCGGGCGGTAGCGCCCGCCGCGGTAGTTGACGTGCGCCTGGTAGGTATCGAACAGGAAGGCGGTGAGATTGCGGGCGTTCTTGCGGGCAATGGGGGCGTCGGTGCCGTACTTGGGGGTGCGGTTCACCAGGTAGGCGTGCAGGGCCTCCGCGCCCGCAAAGTCGTGTTGCAGCGTCTGCATGAGCTGGGCCATGGTGCACTTGCGGTCGAGGAAGACCCCTTGTTCGATGGCGTTCAGGGAATCGACCGTATCGGCGAAGCCGATGTGGGTAGCGCCCGAGGAGTTGTAGCGGGCGCCGCCAAAGATGAGGTCGCGTCCCTTTTCCATCGGCCCCTCGAACAGCGCCGAGAGCAGCGGGGTGGGGAGGCGCTCCTGGTGGCTCTTGCCCATCATTTCGTTGAGTTCCACCGCCTGCCCGATCAACCAGCCGAGTTGGCTCGTGAAGGCGTGCCAGAACTCCTCGAAGCTCCTGAAGGCAGTGGCATCGCCGGTGCGGGGGCCGATCTGCTCGTCGCCGGTGACCGGCCGTTTGCCGTTGTAAAGGGCGAGTTCCAGGGCGGAGACCAGGTTGAGCATGATCGAACTGGAGGCATCGTAGCTGCGGCCCGCTGCCGCCAGCTCGACACAACCGATGATGGCGTAATCCCGCGCGTCTTCCGTTGCGATCCCCTGATTCTCCAGCGTCCGAATCGCCACGAGGTCGTTGTAGAAGGCGGGCACCGCCTTGGTGGTGGCGATTACTTCGGCGACCCGCTGCCGATAGGTCTCGCTGTTCTTGTCGTAGTGATAACGGGCATTGAGGCTGGGGTCGCGCGTTTTGAGCAGCTCGGTTACCCGCAGCATGAGATAGGTGAGGTCGTTGACCGCATCCTCGCCGTCTGCGTCGATGCCGCCGAGGGTTACCGCCGGGACCGTGCCGGCACCGCCGAAGAGTTCCTCCGCAGTCTCCGGGACGAGATTGGTGTTGTCGTTGAGCTTGAGCCAGAGACAGCCGAGCAGATCGAGCGCCTCCTCGACCGTGAGTGTTCCGCGGTCGATATCGCGTCGGTAGTAGGGATAGAGGAGCTGGTCGAGTCGGCCGGGACTGATGGCCATGTTGATGCTTTCCGCATGGATGGCCACCTGCAGCAACCAGAGGGCATTCACCGCCTCGCGGAAGGTCCTGGCCGGCCGGGCCGGCACCTGGGCGCTGATCGCGGCCAGCTCTTCGAAAAAGCGGCGCCGGCCAGGGTCGGCCGTTTCGTTTGCCAGCCGGGTGGCCTCCTGGCTCAGGTTGGCGGCATAGTGGTTGACGCCTGCCAAGGCAAGCTGGACCGCCTGGTAGAAGGTCTGCTTCTGCCGGCTCTCCTCGTCGGTGGCCGTGGCGCAGAGGGCTTCCTGGCGGCGGGCTTCGGCGATGATGGCTTCGGTTCCCTGCTCCAGGGCCAGGCGATAGCAGGGAACCGTGTGGGAGATCGTCCCGGCCTTGCTGGCCAGGAAAAAGACGATGCGCTCGAACAGCTTCATGCAGGCGGGATTGCCATGCCGGGCCCGGGTGGTCTCCAGGATGTTCCGGTCCAGCCAGTAGGGGAACACCTCGAAATTCAGGATGTCGGCATCCTGGCGGGAAAGCCTCTGCGGATTTTTTTCCCGGCTGCTCATGGTGTCGAGCTCCGGCCAGATGGTGAGGCCGGTCAGTTCCGGATAGACCGGGGCGCCGAAGTATTTCGCGGTGGTTGTCCCGGCCAGCAGGTTGTCGTCCGGGAAGAGCGGCGTCTTGTTGGCCAGATAATAGCCGACGGCCCTGGCGTAGCGCAGCTCCATCGGTTCATCGGCATCGGCCAGGTCCCGCAGATAGCGGGTGATCAGGCGGGCGCGCTCGATACAGACCTCGGCGCCGGCCTGGAGATTCCTGGTCCGCAGCGCCGCGAGCCGCGGCAGGGTCTGGAGCGTGAAGTCGCTGAGTCGGATATCCGGCAGAGTGACGTTACCCATGGTACCCCCCTCGGATTCATGGCGCCGTTGCCTGTTCTCTGGGTGTGCGGTGGTCGGCACCGGACACGATGTCAGGTAGTGGGAAAGTTAATTATTTTATCCTAACACTCTTCGCCTTCTTGCCAAGGGAAAAAATGAGGGGTTCCCCCAAAAGGTTTCTTTCGGGTGGGGACATGTAATCGTTGCCGGCCCCAGGCGCAATCGGGAGAGGTGGTGAATTTCCTGCGGGAGACGGGCAGCCAAGGAGAAGGAGTGCGGGCGCTCTGTCTCGTTCTGGGGAGGCGGCAAGGCTGCCGGGTGTCCTCAGGAAAATTTGGTGCTCAGGTAGAGTTTTTCCACCTTTGCCCTGGCCCACGGGGTTCTGCGCAGGAAGGTGAGGCTCGACTTGAGGCAGGGATCCTTGGTGAAGCAGTTGATGGTGATCTTCTCGCCCAATTTTTCCCAGCCATAGTGGTCCACCAGTCGGGTAAGGATCATCTCCAGGGTGAGGCCGTGCAGCGGGTTGTTGGGCTGGGCGTTCATGGCGTCTCTCGGGCCATGGCGAGGTAGAGTTCGCGGCCCACCCAGGCGTCGGTGGCGGCGTAACGGATCTGCTGCGGGGTGAGTTGGTCGTTTGCCCAGTTTGAGGTTTGCGCCCCCTTGGCGATGCGAAAGCCGAGGAGCACGGCGGCCAAGCCTCGCAGGCCATGGTTTTTGATGTCCGCGGCCTTGGCGCGCTGGCCAAGGTCCACGAAGCCGCCGGCGTGAAAGGAAGAGAGCTTGTTCAGGGCCCGGATGTCGTCGTTCAGGCTCACCCCGGCTTTGATGATCCCTGGGGCGGCCAGGATCTCGCGGAGCGGCTGGGCGAGTCCCAGGGGCTTCAGTTGGAAGAGAAAGACCTCCTCCTCGCAGGCCAGTTGCAGGAGCGAGGGCGGGTAGCTTTCGCCCACCGAGAAGGTCGGCCTGGTCTCGGTGTCGAAGCCGAGCACCGTGTGGCTGGCCAGCCGTTCCACTGCCGCGGCCAGTTCGTTTTTACTCCGCACCACATGCACCGCTCCGGTCCATTGCCGCATGGGGCACGCGTTGATCTCTTCCTTCGTCATCCGCCGGTCAAAGCCCGGCCGCGCTTGGGTATGGTGCGTCATTTGGTTTGGGATCCGTTGTCGTTTGTCGATGCGGCGGGAGACATGCGGTACCACGCAAGGGGTTGACCTGCCGGCAGCCCGCGCACCCTACCTGTTTTGGTCCTGGAGCGGCAAGGGGTTTTTGGGGTGCAATTTATTTGCTTGTATTTTCTGATAAACAGGGTATTTTGTGTGTCACTGTCACATACACGTGCATTCTTAGCAGCACCTCCTCGCTCACCTGACGTTGTCTCCGCGAATCGTTCGTTAGCTGTCGAAGAACCTGCCGAGCATGATTGGCCAACAGGCTCTTTTGAAAATCCTTCGGCCCCAAGATCATGGAAAAGGCACCTGGTAAAAGTGGTCTGCCCCAGTGGCATAGAGAGTTTTTTATCAGTTTTGGCGACAAAACTGATTGCCGGGTCGTTATGAGGATGATCCGGCATATTACAAAGTGGTTCCCAAGGGAACCGAGTACAAAGGAGTAGTACACGATGGCAGCAGGAACAGTAAAATGGTTTAACGATTCCAAGGGGTTTGGCTTCATCGAGCAGGACGGCGGCAAGGATGTATTCGTACATCACACCGCAATCCAGGCTCAGGGCTTCAAGTCCTTGCAGGAAGGCGCCCGGGTGACCTTCGATGTGGTCGAGGGCCCGAAGGGTCCGGCCGCAGCCAACGTCGTCCAGCAGTAAGCGCTGATACCGACCATGGAAAGACCCCGCCGCGCAAGCGTGCGGGGTCTTTTTTTGTCCGCCATCGTTCCGATCCACGTTGTACCCACTCGGCCACAGGGCATCCCCGGTGGCTTTTTCCCGATGAGGCCCGCCCATGATCACCGCAGCCAATGTCTCCCTTGCCTACGGCAAGCGGGTCATCTTTCAGGACGTCAACATCAA
>JAJZRO010000031.1 GCA_021802645.1 Deltaproteobacteria bacterium | reverse complement strand
GCGACTGCTGGAACGCCGCATGGTACTGCCGGAAGATGGCGATGGCCTTCTCGCCGGCCGGGGTGAGGCTCGCCCCGCCGCCACCCTTGCCGCCCCGCACCGTGGCCACCAGCGGGCAGCCGGCCTGACGGGTCATGGAGGCGAGCAAATCCCAGGCGTGCTTGTAGGACATCTCCATGGACTTGGCGGCCTGGGCGAGGGAGCCGTGCTCCCTGATCCGCTCCAGGAGCACCACCCGGCCGTACCCGAGGAAGGTACCCTCGGGCCCTTCCAGCCACAGGCGGCCGCGCCAGTGCAGCCGCGGCCTCGCCGCCGGTCGATCCTCTTTCGTTCGTTTGTGCATGGCGATATATTACATAAAATATAACGCCATGGGAAGCAAAAAACTCCCGCGCTATTCCTTGGGACTGTAGGTCCGCACCGAGGTGATCTTAGCCCAATCGTAGTAGGTGTTCACGTTGGTGCCGCTGCGTTCCGTCTCGGTGATGCGGACAAACTGCTCGCCGAGGAAAAAGACCGCCTCCTCATACAGCTTGCCCTCGTTGAGCTGCACCCTGACGCCCTTGCGCAATTTGCGGGACATGGTGCCGTGTACCGGCATGGACGCATACTCGAAAACCTTTTCCCAGGTTGCCTTCATGGTGTTCTCCTTGTGGTGAACGGATTGCCGCTTCAGCCGCCGCACTCGCCGCCGCTGCCGGAGCAGACGCCCTTGCTGCACGGCACCCGCCGCCCCTTCATGGCGTCGAGGTTGCCGCCGTTGAATACCGCCTTCAATCCCTCTTCGATAAAGCCGCTCATGGCCACCGGCTTGAGCCCCGCCTTCTCCAGGATCTCCCTGGGGGAGTCGCCCAGGGCGCTCACCAGAAGCGCCCGGCAATCGTTCAATACCCGGCTGACACTGAGCCAGCGCTGTAGCCCGCCGCCACCCGCCTGGGGTGCAGGGCGCTCATCAACCAGGACAAAACCTTCCCCCTGCGGCGCATAGATCTGGAAACGGTTCGCCTCGCCCAGGTGCTGGTTCACCAGCACGCCCTCCATGGTGGCCACCGCCACATAGGGCCGCTCTTCCGGCGGCAGAGCCGGGGTCGAGGCGCAGGCCGAGAGGCAGCCGCGAAACTCGCCGGACTTGTCCTCGCCGAGCAACCCCACGGCATCGGCCCGGCAGCGCGTGCAGTGGCGCATCTGCGGCAGATACTTCTCCGCCTTCGCCCGGATCTCGGCGATCTGCTGCTTGCTCGGCTCGGGGATATGGGCAAAGGGGGTGTCCACGTTGGGGAACATGGCCATGCAGTTCAAGAGATCGGCGCCCAACCCCTGCATCCTGGCCGCCACCTTCTCCACGTGCCGGTCGTTGACGCCGGGGATGACGATGGTGTTGATCTTCACCGTGATGCCGTGGGCCTTGAGCGCGCTGATCGCCGCCATCTGCCGGGAGTGCAGCAGTTCCGCCGCCTGGCGGCCGCGGTAGACCACGTTGCCGTCGCGCACCCAACTGTAGACCTTCTCCACCACCTTGGAATTCACGCCGTTCACGGTGATGGTCACGTGGGAAACCTTGAGCGCCGCCAGTTCCGGAATATAGGGGCCGATGGCGAGACCGTTGGAGGCAAGACAGAGGATGATCTCCGGAAACTCCGCCCGGATCAGGCGCAGGGTCTCCATGGTCTCCTCTGGATTGGCAAAGGGGTCGCCGGGGCCGGCAATACCCACCACGGTGATGCGCGGCTCCTTGGCCAGCACCTGGCGCAGGTAGAGCACGGCCTGGGGCGGGGTGAGCACGGAGCTGGTCACGCCGGGCCGCGACTCGTTGACGCAATCGTACTTGCGGTTGCAGAAGTTGCACTTGATGTTGCACTTGGGCGCCACCGGCAGATGGACCCGGCCAAACTGCCCCTTCACCGCCGGGTTGAAACAGGGGTGCTTGGAAATGTCCAGCCGCGCCGCATCTGCTTTGTCATCGACCGGGCCGCCTACCTGAAGTAGAGCGTCCCGACCTCTTTCGCGCATCTGCGACCCTGCTGAACATTTCCCTTCAGCTTCATTCAGGAGATGTTTCCCGGAACCACGATTGTCGATTGCAATAGTCATGAACAAACCTCTTCCTGGTTGCAAATTACATGTAGCTGTAGCCCACCGGCGAATCGTCCTGCTTCTTGGCAATGAGGGTGTTGACCATCAGGTCGAAAAGCTGCTGCGCCCCCTGGTAGCCGAGGTGCAGGATGCGCTGGCCGCCCAGGCGGTCGTGGATCGGGAAACCCACCCGGATGAGCGGAATGCCGGCCCGCCGCGCCATGGCGTAGCCCTTGGAATGACCCAGCAGGAAATCGGGGGCCAGCGCCATCGCCGCCTCCTCGATATCGTGGAAGTCCACATCCTCGCGCACCACCGGCATGGCCACCGGCAGCTCGCCGATCACCTCGCGGATCGCCTGCGCCAGCCGACCGCTCTTGCCGCCCGAGGCGCAGAGCACCGGCTGCACGCCGATCTCCACCAGGAAGCTGGTCAGCCCCACCACCAGATCCTCCTCGCCGTAGACCACCGCCTTCTTGCCGGAGAGATACTTGTGGCCGTCCACCAGGCTGTCGATGAGGCGCCCGCGCGCCGCAGTGTGGTGCTTCGGGACCGGCTGGCCGGCCAACTCCAAAAGGCTGGCGAAGAAGCGGTCGCTTTCCCGGAGCCCGATGGGAAGCCCAAGGCGATGGAGCGGCACGCCGAAGCGTTCGGCCAGGAGCGGCCCGCCACCCTCCTTCTCGCCCAGGGTGCGGCCGAATTCGATGGTGGCGCGATTGGTGCCCATGGCACGAATCGCCGCGACAGGCGTACCGCCGGCCGGAATGAGAGGGTAGTCGGCCAGGGCCGGGCCATCCAGGGTGTCGGAGTAATCGGGCAACACGGTGGCCGTAAGGCCGAACTCCGCCACCACCTCCTTGAGATAACGGAGATCCGCGGCCGAGACAAAGCCGGGCAGGAAATTCACCGACTCGCCCGCCTCGCCGGCCGTGGCAAGCTGCTCGACCAGGGCGCGCACTGCGCCGTGGAAGCCCTCCATGTGGGTGCCGGCATAGCTGGGGGTGGAGACCCGCACCATGGCGGGCAGTTCGCCCTCCGCCCCGAACTCGCGTTCGTATTCGTTCAAGATCATGGCCACATCGTCGCCGATGGTCTCGGTAAGGCAGGTAGTGGCGATGCCGATGAGCTGCGGCGCATACTTGGCGGTGACGTTACGGAGTCCCTGCTTCAGATTGGCGCCGCCGCCGTAGATGGCATTCTTCTCGCCCAACGAGGAGGAGGCAATGTCGATGGGCTCGTTGAAATGGCTGATGATGTAGCGCCGCATGTAGGTGGCGCAGCCCTGGGAGCCGTGGAGAAAGGGCACCGCCCCCTCCACCCCGCGGAAGGCGAGACACGCCCCCAGCGGCCGGCAGAGCTTACAGGCATTGGTGGTGGAGATAGAGTTCGGCAGCTTCTTGCCCATCTTGACCCTCATTTTTTTGGCCACAAATGTCTTGGCCACGAAATCCACGAAAGCCTCGAAAAGTTAAAAACATCCGGAAAAACCCTGTCATTGCCTCTGGTTCACGGTCGGCAACGAGTGCCGGAAACCCCAGGAAAGCCGTGATCTCTCCCGCTCTCTTTTTTTCGTGTCTTTCGTGGTTTTCGTGGCTATCTCTCCCGCCGCGGCACCCAGCGCCAGACCGGGCTCATCACCGAGGCGTAGACCTCGCGGGCGAAGTTGCGCATGCCCGCAAAGCCGGCCAGCATCTCCTTGCGCTCGTGGTTGTGGTCGCAGAAGGCCACCCCGAGCTTGTAGGCAATGGGCCGCTCCTTGACCCCGCCCACAAAGAGGTCCACTTCCTTCTCCTTCAGAAAGGCGGAGAGCTCCAGGGGGTTCGAGTCGTCGACGATGATGGTGCCCGGATCGGTGATCGCCTGCAGCTCCTCGTAGTCCTCGGGAGTGCCGGTCTGCGAGCCCACCATCACCACCCGCATGCCGATGAGGCGGAAGGCCTTGACCAGGGAGAAGGCCTTGAAGGCCCCGCCCACGTAAATGGCCGCCTTCTTGCCGGCCAGCTTCCTGCGGTAGCGCTCCAGTTCCGGCATGAGCGTTGTGAGTTCCTCGCGCACCAACTCCTGGGCGCGGGCCATGATGGTCGGGTCGTCGTCGAAAAAACGGGCCACGGCGTAGAGGGATTCGGCCATGTCCTCGATGCCGAAGTAGGAGACGCGCAGCGAGGGGATGGAAAAATCCTTCTCCATCATCCGGGCCAGGTCCATGGTGGCGCCGGAACACTGCACCACATTGAGGCTCGCCCCATGCGCCCGCGCGATGTCCGCCACCCGACCGTCGCCGGTGATATTGGCCACCACCGTGATGCCCATCCGTTCGTAGTACTGGCGGATGAGCCAGAGTTCGCCAGCCAGGTTGAAGTCGCCGAGGATGTTGATGCTGTGGCGCGGAATGCCGCTGGTGTCGCCGGTGCCCACCAGTTGGCGCATGGCGTTGCAGGCCGCGGCATAGCCGGCCCGCTTGTTGCCCTTGAACCCTTCCGACTGCACGGGCAGTACCGGGATGCCCTGCTCCGCCGCGACCCGCTTGCAGACCGTGACGAGGTCGTCGCCGATGATGCCGACGATGCAGGTGGAATAGACAAAGGCGGCCTTGGGGTGGTGACGGCCGATGAGTTCGGTGAGCGCGGCGTAGAGCTTCTTCTCGCCGCCGAAGATGACGTCCCGCTCCTGGAGATCGGTGGAGAAACTGAGACGATGGAGTTCCGGGCCGGAGGAGAGGGCGCCGCGGATATCCCAGGTGTAGACCGCGCAGCCGATGGGGCCGTGCACCAGATGGAGCGCGTCGGCAATGGGGTAGAGCACCACCCGCGAACCGCAGAAGACGCAGGCGCGCTGGCTCACCGCGCCGGCGAGACTCTCCTTGTTGCAGGAGATGGCAAAGGGGGCCTCTCCCTTGCGGTGGATCTGGTCCTGCCGTTCCTTAAAAATCGCAGTCGCCGCCATGCCCTGCTCCCCCTGCCCTTGGTTTGTGTTACCAAGGAGTAGAGCAAGGGACATGCCAAGGCGGGAATATCGTGTATTATCGCGTGCTATCAGGGCGTTGCGGCAAGGGGGAGCGGAGAGGGGAAACGCGGACGACAATGCTGTTCAGGCGCGCCTGTCGCAGACGCGACAAATTGGTATGCATCGAGACATTTTGGTGGGGCCTGGTCGGACATCACCAGAAAACAAGGGTAGAGCTAACAGGGTGCTGCCGGCACTTCCCAGGCAGGAGAGCGGGCGGGACGGCCTGGGGCCGGATGCTCTTAGAGCCTGGCTGGTCGGCAACGCAAGGCCTGCCAGGCAAGCGGCGCCCGGCAAGGAGCCGTTTTTGCCGTTAATCCTTGAGATAGAATCGGGCCTTGGCCTCGGTAATGATCTTTTCCGCCTCTGACGGACAGCAGTCGCCGGTCGCCTCGGCGCACTGAAGCTGGGCAGAGGCCCAGTTGCAACCGGCCCGTTCATCCACCCGCAGGCGGATGATCCGTTCGAAGTAGCAACCGGCCCCATGGCCGGCCTCGTGCAATTTTTTATTGAGAAAGGCCAGGAGTTCCTTCTCGGTTACCGACGTTCTTTCCATGGCCACCTCCTTTGCGGACGACCCTGACACATCCACCATGCCGGCCGTGAGCCGCCTGGCCGAAGTTGGCGAATCTCGTCTCTTTTCATTACACCGCCCTTTGGCGACCGCTGTCAAGCGAATACGCCTGCTGAGAACAAACGATTCGAATCCAATCCGGTCCGGAATTCGGTTGCCAACGACAGGCCTTTCAGGGGCAGAAACGCCCTGCCCACCATTGCCCTTCTCCGCCGTCGGGTTTTCCAGAAATGGCCCCAGCCCGTCAAGCAACCTTACGGACCCCCTCGCTGAGCCCCTTGAAGCCCTTCAGCTCCTGGCCGCAGTGCAGCGAAACAATATCCGGCCCGAAGGAACGGGTCGAACCCAGGAACCCGCTGGCTGCCTTGTTGAGCAAATGCGTATCCGCACCCAGGCGCTCGTCCAGCCAGGTGAGCGTCTTTTTCTCGGCCAACGCCTTGGAAACCGCCAGGTCCATGGTCAGCCAGCGGCCAAAGGTGACCGACGGGTCCACAGTCGCGCCGCCCTTCGCCTGCGGCTGATCATGCTTGTCGTCACTCCAGTGGCTGGCGTTCAGGTAAGAGGGTTCGCGCTTCTGCTGCCAGGAATCATGATCATCTGCCTCCTTGCTGGGATGGCCGGAGCGATCCTCTTCATGGTCATGATCGCGTTCATCGAAACATCCCCCTTCCCGATCATTCTCATGGCCTCCCCGGCTTCCCGGATGGCCAGGGGCAGTACCATGGCCATCGTTGCAATTCGTGTCGTGCCCCGGCGGCGGGGCATCTTCACCGTTACCAACCCCTTCATTGCCACAGCCGGCTGTAACCCGGAAAACGTCCGAGGCTGAAAGGCTCCCCTCGGTGCTGCCGGTGGCCGCCACCTTGTCGGTGGCCGTCACCATTACATCCACCGAACCAGCCTGTTTCGACGCCTTGCCGGAAAAGGTCTGGGTTGTGGCATCAAAGGAAAGCCAATCCGGCAAGGCCGAGCCATCGGCCAGGGTGGCACGATAAGTCAGGGTGTCGCCCTGGTCCGAATCCACAAAGCTGCCGGTCGGCAGCTGCCAGGAGAAATCCTTATTGGCTTGGATCTGTCGATCAGGCAGGGGTACAGCCACGATAGGGGTATCGTTGCTGCCGTTCAGAGTAATATCCAGGGTCGAATCGACATTGGCGATTCCATCCGTGGCCGTGTAAATGAAGTGTTCCACCACCACCGCTTCCCGGCCAAGGGACTGCACCGTACTGCTTGCGTTATCAAGGCTGTAGGTGTATTCGCCGTCCGTGGCAATGGTCAGAGTTCCATACCTGCCGACATACTCGCCCGGAGCAGCAATACTGAGGATGGTGCCGGTATCCACGTCGCTATCGTTGACCAGCACATTGCCGCGGGCGGAAACAACCAAATCCTCGATCAGGAAAGCGCTATCAGCCACAACCACCGGGGCGTCATTGCTGCCGGTCACCGTGATATCCAAGAGGCCGGGAACTGCAACGACTCCGTCGCTCGCATTATAGGTGAACTGATCGCCCACCGCGCTGCCTTCTGCCAGGGACTGGACAGCGTCACTGCCGTTGTCGAGATTGTAGGTATAGTTGCCATCCGAACCAATGGTCAGGGTGCCGTAGTTGCCGACATACTCGCCCGGAGCAGCAATACTAAGGATGGTGCCGGTGTCCACGTCGCTATCGTTGGCCAACACATTGCCGCTAGCGGAAATTACCTGATCCTCGATAAGGAAGGCGCCTTCTCCTGCCACTACCGGGGCGTCGTTAATCGGATTTATGGTGAGATCGATTATGGAAATGGCCTCTTGGCCCACAGCATTGGTTACCTTCACCAACACCTGATCGGTCCCGTTGTAGTCGCCATTGGGGGTATAGGTCCACGAACCGTTGTCGTCAACTAGGAAGCTGCCATTCCCTGCGGCCTGCTCGACAGTAAATGTGATACCATCTCCGGCATTGCCGAGTTCGATGGCGCCGCTGATCGCGGTATCTTCATCCAGGACAAGATCATAGCTTTTGGCCCGCAGGAAGAGAAGATCGGCAATAGCCACAACCTTATCCCTAAAGTGGATGTTTTCCACCTTATTTTCCGTTAGGGCCCAATCCTGGATAAATGCGGTGGATCCGTCGTCCAGTTTGACAATGACATCGTTGCCGACACGCTCTACCCAGAAATCTTCAGGAGTGATATCCCCGAAAACTCCATCAATGAGCAGGGCATCCAGGCCGCCTTGGTCATGGATCAGATCAAAGCCGTCTCCAAGCCTGAAAACGAAGTTATCATCGCCCGTGCCGCCGTTGATGATGTCATCGCCAGCACCACCGGTAAGATAATTGTTATCACCAGACGAGGTAATGATATCGTTGCCGGCCCCGGCGTCGACAATATCCGCACCAATACCGGTAATGATGACATCATCCCCGGAGCCGGTAATTATCGTATCATCCCCGGCTCCGGCATCAACCATCTGGGTGCCATCGCCCAAGGTGATGAGATCGTTGCCCCCTTTGGCAAAGATTTGGTTATCGCCTTCCAGGCCTGGAATCACATCGTCATTTTCCGAGGTGAAGAAGTGATTGTAGAGTTCCATGTCGGTCAGGGTGGTGCCGTCGGAAAAGACAAACGACTCCAGCCGACCGGCAAGGCTGCGGAAATTCTTGATAATGATCTTCTGCTCGAGGGAGGCCGGATCGGGGTTATATTCCTCGCCGTAATCAGCAGCCCGCAGCTTGTCGACCTCATTGATCACGCCAAGGATCAGCTCTCCGGTGCTGTAATCGATGGAGGCGACAAAGTCGGAAAGCAACAGATCGTTGCCCAATACCAAGCTGTCATGGCCTGCCGCATCAATGATGGTGTCGCTGCCATCCCACCGGTTGTAGATGTAGGTATCGTCACCGCTCCCGCCCTGCAGGATATCCGAGCCATAGCCGCCTTCGAGGATGTCATTGCCGCCAGCGGCAACAATCGTATCGTCACCGTCACCGGAAAAAATGGTGTCATCGGCATCCGTACCAACAACCTCTTGGTTCAGCCGCTGCCATTCGGAGAGCATGATCTGATCGACATAGCCTTTGGCATCCCGGCCAGCGTCCTGAATCTGCCAGAGATATCCCTCGTTGTCGTTGATGTAGTCGCGGCTCTCCTGGAGCCCTGCCTGGATGGCCAGGTTGGTTATCGTGCTGCCATTGGTTAGAGCAAACTCCTCTATAGCCCGTCCCCATTGGAACTGCTCCGGCAAGACAATCTCGTCGGCATAAATCATCCGACCAACTTCGTAAGCCCCATAGCCCCAGCCAGTGGCAAAATGAAAATCCACGGCGTTGCCGAGACGTTGCGCCGTATAGCTGCTGTTGTCATCGGCTACGACAAGGTCACCATATCCCACATAAAGTCCCTGCCCAGACCAATCCACAAAGGAAACATCCTGCACAAAGAGATCCGGACCAAGAATGACTTTATCATTGCCACCTGGATCACCCGGGTTAGAAGGGCCACCAGACTGATAGCTGTCAGGAACGGAGGTCAGCTCATAATCACCGGTAAAGGTGAGCTGATATGGCCCAAAACCGCTATCTATATTGATGCCCGAAACAGCCTCGCCAGTTTCAAGGGCATAGGTGCTTACCGCCAAGACATAATCCCCTGCGGCAAGGTCGCCCGAGTAAAACTTCAAATACGAATCCGAACCGCTCAAAGAGCCGTCAGCATACCCTTCACTGCCACTATCATCTGATTCGGCAACGAGGTCACTCTCGTCCAGGGAACCATCAGCACGGAACAACTGCATATACGAGTCAAAACCGACGGCAACACCGTCACCGTTGAGGTCATAGAAAAAGTAGCCCCCATCCGATTGCTCGCTAAGCAGATCAATGCTTAACTCCCCGCCATTGTGGTGGAAGTACCAGTAATCTATGGAAGAGGTATCGGGCCCGGTGGCCTGTATCTCTCCGAGATACGCACCGCTGTCAACGTTATTGTTGGCAGGGGGGGCGAGGGCTGTAACTGTGGATGGGCTATAATAGCCTTCCCCCTCACCGCCATAATACCACCCTTCCCAGCGACGGGCTTGTTCCGCCACATAGAGGAGGTCATCCGGTCCGTCATGCAGAACGTCGCTGCCATCACCACGACTGAAATAATAGGTGTCGTCACCGGTCCGGCCATGGATAAAATCATTGCCGGTGCCAGCAGTGATGGTATCGTTCAGCTCCCCGCCCACGACGGCATCATTGCCGGCCAGGGAATTGATGGTGTTGTCTGCCCAATCCACACCCCGTATCATTTCACTGTTGTCGGTGGACATCAGGTCCATGAGGTCGTTGTTGCTCAGGGTATAATTCGTTCCTTCAAGCGTGATATTTTCGATGGTGAAGCGTTTGTCATAGTACTGCTCGATGTAGATGGTATCCGCATCGCTGCGATACTCAAAAAAGAAGGCGGCCTGATTTGAAAGGCTCTCCAGGTCATACTGCAAAGAGGGGAAGTACGTCGTATACAAGGCGTCGTTGTATTCCCCTTCATCGATGCAATAGGCAAGCTGGCGCAAACCCTTATCGCTGTAAGGTTCGAGATCGGCAGCGGTCAACTCCCGGTCAAAGCTGACATAATTACCGTTTTGGTCATACCCATAATCGTAGAAAATCTTTCCTTGAAAATACGCAAGAATGGTTGCGGTGTTGGCATCCCGATCGTTCCACTCCGCCCCACCGGAGGGGTTCACGCGGATCAGCAGGTCATGGACATTATCGTCCCTCCAATAATTTGTTTCGGTGGCCCAATACGCCTCCAGATCCTCCAGGCGGATATTATCCGTTAAGAGCAGGGTGTCGTTGTTGGGCGCTTCATTGGCCATGTATTCCCAATAAAGCTGGGCACCGTCGCTGGGAATTTCGCCGGAGACATCTGCCACCTCGCCGCCATAATCGCTGCCGATGCTGCCTGTCCGGACATTCTCCGCATCAAGAATATCGTCGTTACTGTCTCCCCGACGGAAAACATAAACGTCGTTGCCGTTGCCGGCATTCAAACAATCCTCTCCCTCAAGGCCATAAAAGATGTCATCGCCGCTATGCCCATACAGGTCGTCAGCGCCGGAACCGCCGTAGACAATCTCATTCTGGGTGTTACCCTCAAAAAAACTCCCGCCGTCAGAACCGCGGTGTTCGACATAGTTGTCGGTCCAGGCATTATAAATAACGGTTTTGAGGTTGATGTCGTCTGCGATGGTTCCATAATCGAGATCCGCAACCCCGACCCCGGCTTGTTGCGCCATGAGGCTTAAGGCCGCTTCCACCTCTTCGCGGACAATGAAGGAGCCGTCGCTGGTCTCGAAGCGTTCAACGGTGTTATCAACGATACGCACTTGGTGTTGCATATCCAGGCCGTACGTGATCACCAGATCACCGCCCTCCTTGGTGAAGATGATATCCTCGCGTGCTATGTCGTTAAGGAAGAGAACCTTGTCGGTACCGTCACTGTCGATGATGCTATCCTGGCTCGTGCGACCATCCCAGGGAGGCAGGTTTTCAGAGGTGATAACATAGGTGTCGTCGCCAGCTCCACCGTCAAGGAGGTTTGTGCCATAACCGCCCGATATGGTGTCATTCCCGGCATAGCCGGTCAGGCTGTCGTTGCCATTCCCACCGGTCATGATGTCCACGCCCTCGTAGCCGTACAGATCGTCATCCCACGGGGTCCCGTTCTCATACACCGGCAGAACGGCAAGGATATCAGC
>JAJZRO010000017.1 GCA_021802645.1 Deltaproteobacteria bacterium | reverse complement strand
CCCCAGAACGTCACCAAGGATTGCAGGCTCTGCCTGCAATCCTTTTTTTATGCCCTCCTCACCCCGGCTGGACTTGATTCCGTGGCACATAACAGAGGGCTTTACCTTTTACCGCTTCCCCCGCCTTGACAATCCGGATACCCCTTTCCGCCGCCGTCACCTCCAGCAGCGGTACCATACCAGGACCGATCTGCTCCGGCCTCATCAGTTCAAGGCTTGCGGTATCATTGGCCAGTCCGTTGATCGCCTCCGGCGCATGAAGGTGTTCCGCAAAGGCGATATGGGCAGGAAAGGAGGAGTGACGGATGATTTGCTCATCGGCCGAGCCGGCCGGCACCCGGAAAATCGCATCCGGCTCCAGGTGAATGGCGGCCTGACGGGCGATCAATTCGTTCAGGGCATCATTGCCGGTGTTGGCCAGCAGCCGCTGAAACCCCTCCTCGGCCGCCTTTTCGTAGACATCGCTGTCCAGGAGATCGAGGCAGACCTCTTCGGCCCGCAACCGCCCGGACAAGAGGCAGGCAGGGGTGTTGCGGTCCAGAACCAGCACCGGCACATAGCGGCTGGCAAACTCGGCCAGCCGGTTGCTGAAAAGATTGGCGCCGGCAATGAGGATGCCACTGCCAGCCCGAGGCACCAGCACGCGAAGAATTCTGGCCAGCGGGGTGCCGAACAGGGTCGCTGCCGTACCGGAAAAAAAGATAATGGCAAAGGTGAGGTTGAGCAGCAGCTCCATACCGTATCCGCCGCCGGTCAACACCAAGGAGGCGTAAGAGACGGTGGCCATGGCGATGATGCCACGCGGGCCGATGAGGCCGATAAAAAGGCGTTCGGCAACGGAAAGCGTGGTGCCGCCAAAGGCGACCAGCACGGCAAGGGGCCGCACCAGAGCACCGAGCAAGAGGGCCACCAGGAGCATCCTCGGCCATAGGGGGGCCAACGGTATGGGATCGATGTTGGCACACAGCAGCACAAACAGCATGCTGATAAACAGGCTGGAAAGCTGCTCCTTGAACTGCCGGATCTCGTGCAGGGTCTCGGCCCGCAGATAGGAAAGGGAAAAACCAGCCACCGCCACCGCCAGGGGCCCCGACGAAGAGAGCAGGGTATTGGAAAGAAAGAAGGTGCCCAGCGCCCCTGCCACCGCCACCACCCCTGGCAGCAGCGGATCGCGCAGGCGCACCACCCAAGGGATGACCACCCTGGCGAGCAGAAAGCCGCTCACGGTACCGATGGCCGCGCCGCTCACAATCCGCAGCACGAAATGGCTGGCCAACGAACCAGTCGCATACGGCCCTGACATGCGAATCATTTCCAGCGCCAAGGCACTCAGCAGAACCCCCAGCACGTCGCCCCAGATCGACTCCCAATGGAGGATCACCTCCATGCGCCGGTTCAACGAGGTGCTCTTCAGCAGGGAACCGATGACGGTGGGGCCGGTCACCACGATGAGGGCGCCAAAAAAGATCGCAAAGCGCCAGGGAATCGGTAGGAGAAGGTGGGCCAGAAGGGCGGCGCCGAGACCGGTAAGCGGGAGGGTGACGAAGAGAATCCGGTGGATGGCGGCTGACTCGGCCCGGAAGCCGTGGGCGGAAAGCGAAAGACCGCCCTCAAAAAGGATGATCGCCACCCCGGTCTCCACCAGCACCAGCAAGCCATGGCCCAAGGCGACCGGTTCCAGCAGATGCAGTCCCACCGGACCGGCGGCGAACCCGCAAACCAGATAAAAAAGTACCGCCGGCACCTTGAGCCAGCGCGCCAAAAGAGAGGAACCGACCCCCAACATCACGGCGAGACTGATAGTCTGCATCGCCATCGCATCCATTGCCGCCCCCTTTGTGCCGATCTTCCCACCCGGAGGATGGGAAAGATTTCCCCAAACCGCGAACCGCCAGGAGTGCCTGCCGGAATCGCGGGAAGAGCGGGTCAGAAAGACACGCTTCCCAACCGTGCAGCCCTACCCCTGTTTGCGGCCTGGTTGCCTTGCGGCCCGGCCTTCGCGCTCCAGCCAATCCACCTGACTCAGCAGACCCCGCAGCAGACGGACCTCCCGGCTGGTCATCCCCTGTCTTCCCAGCAACCGGCGCATGGCCCGCATGATATGCCCAGGGTTCCGTGGATCAAGGAAACCAATGGCCAAAAGGGTTTGTCGCATCTGGTCGTAAAGACGTTCGTATTCGGCGCCGGTGGCAGGATCTTCCCTGGCCGGACTTGGATTCTCCCCTCCGCCCGCGGCCTTGGCCACTTCATAGAGACAAATCCCCACCGCCTGGGCTACGTTCAGGGAGGGAAGCGCCACGTCGGCGGGGATGGTGAGGAGCCGTTGACAACAGTCGAGTTCTTCGGTGGTGAGCCCCTTATCCTCCCGACCGAAGACCAAGGCCGCCCGTTGCCCCATGGGCAGGGTCGCGACCATGGCGGCGGCCTCTGCCGGCAGGAGGAGATTGTCGCGGTAGCGGCCGAACCGGCGGGTGGTGCCGACGGCGAGATGGCAGTCGGCCAAGGCGGCGGGGAGGCTTTCGAAGAGCGCGGCCTGCTCCAGGATTTCGACGGACCTGACCGCCATGCGACATGCTTCCGGCGACCGGTGTCCGACCCGCGGCCTGACCAGCCGCAGGTCGGCAACACCGAAATTCTTCATCACCCGGGCGATGGCACCGAGGTTGCGGCCGCCCTGGGATTCCACCAGCACGACGCTGATCGCGGGAGAGAGCAACACGGCAGAGGGCAGCTAACCGGCTCAGTGACCCTTGACCTGCAGGTTATCCACCACCCGGACCGTACCCGGCGTGGATCTGGCCAGCTCGATGACCCGCGCCTTCTGGGTCGCGTTCTCCACCAAGCCGGTGAGATGAACCACGCCGCGGTAGACATCGACGTCCACGTTGAGGGAGCGGATCCCCGGTTCGCCGATCAGCTTGGCCTTGATCTTGACCCCGAGATTCTCGTCGTCCACCACCTGCCCCACGCTGCGGGTGCCGACCTGAAGCTGATTATGCACACCGGTCACGCCAGGCACCGACCGGGCAAGGGCCTCGGCCCGCTCCCGCTCCCTGGTGCTGTCGACAAAGCCGGTGAGGTAGACCACCCCGTTCACCGTATCCACGTTGATATCGCGGGCCTTGACCGTGGCATCCCTCACCATCTCCGTCTTGACCCTGGCGGTAATGGTGACATCGTCGATCTGCCGGCCGGCGGTGCGTTCGTCGGTGGCTACCGCGTATCCCCCTGTTGCCGCACCGCCGCCAACCACCGCCTCGGTGCAACCGGCAGTGAGCGCCGCCAAGAGTGCCCAACTCACCATCGTTTTCCAATGTTGCAGTTGCATGCCACCCTCCCTGTATGTTTTTTCTATCATAGCGGAGCAGGCGAAAGGACGCAAAAAGGATTTGCGCCGCCCGCCATTGACACGCCGCGGTCGCCCGTTATATTCCACCCAGGAGAATCACCATGCCAGCCACCCCCACACCGGAGATATCCCTTGCCTGCCTCGCCTGCGGAGGAAAGGCCGAACTCAAAGGCCGCTGACACAACGCCACGGTGGTCTGCACGGTGTGCGGCTTCACATCATCGGCCAAGGCGTACCGGGAACAGATCGAGGCATGGCAGGAAGTGGTCTGCCAATCCCTCACTGCCGGCGACGCCAGGGAATGAGCATCGGTACCTGCCTTTGGTAGTCACGGTACCGCGTCCCGACGGCCGCCGCCAGTTTGCGCTCTTCCAGCAGGGTTCCCACCAGCAGATAAACGGTGAGGACGCCCTTCACCGCCAGATTCACCGTGGTCACCGGCCCGCCACCCCACACGAAGACGATACCGCCGGAATACCAAGGATGACGGACATAGCGGTGAATGCCGCTGGTGGCGAAGGGCAATGGGGGTAACGCCTCCCCGTGTCGCTGGGCCCTGATCTGCCGCCACCCCAGGAAATATCCCAGATCATACTCCCTGGCACCCGCGAGGAACATGAAGAGCGCATAGCCGAGCAGCAAGAGCTGAACAAGCCGCCACCCCCCGGTCCAGTCAAAGAGCAGTTGCTGGGGCAGGTGCAGGGAATAGAAAAAAAGCGGCAGCAGCGTGATACTGCTCAACGCCACATACCCCAGCCGATACCAGGCAAACCACTTGCCGAGCCTGGCCTCGAACCGGCCCACCACTGGGGCCGCGATCAGCAGGCTGTGCAGCGCGCACCAGAGAACCCACAGGCCGCTCACCCACGCTATCGATGCGATCTCTTGCATAATTTCACCACCCCCCGTCATTTTCTCCGCCGCCATTTCTCCGGTTTACGGAACAGCCGCCATCGGGTATATATGGTGGTTTACTCATGCAAACCCACCGTCTTTGAAGGAGGCATATAATGGAATTAACATTCAAATCCCAGGTTTTTGCAACCGAAACCCTGAAACTTGCCGACACCGAGGAGACCATCGTCCGCGGCGGCCGCGACAAGTTCCACCTCTTGCCCAAGGCCTTTGCCGGCATCAAGCAGATCGGCGTCATCGGCTGGGGCTCCCAGGGGCCAGCGCAGGCCCAGAACCTGCGGGATTCGCTGGAAGGCACCGACATCCGCGTGAAAATCGGTCTCCGGCCCGGCAGCTCCTCCATGGCCAGCGCCCGCGCCGCCGGCTTTACCGAGGAGAAAGGCACCCTGGGCGAGATGTACCAGGTGATCCGCGAATCCGAGATGGTCATCGTCCTCATCTCCGACGCGGCCCAGGCCGAGAACTATCAGCAGATCTTCGACAACCTGAAGGAAGGCGCCACCCTGGGCCTCTCCCACGGCTTCCTGCTCGGGTATCTTGAGAGCATCGGCACGTACTTCCCCAAGAACGTCAACGTGGTGGCGGTCTGCCCCAAGGGCATGGGCCCCTCGGTCCGCCGCCTCTACGAGCAGGGCAAGACGGTCAACGGCGCCGGCATCAACGCGAGCTTCGCGGTGGAGCAGGACGTCAACGGCAAGGCCCTTGAGCATGCCCTGGGCTGGGCGGTGGCGGTCGGCTCCCCCTACATCTTCAAAACCACCATGGGCATGGAATTCCGCAGCGACATCTTCGGCGAGCGCGGCATCCTGCTCGGCGCGGTCCACGGCATCGTCGAGGCCCTCTTCCGCCGCTTCGTCATGGAGCAGGGGATGAGCGAGGAGCAGGCCTTCATCGACTCGGTGGAAAACGTCACCGGCCCCATCAGCAAGACCATCTCCCACCATGGTATCAAGGCGGTCTACGACGGCCTCGACGCCGCGGGCAAGCAGGTCTTCGAAAAGATCTACTCCCACGCCTACGGCCCGGCCTTCGACATTTTGCTCGAGATGTACGACGAGGTCTCGAGCTGCAACGAAATCCGGAGCGTGGTCATGGCCGGTCGCCGCCACAGCCGCTTCCCCATGGGCAAGATCGACGGCACCCGCATGTGGCAGGTGGGCGAGAAGGTCCGCGCCAAGCGCCAGGGGGAACCTGCGATCAACCCCTTCACCGCCGGCATTTACTGCGCCACCATGATGGCGCAGATCGACCTCTTGATCGAGAAAGGCCACTGCCTGAGCGAGGTGGCCAACGAATCGGTGATCGAGGCGGTGGATTCCCTGAACCCCTACATGCACTACAAGGGCGTCGCCTTCATGGTGGACAACTGCTCCACCACCGCCCGCCTCGGTTCCCGCAAGTGGGCGCCGCGCTTCGACTACAATCTCAGCCAGCAGGCGCTCACCGCCTACGACGCCGGCGCGCCCGCCGACGAGAAGCTGATTGCCGCCTTCAAGGCCCACCGAATCCACGGCGCCCTGGCGGCCTGCGCCGCCCTGCGGCCGCCGGTGGACATCGCCGTCATCGGCTGATCCCGCTCCACCCCGCCCACAAAAAAGCCGCCCTGCCTCTCCGGCAGTGGCGGCTTTTTTTCGTCCTCTGCGTTCCCGTTCTTCGCACGGCGGCAACCGGCCGTCAATCCTCAATGTTGCAGGTGCCCTGAATCTCGCAGATCCCACGCCGGACGATCTCCCGGTTGTAGGCAGCAATGGCATCGCGCCGTTTCAGCATCCCCACCACCCAGCGGTTGTCGGGAGACTCCACCACCGGAATCTCTTCGATTCCCATGGAATCGAAGATCCGCATGGCGTCGTACAACGTCTCGTCCGGTGTGAGCACCACCACCTTGCGGGCGCAGATGTTGCCCACCGTGGCGGAAAGGCGCAACTCTTCGTCGTGGAGGATGCTTTTCACGTCCTGCAGGGAAACCACGCCGGTCATGCGGCCGGTGGCGTCCACCACCGGAAAATAGAAGCCGCTCTGGGCCATGCTGAAGATGGTGAGCAACTGATCGACATTGGCCTCTTCGCTGATGAAATCCACATCCTCGGTGATGAGGGAGCCGACCTTGATCGACCGCATCACCGCAGTTTCGCGGCCCTCGTGGATGTCGATCCCCTCGCGGCTGAAATCCACGGTGTCGATGGAGTCGTGGTTGAGCCGGGCCGCCACCATGGTGCCGATGATGCTGGAGAGCATGATGGGCACGATGATCCGGTAGTTACCGGTCATCTCGAAGAGCAGGAAGATGGCGGTGAGCGGCGCATGGGTGGCGGCGGCGAGGAAGGCGCCGATGCCGACCGCGGCATAGGCCCCCGGATTGGCGGTATGCCCTGGCAGCCAAAGGTGGACAAGGCCGCCGAAGGTGCCCCCCACCATGCCGCCGATGAAGAGCGCCGGCGCGAAAACCCCGCCCGCCCCGCCGGAGCCGAGGGTAATGGCGGTGGCGATGATCTTCAGGAAGATGAGGACGGCCATGATGAGCACCAGCCCGTGGCCGTCCAGCACCGCGGTGAGATAGTCGTAGCCGTCACCCATGACCTGCGGGAAAGCGATGCCGATGATGCCGATCAGCAAGGCGCCGAAAATGGGCTTGAGCTGCGGATGGAGGGTAAAGGCAGCGAAACGGTCGCGCACCGTATAGAAGACCTTGATGTGGAAGACGGCGATCAGCCCCATGATCACCCCCAACACGGAGTAGAGCGGTACCTCCACCAGCGGATTGACCAGCTGGTAAGGTGGCACCGGGAAGGCTGGGGCCACGCCGTAGTAGGCGCGCGACACCACGGTGGCCATGGCCGAGGCAATGACCAGCGCCGCAAAGGAGCCGATCTCGTACGTACCGAGCAGGACGATCTCGGCGGCGAAAAAGACGCCGGCAATGGGCGCATTGAACATGGCGGCGATGCCGGCGGCGCAACCGGCGGCGATATAAACCTTCATGCGCACCCCGGAGACCCGGAAAAACTGGCCCAAGGTCGAGCCCAGCGCGCCGCCGACCTGGGCGATCGGCCCCTCCACGCCGGCCGAACCGCCGGTCCCCAGGGTGAGCGAACAGGAGAGGATCTTGAGCACCACGGTGCGGAAGCGGATGATGCCGCCCTCCAGGTTGACCTGGCGGAGAAACTTGGTGAAGCCGTAGCCATTCACCTCACCGGGATAGAGCAGGGAGAGCGGGATCAAGAGCACCATGCCCGCCATGGGGATAAGCGGCAGCAGCAGCAGATGCCAGCCGCCTTGGCCGATGGCCAGCAGCTCGTGGCCGCGGACAAAGATCTGGCGGTGGACGAGTTCCACCACCATGCGGAAGATGATGTTCGCCCCGCCGGCAACGAGCCCGATAAAGGTGGCGATGAGCACCATCCGGAACTGCTCATTGCGAAAAAATCGTCTGATCGGTTGGCTCACGTCGGTCATCGTTTCTGCGGCACCTCACAGCCCAAGGCCGCGGCCCGGGCCAGGAAATAGTCGTCGGTCATGCCGGCCAGAAAATCGCGCACCACCGCGGCCGGCGGGGTGACTTCCCGGTATGCGGCGGCCATCGGGGCAAGAAAGCCGGTCATGATCGAGGAGTCCTGCCGCCCGGCAGCCAGATCCGCCAGGCAGCGGGTAAAGAGCTCGCGGTAGCACTGCTCGATCTGGCCAAGCCCCTGCTTGATGGCGGGGTTCAGATAAATGCGTTCGTAGTTGAACCGCTTGAGTCGTTGCAGGCTCTCGGAGACCTCCGGGGAAAAGGCGATGGCGTCGTCGCGAATGCCGCTTGCGATGAGGTCGGTGACCAGACGGTAGACGATGGCGCCGTTGGTGCGGCCCAGGGTCTCCTGGCACTCGGCCGGAATCTCCTCGCGCCGGATCAGCCTGAGTTCGATGGCATCCTCGATGTCGCGGCCGATGTAGGCGATGGTGTCGGCCAGCCGCACCACGCACCCCTCCAGGGTCATGGGCGTAAGCGGCTGTTCCGGATCGGCCGCCTTGGCGGCGAGTTGCCGGTCGAAGGCGGCAAAATCCTTGTCGCGCTCCGGCCGCAGGCTCTGGTTGTGAATCTCGCCGTCGTGGCACATGATGCCGTCGAGCACCTGCAGCGTCAGGTTCCAGCCCTTACCGTCCCGCTCGATGCGCTCCAGGAACTCGACACTCTGGAGATTGTGCTGGAAGGAGGGCAGCCCGTGCTCGCGGCAGAGGGCGGCGAGCATCTTTTCGCCGTCGTGGCCAAAGGGCGGGTGGCCGATGTCGTGGCCCAGGGCGATGGCCTCGATCAGATCCTCGTTCAGGCCCAGGAAACGGCCGATGGTGCGGGCGATCTTCGAGACCAGCTGCACGTGGAGCACCCGGTGGGTGATATGGTCGTTCCGCACCATGTAGAAGACCTGGGTCTTGTCGATGTAGCGGGTGTAGGCACGGGAATGGAGGATGCGGTCGGCATCGGCGGCATAGGTCTGGCGATGGCCGGCCCGATCTTCGGGGCGGCGGCGCAGACCGGCACGGCTCAAACTCGCCTGGGGCGAGAGGCGGATCGCCTCCTTGTTATCGAGCTCTTCGCGCAAGGCCAATAGCTGCGGCGCGGTAGTATAGTCGGTCTCCATGGCAACCAGTTAATTTTTCTATAAAAAACAAAAACAGCACCTTCCTTATGCATCCATTTCCGGGAATTTGCAACCCTTCTCTGCGCCGGGAGCCCACAAATGCCCCATCTTGGGCAACCAACGTCCCGGCAGCGATCGCTTTTTTTCTTCGTATTGACAAGGGGTTCCGAACACGATACACCAAAGGAAAGCCGCCATGCCTCTCCGCGCGGCCCCACCCTCTGCGAGAGCGCGATGCCCACCCTGCTGCCGCTCACCGTCATCACCGACCCCTTATGCCACCGCCACGATACCGGCGGCAACGGCCACCCGGAGGCACCGGCCCGGCTGACCGTCATCGCCGAACGTCTGGCGCAGAGTCCTCTCGCCGGCGGGATTACCACCCTGCCCGCGCGGCCTGCTGAACGGAAGTGGCTCACCACGGTGCACAGCGAGGAGTACCTCTATCGCTTCGAAGAAACCGCCCTGGCCGGCAAAAGCTACCTCGACCACCCGGACAACCAGCTCTGCTTCGAATCCTACCAGGCAGCGCTCTGTTCGGCCGGCGCCGGGCTCGTGGCCATCGACCTGCTCGAAGGCGGCGCCACCAGCCGCGTCTTCTGCTGCGGCCGGCCGCCAGGCCATCATGCCGAGCGCTCGCTGGCGCTGGGCTTCTGCTTCCTGAACAATGCCGCGGTGGCCGCCCGCTATTGGCAGCAGGCCCACGGCCGCCGCAAGGTGATGATCATCGACTGGGACGCCCACCACGGCAACGGCATCCAGTCGGCCTTCGAGGAGGACGCGGAGGTCTTTTATCTCTCCATCCACGAGCACCCGACCTGGAGCTTCCCCGGCACCGGCTGGAAAGAGGAAACCGGCCTCGGCCCCGGCAAGGGCACCACCTGCAACATCCCGCTGCCGCCGGGCAGCGACGATCACGCGGTCATGCAGGCCATAGCCGAGCAGGTGGAGCCGGCCCTCAGCCGCTTTGATCCCGAGGCCCTCATCATCTGCGCCGGCTTCGACGGTCATGTGGCGGACGACATGTCGGGCCTCAGTTACACCACCGAACTCTACCGCCACCTCGGCGATTGTGCCGCCCGCTGGGCGGAACGCTACTGCCAGGGCAGGGTGCTCACCCTGCTCGAAGGCGGCTATCACCTCGACAGCCTCGCCGCCGGCGTCGAGGAATATCTCACCGGTCTCACCACTGAACCGTAAGGAGTTTTGCCATGTTCATCGCCCGCTACATGACCACCCCGCCGCTCACCATCCCGCCGGAGATGACCATTCCCGCGGCCAAGGAGCTGTTGCAGTCCCGCCACTTCCGCCACCTGCCGGTGGTGGACAGCACCGGCAAACTGGTGGGGATGATCACCGACCGCGATCTGCGCTCGGCCTACCCCTCCTCGGTGCTCTCGGCCGAGGTGATCAAGACCTGCCTGGTGGAACTCGACAAGACGCCGGTGAGCGCCATCATGAGCCGCGCCTTCTTCACCGTCTCGCCGGATTCCACCCTGGACGACGCCCTGATCCTGCTCGACCGCGAACGGGTCGGCGCCCTGCCGGTGCTCGACGCCAACGGCAAGGTGGTGGGGGTCTTCTCGATCCGCGACCTCATCAAGGCATACCGCAGCCTCTTCGGCCTCGGCGAACGGGGCTCCGCCATGATCGTGGTGGAGGACGACGGCAACCCCAAGCCTCTTTCCCGCATCGCCAGGGTGCTGGAGGAGCATCGCATCCGCTTTACCCGCCTCATTCGCAAGGACAAGGACGATGCGCAAGACAAGGCCACCATCTACCTGCGAGTCAACACCTACAACCTCTCGGCCGTGCGCAACGCCTTGGATGAAGCCGGCTTCCACGTCACCATCCCCACCATCACCCCACCGACGGAGTAGCCGCCATGGTCGATTTGAGCCCCCTCCTCTATCCCCAGGCGGTGGCAGTGGTCGGTGCCTCACGCACCCCGGGCAAGGTGGGCCACGATCTCCTGGCCAACCTCATCAACGGCGGTTTTGCCGGCGAAATCGTGCCGGTCAACCCCTCGACCCCGGAGCTCCTCGGCCGCAAGGCCTACCCAAACCTCAAGGACTACGGCAAGCCGGTGGACCTGAGCCTGATTGCCCTGCCCCGCGCCGGGGTGGTCGAGGCGGTGAAAAACGCCCTCGACGCCGGCACCAGGGCCATCACCGTGGTCACCGCCGGCTTCAAGGAAACCGGCAGCGAGGGGGCGACGCTGGAGCGCCAGATCGCCGAGATGTGCGCCAGCCGGCAGGTGCGGCTCTTGGGCCCCAACTGTCTGGGGCTCATCAACACCGACCACGCCATGAACGCCTCCTTTGCCGGCCGCATGCCGGAAAAGGGTGCCATCTCGGTGATCTCGCAGTCCGGCGCCCTGTGCACCGCCATCCTCGACATGGCCGCCGGCCGCCATCTGGGGCTGGCCAAGCTCATCAGCATCGGCAACAAGGCGGATCTCACTGAAAACGACCTGCTGCTGGCGCTGGCCGCCGACGAGCAGACCAAGGTCATCATCGCCTACCTCGAGGACATCGCCTCGGGTGACGACTTCGTCAAGGCCGCGGCCGAGGCCTCCACCCACAAGCCGGTGGTGATCCTGAAGGCCGGCACCACGACGGCGGGCCAGAAGGCCGCCTCCTCGCACACCGGCGTGCTGGCCGGCGTGGACATCGCCTATGGCGCCGCCTTCAAGCGCTCCGGGGTGATCCGCGCCGACACCTTCGAGGAGCTCTTCGACCACGCCACCGCGCTCGCCATGCAGCCGCTGCCCCGCGGCAACCGGGTGCTCATCGTCACCAATGCCGGCGGCCCCGGCACCATGGCGGCGGATGCGGTGGAAAAGGCGGGATTGGCCGTGGCCGAACTCGACCGCAACACCGCAGCGGCGCTGCGGGACAAATTGCCGGCTGCCGCCAGCGTCGGCAACCCCATCGACGTGCTGGGCGATGCCGAACCGGAACGCTATGTGGCCGCCGTGGGCGCCGCCCAGGACGATCCGGCGGTGGATGCGGTGGTGGTGATCCTCACCCCCCAGGCCATGACCAAGCCGGCCGCCACTGCCCGCGCCATCACCGCGAGCCTTACGGGCGACAAGCCGGTGGTGGCCGCCTTCATGGGCGGGGCCGATGTGATGCCCGGCCGCGCCGAATTGGTGGCGGCCGGCCTGCCCGACTATCCCTCGCCGGAACGGGCGGTGGCGGCTCTGGCGGCCATGCACGAATACGCGGCCTGGCGCAGCCGCCCGCCGAGAATAGTCACCCGTTTTCGCGTCAACCGCCGCCGGGTGGAACGCATCATCACCCGCCGCCTCCGCACCCAGCGCTATCAGGTGGGCGAGGTCAAGGCCAAAAGCATCCTCGCGGCGTATGGCTTCCAGATTCCAGAGGGCTACCTTGCCACCGCCGCCGGCGAGGCGGTGGAAATCGCCGAGCGCATCGGCTTTCCGGTGGCGATGAAGATCGTCTCGCCGGACATCATCCACAAATCGGACATCGGCGGGGTGCGATTGAACGTCCCCAACAACGACGGGGTGCGCGACGCCTTCGACCTGATGATGCTCCGCATCAAGGAGCGGGCGCCGGAGGCTTGGGTGGAGGGCATCTATGTGGAGAAGATGGTCAACCGCGGCCTCGAGGTCATCATCGGCATGAACCGCGACCCGCAGTTCGGCCCCATGCTCATGTTCGGCCTGGGCGGCATCTTCGTCGAGGTGATGAAGGACGTCACCTTCCATCTGGCGCCGATCAGCGAGGCCGAGGCGATCCAGATGCTCAAATCCACCCGCTCCTACGAGATCCTGCAGGGCAAGCGCGGCCAGCGCGGGGTCGATCTCGCCGCCATCGCGAACGGGCTCCAGCGCATCAGCCAGCTCACCACCGACTTCCCGCAGATCGCCGAGCTGGACATCAATCCCTACATCGTCGGCGAGATCGGCAGCGAGCCGGTGGTGGCCGACGCCCGCCTGACCCTGCAACCCGTGGCGGAGGAACGCCTATGACCACCCAGCCTCCTTTTGCCATCGACCCCGAGTGGCAGGAGAAGTACCGCGACATGGTCGCCAGCCCCCGTCAGGCCGTCAGCCGCATCAAGCCGGGGCAGCGGATTTTCATCGGCACCGCCTGCGCCGAGCCGGTGGAACTGGTCGAGGCGCTGACCAAAAGGTCCGGCGAACTCGCCGATGTCGAGATCGTGCAGCTCCTCACCAAGGGCGACGCCCCCTATGCCAGCCGCCATCTCATCGACTGCTTCACGGTGAACAGCTTTTTCATCGGCCAGTCGATCCGCGAGCATATCCAGCAGGGGTTGGGCGACTACACCCCCACCCTGCTTTCCGACATCCCCCGGCTGTTCAGCTCCGGCCAGCTTCCCCTCGACGTGGCCCTCATCCAGATCACCCCACCCGACATCCGCGGCAAGGTGAGCCTCGGCGTTTCGGTGGACATCGTGAAAGCCGCGGCCGAGAACGCCTCGCTGGTCATCGCCCAGGTCAATCCGCAGATGCCCTGCACCATGGGCGACAGCTTCCTCGACATCTACGACATCGACCTCCTGGTGCCGGTGGATCGGCCGATCATCGAACGGGAATCCGACCCCGCCAGCGAGGATACCCGCCGCATCGGCGAATACATCGCCGCCCTCATCGAGGACGGTTCCACCATCGAATTCGGCATCGGCCGCATCCCCCACTCGCTGGTGGAATACCTCAAGGACAAGAAGGAGCTCGGCATCCACACCGAGATGCTCACCGACTCCATCATCGACCTCATGGACTCCGGCGCCATCACCGGCAGCCGCAAGACCACCGATCGCGGCAAGGTGGTGGCCAGCTTCTGCATGGGCACCAAGAAGCTCTACGATTACGTCCACAACAATCCACGCTTCAGCTTCCGGCCCACGGAATATGTGAACGACCCGTACATCATCGGCATGCAGCAGAAGATGGTGGCGATCAACATGGCGCTGGAAGTGGACCTCACCGGCCAGGTCTGCGCCGACTCGCTCGGTTCGCTTTTTTATTCTGGCATCGGCGGCCAGGTCGATTTCAACCGCGGCGCCGCCCGCTCCATCGGCGGCAAGCCCATCATCGCCATGGAATCCACGGCCAGGAACGGCACGGTGAGTCGCATCGTGACCCGGCTCACCCCCGGCGCCGGCGTGGTCACCACCCGCGGCGAGGTGCACTACGTGGTCACCGAATACGGGGTGGCCTACCTCCACGGCAAGAGCGTGCAGGAACGGGCCATGGCGCTCATCTCCATCGCCCATCCCAAATTCCGCGACCAACTCTTCCGCGAGGCGCTCGAGGCCCACTATTTGAAACACGAGCTGACCGACCTCGAAGGCCGCTTCCTCATGGCAAGCCAGGAGATGAACACCACCATGCTACTCGACGACGGCACCCAGATCTCCTTCCGGCCGGTGCACCCCACCGACGAGCCGCGGATGCGCGACATCCTCTACGCCCTCTCCCAGGAAACCCTGTACTACCGCTTCATGACCCACAGCCAGCGCTTTGCCCCCAAGCAGGTGCAGGAGTTCGTCTACATCGACCACCGCAAGGACGTCGCCATTGTCGGCACCGTGCCCGAGGCGCACGGCGAGGACATCATCGCGGTGGGCCGCTACTACCTCGACGAGAAGACCAACCGGGCGGAGGTTGCCTTCATCATCCGCGACGAATGGCAGAACCGCCGGATCGGTTCCTTCCTCTTCCGCCACTTGGTGACCATTGCCAAGAGAAACGGCATCTCGGGCTTCACCGCCGAGGTGCTGCGCGACAACCGCCGCATGCAGGCGATCTTCAACCACAGCGGCTTCCGCATGAAGAGCCGCCGGGTGGAGGACGTCTACTCCTTTGAAATCGATTTTGATTGATTTGATTGCCCCGCTCCGATACCCTTTTCTTGGAGGGATGCTGAATTGTCTCGTCCCACAGGGAGGAGCGGACGCGCATGAAACTCCTGATCGTCGACGATGAAATCACCGCCCGCACGGTCCTCAAGGAACATCTGGGACGTCTGCTGGCGCATGCGGAGATCGCCGAGGCGGAAAACGGCGCCGAGGCCCTCTTTCAGTTGCTGCAATACCAACCGGATCTGGTGTTGCTCGACCTCATGATGCCGGTGACCGACGGCGAGGTCTTTCTCGATGTGGTGGAGGAATGGGCCGCCAAGAAACTCATCGCCGACCTGCCCCGCGTGGTGGTGATCACCAGCTTCAACGACGCCGCGAAACTTATGGAACTGAGCAACCGGCCGAGTGTGATCAAGGTCCTGCCCAAGCCCATCACCGCCATCACCATCAACCTGCTGAAAACCTTGCTGCACGAACTCTGATCGCCCCATCCCGCCTCCGACAAAGGCGGACGGAATTGCATCAGCGGGCCGCCTCCAGCACCTCACGGATCACCCGGGCCACTCTGGCTCGCGACACCGGCTTCATGACCATGGCCTGAATTCCGCAGGAATGAATCGTGCTTTCGTCGAGCAGTTCGCTGAAGCCGGTGCAGAGGATGACCGGCAGCTCGGGACGGATGGCGGTGAGTCGCTGCGCCAATTGTGTGCCGTTCAGATGGGGCATGGTCATGTCGGTAACCACCAGGTCAACGGCCTCCGGCGCCTTTTCAAAGAAAGCCAGTGCCTCCAAGCTATTGGTAAAGATGGTGACCTGATAGCCCAGGGAAGAGAGGATCTGGGCGAAAAGTTGGGCGAGGCTCTCCTCGTCGTCCACCACCAGCAGCCGCTCACTGCCCCGCGGGATACCCTGCTCCGCCGTCACGGCAGGCGGGGCCGCCTCCCCCGGCGCCAGGGGGAAATACACATGGAAGGTGGTCCCTACGCCCACTTCGCTGTAGACCGTCACCGCCCCCTTCATCGCCTTGACAATGCCGTGCACGATGGCGAGCCCCAGGCCGGTTCCCTGTCCCATGGTCTTGGTGGTGAAGTAAGGCTCGAAAATCTTCGCCATGGTGGCCTTGTCCATGCCATGGCCGGTATCGCTCACCAAGAGCCGCACATACACCCCCGGCTGCAACTCTATCTTGTTGCCCAAATCCCCCGGCCCGAGTTCCACCTCGCTTAAAGAGACCTTCAAGGTACCGCCCTGCTCCAGCATGGCGTGGTAGGCGTTGGTGCAGAGGTTCATGATGAGTTGGTGCATCTGAGTGGCATCGGCCAACACCGAGCGGCATGTGCTGTCGATGTTCTGCTGGATCTCGACCGAGGTAGGAATCGAGGCCCGCAGCAGTTTCAATGCCTCCTTGAGCAGCCCCTGCAGCCGCAACGGCTGGAAACTCTTTTCACTGCGGCGGCTGAAGGTGAGGATCTGCCGCACCAGATCCGCTGCCCGGCTGCCGGCCCGGGTGACTTCCTCAATGGCCTTTGTCGCTTCACTCTCCGGCGGCAGGTTCAATGCCGCCATCTCGGCGTAGCCGATGATCACCGAGAGGATGTTGTTGAAATCGTGGGCGATCCCGCCGGCGAGCGTGCCAATGGCTTCCATCTTCTGCGCCTGTCGCAACTGCTGCTCCAGTTCCAATTTGCTGCTCACGTCGGCGAAGGCCACCACGCATCCCGCTCCCTCTTCGCTCCCTCTGCGCAGCGGAGCAACGGAATATTCCACCGGGAACGAAGAACCATCTTTGCGCCAGAAGACCTCCTCGCCAATCCGCTTCGCTTCGCCGCTGTGGATGGCCTGAAAGTGCGGGCACTCCTCCGGCGGATAGGGGCTGCCGTCGGCCCGGCTGTGATGCACCTTCGCGTGGAAATCCTGGGCCAGCAACTCCTCCCGGCCATAGCCACACATCCTCTCCGCCGCCTTGTTGACGAAGGTCGCCCTCCCCTCCCGGTCGATGCCCACCACCCCCTCCTCAAGGGAGTTCAGGATGAGAGCCATCTGCCGATTCAGCCGTTCGCGCTCCTCATCCCAGGCCGCCCGCATGACAATGGCCTTTCTGCCGCGACCATAGAAAAAGAGCAAGCAGCCCAGGCCCATGGCCCATACCGCCAGATGGGTACCGAGCGTGCGCCTCACGCGATTGTGGTATTCGGCCAGAAAGGGCGCCAGCGGAACGGCCACCGAGACGCCGCCCCGGACATCGCCGACCTTATAGCCTTGCACGCCATGGCACTTGAGGCACCCCTCCTCCATATACAACGGGACCATGTAGCGCAGATGCGGCACCCCGGCGATTTCCGTTGACGCCATTCGCTCTTTCGCTCCCCCGGCAAAGGCGGTCAAGGCCTCGCGTTCCCATTGATCCGGAGTATTGACGGGGTTGAACAGCTTGAGGCTGGTGATCTTGCCCTTAACGCCGTAAAGCTCAGCGGATTGCGTCATCACCTGCCGCACCATGTAGGCGGGATTCATCAGGGTGAGCTGCCGGCCGGAGGGGGTGAGCAGGTCGCGTTCGGCGATCTGACGCAAATTTGGGTTAGGGGGAGTCATGGCGTCCACCGGCACATAGACACCACCGTGCGAGGTGGCCCAACGACGGAAGGCAAGATCCTTGTCGATATGTACCCTGGCTTCGTGCTGTGCCAGCCGAAGCGTCTCCTCGCGGTCACGCAGCAGATTCCAGACCCCGGAGGCGACGATGAGGCCCGACCAGAACAGGGCCGCCCCCATCACCAGGTAGGAAAGCATCTGCCCATCGTTTTTCCAACGCTGTGGAATCTTCATGGATCGCCCCTCTCCGCTGCGCACCCTGGCCCGGTGGACTCAACCCACAAAAAAAACGAAAAAATATCCCGTTGTGCCACTAAAGGATATCTTAATGTCAGGATGGAGGAGTTTGGGGAAATTGTCAAGCGCAGGGGCGTGGACGTCCGGCCGGGAAGAAGGTATACTGATAAGCATCGCCAGCCGTTCACGCGACTCCAACCTAGACAGGCGCCCATGAAAAGCTATCGTCAGGAACTCTGGTTCCATATCCCCGCCCGCCGCGCTTTCCGCAACATCACGCCGCAGGTGGAAGAATGCCTCCGCGCCTCCGGCGTCACCGAAGGGCTGGTGCTGGTCAATGCGATGCACATCACCGCCTCGGTCTTCATCAACGACGACGAGAGTGGTCTGCACCACGATTACGAGGTGTGGTTGGAAAAACTCGCCCCCCACGAACCGATCTCCCAGTATCGCCACAACGGCTACGAGGACAATGCCGACGCCCACCTCAAACGGCAGATCATGGGACGCGAGGTGGTGGTGGCGGTAACAGGTGGCAAACTCGATTTCGGCCCCTGGGAACAGATCTTCTACGGCGAATTCGACGGCGGCCGCAAGAAGCGGGTGCTGGTCAAGATCATCGGCGAATAGGAGCCGGAGAGCGCCCATGGAGACCGCCAGCATCTTCACCGCCCTTATCCAGAACGCCGCCCTCCTGCTGACCATGGCGTTCCTCTTCGATGTTCTGACCAGCCGCTACAAAGTCGGCCCCTGGCCGCTGCCGATGCGGCTCACGGTGGGCGGCGTGGTGGGTGGCCTCGGCATTATCATCATGCTCTCGCCCTGGATCTACGTGCCGGGCATTGTCTTCGACACCCGCTCGGTGCTGCTCGGCATCGCCGGCCTCTTCTTCGGGGTGGTGCCCACCGCGGTCGCCATGGCCATGACCGCGCTCTTCCGCCTCTCACAAGGCGGTGCCGCGGCCTGGACCGGGGTGGCGGTGATTTGCACCACCGGCACCATCGGCATCGTCTGGCGCCACCATCGCCGCCGCCCGCTCACCGACCTCACCTGGCAGGAGCTTTATCTTTTCGGCCTCCTCCTCCACCTGGACATGCTGGCCATGATGCTCATCCTGCCCTGGCCGACAGCCCAGCATGTTCTCACCCACATCACCCTGCCGGTGCTCACCATCTATCCGGTAGCCACGACACTTTTGGGCATGCTCATGGTCAACCGCCTGCGGCGGGAGCACGATGCCGCCCAACTGGCGGCGAACGAAGAGCGGATGCGCCTCTTTTTCGAGCATCAAATCGTCGGCAAGGCCATCACCTCGCCGCAGAAGGGCTGGCTGCAGGTGAACGACAAGTTGTGTCAGATGCTGGGCTATTCCCGTCAGGAGTTGTCCCGCCTCACCTGGGCCGAAATCACCCACCCCGACGATTTGCTGGCGGATGTAACGCGCTTTGAACAGATGCTCACCGGAACCATCGACGGATACTCCATGGAGAAGCGTTTTCTCCGCAAGGATGGCACCGTCCTCTGGGCCGAGGTCTCCATCGGCTGCGTCCGCTTTGCTGATGGCAGGGTCAATTACGTCCTGGCCCTGCTGGTGGACATCACTGCCCGCAAGCAGGCGGAAGAAAGCCTGCGGCTCTTCAACATCCTGGTGGAAAACGCCTCGGATGCCATTGCCATGGCCACCCCGGAAGGGAAGCACTACTACCAGAACGAGGCCTTCACCAAACTCTTTGGCGAGGTCGGCGACGACCCGCCAGTGACAGTTTATGTCGATCAGGCCGTGGGCAGGGAAATCTTCCGAACCCTCATAGCTGGCGGTCGCTGGGACGGCGAGGTCGAAATGTATGGCAAGGATCGCCAGGTGCTGCACATCTCCCTCCAGGCCTATGCCAACAAGGACCAAGACGGCCGCGTCATCGGCCTGGTCGGCGTCCACACCGACATCACCGAACGCAAACGCACCGAAAAGGCGCTCCGGGAGAGCGAGGAACGCTACCGGACGCTGGTCAACAACCTGCCGGGTCTGGCCTACCGCTGCCTGAACGATGCGCACTGGACCATGCTCTTCTTCAGCGAGGGGGCGAGACAACTGACCGGCTACCCGGCCAGCGACTTCCTCGACAACAGGGTCCGTTCCTATGCGAGCATCATCCACCCCGAGGATGCCGCCCTGGTGGACCGCGCCGTGCAGGATGGAGTGAACGCCCACCGGCCCTACGAAATGGAATACCGCATCGTCCGGGCCGACGGCGCCACCCTCTGGGTTCACGAAAAAGGCCAAGGCATCTTCGACGCCAACGGGAAGCTGCTCTGGCTCGATGGTGTCATCATCGACATCAACGAACAGCGGCAGATGCAGGTGGAAAAAGAGCGGCTCCAGGCCCAACTGCTCCAAGCGCAGAAAATGGAATCCGTCGGCCGGCTGGCCGGCGGCGTGGCGCACGACTTCAACAACATGCTGCAGACCATCCTCGGTTACTGCGACCTTACTCTCAACGAGCTGCCGGCAGGCGACCCGCTCCAGGATAACCTCAACGAAATCCGCAAGGCTGCTCGCCGCTCCGCCGACCTCACCCGCCAGCTCCTCGCCTTTGCCCGCAAGCAGACCGCCGCCCCCAGGGTGCTCGATCTCAACGACACGGTGGCCGGCATGCTCAAGATGCTGCAACGGCTCATCGGCGAGAATATCGATCTGGTCTGGATGCCTGGACACGAGCTCTGGCGGGTAAAAATCGACCCCTCCCAGCTCGACCAGATCCTGGCGAACCTCGCGGTCAATGCCCGCGATGCCATCAGCGACACCGGCACGATCACCATTGCCACGGAAAACAGCTGCCTCGACGCGGCCGCTTGCGCAGACTACCCTGATTGCCCCCCCGGCGACTACGTCCTGCTCACGGTGAGCGACAACGGCTGCGGCATGGATCAGGCCACGCTCACGCAGATCTTCGAGCCCTTCTTCACCACCAAGGAGCAGGGCAAGGGCACCGGCCTGGGGCTGGCCACGGTGTACGGCATTGTTCGGCAAAACAACGGGATTCTCACCGTCGCAAGCGCTCCCGACCAAGGCACCACCTTCCGCATCTATCTGCCGCGCATGATGGCCGAACCAGCGGATTCTCTGCTGACCAGCGTGGTGGTAGCACCTGCGGGCGGTACCGAAACGGTGCTGCTGGTGGAAGACGAAGAGGCGATCCTGAAACTCGGCAGAACCGTGCTGGAGTTGAGCGGCTACAGCGTGCTCGTTGCCCGGAATGCGGCCGAGGCCTTACGCCTCGCGCAGGAGCACCCTGGCCGCATCCATCTGCTGATTACCGACGTAGTGATGCCCGAAATGAACGGCCGCGAACTGTCCAATAAACTCATGGCGCAGCGACCGGGGCTTCGTTGCCTCTATATGTCGGGCTATACTGCCGATATCGTCGCCCAGCACGGTGTGCTGGAACAGGGCATGCACTTCATCCAGAAGCCTTTTACCGTCCACGACTTCTCCGACGCCGTTCGCCGGGCTCTGAAAGATTAAGCCCCAAAGGAATACCATGACCATTGAGACCACCCACCCCAGCGGCATGGCCTTTGGCAGACCCGGCATCATCCTGCTGCAACTGACACCCTATCCGATTCGGCGGCTGGCCGATTGACCGGCGCGGTTGACAAAAGACCACGGACCAGGGATATTCCGGTAACCTGCCAATCGTTTGCCAACAAGGAGCGCCATGGAACCCACCGACACCCCCGCCCTTGACCCCGTGACCGAGGGCATCTTCAACTTTGCCATCGACCGCGAGGACGTGAAATGGCTGGTGGCGAACCTGCCGGCCGAGGTTGAGGCGAACGCCGATACCGTGGAGTACGAACTCCAGCTCGTGAAAATCATCTTCGTCGGCTGGGGTATCCTCTATGCCCTGGAAGAATCCCCCTTCCGGCAGGGGCTGGCGGAACAGTACTGGCAGGCGATCCATGAACTGGCCGCCAACGTCTCCCACACCTCCGGCCTGATGATCGGCAGCGAGGTGGATTACTTCGCCGAGATGCGCGAGCGGCTTGACCGCTATCTCGGCGCCCTGCAGGAGGACAACGGCGCCGATCCCGCCGGGGTGGTGGGCCGACAATTTGCCCGTTACTGCGGCGCCCCGGACGATCTTTTCACCGCCATGGCCGGCTCTCGGCTCTTTGTCGCCACCATCAGCCGGGTCAAGGAGTATCTGGCCGCCGTCAGCGGCGACAACGCGCTCCAGCCGAACTGAGGCGCGCCACCGGGAGCGCCCTGACCACGAGCCGATCATCGATGCGCATTGCCAACCTCTACGACGACCTTCCTCCCAAGATGCCCCGGGAGGCCTTTAAGGAACTCCTGCATCGCCCGGGGCTGCGGCTGGAACGGATCGTCTCCCACGGCCACGCCACGCCGGCGGGCGAGTGGTACGATCAGACGGAAGAGGAATGGGTGCTGCTGCTTGCCGGCAGCGCCGGGCTGCACATCGAGGGAGAGGTGGAGCCGATCCGCCTGAAACCGGGCGACTATCTGACGATCCCCGCCCATTGCCGTCACCGGGTGGAGTGGACCGACCCGACCACCGCGACCATCTGGCTCGCCCTCCATTACCGCGATCAGGAGTGACCCGCTCCCTGCCGCCATGGAAAATTTCGTCCTCACCATCGCCTGCCTGCTCATCGGCATGGGCCTCAAGCGGCTGCCCGGTTTCCCCCGCGAGGGCGGCACCGTGCTCAACCTTTTTGTCATCTACGTCGCCTTGCCCGCCTTGGTGCTCCTCAAGATTCCGGAGCTGGCCTGGTCACGGGAACTCCTGGTCCCGGCCCTGATGCCCTGGCTCATGCTGGCGCTGGGGGCCGCCGCCGTGCTGGGCTTGGCCGCCCTGTGTCAGTGGTCGCGGCCGGTCATCGGCTGCCTCCTGCTGCTGGTGCCGCTGGGCAACACCTCGTTTCTCGGCATCCCGATGGTGCAGGCCTTTTTCGGACCCGCGGCCGTGCCCTATGCCGTGCTCTACGACCAGCTCGGCTCCTTTGTGGGGCTGGCGACCTACGGCTCGCTGGTGCTCGCGGTCTACGGCAACGGCCAGGGAACACCGACCCCGGCCGGCATCCTCCGCAGCATCTTCCTCTTCCCGCCCTTCCTCGCCCTGCTGGCGGCCCTGGCACTCCGGCCCTTTGCCTACCCGGCGGTAATGACCGCCCTGCTCAAGACCCTGGCCGCCACCCTGGTGCCGGTGGTGATGGTTGCCGTGGGCTTCCAGCTCACCCTGAAACTTGAGAAGGAGATATTGGCGCCGCTGACCATGGGCCTCTGCCTCAAACTCATCGCAGCCCCCTTGGCCGCCCTGCTCGTCTGCCGCCTCCTTCACCTCGATGGCCAAGCCGCCAGGGTTTCGATCTTCGAGGCCGGCATGCCGCCCATGGTCTCGGCCGGCGCCTTGGCCATCCTCGCCGAGCTGGCGCCGCCGCTTACCGCCGCCCTGGTGGGCCTCGGCGTCATCCTGAGCTTCGCCACCCTGCCGCTTCTCTCCCAACTGCTGTGACCAGCCCAAGCCCCAAGGAACTCCCATGGAAAAGATGGAAAAACTGGAAGAGCTGATCGAACGGATCAAGAAGCTGGAGAACGAACTCGCCGCCGAGATCCAGAAAAAGGAGGAGGAGTTCTTCTACACCATCCGCGGCCGCAAGGTCCTGTTCGAGCAGGAGGTCAAGCGCCGCCACAAAGAATACGCCACCCGTCTTGCCCCCTATCTCGCCACCGCCACCCTCTTCAACCTGCTGACCGCGCCGGTCATCTGGGCGTGTCTGCTGCCGGCCCTGGGCCTGGATCTGATGGTTTCCATCTACCATGCAGTCTGCTTCCCGATCTACGGCATTCCCAAGGTGCGGCGGAGCGACTATATCGTCATGGACCGCCACGCCCTGCGCTACCTCAACCTGATCGAAAAGATCAACTGCGCCTACTGCGGCTACTTCAACGGCCTCATTTGCTACGTGCAGGAGATCGCCGCCCGCACCGAACAATACTGGTGCCCGATCAAGCATGCCCGCAAGATCGCCGCCATCCACAGCCGCTACGGCAAATTTCTGGAATACGGCGACGCCGAAGGCTACAAGAAACGGCTCGAACGGCTGCGCCAGGATTTCGCCGACCTGGGCGGGGAGAACTAATCGGGCCGTTCCCCGCGGCGGCGCGGCGGCCGCCGACCAGTCCGATTGACGGACGGCGTCCGCAGGGGTAAAAGAAGCATGGCCCCATGTCATTTTTCCACTCACCCCTCACCTGCAGGGAGGCAGGCATGGCAACCAACAAGACCTCTCCGTCCCCGGCAATCCCGTTCAGGAAAGTCCCGGTGGCCGTGGTCCTTCTACTCACCGTGATAAGCGGCGGCCTCTATCTGCCCATCTGGCTCCTCACCCGACGCGCCGCCTTCAATCAACTGCACAGCGAGGAACGGCTGCACAAGGGGACCCTGGTGGCCGCCCTCCTCGCCTTTGGCCTGGCGCTTCTTCTGAGTCTCTATGCAGCATACCTGACCATGCCCCTCGCAAACGCTATCGAACCGGGGCAACAACTTGCCGCGACACTGCTCGACCTCGTCGCCAACCTCTTGGCGCTGCTGGCCCTGGTGCCGCTGGTCTATCAGACCTTCAGGGCGAAACGGATGCTGGCGGATCATTTCAATCACAACGATCATCTTCAGCGGGACATCCCTTTTTCGAACCTCTGGACCCTGCTGTTGCTCAACGTCTATCTCCAATACAAAATCAACCAACTGACTCACTCCTGACCGCCCTTTGCTCGCCTGCCATGTTCCCCTACCCCATCCCCCATGGCGCTTGTCCCACCCTGCGAGCCCTCTTGCCGGGCGCGGCTGAAGGCGCGGTCCCTCCCGAGGATGGCAGGCAGCCTTCTTCTGCCGGGCGCCCTCGGTCTGCTGGAAACGAACAATGACCACCCTCGTCATCTTCCTGCTCACTTACGCCGGCGTGGCCTTGGGCCGCATTCCTGGACTCATGCTCGACCGCACCGGCATCGCGCTGCTGGGCGCCATCGCCCTGGTGGCGAGCGGTATCGTCCCCCTCAACGAGGCGGTGGCCGCCATCGACCTGCCCACCATCCTCCTGCTCTATGCCTTGATGGTGGTCTCGGCCCAGCTCCGGCTCGGCGGTTTCTACACCTGGGTGGCGTTCAGGAGCAGCCGGCTGGCCGCACGGCCCGAAGTGCTGCTGGCGGCGGTCATGGGACTGGCCGCCGCCCTCTCGGCCCTCTTGGCCAACGACATCATCTGCCTCGCCTTCACCCCGGTGCTCTGCGCCACCCTGCTGGCGGCCGGCCGCCGGCCGCTGCCCTATCTCCTCGGCCTGGCGGCAGCAAGCAACATCGGCTCCGCCGCCACCATCATCGGCAACCCGCAGAACATGCTGATCGGCCAGGTGGGCCGCCTGGATTTCGGCGCCTTTCTCCGCTGGTGCGCCCCGCCCAGCCTGCTGGCCTTGCTGGCGGCCTACGGCCTCATCTGCTGGACCTACCGCGCCACTCTCCAGGAGCGAACCGCGGCCACGCCGACGGCCCAGGCCGCCGAGTGGCCGGAATTCAACCGCTGGCAGAGCAGCAAGGGGCTCCTCGCCACCGGCCTGCTGGTGCTCCTCTTCTTTACCCCCATCCCGCGCGAACTCTCCGCCATCACCGTGGCCGGCATATTGCTGTGCAGCCGCCGCATGCATTCTCGCCAGATCCTCGAACTGGTGGACTGGCATCTCATCACCCTCTTCTGCGCGCTCTTCATCGTCATCCACGCCATCAACGCCCAAGGGCTGCCGGCCCGGATCATCGACACCCTGGCCGCCCACGGCATCAATCCGACCCACCTCTTCACGCTTGCCGGCGTCTCCACACTCATGAGCAATCTGGTGAGCAACGTGCCGGCGGTGATGCTGCTGATGCGCTTCATCAACCCGTTGCAGCCGGCGCAATGGTATACCCTGGCGGTTTCCAGCACCTTTGCCGGCAACCTGGTGGTGATCGGCAGCATCGCGAATCTCATCGTCATCGAGCAGGCGCGACCCTTCGGAGTCATCATCAGCTTTCGGGACCACGCCAGAATCGGCGTGCCGGTAACGCTGTGCTCGCTGCTGATCCTGGGCGGTTGGCTGGTCCTGCAATAAAACAGGAAAGAGTTAGGCGGAGGCCGTGGTGCTCCCGTGCCGCGACGCGGCGGCCGGCTGGGCCTTGCGGTGGTACTGGAGCACCGTATCGCCTAGAGCCTTGGTGTGGAAGGGTTTGAGGATATACCCCTGAATGCCGAGGTGGACGCAGGCCACAATCTCGTTTTTGGCCGCCACCGAGCTGACCATGACGATGGTGGTCCGGCGGTCGGCCAGGGTGGTGCGGATCTCCTGCAACACCTGATAGCCGTTCATCTGCGGCATCATGATGTCGAGCAGAATGACGTCAGGCTGGAAGCGCTTGTACTCAACCAACGCATCCTCGCCATTGGCGACGATCCGCAACTCAAAACATTGTTCGTCCTTGAGCCCTACGCGGATGAGCTTCCGCGTGACCTCTTCGTCCTCGACCGCAAGGACCTTCAGTGGTGCCATGATCCCCTCTCTGCACTGAACAAAATGGATAGCCAGAATGAATAAAGGCTTTTATAACAGAACCATGGACCGCTTTCATCCGGAAAAATTTTTTTTCATTCCCCTTGGCTGGCCATGTTCTCGCTGCCCAATCTCCTGAGCCTCTTCCGCCTCGTCGTGGCGCCGTTCCTGCTGTTGGCGGCGTGGTTCGCCCTACCCACTCTCTTTCTCCTCCTCTTTGCCGCGGCGCTGCTGAGCGACGCCCTGGACGGCTTTCTGGCCCGCCGCTTCGGCCAGACCAGCGCGCTGGGCGGCGTGCTCGACAGCTGGGGGGATTTCGCCCTCTACTGCACCATGCCGCCCGCGGTCTGGTGGCTGTGGCCGGCGGTGGTCCGGCAGGAATCCCCCTTTGTCGCCACCGCCATCGGCGCCTTTCTCCTGCCCATTGCCATCGGCTTTATCAAGTTCCGACGGCTGACCAGCTACCATACCTGGGGCGCCAAGGCCGCGGCCGGCGCCATCGGGCTTGGCTTCCTGCTGCTGATCCTGACTGGCATCGCCTGGCCTTTCCAGCTGGCCGTGCTCCTCCTCGTCCTCTCCGCCCTGGAAGAGCTCGCCATCACCCTGCTCCTGACCAGCTGGCAGGCGAACGTCCCCTCCTGCCTGCACGCCTGGCGCCTGCGGCGAGGTGACACACAATGAAACGCGAAGAAAGAACTCTTTTCGCCTGGTGCCTCTACGACTGGGGCAACTCCGCTTTCACCACCCTGGTGGTGACCTTCATCTACTCCACCTATTTCAGCCAAGCCCTGGCCCCTACCCCCGAGGCCGGCACGGTGCTGTGGTCCCGGGCCATGGGGCTGAGCGCCCTGGCCATCGCCCTGCTCTCGCCATTCCTCGGCGCCGTGGCCGACCGCGGAGGGCACCGGCGCCGAACGCTCGCCATCGCCACCCTGCTCTGCATCGCCTGCACCGCCGGCCTCACCTTTGTCGCCCCAGGCCACTCTTTTTCCATCCTCCTGGCCCTCACCCTCTTTGTCGGCGCCAACACCGCCTACGAGATCGGTATCGTCTTCTACAACGCTTACCTGCCGGAACTCGCCCCGCCGGAACGCAGTGGCCGGGTTTCCGGCTACGGCTGGGGATTGGGCTACGTGGGCGGTATCCTCTGCCTCCTTCTGGCGCTCATTCTGCTGGTGGGAAATGCGCCCCTTCTCGGACTGCCACGGGAGGCGGGGCTCCACGTGCGGGCCACCAACCTCCTCACCGCCCTCTGGTTTCTCCTCTTCACCCTGCCCTTCCTCTTCCTGGCCCCGCCCGAACAACAATCGCCGCAGCCGGTCACCGTTGCCACGGCCGCGGGTGATCTCGCCGCCACCTTCCGCTCGCTGCGGGAGTTCCGGCAGGTGGTCCGCTTTCTCCTTGCCCACCTCATTTACAACGACGGCCTCATCACCATCTTCGCCTTTGGCGGCATTTACGCCGCCGGCACCTTCGGCATGACCATCGCCGAGGTGGTTTTCTTCGGCATCGCCCTCAACATGGCCGCGGGAATAGGGGCTTTCCTCTTCGGCCATCTGGAAGACGCCATCGGCAGCAAGCCGACCATCCGCCTCACCCTCGTGGGCCTCACCATCGCCACCACCATCGCGGCCATCGCCCCGAACCGCCTCTGGCTCTGGTTGGCGGGCCTGGTACTCGGGCTCTTTGTCGGCCCCAACCAATCAGCCAGCCGCGCCTTCATGGGCCGTCTCACCCCCGCCTCGCACCGGGCGCAGTTCTTCGGCTTCTTCACCCTCTCCGGGAAGATCACCTCCTTTCTGGGGCCGATCCTCCTCGGCTCTGCCACCGCCTTTTTCCACAGTCAACGGGCCGGGATCGCCACCATCATTCCCTTTTTCGTCCTGGGCGGCATCCTCCTGCTCACGGTCCAGGAAACACCGCCGTCCCAGGGTGATCCCGCCGAAACTTTTGCCCCGGCCGACTGATTTTTTGATGACGAGCGCTTTTGTTTTGAGGTAGATTTTGCATGAATACTCTGCAATTCCACCCTGGCACCAGCGCACCACCTACAAGGAGGTTTTTATGTCTGTCCGCCCGGCAGATTTCGACAAGGCATTGGCCGTTGGCCGGCCGCCCAACATCGTCAAGCTCTTCCCCAATTCGCGGGCCCTCATCGTCAGCGGCAAGGTGATCGACCGGGCCATGCTGGCCAAGGGCCACTGCATGACCATGGCCGCCAACGCCCGCAACTCCTTCGTGATCCGCGGGGCGCTGCGGGCGGCGCAGAAGGCCAACGCCTGCCTGATCATCGAGATCGCCCGCTCCGAGGGCGGGGCCAAGGCCTACTGCCCGATCAACTACTGGAACATGGCCACCATGGTCGATGCGGCCATGAACGAGATGGGCATCACCGTGCCGGTGGCCATCCACGCCGACCACTACGGGATCAAGAAGGAGTCGGACATCGATTTCGCCAAGGTGGAGATCCCCACCATGTTCGAGGCGGGCATCACCTCCATTGCCATCGACGCCTCCCACCTGCAGGACGACAAGAACCTCTTGACCAACCTCTCGCTGGCACAGCTCATTCCGCCCTGGGCGGGCTACGAGACCGAGGTAGGGGAGATCAAGGGCAAGGCCGGCCTCTCCACCCCGGCCGAGGCGCTCTTCCTCATCCAGGGGCTCAACGCCCACAACCTCTTCCCGGACTGGATCGCGCTGAACAACGGCACCACCCACGGCATCGAGGCGAGCGACTCCGGCATCCAGGTGGAACTCACCGCCGACATCCATGCCAAACTGGCGCCCTACAAGATTTCCGGTGCCCAGCACGGCACCTCGGGCAACAGCTCGGAGCGCCTCAAGGCCATTGCCAGCAAGACCCACACCACCAAGGCCAATGTCGCCACCGCCCTGCAGATGATCTCATGGGGCCTGGAGGTCAACGACTATGGCAATGCCCAGCTCGATGCAAACGGCAACTTCAGGAAGGTGAAGAACGCCGGCATGACCGAGGCGATGTGGGAGGAGATGGTCAAATACGCCGAGGACAAGGGCTGGAAGAAGGGCGACTACAAAAACCTCAATCTGGTTTTCGAAAACCGGCTGCTGGGCCAGCCCCAACCGGTGCGGGAACGGATGGTGAAACGGGTGGAGGAGTTCGTCTACACCCTGCTCACCGAGGTCTTCAACGCGCAAGACACGGCGCCGCTCGCCATTGCCGAGATTGTGAAGGCGGGCAGCCACGATCTCGGCCCCAAGGCCAGCCGCATCGAGGATCCGGCCCAGTGGAGCGGCGACCAGATCGCCAAACGGGTTGCGGCGCTTGGCACCGACAAAGGGCCGGCCGGCAACTTCGACGACTGATCCCCTCCCCAGAAACGCGAAAAGGGTGACGCGGAATCCGCGCCACCCTTTTTTTATTCCTTGAGAAGAGCCGGGCTTACTTGCTCAGCGTGCCGCCCAGGGTCTTCACGTTCTCCACTTCCTGCTTCACCGCGGCAATCTCCTTGACGCCAGGAACCTCCTGGGCCAATTCCTTGCCGGAATCCTCTACCTCGCGCAGCCCCTTCTTGAAGGAGCTGACCGCCTTGCCGAGACCAGAGCCGAGTTCAGGCAGCTTTTTCCCGCCGAAGACCAAAAAGGCAATGGCGAGAATCACCATAAGTTCTGGGGTACCCAATCCAAACATACAACCTCCTTTACGCGTTTCAGCGGGATTGCCTATGCCGCGTCGTCCTTCTTCTTATTGTCCAGCTTTTCCGGCCCCTCCGCCTCGTGGACGGACTGCTTGAAATTCTTGATGCCCTTGCCGATGCCGGCGCCGATTTCCGGCAATTTGCCCGCCCCGAAGATGAGCACCACGATGACCAGGATGACCAACAATTCCGGCATGCCAAGTCCGAACATAGTGTCTTCACCCCCTTCTCGTATTTGCCACGTCTGCTTCCCTAAACCTGTTATTTACCCCAACTCCGGCAAGATGCAAACATCTTTTCCTCCCCTGCGCCATTATGCCGCACCGCAAAACGCCTTGCCGTCGGTAATATTTTGTAATACAGTAGCTTCAACGGAGACTGGAGGTCCGATGAGCACCCACAAAAAACAGACGATCATCACCTTCAAGGCAGATGCGGCCCTGGCCGAGGCGCTCCAGACCGTGCCCAACCGCTCTGAATTCATCCGCAGCGCGATTCTCACCGCGCTGGAGAACGGCTGCCCACTCTGTCAGGGCACCGGCATCCTTACCCCGGAGCAGCAAAAACACTGGGCGCGCTTTATCGCCAGCCACTCTTTGGAAAAATGCACCGAATGCCAGGCCGTCCACCTAGTGTGCGAAGCAGCACCGGAACCCCACGGTCACTGACCATGACTCTCCCCGCCTCCCCTCGACCGCCGCGCTTCTGCCGATGCCTGCTGGCAGCGGTTATCGGCTGCTGTCTCACCCTGCTGGGGGCGACGGTGGCCATGGCCGCGGAACCGTTGCTGGTCTTCGTCACTCTGCCACCCCAGGCCTTCCTTGCCGAACGGATCGGCGGCCAGGCCGTGACAGTCCATACCCTGGTGGCCAAAGGCCAGGACCCCCACACCTTCGAGGCCACCCCGAGGCAGGTGGCCGCCCTGGCCCAGGCGCGTCTCTTCTTCACCGTGGGCCTGCCCTTCGAAAGAACGCTGGTGGCCAAGGCGGCGGCCAACAACCGCAACCTCCTGGTGATGGACTCCACCAGCACCATCGCCCGACTGCCCATGGTCGAGGAGGAACACGACCTCCACGCCGACCACGGCGAGCCCGACCCCCATGTCTGGCTGGCGCCGGCCAACCTGCGCTTGATGGCCAACAACATGACCGCCGCGCTCATTGCCGCCCGCCCCGAGCAAAAGGCGCTCTTCCAACGCAACCTGGCCGCACTCGATGCCGAACTCCAGGCCCTGGACCATCGCCTGTCCGTAGGTCTCGCCCCTTATCGGGGCCGGGCCTTCTATGTCTTCCATCCGGCCTTCGGCTATTTCGCCGCAGCCTACCATCTCACCCAAAAGGCGGTGGAAACCGGCGGCAAATCGCCCTCGCCCAAACGCCTTACCGAACTGATCCGCCAGGCCAAGGCGGACGGAGTCAAGGTGATCTTTGTCCAACCCCAGTTCGATACCAGGAGCGCCGCCACCCTGGCCCAGGCCATCGGCGGCAGTGTAGTCCCCATCGACCCCATGGCCAAGGAGGTCACGGCCAACCTGACGGCCATCGCCGCCGCGATTGAACAGGCATTGCACCAACAGGCGACATCCGGAGGCATGAAAGGCCGATGACCGCGCCAGTACCCGTCGTCACCATCCGCGGACTCGATTTCGCCTACAACGGCAGCCCCATCCTCCGGAACGTCAATCTGGAGATCGCGGCGCGCGATTCGCTCTGCATCGTGGGGCCCAACGGCGGCGGCAAGACCACCCTGCTCAAGCTCATCCTCGGCCTCCTGCAACCGACCCGCGGCGAGATCCGCGTGCTGGGCGAACGGCCGGAAAAGGCCAGCCTGCGAGTGGGTTATGTCCCGCAGTATGCCCATTACGATCCCCTCTTCCCGGTCACCGTGCTCGACGTGGTGTTGATGGGCCGGCTGGACCGCCTGGCCATCGGCCCCTATACCAGGCAGGACCGGGAGGCCGCCCGCGCGGCTTTAGCCGAGATGGGACTCGCCGACTTGGAACGCCGCCTCTTTGCCGAGATCTCCGGCGGCCAGCGCCAGCGCACCCTCATTGCCAGGGCCCTGGCGGCCTCGGGTGAGCTGCTGCTCCTCGACGAACCCACGGCCAACATCGACGCCGCCGCGGAGGAGCATCTCTTCGAGGTCCTCAAGAAGCTCAACCAGCGGCTCACCGTCATGCTGGTCACCCACGACGTGGGCTTTGCCTCCAAGTTCTTCAAGAGCATCGCCTGCGTCAACCGCGAGGTGGTGATCCACCCCACCAGCGAGCTCACCGGCGAGCTGATCCGCAACATGTACGGCGGCGATATCCGCATGATCCGCCACGATCACCGCTGTGCGGAGGGGGGGCACTGCAGCCATGGACTTCCTTAACGCCCTCGCCGACCCGGCCATCCCCTTTCTCCGCTACGCCCTCCTGACCGGCATCGTGGCCAGCCTGGCCTTCGGCATCATCGGCACCTACGTGGTAGCCCGCCGCATCACCTACATCGCCGGCGCCATCTCCCACTGCGTGCTGGCCGGCATCGGCGCTGGCCTCTACTGCCAGAAGGCCCTGGGCATCGACTGGTTCGGGCCACTGACCGGCGCCATCGTCACCGCCCTGATCGCCGCCCTCATCATCGGCCTGGTGAGCCTGCACGCCAACCAGCGGGAGGATACGGTCATCGGCGCCCTGTGGTCCATCGGCATGGCGACAGGCCTGCTCTTCATCGCCAAGACCCCGGGCTATGTGGAGCCGATGAGCTACCTCTTCGGCAACATCCTGCTCATTTCGCAGGCCGACCTTTGGCTGGTCCTCGCCCTGGATACGGTGGTGGCGGGAACCGCCCTGCTCTTCTACCATCAATTGCTGGCGGTCTGCTTCGACGAGGAATATGCCCGGCTGCGCGGCATCCGCACCGACCTCTTCTACCTGCTGCTGCTCTGCCTCACCGCGCTCACCGTGGTCTTGCTGGTGCGGGTGGTCGGGATCGTCATGGTCATCGCGCTCTTGACCCTGCCGGCGGCGGTGGCGGGCAGCTTCGCCCGCGGCCTCTGGCAGATGATGGTGCTCGCCACCCTCTGCTCCATGCTCTTCATCAGCAGCGGTCTGGCCGTAAGCTACAGCTACGACCTGCCCAGCGGTCCGACCATCATCGTGGTGGCCGGCCTGGCCTATCTGCTGGTGCTGGCCGGCAAACGCCTGCTGCACCGCCGAACAGGGCAACCCAAGGGAATCGCATGAAAGCCCAAAGCAAATGGCAGAGCAACGAACTGGCCACCGCCTTTCTTGAAGGGGTACGCGGGGCGATCCCCGCGGCCGGTCTGCAACTCGACGTCATGGCCCATATCATCCACTCGTGGCGTCCCGAACCACAGCGCATCCTCGACCTGGGGTGCGGCGACGGCGCCGTCGGCCGCTTCCTGCTCAACCGCTTTCCCGCCGCGCAGGTGATCTTTGCCGACTTTTCCGAGCCCATGTTGGCGGCGGCGAAAAAACAGCTCGCCGGTCAGCCTCAGGCCTTGGTGGTCAAGGCGGACTTCTCCTCCGCCAGCTGGCTCGCCGCGGTGCGCGACCATGGGCCCTTCGACGTGGTGGTTTCCGGCTTTGCCATCCACCACCAGCCTGACCAGCGTAAAAAGGCCCTCTACGCCGAGATCTTCTCCCTATTGGAGAATGACGGCCTCTTCCTCAACCTGGAGCACGTGGCACCGGCAGGCCCGGCCGCGGAACGCTTGTTCGATGAGTATTTCATCGACCATCTGCATCGCTTCCACCAGCGCCAGGACCCGACCAAACGGCGGGACGAAATCGCCCACGCCTTCTACCACCGGCCGGACAAGGCGGAAAACATCCTGGCCCCGGTGGCGGAGCAGTGCGCCTGGCTGCGCCGGAGCGGCTTTGACGACGTGGACTGTTTTTTCAAGATCTTCGACCTGGCCCTCTTCGGCGGCCGGAGAAAAGCGTAACGCGCCTCCCTTTGCCGCCGCCAAACAAAAAGGGCGCCCAAGCGGGCGCCCTTTTTGTTTGCAACTCCTGCAACGCTGGTCAGGAATCAATCATCATGAGGTCCACGACCATGACGCTTGTGTTTATAATGGCCCAGATGACGACCGTTGTCATGACGATGATGCTCTTCCTCCTCATGGACCACGACCACCTCTTTTTCCCGCGGCTTGCCGGAGGTGGCGACCGCTGCCCCGGCAGCGCCACCGAGGCCGCCGCCGATGACGGCTCCCTCCCGACCGCCGACCGCGGAACCAATTGCGGCCCCGGCGGCTCCGCCGATGGCCCCGCCGATCACCGCGTCACCGTCCACCGCAGCCGCCAAGGTCGGCATGGAAAGCCCGACCGATAGAATCAATGCCACGATTGCCAAACGCTTTCCCATCAATCTTCTCCTTCAGGTTGCTGTTGAGCAACGTCCCCCGACCACCATCGGGTGAGCGCCCATTTTCTCGGGACCCTCCCCAAACTCGCCAGCGTAAAATCAACGCCAGCGACACAGCGCCTTATTAGGGTTCTAACTAAACGTAAATTTGAGACAGTGCAAGCAAAACATCCTCAAAAGCGCCTTTCCCCTATATTCCTTACATCAATCCTCATCGTCATAGTGGTGATGATGGCCACGATAGCCCTCCTCCTCATGGGCATACCGGTAATCACACCGATACCGCGGCCGGTAGTAACCATAGCCAAGGTGACGGCCATGGTCATAATGGCGATAATAGGGGTAGTGGGGATATCTGTCGCGCACCACGACCACCCTTTCTTCCTCTCTGCCGGAGGTGGCAACCACAGCGCCCATCACGCCGCCAAGACCGCCACCGATGATGGCGCCATCCCGACCGCCGATGGCAGAGCCCACCACCGCGCCGGCAGCGGCACCGAGAGCGCCGCCGATCACCGCGTCGCCATCCACCCTTGCGGCCTGAGCCGGGGTGGAAAAACCAACCACCATCGTTAATGCCACGACTCCCAAACGCCTGATCATTTTTGTTCTCCTTCACGTTGCTGGTGAGCGAGTGCCCCGACCACCATCGGGATTCTGCCCATAGTTCTGGACCCCGCAAAACCGCTGGCCGACACCCTGGCCAACGCACAACGCCTTTATGGCTCCACTATACAGGTTTTGGGTTTTGTGCAACAGAAAAAATTAAGAAATTCATTAAATACTTAAAGGCCGACCAACCGTCTTACATCACTCCTTCCTGAGGCGTGCAGGGTCCATGCCGTGCCGGTTGATGGCATAGTCGCCCGGCGGGTCGGTGAAGGGCATGACCAGCATGTGCCCCAGCGTGTTCTTGCGGGAATCGCGGAACTGGGCAAGCCCGATGACCATCTGTTCATGGCCCATTGCGGGTTGGGCTCGGTAGGTGCCGAACAGGCGGTCCCACCAGGGGAAATTGAAGCCGAAGTTGCTGTTGGTCTCGCGGATGGCCACCGAATGATGGACCCGGTGCATGTCCGGCGTCACCACCAGCAGGCGGAAGGCGCGGTCGAGGGCCAGAGGCAGCCGCAGATTGCCGTGGTTGAACATGGCGGTGCCGTTCAGGATCACCTCGAAGAGGATGACGGTGAAGGCCGAGGGGCCAAGGGCGGCGATGACGGTCATCTTGATCACCATGCTGATCGCGATCTCGATGGGATGGAAACGCAGGCCCGTGGAAACATCGATGTCGAGGTCCGCATGGTGCATCATGTGCAGCCGCCAAAGGAGCGGCATGGTGTGGAACATGGCATGCTGGAGATAGACCACCAGATCGAGGACGAGCACGCCGATGGGCACCGAGAGCCACGTCGGCAGGGCCAGCACGTTCAAAAGCCCCCACCCGTGCGCCTGCGCCGCCACCGCCACCCCAACCCCGAGCACCGGAAAAAGGAGGCGGACCATGAGCGTATCCACCGCCACCACGCCGAGGTTACTCAACCAGCGGACCGCCTTGCCGGTCCGCAACGTCCGGCGGGGAAACAGCAATTCGCCCACTGCCACCAGCGCCAGAATGCCGAAGAAGAACCCCAACCGTATCGCGGTCTCGTGTACCATAGCCACCCCCATGCCCATGCTGAAGAATCCGCAACGCCAGCCCAACCACAAAACCAGCCGCCACCACCAGGCCAGAGATGCTGTTGTACCATAGAAACGCGCCAGAGGGCCAGCACGGCGGCGCCGTAATTGACCACAAAACCACATGGCCTTGTGCGACCGACATAAAACGCGCGAGCCGCTCCGTCCAGGGCCAGGGGTATGGTGAACCGCAACCGCTTCACCCGATGTCGCTTCTTCGTGGGCACGAGCAGCCATCTTCCCCCGCCAGCCGAAAGAAAAAAACATGGGCAGTCGTACAATAACATTTTTGTTTTATTGATGCGTGGCGGTTGGTGTTTTATTTACAAAAAAGTCATTTTAATATACTGCCCAGCCAACCGCCATCCGGAGAAACAACAAATTTTATTTATATAATCATGTAGTTACAAAACATATCCAGCCACATCGAGGGAATGGCACGCCTTTTGATTGGGACCAAGACAGAGCGCAACAGATCCGCGGTATCGGCGGTTTCACGCTTTCATCCCGAGACAAGGAGGCACGCATGAAAAAAATCGAGGCAATCATCAAGCCGTTCAAGCTCGATGACCTGAAGGAGGCCATGACCGCCATCGGCGTGAGCGGTATGACCGTCACCGAGGTCAAGGGCTTCGGTCGACAAAAGGGGCACACCGAGGTCTACCGTGGCGCCGAGTACGTGGTCGACTTCATCCCCAAGGTGAAGGTGGAGATCGTCGTGAGCACGGAGATCGTGGACAAGGTGGTCAAGACCATCGTGGACAGCGTCAAGACCGGCAAGATCGGCGACGGCAAGATCTTTGTCCTGCCGATTGACGAGGTGTGCCGGATCCGCACCGGCGAACGAGGCGAAGAGGCGATCTGACCTTGGTCCCTCGGGAGCAGCAGCGGCAACATCCAACTGAGCAAGACATGCAGAGGAGCATGGTTATGAAAAGGAAAATTTTGTTGTGTCTGGTTATAGCAGGCTGGCTATGCGGCCTGACCATCGGGGCGTTCGCCGAAGACATGGCCCCACCCGCCCCCACGGCTACCGCCACCGAAGCGGCGGCAGCGGCAACCCCGACGCCGCCAGCGGTAATCGTATCGGACCCCAGCGGGGCCAATACCGGCGGGGCCGCCGATGTGGTCGGCGCCTCGGCCAATGCCCCCACCGACAAGGAACTGGCCGAGCTCGGGAAGAGTGAACCGCTGGCCGCCAAGCTGGCGGACGTCATCGGCCATAACCGCATCTCCACCAACATCGTCTGGACCCTGATCTGCGGCTTCCTGGTCATGTTCATGCAGGCCGGCTTCGCCATGGCGGAAACCGGCTTCACCCGGGCGAAGAATGCCGGCCATACCATGGCCATGAACTTCATGGTGTATGGCCTCGGCCTCCTCGGCTACTGGTTCTGCGGCTTCGCCCTCCAGATGGGCGGAGTGGGCGGCGTAGCAGCCTTGGGCGGCGCCAAGGCATTGAACAGCGAATTCGTCATCCATCTCTTCGGCAAGGACTTCGGCCTCTTCGGCATGAAGGGGTTCTTCCTCTCCGGCGACACCTATGATGCGGCGATCTTCACCCTGTTCCTGTTCCAGATGGTCTTCATGGACACCACCGCCACCATCCCGACCGGCTCCATGGCCGAACGGTGGAACATGAAATCGTTCTTCGTCTACGGCTTCCTGGTTTCCGGCCTCATTTACCCGCTCTACGCCAACTGGGTCTGGGGCGGTGGCTGGTTGTCCGCCCTTGGCGCCAACTTCGGCCTGGGCCACGGCCATGTCGATTTCGCCGGTTCCTCGGTCGTGCACATGACCGGTGGAGTCTGCGCCCTGGCCGGGGCCATGGTATTGGGGCCGCGTCTCGGCAAATTCAACAAGGATGGCTCCCCCAACCCCATTCCTGGGCACCACATCCCCATGGCGGTGGTCGGCTGCTTCATCCTCGCCTTCGGCTGGTTCGGCTTCAACGCGGGTTCCACCCTGGCCGGCACCGATCTCAGGATCGGCGTCATCGCCACCAACACCATGCTGGCGGGCGCGGCTGGTGCCGTTTCCTCCTGGGTCTACATGTGGATGCGCTACGGCAAACCCGACATCTCCATGAGCGCCAACGGTCTGCTGGCCGGACTGGTCGCGATCACCGCCCCGTGCGCCTTCGTCACCGCGCCGGTCGCGGTCCTCATCGGCGCCATCGCCGGCGTCCTCTGCGTCCTCAGCGTCTTCTTCTTCGAGCGCGTCATGAAGATCGACGATCCGGTGGGCGCCATCTCGGTGCACGGCGTCAACGGCGCCTGGGGTGTCCTCTCCCTCGGCCTCTTCGCCGACGGCAAGTACGGCGACGGCTTCAATGGCGTCAAGGGTTGCGTGACCGGCCTCTTCTACGGCGATTCGGGCCAGTTCCTCGCCCAGTGCATCGGCACCCTGACCAACGTGGCCTATGTGTTCATCATCTCCTGGGTCATCTTCAAGGTGCTCGACAAGGTAATCGGCCTGCGGGTCCCGCCGGAGATGGAACTGGAAGGGTTGGATCAGGCCGAGGTGGCGGTTACCGCCTATCCGGACTTCAACCTCCACAAGATTCATCGTTAGGGGCGTGGCGGGCGATTATCCCGGGGAGAGCAGCGATGCGATCTCCCTGGGATAACCATCCCCCCCCCAGAAACCTTGCAGCGGAGCAGGCCGGAGAGGTGCCTGCCCCGCTGTTCGAATGATTACCCCTCCGCCATTGGCGAACAATGACATATGCTGCGACTGCTGGTTCTGCAACATAGCCCCTGGGAAGGTCCCGGCGCCATCCTGATGCGGTCGGTCCGGAAACATCGCACCACACTGCATGTGGTCCGGGTGTGGGAGGCGCCGCTACCCGATTTTCGCGAGTATGACGGCCTGTTGCTCTTGGGAGGCGGAGCCAATGTGGATCAGGAGGCGCAATACCCCTTTCTGGCCGAAGAAAAACGCCTGCTTCGCGAGGCCATGGCAACGGATAAGCCGTGCCTTGGTTTTTGCCTGGGCCATCAGCTGCTGGCCCAGGCCCTCGGCGCCCGCATCGGCCCCAACTTCTGCACCAGCGTGGGCTTTGTCCAGGGCCATCTCACCCACGACGGCCGAACGCATCCGGCCTTTGCGGAGCTCGGCCAGACGATACCGCTCTTCAAATGGCACGGCCAGACCGTCCTGGAGCCGGTTCCCAAACATCTCACCGTCTTGATGACCTCGGCCGAGTGCCAGGTGGAGGCGATCTCGGTGGCCGGCCGCCCCCATTTGGTCGGGGTACAGTTCGACAACCACGCCGCCGCGCCTGAGGATGTGGCCCTCTGGCTCCAGAAGGACCAGAAGTGGCTCTCCTCCATTCGCGATCAGGAGATCAACCCCCGACATATCCTCGAAGCGGCCCGACTCCATGAAAAGGAGATCGCCGCCGACTTCGAGCTCTTCTTCGCCCGGTATCTCCGGCTCATTCGCTGAGGCGGCCGGGGCGCCGCCCGGAAGGCTGGCTGGACTCTGTCTGCCCCGGATCTTTTAGAGCGGTGGCCGCTCCAACCCATATTTCCTGATTTTGTAACCGACCTGACGGGCGGTGAGCCCCAATTCCCGGGCCGCGCGGGCCTGCACCCAGCCATGCCGCACGAGGGCGGCCTCGATCTCTTCTCGCTCAAGATCACGCAGATGCCGAGCAGAAACGCGAGCCATTCCCGAACTATTTCCAATCGGTCGGGTATCCTGCGCAGCGCGCTCCCCCCTCGCCGCGGTTGGTGTCCCCAGCCGGATCGGTTCGTCGGTCATATAGGAGGGCAGATCGCAGAGCTGCACGGTATCCTGGTCCGTCATGATCACCAATCGCTCCATCAGATTCTGCATTTCGCGCACGTTGCCCGGCCAGTCGTAGGCCTGAAAAAAGTGCGTTACCGGCCTGGAAAGCCGCACCGTTCGGCCATTGTTACGGTTGCTCTCCCGCAGGAAATGTTCGGCCAGGATGGGAATATCCTCTCGTCGCTCCCGTAAAGGTGGCAACAGGATAGGCACCACACTGAGGCGGAAATAGAGGTCGGGCCGGAAGAGCCCGCCGGCCACCGCCTCTTCCAGACTGCGGTTGGTGGCGGCGATGATCCGCACATCCACACTGATGGTGCGGCTGCCGCCCAGCCGCTCGAACTGCCTCTCCTGGAGTACCCGCAACAGCTTGGCCTGGAGGCCAATGGGCATCTCGCCGATCTCGTCGAGAAACAGGGTACCGCCGTCAGCCAGCTCGAAACGTCCTTTTTTCATGGCGAGCGCCCCGGTGAAGGCCCCTTTTTCGTGGCCCAGCAGTTCGCTCTCCAGCAGGTTTTCCGGCAAGGCCGCACAGTTCACCTTGATGAAGGGATGCTCCCTGCGCGGACTGGCCTCGTGGATGGCCCGGGCCACCAGTTCCTTGCCGGTGCCGGACTCGCCCAGCAGCAAGGCGGTGGCCCGGCTGGGGGCCACCTTGTCGATGGCCCGGAACACCTCCTGGATGGCCTTGCTCTGGCCGATAATGCCGTGGTGGCTGTAACGGTAGCGGAGTTCCGCCTTAAGAGAGACGTTTTCCTCGACCAAGACCCGCTCCTTCTGGGCAATGGCCTGGTGCAGGTTGAGGAACTGGCCGATGAGCATGGCCACCACGGTGAGGAAGCGAACGTCCTCCTCAAAGGAGACCTCCGGTCCGAAGAGACGGTCCACCGTGAGGACCCCCACCGGGTTGTCGAGCAGCACCACCGGCACGCCGATGAAGGATATCTCCCCCTTGGGCAGATGGGTGCGGGCTCCGGTCCGGTTCAGGAAAAGCGGCTCGTTGTGAATATCCGGCACCACGCAGGGATAGCAGGTTTCATAGATTTTACCGATGATCCCTTCGCCGCTCTTGTAGATTCCCCGCGACTGTTCCGTTTTGGTGAGACCGTACGATGCCCGGATGACGAGACGGCGGCTCCCCTCGTCCAGCAGCACCAGGGTGGCCCGCTCCATACGCAACGTCTCGTGCATAATGGCCAGGATTTCTCCCAGGGCCCGATCGAGGTCAAGGGCCGAACCGATCAATTGCGCGATCTGGTACAAAGCCTGCACCTCGAGGTGTTCGGTTTTCTTGGTGGGTGCGCTCGATCCCATGTCCCCGCCTCGATGTCTCGTTGTCGTTGTGGGCCGAATGAACCTTTTCTCCTCCTTGAGAAGCAATAACCGTTCCGGATTTCCGCAACGTCCATTTACTGATAACATGTTGTTTTTAAAATGATTTGCCCAAAGGCGGCAACGCCCAAATTTACATAAATGTATTATTCAAAAGTTTATCTCAAAATATAGTTACCATATCGTAAATATCCATCACCCTCACAGAAGCGACGCGATTGCTTCCGGATTGTCGCCTTCGCGACAAAAAGGAAATGTCGTGCTGGGACTCCCGCTCCGGCCACAATGCGCCGGCCGCTCTTCCTTCCTGCCATTTTTCTTTTCTTTTCAAAGTGCTATGCGAAATTACACCGTCACCGCCGACATTGGCACACCCCTTGCCCTAGGGAAAGGCATCACGTGACAAATGCTCGTGAACAACCACGGCTAAGACTACACAGAAGGAGGTCTTCAATGCGCAAGGTAGCAATCTACGGCAAGGGCGGTATCGGCAAGTCCACCACCACCCAGAATACGGTGGCGGGGTTGGTGGAAATGGGCAGGAAGGTCATGGTGGTGGGGTGCGACCCCAAGGCGGACTCCACCCGCCTGCTGCTGGGCGGTCTCGCCCAGAAATCGGTCCTCGACACCCTGCGCGAGGAGGGTGAGGATGTGGAACTGGAGAACATCCGCAAGGCCGGCTTCGGCGGCACGTGGTGCGTGGAGTCCGGCGGCCCGGAACCCGGCGTGGGCTGCGCCGGCCGCGGCATCATCACCTCGATCAACATGCTGGAGTCGCTGGGCGCCTACGAGGAAAGCGAGGGGCTTGATTACGCCTTCTATGACGTTTTGGGCGACGTGGTCTGCGGCGGTTTCGCCATGCCGATCCGCGACGGCAAGGCCGAGGAGATCTACATCGTCTGCTCCGGCGAGATGATGGCCATGTACGCGGCCAACAACATCAGCAAGGGCATCATGAAATTCGCCACTTCCGGCTCGGTTCGCCTCGGCGGCCTCATCTGCAACTCAAGGAACGTGGACAACGAAAAGGAGATGATCGAGGAGTTCGCCAAAAAGCTCGGCACCCAGATGATCTATTTCGTGCCGCGCGACAACGACGTGCAACGGGCCGAGATCAACCGCCAGACCGTGATCGAATGGAAGAAGGAGGCCCAGCAGGCCGACCACTACCGGGGGCTGGCCAAGGCCATCGACCAAAACCAGATGTTCGTGGTGCCCAAACCCTTGGCCATCGAGGAGCTGGAAAAGCTGCTCATGGACTATGGGTTGATGAACTGAGGCTGGAAGGCAAAGCGAAGAGCGCCTCCGGCGCCATAAGTCCAAGAGGTCCTATAAAAAACAGATTGGAGAACAACACCATGTTGACCATGATCAGGGCCATTGTCCGGCCGGAAAAAGCAGATAAAGTCCTCGCCGCCCTCATGGAGGCGGGATTTCCGGCGGTCACCAAATACGCGGTTGCCGGCCGCGGCAAGCAACGCGGCATCAAGATCGGCGACGTCACCTACGACGAGATCCCCAAGGTCATGCTGATGAGCGTCATCAACAGCGCGGACAAGGATTTCTTCATCGAGACCGTCATGAACAGCGCCCGCTCCAGCGGCAAGGGGGCGTTTGGCGACGGCAAGATCTTCGTCTCCGAGGTGGAGGAGTCCTACACCATCAGCTCCGGGGTCAAGGAGACCCAATATGCCGCCGAGGGGGTGCCGGCATGAAAGAGGTCATCGCCGTCGTGCGGATCAATATGATGAACCAGACCAAACAGGCCCTCACCGACGCGGGCATCGACGCCTTCTTTGTCCACGAGGCCCAAGGCCGTGGCAAGGGGTTGGCCAATCCCAAGATCTTGGAAGGCGCCAGCCAGGGCTACGAGGAGGCCGCCGCCCTCTTGGGCGCCAAGGGCCAGCTCTACCCCAAGCGCATGGTGACCGCGGTGGTCAAGGATAACGAGGTCAAGGATGTGGTGCAGGCCCTGATCGCCGTGAACCAGACCGGCAAGCCCGGCGACGGCAAGATCTTCGTGGTGCCGCTCAAGGATGCCGTGCGCGTCCGGACCGGCGAGAAAGGCAGCAAGGCGATCGCATAAGCGCAAGGAGAAGAACTATGGCAACCGCAACGGCAACCAAGAAGAAGTCGGCCCAGTGGGACCCGGCCGAGGTCAAAAAAGAGCTGCTGGCCAAGTATCCGGCCAAAGTCGCCCGCAAACGCGCCAAGCAGATCATGATCAACGAGGCGCTCGGCAACGAGACGCCGGAGATTTCCGCCAACGTCCGCACCACCCCCGGCATCATCACCATGCGCGGCTGCACCTATGCCGGCTGCAAGGGCGTGATCATGGGGCCGACGCGGGACATCGTCAACATCACCCACGGCCCCATCGGCTGCGGCTTCTATTCCTGGCTCACCCGCCGCAACCAGACCGATGCCGGTCCGGACGGTGAGAACTACATGACCTACTGCTTTTCTACCGATATGCAGGACTCGGACATCATCTTCGGCGGCGAGAAGAAGTTGGAGCGGGCGATCCAGGAGGCCTACGACCTCTTTCACCCCAAATCCATCGCCGTCTTCGCCACCTGCCCGGTGGGGCTCATCGGCGACGACATCCACACGGTGACCAAGCGGATGAAGGAGAAGTTCGGCGACTGCAACGTCTATGCCTTCTCCTGCGAGGGGTACAAGGGCGTCAGCCAGTCCGCCGGCCACCACATCGCCAACAACCAGGTCTTCCGCCACATCGTGGGCGAAAACGACGTGCCCAAGGAGGGCGAGTTCAAGATCAACCTGCTCGGCGAGTACAACATCGGCGGTGACGGCTTCGAGATCGACCGGGTGCTCAAGAAGTGCGGCATCACCCCCCTCGCCACCTTTTCGGGCAATTCGAGCTACGATCAGTTCGCCTCGGCCCACCAGGCGGATCTGAACACCGTCATGTGCCACCGCTCCATCAACTACGTGGCCGACATGATGGAGACCAAGTTCGGTATTCCCTGGATCAAGGTGAACTTCATCGGCGCCCATGCCACGGCCAAATCGCTCCGGAAGATCGCCGAGTACTTCGGCGACCAGAAGCTCATTGCCCGGGTCGAGGCGGTGATTGCCGAGGAAATGCCGGCGGTTACGGCGGCATTGAAGGAGATCACGCCGAGGACCGAGGGCAAGACCGCGATGCTCTTTGTCGGCGGCTCCCGGGCCCACCACTACCAGGAACTCTTCACCGAGCTGGGCATGAAGACCATCTCTGCCGGCTACGAGTTCGCCCACCGCGACGACTACGAAGGCCGCCAGGTGATCCCTTCTCTGGAGGTGGATGCCGACAGCCGCAACATCGAGGAGCTCGAGGTGGAGGCGGACGAAAAGCGCTTCAAACCGCGCAAGAGCGCCAAGGAACTCGCGACCCTGGAAAAGGCCGGCTACCGGTTCAAGGATTACGACGGCCTCATTCCGGACATGGAGAAAGGGACGCTCGTTATCGACGACCTCAACCAGTACGAGGCGGAAAAGCTGGTGGAATTGATGCAGCCGGATATCTTCTGCGCCGGCATCAAGGAGAAGTTCTCGATCCAGAAGCTGGGCGTGCCCATGAAGCAGCTCCACAGCTACGACTCCGGCGGTCCCTATGCCGGGTTCAAGGGTGCGATCAACTTCTACCAGGAGATCGACCGGTTGGTGAACAGCAAGGTCTGGAGCTACATGAAGGCGCCGTGGCAGACCAACCCGCAGCTTTCCGCCACCTTCGCCTGGGAATAGGAAAAACCGAAGACATAGGTTCCCATAGGACCTATGCGGCCGGTGAACAAAAACACATGAGGCAACAACCATGCTCTTACGACATACCCCCAAGGAAATCACCGAACGCACGGCCTTGACCATCAACCCGGCCAAGACCTGCCAGCCCATCGGCGCCATGTATGCGAGCTTAGGCATCCACGGCTGCCTGCCGCACAGCCACGGATCCCAGGGGTGCTGCGCCTACCACCGCAGCACCCTGACCCGCCACTACAAGGAGCCGATCTCCGCCTCCACCAGCTCGTTTACCGAGGGCGCCTCGGTCTTCGGCGGTCAGGCCAACATGCTGCAGGCGATCAACAACATCTTCTCGGTCTACGACCCCGAGGTGATCGCCATCCACACCACCTGCCTTTCCGAGACCATCGGCGACGATCTCAAGCAGATCAAGAAAAAGGCGCAGGATGAGGGCAAGATCCCCGCAGGCAAGACAGTGCTCGGCGCCAACACCCCGAGCTACGTGGGGTCGCACGTCACCGGCTTTGCCAGCATGACCAAGTCCATGGCCATGCTGGCCGAGCCCAAGGGCAAGAAGAACGGCAAGGTCAACATCATTCCCGGCTGGGTCGAACCCTGCGACATGGAGGAAATCAAACGGCTGATGCGGCTTATCGGCGTCAAATCCATCATGTTCCCCGACACCTCCGGCGTCTTGAACGGCCCGCTTTCCGGCGAATACAAGATGTTCCCCGAGGGCGGGGTGACCATCGACGAGCTGAAGTCCTGCGGCGACTCCTGCGGCACCCTGGCCCTGGGCGAGTGGTGCTCCGCCGACGCGGCCCGCTGGCTCGACGCCAAGTGCAAGGTGCCGTGCAAGGTGCTGGACATGCCCTTTGGGTTGGCGGCCACCGACCGTTTCATCGATGCGCTCCGAACCGTCGCCGGGGTGACCATCCCGGAGGAGATCACCCTTGAGCGCGGCCAGCTGGTGGACATGATCTCGGACATGCACCAGTACCTCTACCACAAGAAGGTGGCCCTGGTGGGTGATCCGGATCAGCTCATCGCCATGACTGAGTTTCTGGTTTCGCTGGACATGTGGCCGACCCATATCGTCACCGGCACGCCGGGCAAGCGGTTCGAGGAGCGGATCAGGGAGCTCACCAAGGAGCTGCCCTACGAGGTGAACGTCAAGGCGGCGGGCGACATGTTCCTTTTGCATCAGTGGATCAAGAACGAGCCGGTGGATCTGTTGGTCGGCAACACCTACTGCAAGTACATTGCCCGGGACGAGGACATCCCCTACGTGCGCTGGGGCTTCCCCATCCTCGACCGCCAGGGGCATCAGTACTTCCCCACCGTGGGCTACAAGGGCGGCATCCGGCTGCTGGAGAAAATCCTCGGGGTGCTGATGGATCGCCTCGACCGCGATGCGCCAGAAACCAAGTTCGAGTTGGTCATGTAACAACGAAGCCGGGCTGCTTGCCGGCCAATCCCGGCCCGGTCTGCCGCCTCACACGCGGCAGGCGGGACGAGGCGGAAAGGGTGCCATCATGAAAATCCTCTCCTTCCCCGGTGCCGAAGCGCCTGCCAATGAGGCCGCCACGGCCGGACCGCTGCTGGCCCGACTGCCCGTGGCACCCAAGGCCCTGGCCAGAGTGCGGTGGGCGGTCGCGGCCAGGCCGCAACCGGCCATCGCCCCGGTCGCGGCCGTGACCTGGCTGGCAGAGGTGCAGCACCATGGGCAGATGATTGGTGCGGTGGCATGCGACGGCCCCGGTGACCCCCTGGCCACGCCCGGCTTCCTCTTCGAGACCCTGGCGCTGATCCGCCGCCAGTACCCCGGGTTGCCGCTGGAGGTCGCCACCCTGGGACTGGGCGGCAGCGACCATGCCCGCCAGTTGGCCGCCCTGGGCGTTCGCCGGATAACCCTGCTGGTGGACGCGGTGACGCAGGATGAGGCAGCCAAGGTCTATGCCTGGGTACGACCGGGCACCAAGACCATGCCGCTTGCCGAGGCAACGGCGCTGCTCGTTGCGGAACAGGCCCGGGCCGCCATGGCCTTGAGTCAGGCAGGAATGACGGTGCACATCCAGACCACGATCTGCCCCGGCATCAACGACGGCCAAGTAGAGGAGATCGCCCGGAAGATGGCATCGTTGGGCGCGGCCACCATGACCCTGCTGCCGGCCCATGCGGGCAGCGATGAGGATGCGGCGGTGCTGGCCAGGGTGACCCCCCTGGTGGCGCAGCATCTGCCCGTGCTCGCGGCCCGGCCCACGGTGGAGCCCGGTGGCATGGCCGCACCGTTCTCGGGTGGCCCGGTGTTGCCCAAGCCGACCCCAACTCAACCCAACGTGGCGGTGGTGAGCATCGGCGGCAGGGAGGTGGACCTGCATCTCGGTCACGCGATCAAGGCCTTGATCTATGGCCCGCGGGAGGATGGGCTGATTTCGCTCCTGGCCATCCGGGAACTGCCGGAACCAGGCAGCGGCCAGGCCCGTTGGGAGGCGGCGGCCAGCATCCTGCACGACTGTTTCGCCCTGCTTGCCGCCAGTGCGGGCGAGAGTCCGAAAAAAATCCTCGCCAGCCACGGTATCAGCATGCTGATTACCGAGGGCGAGACCGACGCCACCGTGGACCTGCTCTACGGCGGCGGCAAAAAAGGCAAAGGCGGCCGCAACCAGCGGCCATAATCGATAATTCCATTTCTAAATCAAGATTGAGAATTGGAATAAGGAGACCCCCATGGCAATTCCGAAACGACAGATTCTCGTCTGCCAGAGCTTCCGCGTGGCCGGCGACAAGAAAGGCATCTGCCACAAGCAGACCGACGGTTTTCTCCAGTATCTGGAGGAGGAGATCCTGGACCGCGGCCTCGACTGCCTGGTCACCGCCACCACCTGCCTCAAGCAGTGCGAATCCGGGCCCATCATGGTGGTGCAGCCGGAGAGCTGGTGGTTCAAGGGCGTGGACAGCGAGGCGGCCATCGACGCCATCCTCGACGGCCTGGAAGATGGCGAACCAGCCGCCAAGTATCTGATCGGCTAAAGGCGTTGGACATGGTAACCATCCGACCGGCGACCATGGCGGACCTCGACGCCCTCACCGCCCTGTTGCAGGTGCTTTTTGCCATCGAGGCGGATTTTTCCTGCGACGAAGCACGGCAGCGGCGGGGGCTGGCCTTGATGCTGGCGAGCCCCGCCACCTGCGTTCTGGTGGCCGAGGCCGAAGGCCGGGTGATCGGCATGGTCACCGGCCAAACCACCATTTCCACCGCCGAAGGAGGTTTCGCCCTGCTGGTGGAGGACGTGGTGGTGGAGGCAGGCTGGCGCGGGAAGGGCATCGGTCGGCGGCTGCTGACCGCCCTGGCCGAATGGGCCGGAGCGCAAGGCATCGGCCGCCTGCAACTGCTGGCCGATCGCAACAACCAGCCGGCCCTGGAGTTTTATCGGCGTATCGGCTGGCAGCACACGGAACTCATCTGCCTCCGGCAGCGCCTGCTTGCTTGCCAAAATGCCACCCCTGGCAGAATGACCTCACCTCAAGGTGCAACCCATGCAGCTCGTGCAACTGGATGATTGGCGGCAGTTCATGAAAGAGGGCGATGACTACCTGAACACCGCGCTGCGCGCTGCAGCCAAGCGGCGCGAGGTCTTTACCGCGGAGGTCCTCTACAACCTGGCGGCCATGGCCATCGAGAAACACCTCATGGCCCTGCTCATGTTCCACGGCGATCTGGCCGACAACCACACCATGCGCGACCTTATCCACTCGACGGAACGCCACCTCTCTTTAGAGCCCAGCCTCAAGGAGCGGCTGCTCTTCCTCGACGCCTTCCAGGAAATCTGCGACCAGGAGAGCTATCGCCGCACCTCGCCCGATGAGGCGGAGCTGGCGGTGGTCCTCCAAACCGCCGAAGAGATCCAGAACTTCGTGGTCGCCGTTCTCGGCTGCAAGGCCAAGGGATGACGCGACCGCTCGTCATCCTCAAGGCCGGCAGCGCCATGGCGGCGGTACGGCAGCGTTTCGGCGATTTCGAGGAGTGGCTGCGCGAGGGACTGATGCTGCCCGACGATGCCGTCCGGGTGGTGCGAGTGGAGGATGGCGAGGAACTGCCGCGGCCCAAAGAATGCGGCGGCGTGGTGATCACCGGCTCCCATGCCATGGTGACCGACAACCTTCCATGGAGCGTGGCGCTCGCCGCCTGGCTGCCAGAGGTGGTGGCGCGGGGCATCCCGCTGCTCGGCGTCTGTTACGGCCATCAACTTCTGGCGGCAGCCTTGGGCGGCCGGGTGGATTACCATCCGCAGGGCCCGGAGATCGGCACGGTCACCATCGATCTCTTGCCGGAGGCAGGGAATGACCCGCTCTTTGCCGGCCTGCCCGCCACCTTTCCGGTCCAGGCCTTTCACAGCCAGAGCGTTCTCTCCCTACCACCCGGGGCGACCCTCCTTGCCCGCAACAACTTCGAACCCCACCACGCCTTCCGAATCGGTGCATGCGCCTGGGGTGTGCAGTTCCATCCCGAATATACGCAAGCAATTATGACCGCCGAGATCGCAGCCGACACCGAACACCTGACCGCTGCTGGGCTCACCCCCTCCACCATGCTGGCTAGCGTACGGGAATGTCCCGAGGCTGGCTCCCTTCTCGCCCGCTTCGCCCGGTTGGCAACGGCAACAACCCGCTGAACCGCGCGCCTCTTTTTCTGACGAGTCCACACATGTCTGTGGAATTTACCCAAAGCGTCTGCTAATCTATCCGCAGGTTATGGCTCCCTGGCGAGCCTCTCACATCACGAAACGCAGTAAGCCAATACACCGATTCTGTGTAACAGCGTATTGGTCCATTCTGTCTAATACAATGTTGGGTGGAAAGGAATTAAATCCATATGAATGAAATATCTACTACAATGGCAAAGCTTTCGGGCATCCAAAAAGCGTTGATCTCGGTGATGAATGAAAATGTTAGCCGAGCTAGAAGTAGTGGTGATGTTAAGACTCGCGCAAATTTTGATCCTGATCTTGTACAACACTATTTCACACAAGCGGCAAGCTTGCTTGAAAAGTTAAAGGAATTACTGCCGGGTTTGTACGGTGACTTTCAATCTATCAAAACAGAGCCAGAGACTGAAATGGCTCCCTCTGGTCCAGAAAAGAAAGTAGTTTGGCATTTCTCTCGTCGCCAAGTTGAAAAACTGTCTCGTGATCTTGAGCAAATTTTTGAATTACGAGCAAATAGTGAGCTTGAACAGCCAAAAACGGAATCGCCACGAAGAGTCTTTATTTCTCATGGGCGTTCTGCTGAGTGGCGCAAAGTTCAGCCTTTTATCGAAAAAGACGTAGAACTGCAAACCATTGAGTTAGCCCAAGAACCAAATGCTGGTCGCACTATTATCGAAAAACTCATAGATAATTCAAAACGTTGTGACAGTGCTGTTATTGTAATGACAGGTGATGATTTTACCCAGAAAGAAGAAGCTCGAGTCCGAGAAAACGTCATGCATGAAATTGGTTTTTTTCAAGGCTCGTATGGCAGGCATAAAGTTATATTGCTTCATGAGGAAGGTGTAAATATACCCTCTAATCTTTCTGGAGTAGCATATGTACCATTCCCCAAAGACAATATAGATGCTGGTTTTCATGTCTTACAACGTGAGCTAAAGGCTATCTATAATCTATGAAACACTATACATCGCCCAACAAGACACTCCAGCCGACGCCGAAAAGCAGCGCGGCTGAGTTCTAACGTTGTGCCGCGAAGAAGGGAGTTAACACAATGAAAATAGCCATAGGGGTGTTGCTGTGCGCGCTGGCGTTCGTGTCTCCCGCTGGCGCAGTAGATAACGGCGGTGCGATGACCGGCGGAGACCTTCAAGAAATTTGCACCAACTCGAGCGCTGAGAGCAAAGCCGCGTGTCGCTTCTATATTTTGGGAATCACGCAAGGAGTCAGTATGGGCATGAGCATCGCCGACGGCAAGACTAAAGGTGGGCGTCCCTGCATCCCAGACAACACTTCCGGTTCAGCTTTGGAGTTAGCGGTAAAGATGAAACTTGGTCAAGATCTCATGGTATACCCGGAGGATAAGAAGCTGGATGCCGCTGGGCTGATCGGTGCTATCTTGGTCAACACATTTCCGTGTCAGAAAGCACGGTGAAGGTGAATTCACGGCACAACACTCGCTCCAGCCGACGTCGGCGCTGACGCGCCGCGGCTGAGCGACACGATGGGGCAGCAATTCCAAGAGTTCACGACTCGCTGGAATTGCGGGAGCGGGCAACTGTCTGATCCGCCCTATCCTGCCGCCACCCGCAGGGCAAAGTCCGGAAGTTCGGCAGCAGCCGGCGAAGATTCAGGAACTCTCCCTGGAAGGTATCGCCCACTTCCGCGAACACCCGCCCCCAGCCGATTGGGACGGCGTCTTCACCTTCACCACCAAATAAGGAAGGGGGCCACGCGCTGCGCAGCCCCCTTCCCTTTCTTCCTTTACCCAGGGCACAACACGGCATTGGGCCGCGCCGTCTGTTCTTTACGCGGCCTGATTCTCCTCCAGGCCAACCATATCCCTCTCCCCGCGGGCAAGATAGTCGTCGAAGCCCATCATCACGTCGATGATGCCGTCCGGCGTGATCTCGACGATCCGGTTGGCCACGGTGGAGACCAACTGGTGATCGTGGGAGGCAAAGAGCACCACCTCGGAAAACGCATTGAGCCCGTTGTTGAGCGCGGTGATCGACTCCAGGTCGAGATGGTTGGTGGGCTCGTCGAGGATGAGGGCATTGGCGCCGGAGAGCATCATCTTGGCGAGCATGCAGCGCACCCGCTCGCCGCCGGAGAGGACCGAGGTCTTCTTCAGCGCCTCCTCGCCGGAAAAGAGCATCTTGCCTAAGAAACCGCGCAGGAAACTCTCATGCTCCTTGGGCGAGGCGAACTGGCGCAGCCAGCCGATGAGATCGAGTGCCTCGTTGCTGAAGTAGCTGGTGTTCTCCTTGGGGAAATAGGCGCTGCTGATGGTCACCCCCCAGCGGAAGGAGCCTTTGTCCGGCTCGATCTCTCCTGCCAGGATCTGAAAGAGGGTGGTCTTGGCCAGGCTGTTCGTGCCGACAAAGGCGATCTTGTCACCCTTGTTCACCGTGAGCGTCAGATTCTCGAACAGGGAGACCCCGTCGATGGACTTCGAGAGCCCCTCGATCTCCAGGATCACGTCGCCGCAGGGGCGTTCCGGGTTAAAGATGATGTAGGGATATTTCCGGGAAGAGACCGGCATATCCTCGATGGTGAGCTTCTCCAGCAATTTTTTCCGCGAGGTGGCCTGCTTGGCCTTGGAGGCGTTGGAGCTGAAACGCTGGATAAAGGCCTTCAATTCATCGGCCTTGGCGTTGGCCTTCTTCGCCTCGCTCTCCTTCTGCCGGAAGTGGAGCTGGCTCGCCTGCTGCCAGAAGTCGTAGTTGCCGACATAGGCGGTGATCTTGCCGTAATCGATATCCGCCATGTGGGTACAGACCTGGTTGAGGAAGTGGCGGTCGTGGGAGACGATGATCACGGTATTCTGGAAGCGGGAGAGGAACTCCTCCAGCCAGGTGATGGTCCTGATGTCGAGCTGGTTGGTGGGCTCGTCGAGGAGCAGGATGTCCGGATTGCCGAACAGAGCCTGGGCCAGGAGCACCCGCACCTTGTCGTTGCCGTCCAGTTCCTTCATCCGCTTCTGGCGCAGCTCCTCGGAAATACCCAGGCCACTCAAGAGCACCGCGGCCTCGGCCTCGGCCTCGTAGCCGCCCAATTCGCCGAAGATGGTCTCCAGTTCGCCGGAACGCACACCATCCTCCTCGCTGAAATCGGCCTTGGCATACAAGGCCTCCCGCTCGGCCATCACCGTGTAGAGCTTCATGTGGCCCATGATCACGGTATCGAAGACCGTGTGTTCGTCAAAGGCGAACTGATCCTGGTTGAGCATGGCGAGGCGTTCTTTCGGCCCCTTGATGATCTCGCCCCGATCCGCTTCGCGCTGGCCGGCCAGGATCTTCAGAAAGGTGGACTTGCCGGCGCCGTTGGCCCCGATCAGGCCATAGCAGTTGCCGGGGGTGAATTTGATGTTGACGTCCTGAAAGATGACCCGCTTGCCGTAGGCAAGGGAGACATTGGCTGCGGTGATCATGGGCGGGCCTCATCGGGAAAAAGCCACCGGGGATGCCCTGTGGCCGAGTGGGTACAACG